>CAYMRP010000001.1:0-155643 GCA_964392925.1 uncultured Gammaproteobacteria bacterium
CACCTACTCCAACACCTACACCTACACCTACTCCAACCCCAACTCCAACCCCAACACCTACCCCAACACCAACACCTACTCCAACACCTACACCTACACCTACTCCAACCCCAACTCCAACCCCAACTCCAACCCCAACTCCGTGCCCACCATATGGCCACAACTACCATGATCAAGACTACTCAAAACCATTAAATTGTCCTACACCTACACCAACTCCAAGTCCAAGCCCTTCTATCATCTGTGCAGAAGGCCAGGTAATCAAAATGATCAACTCTCAAATGCAGTGCCAAACACAAATTCAGGAACAGAACCAAAACCAAAATCAAAATAACACTCAAAATCAAAACAATAATCAAAATGTAGAAGTACACGGTGGGAACTCCTCAAGTTCTTCATCTTCAAGCTCAAACGTTACTATTAATAATTACAATCCATCACCTTCGCCAACTACAACATATATTTACACCACAACAACAGGTACTCAAGTATTAGGCTACAAAATAGACAACAGTCATCCAAAAGTTGTTGGTCAAATTGAAACATCTATTAAAGAATTACCTAAAACAGGTTTGCCTTTACTGGGCTTAGGTTTAGCTGGAATTCTTCCAGGCGGATTAATGTTCAAAAAACTTTCTCGAAAAGAAACTGAAGAAGAAACAGCAAATGCACTTTGGACTAATCGTCAATTAAAGAAGTAACTTAGACAGTAATTTCGTGCTCACCCTCGGAAACCGCAGCCAATTGTATTCTCACTATTTTTTCAGGCAGATCTTTACCCAGCTTATCAGCCCACTCTATAAGTACTATATTTGCAGGTTCCGTAAGTATCTCATCAAGCCCTGAATTCTTCATATCAATATTCTCAAGCCGGTACAAATCAATATGATAAAAAAAATTAGTCTGCCCAGGTATTGGATATTGTCTTATGATTAAGAAAGTCGGAGAAACAATTCGGTCTTTAATTCCAATACCTTCAGCAAATCCCTGAGCAAAAGTCGTTTTACCGGCTCCCAATTCCCCAGACAAAGCCAGAATTCCGCCTTTTAAATAATCCTTGGCAAAATTCCGGGCAAACTCTTTTGTTTCCTCAGCTGATTTTGTAATAATTTTCTTCATTTTCTTCTAAATAGATCTATCTTTTTAATTCTCAAAAAAGTATACCCGGCTCCTCCTACAGCAATCCCAATTCCTAAAAATACTAACAACCAATTAACCCTTTTTTCTTCAAGAACTCTAGTTTGTTCTTCTAAGCTGATATTATTGCTCATTGTTGCCTCGCCCGCAACTGAGGCTATTTTAATTTCATACGTTCTGGAAGGAGCCGCAACTTTTTTTATCACGACTTCTTGGTCTTCTTCAATTTCTTCAGAAGCTTCCTCTTCATCATTCTCTGATATCTCAGGAGTGGATACCTCATTTATTTTAACTGATACCTCATTACTCCAAACTGGCCCTGAGCCTGAGTCAGAATACCGGGCAATTTTAAAAATATATTCACCAGTTCCGTCAAACCCTGAGTCTTCTTGATCCGGCTTAACTTTAATTTTGCCTTCCCATTTGCCCTCAGCATTTGTCGTAATCTTAAATTGCTTAGAATATGTTGTTCCGTTTTTAACCCATTCTCCGGAAAAAGTTTCCCCAAAATAATTTGAAGAATCACTTTTCTTAAAAGCGCCTTTCAGGTAAAAATTTTGATTAGAACTACTTGGTGAAACGACTATCACAGCAGCCTCAAATTCCTGGTCAGAATTAATTTCCTGAGGTAAATCACTTATTCTAAATTCACTCTGGGCTTTTTGGCCTGTTTGATTAGTTGAAGATGGAGATGATTTATTCTCTGACGATGGGGGAGGGGAAGAGGTATTTGTTGAACCACTATTAAATTTATAAATACTGCTCCATTCACTCCATTTATTGCTCGGGTCTCTAGCCTTAACTCTCCAGTAATACTCGCCCCCTGAAAGTCCTTGAGGGGAATATGACAAACTATTTGTATACGAGGATTTATCCGGTGATGAGAAATCGTTGGCATTATCAACCTCAATCCTAAAGCACGACCCACTCGCTGGACATTCTCCGTCGTATTGCCAGGAAAGCTTAGGAGTTTTATCAGTATTGGAGTCATTAGGCGGTGATATTAAATTAGGCGCATTTGCAGCTATAACATTTTCAGCCGTAAAGAAGACAAAAAGAAGAACTATCGCTATGCTCAATCGGTTTAATTCCACCCGAAGCATTACTAAAAAAGTATAGCACTTTTTATATTAAATTTTGAAAGATGAGGCTAAGGTATATGCCAATAAAGAGTTACAGTGCCGTTTTTATGATCCACAAACACACCTTTACCCGCAGTCCCAGTTAAGTAACAGGCTTTAGAGTCTTGAGTCGAATAAGCCTCACCATCCTCAGCAGCATAGATAGATGAGCCATAATTATCAGCAATATCAAGTCCTGAATGAGTACCTAGAAAATAAACCTGACCAAATCTAGTTGTGATATCTCCAATTCGACAAGTGCCTCCTTGTGAGCAATCTCCTCCAGTATAATTTGCTGTAGGTCGGGCAAATCTTCCTGAATCAATAAAGCCCTTTGGATCAACCTTATTTTCTTTACCAATAATAACCCCATTTTCCACCCTGGCAGGGGACATAACTTCAAAATGTAGATGAGGCCCTGTTGAGCAGCCGGAATTACCAACACCGGCAATTCTCTCACCTTTTTTAACTGGCCCAAGTTTAGTTCCAGCCCCAGCTAAAGCTCTGGAAATGGAATCCGTATCAGCTCTTAGTCTGGCTAAAAGATCCTGAAACTTCTTTTCATCATTTCTTGTGACCCTAAGCAGTTCTTCCTTAGCAACTTTCTGTTGCCCTAATTGTTCGGTATACTTTTCTAGATCTTTCTTTAATTTTTCCTGCTCGACCTGTCTTGTTTCTCTATCTGACTTTTGGTCATTATAAGTCGTTTTGGTTGCCTGAAGTTGATATAAAACTTTTTTATCATTAGCCTGTGCCACCTCAATATATTTAAGCCGCTCAAGTAAATCAGTAACGCCGGCGGATGAAAAAATTAAATCTAAAGTAGATACATTTGAATGTTTATATGTACTGACAATTCTCTCCAATAATACTTCCGATATTGCGTCAACAGACGAGGATAATCTGCCTATTCTTCCTGATAAATCATCAATTTCTTTATCAAGTTTTTTAAGTTGGAATTCAGTCTCTTCAATCTTAAGTTCAGTTAATTTATTCTGAGCATCTATAAATTTAAGTTGGGAACTAAGAGTTTTTTCTTGAGCTAATGCATCGGCCAGTTGAGCTTCTACCTTCTTAATCTCTGCCCGTTTCTCAACTAATTGTTTAGACAATTCATCTAAAGATTGAGCTGAGACTGCAGGTGCCAGCAAACTTACGCTAATAAGTAAGAAAATAATTACAGTAAGAAAATTTCGGATAAGTTTCATAGCAGCTATTACTTTAAGTATCTTCTGACAGCAGAGTATGAACCAACAAAACCAACTACTGCTGCTGATAAAAGAGCCACCAGCAATAACTGAATCATGATAAACGGAGAGATAGGGAATAATTCAATCTCTGCCAAGCTGGGCTGAATAAATGGAGTAAAATACCATATAATCGCATAGCTGCAAATCCAGGCAGCAGTCGCTCCCATAACAGCATAAACAACACCCTCCCATAAAAATGGGGCTCTAATAAACCAGGTCGAAGCACCTAAAAGTCTCATAATTTCAATCTCATTCCTTTTAATCCTGATCTTAAATCCAATAATCATCAAAATAACTAATATTGAGAATCCAACTAAGAATCCCACAGACACTCCGCCAACCCATCTAATAATCCCGGTCGCTTTAGTTAAAGTTTGAATAACATCTTCAGGCACAACAACTTCTTCAACAACTGGTTCTTGCTGCAAAATTTGAGCTACAAATTTCAAATCCCCCGGAGTAACAGTCGAAATCTCCAGCGATGAAGGTAAAATATTTGCAGTCACCAACTCAAGTAGAGTGGGATTATCTTTATTCTTATCCCTATATATCTGAAGCGCCTCGTCCTTTGAAACATATCTAAGTTCAGTTACTTTCCCCGTCTGATTAAGCGCTCCTTTTATAGCTTCTACATCAACCTGAGTTGCATTATCTTTAAAGAACGCGATTGCTTGTGGCTTGCTTTCATAATACTGAAGTATTCTTTGTGACCCAAGTGCAATCAGCATAAATAAAAGCAATGTTAGAAATGTCAAAAACATTATCATTGTTGCAGCCAAAGCCTGATAGGGTGTTCTGCGAATATTTTTTCCGACGTATGTAAAAACTCTCATAGTAATTAAATGGTTAAACTGTTATCGCTTCTTGTAAGGTTAAATTGCTTCTAACAACATAACAATTCAGCAATATAACAATTTAATGTATCTCGTACTTTCCTTCTTTTTTATCTTTAATAATTTTGCCGTCTCTTATCGAAACCACTCGTCTTTTTAGAGTATTAACAATCTCCACGTTATGAGTGGCCATAAGTACCGTAGTCCCCCAGGAATTAATTTCATTCAGAAGCTGAATTACCCCCCAGGAAGTTTGAGGATCAAGATCTCCAGTCGGTTCATCAGCCAGCAAAATATCTGGTTTACCAATAATTGCCCGGGCAATAGCAGTTCTCTGAGCCTCTCCGCCTGATAATTGATTGGGGAATAAATTGCGTTTTGACCAAATCTCAAATAATTTTAAAATCTTCTCTACTTCTTTTGTAATTTCCTCGTCTGTTTTACCTCTAACCTCAAGTGCAATCGCCACATTCTCAAAAACCGTCCTATCATCTAAAAGTTTAAAATCCTGAAAAACAAATCCTAGCTTTCGTCTATAAAAGGGGAGTTGGGAGGATTTAATTTTGGCAATGTCTTTATCAAAAACTAATATTTTTCCGGAAGAAGGAGCATATTCTTTAGCAACCAGTCTTAAAAGTGTGGATTTACCAGCTCCAGATGGCCCCACCAAGAAAACAAATTCTCCAGGCTCAACCTCCAAGTTAACATCAGAAATAGCCAGTGTATTTCCGTATTTTTTCGATATATCTTCAAACTTAACAATATGAGGCATAAACTCGAGTTCTCATGTTTCAAATGCCATCTCTGACACTCTTCACATTAAATAATTTTATGAAATTTATAGTGATTAGCGTATAGAATCTAGAAGAATAACTAAAACCTAAACGCTAGTAACTATTACTTATTGAACAACTTCTACCCGGCCAACATCCATAAACCAGCCAGCACCAGTGGCTTTATTCGTTTCACCAAAAACCTTAACTTTTTTATCCTCGTAGGTTGATAAATCAACAACTGAAGAAGTTAATGCCACAGGTGTTGCACCATCCCGCACAAGTAAGTGAGTTCCTTCGGAGCTATCGACACCCTTTGTTGCTGGTTTTTTGGTAATTTTCCCTTCTGCAAAATCTCTAAAAGTTCTAGTGTCTTGTGCAGCATTATCGGGAGTTTTTTCTATGAGTGGAATTACTGATCCTCCAGTACTACCCGAAGACATTAAATATCCTGTGCCTGCACCAGCAATCACCGACACCACCAAAACTGCAACTAATAGCTTAAAATTTAACGCTGATTTTATTCTGTGAACACCTGATTGTTCCTCATCCATATTTAGTGGCTGCATAAATTTATTGTAACATACTTTGGGCATTTGCAAACCCAGTTTTAGTTAAGTTTGACTATGTTTCCCTCAATAAATTGGCCTAAGTCTCCATCCAAAACCGCCTCCGCATTAGAAGTCTCAATCTCTGATCTTAAATCCTTCACCATCTTATAAGGGTGTAATACATAAGACCGGATTTGTGTTCCCCAAGAAGCCTGAGTGTGTCCACCCTTAAGTTCTTTTTTTAGTTCTAATTGTTCAATTCTTTGCTTTTCCCATAACTTACCCATTAATAATTTTAAGGCATTTTCTCTATTTTGAAGCTGAGATCTCTCTGTTTGGCACGTAACTACAATCCCTGTAGGTTTATGTACAAGTCTAACTGCCGTAGAAACTTTATTAACATTCTGACCTCCGGCACCTCCTGATCGAAACGCCTCAAATTCTAAATCTCCTTCATTAATAGAAACTTCAGCTGCATCTTCAATAACGGGTAGTGTTTCAACTAAGGCAAATGAAGTTTGTCTTAAAGAGTCAGCATTAAATGGCGACAACCGTACCAATCTGTGCGTTCCTGACTCGCGTCTTAGCATACCGTAGCCGTAAGGCGCATGCACAATCATCGACATCGTTTTTATTCCGGCCTCCTCACCAGCCGATTCATCCGTTACCTCATAAGACCAGCCTTGTTTTTCAAAATATCTTTGATACATCCGCGCCAGCATCGCGGCCCAATCCATTGCCTCAACACCGCCAGTTCCGGAGTGAATTGAAATAATGGCTTCCGATTCATCATGAGGGTGGGATAAAAATAATTTGAGTTCAAGTTCCGATAAACTCTTTTCAATCTGCCTGGTCTCAGAAGTCAAATCCTCAATCATTTCTTCTTCGCCTGATATTTCCAAAGAATTATCAATTCTGCTTCCCAATTCTTCTAAAACCTGAACAGTTTTTAATTTTTCTGATAATTTACGGCTGACAACCGAGGCTTCTCGCTGATCATTCCAAAACCCTTCCTTCATTGTCAGCGCCTCGAGTTCTCTAATTTCGCGCTTTAAAACATCCGCATCAATCTGCTCCCGGATTTTGGTATATCTATCTTTTAATTCTCTAAGTTGGTGCTGAATTTCTTCCATCAAGCCATTATAGCAAAATATTGAATACCATATGCCTATAGGATATAATTCGCAACGTGGCAGAAAAATTAAAAGTTTATCATTTTCCTATAGTGCATACTAATTACGAAGCTCGGATAGATGGCGTTCTAAAACAATTTTGGAATCAGCAAGGTGTTGGGCTAGACACTCGACCTTATTGGCAGCAGATTAAAGATTATTTAGAAACACAAGGGATTAATTATCGGCAGACAAAACTATATCAAGATAGTCACCCTGTTGAAGCAGAGGAAATATATGGTGATGGGGTAGATGCATTGAATATTATGAATACAGGCCCTAACCAAGAGCTATTAGCTGAATTAATAAGAAGAGGTGCAAGACTAAAAGGCACGGAAAGTAATGAGCTATTAGCAGAGACTTATCGTCATCGGGAAGCGATGCTTAAGCCAGTAGACCGCGATGACTTAATAGGCGAGTTCGTTCGCGTAAAGAAGCATTCCGATGCGATGATTGCTTTGACTCCACTTAGAGATAGGGCTATAGCTAAGCGAATAAGGCAAACACTAGGGCCAAGCGAAACAGGCATCTTGTTCCTAGGTCGCGCTCATAATATAAGACCCTATGCTAAAGGTATAAATTTCATCACACCACCTCATATAATTGCTTTAGCAAGAGACATAGATTCCAGGAGATAAAATTACTCGTACCTTAACGCCTGAATTGGATCAAGCTTAGAAGCCCTGATTGCTGGAGTCACTCCAAATATAACCCCAACTAACATTGAAAACCCAAATGATAACGCTACTGACCATAAGGTCACAGTCGTAGTGAAGAAAATATTTACAATCAGAGCCACCACCACGCCCAATATTATTCCTAACACTCCGCCAAATCCTGAAAGCGTCAAAGCCTCAATCAAAAACTGATTCCGAATATCCTTACTTCTTGCGCCGAGTGCTTTACGCAAACCAATCTCTCTTGTTCTTTCCGTAACCGACACCAGCATTATATTCATTACCCCAATTCCTCCAACTAAAAGTGAAATAGCTGCAATTCCTCCCAGCGCTAATGTTAAAACACCAGTAATTTGGGAAATCGTTGATAATGCTTGTTCCTGAGTTTGAACCGTAAAATCATCAGCTGAAATTCTTTTCTCCAGCACCTTAGAGATCTCCCCTTGAATCGGTTTTATATCCTCAGTTTTATACGCTGAAACATAAATACCATTCGGCTGTTCAACTCCAAACTGTTTTCTAACAGCCTCCAGAGGCAGGAACGCCGAGTTATCCTGATCTACTCCGAAAGTAGCTCCCCGGGCAGTAGTCACTCCAATAACTTGATACTTAAAATTTCCAATACTTATAATTTTACCTAGAGGATTTGATTCTCCAAATAAATTTTTAACTGCCGTTGGGCCCAAAACTGCAACTCTTTTTCCCGACTCTGATTCTGCCTGATTCATAAACCTACCTTTATCTATCTTCACCGATGTCACAATTTTTGGATATAACTCCTCAACCCCGGAAATAGTCATTTTGTCACTAGTTTTATTATTAAATTTTGCTGACGATGCCTTTTGAGTAACCGTCGTCACATCAGCCTGTCCTTTTAGCTCGCGTCGTAGCTTAACTACATCCTGAAACTGTAATCTATTAACAACCGATCCTCCGGGACCTCGTCCTGCACCTCCTGTTTGTCCAGGTATAACGAAAATTAAATTAGAGCCGAAAGATGAAATTTGATTAGTGATATAACTTTGTAATCCGGTTACCAGTGCCACTAAAATAATCACTGAAAAAACTCCGATGACTATTCCTAAAACCGTCAAAAACGATCTCATTCTATTTCTAAGAATCGCCCTTAAAGATAATCCTAATGTTTCAAGTAAATTCATTTTGTATCATCACCTTTCTCATTTGTAATAACCCCGTCTTTAACCCGGATAATCTTATGGGCATTCTTAGCAGTCACACCATCATGGGTAATCAAAACAATAGTATGTCCCTCCTTGTGCAATTTCTTTAAAAGATCCATTGCCTCAGCCCCCGACTTACTATCTAAATTTCCAGTCGGCTCGTCGGCAAAGATAATATCCGGATTAGTCACAAGGGCCCTGGCAATTGCCACTCTTTGCTGCTGACCGCCCGAAAGCTGAGATGGTCGGGAATTATATTTATCCGAAAGTCCAACAGCATCCAGCGCTTTCTTAGCTTTTTTTATCCGATCTGATCCCGAAACACCCGAATAGATTAAAGGCAATGCCACATTCTCGACTGCTGATGTTCTATTAAGTAAATTAAAGCTTTGAAACACAAAACCAATTTTTTCATTTCTGAGTTTAGCCAAGTGATCATCTTTTAAATGTGATACATCCATCCCCTCTAAATGGTATGAACCTGAACTTGGTCGATCCAATAAACCCAGGATATTCATTAGCGTTGATTTACCAGAGCCGGAAGGCCCCACGATGGCCACAAACTCGCCTTTATCGATTTCCATATCGATATCTTTTAACGCTTGGAAAGTCAAATCGTCATCCAGTTGAAATACCTTATTAACTTTAGAGAGTTTAATTAGTGGCTGCGAATTTGTCATAATTTTTCATTTGGATCAGAATAATTTAAAGCCCTCATCGCTGGGAATTTTTACGGCAGCCGGATTAGTAACAACTAAATCACCACTAGTTAGTCCTGATTTAACCTCTACTTCTAAATCAGACTGCAAACCAGTCTCAATTTGGACTTTTTCATAACTCTCGCCTTTTTTAACATAAACCTCATTGTTTTCCATTAAAGCGTCAAGCGGAATCACAATCACATTTTGAACCTGGTTCGTAATGATATCTGCCTGTCCGTTTAATCCAGATACAAAATTTATTTCCGGCTTCCCTAAACTTAGCTTTACTATTACTACAGTTGCTCCTGAATCAGTGCTTTGTGTAGACGGTGTAATTTCCGAAACTCTAGCCTCAAAAGTTTGATCTGGATAAGAATTTAAAGAGATACTAGCTGGTTGACCCATTTTAATTTGTCCTAAATCAGACTCATCAACTTCTGCTTCAAACACATACTCAGACTGATCAACAATCTGAGCAATTACATCACTTGGAGAAACATTCTGTCCGGCATTAGGATCAGCTTTCGTCACGATTCCTGATAGGGGAGCGTAAATATTTGCATCCTGAAAAGCTCTTTGTGCGGCCTTTATAGAGTCATATGCATTATCTCTGGCAGTTTGCGCAGCTATCCTCGTTTCTTTTTGGGTGAAATTCTCATCATCAGAGTTATCCTTAACATCATCTTCAACTCTCTTTGCTGTTGCATCTTTAGCTGTAAAATTATTTTGTGCCTGCTGCAAGGCTATCGATAAATCCTGTGTATCCAAACTGGCAATTAAATCTCCTTTCTCAACTCTCTCACCTGCTTTAACTGTTATATTAACCAGTCTTCCTGAAATCTTAAATCGCAGATCAGCCGAGTCAGTTCCTTCAAGAGTCCCGGAAGCAGAAATTATCGACTTAACTTCGCCGGTTTTTACTTCTGCAGTTAAGATAGGTTCTTCCGCCGGTTTTGGCCACAAATAATATCCGGCAATGCCGATTATTATTATCAAAACAGTTAGCCAAATTTTCTTAGGCAAATGCCAAAATTTCAAATACTTAAGCAATCTCATAGCTAATTTATCATAACAAGTCGTAGCTGATTTGTGCATGACCAAAATCACATGAGACAAGTCCGCTGCGCTCGCAATGAAAGATAGGGAATGGTAAAATCTAGGCATGGTTCTTTGGATTAACACCGCAGATAGAAAAAAAATTGAAGTCGCCCTAAAAGAGGGTGGGGAAGTCCTAAAAGAAAAATCCGCCGATAATGATTTTGGCTCCCAGGTCCTGTTAAATCTAATTACAGATATCCTCCAAGAAAATAATCTTGAATTTAAAGACCTGAAAAGTATAGAAGTAGCAACCGGCCCCGGCTCCTACACTGGCCTCAAAGTCGGAGCCTCCGTCGCCAACGCCCTGGGATTCTCTCTTAATATTCCTGTTAATGATAAGAAGACAGAAACAGAATTAATGTACTCATAAGCATAGACCCCACATGCGTTGCTTTTATTAGCAATGTAAGTTACAAATTTATTATGCCCAAAAAAGCCAATTTCTTAGGAATCGTTTTATCAAGTATGATTTTTATCATTACCTCATACTTAGTTTTCTTTTTTTTAAATCGTAGAGATGTTAATTACGCCGCGATACTTCAAGGATTAGGTTTCTTTTATTTCCTCGCAATCTTCATTTTAGTTACATCAGTTAAAGGCGAAAGCTTAAAGTACACATTCTTCAAAAAAGATGTTAGTGGTCATTTTGGAACAAAAAAAGAAGAAAAACTTCCTTTCACAGGTCACAATATTTACTTAATTCTTGTCTGCACTATCTATTTGCCATTGGGGTAGTTATTCTTATTTCAGCTCTCAACCCTAATGGATATCTACATAAGTTCATATATTTAAAGTGATAGTGCCAAACCAGATTCACTGTTATACTAAAATTCATGAAGCTATCGCATTTCTTCCTCCCTCATCCTGAAACTCATAAAAAAGCCCACCTCTTATCTTTCAAAGCCCTTTTCGTCTATATAATTTTATTTTTGCTTTTATCCCTAAGCTTTAGAACAGCCAACATTTACAAACCTGGTGTTCTAGGTGTTGATTCATCAATCAGTCAGCAGGAAGTAATCAGGCTCACCAATATTGAACGAGAAAAAAATGGCCTTCGCCCGGTTTCAGAAGACTCGCGTTTAAATGCCGCGGCCTTAGAAAAAGCTAAAAACATGTTCGCAGAAAACTACTGGGCTCATTATTCTCCCTCCGGTAAAGATCCCTGGGATTTTATCAACGGCGCAGGCTACGAATTCTCTTATGCCGGCGAGAATTTAGCTAAAAGTTTTTATCAATCAGACGAAGTCGTTAAAGCCTGGATGGCTTCTAAAACCCATCGGGAAAATATACTTAATAAACATTATTCGAATATAGGAATTGCTGTTCTCGAAGGCACTTTAAACGGCGAAAAAACAACTCTGGTTGTCCAAGAATTCGGCACCCCAGTAGATGTTGCAATCGCCGCCGCTCCAACCGCAGGCGAAGTTCAAAGTCTTGAAGCTCCAAGCGAAGCCGGCCCTTCAGCTTCAACCATACCTGTTGCTGCTATCGCCAGTCCCTCGGTAGTTCCTTCAATTGCCCCTCAAGTCCAGTCAGAAACTTTAATTGCTTCCGAAAGGTTGAGTCTGGACAGTGCTGCCACCGATCCATACCTGGCCTTAAAAGTTGCCGGACTCGCTCTACTTTTTGGTCTATTTATCTTAATCACCATCGATTTATATATAGTTAGAAGAAGAGCTATTTATCGTGTTACTTCGCGCCACTTGCCTCATTTAGCTTTGATATCTGTAGCTGCCAGTGTTTTATTTAATTTAAGCCCGGGCCAAATTCTCTAAAATGAAAAAAATTATCAAGTACGATCTATTAAGTAATATTTTTTTGGTTCTAAGTTTAGCTATGATTGCCGCTAGTTTTTTTCTTAAATACCGCAATCTCTACCAGTACGAGATTATATTTATAACCGTGCTTTTGTATCTGACCTCCTCACTCCTGCATCATCATTTCGATAAAAGTTTGACTTTTGAGATAGTACTCGAGTATATTTTGATTGGAGCTTTGGCATTCCTGATTATTTTTGGGATTG
Source organism: uncultured Gammaproteobacteria bacterium (assembly GCA_964392925.1). GTDB lineage: Bacteria > Patescibacteriota > Microgenomatia > Daviesbacterales > UBA10151 > JACPKO01. The sequence continues at coordinate 12,518 of CAYMRP010000001.1, forward strand.
CTGTATAAATATGAAAGGCATAATATTAGCCGGAGGATCCGGCACCAGACTTTATCCAATTACACTCGCAATATCAAAACAGTTAATGCCTGTTTTTGATAAGCCGATGATTTACTATCCTCTTTCGACTCTTCTTCAATCTGGAATTAATGAAATCTTAATCATCTCCACCGAAAGAGACCTACCTCGTTTTAAAGATCTGTTAGGTGATGGTTCTCAACTTGGCTGTAAATTTGAATATAAGGTTCAAGACAAGCCTCGCGGACTAGCTGATGCCTTCATAGTTGGAGCAGATTTTATAGGCTCGGATAAAGTGGCTATGATTTTAGGAGACAACATTTTCTACGGCTCTGAAATGGACGAAGATTTAAAAGAAAATGCAAACGTTGAAGGTGCGGTTGGTTTTGCAGCTCAAGTCCGCGATCCAGAACGCTATGGCGTTTACGAATTTGATTCTGATATGAATGTTCTTTCGATTGTCGAAAAACCAGAACATCCAAAATCAAATTACGCTAATGCTGGCCTCTATTTCTTTGATAATGAAGTAGTCGAGATAGCAAAAAATGTCATCCCTTCTGAAAGAGGCGAAGTGGAAATTACTTCAGTTCTGGATGCTTACAGGCAAAAAGGTAAATTGAAAGTCTGCCTCTTGGATCGGGGAACAGCCTGGCTTGATACAGGAACTTTTCCTTCAATGATGCAAGCCTCCCAATTTGTTCAGGTTATCGAAGAACGCCAGGGATTAAAAATAGGTTGTATTGAAGAGTCAGCTTATAGAAGCGGCTTCATAAATAAAGAACAATTACAAAAACTAGCAGAACCCTTAATTAAAAGCGGATATGGTGAATATTTAATGTCTTTGGAGTAATGCTAAATTGATAAAAATTAAATTGTTGAAACACTTTAACAATTTAACAATTTAACAATTTAACAATTTAACAATGAAACTATTAGTTACCGGAGGAGCAGGATTCATAGGCTCCAATTTTATACGCTACTATCTGGAAACTCATCCGGATGATCAAATAGTTAATCTTGATAAGCTGACTTATGCCGGCCACATCGAATCAACTCTCGACTTTGCCGACAATCCTAATTACAAATTTATCAAAGGAGATATTGTTAAAGAAAACGACACTGAAGAAGCCATGGCCGGTGTTGATATCGTGGTTCACTTTGCTGCCGAGTCCCATGTCGACCGCTCTGTTCTAAATCCTTTAGAATTTGTTAAAACTAATGTTTTAGGTACAGCTCAACTTCTCCAGACTGCATTAAAGAATAAAATTAAAAGATTTCATCATATCTCGACCGATGAGGTCTTCGGTTCTCTTAGCCCAACCGATCCTGAATTCAGCGAACAAACTAAATACGACCCCAGAACTCCATATTCTGCATCCAAAGCCGGCTCCGACCACATGGTCCGCGCCTATTCTGAAACTTACGGTTTACCAATAACCATCACAAATTGTGCCAATAATTTTGGCCCATATCACGAACCGGAAAAATTATTCCCCAGATTTATAACGAATCTTCTCCAGGATAAAAAAGTTCCGTTGATGGGAAAGGGCGAAAATATCCGTGAGTGGTTATACGCCAAAGATCACGCTGCAGCTATTGATCTGGTTCTCCAAAAAGGCGTAGTTGGTGAAACTTATTGTGTCGGCGGAGAGTCAAAAACTAATCTTGAAGCTACTCAACTAATTTTAAAATTCCTGGGCAAAGATGAAAGTTATATTGAATATGTCGAAGACCGTTTAGGACACGACTTTCGATACGCCATCGATGATTCTAAATTAAGACAGCTTGGCTGGAAACCTGAGCATACTTTTGAGGAATGGTTAGAGAAAACAGTCCAGTGGTACAAAGATAACGAAGCTTGGTGGAAACCACTTTTAGATCAGAGAATCGATGTTGATAGAGGACAGCAGGATAAAATGAAGTATTAAAAGCTAAAAAGAATATGATTAAAACAACAAATATTAAAGGATTATTAATAGTTGAAGGCGGCCAAACTTTTGAGGATGACCGTGGCTTTTTCCGCGAGCCATTCCGCAGAAATGAATTCACAGATGCCTTAGGTTATCCATGGGTCCACGTCCAGGAAAACCACGCTTTTTCCAAAAAAGATGTTTTAAGAGGTATTCATATTGCTCCCTGGGATAAATTTATCTACTGTCCTTATGGTGAAGTTGTCTCAATAGTCGTTGATGTCCGTCCTGATTCTCCGACATTTAAGCAAGTTTTTAAAATGCAGATTGGTTTTTCCAATAAAGTTAAACTATTTATTCCTGAAGGGCTAGGTAACTCCTATGTGATTCTTTCTGATGAAGCAGTTTATGAGTATCAAGTTAATAAATACTACGCCGCAGGTGCTGAAAAAGGCATTGCTTATAATGATCCTGAACTTGCAATAGACTGGGGAATCTCAAACCCTATCCTCTCAGAAAAAGATCAAAACAATCCAAGTTTTAAAGAATACCTTGAGTCTCTATAATTGTTAAATTTATAAATGGCTAAATTACTAAAACAATTTAACAATTTAACAATTTAACAATGAAAATACTTATCCTAGGCGGTTCAGGTTTAGTCGGTTCCAGATTCATAGAGCTGGCAAATGATCATATTATTACAGCCCCAACTCACGATGAGCTGGATCTTCTGGATACCCAAAGTTTGGAAACTTATCTGCAAAATTCTGATTCGGAAATTATCCTTAATCTAGCCGCTTTCACCAACGTTGACACAGCCGAAGAGGAAAAGGATAACCAAAACGGCCTAGCATATAAACTAAATGTTGTTCTGCCAAAAACATTAGCCCAAAACGCCGCCTCGCAAAGTAAGTGTATGATTCACATCTCAACTGATTATGTTTTTGATGGCAAAAAACCTACCCCTTATGTAGAGGACGATGCTCCAAATCCGGTTAATTGGTACGGCACAACCAAAATGTTAGGGGAGACCGCAGTTAATGAAGCAGCACTCAACTCTTTAATAGTTCGTACTGAAATGCCTTTCTCTTCTCATTTTGAAAAAAAGCTTGATATCGCCAGAATCTTCGTCAAAATGTTAAAAGAAGGCAAACAAATAAATGGTGTCGCCGATCAAAAAATCACTCCAACCTATGTCGATACTCTGGTACAGGGTCTTCTGAAATTAATTGAAGCACGCTCAACGGGCATCTATCATCTAGCCTCGACTGACTCAACCACGCCTTATGATTTGGCCGTTATGATTGCCCAGCAACTAGATATGCCAAAAGAGGATTATGATAAATTAATTATTCCTGTCAAATTTGAAGACTATAATAAAACCCGCTCTGCCAAACGGCCCCAAAATTCATACTTAGATGTATCAAAATTCGAATCCGAATTCGGCCATGGGCTCCTTAAGTCTGTCGCGGAAAGTATTAGTGAATTCACAACAAATCTCTAAAGTGTTGATTTTAATATAGGTCTGGATTAGCATTGCCAAATGCTTAGAGACCTAATTAGAGAATCAAATGTCCCCACTCATCATTGCATGGAGAAATATAAAACAACCGTAGGCTCAATTGAACCCTCAACTCCATTAAAGGCTTTAAAGAATGAGCTAGCTGCAAAAGTTCCTGGTATTAAAAAGAAATTAACTAGAGTTTATCCTGAGAGTACAATATATGTTGGCTTAAGAGCTGTTTTTGCTAATAATTCTGAAGGTCAACTAACAAGCGAAATAATAGGCTACCAGCTTATATCAAGAAGGATGAGGTAAGACGTAAAGTGGTTATGATCAGAGATGTGCTTAAAGAAGTACGCGCCTAAATTATTTATTTAAACTTCTGCAGATCTGACTCGACCATAATCTTAATTAAATCCTCAAAAGAAGTCTTAGGTTCCCATCCAAAATCAGCCTTAGCTCTTGAATAATCACCCTTTAACTCCTTAATCTCAGTTGGCCTCAAAAGCTTATCATTAGAAACCACATGATCTTCCCAATTCAGCCCCGCAGCCTCAAAAGCAATCTGACACGCTTCTTTAACAGTATTAGTAGAATTTGTTCCTATAACATAATCCTTAGGAGTATCTTCTTGGAGCATTAACCACATCGCTTCTACATATTCCTTGGCATAACCCCAATCACGCTTTGCATCTAAAAATCCCAAATGAAGCTTGCCATCAGCTGTAACCAAAGGTTCGCCAACTTCGTTTAATGGCGGATTCTTAACTCCATTTTTAATACAAGCTGCTCCAGCTGTGATCTTACGGGTTACAAAATGTAAGCCTCTTCTAGGAGATTCATGATTGAACAAAATCCCGCCGCAGGCAAACATATTATATGATTCGCGGTAGCATCTAGTCATCATGTGCGCATACGCTTTAGCAATACCATAAGGATTATTAGCATCAAATGGTGTATCCTCAGTTGCAGATTCAGCCTCAATATTTCCAAAAATCTCTCTAGAAGTTGCCTGATAAACCCTGGCATCAGGCGCAAAAGATCTGACTGCCTCCATAACTCTAACCGGGCCTAAAGCTGTTATCTCGCCGGTATAAAATGGATGACTCCAGGCATCATGAGGCACTGATTGAGCAGCAATATTATAAACCTCATCCGGCTTATGCTTTTTTATAACACCCTCAATCGATACTTGATCCAAAAGATCTGCAAATTCAATTGTGATTTTACCTAACAGATGATCTACGTTTTCTTTAGTGAATGATGTAGACCTGCGCAAAGTCCCAACGACTTTATAACCCTTCTCCAGTAAAAGATCTGCTAGATAAGATCCATCTTGTGAAGAAACTCCAATAATAACTGCTGTCTTACTCATGAATTTAAATTAATTTAGCACACACAACTATAGCGCACAAGGTTGCAATTTTCAGATACTTAGTTTTCTAAAAATTTACTTCTCCAAAACTCTAAAGTATCTTCCAAAGTCTGTTCCATAGGTATTTTTGCTTCCCACCCTGTTAAGTCTCTAAATTTAGAATTATCACCAATTGTAATGGGCACTTCAGAAGGCCGCATCCGTTTCGGATCATCGACAATTTTAATTTCTTTTTTTGCCTTTGAAAGTAAAATCTCCAAAATATCTTTCATCTTCGTTCCTTTTCCTGAGCATAAATTAAACGCCTCTCCAGGCTTAGTATCCAGTTCGATTAATTTTTTATATGCATCAGCAATATCTCTTACATCACTTATATCCCGAATCGAATCAAGGTTTCCAACCATTAACTCATTTTTCTCTGATTTCTCAAGCTCAACGATTTGCGATGCCATATCAGGAACAAAAAAGCCTTTTAACTGTCCAGGGCCCGTATGATTAAAAGGTCGAGCAATTGTAATCCGCAAACCTGCTGATTGAGACATTTGAAAACTTAATCTATCAGCCGCCACTTTGCTTGAGCCGTAATAATTAGCCGGAAAAAAAGGATTCTCTTCGTTAATACTTTCCGGATTTGTTGTTTTACCATAAACCTCAGCTGATGAAACATAAATAATTTTTGGATCAACCCCTGAGGCTTTCTTTTGCGACTCAACCGCCAGATATAAATTTAAAGTCCCCAACAGATTAACTTTAAAAATATTCTCTGGGTCCTGAGTCCAAGTCGGAGCGATTGCCGCCAAATGCATTATTGAATCGGGCTGATACTTTTTAATTAAATCCTCCAAAAATCCCCGGTCTAAAATATTCCCATTTTCATATTTAACATTCTCTGAGCTTTCAAGATTTGAATTATGAACAACCCCAACAATTTTATAATCCGGTAAAATTGAAATTAAATGTTGACCAACAAACCCATTCGCCCCCGTTAAAAGTAGTTTTTGCATATTTTCCATTTTAGTGTATTACAGATACTTGAGATTGTAAAATATATGAGCTTGCCTTAAAATCAATAAGTGCGAAAAGTAGTTGTCCTTTTACCTACATATAATGAAAAAGCTAATATCCGCAAATTCGCCGGAGAAGTCTTAGCGCAGGAAAAAAATCTCCCTGGATATAAAATAGAAGTTCTAATTGTTGATTCCGAATCCCCAGACGGCACTGGTGAAGTTGCTAAAAAACTAGCTAAAGAAAATTCTAAAGTTCATTTCTTAGAAGTTGGAAAAGGTCTAGGCACAGCGCTAATAGAAGGCCATCAATATTCTATCGATCATTTAAAGCCTGATGTCTTAGCTCAAGTTGATGCTGACGGTCAGGTTGAAGTCGACATCATTCCACGTCTCGTCAATGTCATTGACGAGGGATATGATTTAGCAATTGGTTCCCGGTTTGTTTCCGGTGGCAAAAATAACTTATCTATTTCACGGAAAATATTCTCGGCCGGTTCTTCGCTAATCTCCCGAGTAGTAATGGGCCCCTGGAATATTAAAGAGTTCGGCAATTCAGCCCGGGCTTTTACCCCAGCGTTATTTAAAAAAGTTAATAAAGATCGACTTCCTTGGAAAGAAGCGACCTTTATTATTCAGCCTGCCTTTTTAAATGAAGCAATTCTTGCTGGAGCAAAATACAAAGAAATCCCTTTAGTCTTCAAAAACCGCGCTGAAGGATACTCTAAGAATAAAATCATTAATTACACTTATGACGTGATAACTTATGCCATTGATGCCCGGTTATTTAAATGGGGGATCAAATTTCCTTTCTTTAAAGCCACTCGCCGAGCTAAAACATTAATCAAGTTTGCCGTAGTCGGTTTTACTGGAACTGTAATTGACTTTGCATTCTATAAATTTTTCATTTGGGAATTTGGAGTACCTCCTGCGACTTCAAAAGGCTTTTCAACAGAAATTGCTATTCTAAGCAACTTTGCTTTAAATAATGCCTGGACATTTAGGCATCGCAAAACCTCAAAGAACTTATTGCAAAGATTTTTCTCATTTCAACTAGTCAGTTTAGTTGGACTTGGAATTGCCGTTGGTATAGTTAAGCTGTTAGATTTAATTTTTGGCAACGGCTTTATAGATATTGGTTTCAGAACAATTGCTTATAATAACTTCTATTTCTTTGCCACAATCCCGCCAGTAATGGCCTGGAATTTTATAGTCAATCACTTCATAACCTGGAAACACGAAGAAGACGAATCTGCCTCTGCAATATAATTTCTTTGGGCAGAGCTTTACGCAGACGATATCGATAGACATATAGAAGTAAACAAGTCTTTGAGTGGATTAATTAAATAGCTCTACATTCGGAAATGGCGCAGTATTTTGTAGTAAAAAGTTCTGAGCATACAAATAAATTCCCAATATAATAATTGCCATCACAATTTTAAATTCCCGGCTGACTAAAGTCTTTTCAAACGCAATTAACGCAAAAGGAAATATCGGTAAAACATATCGGCTGATATCCCGATGTGCCACAAACATTGAAGCCCCAATATAAGTCAAAACATAAATTCCAAGAATTCTCAGTTTCTCGTTTTTCAAAAGCATAATCCCCGCTAAAAGTCCCAAAGTATAAACATAAACTACATCTTCAAGCCAAATATCCCCAACCCAAAATTGATTGATATTAAATACCTGGAATGGCGGAAAAACTAAATGAATATTATCGCCGGAATGAAAGTAAGCAAAAAAATCGTTGTACGTAATTTGAAACAAATAAAACACTCCCAAAAGCCCAAACGGAATTAAAAGCAGTGGAAACCGCTGAAAAGAAAACTTAAAAATCTTGCCAATAAAATCGATAATATTTCTATCAAAACTTTTCCAAATAATATAAATCCCAAACGCTCCAAATAATAAAATCCCCGGCGGTCTTGTCCACTGAGCTAAAAGTCCAAACATTCCGGCAAGTGTTATATCTAAATAATTTTTCTTTTCCTCAAATTTCATAAAGAAATAAATAGCAGCAATTGTGAAAGCAATAAAACTCGGTTCAGCAGATCCGACAGAATGAACAATTAACCATCTGGCAGGTAAAACTAAAAATAATAGACTCAGCCATAAAGGATGTTCAGTTAATTTAAAATCTCGAACTAAAAAGTAAAAGGCAATTGCCGCCGCCGCAGTTGAAATAACCGACACAAACAGCATTGATTTTAAAAACCCCAGTAGGGGAGAGAATAATAAAATCATTAAGGAGTAAAGTGGAAATTGAGCTGCATAATAAGTATGTGGTAATTCTTGAGGTAGGGCTGCAATTATTCTTTCGTTATAAAGACTTTTAGCAACTATTATGTAATTAATTCCGTCAAAATTGCGGTAAACGGTATTAAATCCCTCAGAAAAATTAAGACCATATAAATTAATCCGGAAAATATGAGGCAGCCAAACGAGTAAAGTAACAGTAAACGTGGCTAAAATTATAAAACTTAAGTCTCTCAGTGTTCTATTCATAATCCGGACACGCCTGACTTATGGAATGTCAGATTTATAAATGGTAGCATATTAACATGGAATTAAAGAGCCTCTCAGTTTTTATGCCTGCGTTCAACGAAGAAGATAGTATTGCTTCCACAGTTGAGGGTGTCGTCAAAGTTCTAAAGACAATGAATCTTGAATGGGAGGTTTTGGTTGTCGATGATGGCTCCAAAGATAAAACTGCCGAAGTTGTTAAAGGTCTTGAGAAAAAGTTCCCTGGAGTCAAACTCGTTAGTCATCCGAAAAATAAAGGTTATGGCCATGCTCTCAAGACCGGTTTTGCTTCCGCAAAACATCCATGGGTTGCTTTCGTTGACTCTGATGGCCAGTTTGATTTTGCTGAAATAAAAAAACTAGCCGCCAAAACCGGAGAAGCCGATGTTATTTTAGGTTATAGGTTAAATAGAGCCGATCCTTTCCAAAGACGGATTTTCACTTGGGGCTGGAAAATGTTAGCTATGATTCTTCTCGGTCTTAATGTCCGTGATTATTCATGCGGTTTTAAATTAATAAAGAAAAAAGTTATCGAAGACATCTCGCCGATTGAATCAGAAGAGAAAGTCACTCAGATTGAAATGCTGATCAAAGCTAAGAAAAGGGGATATAAGTTTGCAGAAGTCGGAGTTCACCATTATGCCCGAACTGCCGGGGTTCCAACCGGCGCTAACTTATCAGTAGTTCTCACTAGCTTTAATGACATGTTAAAGCTCTGGAAAAAACTTTAATTTGACTGCTATGAATTTTTTTAAAAGAAATCGCACCGAAATTATTTTCATTGTCTGTTTAATTTTAATCACCGCTTTTCTGCGCCTTTACAGAATTGATGAGTATATGACTTTTCTCGGTGATGAGGGCCGTGATGCTCTAGTCGTCAAAAAAATTCTTGTCTATCAGGATTTCCCTTTGCTTGGCGCTCCGACTTCCGTTGGCAATATGTATAACGGCCCGCTTTATTACTATATGATGGCCTCGGCTATGGCTCTCTGGTGGATGAATCCTGTTGCCGCCGCTGCTATGGTTGCGTTAGTTGGAACAGCAGCCGTGGGACTAGTCTATTATTTAGCCAGACAATGGTATGGAAAAGTCGCCGCTATAGTTTCGGCCACTCTTTATTCTCTCTCTCCAATTAATATTATTTATTCCCATTCTTCATGGAACCCCAATCCCGCCCCCTTCTTTGCCCTAATCGGCATCGCCGGTCTTTATAAATCCCGCCAAACCAGAAACTATTTATATTTAATTTTAACCGGTGGAGCACTAGCTTTTGCCGTTCAAATGCATCTTTTAGCCTTAATTCTTTTGCCTATTTTTGGCCTAATTTGGCTTTATGATTTGTGGGATAAATATCGTAATAAAATAGCCTCTAAAAACTTCTGGACAGGTTTTGTTCTGGCATTTATAACTTTCTTAGCTCTCATGTCTCCGCTTGCCATTTTTGATTTCAAATATAACTTCCAAAACTACCGCGCCCTTACGACATTCTTCTTAGGAGATCGGGCCACAACAGTTAACCTAAATCCTCTCAATACTCTAGAGCGTATACCTCCCCTCTATTATGATAATTTGGTCAGCCGCTATATTGCCGGTCAAAATCTATGGCTGACAATTCTTATATCTGTATTAGTGCTTTTACCGCTAGCTGCATTTATCTGGAATCTAATTAAAAAACGTAAATTTATTTATAGTTTTTTTGTTTTAAATGTTTGGCTTCTCGGAGGCGTTGCGGGTTTAGGGCTATATAAACAAACTGTCTATGATCATTATTCATCTTTTTTAAACCCAGCCTTATTTTTACTTTTTGGCGCAAATGTCAATTTAATTAATTCAATCGATTCCAAAAAAGTAAACCGCTATGTCCGAGGCTTATTCATCCTGCTATTCTTAATTCTAGTTATCGTCAATCTTCAAAAAAATCCGCTGGCTGTTGAACCAAACCGTCAGCTGGAAAGAACCCAGGAAGTCGCCAAATTTGTTATTAATGAAGCTGGCGGAAAACCTTTCAATTTTGCATTGCTGGCCAACAGCAATTATGACGCGGCCTATCAATTCTATCTGGAGGAATATGGGCACAAACCGGCACAGCTTCCATTCGAAAAAACTGACCAGCTTTTTGTGGCCTGCGAAGATAAAGTCTGTAATCCTATTGGTAATGCTAAATACGAAATCGCCGCTTACGGTTGGGCTTTAATTGAATCTGAAAAAGAAGTTAGTGGGGTTAAGATTTATAAATTAATTCATAACCCTGCTGAGGAATTGCAGCCATGAAGTTATCAGTAATTATCCCTTCTTATAACGAATCCGATAATCTAAAAAAGGGTGCACTCCGAGAGATAGATCAATATTTACAGCAAAATTCTAAAAGTTATGAAGTCATAATTGTTGATGATGGCTCATCTGACGACTCTATAAAATTAATAGAAGATTTTATAAAGGGTAAAAATAACTTTAAATTAATTAAAAATAGCCATGGCGGTAAAGCGATTGCCGTTATGACAGGTCTTCTTGATTCAACCGGTGAAATAGGGCTTTTCACCGATATGGATCAGGCAACTCCAATTTCTGAAATCGAAAAGCTTCTACCTTATTTTGAAAAAAATTATGACATAGTTATTGGATCTCGTTCGGGTCGTAAAGGTGCCCCGCCAATTCGTAAACTAATGGCTTTTGGCTTCTCTCTAATAAGAACCATTATTCTAGGCTTGCCATTTAAAGATACTCAATGTGGTTTTAAAGCCTTTAATCGGGCCTCAATAGAAAAGATTTTTCCGATACTTAAAACCCGCTGGCATAAACATCTTCAGAAAAAAGGAGCAGCTGTTAACGCCGCCTTTGATGTTGAAACTTTATTCCTCGCTAAAAACCTCGGCTTTAAAATTAAAGAAGTCAATGTAGAGTGGCATCACGTCGGAACGGAAAGAGTCCAGGTTATCAGGGATTCTTTTGAAGCAGTAATGGATATTCTCAAAATCAGACTAAATAGTCTGTTAGGCAGATATTAAAATGCTTTCAGGTTTCTATAAAAAATACTCCTTCGATGTATTAAATATTTTTCTCATTTCGCTTGTCTCACCTCTTTTCTTTTATAAACTCGGACAGACGACTCTCGGATCATGGGATGAAGCCTGGTATGGAGAAATTGCCCGGAATATTTTAAAGTCCTGTAATATTTTTAATCTCTGGTGGAATGGAGCTCCGTACACAGACCATCCTCCGACTGGTTTTTGGATTATCGCTATTTTCGAATCAACCTTCGGTTTTAACGAGTTCGCAGTCAGAATCGGCTCAGCAGTCTTCGCTCTAATTGGTCTATATGTTGTCTATTTGCTCGGCCGCGAACTATTCTCCAAAACCGTCGGCTTAGTTTCAGCCATCTCGCTCTCATCAGCATATTGGTATTTATTCAGAGCTCGGTCCGGAAACCTGGATATATTTTTAACTTTCTTTTTTGTACTGACTTTTTACTTAGCAGTAAAATCCTCCAAAAATAAAAAATTCCTGATACCATTTTTTCTAAGTTTTGCTTTACTAATCCTTACTAAATCTCTAATACCTTTAACTATAATTCCTGCCCTTCTAATAATTTTCTATAAATCTAAATTAAACCTAAGAGATTTTCTAAAACCTATTCTCGCTTTCGCCCTAATTATTATTCCCTGGATTCTGGCGTTAATAATTAATACACCTTCCGCATTTATGCGTTATCTGGTTATAGGTGCCCCAGGAGTTGATCAACAAACTGATTACCTAGCAAACTTTAAACTGGTGAAAGAATATCTTCATTTAGGAATTGGTAAATGGTTTTGGCCTGGTGCTCTTGGAATTATTATCGGACCCCTAACTAGAAATAAATACTCAGTCGCTCTGTCAGTTTTTTGTTTATCATTTTTCTTACCATTCGTTCTTTCAAATAAAGGACATATTTGGCATCTCATTCCTTTATATCCATTTTTAATGCTGAGTTTTTATGGATTCCTGCAAATTTTCCTAGAGACTTTTAATAAAAGATTTCTAAAAGTATCCCTTTTTAAAATTCAGATTATTTTACTAGCAATCACCCTTCCTTTTTGTCTTTATTTCTCATCGGTCCAAATCAAAAGGTCTTGGTATGAATTTATCGATATAGAACCTTTTATCTCCGATGAAGAAATCCTCTCGACAGAGGCGGGTAAGTATCCTTATGATTTATATATTGATGGCGGAGATTTTCGTCCAACTGCAGTTTTCTATTCAGGTAAAGATGTTAGGCTGCTAGCCGAGCCATCTCTTCTGCCTCTGTTTGAGTCAAACAAAAAGTTTATAATGATAACCAATCCCGACCGTTTGGATTTATATAAAATACCTGATACCGATTATGATTTAATTGCCTCAGATCGCGACAGAATCCTAATAATCAGAAAATAAATTCACTAATTGAGTTTTATTAAGTAAGAAGTTATTCCTGTGGGTCTCCTAAATTCTCTTTCTATTTTAAAATCAGAAATCTTGTCAAGTAATTCCATTTGTTTTTGAGTTGCCGTTAAATAGATATATTTATGATTCTTTAAGCTTTTAGGAATATCTCTAAAATTTGCTCTCCAGCATTCATCCAAGCCTTCCTTGTATCCATCAGCACATATTGTATCTGTAGAAGGGGAAGTGGGCACAACATTATTAATTAACTGGCTTTCAATACCCGCTTCTCCAAAACTTGTCGCCATTCCTTCCTGAACGCCCCAACTTGCTTCAATACCAACTATCGAATCATCACTCCGGGGTTTTAAAATTTCTATCGACTCAATCAAACCGAGAGCATTAATATCAGATTCAATAAAATAACTTCTATCATCCCGAGCATATGTCGCGTTAATTGGGTCAGCAACCATTCTAAGTGAAAAGCCAAAAGATATAATGATTAAAGCAACTGAGAATCCCTTTAAAATTCTCGACTTCCCCTGCCAAATAAAATTAAGTCCGGTTGCCGAAATAATAATAAATATCGGAATAATAATAGAAAAATATCTTGAAGCAGTAATTTTGGCAGACAGAAGTACTGCCGTTGAAAAGATTAATAACAAAACCACCAGCCAGAATTGTTTTCTATCCTTAATAATTTTATATAAACCAATAATCCCAAATACTAAAATAACTCCAAAATAAACTGCTAAATATTCAACATATAGCGGTATACTTTCAAAATAGATGTGAGCCGCTCCTCGTCCAGTTATATTATTAAGTATCTCCGGCAAACTAAAAACTAAATCCGACTCTTTCACAGCGATCATATCCCAATACCTCAAAGCTCCAATTCTTATATACCCTAAAATTTCATAATAAAGTCCTATTATTAGCCCTAAGGAAATAGCTAAAATACCGGCAGTCTTAAATTTTTTGTCCTTAATATATGAAAGTCCCCACAAAATAATTACTAAAACTTCACCCACCAAAAAAAGCCTGGCAGTTGTTTTAGTCATAAACGCCAGACCCAAAAAAACACCTGTCAAGCTTGCAAACAAAACACTCAAAGCTATTCCTTTTTTTTCAGCAAACTCACGTAGTAAAATCAGCGACAAAATACTGAGAGTTCCAAATGCAATAAGCAATGAATCAACAAAAGCCATCCGGCTAATCAATATATTAAAAGGAGTTATTAAAAATAGAATGTATACAAATAATGCAGTTTTCTTTCCAAAAATTCTCCAGGCAATCATTGATGAACATATGAGAGTAACTACTGAAGCAGCTGCCGAAATTAACCGGCCCGTTAACAAATAATTATTTAATAGGGGATTGAAGTAATAAGTCAGCCATATAAATAACGGTGTTTTTCCGTCCTGCATACTAACGTAAGCAAAGCCGGGATTATCCCTAAACAAAAATGCCCAAAATATATAAAGTCCCTCATCAATATAAAGTGGTAAACCTAGAAGATTATAAGAGATAAAAACTATATAAACTGCTAGAAGAATTGGCAGCAGTAATTTTATATTCATTAAATCTAAATTATGAGAAGCTGCTCATGAGTTTTTATATAACACTTCACTCGCAGAGCCTGTTAATTCTTTCAAGAATTATGATACCATCTTTTTGTGCTAAAAAAGCGCTTACTGTTTGTCATATTACTTCTTGTGTTGATATCAATTACCTTGTTTTTCGGCAGCGCTCCTCCTTCTCCTTTTTACTATTTAAAAATCACCCGCGAAACTATTCAAACCAATTTTATATTTGGCACCGAAGATAAAGCCAACTGGCTATTAACTAGAGCGGATAAAAGACTAACTGAAGCCCAAAAATTAAAGTCCAAAGGCTTTAACACTCTTGCAGAAACTCAAATCCAAACCGCCATCGACTATCAAAAACAATCTGAAATCTTACTCCTCGAACTTAAAGATAAAACCAACACAACCTATCTTACAGACAGATATAACCAGAACTCTGACAAAATAAAACAGTTATCAGGTGAATAGCTTCTACAGAGCCCTCCTATTTATTCCTAATTTAGGTATAATAAATTAGTGCATATCCTAAAGTCTCACTACAAAGAAGCTCTCATTCTTCTGATAATAATCACTCTTTATTTTGCTTTTCGGCTTCCTAGCCTTACCTATCAGCCTATTTTTGCTGATGAAGCAATTTATGTCCGCTGGGCCCAAGTTATGAAAGCTGAGCCGACTCTAAGATTTCTACCTCTAACTGATGGTAAAACCCCTTTATTTATGTGGATTATGATGCCCGTATTTAAAGTTATTGCCGATCCTCTTTTAGCCGGTCGGATTCTAGCGGTTTTCTCAGGTCTCGGAACTCTGCTGGGAATTTATCTATTAGGCAGAATCTTTTTTAATCTCCGCGTTGCCTTATTCGGCGCATTCCTAATTGCCACTACACCATACATAATTTTCTTTGACCGTATGGCGCTGGTTGATACTTTGCTGGCTTGTTTTGTCGTCTGGTCGATACTGACAGGTCTCTTAGTTGTTAAGTATAAACGTATCGATCTAGCTATGGTTTTAGGTTATTTCCTTGGTGCCGGACTTTTAACAAAAACCCCCGCCATGCTAAATCTTATTATGATACCTCTAACGGCCTTAACCCTAAATTTTTCAGCAAAAGATAGAGCTAGACAAGTTATCAAAACCTCCGGTCTTTTTGTAATTTCTATCGCCACAGCTCTTGGTATCTATAATCTTCTTCGCCTGGGTCCTGGATTTTCAAGTTTGAATTCCAGAAACTCTGATTATGTTAGAAACCCTTTGGACCTATTAAAAAATCCCCTAGATCCGTTCATTCCTCACCTAAGGGATCTAACAGATTTTTGGCCTTCACTTTTGGGATATCCATTATTAATAGCTTTGTTTACCGGCATAATCTTCGCAGTTCTTAAAAAGAATAAGTACGCAATTTCCATTTTTCTGATTGCTCTGGGACCTCTTTTAATTCAAATGTTTCTACTCCAAACTTTCACAGCCCGCTACATGCTTTTTTCTATACCTCCATTCCTATTAATCGCCGCCTTTGGTCTGGATAATTTAATAACTTATTTAAAAAAGAATCAGACTTTAATCACCACTGCTTTTCTTTTAATTCTGATGGTTTGGCCTTCATATTTTACTTATAAATTAACCTCTGACATTGAAAACGCCCCTTTGCCCAAAAACGAACGCCGTGGGTATCTGGAAGACTGGACTGCTGGCTACGGACTCCGCGAAATAGCGGTTTTTATTGAAGAAGAATCAAGAAAAGGACAAGTAATAGTTGGTACAGAAGGTAGTTTCGGAACTTTACCCGACGGTCTTCAAATTTACTTTGATAAGAATCGTTCTGTTATTTTTAAACCTGGAAAAACCGAATTAACAGAGCAGCTTAGATCAGAAGCTTCTCGCTCTGCCACTTATTATGTCGCTAACGAATCAAGATTTCCGCTTAACCCTGAGAATACTGAACTATTGAAAAGAATTCCTAAGGCATACCCTTGGAGCAATGAGCATAAACCCGATGCCATGCTTTTATTTAAAGTTCTGCCAAACCCTGAATCCTCAAACTAATATATGCAAAAAGCTATTAAATATTTAACTAGATATCCGGTCATTATTTTAATTCTTTTGGTCATCCCTTCATTTATTACCCTCATCCGTCCTGGATATTTCCCTATGCATGACGATCTTCAAGCATTTCGAATTCACCAAATGCATGAATGTTTTAAAGATTTCCAACTTCCTTGCCGCTGGGTTCCCGATATGGGTTATCAATACGGCTATCCTCAATATAATTATTACCCGCCAAGTGTTTACTATTTAGGCGAGGCCTTCCACTTAATAGGTTTTCAATTTATCGACAGCGCTAAAATAATTTTTGCGTTGGGGTTTCTTGTCTCGGCTCTTACTATGTATCTTTTTTTAAGAGATTATCTTTCTAAATGGGCCGGATTAATGGGAGCGCTCGTATATACCTACATTCCTTATAAAGCAGTTAACGTCTATGTTCGGGGTGCTTTAAACGAATTCTGGGCTTTAGCTTTTTATCCTCTATTATTTTGGTCCAGTTGGAAGATTGTAAAAGAAGGCGGCCGTAAAAATATTGCCTTCTTTGCAATATCGACATTCTTAATTTTAATCACTCATAACCTGATGACTTTAATTTTTCTACCAATTCTCGGAGTCTGGATTCTCTTAAATGTCTTCTTAGAAAAAAACTACCGCAGTCTAATCGGCATAATTCTTGGTGGTATTCTTGGAGTTGGACTCGCTGCCTTCTTTACCTTGCCTGTTTTTGTCGAACAACCTTACGCTCATCTGGAAACTCTAGTCGGCGGCTATTTCGATTATCGCCAGCACTTTGTCAGCATAAATCAGTTATTAGTCTCCAACTTTTGGGGTTACGATTCCTCTGTTTGGGGGATAGATGACGGCATGTCTCTTTCTGCCGGTCAAATTCAAGTCGCCGGTTCCATTATTGCTTTATTGTTCGCCCTCGTCAGTTTCAAGAAATTCAGAACTCTCTCTATAATTACAATCTTCTTATTTGGTCTTGAACTGATGGTTCTATTTATGATTCATCAAAAATCATCTCCAATTTGGACTTTCTTTGAAAGTACGCTTATTTTTGTTCAATTCCCATGGCGCTTTTTATCTCTTAGTACTTTTCTTACTGCCGTTCTTTGCGCAATCGGTGTTTTCTTTATCCAGCAGGTAAACTTCAAAATCTTTAAAGTCAGATCTTATATAGTTTTCAGCTTAGTTTTAGTAATCAGCTGCTTAATTTTATATCTGCCGTTTTTCAAACCCAACAAGTGGTATGACATAACTGATGTTGATAAATTCTCAGGAATATCCTGGGAAAAGCAATTAACAATCAGCATTTTTGATTATCTTCCGATCTACGCAAAATTCCCTCCAACTTCAGCCGCACCAATGAATCCGGAAACGCTTGAGGGCCTGGCTGATTTTAAAAACGCGGAAAAAGGCAGTAACTTCAAATCATGGACTGTTGAAGTCTCAAATGAATCTCTCCTTAGGGCTCCAATATTTGATTATCCTGGGATGAAAGTCTTCGTGGACGGTATAAAAGTTGATCACTGGAATGATGACTGCCGCAATCAGGAATTCTGTTTAGGACTAGTCACTTTTAAAGTGCCACAAGGCAATCACGAAATCCTCATAAAATTAACTAATACACCAATTAGGGTTGTAGGAAATATTTTAACTGTTGTAAGTTTGATAATTTTGATGGTTCTACTTTTCCCTAAACAACACAATTTTTCTGCCATCAAATATATTAAAAAATGGCTGCGTTAATAAATAAATTCTAATGCAAAAACTTAAGAATATTCTCAATAACCCTTTAGTTTTAATTTGGATTGTAGTTGCCATTATTCTGATACCAATTATTAGACCAGGCTTTTTTTCCTTTCATGATGAAACACACATTGTCGATGTTTATCAAATGATCCGCTCCCTAGATCTTGGAGGTTTTCCTCCGCGGTTTGCTCCGGATTTCAACTTTAATTTAGGCCATCCATATTTCAATTTCTATTACCATCTGCCTTTTTATATAACTACGTTCTTTTATTATTTAGGTTTTTCAATGACTGCTGCCTATAAATATATGCTTGGTCTCTCTGTTATTTTGGCAGCCGCAGGTTTCTATCTTTTCTTAAGAAATCACATCTCCAAAACCTCTGCTGTTTTCGGCACTTTAGTCTATATTCTTTCTCCATATTTTGCTGTTGATCTTTACGTCCGCGGAGCACCAGGAGAAATGTATATTTTGGCTCTTTTCCCTTGGGCAGCCTATACTCTTAATCGTTATTTAAAATCTCCGGGCTCTATAAATTTAGCACTAGCATCAATACCCGTTTATCTTATTTCTATTTCTCATAATGTATTACTTCCGTTTGTCTTTTCTGTACTTGCGTTTTATGGAGTTCTTAGTTTGCTGATACTAAAATCAAAACTTAGAAATTATTTAAATATTATCTGGCCATTCTTAACAGGAGTTCTTTTAAGTGCTTATTATTTATTACCTGCCCTCAGCGAAGTTAAATATATCTCAACCTATGAACAAATAAATATTGCTGATCACTTCCCATTTATTAAGCAACTATTAATTCCTCATTGGGGATATGGTCCTTCAATTTGGGGATTCTTAGACGATATTAGTTTTGATATTGGAACAGTAAATTTGCTTTTACTGACAGCTTCATTTGGGGCATTCAAATTCGCCAAAAGAGAATTCAAGTATCTATTAATTTTCTTCTGGTTTATTTTTGCCCTAGCAGTTGTACTGATGAATATTAGAACTCTCTTCTTTTGGGAATCAATTAGGTTTTTAAGATTAGTCCAATTTCCGTGGCGAATGCTTTTATTAACTACAATCTCAACAGCTTTTATTTCCGCCTTAGTTGTCGAAGTCATTTCCGATAAATTCAAAAAATATTCTTTCACTTTTTTGACAATTATTTTCCTAGCTCTAATCGGATTAAATATCTGGCATTATCACCCCTCAGAATATAAAGAAATAACTGATCAAAGATATCTGGATCTTTATTTTTCCAACAGAGATATTGTCTTGGGAGAAAGTCCCAGGTTTAGTCAGGAATACTATAATTTTACCGAAGACTTCATACCACCAACTATCTGGCAAACAAAACGCCCAGTTGGAATTCCGGAAAAAGTGAAATACGCCACCGGAGCTGCAGAAATAAGTTACGATGATTATCAAATCAATGGTCTTAAGTACGATATTAACTACTCAACTGACGAGGACAACAAACTACTTATAGGAAAAGTTTATTTCCCAGGCTGGACAGCTACCCAAAACGGGCAACCACTTAATGTTGAGCCTTACTCAGAATATGGGATAGTCTCAGTTGATATACCAAGAGGTAAAGGCTCAGTTCATTTAAGCTTTGAGGATACTCCAGTCAGAATGATCGCAAATCTAATTTCTGCTTTCGCAGCCGTCCTAATATTGGTATTATTAGTAGGTCCACTCATCAAGTCTAGTAGAAAACAATGATCACAATCCTAATTCCAGTTTTTAATGAAGAGAACAGGCTCAAAAATGGTCTCGATTCAATCTTTGCTTTCTTGAAGACATTTAACGAGAAAACGGAAGTTTTACTCGTTGATGACGGCAGCTGGGATCAAACCCCGAAAATACTTGAAGAATATAAATCAAAATTCCCCTTGAAAACAGTCACTCTTCAGACTAATCAGGGAAAAGGCGCAGCCATTAGAGCCGGTATTGGAGCGAGTAACGGTGAAAAAATCTTATTTACGGATATAGATTTATCAGTTCCGATAGATTTCCTGACCTCATTTAACGAAGCTATGACCGCAGACATCGATATAGTTATCGGTTCCAGAGAACATCCTCAATCAGAAATTCCAGTTAAACAATTCTGGTTACGTGAACTCGCCGGCTATTCATTCACTGTTCTAACAAACGCCGTGCTCCAAGTCGGTGCCTCGGACTTTACCTGCGGTTTTAAATTATTTAGAAAAGAGGTCGCAAATAAAATTTTTGCCAAGCAGCTGATTAACAGATGGACTTTTGATGCCGAAACCCTTTTTCTGGCCAAGAAATATGAATTTAAAGTTAAAGAAATGCCCGTGGTTTGGACTCACGGCGAAGGATCAAAAGTTAAATTCCCTCAAGATTTAATCGAATCCTTTTTCGCTCTTTTAAAAATCCGGATCAATGACTGGATGGGTAAGTATGAATATTAATTTTTCTTCGAAGACGTATCTTCTCATGATACTGGCGTTCTCAATATTGATAATTTGGCCTCTGTTTCCTCGCGGCCTTTTCTTCCACCACGATGATCTTCAGGTAATGCGGATATATGAAATGAGGCAATGTTTCGCTGATTTCCAAATTCCCTGTCGTTGGGTCCCTGATATGGGTTATGGAAACGGTTTTCCACTTTTTAATTATTACAGTGCCTTTCCTTATTATATTGGCGCGGTTCTAAGTTATGTCATGGGCTACATAAATTCCACCAAAGCACTCTTCTTTATTCCGTTAGTTCTTGGGGGTGTTTCGATGTTTCTCTTAGCGCAAAAACTTTTTGGCAAACAAGCTGGATTTTTAGCTGGAATGCTTTATCTTTACGCGCCCTACCGGGCACTCGATTCTTATGTCAGAGGAGCAATCGCTGAAAGTTTCGCCTTAGCAATAATTCCTTTAGTTTTCTATTTTTTCCTGAATATTATCGAAAAACCAGATAGAAAAAATTTAGTCTGGGGGAGTCTATCATTAAGCGCTTTCTTGTTATCACACAACATCATGACCATGCTTTTTGTGCCTTTCTTCGGAGTCTGGATTCTAATCCATCTCTATTTGCAGCGATGGAAAAGCTGGAAACCTGTACTGATAAGTTTCATTCTAGGATCTGCACTTTCAGCCTTTTTCTTGGTACCAATATTTCTTGAAACCAACTTAGTTCAGGCAGATACTTTAACAAGCGGCGGAAGTAATTTCAGAACTCATTTCGTTGGTGTCGGCCAATTATTTTTAGATAGATCCTGGGGATATGGCGGATCAATTTTTGGACCAGGCGATACTATATCTTTCCAGGTCGGTTGGCCTCTTTGGTGGTTTGCCGCGCTTGCAGTTCCAGTTCTATTATTTACATTAAAAAAGAATCTTAAAGTTTCCTTAGTTGGAATATTTCTCCTAATTATGTTTGCCGTCTCGGTTTTTATGCAGCATAATCAGTCAGCAGTCATTTGGGAGGCCATAAATCCTCTTCGCTTTACTCAATTCCCTTGGCGATTTTTATCTCTGTCTATTTTCTCAGGAGCACTTTTGGGAGGTTTTGTCTTTCATTATTTCAATTTCCGCTTCAAAAATATTATTCTTTGGGCCAGCATAATATCAATTGTGTTTTTAAATTGGAGTTATTTTCAACCTCGTGAATTTTATACTTGGATTAATGATCAAAACAAACTTGAAGATCCGCTCTGGGAAATCCAGCAGAAAGCCGGTATTTTGGATTACTTGCCGATTGATTCAGAAGAGCCTCAGGGGAGAGCGCCAGATAATATTGAAGTAATCTCCGGCAGCGCCACTGGCACTAATTATATTCCAAGGTCCAACAAATTCTCAGTCGATATAGATGTCGAAACAAATTCTGAAATCCAAATTCCTATTTTCGATTTTCCTTTCTGGACAGTCTACTCAAACGGTAATTTAATCAAACACAATAATGATAATATTTGGGGCCGGATTGCTTTTAATTTACCTCCCGGAACTTATCAAATTACCGGAGTTCTAAAAAATACTTGGGCCAGAGTCTTAGGTAACACCATTACTTTAATAGCCGCTGCCTCCCTGATGCTGATAGTACTTAACAAAAGAATATCTAAAAAAATAACCTAGTGGATACAAAAACTATTAATCGCAAAATTATTTCCGGATTCTTTACTCTAACCTTTAGAAGGGCTGCCTTGTTTGGGGTCATGTGGCTTAATAACAATTTATTACTCGCCAGAATCCTCCCTCCCGAAACTATCGGTATCTTCAATATCGCCACTTCTGTTTTGATGTTCTTCACTTATTTCTCAGACATTGGTCTCGGCGCAGCTTTAATTCAGAAAAAAGAAATCACCAGAGATGATTTGATTACAACTTTTACAATTCAGCAATTAATGGCTGCGATTATTGCTGTAGTTGTCTGGTTTCTGGCCCCCTGGTTTGCCAGCATTTATCAACTTGATGCTTCTGGTATGTGGTTAATTAGAGCACTCGGCTTCGGTTTCTTTTTAACATCTTTCAAAGTCCTGCCTTCAGTAATGCTCGAACGTGATTTAAAATTCGGCCCCCTTGTTATTGTTGAAATACTCGAAACAATTGTTTACTTAGGGGTTCTAGATTATTTAATTCTCAATAATTTTGGAGTCAGTGCTTATACTTATTCAGTACTTGGTAGGGGAATAATGGGTGTCGTAGCCATTTATATTTTCGCTCCTTGGAAAATTGGATTTGGTATTTCAAAGCAATCAGCCAAAGAACTAGTCAGATTTGGCGCACCATTTCAATTAAATTCAATGTTAGCCCTTCTAAAAGATAGATTAGTCGACTTAGTTGTGGCAGGTATTATTGGCAAGGCCGGAGTCGGTTATGTCACTTGGGCCCGGAATATTGCTTATGTTCCGCTAGAAGTCATGAATATTATGGGTAGAATCACTTTCCCCGCCTTTTCCAGACTCCAGCACGATAATGTAGCTCTTAAGAAAACGCTCGAAAAATCTTTATTCTTCACCTCGCTTTTTATGTATCCTCTGTCATTTGGAATAATAGCTATCGCCCCATCAATAATTACCTATATAGTCCGCAGTAATTGGAGTCCGGCTCTCCCTCTAATTTATTTATTCTCGATCTCCGCATTTTGGGCCGCTCTCTCAACCCCGATGACCAACTTCTTAAACGCTATCGGCAAAATCAGTACCACATTAAAACTAATGGTAATGTGGACAATAGTTGAATGGGCTGTCACCCCATTCTTTGCAATCCAGTACGGAT
Organism: uncultured Gammaproteobacteria bacterium; assembly: GCA_964392925.1. GTDB lineage: Bacteria > Patescibacteriota > Microgenomatia > Daviesbacterales > UBA10151 > JACPKO01. The sequence continues at coordinate 35,861 of CAYMRP010000001.1, forward strand.
TTATAGGGGTTGGAATCGCCTCATTTATAATCTCCTTTACCTCTATCGCCCCAATAATTATTGTTAAAAGAATAATTAATTTTGATCTTTTCAAAAGTATCTACAAACAATTCATTTGCGGTCTGATTATGTTTGCTGTAGTTTTCTTCCTCGCCCAAAATTATATTTACAACTGGCAGAGCCTGATCGTTGTTATTCTCTTAGGCGGTTTAGTTTATACTGTTCTTGCATTGATAGTTCTAAAAAAAGAATTCTTACTAAACTTAAAGGAGTTAAGAAATGAAGCTTAATTTTTTAAAAGCCCTTTTTATAACATTCATTCTCTTTCTTGTTACCCCAATAGCGTCTGCTCAGGAAGTAAACCAGGCAGTACTAGTGAATCCTATCAGAGGCAGCGATTTCTGGAACTACAACTATTCTTTAGTAGAAACCCCGAAAAAACAGTATGAGGCAATTAAACAAAATAACTTTCCCGCTACCTGGCTTATTCGTTACGACGCGCTCTCCAGTCCCGAAGTTGTTGAATTTTTAAAGTCGCTCGATTCCTCTCAAGATATCGGACTATTTCTTGAAATAACCCCGTCCTTAACAACAGCAGCCGGTGTAAATTATAACGATACCGGCAATTGGCACTATGCCAAATCAGTTTTGTTAACAGGCTACTCACCAGATGACCGGAAAAAATTAATGGATACAGCTTTTACTAAATTTGAGGAAGTAACTGGTAAAGAAGCTAAATCAGTCGGAGCTTGGTGGATTGATGCTGGATCCTTAGGCTACATGAAGGATAAATATAATATTGAAGCCAATCTTGATGTTGCAGATCAATATTCAACCGATGGTTACCAAGTTTGGGGTCAATATTGGTCAACTCCTTTTTATCCATCCAAAGTTAATGCCTTAATGCCCGCTCAATCTGAAGACAGAAAACTCGATTTGGTTACCATGCAGTGGGCAACCAGAGACCCTTTTAACGGCTTTGGTAATGGGGTTTTCGAAAGCACTTATTCTGTTCAGGCCAATGACTATATGCTTCACAATCTGGGAACAGACTATTTTTCCAAGCTTCTGGATATATATCCCCAAACCACTGTCGGACTTGAGAATGATTTTTCCTGGGCCGACTTTGGAGCTGAGTATCAAAATCAGTTGAATGTAATCAAACAAAAACAAAACAATCGCCAGCTTCAAGTAAAAAACATGCTCCAGTTCTCACAGTATTATAAAACTAATAATCCTGGAATTTCACCCAATGTCACCATTCTCGCAGATGACCCATTAGGCAGTTCTGGAAAAGTAGTTTGGATAAATACCCCAAAATACCGCGCAGCTTGGTTTGCCAATCAGGAAGGTTCAGTAGTCCGCGACTTAAGAAAGTTCAACGATTCAAATGAAGAGAGCTGCCTACTCAAAGCCTGTGATGAATTAAAGCTCGCCTTTGAAGCAAGTCATGTAATTGATGACGGTAATTATGCTTCCAGCTGGGTTCTAGATGAAGGTAAAGTTTCTGATGTCACAGTTAAAAATCTGCCGTACGGTGTTGAAATAAAATATAAAAATCAATCAGGTGTAGAAAGGGTCCTAAGATTTCTTGAAAATGATGTTGAGTTTGCAGGACAAATCAGCACTTTTGATGTCGCAATTCTTAAAGCTGTAACCCAAGACTCAAATGCTAAAGTTGATCAAGAAGATTTTACTTCTGAGTTTAATTATTCTTCGAACTTCCAGACCATCTCAGTAAACGCTCTAAAATTTCTGGGAGTGGTAATCCTATTTTTCTTAATTCCCGGATTTGTCTTTACCCGCAGCCGTATTTTAGCAATCCCTGTTGGCATAGCATTATTCACACTCCTCAGTTGGGGATTCGGATTAATAAAAACTGACTGGTTAATCTGGTCACTTCCGATTATTTCTGCTGCCTATTTAATTACTAAACGCCGTCCAAAAACCTGGATAATCGCTTACAGCCGCCGTGATCTCTATCTTTGGTGTTTAGTTTTTCTCGGCTCCTTAAGCTGGATGGTCACCCAATTTAAGAATGGATTGCTTTTTAATTACGGCATGGGTTTTTGGGGACCCAACGGTCACGATGCTGTTTGGCATCTTTCGTTGATTTCAGAACTACAAAAAAACGTCCCCCCTCAAAACCCAATATTTGCTGGAAGCGCTTTATCTAACTATCACTATTTCTTTGATTTACTGGCTGCAAAATCTGCCAATATTTTCGGAATAGCCCCCGTCGAACTATTATTCAGGCTATTCCCGCTGCTAATCTCCGTTCTTGCTGGTCTACTAATCTTTAGAGTTTCCCTAAGGATTTTCAACTCATACTCAGCTTCCATGCTTTCAGTTTTCTTCTTATACTTCGGCGGCAGTTTCGGCTGGATCCTAACTTATCTTAAAGATGGCGCTTTTGCTGGAGAGACAATGTTTTGGGCGCAGCAATCAGTATCGACTTTGCTTAATCCGCCTTTCGCTATCTCGGTTGTTCTTTTTCTGGCCGGTTTATTATTCTTCTATGAACTTGCTCAAAAGCAAAATGACAAATGGAGTTCTCTAATTGCCCTTGTGATTCTTTGGGGCACTTTGATCGAGTTTAAAGCTTACGCCGGCATTTTGGTTCTCGGAGCATACGGACTTTTTTCCCTTCAAAGAATTATCTTAAAAAAAGACTTTAGCGTTCTGATCGGCTTTATTCCAACGCTTATCCTATCGCTAATAGTTTTTCTTCCCAACAATTCCGGCAGCGAATCCCTGATTAAATTCCAGCCTTTCTGGCTGGTTGAATCGATGATAAATGCCCAAGATAGATTAGGTTGGCAGCGGCTGACTTTAACTATCGAGTCAGGTGTCTGGTACAAATTGATTTATGGATACGGTTTAGGAATTCTTATATTTATGCTCGGAAATTTTGGCACCCGAATTCTTTCGCTTGGAGCTATAAAGTCGCTCTTTAAAGAGAGTTTCCTACTCTATTTTGTCACTCTTTCGATTATCCTTCCGCTATTATTTGTTCAGGAGGGGACAGCCTGGAATATTGTCCAGTTCCTTTACTACGGAATGCTAGTCTTAAATATTTTTGCTGGAATCGGCCTTTACAATACGGCTAAAAGATTGCCTAAGCCGATAGCCGCCGCCTTAGTTGTTCTAGTAATCTTATTAACTATCCCGACTACACTCGGCACCTTCCAGCACTATCTCCCCGAAAGACCACCAGCCAAGATTTCCAACCGGGAGCTGGAGGCCTTAAATTTCCTTAAGAATCAGCCTCGAGGCACAGTCCTATCTCTTCCTTTCGATGAAAAGCTACGAGGCAAGTTTGATACACCACTGCCTCTTGAGGTTTATACCTCAACTGCCTATGTTTCTGCATTCTCAGGTCAGCCTTCTTTTATGGAGGACTCTGTAAACCTAGAAATTTTAGGCATAGATAATAAAGGTAGGCTCAACACTATCAGAGACTTCACTAAAATAAGAAATCAGTCAGGCAAAATACTTAAAGATAATAATATCTCTTATGTCTATATTCCAAAACTTTTCAATTTTGAAATTGATGAAGGTTCAATGGGACTTAAGATGATTTACCAAAACGAAGAAGTCAAAGTCTATCAGGTGATATAATTTCTACTTACAAAGCTTTCTCAGCTCTACTGTTGTTTCCCAATTATAATCAAGTTTTTCAACTGTACAGTATTCTGTAAAGTCTCCTAACCAGGCAGCCCGTCGTTCTTTATTCTCATCCTTCTCGTATATCAAGAACACCAGTGGGTCGTCTCCTGCAGATCTCTTCTTCATTAGAAACTTCTCATTATCTTTAATATATTCAGGTACTCCATCAAGATAAGTTATAGTCTCTGGTTGGTAACCGTATTTATTAGTCCCGTACCACCAGTATAAATATTGATAAGGGTAATCATAAACAGAAGGGATGTAGTTATATGCCTTAAATCCCTGTTCATTAGCTTTTTGGTAGACCCAATCTATTGCTTCAATCTCATTACGCAATGTGCTTTTATCTCCTGATCTGGAAGAATAGTCACTAGGAATAAATGTCACCTGGAATAAATAAGTCGCAGTAAATGTATAAATCAAAAATCCTGCAACCGACAACTTAATTAATATATTGCCCATTCTAAATAACTCACTAAACCCAAGCCCAATAATAAAAATAAGCGGAACTCTGATCCCGAGTAAATACCAGCCCTTTAGTGGATGTAAATACCAGCTGTAAAAAATAAATGCAAAAACAATAAAAATCACTGACGATAAAAAGTATTCCCGGTTGAGAATAGTTAACTTTTTGAATCTAATAACTAAAACCGCAATTGCCAAAAGAATAATAGTAGTTGTCACTTCAGTCGGCACAGCGAACATCTCATTTTTGTACGACAGAAAAGATTCCCAATGACTAGTAAGAGCCTCTGAAAACATCATCTTCTCTCCTAGAATTTGAGATTTACCCGAGATCTCATTAATAAATGTTTTAGTCATCACAAATCCGTGTCTTAACTCAAACAAAGCTTGTGGTAGAAGTGTTACAAAAAATCCTAGAAATGATAGTAAAACGACTTTAATAGGAACTCTTCGAATCAGCGAATAAAGTACCAAAAACGGAAAGAATAAAACTCCAAAAGCTGCCTCAAATTGCATTGATAAGCCGCTTATAAGTCCGGCCAAAAGAGCGGATTTAATATCTCTTCTGGTAACAAAATAAATTAAAGACAAAAAATAAAATGTTGTTACATAAGGCATTGGATTCGCACTCCAAAAATAACGTGCTGAATAAAACAGTGCTGGTGCCATCATAAATATCGACGATGCGATTATGGCAAAGGTCTTGTCTCTTTTAAAATTCACAAAGAAAATTGCTGCAGCAGCTAGCGTGTACCAAAGAATGTTCCAATAGACTAAATATGCCGGATCTCCACCTGAGATCGCAAAAGGAATAACATTAAAATAGTAATAGAAGGGGCCTAAGAATACGCCATTTATGCTAGTAGTTGGTCCAATTAATGTCGGATGAAGTCCAACTACAATCTCTCTAATATCCAGCATATCTCTTGCCTGATCCATCGTGAATGGGAAATTATAGTTTAGAATTGGAGCTACTTTTAAATATGTGCTGACTATAAGAATTATGAAAAAAATAGCTAAAACTATTTTTTCATATACACTCAACGATTTTAATCTGCTGTTCATTTAGGTTTTTGTGAGTTGACTCTGATTTTGCCAAACTGTCTTGTTTCAAGTATATCAGTAAAATACCCTTCCTCAATCATGAAATCTTTCTCTAAATGCTCAATTCCCCTCACAGGCTCAGCAATTAAGAATCTCTTCTCTGGTAGCGTAGTCCGTGAATTATTAATAACAATATTTCCATGATATCCTTCAGCCGCTTTGCCTCCCCAAACAGGTAAATACCCGTACTTTTTTTGGCCATACCATTCAAAAAGATAAGACCATGTGGTATTTATATACAAAGGCATAGAGAAAGCATTAACCGCAAAAGGTTCACCACCGGCCTTAGAATACATATAATCAATTACTTTTTTCTCATCAGAAAGCAGCATTCCTAATTGGACATTAATTTCCTTATTTGGTCCTGTTCCATTATTTTTTATTATCATCCCTAAATTCGATACTAAGATAATAATAACTAGCACAACAGCCGCTAATTTGAATTTTATAAATATTTTATTAACAAACATCGCCGCCAAAACAAGAAGACTGATTGATGTACCTATGCCATAAAAATATAAAGATGTTTCATTAATAAAATAAGAAAATAAACCCACACAAAACCATATCAATAGAAAAGCTATCTGGTCCCGGTTCTCTTTAAATTTTAATAAATAGATAGAGGTAATAAGTAAAACCAGTAGAACAATCAGACTTAAATTATGAGAATAGAAGATATTATCCTCAACATACCTCTGTGCAGCAAATTTGACCCCCTCAATCCCTCCCATTGGTGCAGGTGCTGATCCCGAAGCAAAATTAGAAGAGCTGCTAATTAAATTTTTAATACCGGAAAACCCATATCTAACTTCTGCCACTGCAAATGTAGATAAGGATAAAGACAATGCGAGTAAGGAATAAAGAATAATTCTCATATTCAGTTTAGGAATTCGCCTCCAAAAAATTCCTAAAATAAGCAAAAATATTAACCCCAAATATGCCAGTAAAAAATGAAATTGAAATGATAAACCAAGACCCAATAATGCAACCGGCAGTCCGTAGCTTTTCTGCTTAAAAAGAAGTATCGATAACCCAAGATAAAAAGTTAAAACCGAAATGACTGCTAAAGTCGGATGGGTCATAAATAGTGCATATTGAGTTTGTTCGTAAGAAAAAGCAAACAACAAAGCCGATATGATTCCCACCCACTTATTAAATAAATTCTTACCGATAAAAAATATCAGGAACACACCCAATGCATTATAAATTCTTAGAAATACTGAAAGTCCCGTTGGATCAAATTGTGAAACAAAGTAAACCGGTGCAAATATATAATAAAATAGCGCTCCATGATTAAGTCCCGGCAAACTTGTCGTCGGACCAATAATTTTTAAATGTCCCTGAAGTAACTCTTTTGATATAAATGCATCTCTGGCCTGGTCGTATCCAAAATAAATATTATCCGGAAAGTATAAAAATCTTAGTCCAACAGCGGCTATGAATATAAGCAGCAGTATCTTAAAAGTTAAATTGTTCAAAAGCACCTGAATCTTAGCCATGTAAAGTGAGGATCAGTATACTATAAATATTAATATCAAATTAACTCAACTCAGCCACAAAATAATTAGGGTCCAAATAAGTGTTTGTAACCCGTATAAAACATGATTAGAATAGATACATGCAGGGAAAACTTTCAGTTGTCATAAATACTTTTAACGAAGAAAAAAATATCGAGCGGGCTATGAAGTCAGTCAGCTTTGCGGATGAGGTAGTAGTCTGCGACATGTACTCAGATGATGACACTGCGGTGATTGCTAAAAAACTTGGAGCTAAAATTATTTTTCATAAGCGAACCGGTTTTGTTGAACCCGCTAGAAATTTAGCAATATCTCAAGCCCAAGGGGAGTGGATACTCATACTAGATGCCGATGAAGAAATTTCAGATAGCTTAAAAGATAAAATTAAAGAAATAATCTCTAAAGATAGTGTTGTAACTCACGTTGAACTGCCTAGAAAAAATATTATTTTTGGAAAAGCTTTAAAAGGTGCAATGTGGTGGCCTGACTACAATATCCGCCTATTTAAGAAGGATTCTGTGACCTGGAGTAGCAAAATTCATTCTCGTCCTAAGACCCAAGGTCAAGGATTGACTCTTTCTCCGCTTGATAGCTATGCCATTATTCACCATCACTACAACACAGTTTCCCAATTCCTCCAGCGAATGGACCGTTATACCAATGTTCAGGCCAAAGAATTAAAAGAATCCGGTTACAAATTTAACTGGAAAGACTTAATAACCAAACCCTTAGGAGAATTTTTAAGCCGATTTTATGCTAATAAAGGATTTGAAGATGGACTTCACGGCCTATCATTAAGTCTGCTTCAGGCCTTTTCTCATTTAGTAATGTATCTTAAGACTTGGGAAAAAGAAGATTTTGAAGCTAAATCATTGAAGTTTGATGATCTAAATGAAACTTTAAAAGGCGGAGGTAAAGAATTAAGCCACTGGATGAAATATGGCAATCTCTCCAATAATAAATTAACCAGAGTTTTTCAAAAAATTAAAAACCGTATTAGCTAATCCCATGAGGCAACGAATCCAATCTCTCCTCAAAAAAGATGCCCTTGTTATTATTTTCTTCGCTCTTCTAAATCTTGTTTTCTTTTGGAAGTACTTTCTCCAAGGCCTTATCCCAATTCCTGCTGATCTAATTATTGGCGGTTATTTTCCCTGGTTAAATGAAAAATGGGGTTATGTAGTCGGTGTCCCCGTCAAAAATGCTCTTATGTCTGATGTTGTATCGCTTTTATATCCTTGGCGTAAATTAGCAATTGATCTTATGAAATCAGGCCAGCTGCCTTTATGGGACTCAACATCTTTTTTGGGCACAAGCCTAATTGGTAACTTTCAAGCAGCTGCTTTTAATCCTTTTAACCTCCTTTTTCTTTTACCGTTCAGTTTTAATCAAATCTGGGGTTTTCAGGTAGTTATTCAACCCTTCATTGCTATGCTTTCCATGTATTTATTATTAAGAAATTGGAAACTCACTAAACTCTCTTCAATTTTCGGTTCGATCTCATTTGCCTTTTCAGCTCAAATGCTGGTTTGGATTGAATATAACGCTCAAGGATTTATTATTGCCGCATTTCCATTGCTATTACTTTTTATCAATAAGTATATTAATTCTCAAAAACTCTACTACCTAACCGGCATAAGTCTTCTAATCGCTTATATTGTTTTTGTAGGTTATCCGCAGCATCTCTATTATTTCACTCTTTTTGGATTCATCTATTTATTTTTTAACCTGCTCGGCCAAAAAAAGTATAAAGCTATAGTTATCGATTCATTTCTATTCGGGCTGTTTATCTTATGTGGCCTCGCATTAAGCGGAGTCTCATTACTTCCGGGAATTGAAGCTTTGAGTCTTTCAATAAAAAGTTTAGACAATATCGCCGAACAAAACGCCGTACTTTACTTACCTTGGCAAAACCTCATCACTGCTTTTGTCCCGGATTATTTTGGCAATCCTGCTACTAATAATTATTACGGTATCGGTCACTATGAAAGTTTAATTTTCTATTCAAGCATAATCGCCTTACCTTTCTCAGCCGTCGCTATAACAAGTCTCACCAAAAAAAAGCCGGTTTATATCTGCCTGATGTTTTTAACAGTGGCCTTTCTTCTAGCTTTAAAAACGCCAATCAGCCAGCTAATTCAGCACTTTAGTTTTATTGGATTAACTGGCTCAGTCAGTTCCCGGGTTCTCTTTATTTACAGCTTCTCGATTAGTGCGCTAGCAGCAATAGGTCTTGATCGTTTTAGAGAATCCGGCTTTATAAATGACAAATCCTATGCCAAATATCTGCCGGTACTTCTAGTATCAGGTATTATTTTTGGAACAATCCTCACTTTTGTTTTTATAAAAACAGCCCTCGGCAATATTACTTTTGTTGGAGAAGACTATTCCCAATTTATAATCTCTTTTAAGAATTTGGTTATACCTTTAGGGCTGGCCGTTTCTGTTTTCTTTATAATCATTGCCGGAAGATTCAGATATATTAATAGAAAATTTTTGCTGGTTATCTTAATAGCTCTTATTTTAATCGATTACTCCAGATTCTCAGCAAAATATCTGCCATTTCTAGAACCTGAAAAAGTTTATCCGCAAACAGCTTCGCTTAGTTTCTTAAAAAGTACTGAACAACCTTTTAGAATTGCTATTCAAAAAGGTGAACTTCTTCCAGCCAATACCTGGAGTGTTTTTGGTCTTGAAAGCATCACCGGCTATAATATTCTTCTTCCAAAAACCACCGCCGATTATATTAGTTTCTTAAACAATGGATATATCTCAGAAGGTTATGTCCGCTTTATTGATATTGGAGATTTAAATTCAAAGTTCCTGGATATAGCCAACGTTAATTATTTACTGGCTCTTTTAAGAAAAGATGGTGTAGCAAATTCTGAAGGCGGCATTCCATATGAAATTGATTCCAGAAAGTATACTGAATTTTACAAAGAAGGTGCTGTCGCAATCTACAAAAATAATAATGTTGTAGACAGATTTTATACTCCAACATCCGTTCAAATTGAAACAGACGCATCAAAAGTTTATCAAGTTATAAATAACGATAGTTTCGACACCCGCCGCAATGTTGTGATCGATCGTCAACTCTCAGCCGCCGATTTATCTGAATGCGCACTTTCAAATCTAAATTATACATCGCAAAAAATGAGTATATCAGCCGATTGTCCTAAAAACGGCTTACTGGCATTCTCGAATCTTTACTATCCTGGCTGGCACGCAACTATTAATAATCAAAAAGTTGAAATTATTAAATCAAATGGGATCTTCTCAGCTGTAGAATTACCTCTGGGCAAATCAACAATCCAAATAAGTTATCTGCCGGATTCTTTTAAATATGGCCTGCTGCTTAGTCTATTAACTGCCTCATTCTTAGCTGTCCTAAGTCTCTGGAGTTTTAAACACAAGTTAAATAAATAATGAACAATAAAAAAATTAAAAATCTTGGTAATTCACTTTGGCCTTATCTAATTATTGCTCTAGTAATGGTTTGGGCATTCTGGCCATTTTTTCTTCACGGCAAAATTCCGGTTGCCGGAGACATTCTCCTTGGTCTTTATTATCCCTGGCTCGATATAAAGTGGGACGGCTATTCAACAATCTTCCCCGTCTTAAATACTACAATTCCTGATTCAATTTTTTCCTTTTATGCTTGGAAACTAAAAGCCGTCGAAATCTTAAAGCAAGGTTCACTTCCAATATATGATCCATCAACCTACATGGGTCATCAATTGTTCGCCTCCGGCACAACAGGAATCTTGTATCCTTTAAATTTTCTATTTTTTCTTTTTAAATTTAATACAGCTTGGGGAATTATTACCTCGCTTACTGTTTTTTTATCAGCTGGCTTCTTCTTTTTATGGTTAAGAAATAAAGGTTTAGAAAAACTCCCGGTTCTAATAATCAGTTTGGCTTACGCGTTTTCAGCTTTTATCGGACTTCAAATCACATTTATAAACACTGCTCACTCTGTTTTATGGCTGCCTTTAATCCTTTTTGCCATAGACAAGCTGCTTGATAAATGGAGCATAAGATTCTTTCTTCTATTAATATTCTCACTCTTTTCCTCGCTTAATGCTGGATTCTTTCAAGGCTGTCTTTACATTTTTGCTGTCTCTTTCCTCTATGCGGTATTCTTCTCAATTAAATCAAGACAATTTAGATCTCTATCAATCATCGTATTAGGCTTTGTAATCGCTGTTATGCTCTCTGCAGTCCAAATACTACCTTTCTTGGAAACAGTCCAAAACAGCAATCGCATTTCTAATTATGGTTCCTCAGGTGCGCAGTCAGAAATTTTTGAATTCTTTGTTCCACTGGAGTTTTTCATCACCACAATCTTTCCTGATTTCTTTGGCAATCCTGGCAAGGCTAATTATTTTGGCGGTGCATCGTCCCAAGCCTGGGTTGGATATTTTGAATTCAATAATTTTTCAGGAACAATAGTTTTGATTGGCTCAGTTCTGTCCCTCGCTCTGATACGAAAACAAAAAACGGTCCTCTTCTTCTCTTTAATGTTCTTGGCAACTCTTATTCTAACTACTAAAAACCCAATTGGAGTCCTTCCTTATAATTTATCCTTACCCGTCGTCTCCTCCTTAGTTCCTTCCAGACTTTTACTAGTTACCCAGTTCTCACTTTTGGTTATGGCGGCCTACGGATTAAATTGGGTCTATCAAAATAAATTAAAATTAAAACAATCAATACTTCTGCTACTGCCTTTATTTTTAATCTATATATCAATTATTCTAATTACTTATCTAAGCTACAAAGGCTTCACCGATCTTTTTAGTACTCCGAATTCTAATTGGTCCGTTAGTCTTCGCAATACTTTTCTTCCGTTTGCATTTTTCCTGAGCCTCTCACTTTTGATTCTTTTATTCGTTAAGTTTAGAATCCGCGCCTTCTTCGCTCTCATACTTCTTCTAAGTTGTTTTGAACTAGTAAGGCAAACCAGTTATTTCAGACCATTTATCAAACCAGAACTTATATATCCCAAAACCAAAACTATCGAATTCCTGGAACAAAATCTGAATGGAAACCGAATGATGATCACCAAGCAGGATCTAATACCAACTAACTCCCAGCTTATATACAACTTAAAAATAGTAGATGGTGAAGGTCCTATCTACCCTAAAAATCATGGCGGTTTTATTGCGGCCATTAACTCTGAAGACTTTGGTGACAAACTTCCTCAATATCGCCGAATGATTTATTTTAGAAATAGTGGAACCAATCTCTTGGGGTTACTAAATATTAAATATGTTGTTTCCTCGGATGAAATTAAAAATCCAAATCTGAGTCTTGTTTTAGAAGAGGGGAGTACAAAAGTTTATGAGAATTTAAATATGCTTCCCCGGGCTTGGTCTGCAAACAATTCAATTTTCATTGATGATCCGGCCCAAATAATGAAAACACTTCAATCAGACACTATGGATGTTAGTAATACCGCTATTACTTCTGGTTTCGAAGGAACGGCCGATCCCAAAATATATTCGCCAGCAGAGGTCCATGATTTTCAGCAGCAAAATAATTTAATTACTTTCTCAACTAAATCCGAAGGCCAAGCCCTGATAGTTATTTCTGAACAATTTTACCCAGGCTGGAGATTGTTTATCGATGAAAATGAACAAAAACCTTTTCCTGCAAACTACAACCTTATCGGCTTAAATATTCCTCCAGGAGATCACAAAATAGAATTGCGTTACGAAATGCAGTCTTTCAAAATTGGTTTATACATTTCTGCTCTAACCTTAATGAGTCTTTCAATAGGAGTAGTTTTGTTAAATGCTAAAAGAAGATTAATTAAAACCTCGAATTAGTTTTTTCGAATAGTTCTTGGTGAGTCAACCAAAAGATTGTATTTAAATATCTCCCATAACGCCTTAATTCCGTCTCTCCAACCAATTTTCTTGCCTTCAGCATAAGTCCGGCCGGTATAAGAAACTCCGACCTCATAAATCTTAATCCCCCGTATTTTTGCAATTCTGGCCGTAATCTCCGGCTCAAATCCAAATCTTTTGCTTTCCAAATGCGGCGCAATCGTTCTAATTAAATCACCGGTGAATGCTTTATAACCTGTCTCCATATCGGTCAAATTTAAATTTGTTAAAACATTGGATAGTAAAGTTAAAAAAAGATTTACTTGATAATGCCAAAAATATAAAACCCTATGCGGTCTATTTGATATAAATCTTGAGCCATATACCACATCACTTTTATTTTTAATAAATGGCTCAAGCATGATAGGGAATTCACCAGGGTCATATTCCAAATCCGCATCCTGAACAATAACTATCTCTCCTGTACTTGCCATCAATCCCTTTTTCATTGCCGCCCCTTTTCCTTCATTCCTCGGACTCAAAATAATTTTTAAACTCGCTTCTTTCTTCGAAGTGTGTTTTTTCTCCAAACCCTTTATCACTTGCGCCGTTTTATCCGTCGATCCATCATCAATAATAATAATTTCTTTAAAAAATCCCAACGAATCGGCTTTCTTAACAGCATCAAATGTTTCAATTATTGTTTTCTCTTCGTTATAAACCGGAATCACGACAGATAAAGTTTTCATTTCACTCATTTATATACTATTTGTTCATTTGTGTATAGATTCAGGTTCATGCAGAAAAATTTGTTTAAATATGGGTATAATTCTCTTAGATGCATTTGTCCATTGTCGTAATTGCCAAAAATGAAGAACAGCGAATTGAGGCTTGTTTAAGGTCTTGTCAATTCGGCGATGAACTTATCTTGCTTGATAGCGGCTCAAGTGATAAAACTGTTGAAATAGCCCGCAATCTTGGAGCCAAAGTTGTAACTGTGAAAAGTGGTGATTTCGCAGAACTTCGAAATAAAGGCATGTCAGAAGCCAAAGGTGAATGGGTTTTATACGTTGATGCTGACGAAAGAGTGCTGAAACCTCTTCAGGATGAAATTAGAGAACTGGTTGCCGGATCAGGTTATTCTGCCTTTGCACTTTCCAGGATAAATATAATATTTGGCCAAAAGGTTAATTACGGACCTTACAAAAATGATTGGATGATCAGACTATTTAAAAAATCTGATTTTGAAACTTGGGTTGGTAAGGTTCACGAATACGGCAAGTTCAAAGGACAGCTTGGCTATTCAGAAAACTCTTTGCTTCATTTAACTCATCGTGACCTTGACCACTTCATGCAAAAAGCTCTAGATTGGTCAAAAATAGATGCTAAATTAAGACTCGACAGTGGCCATCCTAGAATGACTAAATGGCGCTTTATTAGAATCCTCTCCACAGGTTTTTATAATGAATTATTTAAAAGACAGGGTTTGTTTGGCGGGACTGTTGGGATTATAGATTCTGTTCTTCAGGCTTTTTCGCTCTACTTAACCTATATAAGGCTCTGGCAATTGCAGCAGCCAAAACCGCTTGAGGATACCTATCGCGACATTGATAAAAAATTAATTGAATCTAAATTCGAATATAAACCATGAAAGTCGGTATTTATTCTCCTTACTTAGACACAGTTGGCGGTGGTGAAAGATATATGCTAACTATTGCCGAAGCTCTTTCAGAAAAAAATGACGTTGATATTATCCTTGATACCCATCTCCAAGCTTTAGATTTAGAATCCATCACTAAAAAAGTATCCCAACTTTTGGGACTTGATCTAAAGAGAATCAATTTTATAAAAGCTCCTTTTGGAAAAAATACTAATTTTTTAGATCGTTTAAATTTCACCAAAAAATACGATCTTTTCTTTTATCTTACTGACGGGAGTATTTTTTATTCTTCGGCCAAATCCAGCATTCTTCATATCCAATCCCCCTTAACAGTCTCAAATATTTCTTTATGGAATAAAATTAAACAGTCCAGTTGGAAACTCATTATTTATAATTCTCAGTTCACCAAAGAACATTGCCAAAAATTTTGGGGAATAAATGGCGAAGTTCTCTATCCGCCAGTCAGTACTGAGATTTTTAAAACGGGTAAAAAGAAAAATCAAATTCTAACAGTCGGTAGATTTTTCGGGCACTTAAGAGATAAAAAGCATTCTCTTATGATTTCCTCTTTCAAAAAAATCTATGACTCCGGCACCATCAAAGACTGGTCATTTCATTTAGCTGGTGGAGCAGGGGAGGGCGACTTAAATTATGTTAAAGAACTCGAAGAATTATCTAAAGGCTATCCTATTTTTATTCACCCTAATCTTGAATTCTCCCTCCTGACAACTTTATACAGCGAATCCTCTATCTATTGGCACGCCGCAGGCTTCGGAGAAACTGATCCTTCTAAAATGGAGCACTTTGGAATCACAACGGTTGAGGCAATGGCCTCGGGCTGCGTCCCTGTAGTTATAAATCTTGGTGGCCAAAAAGAAATAGTCGATAATAGTGAAAACGGCCTACTATGGAATACTCCAGATGAAATGGAAAATTTAACTTTGAAATTAATTCATGATGAAAAATTATTAAGAAATTTAAGTAAAGCAGCTCAACTTAAATCATCACAATTTTCCAAACAAAAATTCACTCAGTCAATAAATAATATTGCCCAAAAATATGCACCAACTTAAAACTAATCTAGCAATTTTCCTACTTTTAACTTTTACATTTGTAGTTTTTTTCATGCTGTCAGTCCCTTATTATTCCGGAGATGTTAAGAATCATGTTTTCTGGGGCAGCAGTATTCTAAACGAAGGACCAGCCGGTTTTTATGGCCGCGATATGCAGGGATGGTCCTACCCAAACTATCCTCCTGTCTCAATGTTATCTTTTGCCGCTTCTGTTTGGCTCTACAATTCTGTAAAAACTGTCTCCTTCGTCCTTAATTCTTTTCCCTTATTCCCCTCTAATTTTATCCACTGGATTGAATTAGATAATGTCTATATCTCATTCTTAAAAATACCAGCCATCCTGCCTTTTGTTTTAAGCGGCTGGTTTATATTTCTCTTCGGTAAATACTTTAAAAAAACTAACACCAAAAGCCTGATCTACATGCTCCTGTTTCTACTTAATCCCGGACTAGTTTACTTAGCAGTTCTTTGGGGACAAAATGATTTTTCCCAGGTCTTATTTATTCTAGGGGCGATATACTTTTTACTTAAAGAAAAATTCTTCTTAGCTTGTATTCTTGCAGCACTTTCTATTCTATCTAAGCAAACAGTTCTTCTGGTTTGGGGCATATTTTTCATTACTGTTTTTAAACTTCACGGCTTTTCAAAATCCTTAATTGCTGTTCTTGTTTCAGCTATTGTCCTTTGGCTCTCATATCTTCCTTTTAATACCACCGGATTCTTTTGGCCGTTTACTTATTATGCAGAAACTTTAAAATCAACTGGTTTTTTGGTTGCCGACAATGCCATAAATTTTTGGGGAATGTACTCTGGTTTTAACCAGCTCGATGCCGGGCAAACAGACTTTCTTCTCAGCTATGAGCATTGGGGTTTCTTAATCTTCGGCCTTATCTTTTTACCCATTCTTATAAAATTCTTAAAGACTAAGTTCTCCTCGGAACTTCTGTTCTATTTCTTATTCCTATCTTCGATAACCTACTTTTTTATCTTTACCCGTATGCATGAAAGATATCTTTTCTTCGGAGTCGTATTTGCTCAAATTCTAATGATGACGAATAAAAAATATTGGTACAATTTATTCTTCTTCTCAGTGCTTTATTTTCTTAACCTATACAGGGGGCTTTATCAACCTGGTCTTCCATACCTTCCGGATCTATTAAAAAACATCACATTCTTGAACATATTTGTTATTTGTTACTTGTTACTCATTCTTTATAACCTCTATTACTTTATGTTTAAATTAAAAGGCAATGAAAAAAACTAGTTTAATTATCTTTCTTCTCATTCTTGCACTCGCCATATTCCTACGAGTCTATAAATTAGACGCTATTCCTACAGCACTTTTTGGTGATGAGATTGATGTTGGTTATCAGGCTTATTCTCTTTGGGAAACAGGCCGGGACCTGACTGGAAGGTTCATGCCTTTTTATCTTAGATCACTTTCTGAATTTAGAACTCCGCTTTATATTTATTCCGCAGTTCCTTTCGTCGGCATCTTTGGCCTGAACGAATGGGGGGTTAGGCTTCCGGCCGCTTTTTGGGGTCTAGTCTCAATAGCTGGAATATTCCTGCTGGCCCGAAAACTCTTCAACACTCAAACAGCCCTTATTGCAATGTTTCTTACCTCAATTTCACCTTGGCATCTTCAATACTCCAGAGCTTCCTTTGAAGTCACAATGCTGTTAAGTTTTATCATTTTTGGCGTATATTTTTTCTTACTTGGCCTGCAAAAAAACCGTTATCTTTTTCTCTCAGCAATCCTCTTAATCTCAAGCATTTATATTTACTCCACAGCAGTAGCCTTCATCCCTCTCTTAGGTCTCTTACTTCTGATTATCCATTTTAAAGAAATCATCAAAATTAAAATCAAAAATATTCTTCTACTTATTCTAACCGTAGTCATAATTCTTATACCGGTTATTATGTCGATGTATACCGGCGAGGCAAAAGAACGATTTAGTTTAATTAGTATTTTTCAGGATTCAGTTTTAATAGATAAAATAAATCTCTCAAGAAAAGGCCAGGAGTTTTATAGTCCGGAGGGCGATGTCCAAAAAGCAAATCCTGAATTTGAGAAAATTTTTTATAATAAACCTTTAATTTTTGCTCAGGTATTTATTACTAATTATTTTAAATCTCTTTCCCCAAGTTTCCTATTCTCAGAAGGTGATATTAATTTCCGCCACTCTATTCACGAAATGGGGGAGGAGTATTACTTTGAGGCAATCCTCTTTCTACTAGGTTTATTTGCCCTTATAAAACTTGATCCCAAAAAATCTGCTTTAGTTTTTGGCTGGCTGCTGCTGGCTCCAATTCCATCAAGTCTTACCGATGGGGGAGGATTCCACGCCACTCGGTTATTTATCATGCTTCCTCCAATAGTGATGCTTTCAGGAGTCGGCGGCAGCTGGATTATAAATAACTTCAAATCAATTCATGTTAAATTAGTTGCCGCCTTTGTTATCGTTCTTTTTATCTTCAATTTTACGTTCTACCTTCACCGCTATTATGTTCATTATGGTCCCGAGTCTTGGCGCTGGTGGCACGTCGGCTTTAAAGAAGCCATGCTCTATATAAAATCAGAAGAAAATAATTATCAACAAGTCGGCTTCAACAATAGCTACGAGCCTTCTTTGATTAGATTCCTATTTTGGAATAAGGTAGACCCAGCACAATTCCATAAAAACTACCCTCAAACAATGGAAAAGTCAGAAATATTTAATACTTTTGAAGGATTTAAATACACTGATAAATACTTCTTCGGCACAACCAACAAACCGATTTTTGAAAATCTGCCTCAGAATACTATTTATATGGTCTCTGCCAGAGATGAAGTTCCAGGTGATTGGGATTGGTCTAAAACTCCTCCAGCCGGCATAAAAGTTCTAAAAACTGTCTATAATCCTTTAGGCCAGCCCATTTTCTATGTTATTACCAAAGATTAAATTCACTCCTCTTCTAAAACCTCTTTTAGCTATTATTCTGGCATTAAGCCTGTTGGTCAGGGTTTGGCAAATTGATTCAACACCTCCTTCTCTCTATTGGGATGAAATGGATGTCGGTTACCAAGCTTATTCAATTTTAAAAACTGGCAAGGATTATTATGGTAATTATCCATTCTTAGTCGTTCATTCATTCGCTGATTTTAGAGCCCCTGTCCTAATCTATATAACTGTTCCTTTTGTCGCTATTTTCGGCTTAACGCCTTTGGCTGTCAGACTTCCCGAAGCTGTTCTCGGGACTCTTTCCGTTCTGCTAATTTATATTCTCACCCGCCAACTTTTTAAAAGCCAAAAAGCAGCACTTTCAGCAGCTCTCCTAACAGCCTTTGCTCCTTGGAGCATTCAGTATAGTCGGATCGCTTATGAAGCCATGCTTATGCTGGTTGTTTTCTTGGCCGGATTGATCTTTTTCTATAAAGGTCTTTCAAAACCAAAATATTTAATCATTTCAGCGGCACTTTTTTCTTTAGATCTCTTTGTCTACAACACTATGAAATTGTTCATTCCATTCATAGCAGCTTCTCTAATCGCGATTTATTATAAGCAGCTAACTCTTAACCGGTCATCAATAATTGCCTCAATGATCTTAATCATCTCTTTGACTGCTGGCTTATACGGGACAATCTTTATGAACGGAGGTCAGCGTTTTAATGAGATTTCAATTTTTACTGATCCCCAAAATTCTAAGCAAGTCGATTATCTAAGGCATAATTCTCAACTTTCTTATAATGACAAACCATTAATCGGTGAAACACCTAGGTTTTTTGATAGGCTTTTTTATAATAAACCTGCACTTTTCATTGATAGGATTACTCAAAATTATCTCACTGCTTTCTCCTCTGAGTTTTTATTCGTTAAAGGCGATGCTAATCTCCGTCACTCTACGACCATAGTTGGCGAGCTCTATCGCATTGAAGCTTTAGCGATAATATTAGGTCTCGGTTTTCTACTAATTAATCTTAAAAAAAATCCCCGTGAATCTTTATTAATAATAATTTGGGTAATCATAGCCCCGCTTGCGGCCATCATCACCAGAGAAGGCTCAAACCATGCCACCAGACTCTTCATGTTATTCCCTGCACTTACTATTGTGGGGGCATTAGGCGTTGAGTATCTTTCTCAGATACTGCCCCCAAAACTTAGATATTATGTTCTAACGCTACTTTTCGCTGTCTGGTTATTTTGCGTAGGCTCATTTTTAAATTTCTATTTTGGTGCTTATAACCTTGAAAGTGCAGAATCTTTCCAGTTTGGTTTTGACGAGGCTGTCCAAAAAGCTACAGAGAACAAAAACAGATACGATTATGTAATAATTGATGATAGGACAGATTCCGCTTTAATGAACTACTTATTCCTTACAAAACACGATCCAGCTTTATTTCATACTCAAATCTCAACCCTAAAGTCCGATATTGCCGGATTCCCAGGCGATCAAATTGATAATGTCATTCTTATGAAGCCTTTAATGAAGAATTGGGACAATGCTTTTAGTATCAATCAATTTGACCAAAGATACTTACTTATCGTTTCAGCAGAACAAATGAGTGAGCAAACTCCTGAAAAGCTGTATAAAAAACTCTCTCCAAATCAAACATTAATAGATACTATTTATTATAAATCCGGCCTGCCAGCATTTTATGTTATCTCCAGTCAAAAACCATCTCAAATATGAAATTCTTTAAAAACACCAGCCTGGTTCTCATTTTAATTATTGTTCTAGCCTCTTTTCTTAGACTGCCTTTATTAAATCTATATCCTGTGGGCGTAACCGGCGATGAAGCGGGTCAAGCTTATTCTGCCTATTCTATTTTAAAGACCGGAGCTGATGAATGGGGGGACTTCCTACCTATAAATCCCCGGGGCTTTGGTGACTATAAACCGCCGCTATTTATGTATCTGCTGGTCCCTTCTATCGCAGTCTTTGGTTTGACTGAATACGCCATCCGCCTTCCTTCCGCAATCGCCGGAATTCTGACAGTTTTAGTTATGTTTTACTTAGTAAAAAGATTATTTAACAATCGCACTTTGGGTTTGATTGCCAGTTTTCTTTTAGCAATTTCTCCGTGGCATGTTTATTACTCCAGACTAGGTTGGGAATCAAATATCGGTTTGTTATTTTTTATAATTGGAATTTGGTTATTTATAAAAGGTCTGGAGAAAACGAAATTACTAAGTTTAAGTGTTTTAACCTTTGGCCTTGCCGGAATGTCCTATCATTCATTTAAACTCCTAGTTCCTCTAATCTTCATCGCTTTAATTATTATTTTTTGGAAACAGTTTAAATCCATAAATAAAAAATCTTTAATTGCCCCTCTCGCCGTCACCACAATTTTTGTTTTAGTTCTCGGTTATGGATTGGTATTTGCCGGAGCCTCAAGAAGAGCCGCAGATCAATCAATTCTAAAAGAAGAAAATCTTAGCGTCCTTCGTCAGAATCAGGTAGAAGACGGCCTCCCTCAACCCTTTAACAGAGTCGTTTTTAATAAATATCAATTCTTTATTTCTAAAGTCTCAGATAATTATTTGGGATATTATTCTCTCTCATTCCTTTTTGGTCCCCACCGAAGCGACGGCTCCATTTTAAATTTCCCCTCCATGGGACTTCTGTATATTTGGCAGCTGCCGCTTATTTTACTTGGCTTGTTTTATTTACTCAAAAACAAATCAAAAGGCAGCGCCGTAGTATTCGCTTGGACTTTACTTGCCCCAATTCCAGCCTCACTAACCCAGGATTACATGCATGCCGGACGGGCTCAAGCATTATTCCCAGCCCTAACAATAATTTCAGCCATTGGTCTATATTCCATATTCGAATTAATAAAAAATCCAAAATACCAAAACGCTTTCAAAATAATTACTGCCCTGGTAATAGTCCTCTCAGTTCTTTGGAGAGTAGATAACTACCTCTTTCATACATTTAATAAGAATTTAGGCGGGCTTCAGCCAGGTTATAAAGAAGTGATCAATTTTACTGAAAACAACAAAAATTCTTACGATAAAATAATTTTCACCAAACACGGCTCTGAGCCTCATGCTTTTGTCAGTTTTTATGCCTCGACCGATCCAAAAGAGGTGCAATATGAATCACAAGACTGGAAAAGATTTGAAACTGAAGGTCTAAGATTCCTAGATATGATAGATTATAAATTAGGGAAGTATCACTTCAAAAATGTTGATTTCAACAGAGATAGAAACGAAATAAATGCTTTACTGGTCGCCCCACCAAAAGATATTCCTTCGGATATAATCCCTAAATTTGAAGCTAAAGATTCAAATGGAAAAGTTATGTTTGTAGTGATTGATACCAATGAAATTCCTAAGTAATCATCTAATAATATTCATTTTTGTATTGGCCCTTTTTCTGAGATTTGCAAATTTCTTTCAGGACACTCCGCCATCTATAAATTGGGATGAAGCATCCCTCGGCTACAATGCTTTTTCAATATTAGAAACTGGTAAAGATGAATGGGGTAGAGTATTACCTTTAACATTTGAAGCTTTTGGTGACTATAAACTGCCAGGATATATTTACACTCTCGTGCCTTTTATTTCAATCTTTGGCCTAAATGAAAATTCTGTAAGGTTTCCTTCAATAATTTTTGGATCGTTATCTGTGATATTTTTATATTTAGTAGTTCTGGAACTATCAAAAAAAAGAAACTGGGCTATTCTCTCCGCCATACTTTTAGCAATTTCTCCCTGGCACTTTTTTCTTTCCCGGATTGCTCTTGAAGCGAACTTAGCCTTAAGTTTTTTCTTGATAGGTTTATATTTTCTAGTCAAAGGACTTCAGAAAAATCTATATTTAATTCCATCATCACTAATGTTCGGTCTTTCAATTTTTACCTATAATTCCGCTCGAATCTTTGTCCCACTCTTCCTTTTCGGATTTTTAGTTCTTTATTGGAGGCAAATAAAATTAACAAAAACCTCAATCCTCTCAGCACTTATTCTGACGATATTTTTGTCAGTCGGTTTTTACCTTGCAGTCTTCCAGGATTCTAGCGCCCGTTATTATTGGGTTAGAATTCTAGATGAAGGTGCGATTAGTTTTCTTGATCAGGCTCGTAATACCTCGGCGTACCCAGATTTAATAACCAAATTAATTTATAATCGCCCCACCTATTTTGTATACAATTTTGTTTTAAATTATTTTAAACATTTATCAGCGCAGTTCTTACTATTCTCGGGCGGCTCAAACTATCAATTCTCATTGCCAAATTGGGGACTTACGTACTTTATAGAAATACCATTCTTAATCTTTGGACTCTTTAAACTTGTCAAACAAAAAATTGGTTGGGTTTTCATTCTATGGTTTTTAGCGGCCCCAATCCCTTCAGCTTTAACCAGAGAAGCGCCTCATGCATTGCGTTCAATATTTATGCTGGGCAGTCTTCAAATAATAACCGCCTTTGGCATGATTCAGTTCTTCAAACTTCTGGAACATAAAAAATTATTCTCTAAAATTTCTTATTCCATTATCGGTTTGTTCATTCTAATTAATGCCGGTCTCTATTTTAATAATTACTTTATGGAATACCCCAAACAATACTCTCAGGCTTGGCAATATGGCTATAAACAAGCCATAGATGAAGTTAGGGCAGAATACGATATGTATCCCAAGATCTATTTCACAAAGTATTATGGTGAACCGCACATTTTTTATCTTTTTTTCTCCAAGTATGATCCCTCTTTGTATCAAGCGAATGAAACCCTACTAAGAGACAGCCACACTAATTGGCGTTGGGTCGATAGATTAGATAAAATATACTTTATAAATGATTGGGAAATGGTTGAGAAAATGAAATCAGAAAGTAATGCTCTGGTTATAGCTTCTCCAGGAAATGTCCCGGAGAACAGTCGGAAATTAAAAACCATTTATTTTCTGGATGGGAGTATAGCATTTGAAATCGTCGAAATTTAAAATAATAGTCTTATCTTTAATTATCCTTTTAGGGCTCTTTCTTAGAGTTTATAAACTAGATACTATTCCGCCTGGACTCACTTGGGATGAAGCAGCCCTAGGCTATAATGCTTACTCAATTACTCAGACTCTTCGAGACGAGTACGGAAACTTTCTCCCCCTAACTTTGAAGTCTTTTGGTGACTACAAACCAGCTCTTTATGCCTATTTAACAATCCCATTTATCATGATTCTTGGCCTAAATGAAATAGCAGTCAGGTTGCCGTCAGTTCTAGCTGGTATAGGTTTAATAATCATTATATTCTTATTAGTTAGGCGAATATTTGGAAATGACTGGCTCGCTATATCAGCCGCTTTCTTTACAGCAATTTCTCCTCTTTCAATTCAATTTTCAAGAGCGGGTTGGGAGTCAAACGTTGCCGTTTTTCTTAACGTAACCGGTCTTTATTTATTTCTTAAAGCCCTCCAAAAACCAAAATATTTTATTTTCTCAGCAATTCTGTTTTCGCTTTCCCTGGTTTGTTATCAGGCCTCTAAGATCTTTGTCCCCATTATTTTATTTGGATTATTCATTCTTTACAGAAAACAAATTTCTTTCACCAAACCATTTATCAGTGGCTTACTTATTATCATCTTTAGTTTAATTTCTGTTTTTACCTCAACTTTTATTCTTGGCCAATCCAATCGCTTAGCCGCCCAAAATTATTTTGCTTATGCCCGGCCCGAAGAACGAATTCAAACTATAAGTAATGAAGATAGTAAAAGTATTAATAGTCCAGAGTTTCAAATTCTCCACGGCGAATGGTGGAGTTTTCTCACCGGAACTTTTGAAAGATATTTAACTTATTTTTCACCTGATGTCCTTTTTATTAAAGGCGATTACTCTCCGCGCCATAATGTTCCGGATCTTGGAATATTCAGTTTATACGGTTTAATACTTATTCCTTTTGGCTTCTATTTACTCTGGCGGAAAAAAGAATCAGACAGGAAAATAATATTCTTTTGGTTGTTTACAGCTTCAATTCCAGCTGTACTCTCGAGAGACTTAATAAGCATGGTCAGAGCATTAAATCTAATTTTCCCAATCATCATCCTTGAGGCATTTGGTCTCTATTTCCTTGTAAATAAACTCTCTCAAGTTCTCCGGATTTATAGATTAATCCCTCTATCAGCGTTTCTAATAGTTATATTCTTAAATCTCGCTTTGTTTTTAGATTTCTATTTCGTCCATATGCCGAAAGAGAGCTCCTCAGATTGGATGTCCGGCTATAAGCAAACAATAAAAGATTTGCCTGAAATATCTAAATATAATCAAGTAGTTTTCTCTGACAAATACGGCCAGCCCTACATCTATTATCTTTTTTATACAAAGTATCCTCCTGAAAAGTTTCAAACTCAGGCTGTTTTAGAACAAAAAACAGTTGATGTAGGTACGGTCCGTAAAATTGATAATATAGAATTCAGACCAATTAACTGGCCCGTCGATAGAGGTTTAGAGAACACTCTTTTGATTGGTACCGGTTTCGAGATCCCTGAAGAGGATGTTGTAACAGAAAAAAAATCTAAGAAATTATCAGAAACAAATTTTTTTGATGGAGAAGTAGCCTTTAAAGTTATTGAAAACAGTTATGATCAGTAAAACTAAAATATTTCTAATACTAATTGTTACTTTGGGATTCTTCCTAAGAGTTATTGCAGTAGATAAATTTCCTGCTGGCTTTAATGCTGATGAAGCAGCCATCGGTTATAACGCTTATTCAATTATCAAAACTGGCAGGGATGAATATGGGGAAATTCTTCCGCTAAGTTTTAAATCATTCGGGGATTACAAGCCAGGTCTCTATTTTTATTTCGTTTTGCCTTTCGTTGCTGCTTTGGGTTTAAATGAATTTGCCGTTAGAATTCCCTCAGTCTTACTCGGCACCGGAATGATTATCCTTGTTTATTTAATTGCAAAACAAATATTCAAAAGTCCAGCATCGGGTGTTGCCGCCGCCCTTCTTCTGGCCATTAATCCTTGGGCAATTCATTTCTCAAGAGGTGGTTGGGAAGCAAACGCTGCTACCTTCTTTATCACTCTAGGAGTCTATTTATTCATCAAAGGCTTAGAAAAATTTAAATACATTTTCTTCAGTTTATTGTCGTTTCTAGTTTCAATATATTTATATCAATCTCCAAGATTAGTAGTTCCTCTTTTAATTCTTGGATTCATAATTATTTTCTGGAAAGAGCTTTTCGCTCTCATAAAAAAGCACTACAAAAGAACTCTTATTTCGTTAGTAATTCTTTTTTTCCTCAGTCTGCCTGTGGCATTTCAATTTCTATCCGGCGGCGGTAGTGAAAGGTTTCAGGGACTTTCTTTTTTATCTGATGGTGGACCATCACTGAGAGTAAATGAATTGCGAGGGGAACACGCTGATCCAAATAGCTTAATTGCAAAATCAGAACATAATAAAATAACTGCTTACGGCTTAAGCTTTTTAGGCCACTACTTAGACCATTTTTCCTCTGATTTTCTTTTTGTCAATGGTGATCCCTTAATTCGCAATAAAACTCCAGAAACTGGCCAATTCTTCGTCATACAATCTCTCTTTTTGATAATCGGTCTTTTCCTTTTAATAAAACTTGAAACAAAACTTAAGTTCTTATTAATAATCTGGATTCTGGTTTCTCCGCTCGCCTCATCGTTAACCTATCAAACCCCAAATGCTATCAGAGCACTCAGCATGGTAGTTCCGCTGACTTTGATTATGGGGTACGGATTTGTGGGTCTATTTAAAGTACTAAACAAAAAACCTTTTCAAATTCTGGCGGGTGTAATAGTTGTGCTATTCCTGAGTTTTGAATTTACGCACTACGTCGAGAGTTATTATATCCACGCTCCTAAAAGATATCCGCTTTCCTGGGAATATGGCTTCTCTGAAATGGTCGAAAAACTCAATGTATATGAAAATAATTTTAATAAAGTTGTCATCACTGATAGATATGATCAGCCTTACATCCTGCTGCTATTCTACAAACGTTATGACCCCCAAAAATATCAGCCCCAGGCAGTTTTAAGTTCCCGGGATAAATTCAATTATGGAACAATCAGAAATTTTGATAAATACGAATTTAAAAAAGTCACTTCTGAAGAAATTAAGCAGAACAAAGATACCTTATATATTGTCACACCAGAGGAGGCAGGTGATAACATTGTGATTGATCGGATAAACTTTCCCAACGGAGAACCGGCATTTCTATTTGTAAGATCATAAACTATGACAAAAATAAAATTATCAGCCGCCATAGCCACATATAATGAAGAAGAAAATATAGCCGAGTGTTTGGACTCCATTAAAGATATTGTCGACGAAATTGTTATCGTTGACGGCTCTTCCACAGATAAAACCGTAGAAATAGCCCGTAAATATAATGCCGTCATTGTCATTACTGACAATCCTCCAATTTTTCATATTAACAAGCAAAAAGCCTTTGATAAGGCATCAGGTGAATGGGTCCTTTATTTGGATGCAGATGAGAGGGTTAGCAAGCCATTGGGTCAGGAGATTTTAAGAGTAATTTCTATGGACAATTCTCAAATTGAAGATTACCAGCAGAGCATTAATAAAAGAAAACTATTCTTAAGACATCAGCATCTCCTGGAAGAGAGAGATGGAAAAATAGGCACTGTTGACGGAGATTATGTCGCTTTTTTCTTCCCCCGTTTAAACTACTTTTTAGGTAAATTCCTCAAATATGGCGGAGTTTACCCAGACGGGGTTATCAGGCTTTTTAAAAATAACAAAGCTTATCTGCCCGCCAAAGATGTTCACGAGCAAATGGTAGTTGACGGCAAAGTTGGTTGGCTGGCAAATGATCTAGTTCATTACGATTCCAAAACTTTCAGCAGATATTTGCAAAGAAACAGCCGCTACATCGATTTACTGGCTGCTGATCTGAGAGAACAACATTTGAAGAAAACATTATTTAATTTTGTTGATTATACTTTTATTAAGCCAACTCATTGGTTTCTGATGACTTCAATACGCAACAAAGGAATTCTTGATGGCCCTCAAGGTTTAATCTTTTCATTCTTTTCTGCTCTCAGATTCCCAAGAGCATATTGGAGGTATATAACTAAGTGAAAGTCGGTATCGATATTTCCTCACTTCATTCGCTAAGTAAGGGCCGTGGTATAGGCTTCTATACTCAAGCGCTGATAGATTCTCTAAAAAAGTATACTGATGTTGAAATAAAAGTAATTGAATCCATCAATCAGCAGCAGAATGTAGATCTCATTCATTATCCCTTTTTTGATTTTTTCAGACCAACTCTAAAAATTAATAATTATATCCCCACAGTAGTCACCATTCATGATGTAATCCCTTTATTATTCCCTAAGAATTATCCCCCGGGGATTAGAGGCCGGGTAAATCTATTCCTCCAAAAACAATCGCTAAATAAAACTAAAGCAATTATCACCGATTCTAAATCATCAACCAACGATATTACTAAAATTTTAAAAGTCCCGCAAAATAAAGTTCACACCGTTTACTTAGCGAGTTCTGAGCATTTTACAAAACTTACTGAAAAAGAAATAAACGAAAGAACCAAAAAGTTCAATCTTCCTGAAATATTTGCGCTGTACAGCGGCGGTGTAAATTGGAATAAGAATCTTATTAATCAAACCGAAGCTGCCCTAAAAAGCGATATCGATCTGGTTTTAGTCGGTGGAGGTTTTGATAACAAAAACAATTTAGATCATCCAGAGATGAAAGAATTCAAACAATTTCTTAATAAGTATCAAAACAATCCTAAAATCCATATCTTAGGTTTTGTCTCAGATGAAGAACTAGTCGGGTTAATGAATAGAGCAAAAGCACTCCTATTTGCCTCTCGTTATGAAGGATTTGGTCTCCCAATCTTGGAGTCACAAGCCTGTGGCACTCCTATAATAACTGGAAATATATCATCAATGCCGGAAGTTGCGGGTGACGGGGCAATTCTCGTTGATCCCAACTCTGTTGATCAAATTAGCTTAAGTCTAAGTAACATTATTCATGACGAAGATAATCGTAAACTAGTAATAAAAAAAGGATTTGAGAATTTAAATAATTTTTCCTGGAAAAAAACAGCAGTCGAAACACTAAAAGTTTACCAAAATGCGCTGGGATAAATTTCTAAAATTCGATTCAAATTACTCGGCTATTATCTGCCTTTTTATAATTTGGAAAATCGTACTTTTACTTGTTCTCCTCGCCTCATTTGAATTCATTCCTCTCTACAGCAAACACCTTCTCGGTGGAGGCTTTGATAATTATCTAGTCAATTTTTACTCTCTGCCATGGGCAAATTTTGATGGAGAACATTTTACTTCAATTGCCCAATTCGGTTACAGACAATACCAGCAAGCATTTTTCCCTCTATATCCAAATCTTATTTCCATTGGTATGAATATATTTGGCGAGAATATTAGAATTGCCGCAATTAGCGGATTGATAATATCATCAGTCGCTTTTATATCAGCTCTCGGACTTTTCTATAAATTATTAAAACTAGATTACAACAGAAATTTTTCTTTGGGTGTTATTCTTATTCTACTTTTATATCCCGCCTCCTTTTACTTTAATGCTGTATATACTGAATCAATCTTTTTATTTTTAGTAGTAGCCTCATTCTATTTTTTTAGAACTAAAAGCTATTTTTGGGCTGGAATTTTTGGCTTTTTAGCCTCAACAACCAGAGTGTTCGGCGTATTATTATTCTTAAGTTTTATCATTGATGCCCTAGCAAGTAAAACTCCTTTAAGAAAAATTTATTGGATTCTGTTAATCCCTGCAGGTCTTATAAGTTACATGGCCTATCTTTATTATAGCGTTGGTGATCCGCTGGCATTCTATAGTCTTCAGCTAATAGTTGGGGAGCAGCATCAGCGGGGTATTGTTCTCTTTCCTCAAGTAGTCTTCCGTTATCTAAAAATCATAGTAGATGTAGATTCTATTTCTCCACTTTTGACGACAATTCTTTTCGAATTAGCAACCGGAATTGTTTTTATGCTTCTGCCCATAATTGGTTTATTCAAAAAAGTCAGACTCTCTTATTTATTCTTTGCTTTTGCCGGTTTTGTTTTGCCAACTATCCAAGGAAGTTTTTCTTCCCTTCCCCGCTATGTTCTGATATTATTCCCTAGCTTTATAGTCCTGGCACTTATGGTTAAAAATTTACCAACCTCAATAAAAATTCTACTGGCTCTTATTAGCTTCTGTCTGTTGATACTTGAAACTGCCTTTTTCTTAAGAGGGTATTGGGTAGCCTGATGAAAACCGCTGTTGTTTTACCAATATTCAACGAACAAAAGAATCTTAGCAGTTTTCTAAACACTCTCGCAAAAATCACACTTCCTGTTTTTCTAGTTAACGATGGATCAACTGACAAAACCCTCGAAATAATTAATAAAAAGCACCTAACAAAAAAAGTCACTCTAATGTCGCACAAAATTAATCTTGGCAAGGGCTCAGCAATGAGAACTGGCGCAGAGGCTGCTTTTCAGGCTGGATATGAAGCCGTCATATTTATGGATGCCGACGGTCAACATAGCACCGAAGATCTAGAAAAATTTACCAAACAATTAAATACCGGAAACTATGAGGTAGTGTTGGGATCACGTAATCTACATCACGGCGTGCCCCTAATTAGGTTTCTAGGCAATAAATTTGCTTCAGTTTTGATATCCTTATTGTTTGGGATTTATGTATCAGATATACTTTCTGGATTCAGGGCAGTGACAAAAACTGGATATAAAAAAATGAATCTTGAGTCAGCCGGATACGGGATTGAAACAGAAATAATCGTAAAAATTGCCAAACTTAATTTAAAAAGTACCGAGGTTCCAATCCAAACGATCTACCATGATAAAAATAAAGGCGTAACAATTTTGGATTCTATAGGAATTCTTGCAGATGTTTTTAAGTGGAAATTGAACTTATGATAATTGGTCTACAACTCATCGCCATAATATTTTCATTAATTATGATCTACTTCGCTTACCTTCACTTCATGAGAGGTGAACTAAATAAAGGCGAAATTGCTTCATGGTGGGTAATATGGACCGCTACAATAATCGTTACAATCTTCCCTGATTTACTAAGCGGCTTTGCTAGAACTATTTCAATAAATCGCGTTTTCGATTTAATGGTCGTCGGTGGATTTATCGTAGTTATTTTTATGTCATACAAAGCCTATGTCGGAACAAAAAAAATTCAGCGGAAAATTGACGAATTCATCCGCAAAGAATCCTTAAAGGACCTCCAAAATGGCAAAAAAAGTAAGTAATAATTCTCTGCCAAAAATCTCCATCGTCATGCCTGTCTTTAACGGTGAAAGCTATATAAAACAAGCGATCGACTCTATCCTAACGCAGGATTACCCTAATTTTGAGCTATTTATAAAAGATGGCGGCTCCAAAGATTCGACAATCAAAATTCTTAAGGAGTATGCCAAAAAGTATCCATTAAAAATTAGATGGATCTCAAAAAAAGATCAAGGTCAGGCGGATGCGATCAATTACGGCTTAAATCAGATAAATGGGGAAGTGATAGCCTACTTAAATGCAGATGATGTATACAAGCCAGGCACTTTTAAAATAGTGGGAGAGTATTTTATGAATAATCCTCGTAAACTTTGGCTTATTGGTAAATGCGATATCATAAATAATCAAAACAAAGAAATTAGAAAACTAATAACTTTCTATAAAAACTTTTGGCTCAGTATCTATTCATATAATGTCCTTCTGGTTTTGAATTTTATATCTCAAATGGCAGTTTTTTGGCGAAAAGAAGCATTTGAAAAAGTTGGCAATTTTGATGCTTCGCAATACTATGTTATGGATTATGATTATTGGCTTCGCTTAGGAAAAGTTGGAAATCCCGGAATAATTGATAAATACCTGGCTAGTTTCAGGGTGATAAATTCCTCAAAAAGTTCAACCGGTTTTATAAAACAGTTTGCTGACGAGTACAAAGTTGCCGGAAAATATACTAAAAATAAATTACTTTTGAATTTACATCTTATTCATACTAGAATAATAACTTCAGTCTATAGAATTCTTAGTTAAGATGATCAGTAAAAATAAACCAAATTCTTTCTGGCACAATAAAAAAGTCCTTCTAACTGGCGGTTCTGGCTTCCTTGGAAGTGTGATAACTAAAAAACTTCGTGAAATGGGCGTAGAACCAATTATTCCTAGATCCAAATCTGAAGACTTAAGAATTCAATCTGTAGCGAAAAAAGTTGTTAAAGGTATCGATATCGTAATTCATGCAGCTGGCAATGTTGGCGGTATAGGCTATAATCGTGAACATCCTGGAACTCTTTTTTACGACAATTTAATGATGGGAGTTCAATTAATGGAGGAAGCCAGACTTGCAGGAGTAGATAAATTTGTCGCGATAGGCACAATCTGTGCTTATCCTAAATTTACCCCAATACCTTTTAAAGAAACCGACATTTGGAATGGATACCCAGAAGAAACAAATGCCCCTTATGGACTTGCCAAGAAAATGTTATTAGTCCAGTCAGAATCATACCGTCAGGAGTTCGGATTCAATTCAATATTTATTTTGCCTGTTAATCTTTACGGCCCAGGTGATAATTTTGATCCCGAATCAAGTCACGTTATCCCGGCCCTTATAAAAAAATTCACCGAAGCGGTAAATAATAATGATAAGTCAGTTACTGTTTGGGGTTCTGGAAATGCCACCAGAGAGTTTCTCTATGTCGATGACTGTGCCGACGGAATCCTAAAAGCAGCCGAACTCTATGACAAATCCGATCCCGTAAATCTTGGGTCTTCTTTTGAAATCTCAATTAAAGATTTAGCGAGTTTAATTGCAAAACTCACTAATTTTAACGGAGAAATTATTTGGGATAAATCAAAACCCGATGGCCAGCCCCGAAGAAAATTAGATACCGCAAAAGCCGAAGAAGAATTTGGATTTAAATCCAAAGTAAATTTTGAAGAAGGTCTCAGAAAGACTATAGAATGGTATAAGAATACAAAACCATAAATCCTCACAATATAAATGGCATTATCCATAATCCCTAAACTATTACTGCTTATATACGGTTATATTTTTTTATCCACAGAATTTTTCTCCCTTTTCAATCTGATTTCAAGACAATGGCTATTACCTCTTGATTCTCTTTTTATAATTTTTCTATTCTATTTTTACAGAAATGACATTCAGAATCTATTCAATTCGATAAATTTCAAATCTCTGCCCATTCAAATTCTAATATTACTTTTCTCTGTCACTTTTGTTCAGGGATTGTTTAGTGCACCGAGCACTACAGACAGTATGGTCTATCACATTCCCCGGGTCATGTACTGGATGCAGGAGCAAACTCTCTTTCAAAATGTAATTAGAGGCTCACATGACTTTATGGCACCCTTCGGTGAATATATCACGTTGCATCTCTATTTCATTTCGGGCAGCGATAGATTTCTTTTTCTTTCCCAATGGCTAGCATATTTATCTTCTGTAGTTCTTTGCGTTTTAATATCCAAAGAATTCTTTGATAAAAAAATCAGGTCTGACTACCTAGCCCTATTCGCCGCCGCGCTTCCAATAGCAGTTCTTCAGTCCTCAAGTACGCAGACTGATTTGGTAACTACTGTTATAGTTCTTCTCAGTACCTACTATGCGCTGCGTTTTAGAAAGATGCCTAGTCTCAGAAACTCACTCGCCGTTGGATTATCAATTGGTCTTGGAATTTTAACTAAAGCGACATTTGTAATCTTTAGCATAATTCCAATCGCCATTTTAGTTTTAATGATTTGGGAAAACAAAAAAAACTGGAAAAAAATAATCATCCTTCTGGCAGTTGCAGTACTATTATCCCTAACTCTTCAACTAAGATTTTTTTCTCAAAACCTATCTCTTTTCGGCAGTATATCTGGCCAACCAATTATTGAAGAGGGGAGTGGTTACACGAATGAACTTTTATCTGGACCAATAATTATCTCAAACTTAATTAGGAATTCTTTTATAAATCTTCCACTGCCTCTTATTAATATTCCCGTTCAAAGTTTTATATACATATTTCATGATCTAATTAATCTCGACCCAAATGATCCCAAAACTACCTATTCAGGCACGATTTTTAAAGTTTCCCCCATTATCTATCCTCAAGAGGATATAGTAGCCAGTCCGATACATTTCATTTTGATTCTAGTAGGAGGAGTATATATTTTGTTTAACAGAAGAAGTTTTAAAGATTCTAAACTGCCTATATTTATCTACACAATTTCAATCGCCTCATTTTTTATCTTCTCATCACTCTTAAAATGGCAGCCCTTCCATTCAAGACTGTTAATTCCTTTCCTCTTAATTGGATCTATTAGCTCATACGTAATATTAGCCAAACAGAAATATCTCGAATTGCCTTTAAAAATAGTTGTATCTATAAGTGTTATCTTGGCTTTTCTTTTAGCGATTCTAAATGTCTCAAGAAGTTACTTGCCGTATAAAGTATTCATTCAGTACATTAACCATTTCACTCTGCCTTTGGCTTCTGTCCCGGAGCCATTTTTCCAAAAATCTCGCATTAGTCAATATTTTAATTCCCGGTATTATTGGGAAAAACCATATCGTCAGGTCATAGATCAACTAGAAATCAATAATTCCTCACAGGAAATCTCATTTCATCTTATGGATGAATTTGAGTATCCTTTTTGGGTTCTGCTAAAAGATGCGGGCTTAAATTTCCATATCACACCTCATGCTGACGCATCGGACAACACTATACTAATAACAACATCCAAAGAATCTTTTAAAAAAGATGGCTTTGTTACCAGCTGTTATAAAACAGAACTAGAATACGGGTTTGCCTGCATTTCTCAAAAAAGATAACTCACTTTATCAGGTATTTTTCCCAAAAACTTCTCTCGTACTTTGCCCAAGCATGGCAACCAAACGGTATTTGTTTATGATTTAATTCAAAACATTTTCCAGGATATTTTTCGATAGAAAATTTTAAAGCTTCATTAAAAGGTGCAATTTTAAATTTAGGAGAATACTTAATTGCCTCAAAGGACCAAAACCCATCCTCATTAAAAGGATAATCTTTCGCTGGTGCATTCAGCCATTGACCATGTGTCTTCCTTTCAAAAAGGGCCTTCAAGAACCAAAATTTACGTATCATTGGGTTGACTGACTGTCTCTTAGCCGATTCCTTCGTAATTTGAATCACTTTAATAAATGATGAAACTTTCCTCAATGAAAGTCCGCCATTCCCTCCAGTAAATTTCTCACCCATTTTATGAGTTAACCTACCAATAATTGATTCAAACAAAGGAGCCCCGATATAATCAAATCCTCGTCCGCACCAGTCGTTTAACTTATCAGAAAATACTAGAGCATCAAGCTGGTATATTAGTACATATTCATATTTACTAAAGCGCTGATAAAATTCCTCGCTATTCATAAGTTCAGAATACTTACTTAAAGATTGGAAAAAATATGATGGAAAATGTTCAATCTTTAGTCGTGATAAATCCAAAGTTATGTTAGGAATTGAATCAGGAAGAACTAGATATTTATCATAATTATTTAGATATTTATTCAAATGCTTTACAGAAGTTTTTTCATCCGGTGTTAACTTCTTTCTGTAGTGGGGGATTATTATTGCAACTTTCTTCATCAGATTTACTTTATACTAAATTCATTTACTAAATTTAGCAATTCCCAAATCTAGAGATGGTAAATTTCCTAGTTGTAAAAAAAAAGAATTTAATCAAAAATATGCATATCTATAATGAGTAAATACATCAAACATCTAACAGACCTATCTAGTAATAAAACTTTTGGCAGAAAAAAAGATTATATAGATTATAATCTTGGCAAATATTTTAGAAAAACACCTCTAAGTCATTTAAAGGTTTTAGAAATAGGTCCTGGCTTCGGCGAATTTGAAAGTTATTTAAATGACAAAAATATCTACAATATCGACATTATTGATAATGATAAAAGTGTATTGGGTCATGTTTCAAAAAACTTCAAAATTAAAAACAGTTATCTATCCAGTAATTTTTTGAACATTAAGACGAAATTAGGTCCCTACGACTTTATATTTCTCATGCAGGTCCTAGAACATCTACCAGTCGATAAACTCGGTCAGGTTGTTAATTTCTTATACAATAATCTAGCTCCAAACGGAGTGCTTATCTTCGTTGTTCCAAACGGTAATAATCCTTTAGGATTAATTGAAAGATATGCCGACCTCCAACACACTACCTGTTTTACAGAGCAGTCCCTCAAGGATTTAGTCAATCTCTCAAAAATAAAAAACTACAAAATAGAAATAACTGGTTATCAAATCCCTCCCTATGATTTAATAAATCTAGTTAGAATAGTCGCCCAAAAAATTCTCCATTTTTTCCTGCTGCTGATCTTGATTATTAACGGAGGTGTTTTCTTTAAGACAATGACACCCAATATTATGCTTACGATTAGAAAAAATAACGCCTCAAGATGATTAGGTAAGGATATGATCACTTTTAAATTCTGTGTACAGCTTTTCTGTTTGTAAAATAATCTTTTTCAGTTCAGCTTTTGTCCTGGTTCTATCCGAACCCCAATACTTTGTGATTAAATTCTTTTGTTTCTGTGTTATTTTATAATTAAGTTTAGAAAATTCTTCAAGTACCTCTACATAACCTTCAGATTTAAAACCTTCATTTATTCTTTTATTCCAATTCCGGCTTGTCTTCATTTTTAATTCCTCACTAATTACGATATGAGGCTTGTTCATGTATATACAAAATCCTACATGAGAACTGACAATATTTGAGGCTGTAAGATCCGAAATACTAATCAAACTTTTCAGTCTTGGTAAAAATAATGGATCAAGCATATGTCCTGCAGTTACGCACTCGAATCCAAAATCCTGGTAGGTTTTATGTCTTCCCAGCAGAATATCTTTCCAATAGAGACAAATTCTCACTGTTCGGTCACCTGCAATCTTTTTAATTTTCCTGCATAATTTTTTAATATCGTACTCAAATCCAATAACTGGAGTCGAATGAGCCGGGAAAAAAAGTAAAGATTCTCCTAAGCGCTTTTTCTCTTTTTCGATTTCCCCATCAGTTAAATAACTCTTCGCATAATGAATAAATGGTCCAATGCTAAACATATTCGGCCGGTATTCTCTTAGAATTTTTAATCTGTAATCTGAGTAAGTGATAATAGTAGGCAAATCAGCCTCGACATCAAGATTATCGACTTGATCATTGAGATAAAGTCCGTGTTCGAGTATAAATTTAAATTGATAATTCTTCTCAAGTCCTAAATATGTCTTCAAATTACTTGCATGCCCATACCAATCATTTGGTTGATGGATTTCATTCGTAAAAGGAGCAAACATGCTGATCTTTTGTGAAAGCGGAACAATAGATGTCAAAGGCATTCTCGCTCGTTCGCTAAGACTATTATTATGTATAAAAACCGATAAAGGATTTTTATTTGCAGCGTAAAGTAATTTTTTTACCGGTTTTCTAAAGTTCATTTTTATATCCTGCTATCTAAAACAGATTTTCGAATTGCATCAAACTCCTTATAATACTTTGAACTAGGAGTATCAATTGGACCTATTAGTCCTTGCTTGTCTTTTGATAACAAGTACTTAGCGTGAAGCAGAATTAAAGTGTCATATATTATTGTTGGGGCGTTTCTTAAACCGCGGTAAATTTTATTTGTTAGATATTCCTGGTTAGAATTCTTTAAGTACGTAACCATTGCCTGATCAATGCACACTTGAGCATCCTTCTTAGATATATCCTCGTGTCTTTGCAAATTATTCACGACACTGTCTCTAAATTTTTGGTATTCACTCTCATACTTTCCAGTATTGATCCCATCTTGAAAAGTTGCATAGTTACTAGCCACTCGGGAAAAATATTGCCGGCCGCCGTAAAAAGTATTCAGATACTTTATCTTTCCAAAAGTAGAAATTAGTATATCTGGTAAAAGTTCTCCAAACATTAAAAGTAAATAAGGATCAAATTTTACTTTCTGA
This sequence comes from uncultured Gammaproteobacteria bacterium, assembly GCA_964392925.1. Lineage (GTDB taxonomy): Bacteria > Patescibacteriota > Microgenomatia > Daviesbacterales > UBA10151 > JACPKO01. Next base: position 73,158 of record CAYMRP010000001.1, read on the forward strand.
AATTCTGCATAACTTTTTTTAACATCACTCGTTCTTCTTACGGCCCATGTTGTTAAATTAAAATTTTCTAAATGATCTTTTACTCTTCTCGAAGCCTTTGTCTCAGAAATAGTATGATTGCTGTAACGGAAGTTCCACCAAAATTCCCTATAATCAAATAATCCTTTAAAAAGATGAAAGCCTATGTAGCCGCCGTGGGCTGCACTGTAATCAGGATTCTTCTCAAGAAATCTCACACAATCAAGTATTCCGGTTGGGGTGATAAAGTCATCATCCGGACAGAATACTGAATACTTATTATTTAAATATTTAACCATCTGAGAAAATTTAATGTGCTGGGTTAGTTTTGAAGAGAAATTAGTAATGTGTGTGATATTCAGATTGGGGTAATTATTGATTATCTGTTTATTCTTTTTCTTATTAGTCACGGTGCTTGAATCGGTTACTACAATGTGGCATTTTACTTTTCGATAATTATAAAAACTTAATATTCTATTTAGAAAATCTATTCGGTTATGGGTGGGTATTACGATGTCAACGATAGAAGTTAAATCTGTAGCATTATTATTCATATTTATACCGCTCCTTAAAATACTCAAAATAATTCCTGACTGTTTCCTTCAGTTCAAATTCTGGCTCCCAACCTAACTTTCGCAATTTCTCAGCCGAGAAGCGGAAATAATTTGACTTTTCTTCATTTTGAGAAATAATTTTATATTCCTCAGGTTTAAGTTCAGCAGTCTCAAGAAAGACTTTAATCAAACTGGCCACAGTCTCTGGTGAACCTGAACTTAAATGATAGATCTCTTTATTCTTTCCCCTTTCAACTAGTGCTAATAAAGCCCTAGCTGCATCCCGAACATCTACAATATCTACCTCACCCATTTTATTCCCAATCTGTATTGTTCTCTTAGTTTCATCATGAACTGCCGATATTACTTCTTTAGCAATAAAGTATTCTACGACACCAGGAATTTTACCCGGTCCAGTTATTTGTGTAGGCCGGACAATTATATACTCAAGATTATTCTCTGCCGCTAATATTTTCTCCTGTTCAATTCTGCTGGATCTGTAAGGCTGTTCTAGAGTATCTACCAATGGAAGTTTATCAACTCCCATTTCGGTTACAAAATCCTTTGAAGATAATCTGTCATATACAATACAACCGCTAACCAAAATAAACCGCGGCAGATTACTTAATGTTTTTACAGCAGATAACGTATTTTTGATAATTGCTGTATTCTCATCGAAGACTTTCTTATTAGTTACATTGCTATCCTGACTTCCTAAAACTCTTCCTGCTAAATGTATCGCAATATCAGGCTTGAAATCTAAAATAGCCTTTTTAATCTCGTGGGGTTCAATTAAATCTAAGAAGTAGGATTTAATAATTCCGTTCTCGCAAAGTTTTTTTATTTCAGATGGTGTAGATGTGTGAAGGGTGCCCCCAACTTCGTAGCCTTCTTCAATGGCTTTGCTTGCCAAGAATCTTCCTAGCATTCCACCCATGCCAGTAATAAAAAGTCTCCCTTTACTCATCAGAGTATTTCTTCAGGATTATTAGGTAAGGGGATAATATATTTTCCCTGATAGTTATATTGCTTCTTTAAAAATTCAATTATTTCATCTTTAAAATTCCAGGCTAAGATTATTACGGTGTCCGTTTTTCTTCGCATTACTTTTTCAGCACTTTCAATCAGTATATGAGTTCCTGCTGTATACTTCTCCTGCTTTAACGGATTCTGATCTATAATCACAGAGATTTCTTTAGGACCAATTTGACAATAGTTAAGAAGCGTTGAACTTCTTGCGGAGGCCCCATACCCAACAACTCGGCCTTTGCTTTTTGATATTAAATCAATTAATAGTTTTTTATGTTCAACAACTTTTATAGAAAATTCCTGCCAGCTTTTAAGTTCATTAATTTTAATCTTCTCCTCATTATCTCTATACTTTTGGACTATCGGCAATTCTTTAATCTCACCTTTTCTTGCATAAATTACCAGTGATCCACCACTAATCGGACTAGTCTTGATGTCTTCTATAAACATCCCATTATTATTCAGAAGAGTCTCAAAACTTTTCACCGTGAAGTAACATAAATGCTCATGATAGACCGAATCATAATGGAGCTCTTCGTATATTTTTTTAGCATAATGAACTTCCAAAGCCAGCAACCCTTCATCTTCTAAAACAACCGACATACCTTTTACAAAATCATGCAGGTTGGCAACATGCGGCATAACATTCCGGGCTATAAAAACTTTTGCCGGCCCATACTTCTTTTTAATTTTACGTGCTTCTTTAGTTCCAAAGAATTCGGCTCTGGTTGGAATTCCTTCTGAATCAGCCTGTTCAGCAATATTTTTTGCCGGGTCAACACCCAACACTTTATATCCTTTTTTTAGAAACGGAATTAAGAAGGTCCCATCGTTACTTGCAGCTTCAAGAACATATCCTTTTTTTAAATCCTTAACTTTTGTAATTATATTTTTAGCAAAAACTTCTGCATGATTTTTAGCTGTTGAGGATGTCGCAGTCACCCACACATAACTTTTAAATAGTTCTTCGGGGTCTGCGGTGTGATTAAGTTGAACCAATGAGCATTTTACGCAAAAACTAAGCGATAGTGGATAAAATTTTTCTTTCTGAGTAGGGGAATCAAGTAGCGAATTAGCTAATGGTTGTTTTCCTAAGTCTAAAAATTCTACTAATTTTTTACTTTTACATACCCGGCACTGATCAATTCTTTTCATTTTAAAAACGAAATCTTTCTATCAAATATAGAAAAAGTATTTCCTCTTTTTCTTTCAGAAATATATCACTTAGTTAATGAATATACAATCTTCAAGAGATTATTATTTGGATTAACTAAAATGGTTCTAACCCCGGCCGCCATCCCTGCCTTTTCGTCTCTTTCGTCATCACCAATAAACACTGACTTTGTTAAATCAAATTGGTTTTCATCAGCTGCCCGATATAAAAGCCCTGGTTTTGGTTTGCGGCAAACGCACCCCTCATCCCAACCATGGGGACACCAGTAGATTCCTGATATATTCGCTCCAGCATTTTTTAGTTCGCGAAGCATTCGCTTATGAATATCCTCTAAATCCTTAGTACTCATCATCCCTCGGGCAATTCCTGCCTGATTAGTAATGATAAAAATCTTATATTTGGCTAAAGTTAACAATCTGATTGCTTCGATTGATCCAGTTAGAAATTCAAATTCACTCCATTTCTTTATGTAATCTGCCTTACTAGCTTTTTTATTAATCACCCCGTCCCTATCAAGAAAAATAACTTTCTTACTCCTTAAAAATTTCGCAGTTTTCTTAACTCTCTCCATATCTCCGATACTGTAATACTTGTGATTTGTCAAAAATCCCGCCAGATTTTTCTTCCTAATCAGAGATGGAAAAACAATATCTTCAAATTTACAATTCTCCTTTGGTAAAAGACTTAAAACTTTCTTTTTAACAATCATAAAACCGATATCAACGCCGTTCAATTCTTTCTCAGTTCTGGATTTATCATAATTTTTAATAAAACCATTTTGATCAACGAGAGTATTATTCTTAGTCGAATTATCTCTATTAGTATAAACAGTTACTAAAGTATCAACCTCTGTTTTTGAAAATAATTGCTGAAGCTTGGCTAAGTTTAGAGGCCAGTAATTATCGCAGTACAACAAAAGAAATTGATCTTCGAGTAATTCATGAGCATTCAATATTCTTATTCCACTCTTAATTTCCTCACCGGAATAATCTTTAAATGGGGTGTAGGAATACTTTATCTTTATCCCAAAATCCCGGCCATCTTTAAAATGTTTACTAATTTTATCTCCCAAATATCCAGTCAATATAACCACCTCTTTGATACCGTTTAATTTTAAAAGATTAAGTAAGTGTTCCAAAAAAGGCTTACCATTTACCAAAATCATTGGCTTGGGATTTTTATTCGTGAACGGTCTTAAGCGGGTACCTGCACCGCCAGCAAAAATGACAGCTTGAGTTATTTTTGAAGAATTCAACTTTTCCAAAACAATTTATTGTCCAATCTTTTGTTATCAAGCAGATACTTTAGTCTTGGCAGCCGGTTACATTTTTGACCCCGGAAATCTTCCTCACTAAGTTCTATTTTCTTGAAAAAGTTCACTAATTCCTTACCGCCTCGATCTAAGTCCCACTCAGGTTTAAAATAGTCTTTTAGCACTGTAAGTATTTTATTAAAAGATACTTTATAAGTCCTGGCATCCTTACCATGTTCTCCTGTAAAAACTAATTTACTTCCGGGAACTGCTCTTTGCGCGGCTTCAGCTAAATCTTTTACTGTAAAATTACCATTTGGAATTCCCACATTAAATGATTCGCCCGCGACCAATTCTTTAGGGGATTCAAGACCCGCAACATAAGCGCTGCAAACATCCCTAACATGCACCACCGGTCTCCATGGAGTTCCGTCACTTTTAATTTCAATTTGTTTAGCCGTAAATGCACAGGCGACCAAATTATTAAAAACAATATCACATCTTAATTTTGGGCTAACTCCAAAAACGGTCGATGGCCTAAAGCAGACTACAATAAACTCATCATTAGCTAATTTTTTAAGTTCCTGTTCAGCTTTCCATTTTGTCTTAGCATATGCTGTGATAGCTTTCTTTTTACTATTGTCCTCATCAAGTTCTTCTTCAGAATCTGAAACCCCGTACATACTTTGTGATGAAGAGTATATAAATCTTTTAACGCCCGACTTTTTTGCCAGTTTTGCTAATATGATTGTAGCTTTGTAGTTAATATCTTCCGTTAGAGAAGGATCAAATTCTCCTAGCGGATCATTAGAAAGTGCTGCCAGATGAATTACACTGTCAATTCCCTCTAAATCCGAAATATCAACGTTCCTGATATCTTTGCTAATTTGTTTAACTAATAATTTACCATCATTATCTGGAGAGATTCCTTCGTAGTAACCAGTATCAAGTCCAACAACCTCATATTTCTTAGAGGCCAAAACTTCAGTCAACACACTTCCTATATATCCTTGATTACCGGTAACGAGAATTCTCATATTTCTAAGCCTGTTTCTTCTGTCGTTTTTTAGCTGAATTACTTTGTTTTTCAATATAATCAAAAGAATTTTTAAAATAAAGAGTCATCATATGCAGTATAACAGAGTGAATTCCTTCGACCAATTCATAAGCCCCTTTTTCAGATTTAACTAAAACTTTTGCATCCGCTAGTTTATTTAACATTCCACCATCAAATCCTGTAACTCCAATAACTGATGCTTTAAACTCAAGCGCTAACTCAACCGCTTTTATAACATTAGGAGAATTACCTGATGAAGAAATTGCGATAATTGTATCTCCTTCGCGGATATAATTTCTTAACGGGCCTGCAAAAATCATATCAAACCCCACATCATTAGCCCATGCCGTAATCTCTGATTCCGTTGTAGGCAGTCTGATTGCCTGAAATCGTCTGATGTTCTTATCTAAGTGACCGCTAAATACAGTTTTATTAAAATCAGCCACCCAATGAGTTGCCATAGCCAGTGATCCTCCGTTCCCAAAAACATAAATTCTGCCATCCCTCTCATAAGTTGCCTGAAGAATATTTATCGCCTTTGCGATTTCTTTAACCGGCAAATTCTCAATAAGTTTTGTGCTCTTTTTAATATATCCGTTAATAAATTTATCCATACGAAGGCCTCAATTAAAACAAGTGTTAGAAACAATTTCAACACCGCTGTGGACAAACTTCACAGGTACTTCTTTGAAATCCCTGAGTTTTAACTCTTCGGCCTTTTTATTTAAAGATTCTCGTACTTGCTCTTTCTTATTTCGGGGGACAAGAAACATTACACATCCGCCGCCGCCAGCTCCTAATATTTTTCCACCCCAAGCTCCGTTTTTAATTCCTGTAGCATAAAGTTTATCAATTACCTCATTTGAAATTTTTGATGCCAGTTTCTTTTTAATTAACCAACTTTCATGTAGTAATTCTCCCATCGCCCGGAAATTTCCTTTAACTAATTTTCTTTGGAATGAATCCACTAACTTTACTAAAGAGTTCAATGATTTTATATTGCCGGCACTGTTAGCTTTCTGTTCAGTCAGTACGCTTTTTGCAGTTCTGGTTATTCCGGTGAAAAATACCAGCATACTGTTTTCCATATCCAGCCGGGTTTTATAATCTAAAAGAATTGGCTCTGTCTCAACACTGCCATCAGGATTGAATGTGAAAGTGTTAAATCCTCCGAGAGCCGCCGCATATTGGTCTTGTTTGCCGATCGGTTCTTTTAAAGTTTCAATTTCTATTTCACAGGCAATTTGAGCAATCTCTTTCTTATCAAGCCGTTTACCTGCATAAGTTGATAGACCCTTTATCAATGACACAGTAAATGCTGACGATCCTCCAAGTCCAGTTCCAACCGGCATATGTGAGAATATTCCTATTTCTAAATTTTCTTCAACTCCAAACTTAAGCATCACCTCTCGAATCCGGTCATTCTTCAAATCTTTAACTTTAGATACTGTCTCAATACTGGAATATCTGGCAGTGATACCTTTTAGTAAGGGAGCCGGGTTAATTGCGGCCAAAACATATTTATCTATCGTCGCCGAAATTACTTTTCCAGGTGAATTTTTATAATAATCAGGTAAATCAGTTCCTCCTCCGACAAAACTAATTCTCAGCGGTGCTTTAACAATTATCATTACAAATTCTTATAGCCTTTTTTCATAACATAATCAACTGTTCTCTCAAGTCCCTTTTTAATTTTAACTATGGGTGCCCAACCTAGTAATTCTTTCGCCTTACTAATATCTGCATGAGTAAATTTATTAACCTCATTTGTTAGTAGCTGAGTATTAAATTTATACTTACCCTCAAATTGCCTTGGAAACTTTTCCCAGTGCATTTTTGGATCTCTAAATATTGGTTTAATTTTCTGCAATTTCAAAATCTCCGCAAGCAAATCGTAAATACCCTGAACTGAAATAATTTCCCCAGAACCTACATTAAAAGTTTGATTCTTAGATTTAGGATTGGTCATCACAATCTCACATAAACGAACAACATCATCAACATAAACAAAATCTCTTGATTGTTTCCCATTTGAATGTAAAATAGGTTTCTCTTTTTTTAACAAACAGCCAATTAAATAACTAATTAAATAAGATGGTGGACGGTAATCCATGTGCGGGCCATAAACATTAAAAAACCTAAAAATTGTTATATCCATTCCGTACATTTCTCTAAATGAATCACAAATTCCTTCAGCATCTTTTTTACTTCTGGCATAAATTAAAGTGGGATTAGCAGGCAAAGATTCCCTAAAAGGAGTATCAGTTTCTTTTTCATAAAGCGCAGCCGTAGATGAGAAAACAATTTTCTTTACACCAGCTCTTCTAGCCATCTCCAAAACATTAGCTGTTCCGGCGGTATTAACGCTATACGCCTCTCCTGGATTATCATTACAGCCTGGCAAAGAAACGTACCCGGCGATATGAAAAACTACATCCACACCTTTCATCACATTCTCAAGTTTCAAATCTCGGATATCCATACAAACAAAATTCTTCAACAGTCTTTTGCTATCCATAAAATTATAAATATATCCGGAACTTAAATTATCAAGAATAATAACCTCATGATCTTTCTTGTCCAAATATAAAGCTAGTTGTGACCCGATAAACCCAGCCCCGCCAGTAATCAAAATACGCATAAGCGACTACAATACTATAGCTGAGCCTATCGCACGTCAACCCTTAATATAGGCGTTATTTTAATCTATACTTAGTAGGTGATTAAGAATTATTTATTCCAAGCAGACCTTGTTAGAGCGCTCGCAATCCTGGCTGTCATCGGCATCCATCTCGTTATCCCCATAACCCCCAGACCCGATTATTTTGGAGGTACAATCTGGTGGTTAGCATTTCTTTTAAACTGTCTTTTTAGAATAAGTGTTCCTCTATTTGTAATTCTAAGCGGCTATTTGGTATTAGGAAAACCCTCATCTATTCATGAAAATTTCAAACGTATTACCCAGCGGATTCTAATCCCATTAATCGCTTATTATATTATCTTCAATATTATTTATGCTTTAATGGCCTGGTTGAGATTTGAGCCCTATGATTACGCCGGAATTTTTCACAATCTCAGTAAAAACACTCACACCAGCTTATACTTTCTTGTTGTCCTATTCTTTATTCAATTTTTAAATCCTCTATGGAATTTATTAACCGAACCAAAAAATGAAAAGGTACTAAAGTATACTTGTTACTTCTTCCTAGGTTTAGGTGCAGCTTCCTATATTTTTTATTATCTGAGTTTAAGAGAAGGGGAGGTCTTTAGCACATTTACCTATTGGATCATGTGGATAGGCTATTATTTATACGGTTATCTGGTTAAATTAAAATCAACTATTCTTTCCAAAGCTGAAACTATCGTTTACTCATTAATATTCATCGCCAGTTTTATTTTTACTGCTTTTTTTGGCTATTTAACACTCTGGTTGTTTCATAATAACGTTAGTGATCTTTTCTATATTGGCGGACAAACTTATGCAGACTCCTATCTCAGCATCAGTGTGATGTTGATGTCATTAAGCGCTTTTAATTTACTAATGAGAGGTAGCTGGGTTCAAAAATTAGAAACCATCAGCTGGATAAAAAAACCAATCTCTTTTATTGCCGTATTGAGTTTTGCTCTCTATCTGAATCATCTTTTAGTTATTGATACGTTAAGTAAATTCTTCGGAATAAATCCCGACAGCCCTTCAATGCCAAGTCTGGCAATTTATCTAATCATCAGTACTATCCTAACCTTCCTAATAACAATACCTCTGGTATTGCTGATTCAAAAAACGCCTTATCTTAGAAAAATAGTTGGCCTTAAATGAAAAATTTTTTAGCAATAATTTTTATTATCGCTGTTGCTCTACGCTTTATTTACTTCCCAGATAACGTCTATTTTGGATACGACCAAGCTAGAGACGCTTATACTTCGCAAGAAATTATCGCTGGTGATATTATAATCAAAGGTCCTTCTGCTTCGTTTGACTCCAATATCTTTCATGGGGCTCTCAGCTATTATATTCTCGCCCCTTTGTATTATTTCTCTGGTGGTGATCCAACTCTTTTCTCTGTTGTTCTTAGGTTTTACAATGCTCTTGGAGTCATCCTGGTTTTCCTTATTGCAGCTTTGCTTTTTAATAGAAAAACTGCTCTTATAGCAGCAACTTTGTATGCAGTCTCCTACGAGCAGACTCAGTATGCCCTGTTCCTAAGCCACCCTTCATTCGCCGTTCTAACTGTTCTCCTGTTTTACTACGGCTGTGTCAAATACTTTTTTCAAAACAATCTAAAAGGTTTAGTTCTCTCAGCAATTGGACTTGGATTATCAATTCAATTCCATTTCTCGCTAATTATTCTTGCCTTTGTTTTCTTAGTTATGTTTATTCTATTTAAAATTCCCTGGAATTTAATTTCTACCGCTAATACTAAATTCTTTTCATTAGTAAAGAGTAGATTGCCAGATTATTTAAAGTACGCACTGATTTCAATAATCTGTTTTATACTCACTACTGCCACTTTCATAATCTCCGAGTATAAATACGGCGATTTTTTGAAAATCCTAACCTCCTCAAATCAGAATTCTTTAATAAACGCTAACAATACTATCGAGAGCGCCATCTTTCATATAACTACAATTACCCATGATAATCTAAACGCATTTCCGGGTAATTTTGCAGTCATTCTAACTTTAGCGCTGTTATCGACAGCCGCCCTAATCTACAGGAATAATCACAAGAAACAATTAGTATTTTTACTGATTTGGATTATTGGAGGAATTGTTCCTTATCTATTAAGCTATTCCAAAATTTATTACTACGGAATTGGCGGCTCAATCGGTTTATTAGTCCTAACCGCTTTTATCATCGACAGGCTGTTTATAAAGCATCGAATCTTGGCAACCGGCCTTTTGGTTTTAATCATTAGCTCAAATCTCTATTTAATTATCACCCTCAATCAAACTAAATTTAATCAAAATATGATCGTTCAGGAGGGTTTAGTATTGCCAGTAGAAAAAGAAGTTTTAGATTTTATCTATCAAAGATCAGAGAATCAGCCATTCTCAGTTAATGCTGTAATGATTCCTTATAATGTTAATACAACTTGGGATTATTTATTTAACTGGTATGGCTATAAAAAATATGGTCGTCTTCCTGTCTGGGGTGGGGATGCAGCCCCTGGCTATAAAGGCAAGTTGGAAGTAGTAACATCAAGAACCAATTTGCCAAAACGAAGATTTTTAATAATTGAACCCTCAAGAAATATTCCTTCATACATGATTTCAGGTCTTATCACAGAAGAGAATTATTTTTCTAAAGTTATCGAAGAAAAAAGCTTTGGTAATATTACTGTCCAAGTGAGAGATGCTATCTAAAAAACCCATTGCTCAGAAGCAGTAGTGAAGGGTTAGGCGGGTTATTAATTTCTTCCTCAGACAATCTGTATTTTTCAATTCTGTAATGCTTAAACTGTAAGATTTTTTCAGCTTGAGAGCTTATTTTTACATCCACATTTTTCCAGTTCTCGGGAGTAAGATCAGCTCTCCCAGTATTAAAATCAGCAATAATCAGGTAAGTGATTGGCTTCTTAATAAAAGCGAATGATTCAAGATGTTTATACTTGGCAGCCTCATACTCCATAGCATATCTCTGACTATAACCAAACAAATTCGGCGTATAAATAAAGTATCCAAAATCTTCATCAGAATCCTCATAAACTATCTGCGCCATTTCTAAGTTATAATTCCAGCTGGTAAAATCCTGCTTTTCCTGAGTGTACGGATAATCTGTCACAATTCTTAATCCGAGCAAAAGATTGTAACCGACAAGTATAAAAATGATTACGGCAGCTACTCTTTTTGAAATATTCATTAGTAGCGCACTAAATATAATTACCATCAAAGGTAAAAAAGGCCAGTAATAATTTACAATCTCTCCTTTAAATAAAAATGTTATTAATCCAAATCCAAAATAAAAATACCCAAACAACCAAAAGGGATCAGAGTATGAAAAATGATTTCTTCTTAGTTGATAAAAAAGTAAAACAAAAAAGGACAGTGAAAATAGAACTTGCAAAGGTAAACTATTCTCAGCCAGCATTCTAAAATTATCCATAAACAATTGATCAATTCTCGAGAATATAAAATTCCTAAAATTCATTTGAGTATTTTCAGTCACTAAATATAAAAGTACAGTCTTAACCTGCAAGAAATTATTCTTCAATTCGAAAATAATAAAAGTTGAAAGTGGGAATACAATCAAAAGTAAATTCATTAGATGATATAACTTGTTTTTTCTGAAATTATAAATAGTTAGGTATATCGAAGTTAAAATAAAAATTGGCACTCCAAAAGCCATTTGAAACTGAATTATCAAGCCAACAATCAGTACTGATAATTGAAGATATATTGGCTTTAAACTCTTAATATATTTTTGAAAAAGATAGAAAAAAACCGGTACCAATATTACCGCCCCATAAGGGTTATAAAAATACTTTTCATCATCCGTAAAGTTTGTGATTGAGTTAGCAGACAAGATAAGAATGCTCAGAATTGCAGTCTTCCAATCAAATATCCTTGATGCAGTAAAAAAGACTAGATAAAGAAACACTCCTGAAAGTATCATCCAAAACCAGCCGAGTGCTACAGGATTTCCATTACCTATTAAAAGAGCTGGTAAGTTGAGATAGTACCAAAGTGGTCCGTGAAATAAGCCGGGGATAGTGCCTGAATGCGGACCAATCAAGGTTATATGATTATTATGAATAATCTCATACCAAAGTATTAAATCCCTCGAGATGTCAAAATTAATAAAAAAATTGTTATTAAGAACCCACCACCAACTCAGAACGAAACAAAATCCAATCAGAAAGATAACTGAAAATTTAATAATCTTACTAAAGCCTAAAGAGCTCATATATGTGACAGAAATGTTTTAATTAAATCTATCCCTCAAGAATCTTCTTATAAAATTTGAGGTTGCTTACCTGTTCTTTTATTGTACATAGATTCTTTTTATTTCCCAAAAAAGCCGTAATTTCTTTATAAATTCCTGGTTTATAATCCAAATCCAACTTGTCATCTATGCTGTAATCCTTAACCTTAAAACTTCCTACATCCTGAATCTGCAATTTCTCCAATGGTTTAAAAATTAATTTATGTTTGGCGGTATGTATCTCAACAGCCCATCTTCCTGCCGATTTCCAATTCGCATGATATGAAAAAGGGATTCCTTTTTCTAGCAATCCAGAACCAGTAAAGATTGCTCCAGCTGGATGCCATGACAATGTTCCTGAAACTTCACAATTCATTTTTACAGGAATACCAGCTATGTAGAATGCCATATCAATAACATGAGTAGAGTTATGTAGAAACCAGTTTTCCTTAACCCCTGGAGCTCTGACTAAAGGCACAATTTTGTGAACAGCTTCTGTAAAATCAAAATAAAGCGATAGCACTCCGCCGTCTTTTTTAATGATCTTGGAGGCTTCCTCAACTGAAGCATAAAACCTTCTGTTGTATCCCAAGTAAACATTAGTCCCTTTTTCCTCAGCTGTCTTTGCTACTTTCTTGATTTCCTGAAAATCTGCTCCTCCTGGTTTTTCAGCTAGGATCTCTTTAGTCCCGGCCTTTATCAACTTAATTGTAGTCAATCCAATCTGATCTTCGCTTACTGCCACGATTGCACTTTTTGGAACATTTAAATTCTCAGCTAAATATTTTTCAATCCCTCCTCTGAATACTTTTACTCCAATTTCCTTTTCAAAATTATTAGCTGATTCTTCTCCTCGTCCAACAACAATAAATTCCTGTTTTAAAGCTCTCAATACCTTTGCAAATTCAACGCCCATGTAACCTGATCCGATTAGTAATATTGGTTGATTATTTTTCATTTTTAAGTAAAAGGATACAAATTCTGTTTTTTATCAGAATTCCTATTTATAAATCTTAACAGCTCCTCAAGTAGTTCTAAATGCACTTTTACAGATTGTTGGTAAGTCGGGAGACCACAACTTCCTGTTTTAAGAATATCTTCAACAACAATATTTGTCATATCACTTTGAAAGAGTAATGATTCTGGTGAGGGTTTAATCTCCCATTTTGGGGAATTAGAAATAAATGTTTCTCTGGTCGTCTCATTAGCAGTTGCTTGAAAACTATCTGAACTAATTTGAGCTATGATCGGAGCTTCGCCTTCAGGGAAATCTGAGAAAACTCCGGTACTGCCATTACTAAAATTAACTATCATAGTCCCAGTCAATTCTAGAAAGCCTGCTCTTTTGCTTTGCAAAAGATTCTTATCAAGTCCGGTTGTATCAACTTTAAATTCATAATCATCTAGAAGAAAGGCCATATGATCAATAAAATGTATGGCTTGAGTGGCGATACCAAACCGGCTGCCAGTTAACAGATAAACAATTCTCTTCCCTTTAAATTTGTCCTTTAACTTTTGATAAAAAGGGGTAACTCTCATACTGCAATTAACCCAGGCTTTAATGTTTTTCTTCTCCAGCAATCTATTAACAAAATCGTAATCATTCTTTTTCTGAAAAAGTAATTTCTCAAAAATAATGTTTCTCACCTCAGATTGGGTTAGTAATTCCTCAGTAACTTTACGGCGGATATTTGAACTAGTAGCGATTATAGCCACATCAACCTGAGTCGATATCATCCTGGAATCTGTCAAAAAAATAATCTGATGTTTACTATGATTTGGTATTTGCTTGAATCTTTCTTCAGCAACTTTTAACGATTCGATAGAAGGATCAAAAACCTCAATAGATAGAGGACTATTTATCTTAGCCAGCCCCTGCAGATGCCGGCTGCCGATATTACCTGCACCAATAAGAACAATATTCTTAGGCGGTTTCATTTTTCTCCCAAACAGGGTGTCTTAATTCCCATTGATTATTCTCCAATTTCCAAAGATGGGGAGAGCGTCCTCTATTAATTAACTTCCAAAATTCTTCTTCAGTTAATTCCATATACTCCAAAATCTGTTTAAAGTACTTAGCAGGAAACTCTGTATCAAATTTTTTGACTAGAGCCACCCCTTCTTCCCGGGTAATCTTTCTGTTTCTAATTTCTTGTGATGAATCATAAGAAGCCCTTCCTAAGCCAAACTTTATCAGTGTTGTGTAATAATGAAACGGATCTATTCTGTCATCAATCGAAGAGTACTTTGAGTAAGATCCTTCTGTGCGTTCAGTATTTGGTTTAAAACCTGTGTGTTCTGCAGCATAATAGTAACATTCCTGTGGGTCCCATTTTAAATAGTACCCAAGATAATGAACTGTCGTCCCGACCTTTTTAATCAGCGACTTGTCGGCAGGTAAATAGGGAAGTAGATCATTCTCCTGCAATTTATATTCCTTAATAAGATCACGCGCTTTTACCCCTCCTAAAAATACTTTATTTAAATCAATATCGTCCTCATAAAATTTTGGATCCATAGTCGGTTTAAAATTTTCCTTAATATTATGCCCGTACTCTGCCTGGTTTTCTCCGTAAAAAATTAATGGCACCTTATGTAAAACTGATTGCTTTGAAGCAATATGTCTTTGTCCAACAATAAAAGGTTGAAATGGGTGAAGCAGATTCACAAACGCCAGTTTTGTTAAAAGTCTGTGCAATTTACCGTTAGGCGAAAATAATACATTATCAAAACCACTATGAATCCAAGATTTAAAATTTTCAAAACCAATATCAGTATAAATATGTGGAGCCCATGTCACAGTTAGCGGATTCATTTTATACTTGTATTTAAGTATGTGTGAAGTAAAAGCACTGTCTTTACCTCCTGAACCAGGAACTATGCAATCATAGTTGCCTTTTTTACTTCTATAAAAGTTACACAGCTTAATCAATTCTTTTTCTCTTTTTTCCCAGTCAATCTCCTGATCTTTAATATCTGCATATCTGCATGCTGAGCAAACACCTTCTTTGTCCATTGCGATTGTCTCTTTTTTATTCGCCTGCTTATTCTTAAATTCGACTGTCGAGTTTGGTCTTTGATTTGAAATAATGCATCTTGTACAAAATTTAACTTGAGACGGAAGTCCATAAAGAGCCTTTAAGTTTTTAGTTTTAGTAGGGGAGAATTGAGTTAGTTCTGATTTTTTAAGACCGGCTGTTATAAAGTTATCCATTAGTAGTTAATCTCGCACAATTTTTTTATCAGAACATCTCTCTACAAATTTTCCAAAATTTCTATAAATCTCGGGGCCATCTTTACCACTCTTTTCAGGGTGAAACTGAACAGCAAAAACATTATTCTTTGAGACAGCACTTACAAACTCAAACCCCTCGTAATTTGTAGTCGTAGCGATAATATCACGATCCTCAGGAATGCAAAAGTAGGAATGTACAAAATACATATAATCGCTATTTTTAAATCCTTTAAACAATGATGTTTCCTTTTTGATTTCAATTTTATCCCAGCCAATATGAGGTATTCTCATTCTCTCAGTCGTATCAGGTGTATTGTTAAACTTCTTAACAGATCCCTTAAAAACTCCCAAACCTTGATGTTCTCCAAATTCCGTACTCGTCTCAAACAACAACTGCATTCCTAAACAGACACCCATAAACGGTTTATTCTTCTGAATGTGATTTTTTATAGCCTGTGTTAAACCCAGCGAATCCAGATTCTTCATGGCATCCGCAAAGGCCCCAACCCCAGGCAGTATTATGCCATCGGCCTCATCTAGATCCTTAGGATCAGAAGTTATCTTTACATCGATTCCTACATATTCGCAAGCATGTGCCACTGAAAAAAGATTACTCAATTTAAAATCAATAATCACAATGTTCAATTTTCTAAATGTATTACTGTCTTTATTTAAGATCGGCATGAAACCCCATTTCTTTTTAAATACTTTTTCACTTCCTCAACAGAACTTATTTTTATATTTTTATTCGACAACCCGCTTTTTATAAAATTATTACTTCCTTGTTCAAGATCAACATCTCGGCTCATTCTCTCAAGAGCACCATAGTGAAGCATTGAGGCAATAGCAATTCCACCGACTCCATTAATCAAACAAGCATCCTTTATGTCATCCAATTTTCCTGCACCTCCGTGTACCACGATCGGAACATTCACAGCCCTTGCAACGGCTTTGATTAAATCGGTATCAAAACCCTTTCCTGTACCCTCCTTATCAACCGACGTAAGAATTATTTCTCCGGCTCCCAGACTCTCCACCTGTTTTGCCCATGCTATAACCTCAAGTCCTGTCTTTTCTCTGCCATTATCAGTAAATGCATAATAATTACCATCGCTTTGTTTGATTGCCTCAATCGAAACGACAAGATTAGCTGACCCAAAAAGATTGGCCGCTTCAGAAATTAGTTGCGGATTCTTGACAGCAGCAGTATTAATAGAAACTTTATCTGCTCCGGCCCGAAACATAGCTTGCATATCTTGAATACTTCTAATGCCTCCTCCAACTGCCAGTGGTATGAAGATCTCCTTAGCAGTTCTGGTAATTATTTCCTGCAAACTATTTCTTCCGTAAAGAGAAGCCACCACATCCATATACAAAAGTTCATCAGCTCCATTATCAAAATAGTATTTTGCATATTGCTCGGGTCGACCTAGAATTCTCAGACCTTCAAGATGCATACCTTTCACTAAATTCGGCCCTTTAATATCAAGTCTTGGGATAATTCTTATATTCATAATGATTCTTTCCGAAGAAAATTCTCAAAAGTTTTCTTAAGTCCTGATTCCAAAGAATACTCGGGCAAAAATCCGGCAGCTTTTATAATTTTCCCATTATCACCAACAATGGACTTTTTTTCCAACATTTCTACTCCTTCAATCCTCTTTAATTTTATTTGTCCTGTCTTTTCTACTTCTGATATTAATTCGTTTATAGAGTATCCGCGCCCGCTGCAAATATTGAATATCTCGACTTGAAATTCTTGATTATTAATAATCAAGAATTTGAGATACTTCGCCACATCTTCAACAAATATATAATCCCGGATCTGATCTCCACTATTATTTACCGAGAACGGTAATTTATTGTAAGTAGCGCTAACTATTTTTTGCACAATGCCTAAATTCTTCACATCACCATAAACATTCCCAATTCTCGCAATAGTTAATAGCTTATTTTGTTTCCTAACAAATTGAATTAACAATGTCTCTTCCTTAGCTTTTTGCTTTTCGTAATCTGTAATAGGATTAACTTCTGATTCTTCAGAATGCTTTCTTAAACTGTCCTTATATAGGAGTAGGGTAGAGCCAAAAATTATTCTCTTTATATCCTGACTATAATCCTGAATATATTTGATTAATTCTAGATTTGGCTGAGTCAAAATTATAACTAAATCGCACTGATCTAATAAATTCTCCTTCGAACTAAATTTTATATATTTGACATTTTTAAACCTAAACTTCGGTGAGCTTTTGTTATAGATAACCCTAACTTTTAATTCTGGAGTTTCCTGCAACAGTTTAACTAGATACCCCCCAATAAATCCATTCCCTCCAAACACCGCTACATTTCTTAACGCCATAATCTAGTATGTTATCACTTTTTGGATCGGCGGCAGCTCGATAGTTTCTAAAATCCTAACCACCTTCTCCGCAGTATTCCCAGCATCATACGGATTCTTACCATTATGTACCTTATTTATAAATTTCTTATCAAACAAACATCTTTCAATCGCATTCATAATTTCTTTTTTATCATAATCAACATCAATTGTATTAACTCCTTTTTCTCTAAATTGTTCACGCGTTCCGATATTAACTGTTGGTAATTTTAACGAAGGAGCTTCGTGAATCCCGGCTGAAGAATTGCCCACCAAGACTGACGCAATATTCATTAGTCTCAGAAAATCTTCATAATCAATATGAGGAAAAGAATTAATTCCTGATTTTTCTATATACTTAACAATTCTGCCTCCTCCAGCATCATTATTTGAATAAACAGCCAAAGCCTCTGTGTCATGTTTCTGATTCATTTCTTTCACAGCATCAATAGTTTCTTTAATTTGCGACTCCACTTTATCAACCTCAGTCGTAACCGGGTGCTGCAAAATAATAATTAACGGTTTTTTATAATCAAAGTTATACTTTTTGGCTAAAGATTCTTTTGATGAATACGAAATATTATGAATGGTATCCAAACTTGGACTTCCAACATTAAATACATATTTAGGATTCTCACCGAGTTTAATAATTCTATTTTTACTTCTCTCTGTCGCCGCAAAATGAATATGGGCAAACTTTGTCATACCATGTCTAATAACTTCATCAACGGTTCCTGACACTTCACCTCCCTGGATATGAGACACAACAGTATTAATATGCATTCCTGTAATTGCGGCCGCAAAGTTAGCACCAATATCAAATCCAGAAAAAATAACATCGGGTTTTAATTTCGGGAAAATATCCGCAAATGCAACTAAAGCTTTACCCATCCCCCTAACCATAGACGCACCATCATCGTGATCTTTCTCGCTAAATATAGGCACTAACTTATCAATTCTAAATCCATCCTGAAGGATATTCTTTTTTGTTTCACCATACTTTTTTAATAAATGCATCCCTGTCACAACTAATTGGAGCTCTAACCTCGGAGATTTTTGAACCGCTTTCATAATTGGTTTTAAACGGCTGTAATCAGCCCGTCTTTCTGTGATAAATAATATTTTTCTTTTTTTCATGTTGTGAAAATACTAAAGAGGTTTTTCTAAAACAAATCCAACAGCTCTGTTTCCAAATCCTCCAATATTATAATTCACAAACACCTCCGGTAAATTTGCATCATTCTTAACTTTGCGGTTTTCCGGATTGTCTGTTTTTATAATAATTTCTTGAATAATTTTAAATCCAGATTTCTTAATAAATTTCTCCCATTCAAATAGTCTATATTCATGTTCGCCATTTTCCCTTCTGGTTAGTTTAATTCCTGCCGGTCTAAAATTATTCTTTAAAAATTCTTCGCTATAAACTATATTTAACATTCTCTCGATCTCTTTATCCGGCGTATCATTATTATGAAACTTATCAACAAAGATAAATCTACCTCCCGGTTTTAAAACTCTTAACGCTTCTTTTAAAGTTACAACAGGATTCAGTGAGTGATGCATCGAGAACCAGCAAGTTGCAAAATCAAGAGATGAATCTTTGATATTTAAATTATCAAAGTCGCCAATAACTGATACAACTTTATTTCTTTGGGGTTCATCTAGAATCTTATTAATTACAATTGGTTGACAAAGAGTCACTACACTTTCCACCAACTCTACACTATAAATTTTCTTGACCTGTTCCTTTTTAGCGATAGTAGCGCTTATGCATCCAACACCAGATCCTAAGTCGATACCTTTACCATAAAATGATTCCCAGCCTTCCGGGATATGCAAAAAAGTTTTTTTGACATCATCAGGCGAAATATAAACATAGTCCGAAATTAGCGCGTTATAACCTTTTTTGGATAATTTTTGCGCCAGCAACTCATTCCCTTTATATTCCTGATTATCTATATTAAAGCCAATTTTCCATCTTTGAATTTTAGACTTCATTTTTTTATCTTCAAATCACTCCATTTTATTTGAACATCATTAGGAATATCTTTTAGAGCCACTTTCCCCAGAACTTTTTTGAAATCAACAGCTTTTATCTGACCAGTTCCAGGCCTTTTAACCCAAATATTATCTTTAGTGAATTTCTCTCCTTTTTTTATTTCCTTTATCGAAACAACACAGGAATAAGCAAAATCTATAGTCGGCTGTTCTTCTTTTAGAATCTCCTTTTTACCGCCTAATGATTTATGAATAGCTGCAGACCCAATTATTAAATCTTTTAATTCAGCGGGATCAATTGAAATAGCAATATCCGGCCCTGCCCATTTTTTACTAGAAGTAAAATGTTTCTCTATTAAAGAAGCCCCAAGTGCCACAGCTCCAAAAGAAGTATAGTTGCCGATCGAATGATCCGATAAACCAATTGGAATTCCCGGAAAAGCTTTCATAAGTTCTGCAATCCCTCCCAATCTTACTTTTTCATAAGGGGTAGGGTAGAGCGAGGTACAATGAAAAAGCGCCAGCGGAGTATTGTGTTTTTGAATTGTTTTAACCGCAATTTTAATTGAGGGAATATCATTCATTCCAGTTGAAAGAATAATCGGTTTCCCAAAAGAAGCAATATGATCTATCAACGGATAATTATTGCACTCACCAGATCCTATTTTAAACGCCGGCACCTTCATTCTATTTAACCTGTCAGCTGCGGCTCTGGAAAATGGTGATGATAAATATATCATTCCTAAATCTTCTACATACTTTTTTAATTTAATTTCCGCTTCCTCCGAGAGAGCGCATCTCTGCATGATTTCATAAATTGATTCTTTAGTATGACCGGGAACTACTTTCTTAGCCTCTGCAATCATCTCATCATCTATAACATGAGATTGAAATTTTACACACTCAGCCCCAGCCCTTTTAGCGTCATCAACCATCTTAATAGCCTTTTTAAAACTACCTTCATGATTAATACCGATTTCTGCAATCACAAATGGGGTAAAATCAGGTCCAATTTTTCTTTTAGAAATAGTTATAAATGGTTTTGCCATACAATATTGATAGTTCTAACATGTTTAGATTTTCAGTTCAATATGAAAGTGTATAATCTCCCTAATGAAAATTGTATTTTTCGGACTGGGATCAATAGGCCAACGACATGCCCGGCTTCTAAAAGAAAATTATCAGCATCAGCTTTTCGCTTTCCGTTCCGGAATTAACAAATCCCCAAACAATTTAGGAATAACTGAATTAAATAATTGGCAGCAAATAAAAAAAATTAACCCCGAAGTGGTTTTTATCACTAACCCGACATCTCTTCATATAAAAACTGCTTTAAGGTGCGCTCATCTTGGAGCCAAGCTTTTCATCGATAAACCAATCGGTAGTAGTCTAACAGGACTTGATGAGTTACTAAGTGTTATAGAAAGTAAAAAACTAGTCTCATATGTTGGTTACAATCTCCGTTTTCATCCGGTAATCATCAATCTGAAAAAATATTTTAAAACCAATAAATTTTTGCATATGCGAATTACTGCGGCTTCATATCTCCCTAATTGGAGACAGGGAACTGATCACAAAAAAAGTTATCGTTCAAACAAACAAATGGGTGGGGGGATTATTCTCGATCTGTCACACGAAATTGACTATGCTGATTTCTTGTTGGAAGGCATTACAACGATTAGAGGTCAATTTTCAAAAAGAAGTAATTTAACAATTAATGCCGAAGACTATGCTGATATTTTGATAAATTCAAAATTGGGTCCAGCAAACTTACACATCAATTTTTTAAGTCACCAAAATCAAAGAACAATCGAAATCGATTTTGAAAAAATGACTATCTCAGCCGATCTGATTAATTCAACAATCAAAAAATTTAAAAAGGAGAAATTGATTAGTGAGCAAAGTTTTAATGTTGAAAGAGATTCAATTTTTAAGAAACAGCTTGAATATTTCTTTAAAAATATTGATAATCCCAAAATGACTAACAATCTCACCGACGCAGCCAGACTTTATAAAAAAATAATCTCATTTAAGAATAGTGAAATTAACAAAAATGGATAATATTTTAATAACAATTTGCGCCCGGGGTGGCTCAAAAGGTGTAAAAGGTAAAAACATCCGCAATCTAAACGGTAAGCCGCTTATCTACTACACAATTAAACAAGCTTTGGAATGGGGAAAAGCATCGAAAATCGTAGTCACTACCGATTCAAAAATTATTGCTGAAATAGCAAAATCTTTTGGAGCCGAAGTTCCTTTTCTCCGCCCTAAGAATCTATCAACCGACACCGCCCCGACACTTCCGGTTCTAACCCATGCCTTACTTGAATCAGAAAGAATATATAAACAAAAATTTGATTTACTTATAGACCTGCCCGTAACAGCTCCTGTTAGATCAATTAAAGATATTGAAAATTCCTATAAACTTTTTAAGAAGAAAAATCCCAAAAACCTCGTCACTGTTACACCGTCTCACAGAAATCCTTACTTTAACATGTTGGAAATAAACAAAAAGGCTAGAGTTGAATATTCCAAACAAGGATCTTTTACCCGCCGCCAGGATGCGCCGCAAGTTTACGATATGAATAATTCAATCTATATTTATCAAAGTGATTATCTCCGGACTGATGGGATTAAGGATAAAATTTCTGACGACACAATTGCTTATGTGATGGATCCAATATCTGCAATTGATATCGATACCGAAACAGACTTTAGAATTCTGGAAGCCTTAGTAAAAGATTCTGTAGTTAAAATTGATAATCAGAATCCTAAAAATGACTCGACTAAATTCTCTCTTTACGGCAAAGTCGCATTTGTAAATGGTGGAGCCGGATTAATCGGTGAGCAAATCGTTAAACAGTTTACTGAAGCTGGAGCTAAAGTAATTTTGCTGGATATAAATAAAAAGAAATCCGTTCAAATCGCAGAACAATTAAATGAAAAAGGCGGCGATGTAAATTTTGAAATCTTTGATATTACTAAACTTGATTCAATAGACAAAACAATCGATGCTTTATATAAAAAATATGGCCGGATAGATATTTGGGTTAATACTTCTTTTCCTAGGACAAGTGATTGGGGCAAGAAAATTGAAGATTTTCCACTCGAGTCTTTCCAAAAGAATGTTTCAATGCATCTAAATAGTTATAGCTGGATCAGCCGTAAAGTTTGTTTAGTTATGAAAAAACAAAAAGGCGGCAGCTTAATTAATTTTGGTTCAATCTACGGAGCTGTTGGCGCAAACTTTAATATTTATGAAAACACAAAAATGACGAGCGCCTTTGCTTATTCTGCAATAAAAGGCGGCATAATTAACCTCAGCCGTTATTTGGCCTCATACTTTGGACAATATAATGTTAGAGTCAACACAATCTGTCCAGGCGGAATTTTTGATAACCAGGATGAAACATTTGTTAGTAACTATTCTAAACAAACACCATTAAAAAGAATGGGCCAGCCGGAAGAAATCGCTCCCGTCGTTTTGTTTCTGGCATCAGAAGCCGGATCGTATGTTACCGGCGCAACCATAATGGTCGATGGGGGATGGACAGCTATATGAGAGATTATAAAAAAGCATTTCAAAACAAAAGAATATTAGTAACCGGAGGAACCGGCTCAATTGGTACTGAAATCGTCCGTCAACTTTTAAAATACAGTCCAAAACAAATTAGAGTTTTCTCCAGAGATGAGCACAAACAACATCTCATGCAAAACGAGCTTGGCAACCCTAAAAACAACAAGATTCTTCGTTTTCTAATAGGAGACATTCGGGATAAAGAGCGTTTGAATCGGGCCTTCAATGACATAGATATCGTTTTTCACGCCGCCGCTTTAAAACATGTCCCTTTTTGTGAAGCAAATCCTTTTGAAGCTATGAAAACCAACGTTTTGGGAACCCAAAATGTTATTGAACTAGCAATTGATCACCGAATCGAAAAAATGGTTTCTATCTCAACTGACAAAGCCGTCAATCCCAGTACTTTTATGGGAATTACCAAATTAATGTCAGAAAGAATGGTCATAGCCGCACCTAACTATTCAGGCCATCCGGAAATAAAATTTGCTGTAGTCCGTTTCGGTAACGTTATAAATTCCCGTGGTTCTGTAATTCCTTTATGGATCGATCAAATTAAAAAAGGCGGCCCTGTTCTTGTCACCGATAAAACCATGGAACGGTTCTTTATGACCATCCCCGATGCTGTAAATCTGGTGTTTTCTGCTGCATCTCAAATGTTAGGCAGCGAGATCTTCGTCCTAAAAATGCAAAAGTATAAAATCTATGATATCGCCCAGGAATTAATTAAAAAATACGCAGCTGGTGGAAAAGTGAAAATAAAAATAGTAGGAGCCCGAGACCGTGAGAAAAGTGATGAGTATCTCTTCACTGAAGACGAAGCCAAACTAATGCTGGAATCCGGTCCCTTCCACATCATCCTTCCCAATAAGGACCTCTATCAAAAAAGACAAAATAAATATAATTCCAAAATAAAATCCCCCAATCAAACCAGCATCTTCAGCGCCCTAGAGCAGCTTGACCTGACAAACCCACTCTAGACAAACAAAAAAATCCTGTTAGAATCCCATTTAATGAGTTACAACGACCGAAGAGAAGCTTTTGTAAGTAAGAGAGTAGCAAGTGACCCTACTTTTGAAAAAGTAACACAACTTTCAATCCCGCAGAATATTTCATTTGATAAATTAGGAGCTTGGGAGGGAATGCTTGCCAGAGAACCTTTTACGACACCTACAATATTGGCATCTAGCCGTGACACTGGAGAAACAAAAGTAGTTAGCAAAGCTATGGATGAATTCCATAGACGGGGATGGAAGACTGAGTTTATGGCAGTTGGAGACGGCTTGCCTTTATTAGAAGAAAGTGGGTACTCGAATAAACGGGGCGGAGAACCAAGGGTGCAGTAGTCACAGGATTTTCAGAACAAGATAATCTTGCAGCAGCAATGCATCTTACAAGCCATAAAATTGGGGTAGAACATTATAGGATTGAAGACTTTGATGGAGCTCTAGGGGGTAATATGCAGGACTACTATGGTGCAGACTTTGGTCTGTTTGTACCCACAAAAGTCTTTGTGGCAAATGAATGGGCTGCGCAGCAGAACAGAAAATACTTTCATGAAAGCACAGTTGTAGTTTCTGGTCCGACTGGCATACCAGCCCTTGACCTCGAACAGCAGTCAGCTACAAGAAACAATCTAAGAAGAAAGCTCAATATTCCTTTAGACGCTACAACTGGAGCTTGGTTTGGGCAGGTAGGCGAAGCTACTGTAAAAGCGCTTGAAATATATGTTAATGCATTAAATGAATCAGGCGCTACTCAGGATTTATTAGTAAGGTTTCACCCCAAATTCATAAGAGCAGGTGATGTCCCCGCAGCCCTCCCCATTCTCGATAGATTTAATGGTAGGGTTCATCACGTTTCAGGGATAGATGTACCCGGAGTTAGAAATGAAAAAGTAGGCAATGTAAATGATGTTATCGACGCTATGAGTTTTGGAGGAAATGAACGCTCAACTACAGCAAATGAGTCCGCAGCACGTAGAAGACTCATGTTTAGTCTGGATATTGATGGTTTTGATACTCTGTATGGTCAGGATAAAAGTTTTGCTGTTGGGGCAATAGACAGAGGAGCCAGTCCTGTGATTAGAAGGCCGTATCAAGCAGCTGGCGTTATTAGAGAAGCCCTTTATGACAGAGCAGCCAGAGAAAAGTACTTTGGCCAAATGCAAGAATTTGAATCTGACGGGCTTGGGGCTTTTAATATTGTAAATGTCGTAGAAAAAGATATCTTCTTAGAAAGACATAAAATGCAGCCATTAAAGTAATTTAGATATTCTGTTATATTTGTTATTGAATGTCAGATTCATTAATTAACCCAAACCCTTCTGCAATTTTCTACGAAAACCAAAACCTCTATGCTTGCCTCGCAGATTATCCGTTAAGCAAAGGCCACTCTCTTGTCGTTTGGAAAAAACCAATCCCTGATCTCCATCTCCTAAACCCCAAAGAATATGAATCCCTCATGGAAATAGTTGATAAAGTTCGAAACGCCCTAATGAAAACTCTGAAAGTCGAAAAAGTTTACTTGATGTACATGGACGAAATAAAACATGTCCATTGGCACCTAATCCCGCGTTACAACAAACTTGGATTTAACATTCTTAAACATTCACCAAAAAAACTAGAGAATTATGATTTAGCAAAAAAGCTCAAACTTTCAATTACCTGATAACTAAATTATACTTTCTTCCAGGCTAAATTATGGTCAAAGAAAAAAACCTTGGAGAAAAAATTCTTAAAGGCAGTGTTATAGTCCTGATTCTCACTTTCTTAGGTTCGATTTTTGCTTACCTTATTAGGATAATCTTCTCCCGTTCTCTCTCCATCGAGAGTTACGGTTTATTCTACGCGGTCTTAGGACTTTTTAACGTCTTAACTACGTATATTGATTTAGGATATGGGTATTCAGTAGTTTATTTACTACCTAAATACATCAGGGCAAAAAAGTATAAAGAAGCCTGGAATGTTTTTATTCACGGCCAAACAGTTTCATTAACAATTACAATTCTAGTTTCAATATTACTAATAATCTTCGCTCCATTTCTATCAAATAATTATTTTAAAGTCCCAGGCTCTGAAGCTCTCATCTATATTTTTTGTTTATACCTAATTTCATACGTTATCTTAAATGGTCTAATCCAAATATTTGCCAGTCTCCAGCAGGCTTCTTATTTCGCTTCAATCACCGTTGTGAAGTGGTTCCTAACGCTTATTATTTCGTTAATATTCATTGGAGCCGGAATCCAAAATGTCTTGGTATTTGCCGCTGCGTTGGCAATAGCCCATCTTCTAACTGCTGTCAGTTACACCTATTTGCTAATCATTAAGCATCCATTGTTAATCAAAAATAAGATCACTATTGAAAAAAATACCTACAAAAAAATGACAGCCTTCGCTTTACCAGCAATACTTGAGACAGTTGTCTATTCGGCTGTAATTGCCACTGATACTTTCTTATTAACCCTTTTTAGGGGAGTCAGGGATGTTGGTATCTACAATATAATTTATCCGCTTGCCTCGATTCCTGTGGTTTTATTCAACCCAATTAACGGCTTAATATTACCCCTGGTATCTCACCTCATGGAAGGGGATAAAACCCGGTTAACTTATTTAATGGAAAAAATTCTTGAGGTCATTCCTTTTATCAGCTTCTACTTCGTGCTCTTTATCGTTATCTTCCCTTCGGCAATAGTCAAATTAATTTTTGGTGATCAATGGAACGGGATGGTTGGATTACCGCTCAGTATATTATCAATGGGCGCGATTCCTATATTAATGTCTGCTATTTTGGGAGCAATATTACTCGGAACAGGCAGAGTTAAAGAAAAGCTGAAAGCTGCCTCAGTAATCGCCCTTCTCGGAGTTTCGATGAACACATTCTTAATCTGGACATACGGCGTTTTAGGAGCTGTTATAACTTCCACATTTGTCGCCACAACTCTCTCAATACTGTTTGTTATCCTTATCAAACAAACAATCAACTTTAAGATTCCTTTTTTGTTTTACACAAAACTTCTGATCTTTGGGGTAGTATTATTCGCAGCTGCCAGATTGCTTTCTCTCAATCCGCTTTCATGGACTTTAATAATATTCTACGGGTTATGCTACTCAGGTCTATATTTTGGCTTAGGCTGGTTATTAAAAGTTTATGATAAAGACTTAATAAAAATGTTGATTAAAAGATAACTAATCCTTAGCCGGAGTAATTCTAATGATATCATCCTTAACTTCTAAGTTGTACTTAAGTCCTTTGATCATTTTCCTAATCTGGTTAACTTTTGGATAATCTTCCCGGCCATTAAAAAGTCTGGCATCATCAATTAAAATTACATGTCCTGACAATTTATGCGACAGAATGGCTTTTAATTCATCAATAACCGGTGTATTAACCTTAGTTTTAGCAGTTTTCCCACCAGAAAAATGTCCATCCAACCAAAATAAAGCTGGCGCTTTTAATTCTTTCAGTAATTTCTTAATTTCTTTTCCGCTGTCTCCTAAAACTATACTAATATGTTTATCACTCTTAAATTTATTTACGGCATTCTTATAATAGAATTCGCTAAGCTCAATACTGGTTAGCTTGTCAAAAGTTTTCTTTAGCGCCTCTATCATGTCTCCTTTGTATGTTCCAGTCTCGACTAAACTTTTTAAACTAAAATCCTTAGCATATTTTTTTAATACAAACTGCTTATAAATATGTGGTGGCGGAATTTTGCTGCCCGAAATTTTCCAATATATTAAAACTGCCGGTGATCTTTTTGCTTTGTTGACGAAATTACTGATTAAATTATTCATTGTTGTTAAATATATGGTGTATAAGTAAAATACCTGATTACTGATGAAAATTCAAAGGTTCATTTTAATTAATCTAAATTCTCTCTTCCCATTTCTCTATCCAATCCTAAAATTGCTAAAAGGCGGCATTTACTTTAAAGGCATTGCCGCATTTATAAATGACTATCAAGAATACTCAAAATTGAATAAAAAATCCCCCAGTCCTTTTCAACTAGATATTCTCAATAATCATCCCATATATTTCGACCGCTATGATGAAGCAGGTCATATTCTCCAGCACTATTTTCATCAGGATATTTGGGCCGCCAAAAAAGTTTTTAAATCTGGCGTTAAAAATCACTATGATGTTGGTAGCCGTTTAGACGGTTTTATCTCTCATTGCTTAACATTTTGCAAAATTACTATGCTGGACATAAGAGGCCTAGATAAAACTATACCTAATCTGGATTTCATCCAAACTGACTGTACTAATATGAAAAATATTAAAACAGGCAGTATTAAATCTATCTCATCTCTTCACGCAATAGAGCATTTTGGGTTAGGCCGATATGGAGATCCAATTGATCCATGGGGCTATAAAAAAGCAATTGATGAATTGAAAAGAGTCACCAAAAAAGGCGGAGATATTTATTTTTCTGTTCCAATCGGAAAACAAAGACTTGAGTTTAATAACCAGCGGGTCTTCAGTCCGAAGTATGTGTTAGAACTTTTTTCAGGAATGAAATTGAAAGAGTTTAGCTTAGTTAACGATAGAAACGATTTCGTCGAAAATGTAAAACCGGAAAAGCATCTTAATGTTAAATATTCCTGTGGCCTGTTTCACTTTCAAAAAATCTGATTTTGTTTAACAAATTTCTTATCTCTATCAAAGAAATAAAGTGTTTTCTTTCCGTAATAAGAAGCGAATGACCCATATGTGCTGTTTGATCCAATAATTAAATCGCACATTGATAGCGCAAATAAATCTTGGATAACCTGTCCCGGGCCGTGAACAACATCCAAATCTTTAAATAAACTAAATTCTATCAACCCATCAGAGAATATAACAAATCTTGTTTTACTTGTTTCAAAACGTCTAACTTTAATAAAGTATTTTAAGATTTCATAAACCTCTTTTGGGGAAAAGTACAGCGAACCACCTAAGAAAATTTTATAATCTCCCTGGCGGATATGAACTCCAATCAACTTTTTACCACCCTTACGATTGTCTGAAATAAATTTTTCTACAATCTTTATTATCTCTTTCTTCGGAGTAAGAAATTGTGTGATCTCCGTATGATACTTATCAATCCCGACCGGATTTCTGAAATTCCATCCCTCCGTGTAGACTCGGTTAATTGTGGAATTTTCAATATTCTTCAAAGCATTCTGCTGTTCTCTATTTCGCACTTTTGAAGGCGGCAGCAGAAAAACTTCAGAAGGGTCTTCCTTAAGTAGAGCGCCCTTCCAGAAAAAAGGAATAGCAGTCGTTAAAAACTTATACAATAAATAAGTAATCGCATGTGACTTGTAAAAATTTAAATCTTTTATAAATCCGAAAAATGCTGAATAAAATCTAGGATTTGGCAAATTGAAATATTTGTCATACTCATAAAATGAATAATTAATCAGATGATAATTTTTCTCCAAACAAAAAGCGTACATACTGCTATACAAAATCAACTGATTTCCTAGTCTACCGCCATTGTGTCTTAAGATTACGACTTCTTTTTTCGGATTGCTCATTACTGTAATTATATCCTGATAACCCTAACAACAAAAAGCTGTATAATCAAAAAATCTTAATGAAAAAAATAATTATTACTTTCTTTATTTTTCTATTCTCTTTTCTTTCAGTTTTTTCATCAGGTGTTATTGATTCAATTGATGGTTTTCTTTATCTCGGTGTGGCCAGAAATATTTATTACGAAGGTGAGCCAGTCGCGCCGGAATATAAATACAATACCAGACAAAATATTCATTTAAACGTTTATAAAGGTAAAGATGGTAAAACTTACAGTCTGACTGGTTTAGGCTATTCATTGGCAATGATGCCAGCTGTTTTATTAACCGATATTATATATAAGTTTTATGATGTTTCTCCTCCGATTAACTTTCCCTTAGAAAACGATTGGTTAATTCTTTTAACCGCCAGTTTCACTAATGTTTTCTTTGGTGCAATGTTGGGTACTATTTTATTGATCTACTTTGGGTTACTGGGTCTAAATAAGAGATCATCAATTCTCTTAAGTCTTATTTCAATTTTTACCACCAATCTTTTTCCTTACACCAAACATTCAATGGCTCACATGATGTTTATCGCCTTCTTGATGCTATCTTTTTTAATGTTCAAACTTCATTCTCAAAGTAAGAAAAGAGTTCAATTAATAATCGCCGGTGCTTCATTTGGTGTTGTTTGTCTGACGTATAACGCCACTTTCGGATTGGCAGCCATACCTTTAATTGTTTATTATTTCTTACTCAATCAGCCAAGAAAAAAACTGACTTATCTTAAAACAGTTATTTCAGATATCGGTCTTTTTATAATCGGTGTATTACCTCTGCTGGCAATTTATATTTGGTTTGAAAACGTTAGGGCGCTTGATTATTACAATGGAGCTGTCGATATAGCTAGTGTCGGCTTTACTTATATAACCTACACACTTCCGGTGTCTGTATTTATCGAAGGCATTTATGGGCAGTTGTTTAGTCCTGGAAGAAGTATTTTTCTCTACAGTCCATTGCTCATGTTACCCATACTTTTTTGGCATAAAATAAAAAAGAATTTTTATCCAGAAGCAATAATTTTTGTTTTATATTCGATAATTTTAATTTGCTTTTATGCTAAAGCCTACAGTGTCGGAAGCAGTGAACAGGGAGTCGCAGCTTTGTGGCATGGAGAATCGAGTTGGGGACCAAGGTACCTAACCCCAATAATTCCTTTGGGAATGCTGGTGGTGGCTGGAATTTACAAGAAAATTTCCCGTAAAGCGCACATCTTTGTTTTTTATCCGCTTGTCGGAGCCGGTATCTTTGTTCAGATGCTTGGTGTATTAATGCCATATCAAACTAAATTTGCCGGACTACAGCCTAATTTCTTTCTAAACGGCACTGAATATACCTCCTATGCATATTCAAACCTCCTTCCCCGCTATATGCCAATTCTTGCCCAATCCAGAAACTTATTTAAATTAGTTAAAAATTTTCCTCAAACATTTCTAACAGGACCAAATGATCTCCGCTTTATGGATGGCGTAGATTTTCCTTTTTTTGTCGGTAACGAGAGGTGGCGGACAATAGAAAGTAATGGCTATATAACTTTTAACAATTCTGAGGAAGTAAAAAAAATATCTTTAGGTCTGGCCAATCATCCTTTGGAGGAAGGTTCCGATTCTGCTCAGATTATGGTTTTTTTAAATGGAGAAAAATTATTACCTAGTGAAATTATAATTCCTATTTCTGAGAGAAAACTACTTGAGTTAAATATCCCCAACTCTCTTAAAGATAGTAACAACCAATTAATTATTGCAAATAAATTTGTTTCCAAAGATGGATTAGTTAGCAGCGATTCAATTTTCCTGGATGATCCCTCAAAGTATCAGAATAAAACAGTTACCCCGGCTAAAAATACTGCCCAAATACTTGGGTTATATTCATTTCAAATAAACGACATTCCCCAAAATCTCGAGTCAATTACAGTTCCTTATGTCTCGGATCTTGGCCCTAAAATTCTCGGATTTAAATATAATAATTGGGGAGGGGAGAATAAAGATCCCTGGAAAACATGGGATATTCATACTCAAACTTTTGAAAGATTGCCTGATTTTTGGTGGCTAAGAAATCTATATTATTGGGATATTCCAAAGGCTTGGATTCTCACGGCGTTTTTCCTGAACGTCGTAGTATTAATCTGGTCAGGAATTAAACTCAGAATATATCTCCGCAAAACTTAATTTAGCTCACTTAGTTAATTTGTGATATTCCTCAAATACCTTAGAAGTCTCTCCATCGATAACTATTTTCGATTCATTTATTAGAATTGCTCTATCACAAAAACTCTTTATCGAGTGCTCATCATGACTTACAAATACGATCGTTTTCTCCCCCGATGCTTTTATCTCTTTTAATCTCTTCATGCATTTCTCCTGAAATGCAACATCCCCAACAGCTAAAACTTCATCAATCAAAAGTATCGGCGCATTAGTATTTATTGCAATCGAAAACCCCAGCCTCATATACATCCCGCTTGAATATTTTTTAACCGGGGTGTGAATAAATTCCTTAAGTTCACTAAATTCTATAATCTCCTCAACTTTCGCTTCAATCTCTTTTTTATGCATCCCAAGAATTGCAGCATTCAAAAAAATATTTTCATATCCGGATAATTCATAATGAAACCCTGCTCCTAATTCTATTAAAGGGGCTACTTTTCCTTCAATATTAACTTTCCCCGAAGTGGGAAAAGTAACTCCGGCTATTAGTTTCAAAAGTGTAGATTTACCAGATCCATTTTTACCAACAACTCCAACAGTTTCCCCTTGTGCAATTTCAAAACTCATATTTGATAATGCTGTAAACTTTTTTGCCCAAGGCTTACCAGTCAATAAATTAGGTAAAAGTTCTTTAAAAGTTCTGTCATCCTGCAGATAAAAACTCTTAGTTACATTTTTAAATGATATAGTCGTGTTTCCCATATTAAACCAAATCTGCAAAAACTCTCTCCGATCTCTTAAAAGTAATAAACCCAACAACAAAAATAACCAGTGAAAACACAAATGACCAGGCAATAGTCCCCAAATCAAAGCTTTGCCCAAAAAGTGCCGATCTATAACCTTCAATTATGCCGACCATCGGATTTAACTTATAAATTCCAATCCACTCCGGCGGCACCATTGACAGCGGATAAACCACTGGCGAAACATACATCCAAAGCATCAACACTAAATTAGCTAAATATTGAATATCCCGGTAGAACAAATTTGCGGTAGAAAAAATAAATCCGATTCCGGTTATCAACATAATTTGAATCCCCAGCAGTGGAATAATCCAAAAAGCACTTGGAGAAATAGAAACCTGATAAAAAATCATAAATACTCCTAAAACAATTGATGCAAAAAATAAATCGATTAACTTAGCTGTCACAATCGAGTAAATAAAAACTTCTCTTGGGAAAGCGACCTTTTTCAAAAGTTCCCGATTATCAACCAAAGCTAAAGTTGAATTAGCAACCACTGTTTGAAGATATATCCAAGGCAATAGTCCTATGAATAAAAATACCGGATAGGGGATACTTGTCGGAAACCTGAAAACAACTGAGAAAACAAAAGAATAAACTAGTAACTGAAGTAAAGGATTCAAAATAACCCAGGCATATCCAATAATCGACTGCTTATACCTGGCTTTAATTTCTCTCTGGATGAGTTGATACAACAAATACTTATAAGAAGTAAACGGTAAAAGAAAAGACTTCAGCATTAACTATTATTATATTGCATACCTGTCCGTTTCACACTAATTTCATTTATCCGCAACTTATGGTACTTTATTCGTGAATGCAAAATACTAAGCCAGAAATTGAATTCACCGGTGAACGCATGGTGCCTGAATTAAATCAGGGAATGACGCTCTATTACGAGCACCTGCTTCGCTACATGATGGCTTCCCGCTTTGTTAAGAACAAAAAAGTTCTAGATGTAGGCTGCGGAGTCGGCTATGGATCATGGATGCTAAAAAAATCTGGAGCCTCCGAGGTCTATGGAATAGATATTTCAAAAGATGCTGTTAGTTACGCTGATAAAAAATTCGCCGAGTCAAAATTACAATTTGAGATTGGTGATGGCGAAAATCTTAAAAACTATCAAAGAAATGTTGATGTCATAACCGCTTTTGAGTTCATCGAACATATCCATAACCAAAACGCATTTCTCAAAGGCGTAAAAGAAAATCTTAAACAAAATGGTCTATTCTTTGTCTCAAGTCCCAATAAAAATACTTATCAAAACCATAATCATTTCCATGTCAATGAATTAACCCCTGCAAACTTCGAACAGCTTTTGAAAAAATACTTCAAACACGTGCTTATCTTAGATCAGCGATTTTTGTTCACTAATTATATTATTCCTACTCATTCAAAAAGTGATATTAATCTGGATAAATTACACGACAATTTTGTTAAAGAAAAAATCGAATCAATATTGCCTTTAAATAAAATAGAAGATTCGCGTTACATGATCGCTATTTGTTCGGATAAAAAGCTCGACTTAAATCAAGAATATTTTTCAATCTCCTCTTATGATGTAGATAAATTTTCTTTAAAACACGGCATTGAAGGGCTCTATGAAGACTGGCATTCCCAGTCCCAAGCCTCAGCAAAAGATAAAGAATTATTAAATCAAATCCGCGATTCCTGGTTTTTTAAATTATGGGAGTTTTACTGTCTTATTAAAAAAACCTTAAAAGGAAAATGAAAAAATCTCAGTTTCCTTTTGTCTCAATAATAATTCTTAATTACTTCGGGGAGAAAGTCATAAAGAATGTTATTAATTCACTTGTTAATCTAAATTATCCGTCCGGGTCTTTTGAAATAATTGTTGTCGATAATAACTCTCAGGATAAAAGTTTAGAGATTCTAGAGCAGTTAAAAACAAAACTTCCAAATTTAACAGTTATGCCTCTCAGTAAAAATCTTGGTTTCTCCAGAGGCAATAACGTTGGTATTAAAGTGGCCAAAGGCGAATATGTAGCACTATTAAATAACGATTGTGTAGTTTCCAAAAACTGGCTCTCGAATCTGGTTAGTACCGCTCAAAAAAATTCAAAAGTCTTTGCCGTCGCTTCAAAAATTCTTCTCTATCAAAAATATTATGAATTGAACGTCCCCATCTCTTCTGACATAGAGCCTTTTTATTCTTATGTCTCTAAATCCGCGCTTTATAATTTTGGCGGGAAAAGACTCTATTTCAATTCCTATCTTGAAAATGGTTCTTTACAGGCTCAAATTCCTTATGATCCGGTTTCCGATACTCTGCTTGAAATCCAAATGCTGATACATTATAAAAAAAGCCCAACTCGGAAAATTAAAGATATTTTTTCTGGCCTCTCAAAAAGCATCACAGTCAAGGACTATAAAATCCAAAAGAAAGATATTCTTTTTACTCTTGAGATAGATCTTAAAAGCAAAATCTCGATTGGAAAATCAATCAGTAAAATTCAAAATGCCGGAATAATTCCCTTTCAAGATGGGTATGCCAGAGACATAGGGGCTATAGTCCGCGATAGAACCCAATACTATGAATATGACGAGGGTCAGTTTGATAAAGAAACAGAAGTTTATGCTTTTTGCGGAGCTGCTGTTTTGTTAAGCAAGGAGGGTCTGGATAAAATTGGACTGCTTGATGAGACCTTTTTTATGTACTATGAAGACGTTGAGATTTCTGAGCGCGCCCGTTTAAATGGCTACCAAATCATCTATAGTCCAAAAGCAGAGGTCCGGCATATTCATGCCCTTTCCAGTAAAGAAGGTAGTAAATTTTTTATCTACCAGGTTGAAAAGGGAAGATTACTGCACGTTTTCTATAATTTCCCTTCAAGAGTTTTTATCCGTCAATACGTCACCACTATATTTATAGTTATTTATGGTCTTATGAATATCCTAATGAGTCTCAAATATTTGAAAGCGATCTATAAAGATAAAAGCCAAGATAAGCCAAATTTTGGTCGTACTTTTCAATTGTTAAGGGTAAGCATGTATTTTCTGATAAATTTGCCTTATTTAATTTTAAAAAGATATAAAAAGAAATCTAATAAAAATATTATAGAGAATAATTACCAGCAAATAACTAGCGGAAAGTGGTATTTTAATTAATGAAAAAAGCAGTAGTTTATGATAGGTGGCTTCAAACACTCGGTGGCGGAGAAGTGGTTGCTTGCAATATAGCCAGAATCCTTAAGCAGTCAGGTTATGATGTGCTGTTAGTTAGTGGTAAAAAAGTCACAAAGGAAACAATCTACGAAAAGCTCCACATTGATGTATCTGGCATAGAATTTGTTGAAATTTGGAATGATGAATATGCATTAAAAAAACTCACCCAGGGCAAGGATTTGTTTATTAACATTTCTTTTATGGATTATTCCCGGGGGTTTGCCAAAAAGAATTTATACTATGTAAACTTTCCCACTAAACCCTATGTTACTTTTAAAGGCTTAGTTTTTTCGTTAACTGCACCTTTTGTGGCCGGCTTCATTAAGCCAATAGAATCAATGAGTACAACAGATGCTCCTGTAATAATCAGAGGCCGCCCTGCCTATCTACTAGAAAATACTAATAGATATGCGATTTATAATCTTCAGTTAGGTAAAACTCAAACTATCGAATTCAGTCTTCTTATCGAGAATTTTAGTAAAACCCAACTTAAAAATATATCACTGACACTCGATAATGCCGAACTCTTAAATACTTGGACAGCAGTTTTCCACGAAAGTAATATTCTCACTTATATACTTAGATTTACTCCAAAATCCAACACCGTCTACTTAAATATTATGATCGGGGATTTTGGTAAAAAAACTTTTGAATTAGAGCAGGGACGAATCTATTTGCTTTATCCAAAAATTGAATTGAAAAAAATTTCGACATTCTTATTTAGTGATTTTCTAAATAAATTTCAAATCAGAATGAGAGCTGGAATATTTGTAAATATTCTCGGTCGCCTAAGGAGCTATCAATCCATTCTTACCTATTCATCATTCGCTCAAAAGTGGATAAAAAGATATTGGGGTAGAAATTCTGTAATCATCGCCCCTCCGGTCTCGTTTATCTTCGATGATTACGATCTATCAAAGTATAAAAAGAAAAATTGGATTTGTTCAGTCGGTAGATTCTTCACTTTGGGACATGGGAAAAAACAGGAAATAATGATCGAGGCTTTTAAGAAAATTTATGATCAGGGTTATAAAGATTGGGAGCTTCATCTTGCAGGAGGCTTAGGTAATGAGCCTTCCAGTATTGAATTTTTCCAATATTTAAAAGATCAATCCGAAGGATATCCAGTTTATTTCCATGTAAATGTCTCCAGAAAAGAAATCGAAGAAATTTACCTGAATTCCAAAATATACTGGCACGCTACTGGGTTTGATGAAAATGAAAATTATCAGCCTGTAAGGTTTGAGCATTTTGGAATATCTCCAATAGAAGCCGTTAGTGCCGGTTGTATACCAATCCTTTATCGCGGCGGCGGCTTACCGGAAATAATTAATCAACTGGAATTAAATCCTGATGATTATTTATTTGGAAATACCAAGTCGCTCATTGCTTTAACAATATCTCAAATTGAGAAAAAGACTGAGCCTTTAGACTGGAAAAAAATCTTTAAAATATTAAATAACTCTTACTCGAAAGCCGTCTTTAAGACGAAATTCTTAAAACTAATTAATTCCCTTTAATTACAAAAATTGTAGTTTCAATCTGTTCAATACCCGCAGTTTTAGTAAGGGTTGTTAGGAAAGTTTGGAGCGCTGGCTGCTTTAATGGCGTAAAGCTCTCTGGATTAAATTTAACAATACCAATACCTTTTTCCCTCATAAGCGTAACGAATTGTTCGCTATTATTCTGTTCAATGTTTAGATTTACCTTTTGAGAAAGTTCGCTTATTGAGGGCAAATCATAACCGCTATATCCGTTAAACATTGGACAGTTATGAACAGTAGATGATAGTTGTGATTTAGTAATATAACTTAGCCCTTCAGCGATATTATTTCCCGCCTCCAAATGAGTAACCGGAATTTCCAAGAGCATCTTTTTCTGATTAAGACAAAGATCCTGGACAGTGAAAGTTCTATCATCATAATAACTTTCCGCAGTCGATTTTAGGTTAAGTGGAATAAATTCTAAAATCAGAAACATAAAAACCAAAACATAAATCACATTCGAATTTCTCCCTTTAGCCAATTTTTGCAGTCCAATTAACGAAAAGAATATTAAACCAAAATACAGTAAATAACTCCATCTTGCCGAAACTCTTACTGATTCAAAAAGAGGGACAATCTTCATTATAATTGTATATGGCAAAGGAATTTGAGCATAAGTCCCATTAAAATTAAGCCGCGGCCCTAAAGAAAAAATAAATCCCGTCAAAGCAGTTGTCAGGAAAAAAGCTTTATTCCAATCAAGCGTCATAAATAATGAGAGTCCTAATTTCTCCCTTTTAATACTAAATAACCCAATCGTACTTAGTATAATTATCAGAAATCCGGGAAAAGCAGCATGGCCGCCCCAGCCATTCTTATTAAATGAATTCCACTTTTCAAGCGGACTTAAATTATATAAAAGAGAATTAACTGAAAAAGAAAACACATAATCACTAAGGCTGGCAGAATAAGTAATATACTCTCCGATATCTCTTTGGACATCATAGTAATTCTTCATATCAAAGTATCCCTTTATAAAAATTCCGGAAGTTACAATAAATGTCACCAGGATAATCAAAACCCCACTTACTTGAATATTTAAATTCTTACGATTCAAAAATTTAACAAAGAAATAAATACTTATAGCAGTCAGCAAATATACCGACAAATAAACACTCGAAAGAAATTGAACGGTTACAAATAAACCGCATAGTGCATATGTTTTTAGAGACCTATTCTCCGCAGTCTTAAATAGAAAATACAAACTAAAGAAAAATGGCCAATAACTCAACATTTGAAAGTGACTGATATTTAAATGAAAGAATGGCGAGAAAATAAATAACACTGCTCCTAAAAATGCCAGAATATTATTCTTAAATATAATCCTCCAAAATAAAAATAGTGAAAAGTAGTTCAAAATAAAAGTCAGAATAAAAACTATATTAAAAGTTAAAATTAAATTTTTAGTTATTAAGTAAAAGGGTAAAGCCATAATCGACTGAGGCAATAATAAATCTGAAAACAAAAGCGAGTAGGGGTTTGGATAAAAAGCTGTCGTATTAAAAAAATTTGCAAAATCCAAACTAACAATTTTTGAAACATTCTGAAAAATAATCCACACCATTAAGGCATAATCCCGCCAATCTATAAGATTAGTATCAAGATTAAATATTAGTGACCTAAAAACAAACAAAAGTAATACTAAAAAAACCAGAAAATATATGAGAGTGCTTTTCACTCTTCTAGAATAATTCTCTATTAGTTTTTAAGCAATACTGCTAAATGTAAAAAAGTAAATTTACTGATATTATTATCTACAGTGAAAATTAAAAATTTCAAACTAAATTATCTGCTTGTTGCAGCCTGCTTTGCTCTATTCATCCTGCTTCTTTTAAAGAATCCTTTTTCAACTCGTAATCTAATTGGGAATCTTGAGCCTTATCCCGATACCATCCACTACTTATCTCCCGCAATAAATTTTACGAACGGGGAAGGATTTTATATCGAGCGGGGAGGAAGAATTAAGAATCCAAATGTCCCTTTGCTATATTCTGTTTCTCTTATGCCGGTCTTTCTCTTTACAGACGACCCCAGAGCCTTCTATTTGGTTAATATTTTCCTGGCATTACTCAGTCTAGGTTTTCTTTATAAAATTTCATCTAAAATTTTTTCCAATTCCTACATAACTTTCATCGTGATGTTTCTTTATATAACTAATTATTTTGTTTATTGGTATCCAAATCTGGCTATGGCGGAGAATTTAATAATACCGATATTTTTGGGATCAGTTTGGCTTTTACTTGAGAAAGTATCAATCCGAAATGTTTTAATTGCCGGATTCTTAGTTGTCAGTTTTTATGCCACCAAATATGCAACGATTCCCTTATCATTCTCACTCTTTCTTCTTTATGGCCTAAAACTTCTGATCGGTGAAAAAAATAACCGGCTAAAATACCTCTCTATATTTTTAATTTGGGTCACCGGACTCTTTTCCGCATTTGCTCTTTTCGAATATCTGACAAAAGGCTTCAATATATTGAATTCTTTTGGCTCACTATATTCTCTAATTTTTTCCGGTGTAATTACTGGTGTTAATTCAGGTGAATCAGCTCCTTCTAATCCTTGGTTTTCGCTCAAATATCTCTCATCAAACTTAAATATTTATCTTGATGCAATTACTGGAAGTCCAATGAGATTTCTGTGGGACAGCACTCCACTGGTTCCTAAATTTGTAGGCATCTTCGGAATATCAGCACTTATATTTGGTCTATTCACCAAAAAGTTTAGATACCTTTCTTTCTCTCTCTTATTGTTCCTCTTCAGCCAAATTCTTTTTATGTCGACTTTTTATAGCACTGATGCTAGATATATTTATCACGCAATACCGCTGCTGCTTATTAGTTTTGGCTTATTTCTCAAGTTTCTCAGCGACTTAATCCGCAGGCTCTCTCCTAATAAAGGTCACCTTATATTTTATTCAATCCTCATCCTTATATTTGCAGGTTATCTTTTAACAAGTGCCTATCGAATTAAATATCAAGTAGCCTTAAATCTTAAACACACCGAATCTCCTTGGTACTATATTTCTGTAGATGAAGCAAATAAATATTTTGATACTTTGCCAAAAACAGATAAAAAACCTATTTTAATAACCGCTCTGCCTCCTTATTATGTCGATTATTTCTCAAAAGACAGATATACTCTTTTGCCGCTCTCATTAAGCCAAGAATTCCAAAAAGAAATGCCAGTTACTTGGGGTGATCACAATTTTACCGATCTGTTAGCGCTTTACAGTAGCTATATGAATA
Organism: uncultured Gammaproteobacteria bacterium; assembly: GCA_964392925.1. GTDB lineage: Bacteria > Patescibacteriota > Microgenomatia > Daviesbacterales > UBA10151 > JACPKO01. Next base: position 113,839 of record CAYMRP010000001.1, read on the forward strand.
ATGGTTATTCTCTTTATATCTCCAATTACGGGTTAGGCAACGAAGATCATCTTCATAAAGATTTTGATAAAATCAAAGCCGCATTTAATATAGAGAAAGTCCACGAAGGTTGTTTTAATGCTTGTAACATTTTTAAATTGAATCCACCTCAATGATCAAAGTGCTAAAAATCCTCATCACCTGGAGATTACTGCTTTTTATACCTGTTATTCTTTCTCAATATCTATTAAATTACGGCACTTCTGTCCCTTTCTTTGAAATAACTTTTTATAAAGATTTACCTAAATATTTAGACTATCCATTCTTAACCGCTTGGGCAAATTTTGATGGTGTCCACTATTTAAATATCGCTTCTGACGGTTATGAAAGTGCCGGTAGATTCTTCCCCTTTTTTCCGCTGATCCTCTGGATCTTTAGTATGGGAAATATATATTTCCCTTTAACATTTATTATCTCTTTGATTATTCCTAACATAATTTTTATTCTCGCAGTTTATATATTTCTAAAACTGCTAAGGTTGGATTATTCAGAAAAAGTCTCTTGGCAGGCATTCTTATATTTAATAATTTTTCCCACCTCATTCTTTTTTATATCCGTCTATAGCGAAGGAATTTTTCTTCTCCTAACTCTTTTAAGTTTTTATTTGATGAGAAAAAAGCAGTGGTACTTGGCTGCCTTAACTGCCATGCTTTTATCAGGAACTAGACTCGTTGGTCTGGTTATAATCCCCGCACTAGTATTTGAATATATTATTATCGTAAAACCCCGCGACTTCAAAGCATTTTTCACACTCGCTCATTTGACTTTTATATCTTCTCTCGGCCTTGTTGGATACTCTGTCTTTAGTTTTCTTCATTGGGGAGATTTCCTCCATTTTCTTAATGCCCAAGGCGAGCTTAATAATGGACGTAGCACCTCTTCCCTTATTTTTCCTCTTCAAACAATTTATCGTTATTTCAAAATACTAACTACTTTACCAATAAGTTTATTTGAGTGGTGGGTAGCACTCCTGGAACTCGCCTCATTTATTTATGGAGCCTTCTTCTTACTTCTGGCTTGGAGACGAAAAGCGAGACTCTCTTATTTAATATTTGGTGCACTCGCATTTTTAGTGCCTTCTCTTAGTGGAACATTCTCCGGATTGCCCCGCTATCTTATTGTGATTTTCCCTATCTTTATTGCTATGGCCCAAATCAAATCCAATAAATTTAAAAACTTATATTATCTGATCTCTGCATCTCTGTTATTCTTGTTAATGATGTATTTCACAATGGCATACTATATCTCATGATTATTTTAATTATCTCCATCGGACTAATTCTTAGGTTAATAAATTTAAATCAAAGTTTTTGGCTCGATGAAGCTATCTCTGCGCTCGCCGCCCGTGATTTTTCTTATTATTCTATAACTTTTGAATTTCTTAAAATCGATAATCATCCACCTCTTTTCTATTTACTTCTTAAGTTTTGGGGACAACTTTTCGGCTTCACTGATTGGATTCTTAGAATATTACCGGTAATTATGGGAACGGTTCTAATCTACGTCATTTATAAAATTTCTTTATTACTTACCACCAATAAAAAAATCGCTTTAACATCCGCACTGCTGGTTTCTACCTCTCCGCTTCTGGTTTATTACTCGCAAGAAGTTAGAATGTATATTCTAATCTCGCTTCTTTGTGCACTTCAAATTTATTCATTCCTTAATTTAGTAAAAAAACAGAAATTTTGGAAATGGTCTCTTTTCTCTTCACTAACCGTACTTATTTTCTTCTCAGATTATATTACTGTTTTCTTCCTACCCATCTTTTTCTTATATCCTCTTCTAATAAAAGATAAACAATTATTTATTAGAGTATTGTTAGCTTTTATTCCACTCTTAGTGATATTTGGTTCTTGGTCTCCGATGTTTAATGAACAACTATTAAAGAATAAGAATATTGTTGATTCTTTCCCCGGTTGGCAATATGTAGTCGGCGGTGCAACATTCAAGAATCTGGCTGTTATCTGGATGAAATTTGTTTTCGGCAGAATTTCTTTTGATCCAAAACTTCTCTATTACAGTCTTGTCGCAATTGCTTCAGTCCCAATTTTACTTGGCTTGTTTAAATCGACAAAGCAATTTAAAAGTCATCTATTAATTTGGTTATGGTTATTTATTCCTGTGAGTTTTGGATTCATTTTCTCATTTCTAATACCAGTTTTTAATTATTTTCGCTTTATTTATGTCCTACCGGCTTTACTAATTCTTGTTGCAATAGGAATCTTCCAACTCAAAAATAATACAATCGGTATTGTTTTAGTATCATCAATTATTCTCTCTAACCTAATAGGGCTTTCGATTTATTATCTTGATCCTCAACAATCCCGGGAGAATTGGCGGCAGGCAGTAAAATATATTGAATCAACTGCTGATTCAAGCAGTCTAGTAGTTTTTGAGTTTTATGATGCTGTCGCGCCTTATAGATGGTATGCCAAAGGGACAGTTAATGTGATTGGTGCGGCTGATTCTTATACTGCTGATTCAATTAAAACTCCAGAGAAAATGTCCCCAAGTTTAATAAATAAGAACAAGATTTATCACTTTGAATACTTAAGAGATTTGACTGATCCTCAAAAAATAGTTGAGCAAAAATTAGAGCAAGATGGTTTTATAAAAGGAGAAGTCTTAAATGATTTTAAAAATATCGGACAACTCAGCATATGGACCAGATGATTAGAAAGTTTTTAAACAAGAACGGATTACTAATAATCATCCTGGTTCTAGCAATATTCATTAGATTTTATAATTTTACTGACAGAATTAATTTTGGACCTGAACAGGCAATATCTCTTTTAGTTTCCTCAGACTACATCAATGAAAAATTTAGTTTTTTAGGCTTACCCAGCACTCAAAGAACCACCAGTTTCGGCCATATTATTTTTTATCCGCCAATCTTTAACTATAGCTTGATCCCGCTACTCATCTTATTCAATTACCAACCTGTCGGAATCACCGCTTACTTTGCAGTTTTAAATATCCTCACAGGACTTCTTATTTATTTTGCAGTGAATAAAATTCTTAATAAACCGTCCGCTCTTTTTGCCGCCTCATTATTTTTATTCAATGACTATATGATTAACCACTCGCTGTTTATTTGGTCAGTTAATTACCTGCCAATTCTAAATCTTGGAGTCATTTTTATTCTCGCCAGAATCTATCTTAGAAAGTCCCAAAACTTTGAAAAATTCCTTCTTGGTTTATTAGTCGGATTATCATTTGGCGTTGAATATATTTATCTTTTTACTGGAATACTAATCTTTCTCATTATGATATTTTTCGCCCGCCACAAATTAAATGCTATCCTACTTTTTATATCCGGAGGAATAATTTCATTAATTCCCACAATAATTTTCGACCTTTCCCACGACTTCTATCATTTAAAAACACTTTGGCAATATTCGCTTGATACATTATCAAACCCCGGACAAAGCCACATAACTTACTATCACTTTCTTCACTTCTGGCCTTTGCTATCCATATTAGCTGGATATTGCCTTTATATAATCTACAAACAATCAAAACTCGCATCTTTTCTGCTTCTTTTTACAATAATTCTAATGAATCTAATCTCCTCGAATATCTCTTTTACAAAACCAATCGGTATGGTGAATGGATTCAATTACTCCATCCTCGATGAGGCTTCCTCTCTAATCTCAAAAGATAATCCCCAAAACTTTAATGTAGTAACGACTTTTGATTTTGACTCCAGAGCTCATCCTCTAAGGTATCTCCTAAAATATAAATATCAAAAGACTCCTAATGGGGTAGAGGACTATCCTTTATCTGATACTCTTTATGTTTTAGCCCCCTCCGGTTATCAAACCACAACTACATCTCTTTGGGAGATTTCATCTTTTCAGCCGGAACAAAGCACAGTCCTTGAGTCGTTCGGCGACTTCTCCTTATACAAACTCACAAAACAAAACTAAATTTTTGCTACAATGAATAAGTGAAAATAGGCTTTGATATTTCCCAAATTATTCATCCCGGCGGCGTAGCTAACTACACCAAAAACTTAGCCCAAGAACTTCAAAAAGATAAAGAACTTCATATGGTATTTTTCTTCTCTGCACTTCGAAAGTCATACCGAGGAGAATTAAGAAATGTTAAAAGATTCCGCCTGCCGCCAACCATATTTGAGGTTTTCTTCAACAGAATTCGTACTGTGAGCATTGAAAAGTTTATAGGCGATGTCGATATATATCATTCATCAGATTGGGTTCAGCCCCCCACAAGAGCCAAAACTGTTACCACTTATCACGATCTGATTCCTTTTCTTCATCCGGAATGGTCACATCCCAAAATAGTCGCTGTTAATAAAATTCGTTTAAAGCTCGTTGAATCAGAAGTCGATAAGGTTATAGCAGTCTCTGAGTCAACCAAAAAAGATTTATTAGAAATCTCGAAGCTTAAACCAGATCAAATCGAGGTAATCTACGAAGGTGTATCAGAAAATTTCAAACCAGCATCCGAAAAACAGCAATTTGATTTTAAGAAAAAATATAACTTACCGGAGAATTTTATTCTCAGTATTGGTGGTGTCGGGGAGAGGAAAAATTTAAAAAGAATTAAACAGTCCGCCAAAGATTATCATCTTGTAACAACTTTTGAAGATTTACCAGTCTTAGATGACGAGGAGTTGCCAATTTTATACAGCAGCGCTCAAGCTTTGCTTTACCCCAGCCTATATGAAGGATTTGGACTGCCAATTCTCGAATCAATGGCTTGTGGAACTCCTGTTATTACATCTAATTGCTCATCAATGCCGGAAATTGCCGGCAAAGCCGCACTCCTTGTAGATCCCCAAAATGTTGATGAGATTAAAAAGACTCTAAACCAAATCGTAAATGATAAAGATTTAAGAAAAAATCTCATTGCTTCTGGCATAGACAGGTCTAAAGAATTCACCTGGCAAAAAACCGCCCAACAAACAACTCAAGTCTATAAAGATCTGCTTAAATGAAATTCTTAACTATCTCGAAACAATGGCTTCTAGCAAATAAATGGTTAATCTTAGGAACTATAGCCCTGCTCGCCATTAACTATCTTTACCTAAATAAAATCTTCTCATTTCACTTTGTTGACGAAGAAGATAATTTTATTCTTGGCAACTTTTTACTTGGGGGTCAAAAATTATACTCTGATCTTTTTTCTCATCACCAGCCGCTGGGATATATCATCAGCGCTGGGTATCAATTTTTAGTAAACCCCGACAACATCTTTATGCTCATCAAAAGACATCGGGAATTTATGATTGCCTGGTCAGTTCTTTGGTGCACAATTCTTATTTGGAAATTCAAAGAAAAAGTCATTATCCCAATCCTAATCTATGAAGTCTCTAAATTCTTTATCCTCGGACAATTATTTCTATCCGAATCACTAGCTATCTATCCGGTTCTTTATCTAACTCTCTTTCTTTTTGTAAAAAAAACTAGTTACTCAAATTATGAATATCTTCTAGCAGGCTTACTCATCAGCTTAAGCGCACTGCTTCTTGCTCCAATTTGGCCTTTCCTGGCAGGCTATCTATTATTTCTGTATTGGTTTAAAAAGCCATCCTTTAAACAAATAGGATATATTGTAATTTCAGCTCTAGTTCCTATCCTAATTTGTCTGCCATTTATCGATATCTACTATTATTTTCATAATGTGTTTTATATAAATTTTAAATACTACATCCCTCAAAGTGGGGAAGAGCGCCTGCCAATTTCAATTGTAAAATCATTCTTCTCACCTATAACGGCTCTTCTTAATTCGGCCTCACTCCAAAGTTCAGGTTTTATTCTCAAAGTATCAGCACTCTTTTTTATAATCTCAATCGGCTACTTAATTAGAATAAAAAACTTCCGGCTTCTTTTTGCAGCTTTAACTTTACTTACCCTTTCCAATATCCGTTACTTCACCCCTGGGCTGGAATACTATTCCGGCTTCCATCTAATTATTTGGTATGGTCTTTTTCTCCTAATTAGTTTTTACTTTTTTACTGAATTAGTTGAAACTCTGAAATCGAAAACCATAAAGACCTTCTTAATGTTTATTCTCTTTTTTGCCCTCATCCTTTCTCTCTATTCATCAAAAACTTTATTTCAAAAGAATGATAAAGATCATGATTATTATGTTCAGTATTCTCAAATGTATGCTTTTGGTGAAGCAATAAAAGGTATGAAAAATGAAGGTGATACTTTATTCGTTGTCCCTGATGCCTGGCTGCTCTATTACCAAGGGGACATAAGAAACAATAATAAAATGGTTAATTTTTATGGTTGGATGAGTTTAGTTTGGGAGTTAAATGATTTGGTTGTTGAGAAATTTAAAAACAATCCTCCTACATTTTTCTATTGTGATTGCGATGAAAAATATGTTTACAATTATGCAGGTGAAAACTATCACCAAATGATTAGAGATGGCTCCAAAACCCCGCTTTGGGTTTTAAATGAAAAGTATAATAGTTTGGGGGATCACCAAAAAGATAAGCTTAGATTCTTTCATTTCGAAATCGACTAATTAGAAGTAAATTTATGAAAAAGAATATCTGGATTGATGGTTATGAAGCAAATGTCCCTCAAAGATTAGGAAGTTCTCAGGTTGCTTTTGAACTTCTAAAAAATATATATGAATTGGATCTTGAAAATAACTACACAATTCTTCTTCCAGCAAAGCCTTTTCCTGATCTCCCAAAACCCCGTAAGAACTGGCAATACAAAATACTTAAACCCTCAAAACTCTGGACCAGAATAATAATTCCGGCCTATTATCATTTAGCAAAAGTAAAACCTGATGTCATATTTTCACCCACTCATTACGTACCCCGTTTTATAAAAGCCAAAATGGTCCCGGTAATTTTTGATTTATCTTTCCTCAGATTCCCTCAAATGTTTGAAAAGAAAGAATTATATAAATTAACAAATTGGACCAAATACTCCGCTGAAAATGCTTCCTCAATAATAACTATCTCCGAATCTTCTAAAAATGATATTCAAAATTTTTATCCTAAAGTACCTGAAAAAAACATTACAGTCGCCTACCCAGGATATGACAACCAACTATTTAAGCCGGTCGATAATCCAGAATTAATCCAAAAGGTTTTATTAAATTATCAAATTTCCGGCGACTACATTATATATATTGGCACAATTCAGCCCCGCAAGAATATCCTTCGGCTTATCCGCGCAATGAGAAAAATCGACAATTTGAAACTTGTAATAGTCGGAAAAATTAAAGGCAAAGGCAAAAAAGGTTGGATGAATGAAGAGATCCTTGAAGAGCCAAAAAAACTTAACATAGAAGATAAAATTATTTTTACCGACTTTGTCCCAACCCCCGAACTGCCGTACTTAATTTCGGGCTCCAAAGCTTTCGTTCTTCCTTCTCTTTGGGAGGGTTTTGGAATTCCGGTTGTCGAAGCTATGGCTTGTGGCATTCCGGTCATAACCTCAAATGTTTCCTCCTTGCCTGAAGTGGTCGGAGAAGCCGGGCTCTTAGTGAATCCTCTTTCTGAAACTCAAATTGAGCAGGCTATTCGATTAATAGTTACCGATAAAAAACTCCATAATAAATTTGCTAAACATGCTTTAATTCAGGCAAAAAAATTCTCCTGGCAAACTATGGCTGAAAAAGTAATTAAAGTCTTAGAATTGGCTTAGATTGATTTAAAATTAGCCATAAAACAATGTAGCAATGAATCAATCCTACCCTGTATAATAAACTCATGTTTTACTTAGAGCACATCTATTTAGACTCCTCAGGCTTTGGTTTTAAAGACAAAATGGGTAAAAAATTATCAGTAATTTCTGCCATTGGAAAAATATTTAACCGCTTCGCCAGTTACTTTATCGACCTCGAACTCTTCTTCCTAAGACTTGCAGGCTGGATACCGTTCCACACCCTCCGTATTCTTATCTATAAATTAGATGGAGTGAAAATAGGCAAAAAATCTCATATTCATATGGGACTTCAATTCTTCGACCCTACAAAAATAGAAATTGGAGCTGGAACTATCATTGGTCAGAATGCTTTTCTTGATGGACGGGACACTTTAAAAATCGGCAATCACGTTGATATTGCCTCAGATGTTTTAATTTATAACTCCGAGCATGATATTAATTCCGAAGATTTTAAACCCATAAATGCCCCGGTTATGATAGGGGATTATGTTTTTATTGGCCCCCGGGCAATAATTTTACCCGGAGTAAAAATAGGTAAAGGCGCAGTGATAGCTGCTGGAGCAGTCGTCACTAAAGATATCGCTGATTTTGAAATTGCCGGCGGCGTTCCCGCCAAAGTTATTGGCGAGCGTAAGAATAAGACCCCCAACTATGTTTTAGGCAGATCAAGATTATTTCAGTAATATGAAAACAAAATCCGCGCTTACTTTATTGTTTTTACTTGGCTTAATATATCTACTTTGGCCAGGTCCATCCTCAATCAACGATTTTCCTCCACTTCCAGATTCTATGCGGTCTGATGAACCGGGTGATACTTGGGAAAATCCCGATAATGCGGCTTATTTCTCAGATTTCAGAAGACCCTATGTTGTCGATTATTACAAAAATCATTTTAGTTATCTAAATATTTTTGGTCTAACCCTCCCGCCTTTGAGCTCAAACCATCCGCCTGAGGAAGCATTTACACACATTAGAGATCAGCAGCAAAGCACTTATCTTGAACAATTCTCATACCCTCTTAGAGATGCAATCTTTGTAAATGGATTCGAACCTTTTGATGAACAGGGCAAGCCTTGGCGCGAAGGTGCAACCAGAATGTTCCCCAATGAAATTAGGTTTTACGACTCCAAAACCACCATTCGTTATTACAGTTCCTCCATTCCCTCCAGGTTAATAGTTTATATTCTTATTTGGATATCGATGATCCTCCTGTATAAGCTCACTAAAAAGGCAGTTACTGAAAAATGATTGCAGTAAGTATTGTTTCCTATAACACCTCATCTTTACTGAAAAAACTCCTCGAAAATTTGTCAGCTCAAAAAGAAGTCAAAACTGAAATTTGGGTTTTAGATAATAATTCAGAAGATGATTCTGTTGAGATGATTAAGAAAAACTTCCCTAAAGTGCATCTTTCAGAATCCAAAGAAAATACCGGCTTTGCTAAGGGTCAAAACATACTTCTAAAAAAAATAGAATCTCCGCTAATCTTAATTCTCAACCCCGATACTCGTCTGGAAAACGATTCTTTATCTAAAATGCTCCATTTCATGCAGTCAAACCCTGAAGTCGGAATAGCCAGCTCCAAAGTCCTCGATTCCAAAGGCAACCTAACCTCCAATGGTGGGAATTTTCCTTATGGAATCTCTCTATTATCCTGGCTGTTCAATTTCGACAAACCCGGCATCCCCAGTTTCCACAGAAATGATCAAGATTTCTATAATTTGAGCGAAGCTAAAATTTCAAGCTCTGCTTCTAATCAGATGATTTGGGTCAGCGGTGCTTTTATGATGGTAAGAAAAGAGGTCCTAGAGAAAGTTAACTATTTTAATGAAGATTACTTCATGTATTTTGAAGATGTTGAATTATGTTATAAAGCTTTAAAATCAGGCTACAGAGTAGCTATAAATCCAAACACTCAAACAACTCATCTTAGTGGTGCCAGCTCCAAAAACCCTCGATTAAATCAGTGGAAAGGTGAAATGCGGGGATTAATTAAATTTAGTTATAAAAACTTCGGCACCCTTTACGGTATCTATGTTGGTTTACTTGTTCGTCTTGCGATAGTACTTAGAATCATAAGTTTTGCGGTTTTAGGCAAATTAGATTATTCTGGTACTTACACTAAAGTCTTATTTAGTCTTTAGATAAAATGCCACAGGGGTTGAATATATATGAAAAATTACTTAACTAAATTAAATAATTGGATTTTCCTAGGAGTTATCGCCCTCTCAATTTTTATCCCGTTATATCCCAAATTCCCTCTTGCCGAGGTCGCAGGCACCTATGTAGCTATCCGTCTTGAAGATTTCATGCTTCTGGCACTGGTTATTCTTTGGGGACTAGTTAACTTCAAAAGAGCTAAAAAAATTCTTAGCATGACGATAACCAAGTCCTTGCTCCTGTTTTGGTTCATAGGTCTGGTCTCGGTTATCTCAGCAATTACTCTAACCAAAACCGTTGAGCCAAACTTAGGTATTCTTCATCTAATCAGAAGAGTGGAGTATATGCTGCCGTTTTTAGTAGCAGCCACCACCATCCAGAATGCTAAACAAGCCAAAATTTTCTTGTACGGTATGTTAATCACCTCAATACTCGTTACTTTATACGGTTTCGGCCAAATCTATTTAGAATTCCCTGTCATCTCAACCACTAATCGTGAATTCTCCAAAGGCCAGATTCTGACATTAACTCCGGGTGCCCGACCTAATTCCACATTCGCCGGACATTATGATTTAGCCGCATATCTCTCGATAGTTCTAGTTTTCGCTTCAACAATGTTTTTCTTTTATAAAAGTCTCTGGAAGAAAGCTCTCATTGCAGCAGCCTCATTAATAGGTTTTGCACTTTTAGGCTACACTGCTGCCCGCGTTTCATTTGTAGCCGCGATTGGAGGCATTGGACTTTCCTTCCTGCTCCTCAAAAAGAAGTTGCTTATCATCTTACTTATCATTGCCACGTTAGGTGCTATTGCTGCAATTCCTCAACTAAGATACCGGCTCGTAGCCACATTCACTGTCAATTTTCTAGGGGGTGGCGGTCCAAAATACGAACCTCCTGTGGGAGAGGGGACTAACCAGTTCACTCCTATGGTTAGCATGGCAGAACAGGTTAAAAACGCAAGTAGAGCTGCTCAACTGGCAACTCTCTCAGCAGAGTTAGCTGATGCCACCCCAAGCACCAAATCTGCCTGGGACAAACCATTTCCTGCCGATATTGCACCTGGCGAGCCAACAAATATAACCGAGCTTGGAGTTTATCGCTCTTTCAATATCCGTTATGATGTCGAGTGGCCACGGGCAATTCGCGCTTTCGAGAAAAATCCACTACTTGGAACTGGGTACTCCTCTATAACTATAGCTACTGACAACGATTATCTTAGGGCTCTAGGCGAAACTGGCATTTTAGGTTCTCTAAGCTTAATCCTAATCTTCTTTGTTCTCATTAAGAGATTTATAAAATCACTCTATAAATTAGATGGCTTTGATAAGTATTTTGTTATCTCATCGCTTTGTATGATAGCCGTTATCCTAGGTACTGCCACATTCATTGATATACTTGAAGCCTCAAAAATTGCTATTATCTTTTGGATGACACTAGGTATTGCTTGGGCAATTTCCGGAAATTATGAAGACAGTAAGTAACTATTTAAAAAATCCGCTATTCTATTTATTACTAATCCTTATCATTGGATTTACTCTAAGGCTATATAAAATCGACAATCCAGTTGCTGATTGGCATTCCTGGAGACAAGCTGACACTGCCGCTGTTGCCAGAAATTTTTATGACGAAGGTTATAATCCTTTCTTTCCTCGCGGGGACGACATGTCTCTTATCTCTGAATTAAAGCGGGTTCCTAATCTTGAAAGATACCGATTTGTCGAATTCCCAATTTATCCATCGCTGGTAGCTTTAACCTATTTTCTAAATCAGGGTGTCGATGAAGAACTAGCCCGTTTGGTTTCAATAATTTTCTCTCTTGGTTCAGCAGTATTTCTATATTTAATAGTTAAGAGATACTCCTCAACAGCTCACGCCTTACTTTCATCATTTGTTTTCCTAACTTTGCCTTTTGGAATTTATTTTAGCCGGGTGATTTTACCTGAGCCAAGTCTCGTTTTCTTTTCCCTTGGCATGTTCTACTTCCTCGATCGCTGGATTTTTGAGAACAAAAAATCTCTCATGCTTTGGGGAATCTTCTTTACAGCTTGTGCCTTTTTAACCAAACCAATGGCTGTCTTTTTTCTCCTGCCGCTTGGCTACTCGTACTACCTAAAAGAAGGTTTTAAATTCCCTCCTAAAAGATACTTTTTATTTTTTATCCCGGCATTAATCCCATTTATTCTTTGGAGATTTTGGATTGCCAATTTTCCTGAAGGAATTCCCGCCTCCGGCTGGTTGTTAAACGGTAATGGTATTCGTTTTAGACCGGCATTCTTTAGGTGGATTATAGGAGACCGAATGGGCCGCGAAATTCTCTCGATTGCTGGAGGAGCCTTGTTCTTTCTCGGCTTAATTGTAAAACCTTTGAATAAAACCAACTATCTTCTTCATCTATTAACTCTTTCTTCTTTTGCTTATTTGTTAGTTTTTGCCACCGGTAATGTCCAGCACGATTACTATCAGTACTTATTAATGCCAGCTTTATCTATTTTCCTGGCTCGCGGTGTCTGGCTATTATTCCAGGGCATCCCGTTATTTCTGCCGCGAATAATTACCATTCCTTTAGCAATCTTTTTAATTCTTATAACTTACTATTTAACCTGGAACGAAATTAAAGGTTTATATCAGGTAAATAATTGGTCAATTGTTAAAGCCGGCCAAAAAGCTGATGAGATTCTACCAAAAGATGCCATTGTAGTAGCTCCTTATCAAGGAGACAGTGCTTTTCTTTATCAAATAAACAGAAACGGTTTTAGTTTTGTCATCATGTCAGTTGAAGAAATGATGAGACTTTATGACACCAATTATTATGTTTCAACATCAAAAGACACTAAAACAGCCTGGCTAATGAACAAGTATAAGACTCTTATCGAGGACCCCGAATATATAATTATTGATCTAAAAAATAGAAACCCTAATTTCGTTGATTTAGGAGAAACAGAACCCTCTAACTAACTATGAAAATTTTGATGTTGACTCCTTATCTTCCTTATCCTCCTTCGTCCGGTGGACAAATCCGCTCATACAATCTGATTAAGCAGCTCTCTAAGTATCACGAAATAACATTGTGCTCCTTGATTAAATTTGATTCTGAAGAAAAATATATTAATGGTCTAAAACCTTTTTGTAAAAATATTCATGTTTTCAAAAGAGCAAAAAAACCCTGGACTATTTCTAATATTTTCAACACCGGTTTTTCAGCCTTTCCGTTTTTAGTTATTCGAAATTTTTCAAAAGAGCAAAAAACCGCTCTTGAAAGTATTATTAAAAGTGAAAAATTTGATTTAATTCATGCTGAAACTTTCTATGTTTCACCTCATATTCCTAAAACAGATATTCCAACAGTCTTGGTCGATCAAACCATCGAATATCAAGTCTACAGGCATTATGTAAATAATTTTCGCATCCCGTTTTTAAGACCGCTTTTATTAATTGACGTAATGAAAATTCGTTTTTGGGAAACTTATTTTTGGAAGAAAGCAGCTAGAGTCGTTGCCGTCTCTGAGCGAGATGCTTCTATAATGAAAAATCTTGTTCACGGCCTAAAAGTGACTGTTGTCCCAAATGGGGTCGGTGAGGATTTAATTGCTGATGTGAAATTACATTACAAAAAAACCATTTTGTTTATGGGGAATTATGCTTGGCTCCAAAATATCGAAGCCGCTCGGATTTTATGCAAAGATATTTTTCCAAAAATTCTAGAAAAAATACCTGACTGTAAATTAATAATCGCCGGACAAAACACCAGTAAAATATCTGATTTAAAAAGTGACCATGTTGAGTTAAAAGATTTTGCTGTTGACGATATCGCCTCTGTCAAAAAAGCTTATCAGGAAAATGGAATAATGGTCGCCCCTCTTTATGGTCCTGGGGGAACTCGTTTGAAAATTTTAGCTGCAATGGCTTCCAAAATGCCTGTTGTGACAACCGAAATAGGCAGTGAGGGAATAGATGCTAAAAATCTTGAAGCAATTGTTGTCGCCAAAGATGACCAAGACTTAGCCGACATGGCAGTCAAAGTTTTAACTGATAAAAAATTGTATGAAAAAATTGCTGAGAATGCCCGCAAACTAGTTGAAGAAAAATATGCCTATTCTTCTATCGCCAAAAAATTATCTAATGTCTACGAAGAGGTCGTTCACTCTAAATCATGAAAAATTTAACTATCGTAATATTAAATTTCAATTCAGGAGAGTATTTATCTAAATGTCTTGAGTCGATTAAAACTATCGAAAGCGAAGCAAATATCTCAACAATAGTTATAGATAACAACTCTTCCGACGATAGCTTACCCAATGCCCAGTCTAAATTTAAAGAAGTAAAATTCGTAAAAAATACTGACAACGTTGGTTTCTCGAAAGGCTATAACCCAACTTTAAAATCCATAAAAACAGATTATGTTTTACTTTTAAATCCTGATTGTATTCTTGAAAAAGGTGTCATCACAAAAACTCTTGCAGCTTTTGACAGCGATGAAAAAACAGGAGCAATAACTCCAAAAATTATTCTTTCAAACGGCAAAATTGATTTAACGGCTCATCGTGGTTTTCCTACTCCTTGGGCATCGCTGCTTTATGTATTCGGCGATGACTCGCTCTACCATCTAACTGACAAAATGTCAGGCCAAATCCACGAAGTCGATTCAATAACCGGCGCTTTTTTCTTAACAAAGAAATCCATTCTTGATCAAGTTGGCTACTTAGATGAAAGATTTTTTCTTTATGGCGAAGACATAGATCTTTCTTTAAGAATTAAAAACCTAGGTTACAAAATTCTATATGATCCCGAAGTAAAAATTATTCATAATAAAGGAATCTCCTCAGGTTTAAAAAAGCATTCTCAAGAATTATCTTCAGCTGATTCCAAAACAAAGCAAAAAGCCAGAGATTCTTTTTACCAGGCAATGATCCTTTTCTATGACAAACACTATAAGAATAAATATCCATTTTTTATTAGTTGGTTAGTTTACTTGGGTATTTACTTAAAGTGGGGAATAGCTAGAATAAAAACCACAGTATGAGAATCTGTATAGACGGCCGACTTATAAACGAATCAGGCATAGGTAGATATATTCGTAATCTACTCCAAAACCTGGCCCTTCTGGATAAAGAAAATTCTTATTTTATTCTCCTCAAGAAAAATGATTTAACCCGTTTTAATTGGGGTGAAAACTTCACCAATATAGAAGCTGATTTTGGTTGGTATTCTGCAACCGAACAAATAAAATTGCCCCAAATCTTAAAAAAACTAAATCTAGATTTAACGCATTTTCCTCATTTTAATGTCCCGATTCTCTACAAAGGAAAATTCATCGTCACAATTCACGACCTAATCCATCAGCATTTCGCTATGAAACGGGCGACAACTCTTGATCCATTAACATACAAAATAAAACAGTTTGGCTATCGAAAAGTTTTTGATTATGCCGTTAAAGAGTCGCAGAAAATTATTGTTCCTTCTGAGTCTGTTAAATCACAGCTTAACAATGAATGGGATATAGAATCAGGGAAAATACAAGTGACCCACGAGGGAGTTGATGAAAAAATTCTGACTATAAAAAGGAAGCAATCTAAAAATCTTCAATTAAAAATTCTCGAAAAAATTAATGTCAAAAAACCCTACATATTTTATGTTGGTAACGCTCATCCTCACAAAAATGTTGAAGGTCTGATTAAAGCTTTCAGAACTATCAAAAGTACCAAAGGTATTGCGGGGAATGATGAAAAGGCTTTTGATGCTTCTGGTACTCTTGGTACCTTTGATACTCTGAGTCTTGTTCTCGCCGGCGGTGATCATTATTTTTGGAAGAAAGTTAAAGCCGAATTTAATGATCCCGATATTATTTACCCGGGCTATGTAACTGACGATTCTTTAGTCACACTATTTTCTAATGCTGAAATGTTTGTCATGCCTTCCTTCGAAGAAGGTTTTGGAATCCCAGTTTTAGAATCCTTCGCAAATGGTTGTCCGGTAGTTTGCTCAGACATCGGAGCCTTAAAAGAGGTTGGGGGAGACGCAGCTCTCTATTTTGATCCAAAAAGCACTGATGATATTTCTAAAAAAATGACCGATTTATTAACAAACTCAAAGTTAAAGAATAAGCTAATTGAAAAAGGTACAAAAAGAGTTGCAGATTTTAGTTGGAAAAAGTTAACTCAACAGACTCTCAAAATTTATGAGTCACAATTGATCGCTTGACAGCCTCTTTTGATGCTGGTCTATGCGGTATTGTTGCAAAATAAACTGCAGTTAATATTGACGTAAGAATTGGAGCTACTGCCTCATGTGGCGCGTGCGTCGAAGACTGAGCAATGTCAAGTAATCTATAAGGCCATCCTCCGGTATCTAATTTACAACGGACAGCCATTTCATTCAAATCAGTTGAACTCAAGACTCTCTTAAATTTGTCAACTCGCTGGACTAACTTATCTGGAAATCTCATAAATCAAATATTAAATAAAATTCAACTTCGAATTTTGACTATTGTTCTTAATTTCGCACTTCTAGACCTCGGATTCTCAATCGACTCTTCCTCAGAAGTCTCAATTGGTTTGGGAGTTATAACTTCAACCAGCTTTTTTTCATCCAAATCTCTAAAATAATTTTTAACAATTCGGTCCTCTAGAGAATGAAAACTTATAACCACAATTCGGCCTGCCGGTGCTAATATTTCAAACGCTGCAGGTAGCGCATCTCTTAAAGAATTTAATTCGTCATTAACAGCAATTCTTAAAGCCTGAAAAATCCTGGTCGCCGGATGTGTTCTGTCATTAGGCGATCTCCTTCGAACAGATAAAATAATCTGTGCCAACTCATTGGTCGTTTCAATTAATTTTTTCTCGCGGTATTCGACAATTTTCTTAGCAATTGGCTTACTCCAATTCTCCTCACCTAATTTCAAAAATAATTCCTCTAACTCTTTAACGTAGAGTCCATTAACTAAATCCTTAGCTGAAACCCCTTGGGTTCTATCCATTCTCATATCAAGGGGCGCATCTGCATTAAAACTAAATCCTCTTTCTGCTTCCTCTAGTTGATGTGTCGATACTCCTAAATCAAATAACACCCCTGAAACTTTTGTAATATTCTTATTTTTAACTGCCTCTCCAATATTCACAAAATTAGTCTGAGTCAGTATTAATCTGCCTTCGTCTATATAATTTTTTAGTCTTTTTCTAACTTCCCAAATCGCATCAGGATCAAGGTCGATCCCTAAAACATTTCCACCAGCTTTTAAAATTAATTCTGTGTGTCCGCCTCCGCCTAAATTACAATCAATATACCATTCGCCATTCTTAATATTCAGAAATTCAATCGATTCTTTTGGCATTACCGGAATATGATAGTCGCTCATGTTTGTGCCATAATATTACCATGAAAATAGCTTTGATTCATGATGACCTGATTCAGTGGGGAGGAGCTGAGAAGGTTCTGGCTGAAATCTCAAACATTTTCCCAGAAGCTCCTATTTACACAGCGATTGCAGATTTTAAAAATCCATTTATCAAAAAGAATTTCCAAAACAAAAAAATAATCACCTCTTTCCTGCAAAAACTGCCTTTCTTGAAAACGCTTTATAAACCGCTCATGCCTTTATATCCAATCGCTTTTGAGCAATTTGATTTTACAGATTTTGATTTAATAATCTCTCAAACCACCCGTTTCGCCAAATCAGTTATAACTAAACCTGAAACAACTCATATCTGCTACATTCATACCCCTCCTAGATTTTTATGGAACTATAGCAATCAAAAAACCAACAAATTTCTTAAGCCTCTCATAAATTATTTAAAAAACTTTGACTATATTTCTTCCAAAAGAGTCGATTATTGGATTGCCGGATCTGAAAACTGTCAAACAAGACTAAGAAATACTTATGGTGTTGAATCAAAAGTGCTCTATCCGTTTGTCGATACCGAAAAATTAAATCCTCAAAAAGCTTTTAATGGCGGTTATTACTTATTGATCAGCCGTCTAAATAAATATAAAAATGTTAATACCGCGGTGAAAGCTTTTAACCTAAATGGTAAGAACTTAACAATAGTTGGCTCCGGTCCTGAGCTAAATAATTTAAGAAACAATGCCTCTTCGAATATCAAATTCTTATCCCGTGTTTCAGATCCTCTGCTCGAGAATCTTATAGCCGGCTGCAAAGGTTTAATTATTACCGCCGAAGAAGATTTCGGCATGACTTCTATTGAGGCTCAATCTTTAGGTAAAGGAGTTATTGCCTATAGCGCAGGAGGCGCTCTTGAAACAATTATTCCTGGAAAAACCGGCAATTTCTTCCCGGAACAATCTGCTGACAGTCTGAATAAGGCAATCGATATTTTTGAAAGTCTTAAAATAAATCCCGCTGATTGCTTCCAAAACGCCCAAAAATTTTCCAGAGAAAAATTCAAACAGCGGCTTCTGAATCTCATTGCCGGCTTCTCATCTAAGCAATAAAATTGGCTTATACCTGAGTTAGTTTGTATAATATCCAAGGTATGATATACGACTTTGTGAAACGCGGGATGGACCTTTTAGGAGGACTCACCGGATTAATTATCTTCTCACCGCTACTTTTAGCAGTTGCCATAGCTATTAAACTCAATTCCCGCGGCCCTGTTATGGCAGATACCCCTATGCGCGTTGGTAAAAACGGCAAGCTCTTCAAAATGTATAAATTCCGATCAATGGTCGTCGGTGCCCAGGACATGCTTCAAAAAAATCCCGAGCTTTTAAAAGAATATAAGAAAAACAGTTATAAACTTCATAATGATCCCCGAGTTACAAGTGTCGGCAAATTTATCCGCAAATTCTCAATTGACGAATTCCCTCAATTCTTTAATATCATCCGCGGTGAAATGAGTGTAGTTGGCCCTCGTGCCTATTATCCATTCGAGCTTGAGGAGCAGCAAAAAAAATACCCCAAATCCCGCGATTTCGTTAAAGTTATTCTTTCCAGCAAACCTGGACTAACTGGTGTCTGGCAGGTCTCAGGCAGAAGTGAAATCAATTTTGACAAACGCGTTGAAATGGATGCTCAATATGTTCAAAGACGCTCAGTTCTTTACGATATTTATCTAATTGCCAAAACAATTCCAGCAGTTTTATTTGGCAGGGGAGCGGTCTAAATTTGCAAAAGCTGTCTCATCTTTTATACAATAATTTGACCCATCTGGGTTAAGGAAGGAAGGTTATCTGCTTGGCCTTTGTAAACTTAAATAAGAAATTAGAAAAATCTGATAAAATCTATACTAAGAGTAAAAGTAACTTTAAAAAACGCATGATCAAAATCATCGCTCTGATTCTCATTGTTCTTTCCCTAATCTATTTTCCTGTTCGGGGCGTTTATTCCTCAGGTAAAAGAATGATTGCCGGAGCCCGTCAAATGCAGGAATCCGTTAAAAATAATGATCTTGATGGAATCAAAAAAGGTTTGGCTGAGATCAAAGCTGGTGATAGTTCTCTTAACACCTCTCTCAACTTCCTTATTTGGGTGCGGATTATTCCTTTTGTCGGCAGTTTCTATGCGGACGCTGTTCATTTCTCTAAAGCTGCCGGTTATGAACTTCAGGCTGCTGAAGTGTTAGTAAATAGTCTCGACCCTTATAAAGACGAAATAGGTTTAAATGGCACCCCAACCCCAGGCCAAGACAAAATTGCTCAATTCGTTAAAATCCTTGATAAAACCCTGCCGCATATTGATCAGGTTGAGCCCCAATTAAAGCAGGCCGCTGATGAAGTAGCCTCTATAGACGTTAATAAATACCCTGAAACTTTCGGCCGATATCGCTTAAGAAGTCAGGTTGAAACCGGCAAGAATTTTATTACAGGAGCCCATTATGCAATTACTGAAGCCAAAGATGCTTTAATGCTTGCGCCTTCTGCCCTAGGTGAACCTTCTAAAAAAACTTACCTTCTGCTTTTCCAAAACGATAAAGAATTAAGGCCAACCGGTGGTTTCTTAACCGCTTATGCCTATTTAACTTTAGATAAGGGCCGCTTAACATCTTCTGAATCCGATGATATCTATCGCCTCGATGAAAAACTCCTTAATGTCTGTAAAAGCAAGATTTGTCCATTAACACCACCGGCACCCTTAGTTAAATATCTTCCTGAAGCCGACGGCCGGGTTAGAACCGCCTGGAGTATGCGCGATTCCAATATATCCCCCGATGTTCCAACTTCAATGACTCAATTTGAAAAAATGTACAACATGTTGGGTGAAGGCACTCCTTGGGACGGCATAATTTTAATCGACACCCACGTCGTTGAAGAATTAATAAAAATCACCGGCCCGATTGAAGTTTTCGGTACAACTTATTCTGCCGACAACGATCCCCGATGTAATTGTCCAAACGTCATTTATGAACTCGAAGCCTACGCCCAAATTATTGAAAAAGGCCAGGAAGATCGTAAAGCAATTCTCGGCACACTAATGCAGCAAATCCTCGCCCGTTCATTAGGCGCAGCCACCGACAAACTGCCCGAATTTATAAATGCCGGCGTTAAATTGGCCGAAGGCAAGCACTTAATGTTTTATATGAAAGATCAACCTCTCCAGACAGCCCTAACAAAGCTTGATTGGACAGGCGATGTTAAGCCTTACACATACGACTATTTCATGATAAACGATGCGAACTTCGCCGGCGGCAAAACAAATCTTTATGTTCAACAATCAGTCAAACTGGATATAAATATAGATGATTCCGGTAAAGTCACCCATAAAGCCGACATTAACTATAATAATCCCCAAATCTACGACCGCTGGTTAAACGGTATAAATAGAACCTATGTCAGGCTCTACGCTCCTAAAGGCTCAAAGCTCGTTTCTTCAAAAGGTTCAGAATCAGCAGTTACCACTATTGAAGACCTAGACAAAACAGTCTTCGAAGCCTTCATCCAGGTCCGCCCAGCGAACTCCCGCCAGCTAATCTTCGAATACGAACTCCCAGAGCCTTTCACCGGCAATCAATATGATTTATTAATCCAAAAACAACCAGGAACAAAAGATTTTGAATACGAAATAAAAGTAAACGGAAATACAAAAGAAAAATTTAATTTGGATACTGATAAGCAATTGAAACTGTCTCTATGAAGTTATATAGAACTGTAGGAAGTATCACCATCTCGCTTCAAAGGATCTCGAAAGTTATTTTTGCTGCTGGCCTAATAATATTATTCTTCGGGCTTTACAGACTAATATTTAATTCAACGACTGCAGAATTTTATGAAGGGATAATAGTCTTAATATTGGGTAGTGTATTTTCTGTTTTGAGCCTAGGTTTATCGGTGCTTCTTAAGCAGGATAGTAAAAGCCAAAAATATAATAAAACCTTTGAGTGGAAACCTCGGGCAATCTGGCGGCTAATATACATCTCACTATTCCTGGCACTTATTGTTTATATGTTTGCGTCAGCCTGGTGAGAAATTTACTTTCAGATTTTAAAAGATTAAACTTCAAAAGTGCCTTCCATAACTGTAGAAGCCCTTATTTTAAAACGCTCAAACTTTGGTGAAGCCGACAGGATGATAACAATCCTGACTAAGCATTTAGGCAAAATCTCCATCATCGCCAGAGGTGTTAGAAGAATAACTTCGCGCCGCGCCGGAAACGTTGAACTTCTTAATTTAGTGAAGCTTGGCCTATTTAAAGCCAAAGGCTATACCTTAACCGAGGCCGAAAGTATTGAAACTTTCCCCAGAATTAAATCAAACCTGGCAGTCTCCACCGCCGCCTTTCATGTTTTAGAACTCACTAATAAATTACTTGCCGAAGACGATCCTAATTCCAGAGCTTATGATTTAATTGTTGTCACTCTAAGAAAACTTGAAAGCAATCCCCGTCAAATAATTTTAAGAGCTTTTGAAATCAAAATCCTAAGTCTTCTCGGGTTTTTCTCCACTCGCGCTATGCCGGGAATGAATGAATCGACTAAAGATTTAATCAATATTTTAAATCAGGCCTCCTTCTCCAGGATCGAAGAAATGGATGTAGCTTCCGAGCAGGTTGTGGCTTTAGAGCGTATTTTACGTTATTATATTGAGCAAATACTTGAGTCAAAACTAAAAAGCTCAGACGTAATGAAACAGTTGAAGAGGTAATTATTGTTCAATTGCTTCATTATTACATTGCAAAGAAATGTCATCCTGAGCGAAGCCGAAGGATCTGTAGAAATACAAACGGATTCCTCCACTTCGGTCGGAATGACTAAACGAAAGGATGGCAAGGAAAAAATATTATGGAAGACAAATCTAACTTAATGGAAAAAATAGTCGCTCTCTCAAAAAGACGCGGCTTCATCTACCCAGGATCAGAAATCTACGGCGGTCTTGCCAACACTTACGATTACGGACCAATGGGTGCCGAATTGCTCCGCAACATCCGTAATATTTGGTGGGAATTTTTTGTTCAGCAGCGCGAAGATATAGTTGGAATTGATGCCAGCATAATTTCCTCACATAAAGTTTGGGATGCTTCCGGCCACACTGCCGGATTCTCAGATGCCATGATCGACTGCAAAAACTGCCAAGCCAGAATGAGAGCTGACCATTTAATTGAAGACTGGCTGGAGCATAATGAAAGCAAATTGGAAATACTCGCAAATAATATTCATGTTGGTTTTGAAGATAAGATTAACGTCGATTTTGAAAAAATAAAAAAGTCCATAAAGACGCAAAAAGTAGAAGGGCTTAACGTAACTGAGTTAAAATTCATAATTGATCTTGTGCCAGTTCTTTGCCCAAAATGTGGCACCACACCTGATAATTGGACTGATGTCCGAAAATTCAATCTCCTTTTTCCAGTCAAACTCGGAATATTAGAAGGGGATCAATCGCTCGCTTATTTAAGAGGAGAAACAGCACAAAGCATTTTCATTAATTTTAAAAATGTTCTCGATTCCACCAGAGTCAAAATGCCTTTTGGTGTCGCCCAACTTGGAAAAAGCTTTAGAAACGAAATAACTCCGGGTAACTCCATCTTCAGAACTATCGAATTTGAACAAGGTGAAATCGAATACTTCTTTGATCCAGAAAAAGAAGATTGGGAAAAACTTTTTAACACCTGGAAAGACGATATGTGGGAATTTGCTACCGACAAACTTGGTGTCAGTGCAGAAAATTTAAGATGGAGGCCTCATACCGATGAAGAACGCTCCTTCTATAGTAAGAGAACCGAAGATATGGAATATAATTTCCCGTTTGGATTTAAAGAACTTTGGGGATTGGCTTACCGAGCAGATTATGATTTAACGCAACACACAAAACACTCAGGCAAAGAACTAGTTGTGGTTGATTCTGAAACAGGCAAAAAAATAGTTCCTCATGTTATTGAGCCTGCAGTTGGAATTAACAGATTATTCTTAATGACTTTAGTCGACGCTTATCGCGAAGAAGAAGGCCGGATATTCTTAAAACTTTCACCAAAAATAACCCCATTTAAAGCCGCAGTTTTCCCGCTCCTTCATAACAAACCGGAATTAATGGATAAAGCCCAAGAGGTTTACAAAATGATTAAAAAACAAATGCCAGCCGCTTGGGATGCCCGGGGAAATATCGGAAAACGCTATGCTAGCCAAGATGAAATAGGAACACCCTTTTGCATTACTGTGGATTTTGATACACTAACTGATGGGGCTGTGACGGTTAGAGATCGTGACACAGCATCTCAGGAGAGAATAAAAATTGAAGATCTCCTGACATTCCTAAAAAACAAAATTTCTTAGTTCGCTGCTTTATGGAAAATATTAAACAATTTCTCTCCACCAAAAAAAGCTTCTTTGCTAACAAAGTAAACTTAGCGCTCGTTATCATCTTAGTCGTTATTCTTGGAGGTATCGGATTTGCAGTCAATAAATTCCTCCAAGTTGATCCTGCAACACTTCCAACAGAAGAAATAGACCTTTCTTTTGAGCCAGATGGTCCTTACGCAATTCTTGAGCCTCGCCGCGATGGCAACGCTATCAATCTAAATATTTTCAGAACCGCCGCTTACGAATCAATTAACTATGAACTGGCTTACCAATCAGCAGGCTCTACAGACGAAGAGGGGATTGATACAGTTGATCGCGGAGTCCAGGGCACAATCGAAGCCAAAGATAAAAAAAGTGAATATCGTCAGGAAATCCTATTTGGTACCTGCAGTAAAGGTGATACATTCTCAACTCTTCACTGCGTATTCGATAAAAATGTCGAAAACGGCTCCTTAACTCTCCGAATTAAAAAGCCTTATGAAAAAGGCGATAAAACTCAGGTCATCTACAAAATGAATACTACCTGGCATCTCCAAAAACCTGAAGTTGCCTTAGGCGTAATAACTTCAGCCGATAATCACTTCCAATATAAATCAACAGCACCTGAAGACGAACTTAATTTAATTGGTTACACCATAGTTAATGACCTAAGTGCCGCACCAAAATTACCCAACGCTAAAAAAGCTTTCGGTAAAGTTTATGCGATGAATCTGCCTACTGCTAAAACATTTCCCGTAGGTGACTTAACAATCGAATTAATCGAGAACCCTCCCGCAGAAGCTCAGATTGCCAGATTCAACGAGTCATCCAATTCCTGGGATTTATTAGAAACTAAAATTGAAGGTGCAAAACTGACAACCAAAGCTCCAGGTGCCGGCATCTTCGCAGTACTAGTTAATCAGTAAGTAAAATTTTCATCCCCCTGGTACACCATGGTATTTTTGATACTTTTGATACTCTTCTGTTGCGTGAAAACTTGACCTCGTGGAAATTTTTATGTAACAATATAACTAATGCCCAATATTATCAGTTCAGTAGCCAGATCTCTGGAGCCTCGCACATACTTTAAACGTAAAATCGTCATCGGACTAGTTCTTCTTATTATCTTTCTTGTCACAATTGAAATCTGGGTAGCCAACAGACTCGCAACATTTGGCGAGAATATTAATACTCTTGAATCGACTAAATACTCTTTAAAGCTTGAGAATGATTATCTCAGAAACCAAATAGCTCAAAAAAAGTCCCTTAATTTAAATCAGAAAAAATCTCTTAATCTAGGATTTGGCAAAACCAAAAATGTGGAGTATATTAAATCCCTACCGATTGCATTAAATTCAAATAAATTCTAGAGTTTATTTAGTTATTAGTTCTCCATTCCAGTCAATTTTCTGCGAATAACCGTGAACTAATAACCACGAACTAATAAGAACTAATAACATGAGACTTAGAATAATCCGCTGGATTTTCTTATCATTAATTACAGTCATCATCCTCCGCCTCTTTTTTTGGCAGGTCGTTAGCCATGATGAATTAATTGCCAAAGCTGAAGGTCAAAGAATAATAAAAAAAGAAGTAGTTGCCCCTCGGGGATCAATTCTCTTTGCTGATGAATCAATTCTCGCTGGTTCTGAGCCTGCCTTCTCACTTTTCCTTCAGCCTAAAACAATCGAAATAGAACTTTCTAAAAAATTTACTGACTCCCGAAAAACTGAACTCCTAACAGCTGCACCGGCCAGTGATACCAAAAACTATGTCGAACTTTACAAGCGGGATTTAGCCTCAAAACTCGGCGCATTTCTAGGTCAGGAAGACATTAAAGATATTGAAAGTACTGGATCTGCCAATTTAACCGATATAGATCGCGAAATCATAGTGAAAAAGCAGGAAGAAGATGTCTATAAGAAATTAAGTCAAGATCTTTATTGGATTTCTTTAAATAGAAAAATAAACCTCGCCGCCAAACAAAAATTAGAATCCATGAAATTATTTGGCTTAGGTTTTGATGAAACTTCATTAAGATTTTACCCGGAAGGCTCCAGCTCTGCCCATTTATTAGGATTTGTAGCTTCCGATAGTTATGGAGAAGAAGTTGGCTATTTCGGTCTTGAAGGCTACTATAACGGCGAATTAAAAGGTAAAACCGGCAGTTTAACCCAAGAAAAAGATGCCATGGGTCTGCCTATTTTGATCGGAAAATTTTTAGTTCAAAATGCTAAAGACGGCAAAACTCTCGTTCTTAATGTCGATAGAACCATTCAGCATATTGCCGAAGAAAAACTTAAAGAGGGGATGAAAAAGTATGGAGCCAAAGGAGCCTCAGCCGTAATTATGGAGCCAAAAACAGGCAAAATACTTGCGATGGCTGCTTACCCAACATACGATCCGCTTCGGGCCTTTGAATTCCCAAATCAGTACCATCGCAATCCAATAACTGCCGATTCCTATGAACCAGGTTCTACTTTTAAAGTATTAGTTATGGGTGCCGCCCTCAACGAAGGTTTAGTCCAGCCGGATACTGTTTGTGATATATGTGATGGCCCGTTATCGCTATCAGGCTTCACAATTAAAACTTGGAATAATAAATACCAGAAAGATTCTACAATGACAGATGTTATTGTTCATTCTGATAACACCGGTATGGTTTTTGCTGGTCGCAAATTAGGAATCGATAAGATGTACCAATATATTAGTGACTTTGGATTCGGCAGTCCAACAAAAATCGATCTTCAGGACGAATCATCACCCCCTTTAAGAGAAAAAGATACCTGGAAGGAAATTGATTTAGCAACAGCTTCATTCGGCCAGGGTATTTCCGTAACGCCTATTCAGCTAGTTACAGCAGTTTCGGTTATAGCCAACGGCGGAAAATTAATGGAGCCCCAAATTGTTTCTGAAATTAGAGAGGGTGCAAAAGTTTTTAAAGTTAAACCGCGGGTTTTAGGTGAACCTTTTAAAGAAGACACGACTAAGAAAGTTAAAGAAATGATGGTCAGTGCCGTCGACAAAGGTGAAGCTCAGTATTATAAAAAAACCGCTGGAATTTTAGGTTATAAAGTCGCCGGAAAAACCGGAACTGCCCAAATCGCAGTTGCCGGTCATTACGATCCCACTAAAACAGTCGCTTCTTTTATTGGTTTTGCTCCGGCGGATGACCCCAAGTTCGTCATGCTTGTTCGCTATGACCAGCCAGCCTCATCCATCTATGGGGCAGATACAGCAGCTCCAACTTTCTTCAGCATAGCTAAAGAAATATTTACATATTACGGCATAGCCCCGACCCAATAGTGCTAATAGATGCTTCATTTTGATTAATTAGTTATAATTTACCAATGCTAAAGCAGATTCGTAAACAAATTCCTAATGAAGTAGTAAATCTTTTTAAACATCTACCTTCCTCAGTTCTAGCCAATATTATCTATGGCTTTCCCTCTCGCGGTATGAAATTCATTGGAGTCACCGGTACTGATGGTAAAACAACCACCACCAACATGATCTACCACATATTAAAAAACTCAGGATTTAAAACTTCTATGGTTTCAACAATCAACGCCGAAATAAATGGCGAAAAAATTGATACTGGCTTCCACGTCACTAATCCTGACTATTACCTACTGCAAAAATTAATTGATAAAGCCAAAAAAGCCGGCACTGAAATCTTTGTTTTAGAAGTTACTTCCCACGGCTTAGATCAATTCCGGACTTG
The DNA here is from genome assembly GCA_964392925.1 of uncultured Gammaproteobacteria bacterium. Taxonomy (GTDB): domain Bacteria; phylum Patescibacteriota; class Microgenomatia; order Daviesbacterales; family UBA10151; genus JACPKO01. The sequence goes on from CAYMRP010000001.1 coordinate 141,150, forward strand.
GGGAATAAATTTTGATATTGGTGTCATAACTAATATTACTTCCGAGCATCTTGATTATCACAAAACCTGGGAAAATTATTTTAATTCAAAAGCTAAATTAATTAAAAATTCCAAATGGGCCATTATAAATATTGATGAGGATCATTTCAAAAGGTTGCGTAGTTTAGCAAAAGGATCCGTCATTAGTTTTGGAAATGACACTAAAGCCGACTTCAACCCGTATATAAATAAATTCAAACTTAAAATTCCCGGGGAATTTAATATATTAAATGCTCTAGCTGCTATGGCCGCCGCGAGTATTCTCAGTGTTGACCCGCAATCCTCAGCCAAACTTTTGGAAAACTTCACCAGTTTAGAAGGCCGGATGCAGCAGGTCGATAATAAAAAAGGCTTAAAAATTGTAATCGATTTTGCTCATACCCCTAATGCTTTAGAAAACGCAATTAAAACTTTAAAGCAATCCTCCAAAAATAGAATCATTTCTATTTTTGGTTGCGCTGGTTTAAGGGACGTTAAAAAACGGGCACTTATGGGTGAAATTTCGGGCCGTTTATCCGATATTACAATCATCACCTCAGAAGATCCGCGTGGAGAAATCGAAACCATTAACAAGCAAATCCTCGAAGGCATCAAAAAAGGCGGCGGGGAATTAGGAAAAAATGTGTTTATTGAAAACGACCGTCAAAAAGCAATCCAACTCGCAATCAACAAATTAGCAAAAAAAGGCGATATAATCGGTATCTTTGGTAAGGGTCACGAAAAATCTATGAATTTAGATGGCACTAACGAGTTGCCATGGTCCGATTATCAAGCTGTCCAGAAGGTTCTAAATGAAAGACAAGTCTAAACCAAGCTCCAAAATTTCTTCTATGGAAAGTTACAAATTAGTCGCACAAGAGTTAGGCGAGGTCAGGGTAAAGTTTGATGAAGAATTAAAATATCAATTAAACAGTGGATCAGTTGCTAACGCTCAATGTTTCTACATCGCCACCACCGTCAAAGAGCTCATAACCGCCTTAAATTTAGCCAAAGAACTCAACATCCCTTTTTTTGTTTTTGGCTCCGGGACTAAAGTACTAATATCAGAAGATTTAGAAGGTCTGACTATCAAAAATAGAACCTCCGGCATAAAAGTCAGCGGTGTTAAAGGTAAAGTTTCAGTTAAAGGTATTGGTGTAGCTGAAGCCATGGTAGAAATTGAATCCGGAGTTTCATTACAAAAAGTGAACGAGTTTTTAAAAGACCAGAGTTTAAAACAGTTCACTTTTCCACTCATCCCAAACGCCACTGTTGGCGGCTCATTATTCGTTACCCCAGATCTTCAGGATTTAGCCCAGAAAGTTAAAGTTTGGTCAGACGGCGAGGTCTCTGATATCGAAGTCTACGAATTAAAAAGGAATGATATTATTCTCTCTATAATTATCAAGGTCAAAGCCGCAGACTAAAGCTTTGCTTTCAGTCAAAAGTCGTGTTAGTCTTTGTTTGCAAATCATATGAAACTCGAAAATATTCAAGGCTGGAAAAATATAAATCCCCTCAAGAAAAGAGCTTATGCAATAAAGCTTTATATGGCCAAACAATACGCCAAAATGGTCCCTTCTTCTAAAATAATTGCCGTCACCGGTACATTAGGCAAATCAACTGCTGTCTCGCTGCTTTATTCTATTCTGACCCCCCGGATGGTTCTTCCTAAAGTCGAGAATCCAGCTCTCCAAAACTCAGTTGAAAATTTTCTTTCACTTGCTGACAGAGTATTTAAAGTTTCCCCCAAAATTCAAAAAGCCATTTTAGAACTTGATCCCAAAACCCCCAGTGAAGTTGATAATTTACGTGAATTTATCAAATTCCAAACATTAGCTATTACTCATTTCTCCGAACTCAAAGAAACTTTCCCTGACGAATCTGAAAAAGTCGCGGCCGCCTACGAAGAGTTAATCAGACTGCTCGATAATAACGGCAATCTTATTTTGAATTGGGAAGATGCCAGTGTCCGCAGATTTGGAGACAAATTCAGTGGATCAAATATTATTTTCTTTGGCCTTGATAGTAAAAATTGCCATGTCTGGGCATCTAACTTAAGAATTGAAAATTACCAAACTCTTTTTGAATTAAATTACGGGGTCGAAAGAGTCGAAGTCCGTTCTAATTTATTGGGATTTCACCAAGTAATTCCTATTCTGACAGCCTCTGCTATTGCCATAAATTTAGGATTCTCCCTAATTTCTATTAAAAAAGGTATTGAAAAGCTTGAGTCTCTCGAAGGCCGGATGGAAGTTGTCACCGGTATTAATAATTCTATAATTATTGATGACACATACGATGGCGAAACTAAAGCTTTCTCCGAGGCGCTTGAAACATTGAACTTGATTCCTGCCAGAAGGCGAATAGTCGTTTTAGGTGAAATGTCAGCCGATTATAAAACCTCTGAGAAGGTTCATACTTTAATAGCTCGTGAAATCTATTCCAATAAAATCGATCTAGTTCTGCTTGGCGGCGGCCAAACCAAGTTCATTGAAGCCGAACTAAATAAATTGGGTTTCATTCCTGAAAGAATGCTCTCTGGACTCCAAAACCCGGCCATCGTCGCCAACTTAATTAAAATTCTCGGCAAAGGTGATGTTGTCCTAATCAAAGGCCACCCTAATCTAAGATTCTCTGAAATCGTCAAAAAAGTCTCCAAAGCCAAACGCTAGCCTAAGAATAACTCCGTAATGTATACTATAAGGCATGGAAAAACGTATTAAGCTGCCTGTAATTCAGTCAGCTCCGATTGAATCTATAGGATCCGCACCAGTAATCATAAGAGGTCATCATCTAGGGAACTACAGAATATTCTATAAAAAACATTTGCAAGGAACTACAACTCCATCCGAATTTGCATACCAGCAGATGTTAGTGAATAAATATCAAGGAAGTGATCGAGAATATGTTGAGGATGTTTTAGGTCTAGGGGCTAAGCAGCAAGCAAAATTCTTAAATAACACTGAGAAAGTTTTTTCTAGATTTACAAAGTTGTCTGATAATCATCCCGCAGAATTAGTTGAAGGAGTTCCTGATGATATTTGTAGGGGCTGCGCTATAGGAAACCATTGCCGCAAAGCTGGTATGCCCGGTATCGACAATATAGGGATAATGAGTGATAGACTATGTATTGATGATTTCATAAGTTATGCCGACCTGGCAGAGAGATGGTTTGATAGAAAAATAGAGCTATCTGCAGTATTTGAAACAGCTCAATTTTTAGACTCGCCTGATCAGCAGGTTAGAAGAATTATTACTACAATTGGCTCTTTGAGGACTATCATGGCATACTATTTAACCTGAAGCCTTTGATACTTTTCTTTAGTTGTGGGAAAATGTAGTTATGCAAGAGCTTCTCGGACTGGTTTTGGTCTCATTTGGTGTCACAGCTTTTTTAATCGTCCCTTTTATTGATCTTCTCTTCTTTTTAAAGAAAAAAATTGAAAAAAAAGAAGACGTTACTAAATCTGAAACGAGCACCCCGACTCCAATTCACGATGCCTTGATGAAAGCCGATGAAGCAACTCCTTCCGGCGGCGGCATCCTACTGATTTTAATTCTGGTAACGATCAGTTTAGTCGCTGCCTGGTGGATACCTTTAATCGAATTAACCCCTCTCAAAATTTTAATATTTACAGTCCTGTCGTTTGGAGGATTAGGTTTAGTCGACGATATCCGCTGGTTAACAACCAAACGCAAAGGAAAACTACTTGGTTTAGGCCGCAAAGTTCTTCTTATCATCCAAACAACTCTCGCATTAATAATTGGCTGTCTGCTTTATTTTAATTTAGGAATTAATAATATTAATATTCCGGGCATCGATAATTTTGTTATTGGCATTATGTATATCCCGTTATCCGCCCTGATAATCGTCTCCTTTGCCAATGCCTACAATATTTCAGACGGACTGGATGGTTTATCAACCGGACTCTTAATGATTTGTCTTTTCGCTTTCCTCGTTTTAGCGCATTCAGTATTTAACGATACACTGTCGGTATTTGTCGGTGTTTGGATCGGAGCACTTATCGCTTATTTATACTTTAATGTCTATCCCGCCAGAATTTATTTAGGGGATGCCGGAGCTTTTGGATTTGGTGCTACTTTAGCAGTTGTTGGTTTAATGACCGGTAAAATTGTCGGCCTGGCAATAATAGGGGGAGTTTATATCTTTATTATTTTGTCATCCCTCATTCAGATCTTTTCTAAGAAATTCTTAAAAAGAAAAGTCTTTCCTGTTGCGCCTATTCATATGTGGCTTAAATATTCAGGCTGGCCGGAACCAAAAATCGTTGCCCGTTTCTGGCTGGCTGGAATTATCTTCGCAATAGTTGGACTTTGGTTATCATTGATTAATTAGTAATCTGCTGGCGATCTCGCAAACTTGATCGATATTACAAATGCATTAAGCATCAGCTCAATCTGAAGTTTGCTCCGATATGAGAAGAAGAAACAGTTGGAGTAAAGGCGGCAGCATCCCCGCCAAAAGAATAAATTCTAAAATTGATTACCAGCTTTTGGTTTGTGTTGGCGGCCTGTTAGTTTTTGGTTTGATAATGGTTTATGATGCCGCTGTTGTCCAGGCCTTCAAAGACTTCGGGGATAAATATTACTATATAAAGCAGCAATTAATCTGGATGGGTCTTGGCATAATCACTCTTCTTACATTCACTTTCTTTAACTATCAATACTTACGCAAACTAGCCCTTCCGATGCTCGTTGTTTCGTTAATATTACTAATGGCCGTCTTCATACCTGGCCTCGGGTATTCTGCTGGGGGAGCCCATCGCTGGTTAAACTTAGGACCTGTCAACATTCAACCGGCGGAAATTATTAAACTAGCCACTATTATTTTCTTTGCTTCTTTATTCGAGAAAAAAGTCCGAACCTTTCCCTTCTTCAGCGTTGTCTTTGTTGTCTCTTTCATTGTCGGCGTTCTTCAAAGAGATCTAGGCTCGACCATAGTTTTCTTTCTAACTTCAGTTTGTATTTATTACTTTGCCGGTGCCCCTGCAAAATATATTCTCAGTCTAATCCCCATTGGATTTCTCGGCTTCCTCTTCTTCGTACTTTCCGCCGAGTATCGTAAAAATCGGGTCTTAGCCTTCCTTGATCCATTTGCCGATCCCCAAGGATACTCTTATCACATCTCTCAGGTTTTAATAGCCATTGGTTCAGGAGGTTTTTTTGGTTTAGGAATCGGTCAATCAAGGCAGAAATTTGAATATATTCCTGAAGTTACGACTGATTCAATTTTTGCGGTAGTTGGTGAAGAGCTCGGTTTTGTTGGCAGTATGTTTTTAATTTCACTTTTTATATTTTTAGTTTATAAAGGTTTTAAAATAACTCAGGAATGTGATGAGCCTTTTGGTAAACTGCTCGCTTTTGGTCTAACTTGTTGGTTAGGCTTACAAACAATAATTAATCTTGGCGCAATGGTTTCTATTTTTCCATTAACCGGTGTCCCATTGCCATTTATTTCTTACGGCGGCTCAGCTCTTTTAGCAAATCTAATGGCAGTCGGAATCCTTCTAAACATCTCCAAACAAAGAAGTAATTAAACTGCTAAAATTAACTATATGAAAGTTGTCATTACAGGTTCCCATTTCACCCCGGCTCAAGCCGTTATCGAAGAATTATTAAAAATACCTGATTTAGAAATTGTTTATTTTGGCAGAAAATACGCCCGCGATGATGATAAATCCCCATCTATTGAATCCAAAATCCTACCTCAAATGGGTGTTAAATTTATTCCAATAACTGCCGGTCGCTTAAACCGTTTCTTCTCTTTTTACAGTTTAATTGCCTTACTAAAAACTCCAATTGGTTTTATTCAATCATTTTATTACTTATTAAAAGAGCAACCTGATCTTATTGTCTCCTTTGGTGGATTCACTGGCATGCCGGTTGTTATAAATGGTTGGCTTCTTTCCGTCCCCAGTTTAATTCATGAACAGAGTTTAAGAATGGGTCTCTCCAATTACATAAGCAGCTTTTTTGCCAAAAGCATTGCCCTATCTTTCCCTAGTCAGAAAAAATCCTCAGATTCTAAAACTATTATTACCGGTAACCCAATTAGAAAAGAATTTCTATCTCCACAAGAACCGTCTAAAAGAGTTAAGGACTTTATTAAATCATCCAACAGAAGAAAAAAGCCCGTTATTCTGATTACTGCCGGGAACCAAGGTTCACATTTTATAAATTTAATAGTCGAGGATAAACTCACAGATCTTACAAATATCGCTGCAATAATCCATCAGACCGGAGATTCAAAATACGATGACTATTCTAATTTAGAAAAGCATACCTCGGAAAATTACTTTGTATCAAAATGGATTGATTCTAAAGATTTAAGTTTTATTCTTGATAATACAGATCTGGCTATCTCTCGGGCAGGTATGAATACCTTAATTGAGCTTTCACTAAAGTCAGCCCCTTCATTAATAATTCCAATCCCAGTAGGTCGGGAGCAAAAGAATAATGCTGAATATTTTAAAAAGTTAGGTTTAGGCGAGGTGCTTGAGGAAAAGAAATTAACTCCGGAAATAATGATCAAAAAAATAAAAGATTCACTCGATAGAAGAATCGGATTAAAGCAGTTAGCAAATAACGCAAAAAAAGAAATTGTTATGGATGCTCAAAAAAAGCTAACTCAACAAATTCTAATTATGCTAAATAATCAAACCAATTTCCCCAACAGCTAAAGTTATGCTAAGAGATAGGCAATTCAAAAGAAAAAAATTATTTCTAACTATTTTCGTCTCGATCATAGTCCTTGGTTTGGCAATCTTTTTTGGCAATAAAATCCTAACTGAAAATAAACTATCCCGTTTTGATGTCGAAACCGAAAATCTTAATTGCGCCAATCCTTCAGATATAACTGCAATCTTAAAATCTCAAAATCTAAACTACTTTAGTTTTCAACTCGACTCCGTCGAAGTGCCTCTGCGGAAAAAATATGTCTGTATTGGTAAAGTTGAGCACCAAATATCTTATCCGGACAGATTAAAATTAAAAGTCACCGGCCGCGAGCCTAAGTTTGTGGTCACTTCGATTAATCCTCAAATCGAAACAAATCCTCAGGTGATTTTAAGTTTAGAGCAGTTAAATGCCACTCAATCGACTACAGAAGCTTTTCCGCCTAAAGTCTTAAATAAAATTTTAGATAGTTATAAAAGTGCCTCAGAAAGTGCTTATTTTTTAACTGATGAAAGCGGTTTAGTTTTTGAAGAAGCAACCGGTTCCGGATCTTTACCTAAGCTTTCAATTTTTTCTGAAGAGCTTAAGGTCGGCCGTTTTGTTTCAAATGACATCATCAAAAAAAGTGCTGAAGTTCTAGAAAGACTAAAAGGCTTTGATATTAATCTCGACAATTTGCTGGTTGTAGGGGATAAGCTCATTATAGATTCATCTCCACGGGTGACATTTGCTCTAAATCGCCCTGTAGATCGCCAATCGGCCTCTTTACAACTAATCCTGAGGCAGGCTAAAATGAATCTTGATCCCGATAGCAGGGATATGCGGTCTGTTGAGTCGATAGATTTAAGGTTTGATAGGCCCGTAGTAGTATATTCATCAAAAAAATAATTTGGAAACGAGAAGAAAGAAAAATATGGCAAAGGATAAAATAGTTTGTGCAATAGATGTCGGTTCCTCAAAAATCGCCACTTTAATCGCCTCCATCGGAGAAGATGATCGCTTAAATTTAATAGGTGTTGCAGCGGTCACCTCCCGTGGAGTTAAAAAAAGTCAAATTGTTGATATTGAATCAGCCGTTGCAGCGATCGATGAAAGCGTTCAAAGCGCCGAAAGAATGGCTGGATATTCTCTCTCAAACGCCTTTGTTTCTATGGGCGGCCCTCAAATTGAAAGTATTAATTCTCACGCCGTTGTTGCGGTTTCTGAGCCTGACGGCGAAATTAAATCATCTGATATCGGCCGAGTCAACGAAGCAGCCAGAGCAATTGCCTTGCCTTCCTCTAGAGAAATCCTCCACGTTATTCCTAGAACCTTCACAGTTGACGGTCAGGAGGGTATTTCTGATCCAATTGGTATGACCGGAGTCCGCTTGGAAACCGATACCCATATCGTCACTGGTCCTACTACCTCGATGAGAAACCTAGTCAAATGCGTCGGCATGGTCGGAGTTGATACTAAAGAACTGGTCTTCTCCGGTGTAGCTTCAGCCTACGCTGTCCTGACCGAAACTGAAAAAGAACTTGGAGTTATTTTAGTTGATATTGGAGGGGAGACGACCGATGTTGTTATTTTTGTTGATGGAGCAATTGCTTATTCCTCAGTCATTCCAATCGGCGGCCGTCATGTCACCTCAGACATAGCTGTTGGTTTAAGAATTTCCCTTGAATCAGCTGAGAAAATAAAACAGTACTTAGCAAAGCCTCAAAAAACTAATGCCGAGGATAAAGTCAAAAAAGACGAAGTCTTAGATCTAAAAGAAATCGGCGTTGGAGAAGAAGTTCAAAAAATTTCCCGCAAAGCTGTCGTTGACTCAATTATCCGCCCTCGACTTCAGGAGATTTTTAAATATGTCGGTAAAGAAATCAAAAAAAGCGGCTTTGGTTCTCAAACTCCTTCCGGTTTGGTTATCTCCGGCGGCGGCGCTTTAACAGTCGGCGTATTAGATCAGGCTAAATTCATCCTTGGATTCCCGGCTCGGGTCGGTAAGGTCGAAGGTTTTACAGGTTTGATTGACGAAATAGATTCTCCTTCCTATGCCTCTGCAGCTGGATTATTATTATATGGCGCACATTCGGGACCATCCGAAAAAATGAGCATGCCGGTATTAAGCGGCAGCATCCAAATTAAACAAGTCACCCAAAAAGTCTCCGATCTTATTAAAAGCTTCCTCCCATAATGGTTGACTTTCATATTAAAAGACGTTTATTTAACTTTTTTACTATTATTCTCGCTCTGATAATTCTAGGTTTTCTGATTTTATTAGGTACTTCTTATTTAATGCCTAAATGTGAGGGTGTCTGGGTGAATGGTGAATGCAAAGGATTGGGGCTACAAATACCTCCTCAATAATTCCTACCTCATACTTCCCTCCATAGCTGCTCTCGACAAACATGAGTGATGTTGCTACAATCGCGAATATTCATTGTTCTATTGCTCTATTGCTAAATGGCCGTTTTAACAATTAGCGCAGCAGTAACAATTTAACAATTATGCTAATTAAACCAGATGTTCAGCGCTTCGCAAAAATCAAAGTAGTCGGTCTCGGTGGGGGAGGTACAAATGCTCTTAACTCGATGATCTCACTCCAACAAATCCAAGGTGTTGAGTTTATCGCTATCAACACTGATGCACAGGCTCTTTTAGGCAATCAGGCCCCAACTAAAGTTCAAATTGGTGAGGCTTTAACTCGTGGTTTAGGTTCAGGCGGTAATCCAGAAATCGGCCGTAATGCGGCTGAAGAATCAACTCAAAAAATCCAGGATGTATTAGAAGGCTCAGACATGGTCTTCTTAACCGCAGGTATGGGCGGGGGAACCGGAACAGGATCTATAGCCGTTGCCGCCGCAGTCGCCAAACAAATCGGCGCTTTAACAGTCGCTGTAGTTACTAAGCCTTTTGCTTTCGAAGGCTCGAGACGACTAGTTGTTGCCGAAGAAGGAATTGAAGTTTTAAAAGATAAAGTTGATGCTCTAATCGTTATCCCAAACCAAAGACTCCTGGAAGTTGTTGATAAATCAATGTCTCTTTTTGAGGCTTTTAAACTTGCCGATTCAGTATTAGGCCAAGGTGTCCAGGGAATTTCCGATTTAATCGTTATGCCGGGACTTATTAACGTCGACTTTGCCGACGTTAGAACTATTATGACCAATGCCGGTTCTGCATTAATGGGTATCGGACAAGCCGGAGGAGAAAATAGAGCCGCCACTGCCGCCCGGATGGCTATTGCTTCACCACTTCTGGAAGTTTCAATCGAAGGAGCCAAGGGTGTTCTCTTTAACATCGTTGGAGGTCCGGATCTCTCTATGACCGAAGTTAACGAAGCCGCTCAAATTATCGCTCAAGCTGCTGAACCGGATGCCAACATCATCTTCGGTGCCACAATCAAAGAAGATATGGTCGATATGGTTAAAATCTCTGTTATTGCGACCGGTTTCGATGAAACCCGGGTTAAATTAAGAGAGTATGCTGGTGTTGCCGGACAAAGGCCTCAACAGGGAATTGGTCAGCAGTCATACCAACAACAGCCTTCTTCTTATTCTCAGTCTTCTTCACAATCAACTTACACCGGTAACAGCGCCTTCGGCCCTTCCCGCCCAACCCAATCTCAAAGCGCATCTTCATCGCAATCGCAAACTGAAGACGCTGAAGAAAAACGCGAAGAACCAGCTGAGGAAGAACCAGACGATCTCGAAATCCCCGCATTTTTAAGGCAGAACAGGTAAATTGAACGAAACTCGGAAAACAATAAGAGAAATATTTTCAGAAGTCACCGGAATAGCTGTTGTGACTGAAGATGATCAGAGCTTCGCAAAAAGGGTGAAAGAGGAGAGGTCATACCACATAAGAAGGTATGAAATTGCTTCAGATGCAGCTGGAGATCATGTCATTCGGGCAAGAAGAGGGCCAGCCAGGTCTTCAGTGCTTAGGTTTCTTAATGACACTGCCCAGAGCCTTGATGATTTCGATCCCGAATCTATGGGGCGAAATCGATGGTTGGAAATCAGTGGTTTTAAAATCCCATTACCTCCTAAACACCGCAGGAAAAGTTAACACCATAAACTTTCAAAGAGAGGGCGTGTTGTCCGGGGTGACAACGCACAAACATTGAAAGGAGCACTAAATAAACGTAAAATATGAAAGTTATGTTTAAACCAGTATCAAGCCAGGTCAATTTCTCCGAAATTGAAGAAGAAGTTCTTAAGTTTTGGAAAGACAATAAAATATTTGAAAAATCTATTGAGTCTCGTCCCGAGGACAAAAAATGGAATTTCTTAGATGGCCCGCCTTTCGTAACCGGTTCCCCTCATTACGGCTCTCTATTGTCCTCAATCCCTAAAGACGTTTTCGGCAGATTTTGGACCATGAAAGGCTATCGAGTCAGAAGAGTCTGGGGTTGGGACGGTCATGGTTTACCAATTGAAAACAAAGTCGAAAACAAGCTTCACGTTAAAAGAAAAAAAGACATCGAAGAAAAAGTCGGCGTTAAGAAATTTATTGAAGAATGTTTAGGTTACGTTAATCAAGTCAGTGCAGATTGGGAATGGTACATCGATCACATAGGTCGTTGGGTTGATTTCAAAAACGCTTATAAAACCTGGGACCCTAAATATATGGAGTCGGTTATGTGGGTCTTCAAACAAATGTACGACAAGGGCTTTATCTATAAAGGCTTAAGAGTCTCGTTATATTGTCCTCATTGTTCAACTCCAATCTCCAACTTCGAAGTCGCCATGGATGCAGATAACTATAAAGATAAAGAAGACTGCGCAACTACATATAAGTACAAAATGAAGCATCAGGAAAACACATATATCTTAGCTTGGTCTACAACGCCGTGGAATAAGATAGCCACCCCAGTTTTAGCAGTTAACCCAAAACTTGATTACGTCAAAGTAAAACAAGGCGATGAGTTCTACATCCTCGCAAAAGACACTCTGAAAATGTTAAAAGACGATACTGAGTATCAAGTCCTCGAAGGTATGAAAGGCTCAGAACTCGTTGGAACAGAATTTGAAATCCATTATGACTTTTATTTAAAAGACAAAAAAGAAGGTGAAAAAGTTGGTGTCATAGTTCCTGGAGATTTTGTTACCGCCGATGAAGGAACTGGAGTTGTAACAATCGGTGCATATGGTGCTGAAGATATGGAAGTTATCCAAAGAGAAAATGTCGAACTTATTCTGCACCTCGACGAGGAAGGAATAATTAAAGAAGATATTCCATTATTTGGTGGAGTGTATTACCTGGATACTAATCCCATGGTCAATGAGGATTTAGCAAAAAGAGGTTTGATTTATGAAGACAAGCCTTTAGTCCATTCAGTAGCTCACTGCTGGAGATGCGCCACCAGACTTTATTATGCCCCAATTAACGCCTGGTTTGTAAATATCCAGGACATGAAATCTAAATTATTTAAAAATAATGAAGAAGTTAATTGGTTCCCCAAACACTTTAAAACCGGCCGTTTCGCCAAATCTATGGAAGCCGCTCCCGATTGGAATATTTCCCGCAATAGATATTGGGGTTCTCCAGTTCCAGTTTGGGAATGCGAATGCGGCGAGCGAATTGTCCCTGGATCTATAAAAGAACTTGAAGAATTATCGGGCAGGGAAGTCAAAGACTTGCATAAGCCTGAAATCGATCAAGTCATAATAAAATGTCCAAAAGATGGTGCCGATATGCACCGGGTTCCCGAAGTTTTAGATTCCTGGATTGAAGCCGGAAGCGCTTCCTTTGCCGAACGCCATTTCCCATTTGAAGGCGAAACTAAAGTTGAGGACTTTTTTCCTCCGGATTTCATAGTTGAGTACACAGGTCAAATTCGTGCCTGGTTTTATGTTCTTCATGTTATTTCAACCGCCATTTATGACACCAATGCTTTCAAAAATGTTCTCGTGACTGGCGTTATCCTCGGGACTGACGGCCGGAAAATGAGTAAAAATTATGGTAATTTCCCTGATCCTAAAACTGTCATGCAAACTTACGGCGGTGATGCGCTAAGACTTTATTTGATGGGATCCCCTGTTATGAAAGGTGAGGACGTAAATTTCTCAAATGACGGAGTTCCGGAAGTCATGAGAGGCTTTTTATTAATTCTTTGGAACTCTTATAAATATTTCACTGATTATGCCAACATCTTTAATTGGTCCAAAGACTCAAAAAACTTAGATTCCGAAAACTTAAAAGTTCTTGACCGTTGGATACTAGCTAAACTCAATGATTTAGTAGTCCAAATAAATAAGTCGTACGAAAACTATGACACAGTTAATTCCGTTAAATTAATCAGGGACTTTGTAGTCAACGATTTCTCGACTTGGTATATCAGAAGAAATAGAGACCGTATCTCAAATAACGAAAATATTTCAGACCGCGATACTGCACTTTCAATTATGCACGAAGTCTTAACTATGTTATCAAAGATTATGGCTCCGCTTGCTCCATTCATATCTGAGGAAATGTATAAAAACCTAACTGGTAATGAATCAGTTCATCTTGAAGAATTCCCGGCAGGGGATAAAGCTCTGCTTAACGAAAATTTAATCTCTGAAATGACTTTAGTTCGCCAGGTAGTTGAGCTTGGTCACAGCAAAAGAAAAGAAAATTCCTTAAAACTAAGACAGCCACTCGCCTCAGTAACTTATTCCGCCCCTGACAACTTACCTCAGGAGCTGGAAGATATTATTAAAGATGAGCTAAATTTGAAGTCTGTTCAATTTGAAAAAGCTGCCGAGCTTTCTGTAGAACTTGATATAAATCTCACCGAAGATCTTAAAAAAGAAGGTCAGGCCCGGGAAATAATCCGCAATGTCCAAAAATTAAGAAAAGAACAGGGTTTAACTTTAAATGACCAAATTAATTTAATAATCCCTGAGTGGCCCGCCGAGTTCGAGGACTTAATCAAAAAATCCACTCACGCTGCGTCTTTGATTGCTGGTGCAGAAATGAAAATTGAAGTAGTGTAAACGAAAAGTGAATTTCTAATTGACCTAATCTCTAAGTAATCCAATTCCCAATATTTAAATTAGGATTTGAGTCATTTAAACTGATTAGAAATTAGAAATCAGAAATTAAATGATAATTCCCATAATCCTAATACTAGCCCTTGGAATAACAGTTATTTATTCTTCCAGTCCTCCTCTGGCTATTCAGCAATTAATTTTTGGTCTTATTGGCCTCAGCGGTTATCTTTTCTTCCGCTGGTTTGATTTTCGGGCTTTCTCAAGCTACGTAAAATTATCATATGCCATTGTGCTTGCGATGCTGATAATTACTTGGTTTATTGGTTATGAATCTCGAGGTTCTATGCGCTGGATAAGTTTAGGGCCGATTAATATTCAACCTTCGGAATTCGCCAAACCTATTTTAATTCTTACTTTAGCCTGGTTTTGGTCAAAAAACTATGCTTCCTGGCTTTCAATATTCAGAAGTATCCTTTGGGCCTTTCCCATTTTCTTCATGATTTTTATTCAGCCCGATTTAGGAACTTCCCTAACAATTCTGGCGATCTGGCTTGGCATGCTGGCTGCAGCTAACATTTCCTGGAAAAAAGTTGCTCTTCTTTTATTATTAGGATTAATGGTTCTTCCCTCAACCTGGTTTTTGCTTCATGACTATCAGCGTGAAAGACTTATTAGTTTTGCTTCTCCACAATCAGAACTTCTAATTGCTCAACCATTTTGTTTAGCTCTTGCGACAATGTGCCAATTTCATCGCGGCGATCGCTATCGGTCAATCGTTCGCCCATTTCGCCTCGTCCAATCTGTTTCGTAAAATTAGA
>CAYMRP010000001.1:155653-301578 GCA_964392925.1 uncultured Gammaproteobacteria bacterium
CGGGTGAATTGATGGGCAGAGGACTTGGCAGGGGAACGCAGTCCAGGCTTCAATTCTTGCCCGAGTTTAGAACTGATTTTGTATTTGCTTTTATTGCTGAAGAATTAGGTTTTCTCGGCTCTTCTATCGTCCTGATACTTTACGCCATAATTTTATTCATGATCTTTAGAACCATGATGCAAAGCCGTGATCGAATAGGCGAACTCGTCTGTGTTGGAGTACTAAGCATGATGTTTATTCAAATCTTTATAAATGTCGGTATGAATGTCGGAATGCTGCCGATTACCGGGATTACTTTGCCGCTTCTGTCTTATGGCGGCAGCTCTCTTGTGAGCACGCTTATTTGTCTTGGCTTCGTTGCCTCAGTCGCCAAATTCACCAGAAAAAAGAAGACTGTTGAATCTTTCAGCCCAATCGGGTAGAATTTGAAGCTATGGAATACGCAATCTGTCAAATAGCTGGAAAACAAGTAATAGTTGAGCCTGGAAAAGAAATTTTCGTCCCTTATTTGGGAGATATCACTAGTTTTGAAAGTGATAAAGTGCTTTTAATCTCTACAAAAGGCAATCTTTCAGTAGGCGCGCCTTTCTTAAAAGAGACTTTAAAATTTAATGTTGTTGGAGAAACAGCAGTTAAAACTAGGGTCGCTTTTTATAAACCAAAGGCCAATCACAGAAAAGCTGTTGGTCAAAATACTAAGCTCACGAAAATCGTATTAGCTTAAGCGTGAAAAGCTTGACAATAATTTTCACAAGTTATAGTATTGAAAATAAGGATATAATGTTAAAGTTTCATAATATTTGAAGCCTGAAACATTAAAAATATATGGCACATAAAACAGGTGGTGCAACCACAAGAACAAATAAAGATTCGATTTCAAAACGCCTCGGTGTTAAAAAATATGGTGGCGAAAAAGTCGTAGTCGGAAATATTATCATCAGACAAAAAGGTACTAAATATAATGTTGGACTGGGTACAAAATACGGTTCTGATTACACAATTTACGCAATGCAGGAAGGTAAAGTCGCTTTCAAACAAAAAAGAGGCAAGCTGACTGTTAACGTAGTTTAATTTTGCCCTAAGAGTGAGTCTGCCTAGTTAGTCTTTAACAATTTAATGGAACCACAGGATAAGATATTTGAGATAGATATAAACATGCTTCAGGCAAATCCCCTGCAGCCTAGAGGACTCATTACCCCAGAATCTTTAGCCGAACTCGCAGAATCAATCAGAGAGCACGGAATTTTAGAACCTTTAGTATTAGCAAAAACCCCTGCTGGTTATCAAATCATCGCCGGTGAAAGACGCTGGAGAGCCTCGCGCCTAGTTGGTCTAGCCAAAGTACCAGTTATCATCCGTGAAACAACTCCTCAAGGCATGCTTGAAATGGCAATCGTTGAAAATGTTCAGCGTGTTGATCTTAATCCTTTAGAAAGAGCCCAAGCTTATAAAAGACTTATGGACGAATTTAATCTTACAAACTCTGAAATAGCCCAAAGAGTTTCGAAATCCCCTTCATACATCTCAAACACCATTAGATTATTAACCTTACCTGACGCTCTAAAAGATGCCTTAATGTCAGGCCAGACAACTGAAGGTCACGTTAGAGCTCTTTCAGCACTCGAAGATCCCCACCTTATAATTGAAGCTTACAAAGAAGTCCTCAAAAGAAATCTTTCAGTTCGCGGAACTGAAGAACTAGTTCGCAAAATCCGCTCCCATCACGGAATTGGTCCTAAAAAAGGTGCATCTCCATTAACAATGAGAATAGTCAGTGAGGAAGTTGATAAAATCGAAGGTGACTTAAAAGACCGACTAGGCAAAACCTTTTCTGGCAAAAGCGTGAAAGTTAAATATGTTTTAACTGGTACTACAGCCAAACTAGAAATCCGCTTCGACGGCCAACCCGAAACAACCAACGAAGAAGTCAGAAAAATCTACGAAGCAATCTCCAACTACTATCCAGGATAAGCATTATCCAAAATCACATATCTTTTAACCTTAAAATTCAATAAATCTAAACTTCGAGCTTTAGAAACAAAGCGCGTGAGCGATGAGAATTTGAATATCAGGGGAAGCCAGCAGTAACGCAGTGGATGGCTGAAGGGGGGCCATTCCCCGATTAGGCAAATTCTCAGAGTAGCGCGACTTTCCAAGCGAGAGAGTTTGGTGACTTTGCGGTCAAAGTCACAAGGAGGAAAGAATAGCTTATTCCAAACTATATGCAGCTGGATAAAGCCCAATCTCCGTCGCTGGCCAATATCTAAAAAACACCCGCCCAATAATCTCTTCCCTGGTAATCTGCCCCCATTCTCTTGAATCAGAGGAAGCTGGCCGGTTGTCTCCAATCGTCATATAATGCCCTGGCTCAACTGTGAACTCGGATCCTTCCCTCAAAAAAGCTCCTGGATTTGTGACGATATTATTAAGATATGGTTCAGTAAGTTCAGTCCCATTCAGATGTATTTTCCCGGACTGCACTTTAATTCTATCTCCAGGCACCGCTAAGATTCTTTTAATAAAATCTTGGGTCTCATCCCGAGGATTTTTAAAAACCACAATATCTCCGCGTTTTGGATCGCCAATTCTGTAAGAAACTTTATCAGTAATAATATAATCGCCGTTTTTAAAATTAGGAAACATTGAACTACCTGAAACTTTATGAGGTTGAGCAATTAACCAATATATAGCTGTTCCAATCGCTGCAAAAACAACTAATGTCTGAAAAAAATCGATTACATGATCTTTAAATGATGGAGCAGTTCTTTGGGCTTCCGGCTGATACTTTAAATAGTCTTCCATAAAGGGATTTAAGGTGCTTATGCACAAGGGATATTATAAACAAAAGCCTTTTAATATGTAACTACCAGCAGTCATATCAGTCCTATAGTTGATAAAAAGGGTCGTATTTTATATAATTCTTCAATGCCCGAAGCCAAAAATAGCTCACCCAGCCAAAAATTATACGATAGGCTACTTACCCGTATGTTGCCGTCTCTTTACACAATAAGCGCCTTAAAAGGAAGAACTATTTTTCTGGTAGATGAAGGATCAATGGGTCCCGTTGTCGATATTTCTGTAGATGAATTTTTATACCAACCTCAAATTAAAACTCTAAGCGATGGCAATCTTAAACGGATTGAGGATGCAGAGGAGGAGCTTGTGATTGCTTACGATATTGATCTCTCCACGCCACCTGCGCCTGCTCTAGCCAGAACTAAACCCCCTAAAATGATAGGATTCGGAGGAACTGGCCCTAGTCATAATTTAAATTTTGCTCCTCATGATCCTTATCTTGATAAAATACTAAAGAAAGCTCTAGCTGAAATACCCAAAGTAGAGAATGCCAACGATCTCTCTGCCCTGACGAAATGGGTTCATGAGGAAATTCCTTATAATCATGATAATAGGTACAGTGCTCACCGAGAAGGGCTAATACCAGTAGGTGAGCTAATTGAAAAGAGGGGAGCCGTCTGTAGACATTTAGCGGCTGTAGAGTTAGCTCTTCTAGAGCTATATGAAGTTCCGGGTGTCACAGCCCTAGTTGCAGAGCTTTACAATCCTTCAGAGCAGCTTGCAGCCATGAAGCGTGGCAATGGCTACAAGACCATTAATCATATGTATTTAAATGTTGTTATTGATGATGCATCAGGGCTTCCTGGTATGTTTATTGCTGATCCAACAAATAACCTAGTGACACCAAAAAATAATTATAAAAGAGTTTGGGAGGTAAAAGCCGGTATGACATTTTCGCAGGAATTCAGAAGACCCTATCAACCCATGTGGTAATGTTTTATCCAAAATAATCTGCAATAATATCACTAGTGTTAAAAGCCGTCTTTAAAAATTCTTCATACCTGCTCGTCTCTCAGCTTTTTGTCAAAGTCTTCGCTTTTGCATACGCTATATTCTTAGCCGGCAACATCGGCGCATCTGATTTCGGAACTTATTCTGCCGCCCTCTCAATTTTCGGACTTATGTCACTATTCTCTGATTTAGGAATAAACCGGGTCCTAACCCGTGATATCGCCCGCGATGAATCAGAACTCACCAAACTTTTCTCAACTGCGATGCTTCTTAGAGCTCTTTCAGCAGCTGTTTCCTTCCTGGCTTTAACTATATTCTTCTACTTTACTGATCCTTCATCTTTAAGGTTTACTTTGACTACCCTCGCTCTTTTATCTTTAGTCCCTCAATCGATTGCTTTAAGTATCGATGCTATTTTAATAGGTCTGAAAAAAATAAGTCTCTCCGCTTTAGGATTCTTCCTCTTCAATATGATCTCTTTTATTGTCGGATCGATATTAATTTTCTTAGGTTACGGAGTTTACGGCGCAGTAACAGCCTTTTTAACCGGCCAGGTGTTCTATGCAATTTTTCTGGTTTATACGCTTTCGCTAAATCATAAAATAAGTTTTAAACCATTTGATTTAAGTTTAGCAAAAACTTTATTAATGAAATCCTGGCCTTATGGGGTTCTATCAGCAATCGGATTCGCTTCTTTTAGACTCGATACAGTAATTTTGTCCTATACTAGAGGCGGAGTCGAAACCGGAATTTATTCTTTAGCTTATCGTTTCTTGGAAGCTGCCACCATAGTTCCAGTCGCCTTCGGAACAGTTCTTTACCCAGTTTTCTCAGAGCATGCTGAGCATAAATCCAACACTAAAAAACTTTTCCGTAACTCTTTATTATTTGGTTTTCTAGCCGGAACCGGCATATTAATCGCCATGAACTTAGTTATTCCCTGGTTTTTAAATAGATTTTTACCTGAAAGTTTTTTTGGCTCATCAAGCGCTTTAATAATTCTGACTTTTGCCATTCCTTTTATATTTATGCACATCCCTATGGGTCAGCTCCTACTTTCCAGGCAGAATCTTCTCAAGAAAACACTACTTGTTTATCTATTTATTTTTCTGGTGAATCTGATCTTAATGTTAACAATCATTCCTATCTATGGATTTATAGGAGCCGCCTGGATCACTGTCATAGTTGAAGCTCTAACCTTTGTCAGTTTCTACTTATATATAAACACCCAAGTTCTCAAAAACTAACTCTTAACACCTATGCAGCATATTGCCGGATTCCCAAAATCATCTTTAACTTCATCCAGTCTCAAAATCTTAAATCCTTTGAATAGAATCTCCCTGTATGCATCTTCTCCATATCTAAAATAATCTTTAGGATGTCGATGAAGCGGAAACCCAAACGTTGGTGTTGAAATTATTAGTAAACCGCCTTTTTTTACTAAAGAATGCATAATCTCCACAGTCTTCCAAAACTGATTATCATGCTCCAGCATTTCGTGACAAAGCAAAACATCAAAACTCTCTTTCTTAAACTTCTTAGGTAAGTCATGTGCATTGATAATCAGATCAACCCCGAAGCCGCGTTCCATATCGGTCCCGATGTATTCTTTAGCATCCTCAAAATATTGTCTAACCGATCCCGTCACATCCTTACTGCCGATTTCTAAAACTTTTCCTGGATTATTGATAAAATCGGCTTTTGCTTTTTTAACCCAATTTTGAATTTGTGGAGTCATATAAATGATTCATGCAAATAAGTCCCATGAATCAACCATATTCTATCTCATCTTCTGCAATGAAGCTACATTTGGTAGAATGAACCTCATGCTAGCAAATCAAACATCCGTCAAACTCTCTGTCATAATCCCTAACTGGAACGGCAAACATTTATTAAAAATTTGTTTACCTTCTTTAAAAAAACAATCCTTTAAAGACTTCGAAGTTGTAATAGTAGATAACGGCTCCAAGGACGGTTCAATAGAGTATATAGAAAAATATTTTCCCGAAGTAAAATTAATTAAACTAAACGAAAACATTGGTTTTGCTCCGGCTGTTAATTTGGGTCTTAAAATTTGTGTTGGTGAAATGATGGTCCTTTTAAATAATGATACAGAAGTCGATAAAAACTGTTTGAAGAATTTAGTCCGGACTGCTGATCAAAAGAAAGATATCGGTTTTATTGCCGCCAAAATCCTCAATTTTAATAACCGAAAATTAATTGATTCAGCCGGCGATTATATAGATGCAGTCGGTCATGCTGATAATTTTGGCAGGGGAGAAAGTGATTCAGAAAAATTTAATAGCCCAGGTCCTCTTTTCCTCGCAACGGCCGGAGGCAGTCTTTTTAAACGGGAAGTTTTTGAAAAAATTGGTTTTTTTGATCATCAATATTTTGCCTATATGGAAGACGTTGATCTTTGTCTCCGGGCTCAACTTGCCGGAATTAAAGGTTGGTATGATCCATCAGCCATTATTTATCACATCCACAAAGCCACTTCCTCAAAAAATCCTGGTTTCACCGAATATCTTCAATACCGCAATATGACTTTAACTGTCATTAAAAATTTTCCAAAAAAATTATTACTTAAAGATTTTAACTGGTTAAAAATAATTCTTGTTAATATTAATACGATAAGGTACTTGGCCGGAATTGGTCACCTAAAAGAAGCCTTAAAAGCGCAGTGGTATGTTTTAAAAACTCTACCCGAGACTTTAAGAAAAAGAGCCAAAATTCAATCTAATATCAAAGTTCCAATAGATTATATTATTGAAAATGTTAAACCGAAAAAGATTACTTTTTTTGGTTTGTTAAAAAATGGCATTTAATAATCTATTAAAATTTCTAAAATTATAAAATGAATATTGTTTTATTTCTTTTTATTACCGCCTTCTTTTCTATTACTCTCGGTGAGTTTGGTCAATATCCGTTTGGACAAACTTCATTCTCCGTTTCAATTATGGATATACTTCTCGCCCTTTGCCTTTCGCTGCTTCTTATTTGGAATATCGCTATAAAGAAAAATCTTTCTCTGCCTAGAAATTTTGTTTTTATGATTCTTTTTTGGGCTATAGCAATTCTCAGTTTGTTTATTAGTTTAGATTTATCCGGCTGGCTTTACCTAATCCGCTTTATTCTTTACAGTTCAACTTTATATATAACCTATCACTTAGTTAAATCAAAAATATTAGGCCAATCGGAATTTCTAACTTTATTAAAAATTACTTCAGTCGTCTTAGGATCAGTTGGATTAATCCAATTAATTATTTATCCTGATTTAGAAATTCTTTCAGTCCTAGGATACGACCCCCATAAAAATCGTATTTTCTCGACATTCCTTGACCCAAATCTTTTAGGAACTTTCTTAAATTTTGGACTGGTTATCATAATATATGATTTAATTTCAAAACCAATCTCCAATCTCTTAGACTTTGTCAAAACTAACAAATTAAATTTATTCGCTGCCGCAATTCTACTAACTTCAGTGACGCTAACTTTTTCAAGAAGTGCTTATTTAATGCTCGTCATTTCGCTTTTTATAATTCTAGCAGTTAAAAGCCGCAAACTTCTGGCATTTTTTGCAGGCCTGGTCTTGATCCTGTATTTAATATTTCCCGCTTTTAATAACCGGATCGATGGAGCAATTAATATTGACGATTCTGCAAAAGAACGTTTCTTATCTTGGGATAAAGGCTTAATTATCTTTCAACAAAATCCTGCCCTCGGTGTTGGGTTTAATAACATCCGCAACTATTCACAAAAAGAAGATTTAATAAAATTATTTTCTCCTGATGGTGGAAATTCTGGCTCTGGAATCGATTCTAGTTTAATATTTGTTTTAGCAACTACCGGCCTAATCGGCTTTATAACTTACGTCATTTTTCTAATCAGAAATATTATTGACTTAACTGCGAGTCTGACCTCTAATTTAAAAGAGCTCTACAACTTAGAATTAAGACCAATTAAATTCTTAACTAAAGTCATCGAAATTCCAGGTTTTGGAAGATGGTACAGGGAATCCTCCCAAACCTCAATGAAATTCACTAAACTAAGCTTACCCTTACTTGCACTATCTTTAGGTTTAATAGCCGGGAGCTTCTTTATTAATAGTCTTTTCTTCCCGCCAATTATGATTGCTTGGTTTTCTTTTCTTGGAGTTTTCTTAGCCCTACAGGAATTAGAATAATTAAGGATTCGGAGAAGGGGATGGGGCTGCTTCCTCAGCGATAAATTTAACTAGTCTTTGAATCTCATTTTTATTACCAAAAGAATTTGAAGCCGCGATAGTAATATTGTTATCGCCGTCATTCAAGTTTAAAATAGTTTCAAAGTTCCCCTCACTGCCTACAATAACAGTTGAACCATTAACAGTCACCGAATTATTTGCCTCTGTTTTACCTGCCACTTTAACTTTTTTGTCGCCGCCTTTAATCTCAGTCCCATCACCCGGCTCGCTAATACTCAGTTCTGGTTTTTCGTTACTATAATAAAGTCGAATATTCTTGGACGGCAAACTTTTATTGTTAGAATCATTGATCGTCACCGCATTAATATTATTTGTTCCTAGATTTAGTACTACCGGACTGGTTGTAAATTTACCCTCTGAGTCCGTAGCGGTTTGAGACTTAATTTCTTCATCAATATAAACTTCAACTTTTGAAAGTGGAGCCGCATATCCTGAGATTGGCAAAGTTGCACTATTAGTGGCTTCAAAAGGAATAAATAATACCGGAGGTGCAATCGCCTCATCGATTTTTAAAGCTTCCGCGTCAACCGGACCCTGTTTTTTATTTAAAAAGCTTAGCTGTCCAATAATAAAAGGCAATATCCATACAAAAAATGCCACAGTCCCAAGCAATATAGCGGCGATTGTTAGTATCAGCCGTCTCTTTGCTCTTGATTCTGAATGTCTAATAGAACGGGGTTTGTAACTCGATCGGTATATAGGCCTTCGCATACTCTGATTATAATATATCTGAGCCAACGGTGGGAATCGAACCCACGGCCCATTCTTTACGAAAGAATTGCTCTACCACTGAGCCACGCTGGCACGACAGTATTATACATTGCAATGTTTGAATAGAAAATTAATAAATATGTTCGACAAAGATAAAAATACAAATGGAGAGATACTTTTAAACCTCTAAAAGGTATCTACTTTAGATTTTCTTTAATATTTTCTGCTAGTTCTTTCATTCTCGCCTCACTAATTTCTAAATATTTACCATTCTTCATTTCGATTGCTGCAAATTGTTGATCTTCAAATGGAGTACCAGGAGGACAGGGGCAAACATGGATATGTAAATGAGCGTTTCTTTCGGGCGTACCAAGTGACGCTAAATACATTCTGATTGCCTTTGTAGTTTTAGATACTGATCTCGCAACCTTTTGAACAATCTTTTGGAGTTCAAGCCATTCTTCCTCAGGAAGCTCCTCATATCTCTCAGCGTGCTTTTTAGGAGCAACTATTGTATATCCTTCTTGAGTAGGGAGTTGACTAAGAAAAGCTATTACATTATCGTCCTCATATACAATTTGGGGATTCGGAATAAGAGGATTACCCTCCACTGTCCGGCAAACAAAGCATCCTGATCTGGCAATCTTGTCATAATCTTCTAGGGTTAACATACAAGGATTATAGCAAAATATCTGTGCGATTCTAGGTAAACAATCACTAATTATTCCTTAAGGTTTACTCAGAATCAGTATGAAAAGAAGTCTCTCACAGCTATAAATATAAAGAATTGCACGGTTGTGATACCTATTAAAACACCTACCACCTCACTTTTTTCGTGAACATTAATGAGATATCCTCGTGCATTTAGGTATAAATACAACAAGGCAGGAGGTATTGCTAAATATACGGCCATAACTGGTAGATCAACTACCTCAAGTAGCGATGGGGTTCCGGTAGTACGGTTAAAAAAGATTCTTATGCCTTGGTTTTCAAGATACCTGATTAATAGTCCACCTCCATACCAATAAATCCAAAAAAGAAAAGAAGCAAAGGTAATTGTCAAAAAAAGTTTTTTATCCATTAATTAATCTTAGATCATAACCATTCAGTTTTAAATCTCTCTTTTTACACACAGATGACTATCTTCAGGCAATGTAAAAACAAAACACCACACTCTTATCTAACTTCTAAAACTATCTTTCATTAGATATAATCCATTAGTTGATAAAGGGAGTAAGCAGAGCTTTCTCCCGCTCATTACATTCGCGGGAGTAAATAAATTTGCTCACCGCAACTCCATTGCGGGAGTAGTATAGTGGTAGTATGCTTCCTTCCCAAGGAAGAGGCCGCGGGTTCGAATCCCGTCTCCCGCTCAGGTTATTTTATGATAATTCGTTGCCCTATATCTAATTCCTCCAGGATAAGCTATAGTGCATATACTTAACAGTTGTTTTAACTCAAAGACTTTTCACCTCTTTTTGTACAGGCTTACTTTCACTCAATTTTTAGGCTTATTCAAATCTGGTCCAACCAGTTCTTTTCTTATTAATTATGATTGCATATTTTATATTAGTTCACAGATACCCTCTTCAGTTCAAAAGACTATTTAAATCTATTTACGACCCAGAAAATCAATATTTAATTCATATTGATAAAAAAGCTGGACCTGATTTATTAAAAGATATTAAGAAATTCCTTAAAGATTTCCCTAACACCAGCATTTTAAAAAGTCAGAGTGTTGTTTGGGGAGGCTATAGCATGGTAGAAACCGAACTAAGAGGAATTAAAAGGCTTCTAGAAATAAGTAAAGTTTGGACTCATTTTATAAATCTTAGCGGCCAAGACTTCCCTTTAAAAACTCAAAAAGAAATTAAAGATTTACTTCGAGTTGGTAAAGGTAAAGACTATATGTTGGTATCAGATCAAACTAAAGATCGCCCCAATACTTTAAACCGGATAAAAAACTATTTTGTTGAATCAGATAGCGGCTTTACTGGAACTCCGGTTAAAAGACCTTTTATGGCAAATGTCATCCCCTACATAGGAGGACAATGGAAAATTCTAAGCCGTAATGCCTGTGAATTTATTTGTTCTGACTCCAAAGTTACCAAAATTAAAAACTTTTACAAAAACACTCTCATCCCCGATGAAAGTTTCTTTCAAACAGCCTTAATGAATAGCGATTACCCAAACTCAATAATCAACGACGATAAAAGAGCTATTATTTGGATTCCTGATGTAGATGTCAGACTAAACCCAAAAACACTTACCGCAATCGATACTGAATCTTTAATCGCCAGTGGAAAAATAAAACTCCGACCTAAAACATTCACCCTCCAGGATCGAATATATTTAAGCGAAACTACAGCCTTCTTTGCCCGCAAATTTGATGAAACTGTTGATTCCGCGATTCTTGATTTTCTTGAGGCGAACCTTAAAATGCTAAATCAACCAAAAAAACTCAAAGTGAACTTAGGATTGGATAAAATTCTGCCTCTTCCAATTATTACCACTATTACTCCAGCAAGAATTATTTAATTAAATTAGCAGCTATAAAATCAGCGATTTTCTTACTTATAAATAACACTCCACTTGGACTTGGGTGAATATAATCATCATTTCTAATTAAATATTGTTTAGCATTTCCAGACGAGTCAAGAGACGGCGTAAAAATATCAATCACCGGAATCCCCTGAGACCGCGCAAACTCCATATGGTTTTTTATATATGAATCGCGCTCCAAAGCCCATTGTTCTCTAACTTCTGCGCTTAAATCCTGAGTATTTTTAGCGTAGGTCTCTTTATTCGCGCCTATTGTTCCTACAAAAACTAATTTCTCTTTACCGGAAGTAGTTGCAACAAATTCAACTAAATCTTCTAATATCTCAGTTTGCTTCTTTAATCCGCCTTCATTAAACTCCGACAACGGATTATGTCCAAACGATTCAACTAGTAAATAATCAAAATCAATATCTTTTATTGGCGCGAAATCCCGTCCGGAATGATAAGTTGTAGAAACCATCCTTTCTTTAGCCGATATAATACTTGTCGCCCCATACCCATAATTTAACACCTCAAAAGTTTTATCCGGATAATACTCATTTAAATATCCTCTTAGTTCATCAGTATTACCTAATGTTTCAGTCATCGAATCGCCTAAAATCACGAAAGTGTAGTCATGCGGATATTTAATTTTGCCCGACTGCGTACTGGGTTGTGAATCTACTTCACTTAATTTTTTGAAAGGGGGAGGGGGTTTTAAAGAATATTTTTCTATTAGATCAGGCCCAAACTTAAACGCCACAGCGCTTCCAAACAAAATAACTAGACCAATACAAAATAAAAAAAATTTCGGCAGACGTTTAATATACATTACAAACTTAGGAATTTCTAGTTTCTGGGGATCTTGATAACTACCCCAACCTCTATACTATCAGGATTGGAGATATTATTTGCTTTAGCAATTGCATCATATTTGCTGATATCGCCGTATGCTCTGCCTGCGATCTTAGACAACCAGTCATCAGCTTGAATAGTGTATGAATCACCAGTTATCGCTTCACCCCATGTTGTTTGATTCATAGCTCCGCCTGTGCCTGCATCTTCCATTTTTGGAGCCTCACTTGCTTCAGCCATAGGTTCTTTGCTTGGCTCAGGAGATGCTTTTTCTGCAGCTTCCTCAGTAGCAACGGGTGATGCAGCTGGTGTAGCGCTAGCTTCAGTCATAGCTTCAAGTCCTTCAACTTTAGGTATATTTAATTCCTGACCAACTTCTATATTTTCATTACTTAAATTATTATCTTTAACTATTTCGGAGTATTTAGAACCCTCTCCGTAGTATTTCTGAGCTATCAGGAATAATGTATCTCCTTCTTTTACTGTATATTTACCAGGAAGATTTTCCTTTTTAACATCTCCGTTTTCATCCATAGTTTGTTCAGCCATTGGCGTGACGTTGCCGGTCT
Source organism: uncultured Gammaproteobacteria bacterium (assembly GCA_964392925.1). Classification (GTDB taxonomy): domain Bacteria; phylum Patescibacteriota; class Microgenomatia; order Daviesbacterales; family UBA10151; genus JACPKO01. Next base: position 168,383 of record CAYMRP010000001.1, read on the forward strand.
CGTCTTCTGATTTATTGAAGTAATTAAAGATTAATACTCCCAGTACAACTACAATTAAAGCTCCTAAAATTAAATTTAAGTAGGATTGATTCTTCTCTAAGTCATTTTGGATTTTATCAAGAAAATTATTCTCTGATTTTTTAGGAGTGGATTTTGATTCTCCACGGTCAACAGTTACTTTGCTTTCAGAAGCTCTTGTTACAGCTGCAGTTCTTTTTGCTGTTTTGGTTTTTTTGTTTGTTTTTGTTGCCATGTCTGTAACTCCCTATAACTATTTCATTCACATTTGTGAAAAATAACTACAGGCAGTGTAGGTTGATTTTTACACTACGCACCACACATCTGTCAACTAGATCAAAATATAGCAATATCTTGACTATCTTTTCCTGTAATGTATATTACACCTATGGCTGACAGAAAAACATTCCATCCTGAATTATATAGAGACGCTGCTATCCCTTTGTGGGAGAGGTCCAGAATTATAAAAGATCATATAGAGAAATCCCTAATAACAGAGTCGAGTGAAAGATCTCTCCTTATGGGTTTTTCAGATCTTAGATTTACCTGGGGTCGTTATAACCGTAGCCAGGAGCGGGAGTTCGAGCTTCTCGAATGGGAAAGGCAAAGACAAGCAGTACTCATTGCAGGTATAGCCTCCGGTTTAGGAATTAAAGAGCAGGATTGCTTCGATTTACTTCCGGACAAATTTCCTGAGCGGTTAGAATCTTATAATAGATTAGGACTGGACACCCCTCTACTCGTTCCCAGGTTTACGAGAGTATCATGGGCAAGCGCTGTTCATGCAGCAAGCGAGACAACTTTTTATCCTGAGGCGGTAACATTAGATTATGATCTAGATCCTTCTAGGGTTGGGGAATGGCAGGATCCGAGAGGTGTTAAGATCCCCCAGCAACCTTTCGCGACATGGATAAAGATCCCTCCTGTTGTTCAGTATGATATTTATCCTGATAAAGACTCTCTCCAGCGAATTCGCAATCCGGAAATAGACGAAGTTGCCGAAGCTCCGGCAATTGCAAGAGTTATATTAGATCCCGATGCTAGAGGTGCAACTCACTGGGATGGACTAGCCTTGGGCTCTTTGAGGAGGGAATCAGCCCCCATAAGATTCACAGCAATGAATCTTCATGATCTAATAGGGTCGCGAATAGGAGAATATGGTGTTTTATCCTTACGTAAACCCCTCTCGGATGGAGGACCTTCCTGGCTAAGCAGGACACACATAGATGATGATCCAGAACAAAGAACGCCGGTTATCTGTAGCAGAGAAGTAACTACGAGACAATAAATGCGAGACCGACGGGACAACACGCACTTTTCCTGCGTAAAAGCCGAACTCCTCAAACTTTGTTTGATATTTCGACTCCCTTGCTGGTCTAATTTCCAAAAAAGCCCAGACAAGCTGGACTTTTTGTAAATGCGAGACCGACGGGACTCGAACCCGCGACCTCCTCCGTGCATGAAATCCAATACTTTCGTAATGGCATGGACTATATCTTCACCTTTCCTAAAAGGTTTAGGTGCTTCGGTATCTAGTCTCTACGGCGCTCCGCCAAATTCTGGCGGTTCCCACGGTGTTCACATATCTTTCGACTTAGTCTTCACCGTTATCCCGAAATTATTCATCCTAAAGTTTCCTTTAGAAGCTGCACGTCTACAGGGAGGCGCTCTAACCAACTGAGCTACGGCCTCTCGCAACTATGCCATATCCCACGCTCTGCGCGCTGAGCTACGGCCTTAAAATACTTTTCAAACCTTTATCATACTTCAGCCTTTTTCTTTCTAGGTGAGGTAAAACTAAATTAGGGTATAAAAAGTCATACAATTCTACAACATCCTTTCCACTATAAGCAAGGCTATAGGCACCGCTATGGAAATATAATGATCCCACACCTATCCCCAATAATGCTGCTATCTTGGATCGTATGGTTTCCAAAAAAATCCTATTGCCGCATCTAAGATTCAAAATAAAATAATTGATCACTCCCGTCCTGTCTTTTCTTGCTGAACTATTAAAGTAAATTGAACCATCTCCATCAAAATATCCTCTGATAAAATGTCCGAGAAATGAGTCTGGGATAGGGGGGAATATTAACGTTTTACTTTTAGCTGGAGTAAAACCAATCTCACCAAATCTGTTAAATAGTTTCTTGCTTCCAATTTGGAGAGAATAACTAGTTTTAAAATTACCTGCTCGTTTATAGACCTCTATTTTATTAGTTAATTTTAATAATATTTGGATGGTTAATATAAGCTGATAATCAGTTGAAGTAAAAGCCACATAACAAGATCCCCTCTTGTTCTTATACATGCACCCATCAGATGCAAAAAGACCTAAGACATATGCACACTCAGCTGACCAAGTATTAAAGAAGCTTTCCACATATCTTGGATTTAGGATCATCCCTTTGCATATTTTACCACTCAAATCTAAAGTGTTATATTGTCAGTATGAAAGGCACATCTAACTCTCATATTTCTGATCTTTTAAGAAATGTTGCCGCTTCAAAAACCCTTTCTAAAGATAATTTTTTTGAAATTAGAGCCTATACTAGTGCTGCAGATGCCATTGAACACTTAACTGCTGAAGTAAAAGATCTATGGCAGGACGGCAGACTAAGCGATATACCTGGTGTTGGCAAAAGTATTCAGGGCCATCTTGACGAATTTTTTAAAACCGGTAAAGTTGAAAACTTCGAAACTATTTTAAAAAGACATCCTGAAGTCATTTATGATCTGATAAAAATTCCAGGGATTGGTCCGGCCACTGCTCTTGATTTAGCCAAAAGAGGAGTTGATAGTCTCAAAGACCTAGAGAAAAAAATCAAAGACGGCAGTTTAGTGAAAGAGGGTTTAGGTCAAAAAACTGTTGATAAAATAAGCCGGGGATTAACTGAAGTTACCGGCCGCGAAAAACGCATGCTTCTGCCTTACGCTTTAGCTCAAGCTGAAAAAATTCTGGAATTTATTAAACAAGATAAAAATGTTGTTCATGCTGATCCTTTAGGCAGCTTAAGAAGACAGGTCGCTACCATTGGTGACTTAGATTTCGCAGCTTCCTCAAAAGATCCAAAAGCTACAATCGAGCGATTCATCAACATGCCGGGAGTAGTAGAGGTTCAGGGGCAAGGTCAAAACAAGGCTATTGTTGTTTTACATTCCGGCATTCATGTTGATCTTCTAGTCGGAGCACCTGAAACATACGGCGCACTATTACAACACTTCACCGGCTCCAAACATCACAACGTTCATTTAAGAACTTTAGCTCAGGATAAAGGTCTTTCATTAAGCGAACATGGAGTTAAAAATTTAAAAACTGGAGAGTTAATTAACTGTCAAACCGAAGATGATCTTTATAAAATGCTCGATATGCAAACTCCTCCTCCGGAGTTGCGCGAAGATGCGGGTGAAATCGAAGCTGCTATTAAACACACGTTACCAGAATTAGTTAAATTGTCCGACATCAAAGGCGATTTTCATCTTCATTCCAATTTTCCAATTGATTCATCCCACGATTACGGAACCGGAAGTCTGGAAGAAATAATTGAAGCCGCAATTAAACTCGGATATAAATATGTCGGTCTCTCAGATCACTCACCCGGAGTCGGAACTCACACTAAAGAAGAAATTATTAAATTAGTAGAAAAGAGGACAAAATTTATTCATCAATTACAGTTGAAGTATAAAAGTATTCGAGTACTAAATGGCCTCGAAATTGATATACTTGCCGACGGATCTTTAGCTGTACCCGAAGAAGGTTTAAAAATGCTGGACTATTCCGTAGTCGGAATCCACACTGGCCATAGGACTAATAGGGAATCGATAACTAAAAGAATTCTAGCCGCTTTAGAATCCCCATACTCTTCAATTCTCGCCCATCCTACTGGCCGGCTCTTAAACGAAAGAGATTCTTATGATGCTGATTGGGAAGAGATCTTTAAAGTGGCCAGCAAAAACAACAAAGCCATGGAAATAAATTCTTTCCCTAACAGACTCGACCTAAGAGATGATCTAATCCGTCTGGCTCTAAAATACGGAGTTAAATTTAGTATCGATACCGATTCCCACAAAATAGATCAAATGACTAATATGCCTTTTGGTGTTTCTGTTGCCCGGCGCGGTTGGGCTTCAAAAAAAGACATTATAAATACCTGGGACTGGAAAGATTTGGCCAAATGGTTTAAAATGGATAAGTAATGGATATGACAATGATTATTATTGGTGTTGTAGTTCTGGTCATCGCTGGCTGGCTTTTGATGAGCTATAACTCGCTGGTTACTTTAAGAAACAGAGTCCGTGAAGCCTGGAGTCAAATTGATATCCAACTCAAAAGACGTGCTTCTTTAATCCCTAATTTAGTTGAAACTGTTAAAGGCTACGCCAAACACGAAAAAGAAGTTTTTGAGAATGTTACTAAAGCGCGTAGCGCCTTGATGGGGGCAGAAGATCCAGCTCATAAAGCCGCAGCGAACGATATGTTAACTGGAGCCTTAAAATCTCTTTTTGCTGTAGCCGAAGCCTATCCTAACTTAAGAGCTTCTGAGAACTTTAAAGCTCTCCAGGATGAAATTTCTGATACTGAAACTAAAGTCGCTGCCAGCCGCCAATTTTACAATACGAATGTCTTAGATCTAAACAACACTATCGAAACCTTCCCAACCATGTTAATTGCCAACATGTTTGGCTTCAAGCAAGAAGAGTTCTTCAAAGCCACAGAAGAAGAGCGCAAAGACATTGCGGTTAAATTCTAGTCTTCAATGAAACTTCTGAAAAAGCAATTGTCTCTTTTCATCCTAATTCCTTCACTGCTTATTTTTTTAATCGTGGTAACACTAATTTTTTTACCCTACAGCACATTCAATCCTGATGTCTATGAAGGTGATAAAATTATTAGAGGTGAAGGTATATATAAAGGTGCTGAATACTATTCTCTGGGTCAATATAAGGCCGCTTTGAGAAGTTGGCCGATACTAAAATTCAATTCAGACTTTAATAATAAACTCAAAAAAGCCGAAGCCCTAAAAGCAGAGCATGTTAAAAATACTCCTGGAATGATTCTGTACTTCAAGGCTATCCCCACGAAAGAGAGTATATCTCAGATTACAAAAAAGCTAGAAAGTTTTGCGGTGGTGAAAGAAGTTGAATATATCCCTAAGGAAGAAGCTCTCGAAAGATACAAGCAGCTTCACAAAAACGACCCTTCCATTCTTCAGCTAGTAACTCCGGAAATTCTACCTCCTAGTATGGAGGTCTTTATCAGTGATTGGAGTAAGCTGCAAGAAATTAAAGACTCCTTACAAGATAACTCCGACATTCAAGACATTATTCTTTCAAGCGCCCCGAGTGAGGACCTTGTCTTTTAGCTTTCATATGTTCTTTAATCATAAAATTACAGTTAAAGATTCAGGTGATATGGGCCGTGGCGTTTTCGCCTCAGAAGACATTAAAAAAGGGGAGACCTTAGAAGTCGCGCCTATTCTCGTTCTCCAATTCGAAGACTTCGTCGAAACCCGCTGGAATCTTTTATTTGAATATTATTTCTGGCTTGATGATGAAGTTGTTCTGGCTCTGGGATATGGCTCAATGTATAACCATGCAGTTGATTCAAATGCGGAATATAAAATCGATATCAAGAATAAATCCATAACTTTTAAGGCTATAAGAGACATTAAAGAAGGAGAAGAAATATTCTTCAACTACAAAGGCTCAACATCCGCTAAAGCCCCCCTTTGGTTCGAAAGAAAATAACCCCATAGTTTGAAAACAAAGCAATTTTGTACTACAATATATACAATGACAAGTGTTGTTGAAGCCAGAGCTGTTATTTTAGACCTCGGCATTGGCAAAGCCGGTTCGTATCTATCCCAGGATGAAGCAAGTGTAATGAGAGTCGGTGGAGATATCAGAACTAAGGATCTATCCAGAGTTAGAAGGAAATATAATATCCCTGTTGTAAAGATGGATGCCTTTTTGGAACCATGGGCTGACCCAAAATCTAAAATCCCAATTCCAAGAGCTTTGCCCTTCAGAGATGCAGTTTTTGACGGTGTTGAAGTAAGGTTTCCTCATGATGAGTTGTTGCAGGCATTAACGACTAAAGCCTTATGGGCGGATTTAGAAAGGATCGTTAAAGAGGGATCGAGCATCTCAGTCATCTTTGATGTACCGCCTGATGGGTTTAGACGATTGAGTATTAAGGGCGCAAATCTTGATATACAAACCAGAAAGTAGGATTTGGGAGACTGCATTAGAAGTTTGCTCACGAGTCCATATTGAAAGACTCACGCCTGAAGAGGTTACTAATATTGGAACTCTAAATGCTCAGAGAATTGGCAAAACAATGTTAGCTATCCCCGACCATAAAACATATCGTCTAGAAGCACTCTCTTAAAAAGTCTTGTATATGTGCTAAAATTAGCTTCATATGGCAACTGTTAATACTGCTTGGGACCACGTTTCTTCTAACATTTTTAAAACTTATTTAATTATGTTCCTTTTCTCTGTTTTCGCTTTCGGAGTGATATATCTATTTGCCGAAATTCTCGGGTTTGGTGACTTAGGATTCATGACAATTTTTGGTTTCTCCTTAATTTTCATCGGTATTTCCAATTTCATCTCCTGGTTCTTCTCAGATAAAATTGTTCTTTCAATTTCCGGCGCAAAACCCGTCAGCCTAGAATCAAATCGTGATCTTTACCGCACAGTCGAAAATCTTTGTATCGCCGCTGGTTTGCCGCTTCCTAAAATCTATATTATGGAAGACACAGCTCCCAACGCTTTTGCAACTGGCCGCGATCCAAAGCACGGTGTAATCTGCTTCACAACCGGCATACTTTCTAAACTAAATAAACTGGAACTTGAAGCCGTCACAGCCCACGAACTTTCGCACATTGGCAACAGAGATACTCTGATGATGAGTGTTGTCTCAGTCCTCGTAGGAACGATTGCTCTTCTAGCTGACTTTTTTATGCGCAGCATGTGGTTTGGTGGCAACGATCGTGATAACCGCTCTGGATTAATGCTGGCTATGGGAATTATCGCCGCTATCCTTGCACCAATCGTCGCCACGATGATTCAAATGGCAGTCTCCAGACGCAGAGAATACTTAGCTGATGCCTCAGGCGTACTTTTAACCCGTCACCCTGGAGCCTTAGCTGATGCCCTAAGAAAAATTTCCTCTGACAAAGAACCTCTAGAAGCCGCTAATCGCGGAACAGCTCACCTATATATCGTAAATCCTCTAAAGGGAAATTCCGCCCTGGAGGGTTTCTCTAGACTATTTTCGACTCATCCTCCAATAGCTGATCGTATTAAGGCCTTATCTGAAATGGAAGGCAATCGTTAATTAGTGGATATCCATCTCTTAATAACTCATTCTCTGACACTCATTTTTATTGGTTTATTTATCTTTTGGAAACTAACTGATCCTCGCCCCAGAGCCGAACGCCTAAAGCTTTACACTTCAAAAAAAGGTATTCTAATCGGTCTTTATGGTTTTTCGTTTTTAGTTTTAAATTATCTCTCGGCGTATTATTTTCCAATGGCAGGCTCAGGCTTCGATACCCAAATGGCTTATTTAGGCATTATGATCTTTTTAATTGGTACCTCTTTCGCGATCTGGGCCAAGATCACCATGGGTAAGATTTGGGGGATGCCATCAGCCCACGATCATGTCCGTCAGAATAAACTAATTAAACACGGACCCTTTAAATATTCCCGCAATCCGATTTATGTTGGGCTAATCATGGCCCTAATCGGTTACGGGTTAGCACTCCAAAGTTATTTTGCCTTCCTGGCCTTAATACCAATCTTATACTTTCACGAAGCAGCCAAAAAAGAAGAAATATTACTGGAAAAGTTTTTTAAAGAAGAGTTCCTAAAATACAAAAAAGAAGTTCCGCGCTTTTTCTAAAGTTCTACTTGTTATTCATTCTAAAGAAAACGATCAAAGATCCAAATAACGCCAGCAAATTTAACATATTAGTGATAACTGTTCCTTTAAGTAGTCCGCCAATTAAAACCAAGACCACCCCTAACACATAAATCAAAACAAACTGTTTATTAAGTCGGGTATCTTTTTTCTTAACTTCCACCGCCTGAATTAACCAGGATGCGCCGATAAATAATAACCCGAGCTCAGTAAATCCAATCATCATTAACTCACTGTACCACCACCTTAACAACAAGTGTCAAGTATGTTATATTCCGCAAATGTTAGAGAAATTTAGAGGCTCAGTTGTTCGGGTTGTAAATAATGCACTTGAAAGAATGGTAAATAGTGTTCCTGCAGGTCATTCACAACAAGAAGTTGATGATTTTACGAGGGGTATAATCTCGCTCCCAGAAGCATATAAACGGGTCACAGTTTTAGAGCAAAGATTAAGTCGTGAGCCTGGAAGCCTGAGAGCAAGGTTTGACACAGCCGTGAAACGTGCTGCAGAAGAGATGGTTAGGCCCTCCCGTTTTTAACGAATCACTTAACAGAAGCTTCTGTTAAATGTATAATCCACCCATGCGTTTAGATATTGCTCAAGTCCAAAAAGTCGCTAAACTAGCCAGTCTTCCTTTATCCAAAGAAGAGGAAGAAAAATTCTCTAAAGAGTTAAGCGAGACTTTGGATTATGTTAATCAATTAGAACAAGTTGATACCACCGGCATAGAAACTACCAGTCAAGTCACCGGACTAGAGAATATAACCCGCGAAGATGTCATCGGAGAATCTTTATCCCAAGCCGAAGCCCTAAAGAACGCTCCCTCAACTTATAAAGGCTTTATGAAAGTTAAAGCTGTTTTAGGAGGAGTCGAATAATGGATTTAACCAATTTAACAATAACTTCGGCTAAAAAAGGTTTAAAAGAAAAAAAGTTTTCTTCGCTTGAATTAACAGAAGCTTATTTAAAAAGAATTGCCGAAGTTGATGAAAAAGTTAATGCTTTTGTCACAGTTTCAAAAGACGAAGCTCTTAAAAACGCTAAAGCCGCCGATGAGTTAATTTCTAAAGGCGAAGATTTGCCTCTACTCGGAATCCCTTTAAGTATTAAAGATAACTTTAATACCAAAGGCATAACTACTACCGCTTCCAGTAATGTTCTCAAAAATTTTGTCCCTCCTTACGATGCCACAGTCGTTAAAAAGCTCAAAGAAGCCGGAATGGTTCTTTTAGGAAAAACTAATTTAGATGCTTTTGCTCATGGCTCCTCAACTGAGACTTCAGATTTTGGTGCCAGCCGCAACCCCTGGAATACTGCTCATTTACCGGGAGGCTCTTCTGGAGGAGCGGCCGCCAGTATGGCAGCTGGTGAAACCTTAGTTGCTATTGGCTCAGAAACTGCCGGCTCTATCCGCCAGCCTGCAGCCTGGTGTGGAGTTGTCGGCCTTAAACCAACATATGGAAGAGTTTCCCGTTACGGAGTTATTGCGATGGCCTCATCTCTTGATTGCCCAGGTCCGATAACCTCAACAGTGGAAGATAGTGCTTTAATTCTCCAGATTCTGGCTGGCCAAGATCCAAAAGATGCCACCACTTCACCAAAACAAGTACCAAATTATCTGGCAAATATTGATAAAGATCTCTCAGGTCTAACTGTTGGAATTTCAGATGAATATTTTATCGAAGGCATCGACCCCGAAGTTGAAAAATCAGTTAAAGATGCAGTAAAAGTTTTTGAACAAATGGGTGCTAAAGTCAAAACAATTAAATTATTTGATCCCTCGCACTCAGTAGCCGTCTATACAATTCTCCAAAGATCCGAAGTCTCCTCAAACCTGGCCCGTTATGATGGCATCCGTTACGGTAATACCCGCGATAACTTTGGCTCAGAAGCCAAACGCAGAATAATGCTTGGAACTTATGCGCTTTCTGCAGGTTATTATGATCAGTTTTACAATAAAGCCCAAAGAGTTAGAACTTTGATTATTAATGATTTTAACGAAGCGTTTAAGCAAGTTGATTTAATTCTGGCTCCAACCTCGCCCTCACTAGCTATGAAAATCGGTGCTTCTTCCTCAAGTCCTATGTTCGGAGAGCTGGCCGATATGTTAGTCGAACCTTCATCCATCGCCGGCCTTCCTGGTATTAGTGTTCCCGTTGGTCTCTCAAAATCCGGCCTGCCAATCGGCATGCAAATTATCGGTCCTCAATTCTCAGAAGAACTAATCATCAACGCCGCTCACAAATTCGAAATGGAAATTTCATTTAAAGAAAGGCCAAAACTATGAGCGAACGCAGTGGTTGGTTAAAGCGTATTCACACATTAATCAACAGAAAACCTGAAGCTCCTATGAGCCTAGAGGATCGTATTGGTGGAAGTTTTTTTGGCTGGGGTCAAATTGCTCAATTTGAGATGATAACTGGAGCACAATGGATCGATCTGGTGGGTCCTAAATTTAATAGGGATATTGATCTGTCTGGAACCTTAGATCCTGGCGTTCAAAAGCGGATTGGTCTGGTCCTTGTGTCGAATGCTCTAGATCACATAAACGGCAAACCCAGCATTGCTGAGCCACAAGTATTAGATGATGGAAGAGTTGTTGCCTATCACAGATATGTACTAAGAGGCGGCCGATTCACCGAGGGTTATTATGCAATCGACCCTAAAAGCCCTGAAACCGAAGACAATTTAGGTGAGATAGGCTCAGCGAAAAAATTTACTGAGCATCTATTCCATGCTGATGAGACATCAGTGGGTGCGGGTCGAATAATTAGTAATATGCTGGATGTAATGGTAAACGTCTATAAACAAGGAACACCTGATGAAAAATAAATACACTCCTGTCATCGGACTAGAAGTCCATGTTGAACTTAAAACAAATTCAAAAATGTTCTGCTCATGCAATGCCGATTATTTTGGCAAAGAGCCAAACACTCATACCTGTCCAGTTTGTCTAGGTCTTCCTGGAGCTTTGCCGGTTCCTAACAAAAAAGCCATTGAATGGTGCGTGCTTATCGGGATGGCCTTAAACTGCACTATTCCTAAAAAAAGTAAATTCGATCGGAAAAATTATTTTTATCCTGATTTACCAAAAGGTTATCAGATCTCCCAATACGACCAGCCATTCTGTGAAAAAGGCTGGATTGAGCTCTCAACTGGTAAAAAAATCGGTATTACCCGCGTTCATATGGAAGAAGACACTGCCAAATTAACTCACGCCGAAGTCGAGGGTGAAAATGTTTCATTGGTCGATTTTAATCGCGGCGGAGTTCCTTTAGTAGAAATAGTCACAGATCCGGATTTTGAAACCGCCGAAGAAGTCATCGAGTACTTAAAAAAGCTCCAGCAAATTGTTAGATACTTAAATGTTTCAAACGCCGATATGGAAAAAGGCGATATGCGGCTTGAACCAAATATTTCTTTAAGAAAAGAAGGCCAAACTGATCTGCCTAATTATAAAGTCGAAGTAAAGAATATTAACTCCTTCAGATTCGTCGGCAAAGCAATAGAGTTTGAAATTAAACGCCAATCAGAAATCTTAGATAAAGGTGAAACCCCAAAACAGGAAACCCGCGGCTTTAATGAGCCGGGCAATAACACCGTTTCCCAAAGAAGCAAAGAAGAAGCTCAGGATTATAGATACTTCCCCGATCCTGATATTCCGCCAATAGTTTGGGACGACGCTGAGCTTGAGATATTAAAAAAAGTTCTCCCTGAACTTCCAGATACTAAAGTTGCCCGCTACGTTAAAGATTATGAAATCTCAAAACAAATTGCCCAAACTTTGGTCGCAGACCAACTAGTTGCCGAACTTTTCGACGGAGCTGCAAAGCTTGGTAAAGAGGAGTCTGTTGAAGTCAGAGATATAGCAAACTACATAGCCAATCAAAAACCTGATCCTCTCAAAATTACTCCGGATCAAATAATTGAAGCAATCAAAGATAAAAAGTCAGGCAAAATTGAAGACGAATCTGAACTAACGAAATATGCCGAAGAAGTTATAAAAGAGAATGAAACCTCAGTTGCCGCTTTCAAATCCGGCAAAGAGAATGCCCTGCAAGCGTTAATCGGCGGCATGATGCGCAAAACCCAAGGCAAAGCCGATGCCGGTAAATCTCTGGAAGTCCTTAAAAAACTCCTTAGCTAATTTCCCACTTGAAATCCCTATCTCAAATGCTGTTAAAATGATTATCTAAAATTGTCGCGCGGATGAATATTGTTCCCGCAAGAAATTTTTAAGTTATGTCCAAATTCGTTCATCTTCATACCCATACTGAATATTCTCTTCTTGATGGACTGTCAAAAATCCCTAAGTTAGTTAAAGCTGCCAAAGATTTAGAAATGGATGCTCTCGCCATTACCGATCACGGCTCGATGTTCGGCGCAATCGAATTCTATAAAGCCTGTCAGGAATCCAATATAAAACCTATTATCGGCTGCGAGCTTTACGTCGCTCCTCGTTCCCACACCAGCAAAGAAGGCAAAGTCGATGCTGATCCTTATCATTTAACCATGCTAGCTAAAGACTACGAGGGTTATCTTAATCTAATTAAATTAGTCTCGATTGCTAATCTTGATGGTTTCTATTACAAACCCCGTGTTGATAGGGAATTACTAAAAAAATACAGTAAAGGTTTAATTTGTTTGTCCGGCTGTCCCGGAGGGGAGTTTATTAGAAACCTAAAAACCGGGGACTTTAGCAAAGGCGAGCAAGTGGCCAAAGATTATCTGGAAATATTCGGTGAAGGCAATTATTACTTCGAACTCCAAAATCACTTCTACAAAGATATCGTCGCCCGTGGTGGATTAGAGCAATCTGTTAAAGCAGATTTAGAAAACATGGCCCAAATTCAGGATTTAACCTGGGCCGCTTCCAAAGAAATATCCAAAAAACTTGGTATTCCGCTTGTTGCCACCAACGATCTTCACTACATCAAAAAAGAAGATGCAGAAGCCCAGGATTGCTTAGTTTGTATTCAAACTGGCAAAACAATTATGGAATTTAATCGTTTAAGAATGGTTGATACCCCAGATCTCTACTTGAAATCAGCTTCGGAAATGATCGCTTCGTTTAAAGAAATCCCTGAAGCGATTGAAGCCTCCGTTAAGATTGCTGAAAAAGTAAATATCGAAATTCCTTTAGGCATTCCGATGTTTCCCATTTTTGAAGTCCCAGGCAAAAAAGATCCGATGGAATATTTAAAAGAGCTGACTTACGAAAGAGGCGCGACCAGAATGGAAATGACTACTGAACGCAAAGAACGCTTAGATTATGAGCTCTCCGTTATTGAGAAAAAACAATACGGCACGTATTTTCTGGTAGTCCAGGATTTCATCAATTGGGCGCACACTCAGGGCATTATTACTAATACCAGAGGTTCAGCCGCCGGCTCGCTCGTTCTTTACGCGCTCGGCGTTACCAATATCGATTCAATTCAGTACAACATTCCTTTTGAAAGATTCTTAAATCCTATGCGCCCCAGTTTACCGGATATTGACTCAGATATGGCAGACGACCGCCGTGATGAGGTTATCCGTTATGTTGCCGAAAAATACGGCCAGGATAAAGTCGCTCATATTGTTACTTTTGGAACTATGATGGGTCGGGCTGCAATCCGTGATATTGGCCGGGTTATGGGTGTAGCTTATGGTGAGGTAGATAGAATCGCTAAACTTGTCCCGCCGCCGCATCAAGGCTTCCATAAGCCTTTACCCGACGCTATTAAAGAAGTTCCTGAACTCGCTGAATTATATAGAACCGATGCCCGTTATAAAAAACTGCTTGATCTAGCCTGCAAGGTTGAATCAACAGTTCGCCACGCTTCAGTCCACGCCGCCGGTATTGTTGTTTCGCCAACCCCTCTGACAGATTTTACTCCGCTCCAAAAAGAGGCTAACGGTGACAGGGTAGTGGCTCAATATGATATGTTCTCCGTTGAAGCTGCCGGCCTGGTCAAACTCGACTTCTTAGGTATTAGAAATCTTTCAATTCTAGGCCGCGCTGTCGAATTCGTTAAGAAAAACCGTAATATCGAAGTTGACTTAGACAACATTCCTCTCGATGACAAAAAAGCCTTTGAATTATTAGCTCTCGGCGAAACCATGGGATTATTCCAACTCGAAGGCTCAGGTATGACTAAATGGCTGGTTGATCTAAAGCCCACCACAATTTATGACATCATGGCTATGATTGCTTTATACCGTCCTGGTCCAATGGGCTCAATTCCTGATTATATTCAAAGAAAACACGATCCTTCCAAAATCCGCTATTACGATCCCCGAATGGAAGATTACATGAAGCAATCCTTAGGAATTTTGGTTTATCAGGAAGATGTTTTGCTCTCAGCTATTAATCTTGCCGGTTACACCTGGCTAGAAGCTGATAAATTCCGCAAAGCCATGGGTAAAAAAATTCCTGCCGAAATGGCCAAACAAAAAGATCAATTCCTTAAAGGGGCAGTCGAACACGGCATGACCAAAGAAAAAGCCGATGGTCTTTGGGCCCTAATCGAACCATTCGCTGCTTACGGTTTCCCTAAAGCCCACGCCGCCTCTTACGGCATGATCTCCTACCAAACTGCCTATATGAAAGCTAATTTTCCAGTTGAATTTATGGCTGCAGTTATGACCGCTGAGTATGGTAATACTGAAAAAATTGCTCACGCTATAGAAGAATGCAAAAGAATGGGCATTGTCGTTTTACCTCCGGATATCAATTTCTCAGGAGTTGGTTTTACAATTGAGGACTTAAATACTTTATCTGAAGAAGAATTAAAAAGAAATATTTCCCATTCAAAATCAGAGATAGCACAGACTCAGGGCATTAGATTCGGTTTATCTGCCATTAAAAACGTTGGTTTACTGGCTATTGAATCACTTATAGCCGGCCGCGGAGATAGGCCTTATAAATCACTAGCTGATCTTTGTTCGCGAGTAGATACTCGCTTAGCTAATCGCAAAACCATGGAGAGTCTAACTAAAGCCGGAGCTATGGATTCATTTGGTACCAGGGCTTCGTTACTCGCCGGCCTTGATGATGCGTTGGGTAAAGCTCATAAAACTGCTAAGTTAATAGCCTCCGGACAAGTCTCAATGTTTGGAGATGATGAAGAAGCCACAGTTATCTCCAGCAAACTGCCGGATTTAGTTGAACTTGAGCTGGATAAACTGCTTTTATTTGAAAAAGAACTTTTAGGTTTTTATCTTCACGAGCCTCCTTACTTAGAAAAACTTAAACAAATGGAAACTGCGCTTAAAATGCGGATTAGCGAAATCAAAGATCAATCTGTCGGAGGGCGGATTACTTTTGGTGGTGTTATTACCGAAATAAAAAAAGTTTTAACTAAGAAAAACGCCTCTGAAATGGCCTTTGTGACTATATCTGATGGAATATCCAGCATCGATACTGTAGTTTTCCCTAAAACATACACCTTGAATAAGCACATTCTCAATAAAGAGGAAGTCGTTGTTGTTGGTGGAAAGCTCGATAAAAGAGAAGATGAATTCTCAGTCCTGGTTGATACATTTGAGATTTTTAATCCGG
Source organism: uncultured Gammaproteobacteria bacterium (assembly GCA_964392925.1). Taxonomy (GTDB): domain Bacteria; phylum Patescibacteriota; class Microgenomatia; order Daviesbacterales; family UBA10151; genus JACPKO01. The sequence continues at coordinate 183,875 of CAYMRP010000001.1, forward strand.
ATGAATTCTTTGTTCTTGATATTGATGATTCCGGAAACCGGCCTGGCATGATAGAAGACAGAAATAGGCAGGAATCCTATGCTCCGCTTAATGAAACTCCGTCCGTCAACTTTGAGACGAGCCAAACCCCAGGTGTCGAGATTAAAATTCCTCAAAATGCCGGCGGCGATCTCCTTAAACAACTAAACGCCGAACTTAAAAAATACCCCGGCCAAACCTCGATCTCCTTATTATTACCCTCAAACAAACGCCTAAACCTCCCTTTCACAATAGATCCGGCCGGCGAACTCTTGAATAGCCTGGAGACTCTCCTTGGCCCAAATGCAGTTAAAATAAACTAGTATTGTCATACCGGACTTGATCCGGTATCCAGAAACTTTGCTTATGTCGTATAAGACATACTATGTTTATATTTTGGCTAGTCAAAGAAACGGAACTCTCTATATTGGAGTCACTAATGATTTAAAGCGAAGAATTTGGGAGCATAAACATGATTTGGTTAAAGGTTTCACAAAAGAGTATGGGGTGCATATACTGGTTTATTTTGAGCAGCATGAAGACGTTGAGCAAGCAATATTAAGAGAAAAGAAAATCAAAAGGTGGAGTAGAAAATGGAAATTAGCACTTATAGAAAAAGATAATCCAGAATGGAAAGATCTTTACTCCAACCTCTTTTAACTGGATCCCGCATCAAGTGCGGGATGACAAATTTGAAATGGCGATTTTGATATAGTATGATATCTTCATGACTAAGCTTGGTAAAGATAGAATTTGTGAATATATGTTGCCTGCCTGGAATATTCCTTCAGGAAATGACTCTCCAGCATACGCAATGTGCGGTAGGACTCTATACAATGAGGATTGTATCAATACTGCCCTTGACGAAACAAACTGTCCTAGGGCAGCTACAAAACCAAAGGGTCTTACTTACGATGGGTTTGAAGCTCGTAGGTCCCGGAGAATATTAGAGATACAGAAGGCTGCAGGTGGTCCATTCTTATATCCCGGTCTACCTACTAGAGGAGAAGCTGAAGCAAAACTTTCTGAAATTCACCAACGTTTCGAAAATGCATCTACGACTAATAAGAGTCTTGGTGAGTAGCTGTTGTATTTACGCTCAATTTACTGTAAAATTCCAAAAGTATGTTATCAATGCAATTCAAAGACACAAAAATAACTATCGGTGACACGATTAAAGTTAAATATAATATAGTTGAAGGTGGTAAAACCCGTGTTCAGGCATTCGAAGGAATCCTGATTTCTGCGCAAGGTAAAACCGAAGATGATAAAACTTTCACAGTCCGTAAAATCGGGGACAGGGGAGTTGGAGTCGAAAGAATCTGGCCTCTAACTGCTAACACTTTAGTTGATATTGAAGTTGTTAAAAATTCCAAAAAAGGTAAAAACGGTAAAGTCGGAGTCCGACGCGCTAAACTTTACTACCTCCGCGACGTTAAAGGTCGAATGGCCACCCGTGTTTAGGTTCAGGATGAACGATTAAGGATTAATGAATTCGAAAAATCTTTAATCTTGAATCTTTAATCATTAATCCTCTAGAATCTGTTTGTGGTATTCGCAGACTTCTCAGTAGAAACACCTCTTTGGTCCCAAGGCATGAATTTAATTTGTGGTATTGATGAAGTCGGCCGCGGCTGCTTTGCTGGACCCGTTGTCGCTGGTGCTGTAATTTTCCCAAATGGCGCTAAATTAATAGAAGGCATCGCTGATTCGAAGTTATTAACCCCAAAAAAACGGGTTGAACTTGCCAAAAGAATAAAAGACAAAGCCTCAGCTTGGGCTATTGGTGAAATCTCAGTTCCCGATATTAATCAATTTGGAATTGGCAACGCCACTCAAATGGCCTTCTCTAAAGCCGTTGAAAACTTAGGCAAAGCTGCCGATTATTTTCTAATTGATGCATTCTACGTAAAAACTCTTGATAAGCTAAAACAACAGCCTATTCCCGGAGGTGACCGCATCTCGGCTTCAATAGCCGCAGCCTCAATTGTCGCCAAGGTCTATCGAGACGAGCTAATGCAAAAACTCCACTTAGATTTTCCAGACTATGGTTTTGATAAACATAAAGGCTACGGTACTAGCTTCCACCGCCAGATGATTAAAAAATTCGGCCTCTCAACTCTCCACCGCAAATCCTTCAAACTAGACAAATTTTTGTAGCCTGTCATCGTCGCAAATGCGGGAAAGTATCATTCCAGCGAAGGCTGGAAGATTTTTAATTGGATCCCTGCCTGCGAAGGGATGACGATTGAGGATGACAAGTATGTCTACTTTTAATAAAGAACAAGGCAAATACGGAGAAGACTTAGCCTGCAAATACCTTGCAGGTTTAGATTACGAAATTATCGAGCGCAACTACTTAATCAGGGGCGGAGAAATTGATATTGTAGCCAGAGAGGGGGACACCACTGTTATCATCGAAGTTAAACTTCGCCAAGGAGACCAATATGGCTCAGCGATTGAATCTATCACTCCCTCAAAAATTAAATTTCTAATAAGAACCACCAAGGTTTATGCGCTGGAGAAAAATATCAAAGGCGGTTTACGGATTGATTTAATAGCAATTGATTTTAAAAGCGGTAAACTCGAAATAGAACATATCAAAGATATTACCGAAGGCTATAGTTCAACAAACTGGTGACCTTTACTTTTCGAAATGAGCCTGCTCATGAGAAAATACATTAGGTATTTTCTCGCTCCGCTCGAAAAATATAAGGTGCAATTTTTGAAACTAGAGGCTAAATAGGGTATAATATACAACTGCTATGAGACCTGAAGCTGTTAAAGCTAAAATTAACTCAGAAGTATATCCCAATAATCCGGGGCCCAATTTTAGTAATCCAAGAGACACATTTCTAAGAGAAAATGCACTAAATCTATCCGGATCTAAACCTCTAATAATTAATCCTGAAGCTAAATCCTTTGCCTCAGCCGGAAAATATCCTTTTATTAGACCAATAAATGCTGAAGTTTTTACTCAGACTGCACCTGAAAAGTCTGTAATTGATCAGGTGAAAGATTCCGAAACCTACAATCCTTCTAAACGCTCAAGAGAGCTAACCAGAACCGAAAAAGGCAAACTAATTATCTTTAAACGCAAACGCCCCAGCCGCTGCGATAACTCCCACGATCCTGAAACTGATCCTTGCGGCAGCCCAAGATGCAAAACAAAAGGCCGAAGGAAGGTTCTAAAAGAAAACGCACCAGATAAAAGACGAAAAGCCCGAAGCAGAGTTGTATTTGGCTCCCCTAAGAAAATAAAGTAATATTACGCTCAGATTAGTTCTTGCTAACAATCTTTAAAAGGTTCAATATGTTTCTATGATAGTCAAAATTGAAGGCGCAGAACCCGGATATAAAGGCTTAAAAGAATTCACTACTGGTCAGAGGATTATTGATATATCACTTCCAACTGACAGTTTACCCGATGATATAAAACTGAAAGGATTCTCTGTGGACAGGCATCGCTTCCCCGGAGGATTAAGCTTATTCATAGCAGCTATGACTTTAGAGATAGGTGAGCGTAATTTGATAATGACAGGGTCGCCTCGCACAAAAAATGCAGATGCAGAGCCACAGGTAATTTTTGGCTCCCACTTTCAGGGAAAGTCTATACCGGCTGTTCTTAGACACGAAAATATGCCCTATAACGGCACAATTATTTTCCCCAAGAACACAGTTTCAACGGAGAGTGTGGATGTGAGGTTTGTGAAACAATTTAAGTGGCCTGTTTAAGAGGTATTCAAACTCAAGAAGTGCCGTATTTTTCATCGACTTCAGCTTTTTCCTGCTCAGCTGCAGCCTCAGCATCTGCTTGAACTGTATCAGCCTCAGCCTTTAAATTATCAGCCGTAGTCTGTAAATCAGCTGCCGCTCCGCTATCATCCAGCGTCGCTGCTGTTTGCTCAATCTGAGCCGCTTCATCTCTTTTATTATCTGCCTCTTCTACATTAGGTTCCATATTTGTATATATTATTCCTTTCCTGAAAAAATAAAGTTAATAAATAGTAAGAAAAAAGTAAGCTTTTAGCCTCCGTTTTGCATAGCTGCTTTATTGTGATCCGCAACATTAGCCTCATTAATTTGGGATTCAGTATCAATCTTTTGCTGTTCAGCAGTCTCCCTTAAATTATTAGCACTTTCATTTAACTCAGAAGCGGTCTTTTCATTGCCCTGATTCCTCATATTCTCTCCTGTAGCCTCCACCTCTTCGGCTTCCATAAGTTTTTGATCTGCTTCCTGTTCATTAGGGTCCATAGTTGAATACTAAATGATAGGGATAAATAAATTGCAAAAAATAAGTAAGGGAAAAGTTAGAAATTTTACTCTACAACCTCTTCACCTTCAAAAATAACCTCTTCCCCCGAAGATGCCCCTGCAGCTGCGGTCTGAGTAGTCGTATTCTCAGGTGCCGCAAAAGCAAATTCTCCTGTTACCTTTTGATAAACTTCCATCCAAAACATCTCTTCAACCAGAGGCATTTCTACCGTAAATAAAATCCCTTGATCCAAAGCGCCTAACATCAAACGATCTGTTGTTCTGACTTCAAAAGCCTTCAATTCTCCTAATTTCTTTTCAGCCGGAACTGTTCCTTCCGGCAATCCCTGATCCTTAATCCATTCCTGAATATTCTTAAATTTACTATCTACAATCCTCAAATTCAAACTGCCGCTTTTATCTTTGGAAAATAACTGCAAATCCGCATACGCATCGGGATCAACAACTGTATCTACCTCCGAAGCCCTATTAGAAATAGAAACATTATCCGGATAACTAAAACTAAATCCCGCCGGATCGCTATAATCAATAAAAGTTTTGGAGGGCACAACTTCCTTAAGTGTCTCTAAAGATGCATCACTCAAAGGCTTTAAATTTTTAGGCTGAGTAAATATATATAATCCCGCCCCAGCAACTAAAACCACTACTACAACTACTAAACTAAGCGTTTTTGTATTCACAAAAATTAGTATATCATGGTATTCTTTACAAACATGAAATTTCTGTCGATGCTTCTTCTAATTCTTTTTTCGCTATTTATATTACCTATCAATGTTGAAGCTAAAGTTCTACCTCAAGCTGGGAAATCAGGCACTAAAGCAGTAGTCCGCTCCGGTGGAGGAACTACAATCGGTGTTTATCCGCGCCTCAGAGCCGACAAAAAAGCAGTCATCGTTAATTTCTCCAATCTCCAAAACGCCAAACTGGTAGCCTATTCACTAATTTATTCCCACGGCGCAGCTGGTCAACAGGAAGGTGCAGGCGGCGGACTTGTCTTAGGCGGCAAATCAAACGACACAGCCGAACTTCTATTCGGTACATGCTCCAACAAAGTCTGTCGATATCACACCGGAATTAAAGACGCGAGACTCGAAGTTTCCTATACCTCAACAAACGGCAAAAAATACCTCAAAAAATTCAAAATAAAAATCTAATTAACCATGTCCAAACTTAGCTACCATAAAAAAGACATCTCATTGACTGGGGTGATCTGGGCGGGAATCCTCACTTCTATTGGAATATTAATGTTCCAAAACCGCGCATACATCACACTTTTTAACATTGAAGAATCCCAATGGGGATTCTTATTCAGAATCTTCATGATTAAGTATTATTATGTAGGATTTTCTTTCGGTCTGATATTTGCAGCAATCTTAATCCTCTACAACTCAATTAAATGGGGTCTTCCTAAGGGTTTAAGGGTACCAATTGATAGTGGAGTTGCCTCATTGGGAAAACAGCGTAGAGACATGCAGGAACGCCAGTATAAAGTAACTTTTAAATCACTAATGATATTTATTATTCTAATTCTCTTCTTCATTTTCCTATTCAGCAGCCTGGAGATCTTGGGGATCGCTAGCATGGCGGATTTCGTTTACGATTCAGATACTTTTTTCAAGGGAGTAGAAACTAGAAATCGTTAGGATTCTTCTGGATGAATGTTGTGATTGGGATAAAAACCAGCCCTAGAGGCTGGTTTTTTAAATGTGATCCGACTGGGATTCGAACCCAGGACCAAAAGCTTAAAAGGCTTCTGCTCTACCGCTGAGCTATCGGACCATCGGAGCAAACTTCCTTATAAGTCGATGCTGAAAGCATCGCAATACAAATAGAGTTTGCGAGATCGCTTGCAAATTGCTTTAGCAATTTGACAAGGGGCGGAGAAGCTTCACTCACGCCAATGCCAATTATACTTGTTATGAGGCTGAAATATCAACCAAACACAGAAAAAGCCCCTCACGGGGCTTTTTCCCTTCTCGCCATACAAAGAATTATTGCTAAATCTTCGTACATAAACAAACTGAGACAGTCAGAATATGTTTTAGCGAGAAATCCAATTTACATTGGACTATTAAAATAGCGATTTTCACGAAAAACGTCAACTAATCGGCTTTATATAAAACATGATCAAAGTGCAGCTAAACTAAACATTAGACTAATTCATTCATATTTGGTAAAATTTACAGGCTCAATCGCTCCGCGCTTTATCTAGGGTTGTCAGCCCTGATCTGAAAACAGATTTAAAAAATAGAGCCGCGTCTAGTATGAAGTGCCAGACGACAATTACGAGCCGCGTTCGGCATTAGAGTGTGGAGTTGCTCTTTGACAACGATCTAAAGAGCAAACGAAACACTCGCAGACGAAAAGCGGCGAATGGAGCGAAGCGCAATGAGCCGCGTTCGTCTAGTGGTTAGGACGCTGGGTTTTCATCCCAGTAATCACGGGTTCGACTCCCGTACGCGGTACAAGTTTAAAGTCCTATAGTTTGATAAATCCACTTTTGTTTGGTAAAATTCATCACATGAGTGAGTTCTACATTCCAACAGCTAGTGAGCAATTAAGCCTCCCGAGGAGTGGCCTAATTAAGGTTACCCATTCATTTGCCAGAAGAGTTCGTTCTCTTGTGCAAAGGAAGGGGATAGAATTTTCCGACTCAAAATCCAGAACTAAATCAGAAAAAAGAATGGTAGCCAAAATTAATGCCAGAGGAGGCAGGCCGCTTGCTGATATTCATGGAATACTCTTTGTAATGGATGAGGATTCTTTCGATCCGGCCTTTGACTTATTAAGACAGGAATACCCCACACCTGATTTATTCCCGTCAGGGATGGCGACCAAAAGGGATCGCCGTGATCCGGAAATTAGACGAAGTATAAATTCAGCCAGTGATGACAGGTTCCGTCCCGTGATCTTTAATCTTTTAATTCCTAATGGAGCCAGGATTGCTGAAGTTCAACTGATGACTCCTGAAACATACCAAATAGGCCGTGAAACCAGATCTCAATATGTGTGGACTCAGCAATTTCTAAATCGTAATTTTCAGTACCCTACTAATAATTTAAGATAAGACCTATATATTCTTTCTATATATTGACAGAGCGTTCCATTTTGTGGTTATCTGTTACTTGCATTTATAGGATATGATAATAAAAATTCTATTTTTTCTGGTCTTAACCATAATTTCCGGCTGTATCTTTTCTAATACTCTAAAAGTTGGTGCTACAGAAGATCCGCAGCCTTGGGATGGTGTTCCTGATTTGCCAATTAATTACACAGAAGATGCTCTGACTTGGTGGAGTAAACATCCTTTTAATAAGGAGTCAGTAAATTTTAGGCCAGAAATTACCTCTCCTGCGAATCAAATCAATGTCTTAACTGAATATAATGGAGATATTCAAGCTGCGATCAACGCACTTCCGCTTACCGGAGGCACGCTTATGCTTCCTGAGGCAAGTTACAGTGGTACTTTTAATCTGATAGATCGCGACAATATTCATTTTATTGGTGAAGGAAATCCAGTATTAAATTTGACTGGAGAAATAATTATTGCCGGCTGTCAAATGTCGACTATTTATGCAGATATTAGTGCTCAAGTTGCAGCTAAAAATCCTACAGCTGTTGAATGTATAACTACTGGAAGAACTAAAAATATTTATTTTAAGAATCTAACTTTTGATGGAATGAATACCCAACTTCAGGCGATGTCGATTTCAGCTTCTAAAGATATTGTATTTGATACTGTTACATTTCAAAACTTTGTTGATCCAAAAACTCATCACCGTGGGCTCGTTTCTGGTAATGCTGTACTTGATAATATTTGGTTTAGAAATGTTCGTTTTGCTGGAAAAGAAAGATATGCCCTGTATCTTGATGGATTGCATGGGGGAGGTGTGATTGATTCACAAATTGAGGGACCTTTCGGTTCTGGTGGTTTACTATTTTTGACTAATGATGATTTGTCCCGGGACTATAACAATAATGGTTCATTAGAGATGGGAGAGCTTCGAACAGCAAATCATGTTGCTGTAGCGTATAACACATTTAGCGGATATTTATATAACGGCATAGCTATTATGGGCCGTGATTCAATTGTTTATAAAAACACTATGCTTGCCACTATAGGTAATGCTTTTGTTTCAATCGAATCTAAGAGTTCTCATGTAGACCGTAATCTAATATATAAGTATGTCGGGAATATGGTTATTAACAACAAAGTAAAAAATGTAAAATACTTTACTCAAGTATTTGCCTCTCCAACATGTCCGTTAAGAACTAACTGTGCTGTTCAGGGTCAATATACAATTAAAGATAATCTAATAGAGAATGCTTCTAATTTTTTGCAGCTGGTTCGTGAAAGTAATACCTCATTCGGAACTGTAAGTGGTCCGAATGTTGTTTCAGGCAACTGCGTTAATGATTTAAATTGTGTTATTAATGAAGCTTCAGCTTCGGCAACACCAGTTCCAACTTTTGAACCATCTCCAACTCCTTCAGTTATGCCTGAGCCGAACATTGAACCTACACCATTACCTACTCCTGAGCCGTCACCAACTCCTAACCCAACACCAGTACCAACTCCAACTCCTACTCCTATGCCTTCAAATTCTCCAGTTCCTTCTGCTAATAACTTGATCATTAATGGCTCATTCGAGTTGGGAGCCGGTGCGCCTTGGGGGTTGAATAAGACTGTTATAGATAGCAGCATAGCTCAAAGCGGAAGTAAAAGTTTGTTAATTAACGGACCCTCAGATCTCTACACAAGACAGGATTTAACATTAAAACCTAATACAACATACAGCATGTCTTATTGGGCTAAAACTGCAAACACCACTGCTAAGGGAATTACCATGAGAATGGTTCAATTGAAACCAACAACAAAGATTTTATCGTTAGGAACTTATATTAACGGCACTACAGACTGGATGTATCAAACTCAATCCTTTATAACTCCAGCAAATTATATTGGAGGACGAGTTGATGTTCTATTTACTTTAAATGCTGGTGAGCGTGCTTGGATTGATAATATAAAATTGTGCGAAGGTCCGCTTAGCTGCTTGGATTCAATCTAATTATTTAATACTCAATATATTGGTATAATTATCAGATAGACCCTAATTTAATTCCTGGAAGCACAGCTCCTACCCAACAACCAAAAGATCTAAAAACCCAATTAACGGAAACCTCTAATGATTTCATAAAAGATAATTATGAAGGCTTTCTTCATAAACTAATTGGCATTATGTTTTCTATTCTAAAATTTATTAAAAACAGCCTTATAAGTATGATTAATATGGCAATGGGAAAAGGTTAATTAGCAGGAAGCAGAAGGAATTTCAATTGAAACCTGATTAAATCCAAGCGCCATCAAAAAAGCCGTTAGTTGTTTTCTAGCATTATCACTAGCCTGCTGTAAAATCCCTCCTTCGCACGCCGCATCTCTAATCGATTTCTCAGCCGCTTCCCGGGCTTTAGTCTCCAAATCCTTATCTCCTGGATTCAAAATGCCTTTTGAACGGTCATATACTTTAGTTTGAGTATTATCAAGCGTCGCCACCAAAATCTGCGGCGCAGGCAAAGACAGCCTAATATTAGTGCCTTCGATCGTAACATCCTTCTCAGACAACTGTGATAAATCAAATCCGGCTATAACCTGACCGTGAGCAATTAATAATATTTTATCCCCAAAAAGAAATTGTTTAAAAACATTAGTTTCAGCAGTCCCGCCATCAATAATCTTCTCAATCGTAAATGAAGCTGTTTCCATCCGCTGCAAACTCCGCATTTCTTTGATTACCGCTGCACGATCTGTATTAAGTTTGATTCCTGAATCCCCAAACCAGTAATACCCCAAAGCTCCCACCACAACGAAAAGTATTATGAAGAATATTAAAGTAACCCTGTTGAAAAACATTATCTATTTAGTCTAGCACAACCATCTTTATCGAAGTATTTTATCTAATTTTTACTATATCCTATAAGTATATCTTTATCTTTTTAGATGATGTATAATTACTCTTCGTGCGTACAGTATGAATAACTTAAGAAATATCGCTATTATCGCCCACGTTGATCACGGAAAGACTACTCTTGTGGACTCTCTGTTAACCCAAACCCAGACTCACATGGATAAAGATCTGGTTGGAACAGATCTAATCATGGATTCTAATGAGCTTGAAAAAGAGCGCGGAATCACTATTTTCTCCAAAAATGCTTCAGTTAGCTGGAATGGAACCAAAATTAATATTATCGATACCCCAGGCCACGCTGATTTCGGAGGAGAAGTTGAGCGTGTTTTGAAAATGGCAGACGGCTGTCTTCTTTTAATCGACGCTAAAGAAGGTCCAATGCCTCAAACCAGATTCGTTCTCAAACAGGCTCTAAAGATGGGACTTAAAATCATCGTTGTTGTTAATAAAATCGACCGTCCTGATGCCCGGATCGACTATGTTTTAAATAAAACTTTTGATTTATTTATTGATTTAGGCGCAGACGAAGAATCTGCTTATTTTCCTGTCATCTACGCCTCCGGAAAACTTGGAAAAGCGGGTCTTGAGCCTGATATAAATACCATGACTGATATCACCCCGATATTCGAAGCAGTTATGAAAGAAATTCCGGCTCCCAGCGGTGATCCTGAAAAACCTCTTCAACTTTTAATCTCAAACATCAGCGGTGATAATTTTAAAGGCCGTATTGGTATGGGAAGAATTGAAAACGGCCGAATTGCCGCTAACGCTGAAATCATGCACATCAATCGTGAAGGCATCCAAAAAAGATACCGCATCTCATCTTTAATGGGATTTGAAGGCTTAGGTAGGATAGATATTAAAGAAGCTGAAGCCGGAGATATCGTGGCTATATCCGGTATTGCTGACATAACAATCGGTGAAACAATTGCTGATATTAACAATCCAGTGGCATTACCTCTTCTGGATATCGAAGAACCAACCATCCGGATGTTAATCAGCGTTAATACCTCGCCATTTGCTGGCAGGGAAGGGGAGTATAAAACTACTCGCCAAATCCAGGAAAGACTCTATAAAGAATTAGAAACAGATGTCGCTCTAAGGGTTGAAAATGGTCAAAACACTGATTGGATAGTCTCAGGCCGTGGAGAGCTTCATTTAGCCATTTTAATCGAAAGAATGCGCCGTGAAGGTTATGAATTCCAAGTTTCCCGCCCTCAGGTTATCACTAAAGTTGAAAATGGAGTTACTTTGGCCCCTTATGAAAGACTGTTCATCGAAACTCCAGAAGAATTCTCAGGCACAGTTATCCAAAAATTAGGTTTAAGACACGGTCAATTAATCAACATGAAAAACGAAGGTGGAATCGTTGATCTTGAATATATTATCCCTACCCGCGAATTATTTGGTTTCCGCTCACAATTCATAACCGACACCAAAGGTTTAGGCATAATAAATACAATATTCGAAGAATTCAGACCAGATACTGGAGCTAGCTTCAGCAGAGACAGCGGATCTTTAGTAGTCCACGAAACTGGAACTACTAAACTTTTCGGACTAGTTGGAGTTCAAAGCCGAGGTACTCTTTTTATTGGTCCTGGAACTGCAGTTTATAAAGGCCAGGTAATCGGTTCAAGCGCCCGATCAGGAGACATGAGCGTAAACGTCTGTAAAGAAAAGCAGCAAACCAATCACCGCTCAAGCGGAGAGGGTGTTTCCGAACATTTTAATGCCCCCAAATTAATGGATCTTGAAGATTCATTGGAATATATTGATGACACAGAATTAGTAGAAGTCACACCTAAAAATATCAGAATCCGCAAAATAAACTTAAACGGCACTCGTTAAGAAAAAAGCTCCTAGACTTGAAGCCACAATAAATATTGTTGAAGCCCCAAACTTATAAGCAAAATTCTTCGCTCCGGAAGAATAAGCATAAAAAGTTTTAGCCGACAAATTTACCGCATTAGCAATTAATATTCCTAAAATCGCTAAGTTTGAATCTATAATCCGGCCGCTTAATTCAGATGCACTTATCACAACGGCATCAATACCTGCAAGCGCCCCCAATCCCGAAGTAACTAAAAATCCATTATTGCCAAAAAACACCAGCGATAATTTAGACAAAATATTAATTACTAAAAATAGCCCCATGAATTTTAAAGCTGGAGTTAAATTAAACATTTTATGCGAACTCTTTTGCTTTTTTCCGGTCTCAGATTCGCTACTGACTTTTCTAAAAAAGAAAAAGCATCCCGCCAAAAGGGTAGAGATAGTTAATCCTAATATCACCGGCAAACCCTGAATAAAAAGTCCGCTGTTAACCGCTAAAATCAAAATCGAAATCTGAATAAAACTTGTCATATTAGAAAATAGCGCCGCCCCCACAAATTGATTATTTTGGGTTAATCCTTTGCTTTGTCCGGCCAAAGATTGGGTCGTTGCAGTTGAAGAAATAAATCCACCTGCCAAACTAGTGATAAGCAAACTTTTCCCTCGTCCTAAAGTTCTTTCTAAAACATATCCCAAAATATCAACTCCAGTCATCAAAACCACAATCGACCATAATTTATAAGGATTTATTAAACTGATGTCTTTAATTTGATTAAGAAACGGCACCGACGGCAAAATAGCCTCTATATTAGAAATACTGCTCAAAGAGAATGAGAAATTAGGCAAAAAAGGCAAAATAACCAAAGCCAAAATAGCAAAACTCACAAACGAATTAACTTCTTTCCGGTCAATGCCAGCAATCATTCTGTGAATTTTCTGTTTTTTAGATAACAGTAAAACAACGATAACAGTAACCGCTAAAATAATTTGTATCGGTACAATTCCAGCGGCGATAAGTATTCCGGCAAAATATGTAAAGAACACCGCAATTTCAGTCGTAATCCCTAAATCTTTAGTGTAAATTACTCCTAAAATATAATTTGCCAAAATCATTATCAAAACAGCCGATGTAATAATTGCCGATATTACAGCGCCGCCGGAAAGACTTAATCCGCTCAAAGCTCCTAAAATTCCGATCATTGAAAAAGTTCTAAGCCCCATATCAGTAAGAACCTGTCCTTTTCGAGGTTTATTATCAGGTGTTGGATCAACCTGGCGCTCCAAACCAATAATCGCCCCAATAGCCAGCGGTACCAGAATCTTAACGAATAAATCTCCAGTTTCCATTCATCCTATTCTAAGCTTTTCTTCATAGAATTTGAAGTATAATATTTCCTATGAATTGGGTTGATTTAGTAATTATTGCGCTTCTCGTATTCTTTATTTATGAATCTATCGGTCGCAACTTTCTTGGCGAAGTTTTAGATTCTTTATCTTTTATCGTTGCCTTTTTTGCCTCTCTGAGATTTTATAATGAATTCGCTCAATTCTTTTTAACTGCTTTTCAAATTCCTAATTCACTTTCAAAGATATTTGGCTTTCTCTCAGTCTGGTTTTTAGTAGAAACAGTCTTTTTCGGCATTATCCATTTTGTTCTGTTTCGTTACCTCGGCACAATACATCTCCCAAAGTGGCTTAATAAGCTTTCTGTTATTCCAGCGATTTTCAGAGGTTTAGTTTTTGTCTCAATAATTTTAGTTTTGCTTGGCACTTTCCCTATTCAGCCAATGATAAAAAAAGATATTCTTGATTCCCTAGTCGGTTCAGCTATTCTAAATGAAACTCATCGCTTGGAAGGACCTTTAAAAAATGTTTTTGGTGGTATCACGGAGGACACTTTTACTTTCTTAACAATAAAACCTCGCTCTGATGAAACTGTTAATCTCGGATTTAAAACCGGCGAATTCTCACCTGACTCCGCTATGGAAGACCAGCTTATTACACTCGTGAATAAAGAACGTACTTCTAGAAATCTTCAGCCGCTTGAGAAAATCGATAGTTTGACCCGCATCGGCCGGAATCATTCAGCCGATATGTTCACCCGAGGTTATTTTGCTCATAATTCGCCAGAAGGAGAAAGTGTTGCCAACCGGGCAAATAAAGCCGGCTATCTATATTTAGTCATTGGTGAAAATCTGGCTTATGCTCCAACAGTTCAGCTTGCCCACAAAGGTTTAATGGACTCCAAAGGTCATCGTGAGAATATCCTGTCTCCTGAATTTAATAAAATAGGAATCGGTATTATGGATGGCGGAGTTTATGGCTTGATGGTTACTCAAGTCTTCTCAAATTAAATGAATCTAAAAAAAACTTTACTCCTGACTGTTATTCTGCTTACCTCATTTATCGCAGGTTCTATCTTAATCTGGCAGGGCTTAAATCTTGATCGCAATGATCAAAACGCCCAAGTTCTAGGTAAGCGTACAAATACAGATTTAATTGGTGCTACAGCCTCAGCTAATTTGCCTACTGGTGATAGATTTTTAGTTACTAAGGTTATTGATGGCGATACTTTTTACGTCAAACTTGATGGCGATACAGTTAGTGTCCGGATGGTTGGTATCGATACTCCTGAGACTGTTGATCCTAGAAGACCAGTCGGCTGTTTTGGGAAAAAATCCAGTGATGAAACTAAGAGATTAATCGAAGGCAAGGAGGTCATTCTGACAAAAGATATTTCTGATACCGATAAATATAATCGCCTCCTCAGATATGTTTTCCTGCCTGTTTCAGGAGGGGAGACGCTTTTTATTAATGATTATCTAATTCGTCAGGGGTTTGCCAAATCTCTAACTTATCCGCCAGATGTTAAATATAATGAACGTTTCGTAGGGGCTGAGCGCGATGCCCGAGATAATCTACGAGGATTGTGGTCTGAATGCCAAAACTAAGCCATCTACTATCTGCCTCAGTCGCGTGCCATGCGCTATAATTAATTAATGAAGAAGTTCTGGTTTCAGCTTTTTGGGTTAGTTTTACTCACCAGTATTGCCATGTTTTTAGCTTTCAATCAAAGCTATCTTGCGCCCTTTGCCAGTATGTTCAAAAGAGCTCCGACACTTTCTGGCCAAATAGTTCAAAAAACTAATAAACTTGTAATTCTAGGCAGCGACGGCACCCAAAAAGCCCAAATCAATATTGAGCTTGCCAACACTAAAGAAGTCAGATCTAAAGGTTTAGGATATAGAGATAGTCTGGCAACTACCTCCGGAATGCTTTTTATCCACGAATCTCCACAAAAATATACTTACTGGATGAAAGGTATGAGATTCCCAATTGATATTATGTGGATCTCGGGCGATACAATTGCGGACATAATACCAAATATCCCACCACCAATCGAGGGTCAGACAGATGATACTCTTGAGCGTTACCAATCAACCGTTGAAGTAGATAAAGTGTTGGAGACTAATGCCGGTTTCGTCATGCAAAACAACATTCTTGAAGGCGATAAAATCGTCGTTACCACCAGGTAGTTTATGTTAATACTTCCATTAAAATTTATTCGAGAAGAAGATAAAAAAATTATTGGTATAAACTTATTTAATCTGGCCAAACTTGGCCATCTCGGTCTGCCAGTTGTTGAGTCTGTTATCGCCATCCCGCCTCCTGAAATATTTGAAAGTACTGTTAATAGATATTTAAAAAATCATCCCAACCTTAAAGACCATATGCTGCACATAAAAGCTGAAATCCTAAAAATTCCTGTTCCCGAAAGCATTAAGACTTTAGAACTTGCAAATAATCACCTGGCTAAAAATTCTGTTTTGAATATAGAAAAACTTTGGGAAAATTTGCTTGAAAAATGGGCGCTTGAATTGATTTCTAAAATTGAAAGAAATGAAAAAGACCGTTTTAATTTAACTCCTCAATTAATTATTTTTTCCGCTAACTTTACAGTTTTTGGTAGAGGTTATTTTGACGAAGATCGGGATCACGCCATCATTAAAGTTGAACAGGGAAAGCTTGATTTTCACACATCCTCAGCGATTGAAAATTTAATTATTGTAGGTAACAAAAAACTATTAATTCCTCAAATTTATTATTGGGGAATTGAAGATAATAAAATCAAGATTGTTAAAGTTCAGCCTTATACTCAAAGCTTAGATGAAGATAAAGATCCAACAATAGACAAAGCAGTTTCAACCAGCACCACTGTAAAAGTTGTTAAAACTGCAACCAAAATTTTGCTTGATTATCATAATGATGTTCTAACGAATTATGATTCTGACGGAGTCCTTCTTAATATAAAAAAGCTCGATGCAGAGGAGATCAACGCCCAGCTTACTAAGATCCACATATTCGATACTAATGCAAAAATTATTTTTAACTCAGATAGTAATCTTACTCATCCAGAGATCTTAGAATTTGCCAAGATATTTATTTTTTTCAAAAACAAAAGAAAACTCGATGCTCAAATTATCTTACCTGAAACTTATTCCAAAGATGAATTCTTAAGTCTTAAAAGAGACCTCGCTTCGCTCGGAATTTATAGTAAAGGCGGTCTAAAACTTTGGAAACAATTTAATCACCCAGCAGACTTCCTAAATTTTAATGATTATTTTGAAGCAGGTTTTGATGGAGCAATTATAGATATTGATAGACTTGCTAAATCAATCACCGGACTTGATTCCGAAATAGTTCTTCGCGATCTGAAACTTGATTGGATAAATACTATCGAAAAATTCTTTAAAGATTTTGGGTTGTCGAAAGTAATTAAAAGCGGTAAGCAGGTTTTAATAAAAGGCGATCTTTGCCAAAACGAAGAACTATTAAATTTTTTAATTAGATCCGGAGTTTGGGGCGTTGCTTTTAAGAATAATATCGCCTCCAAATTTAAAGAGCATATAAGCTATCTGGAAAAACAAACTATCAAAAAATTATCCCAAAGAGAAGTTCAGCATTAAGATATACTCACCCTTAGGAATTCTTTTTTTATACTCCTCAATAAACTCTAAAGTCTTTTTTGATTTTACTTCCTGATGCATTTTGGTTAATTCTTTAGCCAGAACTATTCTTGGATTAATAAATAGTTGGTTAATCTCGTCTAACGTTTTCTTTAATTTATGAGGTGCCACAAAAATAATAAATGTTGTGGCGATTAAATCATTAATTTGCTTTAGATTCTCTAACTGAGTTTTTCTCCGGCCTTCTTTCTCTGGTAAATATCCTACAAACATGAATTTATCCGGCGGCATTCCAGATAGTGTTAATGCCGTAGTAACTGACGATGGGCCGGGTAAAGAATCAACTTCGAGTCCCTGTTCAATCATACTCCGAACAATTTTGTATCCAGGATCAGAAATCAAAGGTGTTCCTGCATCCGACACTAATGCCAAATTCAGACCTGATCTAAGTTTTGCGGCAATCAGATCTTCTGAGCGAAACTCATTAAAGTCATTAAGAATAATAAGTGGTTTTTTTATTTCGTAATGACTTAAAAGAACCGATGTTCTTCTTGAGTCCTCACAAATTATTTCATCAACGTCCTTTAAGACTTCAAGAGCTCTTAAAGTTATATCTTTCAAATTACCAATCGGTGTTGGAACAATAGTTAGCATGGAGAAATTTTACTCTGAACGAAGTGAATGGGCAAGCTGCGCTTAATAAGCTAGAGTCCCTGTGTGCAATCAACTACTTATCTGCTTTTTTTATAGTCTCTTCGAGATCTTTAAAATTGGCATGCTTCATGTCTGCTTTTGATAAACGAGGTCCGCGTTTATGCTGAATAAACTCAATAATCATCGGTAAAACAGAAATAATAATGATGAAATATACAATATACTCAAAGTTATCTTTAACCCAAGGCAAAGACCCAAAGAAATACCCGGCAAACAACAAACTAGTCACCCAAATAAAAGCTCCAATAATATTATAAAGGAAAAATGTGTGGTAATGCATATTTCCCACCCCTGCTACGAATGGAGCAAAAGTCCGCACAATAGGAGCAAATCGAGCTAAAATAATGGTTTTCTTCCCATGTTTTTCATAGAATTCCCTAGTTTTCTCCAAATATGCTTTCTTGAAAATCATAGAGTTTTCATTTGCAAAAACTTTAGCTCCCATTTTATGTCCGATCCAATAATTAACTGTATCTCCAATAATGGCTGCCGCAAGTAGAGTAAAATAAGCAACCCAAATATTTAATAATCCGCTGCCTGACAACGTTCCTATTACAAATAGTAGTGAATCTCCTGGCAAGAAAGGGGTGACAACTAGTCCTGTTTCAGCAAAAATAATAAGGAACAAAATTACATAAGTCCAAGGACCAAACGCATGAACTAAGGTTATTAAGTATTCATCTAAATGAAGTAAAAACTCAAAAATTTCCATAAAAAATCAATTACCAATCCCAAAACCCATTACAGTATTTTAACTGAAAATATTAAATAATCAAAGTGAAGATTAGTTTTCCACCATTCTCACTCTTCTTACCACCCTCGCTCCGACTAAGGCAGTAGCTTCTAATATACCTTCCTCGCTAAATTTTAGTTCCTGTGCAATTCCTGGAATCATCGGTAAGGCCAACCTCGCGTTAATATTCTGATGTTTATTTGACGGCAACTCAATTTCTATCTGTGGTAGTGAATTAGCTATAACAGCAAGAGGCACCTCTCTCTCAAGTCGTTTAGCTAGTTTGTCATAACTCTCAACATCAAACATAATGCCCTTGCGCGGCCTTATTTGTCTTATTCTGTCTGCAGCTAAATACGCTGCCTCTGCTGTAGCAGTCTTTTCGCTTACGTCTTGCGGTTCCGGTAGCTCAACTATGACCGTTCTATCTGCTGACTTCCTTTTTCTAAATCTTGGATGTAATTCACTCATCTGGCGAAATATATAACTTCTAACACTATAAGTCAATCTAGAGATTGGAGAAATCGAGCGTACCGAAATAATCTTCTAATGTCTCGGCTCTTCTAATTTGCTCCACTGATCCATCTGATTTAAGTAACAGCTCGGCACTTCTAAGTTTCCCATTGTAATTAAACCCCATCGAAAACCCATGTGCTCCTGTATCATGAATCACGATTAAATCACCATTTTCAATTTTTGGTAATGTTCTATCAATCGCGAACTTGTCATTATTCTCGCAAAGTGACCCTACAACATCATAAGTTTCAGTCAATGGCGCATCTTCTTTCCCTAAAACAGTTTCATGATGATAAGCCCCGTACATTCCAGGCCTCATCAAATTCGCCATACAAGCATCAACCCCAATATAATTTTTATATATTTTTTTCTCATGTATTGCAGTGGTAATCAAATATCCAAACGGGCCGGTAATCATCCTTCCGCATTCAAAAACAACTTTGAGAGGCTCTAATTTATTTCCGACAATCATCTCTTCATAAAGCTTTTTAATTCCATCAGAAACCTTAGTTAAATCCATTGCTTCCTGCTCAGGCTTATAAGGAATCCCAATTCCTCCACCCATATTTATAAATTCTAAAGCAACTCCTGTCTGTTCCTTAATTTCAGAAACCAACTCAAACAACATTCTTGCAGTCTCCACAATATAATCACCATTCAGCTCATTTGAAGCCACCATTGTATGAAGTCCAAATCTTTTAACCCCCCGGTTCGATGCAATTTTGTATGCATCCATTAACTGTTCTTTTGTCAGTCCGTATTTTGCTTCTTTCGGATCTCCAATTAAAACATTTCCAGTTCTGGTAGGTCCTGGATTATATCTAAAACACAAAAGCTCAGGTAACCTTCCTAAAGATTTTTCAAGATATTCTAAATGTGTTATATCATCAAGATTAATAATCGCCCCTAATTCAAAAGCTTTTTTATAATCTTTCTCCGGAGTCTCGTTCGATGTAAACATAATTTCCTCTCCCTTAAATCCAACTTTCTCAGATAGAATAAGTTCAGCCAAAGATGAACAATCAACACCCATCCCCTCGTTTTTTAGTATTTTAAGAATATATGGATTTGGCAAAGCTTTGACTGCAAAATAATTCTTAAATCCAGGTGCCCACTCAAAAGCTTTGTAAAATTCTTTGGCATTCTCCCTTATGCCAGCTTCATCATAAATATGAAATGGAGTCGGGAAGTCACTAACAATTTCACTCATTCGATCTTTTGTAAATGGTAACTTAAGAATCTTCATAATTAGATTTTTAAATTTTCTTTTATTGATATAACTGCTTTATTAATATTTTCTGTTTGTCCAAACGCCGATAATCGAATGTAGCCCTCACCACCAGATCCAAATCCAGATCCTGGTGTTGAGATAACATGGCATTCCTCAAGCAGCTTATCAAAAAATTCCCAACTAGATAATCCGTTAGGGCATTTAACCCAAATATATGGTGCATTCTCTCCACCAAAACTTATGAGACCCAAGTCCTCAACAGTTTCTTTGATAATTTTTGCATTGGCCATGTAATAAGAAATCAATTGGCTGCATTCTTGCTGACCCTTTGGAGATAACGCGGCTATTGCACCTTCCTGAACAATATTTGATGCGCCGTTAAACATTGTTGTTTGTCTTCTGTTCCATAATGAATTAATTTCTCCCTCAGTCGTATCTTCAATAACTAATTCTTTTGGCACGACCGACCATCCAAGTCTAACTCCGGTAAATCCGGCCGATTTTGAAAGTGATTGAATTTCTATTGCACATTTTTTTGCCCCCTCTATTTCATAAATGCTTTTTGGTAATGAGTCATCCGAAATATATTCAGAATAAGCAGCATCGAAAATAATGACTGATTTATTCTGCATTGCATAATCGACAAACTCCTTAAGTTGAGATTTTGTTGCCACAGCCCCAGTAGGATTATTTGGCGAACATAAAAATATCACATCTGCTTTTTCGCTTGGGATTTTTGGAATAAAACCATTCTCAGCGCTGCAGTCCATTAAAATAATTTTCTTACCGGCGATTATATTTGAATCGTTATATACAGGATAAACTGGATTAGAGACAGCGACTACAGTTTCATCAGAAAATATCGAAGTTATATTTGCCGAATCAGATTTCGCTCCGTCTGAAATAAAAATTTCCGAAGCATCAAAATTAATTCCCCGATTTTGATACCAGACAGCAATTGATTCCCTTAGTCTAGCGCTGCCTTGCTCATCTCCGTATCCGCTATAAGTTTTAACATCTCCTAATTTTCCTACACCATCCAACAGCCCTTTTAAAATTGAATCAGTTAAAGGCAAAGTAGTGTTTCCAATTCCTAACTTTAGTAATTCGACTCCAGGATTCTTTTCAGAAAAAGTTTTAGACCTCCTGGCAATCTCAGAGAAAAGATAAGTTTTAGGTAATTTATTATAATTTTGATTAATCTTAGCCATATACTTTTAACCATTTAACCATTTAACCATTTAACACTTTAACCATTTAACAATTTACACATACCCCTTCTTCACTAAAAGTTCCGCTGTCAAAATAGCACCACCGGCAGCTCCCCGAATCGTGTTATGCGACAGTCCGACAAACTTGTAATCTAAAATATTATCATCTCTTAATCTTCCGGCAGCAATGCCCATTCCATTTCCGATATTTCTATCAAGCCTCGTTTGAGGTCTATCATCTGCATCAATATAAGTGATAAATGGTAAAGGTGTCGAAGGCAATTCTAAACCAGAAAGTGGATTAAAATTATTCCAGGCCTCGATTATCTGAGCCTTCGTTGGTTTATCTTCAAATTTAACCGACACACTACCCATATGTCCATCTGAAACCGGCACCCTAATACAAGTTGCTGAAATATTTATACCTTCCCGATTCTGAATGTTATTATTCTTAACCTCTCCCCAAATCTTCAAAGGCTCTTTCTCAGACTTTTCTTCCTCTCCATTTATATAAGGATTTGCATTATCCTGCATTTCCGCCCATCCCTCCAAAGTTTTACCAGCACCTGAAACTGCCTGGAGCATAGTCACAATAATCTTAGTTGGCTTAAATTTTAAAAGGGGAGTAATAAGCGGCACATATGACTGAATAGAGCAGTTGGGTTTAACAACAATTAGACCGCTATCCCAGCCGCGATTTTTTCTCTGTGTATCAATTAGACTTAAATGTTCAGCATTAACTTCAGGTAAAATCATCGGAACATCTGGTGTCCATCTGTGTGCTGAGTTATTAGACACCACTGCAACACCAGCAGCTGCATATTCTTCTTCAATCTGTTTTATGGCTTGCTTATCCAAATCCACAGCCGAAAAAACAATTTTTACTTGAGAAGCAATTTCTTCCAAATCATCTTCGACTTTTAAAACATTAATCTCAGAAACTGCTGCCGGAATTTGAGTTTCCATAACCCATCTTCCCTTAACTACTTTAGAATACTTCTTACCCGCAGAGCGGGGGGAAGCAGCTAAAACCTTTATTTCAAACATTGGATGCGCAGACAGCAAAGTTACAAATCTTTGTCCGACCATCCCTGTCGCACCCAATATTCCCACTGGTATTTTATTTGTATTCATAATTATTTTATTAGTTTTAATGCTCTTAAAACTTTTTCTAAAGCTTCCTGATTTATCTCTTCCATTGGCACCAGCGGCAATCGAAAATTCAGTTCAATCTTTCCCATCAGAAATAGAGCTGTTTTAACCGGAATTGGATTTGATTCAATAAAATTAATATTCATTAAATCCCACATTCTATAGTGCAAACTTCTCGCCTTCGTAAAATTCCCATCGAGAGCTAAGTGAACCATCTCCGAAAACTCTTTTGGAATTTCATTGCAAACGACTGAAATAACTCCGTGTCCTCCAGCTGCAATCAAAGGTAAGGTCAACGCGTCGTCTCCCGATAAAACAGAAAAATCCTTGGGTCCTTCCGTAGCCGCCAGTTTAATAATCTCCATCATCTGAGCAATAGATCCTGAAGCCTCTTTTACGGCTTTTATCGCTGGAACTTCTCTGGCAATCCGGATGATATTAACAGGAGGCACATTAGAGCCAGTTCTTCCAGGTACATTATAAATAATGATCGGCAGACCAACTTTCGCCACTTCTTTATAATGAGCAATCAACCCATTAATAGTCGGCTTATTATAAAAAGGAGTAACGTGTAGTAGCGCATCAGCCCCAGCTCTCTTGGCTATTTTAGACAACTGAACCGCCCGTAATGTATCGTTTGATCCAGCCCCGGCGATGACCGGAATTCTTCCATTAACTGCCTCAACTACAGTTTTAATAACTGTCTCGTATTCCTCATCACTAAGAGTCGCCGCTTCACCAGTTGAACCGCAGGCAACAATTGCATCAATCCCTCCTTCAATCTGAAATTCAACAAATTCTTTTAAAGCAGGTAAATCCAGTTCACCATCACTGGTAAACGGCGTAATAATAGCCGGGATAGATCCAAAAAATTTTATCTTCTTCATTATTCAAATAAGCTGTCAAAAGCATAAACTCCTTTCTTTCCCTGTATAAATTCTGCTGCCATAACCGAGCCTTCTGCATATCCGCGCCGCGAATGATTTTGAACCTGAATCTTAATTGAATCTGCCTCAGAATCAAAAGTTACCTCATGCATTCCAGGATTTCTTCCGCCTCTGATAGATGCAAAATGCAGTTCATTATTTTCTATTTTCCGGTCTAGTCTTCCGGTCTGAAGCGTAGTTTTAGACGGGAAATTCTTCATTATTGCTTCTGCCGTTTTAAAAGCCGTTCCGGAAGGACTATCTTGTTTCCCAGAGTGATGCGCTTCTACGCCATAAACATCATAATTTCCATACTTTGACATCAACCGCGAAGCCTCTGATACCAGCTTAAAAAATATATTAGTCCCAATTGCAAAATTTTGACCGTATATTAAGCCTGTTCCTGTCTTCAAAGCAATCTTTTCAACCTCAGAAATTTTGTCATACCAGCCTGATGTTCCCACAACCATATTTTTGCCCATCCCAAGCACTGAGCTTATATTTTCCATCACCACTTCAGGACCGGAGAAATCTATCACCACATCAGCACCTTTTATTCCGGCTTCATCAAATCCTCGTTCCTTCGAGCTAATAGAAACAATCTGATGCTTTTTCCCTTCACGGATAACCTGTTCTATTTCCTTGCCCATATTTCCATAACCAAGTAATGCGATTTTCATATTAATTCTGTACCTCCTGATCAGTAATAACTAAAGTTCCTGCTGATGATAAATTAAAAGTGTTCCTGACTACAACTGGAATACCTGAATTCATAACCGGAGTCAGACAATCAGGATGTAAAACCTTAGCTCCATTCCTAGCCATCTCTATCATATGATCAATCATAATTCTCTCAACTGTCCGAGCTTCTTTGTGAAACTTAGGATCATGAGTCATAACCCCATCAACATCTGTCCAGTTCTCATAACTTTCAGCCTGAATTCCTCGGGCTATTACAGCCCCGCTTATATCAGATCCTCCGCGAGGAAAGGTCTTCACTTGCCGGTCTTCTCCAAGTCCATAAAACCCAGGAATTACTACTCTTCCTTCATAACCGCCTAAAGCCTCATTAATTAAATCATACGAAATCTCATTAACTGTTCCGTCCTGATTAATTCTTATCACTTCTGCAGCATCCAAAAATCTGGCATCAATTAAATCCGCCAGCATCCGGGCCGCTAACCATTCTCCCCGCGAAGCTCTAAAATCGCGGTTATGATAATTAAATGTAAAATCCTCAAAAGCCTGTCTTACGATTTCGCCTGCATTCTTCCAGCCTAAATTCATCCCTTCCTCGAGGAACCGTCGCTCGACATTACCCCAATTCCCATCAATCAATTGGTCGGTAATCTTATTAGGATACTTTTCATTCTTCCCGGGTGCTGAAACCACCACAATCCGTCGTGAAGCATCCTGATTAATAATCTGTATAACCTGCTTAACGGACGCTGCATCGGCCATCGATGATCCGCCAAACTTCGCAACAATTGGTTTTATCTTATTCATTTCAAGAATCATAAAGGCAGTGTAGTGGAGAAGCAATTTTTACCGGTAATATGACAACATATCTATAATTTGTTAAATATTTAACAAATAAAACATAAAATTTGCCAAAAAAAAGAGCCATGTGTTTGTAATAACATATGGCTCTTCTATCTATTTTGTTCCAATTACCCACATCTTCTTAAAAGGTACGTTACTCTTTTAATCTGAAACCGCTATTACACACGGCTTTAAGGTAAGTTCTGCAATCCTTCGATAGACCCAGGATGCTCCGTTTGCTTCCCCAATCAGCATCGTCTGACACACTTGCCTACTGATCTATGGTACTTACTAACATTGAAACTGAAATTGGGATTTAACTGTCTCCTTCCTTCCAACTTCTAAAAACATCGGAGCTATTTCATCTTACTATTGTGTGAGGGTAGTGTGTCAATATACAGGATCTTGGGGGTCACAAATGATTGGCACACTAGATCAACAGAATCCATGAGCTTGCTTACAATTAGCAATTTATATATAAGAGTGAAATGCCAAAACCTGAATTCACAAATAGTTCTTACCAGGCTCAAAGCAGAGAGATGCCAGAGGTTATTTCTCAAGCATTGGATTTTATATCAGATCCACTTGCCCAAGCAAGAACCTCAGAAATAATAATAAAGAGTGCTCAAGAAGATGCTGTCTTAACTATAGAGGCTTTTAAACTTCCTCCTATATCTCAAAACTATGCCGAGCTTGGGCGCGCAAAGTTAGCAATTGATAAAGCTCAACAAGAATGGAATAGAGCTCATCCCGAGAGTAAAATTCATGTGAAGAGTAGTGTTGGTAGCAGTCCTGATTTAGTCACCGGAGATAGTTACCAAGTACTTCCCTCAGGAGCACTCATAAAAACTACACCCGCTACAGTACATCACCAAACGGCATTTAGAGGCATAAGGAATGTTAATAAGAGGAGTTAGTCAGAAAATAGTTATTCAAATCTGCGTATAACCCCGGTACATTTTCCTTGAATTTGAACTTCACCAATATTGACATAAATTGGGTCCATAGCTGAATTCGCTGGCTCGAGCCTAATCCTACCAGGTTCTTTGAAATACTTCTTCAAAGTTGCGAGCCCTGAATCAAGAAGTGCTACCACAATATCACCATCATTTGCATGATTCTGCTGCTCAATAATTACATAATCTCCATCTAATATTCCGGATTCAATCATCGAATCTCCTTTAACCTGCAAAACATAAGAATGTTTTTTATCTTTAATCATATGTGGAGAAACTGAAACAGTAGCAGAAGGATCTGTATAAGGCATTATTGGTTGTCCGGCTGCAATAAACCCGAGTAGGGGAATCTCGATAGTCCGGGGTTTAGCATCAAATTCTTCTAATAACTCAATACCGCGGACTGTACCTTCAAATTTTCTGATAGCGCCTTTTTTAACGAGAGCCATCAAATGCTCATGTACAGTAGCCAAAGATGAAAGTCCCATTGCGTCGGCAATTTCACCTAAAGTCGGGGAGTAACCATACTTATCTATATAGTCACGAACGAAATTTAAAATATCTTTTTGTCTTTTATATAATACTGCTGGCACTTGATAATCTCCTTTCAAAAGCTGTAAACTAATTTACAACTCACTGCTCTTACTGAAATCTACTTTACCAAACAAAACCCAAACCCGTCAAGCCATACAATCTATATCAAACAATACAAAACCGAAGAATAGGCATATTTTTCAAATAAAGCGGCTATTCCCTGAGACATAATTATGCATATAGAAAATAAGACCTATAGTTTACAATATAGCCAAAAAGTTGTATAATTATAGGATGTTGAGAGAAAAATCAGGCATTTTTATCCCGGAAAACCCCCAAATTCTGAATCTGCAGACTGCTGGTAATTCTGATGCTTTTTTAGATAAATGGCTTCGTCAGTCCAGAGGAGAAATCATACCAAATACAAAATTAGTTTTAGTTCTTACTGCCGGAATGCGCAGAGGTGGAATTACTACGGGAATTTTATCAGGACTTAGGACTCACGGCTTTTCACCAGATGGATTACAGGCAATTGTCGGATCTTCTGTTGGAGGTACAGTAGCGAGGGAGTATGCGGGCAATAACCTCGATGCCTTAGAAGGATTGTTTGCCGACGACCGCCGTCCAAATAAAACCACCGGAGAGCTTGAAAGGGTCATTTTTATGCCACCAACGAAGCCAAAATTCATAAATTTCGTAAACACTGAAGACTTATTCCGTAAAGAAGGAGCACCTGAGGAAGTTGTTAAAGCTGCAAAACCTGAAATTTATGTCGGTCTTCGGGATAAGGGCGAAAAACGATTTATTAACTTAAAAGAAGTGGAGGATTCTGTTGATTTGGTTATTTCCTCAATGACAATTCAAAAAATTACTGAAAGAAGAAATAGGCGGGTAATTCTAAATACAACTAAAGAAGAAATAATGGGAGCAGATCCTTTGCACAAAGATAGTGAATTAATTAAATTTGCCATTAATGAATTGGGTGCAACAGATATAGGAGTTTTATTTACTTCTAATCCATTTGAAAGAAATCTTGCTGATATAGCCTTTGATTATGGAGTAGCAATCCTTGAGCACATGCATAACAGAGAACACATGTTCAGAGCGCTTTACGATTTAAGACATACTGATAAAAGTCCGGAACACTTTGAAAAACTATTTTCTGGCTCAGGCAAAGTTGAGATGGCAGGTTTCTATCCGCAGGATATGCCAATTAATCCGAGTGAACTTGATTTAGCGCTCATGTCCCGTGTGATTAAAGAATCTAAAGCCTTTGGTGATCAGCAGGGGATGGCAAGTGCCCAAAGACTCTATTCTAGGTAAAATGCTGTCCGAGCTTCCTAGCTCTTCAATTCTTGATTTAACCAAAAAGAAATTCGCTAATTCTCACTTTTATGTTAGCTACTACCCACTATTTGCCAACAGAACAATTTCTGTTATTATAGTTTCGAATGAATTATCAACTCGGTATCATAGGTTATGGAATTGTTGGTCAGGCTGTTGAATACGGCTTTAAAAGCGAAGATATCCATATCTACGATAAATTCAAAAATTACCTTTCCCTCGAAGAAGTTTGTGAAAAATCAGAATTTATCTTCCTGGCTGTCCCAACTCCGATGACAGAAGACTATACTAAGATCGATTTAAGTATAGTTAACGAAACTGTCGCCGAAATTGCCGCTCAAATCAAAGGCACTGATAAAGTACTAGTTATAAAATCCACAGTCACTCCCGGAACAACAGCCAGATTATCCAAAGAACATCCTGATGTTCAATTCGCCTTCAACCCTGAATTCTTAACCGAAGCTAACTTCCTTGAAGATTTTGTAAATGCTGATCGGACAGTAATAGGCGCTGATAATGATTTAGTCTCCAGGCGTTTAGTCTCGCTCTACAAAAAACATTTCCCTAAAACTCCAGTTCTTCAAACCGACCCAACTTCTGCAGAAATGGTCAAATACATGGCCAATTGCTATCTAGCTTCAAAAGTCATCTTTGCAAATGAAATGTTTGATCTTTGCGAGAAGCTCGGCGTTAAATACGAAGAAGTGAAAAAAATGGTAGTTGCCGATCACCGAATTTACGATTCTCATTTAGATATAACTACCCTTCGCGGCTTTGGTGGTAAATGTTTCCCTAAAGACATCGTCGCTTTGATTGGTTTATTTAAAGAGAAAGGTGTTGATGCATCTTTTCTCGAAACTGTTTGGAAGAAAAATCTGGAACTTCGCCACGCCCGCGATTGGGAGGAAATCCCTGGTGCTGTCGCCAAAAAGAAACCTTAGTCTCACGCTCTCTATAAAAACCCCTGTATTAAAATCATTATCAAAAGAAATTTAACTGTAAAAAGTTATTAGTTAGAGGAATTTATAGGATCAGGTGTCACTGTATCAAGTGAAGCGGCCGTTGTTGTCACATCAGTGGCCGATGGAGGCACGGGTGAGGTAGTAGTAGTATCTGTCTGAGGAGCAGCTCCTACAGGAGCTTGAGGCTGCGCTTGATTTTGAGCCTGTTTCTTTTGCATGATATTTTTAACTTCCTGAACAATTTGGTCTGGTGTATAAGCGGCTTTTACTAAATATCCATCAGCCCCCAACTCAAAACCCTGTTTTATGACAGCATCTTGTCCTAAGTTAGTTAATAAAACTACTGCTACTGATTTAGTATTGGGGTTTTGTCTTATACTTTGAAGAATCTGCAGACCATTAATATCTGGAAGCATTATATCTAAAAGTACTAAATCGTAGGCATTTTTAGAAATTGCATTGAGTCCATCTTGCCCTGTTCCAAAAGCATCAGTCGTAAAACCGGAAAGATCCAGCTGTCTTTTAAACAAATCCCTAATAAATTCTTCATCCTCAACTAAAAGAACCTTCATAACATCCCTAATATACTCACCAAAGGTCAAAATAGTCAACACTCTGAACTTTTTACATTCTCTTTGTTAAGACATCAATATCTATATTATTAGCAACAGCCGGCAGACTGAAGCTAAATGTCGATCCTTGGCCTGCTCCTGGAGACTCAGCCCAAATCACTCCTTTATGCAGTTCAACGATTGCTTTAGATAAATATAATCCAAGTCCATTGCCTTTTGAAGCTTGCTCAGCCGATCCTCCTTGTACCCTAAAGAACTTACCAAACAATTTTGGCAAAGCCTCAGGCGGTATTCCTTTTCCTGTATCTTTAATATGCGTTGACACCATTTCGTCTTTTAAATCAACCCAAACTTCTATTTTACCCATTGGCTCCGTGTAATTAATGGCATTTGAAATCATGTTATTTAAAACCTCATTAATTCTGACTAAATCTACTTGGACTTGAGGAATTGGATCTTTGGGTTCAATAAATTTCAAACTAATCCGCTTTTCATCAGCCCTATGCTCAAATGTATCAACCTGCGATTTCACATTAGTTGCCCAGTCTATTATTTGGGTATGCAAAGTCATCGCTCCTCTTTCTACCCTCGAAACGCTCAACAAATTTTCAACCAAACCTGCCAGTTGTTGGGTTGAAGTATTTATCCGGGTAATAAACATCATTTGATCCGGAGTAAGTTTATCTTTGTTCTCGTTCATAAAAACCGAAATATAGCCTTTAATGGAAGTTAAAGGAGTCCTCAGTTCGTGCGCTGCCATAGATACAAAATCCAGCTTCATAGCCTCCAGCTGTTTCTCCTTAGTCTTATCCTGCAAAAGAATTACACAAGCAATATTTATCGCATCACCCATCTCCGGCAAATAAACATTTAAATCCGCAAAACTTTGCTTGTTTATATTGCTAATAATTTTAGTCTCCGGCATAATGAAAATTCCTGAGTCGGTCGGTGCCTTCTTCTTAGGTATGTACTGGGAACTTAAAATTTCCTGATTCTGCTTATCATAAAATCTGACGACTCTATCAACACTTTTGCCAACCGAATCAACTCTTTTTATTCCCGTCACATTCTGCGCTGCATTATTAATAAACACTACCTCCATCTTCTTATTAAGCAAAATTATCGGATCACTAATATTCATCACCGAAGTCTCAAATAATTTATTTTGTGCCGCACTAAATTCCGATAAATTAGCTGAGTACCCTTGGTTCTGAGTCATATAGTTTTGAACCTGAGTCAGCATAATATACAGCTGTTTATAATCTCCCAAATTAGTACTCTCAGGGACTGGTTTAAAAGTCCGGCTCAAAACACTTTGCATTGATGATGTAATAAGCTCAAGTGGTTCCAAATACCTCTTACTAATAAATTTTAAGATCAGCTGGCCGCTCAGAATTAACAATGGAACAATAAATATAAATGTCAGTAGGATCTGGCCCAATGATTTAAAATAAGGGGTATAAATGCTGGCTATCCAGGCTCCGGTTGTTAAGATAACCGCTGGCAAAGCCAGAAAACCAAATAATAAAAGCAGCTTAAAACGGGCAGGTTTTTCGTTCACTTCATTTATTATACAAGTTAAAGAGGGCGTTTTACTGGATTAAAAACTTCGGGTTTTATGTGGTAAAATGAAAAACTATGGATTTTAAGATTTCAAGTCAATTCAAACCCACCGGCGACCAGCCTCAGGCAATTGATAAACTAGTTTCCGGTCTAAATAAAGGTGAAAAAAACCAGGTTCTGCTTGGGGTAACTGGTTCTGGAAAAACTTTTACTATGGCCAACGTCATCGAAAAAGTTCAAAAACCTACTCTAATAATTTCTCACAACAAAACTCTGGCCGGTCAACTGGCTCAGGAATTTAAATCCCTTTTCCCCGAAAATGCGGTTGAATATTTTGTTTCATACTACGACTATTATCAGCCCGAAGCTTACATCGCAGCCTCAGACACTTACATCGAAAAAGAAACCCAAATTAATGAAGAAATCGAAAAACTTCGACTCTCAACCACAACATCACTCTCAACCCGCCGTGATGTAGTTGTTGTCGCCTCAGTCTCATGTATCTATAACTTAGGCTCGCCTAAAGAATATATCGGAGCTACCATGGAAATAAAAGCCGGAATGAGTCTGGCAATCGATTCAATAATTAAAATGTTAACTAAAATGTTTTATTCAAGAAACGAAATCGACTTTAAACGCTCAACTTTTAGAGTTAAAGGCGACACAATCGATATTTTCCCTTCCTACACTGATCACGCTCTTCGTCTGGAACTCCTGGGTAATAAAGTCGAAAGAGTCTCTATTCTCGATCCATTAACAGGTGATATCACTCCAACTTCTCATACCATTACCTTATATCCGGCCAAACATTACATCACCCCAGAGCAAAGATTAATGCCTGGAATTGCCCAAATTGAAAAAGATTTAGCCAAACGTCTTAAAGAACTAAAAGATCAAAATAAATTAATCGAAGCCCAGCGTTTAGAACAACGAACCAATTATGATATCGAAATGATCAGAGAATTTGGTTATTGCAACGGCATTGAAAACTACTCCCGTTATTTCGAAGGCCGTGCCCCGGGTGAGCCTCCTTATTCGTTAATGGAATATTTTGCTAAAGATTTCCTGGTGATTATCGACGAGTCGCATATTACTATCCCTCAAATAAGAGGCATGTATAACGGTGACCGCGCCCGTAAAACTAATTTAGTTGATTTCGGTTTCCGTCTGCCTTCAGCCCTAGATAACCGCCCTTTAAAGTTTGATGAATTTTTAAGACGAATCAATCAAACAATTTTTGTTTCAGCCACTCCTGATGAATATGAACTATCACTAGCAGCCGCAGGAGCAGATCCTATAAAACCTGAAACTCCTTTTGAAGAAAAGCCAGTTATTAAAATTGGAGATGCTGACTGGTATGCTCAGCCTAATGTTGCCCAGCAATTAATCCGTCCAACCGGAATCATTGATCCAGAAATCGAAGTCAGAAAAACTGAAGGCCAAATTCCAGATGTTATGAAAGAAGTTGAAGCTCGCGTTGCTAAGGGTGAACGTGTTTTAATCACCACTTTAACTAAAAGAATGGCCGAGGATCTCTCCGAATATCTAGCCGAACGCAAAGTTAAAGTCACTTATCTTCATTCCGATATCGAAACTTTAAAACGGGCCGATATCCTTCAATCATTAAGAATGGGGGAATACGATGTAATTGTGGGAATCAATCTATTAAGAGAAGGTCTCGATTTACCAGAAGTTTCCCTCGTCATTATTCTTGATGCCGATAAAGAAGGTTTTCTTCGTTCCCGAACCTCACTCATTCAAACCATGGGCCGTGCTGCCCGTCATATTGAAGGAAAAGTTATTATGTATGCCGACAGGACTACTAAATCTATGGAAGCCGCCATCGAAGAAGTCGCCCGAAGACGCGAATATCAGTTGGCATACAATAAAGAACATGGCATCACTCCTAAATCGATCAGCAAAGCTCTAAGAGATAGATTAATCGAAAAAGTTGAAGAGTTAGAAGAGCAGTCAGGTAAAAAGAAAGCTCTTACTGTTGATGACATTCCGGAAAAAGATAAAAAAGAAATGATTAAGCTTCTGGAAGAACAAATGCAGGAAGCCGCTTCGCTACTCGATTTCGAACAAGCAGCCAAAATTAGGGATCAAATAAAAGAATTGGGATCTTAAAAAAGTGGAGGAACTTCCATGCCTCGTTTTCTATAGTATCTAGCTTCAGCTTGAGATACTGGTAGTTCGCTATCTCCTTTGAGTAAGTTATATTCTCTGTTCCTAGCTCTATCTAATATTCTTCGGAAGTTAACAGGGTCTTTTAAAGCTTCTCTGTATACAGTCCTGATGCTTGTTTGCTTACTCCCAAACATCCAACTCTCCTGAGCAAATGTATTCAGTTCTTGGTAAACGTTCCATTTTGCGGCTTTATCATTGCACCTATCAAGCGTTTTTCTTATTCGTCCAGAAATTTCTCTTAACATAATTAAATTATAACCTATAGATGTTTGGCTGTAAATATATGTTCTTACATAATCACTTATTAATCATATTCCCGCTAACGTTAGGCCTTTCAAAAGTTCCCAAAATCTGTTAGAATTTTCAAATTCTCTTTCGGCTAAAATTCGCATCTCAGCAATAAATTTACTATGACAAACGACAAAATTATTATCAAAGGAGCCAGGCAGCACAACTTAAAAAATGTTGATTTGGAAATCCCCAAGAACAAATTAGTGGTCTTTACCGGAATCTCAGGTTCAGGTAAATCTTCTTTGGCTTTTGACACTCTTTATGCCGAAGGCCAACGCCGCTATGTCGAATCTCTTTCCTCATACGCCCGTCAATTCTTAGGCGTTATGGATAAGCCGGATGTCGATTATATCGAAGGTCTTTCACCAGCCATCTCAATTGATCAAAAAGCCGCATCTCATAATCCTCGCTCAACAGTCGGCACAACTACTGAAATTTATGATTACATGAGGCTGTTATACGCCCGAATTGGTCATCCTCATTGTCCTGTTTGCGGCCGCGAAGTTTCCAGAATGAGCGTTCAGCAAATAGCTGAAGCCGCTATTAATAAAATTAAAGCCTCATCAAAAAAACAATATCGCTTTTTCGTTATGGCTCCAGTTGTTAATGACCGCAAAGGCGAATTCACCTCGCTTTTTGAAGATTTACGCAAAAAGGGTTTCTCCAGAGTTAGAATCGATGGCCATCTCCGGGAACTATCTGAAGACTTCATGCTCCTTAAAAATAATAAACACACTATTGATGTCGTAGTCGATCGTTTAGCTTTGGATAATAAATCTGTTCAGGAACAAAGTAATTACTCAAGACTTTCTCAATCAATAGAAACAGCGGCTAAAATGGGGGAAGGCTCCGTTATAATCTCTGAAGTATTAGATCCGTCTCTCGATTTCCCTCAAAATCCAAAAAAACTTGAAGATCATTTATACTCAGAAAGATTTGCTTGTCCCGTCGATAATATTGCTTTATCTGAAGTTGAACCTAGATTATTCTCCTTTAATTCCCCCCACGGAGCCTGTCCGGAATGTACAGGACTCGGCTCCTTACTCGAAATCGATCCAGAATCAATCTTAAACCCAATTCTCTCAATTCTTGAAGGCGGAATTCTGCCTTGGAGTAAGCTCGGAACCAGTGAAACTTGGTTCACTAGATTAATCCAGGCTGTTGGGGAAGAATATGGTTTTGCTATGAATACCAGGCTTGGAGAGTTAACTGAAGAGGCCAGAAAAGTTCTTCTTTATGGTGCCGGCAAAAAAGAATTCACAGTTTCCGGCAAAAACCGTCAGGGCAGAATGACTTCCTTTCATTCAACATTCAAAGGCTTAGTTGAAAACCTTAAGGAAAGATACCGTGAAACTGAATCAGAATGGGTCAAAGCTGAAATTGAAAAATACATGGTCCGGGAGATTTGTCCAAAATGCAAAGGCTCAAGATTAAAAGATGAAGCTCTCTCCGTCACAATTGATCAACTTAATGTCGCCGAAGTCACGACAATGGCTATTAAAGAAGCTTTAGAGTGGAGTCAGAAACTGGAAATAGGAGTTGTTTTAAATGACCGTGAGCAGCAAATTGCCAAAGCCATCCTTAAAGAAATCATCGCCCGTCTTCAATTCCTAGTCGATGTCGGACTTGATTATTTAACTCTGGACCGCGCAGCCATGACTTTAGCCGGCGGCGAATCTCAAAGAATTAGACTGGCATCTCAAATAGGCTCAGGTTTATCCGGCGTTCTCTACGTTTTAGATGAGCCTTCAATCGGCCTGCATCAAAGAGATAACACTCGATTAATAACCACCCTCAAAAAACTCCGGGAGCTGGGTAACACTGTCATAGTTAATGAACATGATGCCGAAACTATGCTTGAAGCCGACTACATGTTTGAAATTGGACCAGGAGCAGGGGAACATGGCGGAAATATTGTCGCCCACGGCACACCTCAGCAAATTTTAGATAACCCGGCTTCTTTGACCGGTAAGTATCTTTCCGGAAAAAAGAAAATCGAAATATTCCCTGAAACCAAAAGAAACGAAAATGCCGGGGAGTTGGAAGTAGTTGGCGCATCTGAACACAATCTTAAAAATGTTTCAGTCAAATTCCCTCTCGGCAAACTGATCTCAGTCACTGGTGTTTCAGGATCAGGTAAATCAACTATGGTTCACGATATTCTTTACAAATCTCTGGCGCAAAAGTTTTACCGCTCGAAAGAACGCCCTGGAAAACACGAGCAAATCCTTGGTTTAGAAAATATTGATAAGGTCGTCATGGTTGATCAATCACCAATCGGTCGAACTCCGCGCTCCAATCCAGCAACCTATACTGGAGCTTTCACTTTTATTAGGGAATTATTCGCTAATTCTCCGGAAGCAAAAATCCGCGGTTATGGGCCAGGCCGTTTCAGTTTCAATGTTAAAGGCGGCAGGTGTGAAGTTTGCGAAGGTGATGGTCAAATTAAAATAGAAATGCAGTTCTTACCTGACGTTTTCGTATTGTGCGAAGGCTGCGGCGGTAAGCGTTATAACCGTGAAGCCCTCGAAATCCACTTTAAGGATAAGGATATCTCTCAGGTCCTTGATCTAACTGTTGAGGATGCGCTGGACTTCTTTGCCAAAATCCCTCAAATTAAGAATAAATTTACAGTCTTAAACGAAGTAGGTTTAGGTTATATTAGGCTCGGCCAGGCAGCCACCACTCTTTCTGGTGGAGAAGCTCAAAGAATTAAACTAGCCTCAGAATTATCCAAACGCCAAACAGGCCGGACTGTATATATTCTCGACGAACCCACCACAGGTCTTCACTTTGCAGATATTGAGCGCTTATTAAAAATCCTGAGAAGATTAGTTGATCTTGGAAACACCGTTATTATCATTGAACATAACCTAGATGTTATTAAAAATGCCGATTGGATCATCGATCTCGGTCCTGAAGGCGGGGTGGGCGGTGGAACTTTAATTGGCGAAGGCACTCCAAGGCAAATTGCCGATAATCCAAAATCTCACACCGGCACATATTTGGCCAAGATGCTCTAGTGCCTATTTTTGCCCACCTAGAACATCTGGATATTGTTTCCTTAAATCAAATGCAGCCCACCAGCTTTCTCCTGAAGTACCTCTCGAAGACTGTAGCAGTTGGGTTTCTCGGACCTCAAATATTCTTCCTAAGGCTGCAGCGTAATCTTTCTGTGGCGTATCTTTAAAAGTTTTTTTGTTTTTGGATCTTCTGTCTAGTAAAAAAGCTATATCTGCAAAATCACCATATTTCTCACGAAAGTATAGTCCGATATGTTTTTGCCCAGTGAGGACTTCCTCTGCGTGTTTTAACCTAATCTGAACAATTTCTTCTCTTCGAACAAGAATATCAGGTGTCATCTTCCTGAGTATAAAACAAAATAATAATTTAGCAATATTTGATGCTGCAGCTCTAATTGCTGTACAATTAATTTGTCATTCCAGCGAAGGCTGGAATCCAATTTTCAATGATTCTTTGGAATTCAGATTATCCGCATAAAACCATTTCGCTCGTTTCTAAATGGATCCCTGCCTTCGCAGGGATGACGGCTACGATTCTTGTTCTATTATTCATATTTTCAAAAACTGTTTCCGCTGCCGGTGAATTCTCCACAACTTATGACATCAATTATTTAGTCCAACCAGATGGTTCGACTGATGTTGTTGAAAAGATAAAACTCAAAAACCTAACTGATCGCTTTTTCCCTTCCAGTTTTTCAGTTATTCTTCCCGGAACTGAAATCACCGATATCTCAGCCTCTGATAAGCAAGGGCCTCTTCAGGTTGTTTCTGAGCCTGATAGTTCCAGCACAAAAGTCACTGTCACTTTTACTAATCAGCAAATAATCGGCCTCAACAAGGAATATGATTGGGAACTGCGCTTTAAAGATAAAGGAGTCACCCGTAATTTAGGCTCAGTTTGGAATATAAATTTGCCTAAAATAAGTCAGCAGGCTCAGGTAGATGGTCTTAGTTTAACTTTATCAGTCCCAACAAGTTTCGGTGATCCGGATTATATTTCTCCTCAGCCTTCACGAACTACTGAATCAGGCGGCCGGATTAATCTTAATTTTACCAACAACGAACTCCTAACCACAGGTATTTCTGCTATTTTCGGCAACACTCTCAACTTTGAGTTCGAAACCTCCTATATTTTAAAGAACAGCTCGATTCTTCCTAAATACGAAAATATCGTCATTCCCAGCGGCAGCGCCTATCAAAAAACTTATATCACTAGTATTGAACCCCGTCCGGAAAACACCGAAAGTGATGCCCTCGGCAATTCAATTGCCATTTTTAAAATAGATCCTAACCGGGAAATAGAAGTTAAAGTCAGGGGCCATATCTCTACTTTTCTTAATCAGCAGTATAAAGATGTTCTTTCTTCAAAAGAAACGGAAATGTACACTAGTGAAACTGAATTCTGGGATAAAAACAATCCTAATATTCGTAATAAACTTCAGGAAATTATATCCCAAAATAATCCTGAAACCAGTTTTGAAAAAGCTCGTGTAATTGATAAGTACGTTGCGAACTTCCTAAGATTCGACCGGACCCGTATCGAAAAAAATGACTTCGTCAGATTCGGCTCAGTCACAGCTTTAAATAATCCGGAACGCGCTTTAAGTGCAGAATTCCTTGATCTGGAAACTTCACTTTTGCGGGCAGCTGGAATACCTACCAGGCAAGTTATTGGCTTTGCCTTAAAAAACGGCAGTGTTAAACCATTTTCCTACTCCAATCAAAACCTCCACACCTGGCTCGAATTCTTTGATCCTTCCAAAGGTTGGGTCATTTCTGATCCGGCCTGGGAAAACACCACCAGCGGTGCCGACTTCTTTGCTTTTAATGATTTGAACCATTTAGCATTAGCCTTCTCTAATGGCGAAAAAGAGGATTATATTTTACCCACCAATATAAATGTCCAGGTTTATGAAGGCGAACTAAGTGAAAAAAAAGGCGCAGCCTTGGATATTCAGGTTGAAAAACAAATCCTCTCCGGTTTTCCCTCCAAAGCCAAAATTAAAATTAATAATCTCGGAAACTCTGCTTTTCCAGCCTCAACTTTAGAAATCTCCACCTCAAAAATTCTCCTTGAATTCCCAAACTCACAACCCGAAACAATTAAGTTAATTGAAACTCCGGAAATTCCGCCTTTCGGAAACTTAGAATATTCATTTAACCTAAAAACCGGCGCTATTTGGCATTCGTATCAGGATGCTTTTCAAGTCAGATTTACCGGAACTGATGACACCAGAATTATCGATGTCGTCCCGATCCTCTCCTATAAAATCTTTGCGGTGGAAATCTTCGGCGGCCTTATCATCATCGCCCTCTTCTATATCGTTATTCTTCTAATGCATCATAAATCATCCAAAAAAGAATAAATTTACTAGTAATTCTGATAAAATACCCTCATGGTTCCTTCTTTTATAACCCCAGAACTAATTCCTCATAAACCAGGAATTTACATCTATAAAAATAGCCAGGGTAAAGTCATTTATGTTGGCAAAGCCATAGATCTTTTTAGCCGTGTATCTTCTTACTTTAGTAAATCCTGGCACGATGTTAAAACTACAAAACTTGTAGAGAATATCGCCTCTGCCGAAACAATAATCGTTGAATCAGAAATTGAGGCATTAATTCTTGAGGCCAACTTGATTAAAAAATTCATGCCTCTTTATAACATCAAGTTAACCGACGATAAGGATTATCTTTACATAGTTGTTACAGATGAAGAGTTCCCTAAAATAGTGACTGCCCGCAAAAAAGATTTAATAAAAGTTAAGAAATGGTTCGGTCCATACCCATCTGCAACTACCGTTAAAACCACTTTAAAAAAGCTTAGAAGAGTTTTTCCTTGGTGCTCCAGTAAATATTATGTCTCAAGCAATCAATATCAAGGGAAAGTTAGACCAAAGCCTTGTTTCTACTACCATATTGGTTTATGTCCTGGGCCCTGTGCTGGAACAATCTCCAAAGAAGACTATTTAAAAATCATTAATAGATTCTCCAAATTTCTTGATGGTAAAAAAGCTGAACTTCTAGACGATCTAACTAAAGAAATGACAGTCCTATCAAAAGACCAACATTACGAAGAAGCTTCTAAAATAAAAAAAATTATGGAAGGAATCAACTACATAACTGCTCCAACAAAAATCTCCAACTATCTAGTAAATCCTAATTTCCTTGAGGATTTAAACCAGAACTCTTTAGAAGAACTCCAAAAAGCCCTAAATCTTCCCGAGCTTCCCGCTCGTATCGAAGCCTATGATATTTCTAATTTCCAAGGCCAAGAAGCAACTGGTTCAATGGTTGTTTTAACTAATGGGGAGATAGATAAGTCTCAGTATCGAAGATTTAAAATTAAAATCACCGGCAAACCCAACGACTTTGCTATGCACGCTGAAATGATGGGGCGAAGACTAAATCATCCTGAGTGGGGAATCCCGCAGCTGTTTCTAATCGATGGAGGTCGGGGACAAGTGACCTCAGTAGTTGCAGCTATAAACCAAACTCTAAAAACAAACAGCAATTTAGCCATTAAACCATTTAACAATATCCCAATTTACGGTCTGGCAAAAAGAGAAGAGTGGTTATATCCGGCTGAAGGCGATCCAATAAAACTTTCTAAAAGAAATCTTGGCTTAAGACTTCTCCAAAAAATAAGAGACGAGTCCCACCGCTTCGCCATAACCTATCACAAAAAACTTCGAGCCAAAGCCTTTTTGCCAAAAGAATAATTTAGTCTGATAGGGATTTGACACCTTCGTTCTTACAATTTAGAATTCATTGATGATAGATAACATAGAAATTAATAGATCAGAAATCGCGTCTCATCATTCAACCCAAAAAGCCCACAATGCTGAGCTGAAAGATATGATCCCTGGGACTCAATTCCAAAGAACTAATCTTGTTGGACGAGTTGAAAGATGGAAAGTCATAACAGGTCCATATTCAGAACTTCCAACGAAGGTCATAAAAGTAGAAGTAATGGGTGTAAATGATTCAAAAATGCATTGTTATCATGCCCTTGATCTCGGTCTGGTTCCTTATGAAAAAAGCGGCTTATGGAATCGCTTAAAAGTGGAAATTATACCCCCAAAACCTAACACATAATTCTTAAAACACCATCACTTCTCATGTATAATATATGCTGTGATTAAAACTGCCTTATTAAATTATCTGATT
Source organism: uncultured Gammaproteobacteria bacterium (assembly GCA_964392925.1). Classification (GTDB taxonomy): domain Bacteria; phylum Patescibacteriota; class Microgenomatia; order Daviesbacterales; family UBA10151; genus JACPKO01. The sequence goes on from CAYMRP010000001.1 coordinate 224,567, forward strand.
AATCTAATTATTCTTTGGGGGGTGACCGAAATCTTCCCCGGACTTTACTATACCGGCGGCTTCAAAACTTTAGCAATTGGCGCTCTCGGACTTATGGGTATGAATATAATAATAATTCCTCTCCTTAAAATTGTTTTTCTCCCTTTAAATATTTTAACTTTAGGGATTTTTACTTGGGTTATTAATGTTATTGCGCTTTACTTGCTAACAACAATTATTCCTAACTTTAAATTAGTTCCTTATGATTTCCCTGGTGGTCCTTTTTTGGGAGGAGTGATCCCCGCTACCCATTTAACCGTTCTTTGGGTAGCAATTATCGCCTCTTTTATGATAGGATTTGCAAGTCACTTTTTTCACTGGCTTACCAGTAAACACTAAAATATATGCACAACGCTATACTTGTTATTGAAATAATTCTTGGGATTGCGCTCGTTGCGCTCGTCGTCATGCAATCCAAAGGAACTGGTCTAGGCTCCACATTCGGAGGAGACATGGGCTTCTACGGCACCAAAAGAGGAGCTGAGAAAATTCTTTTCGTTCTAACCATTATTGTCTCAGCGCTTTTTCTTTTAACAGCTCTTGTGGGAGTAATAGTTAATTAATTTTTCGTATGCCTTTTACTGCAAAGCAGCAAACCTTCTTTATTATTAACTTTGTTATGACCTTTTTCAGGCGTAAAAAGTGGTTTTTGATCTCTTTAATTGCCGCCATTCTAATAATCTTTTCGCTGTTTTATTATTTTCTGGCAGTTAACCACCATGCTCAGGTTTCAGAAGGCATAGTTGGCACTCACGAAGAACGCGACTTACCTGATGTTGTCTTAAATTTACTCTCCGAACCACTAATAAGAGTCGATAAAACTGGTTCGCCTTCAGCGAAGTTAGCTGAAAGTTGGGAAGTAAATTCTGAAGCAACCTTGTATCGAGTCAAGTTAAAGCCGGATTTAAAATGGATCGATGGACAGCCGGTTAAAGCCTCTGAGATTTATATCTCTATACCTGATGTCCAAATTAACCCAATTGATGATCAAACTCTTGAATTTAAACTAGCTGAATCATTTAGCCCCTTTCCGACATTGCTGACCAAGCCCATTCTTAGAAAAGCTGACAACCAATTTGGCTTTGAACTAATTGGGGTCGGCCCTTACCAGGTAGATACTATAAAAAAAGATGGCCCGTTTGTAAAAAAATTGAGCTTAGAATCAGCAGACCCAACATTACCCTTAGTCGGAATTACTTTTTATCCCAACGAAAAAATTGCTAAAACAGCTTTTAAGTTAGGAGAGGTTCAGGCTTTACTGGGAATCAACGAAACTCGTGATTTAAATTTTAATAATTTGAGTCAAAAAAGTTTTACCAATTTCCACCAGCTAGTGACAATTTTTCTAAATACCGAAGATCCTAATCTCTCAGATGAAAATTTCCGTCTCGGGCTCGCATTCTCAGCTCCGGAAATTGCCAATACCGAAATCGCCAAAACCTCGATAGCTCCTTCTTCTTGGGCATTTAATCCAGAGGTAAAAGATTTTTTAAATAATCCGGAAAAAGCCAAAGAAGCTTTAGCTAAAGTCCAAAAAGGCAAAGATGAAACTATAACATTAACTTCTACCAGCTCTCTGGAAGGTGTTGGAGAAAAAGTTGTTGAAGCTTGGAATAATGCCGGTCTGAAAGCCGTTTTAAGAGCAGAATCAGGTATTCCTCAAAACTTCCAAGCCCTTTTAATCACTCAGAATATTCCTTCAGATCCAGATCAATATTCTTTATGGCACTCAACACAAAGAGCCGGAACTAATATCTCCAAAATTAATAAAGCCAGAATTGATAAAGACTTGGAAGACGGCCGTAAGATGACAGATTTAAATACCAGAAAACAAAAATATCAAGACTTTCAAAGAATATTAGCCGATCAATCACCAGCCATATTTTTATATTTCCCTAAATACGAAGTAGTCTATATGAAGAAAGTTGAATCAAGTCTCGATAAAGCGCTCACTCTTCAATTGTCTAATCTAAATTAATCTTGATCTAAACCTTGCTTTATTTTAGTTTTATAATTTCGTATAAACTTAGTAAAATCTCGTAAATTTAACTCGTTTACAAAGCCTGCTGCCTCATTATTAAATAAAGCGTACTCGAAATCTACGACTAGCAATTTCCATGAACCGTCCTCTCTCATTAAAAGGCTTAGCGATTCACTATCTATAGGTAATACTATCTTTGCCTGTGTCGCCCTGTCCATAATCACACCTGCAGATTCTATAATTTCATCAGTTTCTGTTGCCAGGAACCTTCTATCAGACTCAGAAATGGGGCTGCGCCTTGGATGATAGTTTCTATAACTGACTTTATCGAATAGTCGGGAACCATCAGCTTCTAAATCTGTCATTAATACAAGACTGTCAGTAGCTATTCTTAATGTTGGGACAGTAGGGATACGAGCTTCTTTTAGAGCTAACCATATCTCACCATAGGTTTGTGCATAATCATCAAACTGTACTGGAGTTCCGTCTGGTTTCTGCTGCATGTAATCGGGGCTTTTATGAATTAAGCTTACAGTTTTTGCGCCCGAACCTTCTCCCACAATCGCTTGAACACGACCAACTCTTTCTGTCGAACGTATCCGCTTAGCTATATTAACTGCAGTATATTCCGGTCGATTAACTTTATAGAGATTTAATGTCTCCATATGGTAATTATATCACTATAGGACTAGATAATACCAAAAATCTATAGTTTTAAAAATCCAAACAACTCAAACCCTGCTTTGGATTTAGCCGGTTCTTTTTCTGAAAGTTCTATTAATTTCTCCAAACCTCTTACAGTGTTAAAGTCTTCAATTATCTAACCTAAACTAAAACTTCATCCCTAGAATTTGCAAAGCCGCCTTTGACCGTCCAGGTTGTGTTTTTGAAGTAATAATAATTCTTTTTAAAGAGAGTTCTGTATTAAAATCCTTTTCTAAATCTATCAATAATTCCTCGACACCAGTATCATCCGTTTCCACAGCCTTAAATGTTCGTTCCAGCCCCTCCATTATTCTTTTTGCTTCTTCCATATCTGCCTCTTTGTATTCCCAGGTTTTTCTATAATGGTTTAGCAAAAGCATTAAGCGTATTGAATTAGCAGAATAAGTTGTTAATAGATCGCCAACTAAAATTAAATTCCCTAAAGACTTACTCATCTTCTGGCCTTGATATGAAACCATTGCTACATGCATCCAACTTTTAACAAACGGGCGGCGAGTGGTAAAACTCTCTGATTGTGCAATCTCCGATTCGTGATGCGGATAAATTAAATCAAAACCGCCGCCATGAATATCAATTTGCTCACCCAAAGTTTTCTTTATCATTGCCGAACACTCTATATGCCAACCTGGTCGGCCGCAGCCCCAAGGTGATTCCCAAAAAGGTTCATCATCCTTCGATTTCTGCCACAATAAAAAATCTAAAGGCGCTTTCTTCTGTGGATCTGCAGGGTCTCCGCCGCGCTCTTTTAAAAGCTTTAACATCTCCTTCTCCGAATATTTTGATAATTTTCCGTATTCTGAAAACCTACTAACCTGGAAATACACATTTCCGTCAATCTCATATGCAAACCCTTTATCAATTAACTCTTTAACCATTTCGACTATCTCATCCATCGCCTCTGTAGCCTTTATGTAGTGATCAGGCATCAAAACATTCAAATCCCTTAGATCCTTCAAAAACTTCTTAGTCCATGAATCCCCAAGTTGAACCCAATCTTTTCCATCTCTTTTAGCTCTTTTCAAAATATCATCATCAATATCAGTTACATTTTGCGTATAAGTAACCTTGTATCCCTTAAATTCAAGAAATCTTTTTAAAACATCAAATTGCACGTAAACAAAGGCATGTCCTAAATGGGTTGTATCATAAGGAGTAATTCCGCAAACATACATTTTTACGGCTTTCTCTTTTAAAGTCTGGAATTTTTCTGTTTGGCCTGATAGTGAATTAAATAGCATCATTTGAGGTAAGTGCATAATACCAAAAGCCAGGAGAATGTATAATACTAACTAATATGAAAGCGCTGTTTATCTTTGCCCATCCTGACGACGAAACATTTGCCACAGGCGGCACAATTGCTAAATTAACCCGGGCTGGGAATGAAGTCCAAATAATTTCTGCAACCACCGGTCAGGCCGGAATGACAGGCGAGTATGGTGACATTACCCCAGAAGAGCTCGGTAAAGTAAGAGAATTGGAGCACGGCAAAGCCGGCTTTATTCTCGGAGTTTCACAAATCCGCTATTTGGATTTAATGGATGGGGAAGTTGATAAAACCAGTGTCGAAGATTTGGTAAATAAACTACTACCCTTAATCAAAGAAATAAATCCCGACATTGTTATAACTTTTGAAAAAAATGGTATCTCCAATCACCCTGATCATAAACAAATCTCCAAAGCGGCCACTAAGGCCTTTAAAGACTGGGTGAAAGATATTGAAAAACACGTCCGCCTTTATCATATCGGTGTTCCTCAAAGTTATATGGATGCTTACGAAAAGAATGGCCTATCAAATAAGGCCTTTGGCCAAACCCCGGGAGTTCCAGACGAAAACTTCACCACAATTATAGACATCTCAGATGTCTTCGACATAAAAGATAAAGCCGCCAAAATGCACATTTCTCAAAAATCAGATTGGGACAGAATAAGTAAGAGAATGGAACACGTTGACCTAAAAAAAGAATTCTTGGAACTAATTAGCGAAAACAATCTGGTTTAAGAGATAGTGGTAAGAGATTCAAGAAGCCCCGCTTCTTCCTGAGCCTGCAGTTCCTGTAGTAGTGCAGCTAAATCATATTGAGTATTACGGAACTTTTTCCAGCTTCCAGGTTGTACATTTTCCAAATTACTTCCTAAACAAACCCTTAGTCCAGCTTCTAATCTTTCATTAGGAGTCCAAACTCTTGGCTCATCTTCCCTAGGAGCTCGAATTGCTTCACGACTTGGTATCTCGCTCGCATTATTAACAACTAATCCTCTTAGTTCTAAACTTCCCTCGGATGCGACTATGAGTCGATGTGCTCCATTATATAAATGAAATCTAAATCCTCCTTTATAACTGTCAGGCATTTCGCTCAAAACCACCGGTGGCTCAGCCCTCCAATTGCCTTCACGAGCTTTAACTGCTAATTTTTCATATTTGCTTGCTAGTAATACCTGCTGCGTTACCAGGATAAGACCGCGGTTCTCTGGAGAAATATTCAATACACGTCCCATAGTGCTAATTATATCACTAATTAGGACATTTCAGCGTATAAACCCCTGAATAAGGAGATAGCTGTGCAGGTGTTGGATTAGTTACGCTCGAAACAGCATATTGAGCATAATAAACCACACTATCATTTAAATTATTAACCCCAATTGTTTGATTTGTTGTAGATTGGGCCGACTGCTGGATATTAGCAATATCATATCCACCGCTGGTGCTGCCAACCTGGAATGAATAGTATTGCCCGCCATTTACAGTCGTAAAATTCACAGTATTACCAGTCCAAACATTACTATTATTCTTAGTTCCACAAGTTATCCAAACCGAACCTGATGGTGCACCCATTGAGATCCCTGTATTAAGCGTAAATAATTGATTTTGAGCTGGAGCTGCGACTGTATAAGTTTGTGAATCTGCATAATCAATGTTTTGATTATTTTGCTGGCCTTTTAGAACCGCCACCATATTATAAGTAGTTCCTGCAGTCGCTCCATTCCAAGTCCATGTCGCCCCATTTGTTGGAGTTACTCCATTTACCACAACTTGATATTGTGAATCACTTGGCTGTTTTGCCAAAATCACAATTGATGTTCCGCCCGGAGCCGAACCATTAAAATTAATTGTTCCTGAAATTGCTGAACTACCTGTTGCAGGAGCTGCCGAAGAAGTTGGGCTGGCAGAGGGTGTCGTGCTTCCTATAGGAGTAATAGATCCAGCTGGCGGTTGAGCACTGGAATTAATTGTCACTACTGCATTATCAGAAGGAGCAGAAATAATCATGACTGAAGAATCACCGATAATCGCCCCGCTACTATCAATCAGTTGGCCTTTCACTTCATACTTTTGTCCAGCCACTGCGTTTGAATAAGTGATTGTCCTTTTTACTTGGGCTGACAAATTATCAACTATCACCGTAAAATCATTAGTGCTTCCATAATTACGGCCTAAAACGTCTACTACCGCACCTTGGGGTATATAACCGTTAACAAAAAGTGTTCCAGAAATAGTCGCAATTTGAGGATTAGATGTTGGGGGAGTAACTATATTTATAGTTAATACTTCCTCTGTCGCTGGTGCACTAACTGTAATCGGCTCTGAAGTTGCGTTATGAGTTCCGTTTAGATCTAAATAAGCTTGAAGCTGGTATGATTTGCCTTCCTCCGCTTGATTATATTGCCAAGCGCTATCATCAGTTGCGGTCAATCCGGAAGTAAAAATTTGATAATCGCCAGTAGTTCCATGATCTCTTATTCCAATACTAATCGAAGATCCCTGAGGTATAGGTCCATTAAGATGGATTGTGCCGGAAATAACTGCTTGTTCTGATCCTGATTTCTGGGATTCACTCATAAAAGGCAGATTAGGTTTAATATATCGCGAAGTGATGAATCCGACATCAAATAAAATAAATCCAAAAATGATTACAGCAACTACTATAGCCGCGATTCTGAGCATTAAATTAATTGTGGAGTATTTAGAGGGAATGTTCAAGGGTTAAAAGGTGAAGAAGCTCAATACCAGCCTCCTAATCGTATACCTATTAATAATCTCCTAAGGGCACTTCACTGTAGTAGGCGTTGAAAATCCGGAGTACTGGATAGCTGTTGGATTTAGCACATTCGCAATAGCATATTGAGCGTAATAAACCACACTATCTGTTATCGTCACATTCACAATCTGATTAGTTCCTGATTGGGCGGCCTGAGAAGTTGAATTAATATCAGATGCACCACTAGTCGTCCCAACCTGCATTTTATAAAAAGCGACTCCATCAACAGATGGAAAATTGATATTCGCACTCCACATATTGTTAGCAGCCTTAGTGCCGCAGGTAATTGTTGCAGTTCCGCTTGGAGCAGAAGGCGCTGTCGAAGCATTAAGCGAAAAAACCTGATTTAATGCTGGAGCTGTTACTACATAAGTTTGAGAAGCAGCATAATCAGTATCAACTCCGTTTGAGGATCCTTTCAAAATAGCTATCAAATCATAACTACTGCCGATAGTTGCCGTACTCCACGTCCATTTTGAATTGCTCGTAGCCGAAATTCCACTAACTACAGTTTTAAATGAGTCTGTCGTCCCAGTTTTTCGGGCTACGATTACGATTGATGTCCCTGTCGGTGGACTTCCTACTAAACTGATACTTCCAGAAATTGCAGAACTTCCGGCAGTAGTTTGACTGGCCCCATCAGTATTGTCTTGCAGTACAGTTAATGTCCCAATGCTTGATTTAAGTGGTGTCGGTTTTGTTGTTGGTTTTACAGATCCAGTAGGCTTAGTAGATGCTCTAGGAGCCTCGGAGGACACGGGTAATGATTCAGCAGCTGTGTTATCTCTGGTTGTTAAAATTGGCGAGGGGAGAGGAGTTGGACCGGGTTTATCCAAAAATATTTTATAAACTCCAAATATTAAAATCAGAGTCCCTATCGTCACTCCGCCTAAAATAAGCCCAAACTTTAGAGTCATAGGTTTAATTTTGGAGTATCTGCGATGTTTGTTCAAGTCTCACGAGAATTTATAAGTAAAGAGGGTGGATTAATTGAATAAGTAAAGAAAGTTCCACGGGTTTTTAAGGCCCGTGGCACCCTCTGTTTAAGCGTAAGCTCACGCTTCGCTTATCTGTCTTCCCTTGGTCTAGCTTCGTTCACAACGATCTTTCTACCATCCATATCGGAGTTGTTCAATTTTTCAATTGCCTCCATAGCTTCTGCGTCATTTTCCATTTCAACAAAACCGAATCCGCGTGAACGGCCGGTCATTCTGTCTTGTAGTACAACTGCACTAACTACTGATCCGAATTGAGAAAAAAGGTCTCCTAATTTCTGGTCATCAACTGCCCAGGGAAGGGAGCCTACAAAAAGTTTTTTAATAGTAATCACCGCCAATCTAGTATTAGAGAGCCTTAACATTACTAGACTAACAGTCTGAAATGAATCTGCTTAAACTAACCACTACAGGAATTGTACGTCCCCCATAGTAAAAATGCAATATTAGTAAAATTTTGTGAAGATGCTGTCAAAACGCTCTAATTACTTAGCTTCTGAAATCTGAAGGGGAAGTTCTTTCAGGGTTTCACTTAATTTATTCTTTTGCTCATCTGTCATCTGTGAACTTAAAAATAATAATGCTTTTTCTTGATTCTCAAAAGATTTAACCAGCTTATTTGTCAATTCTAAAGTATCAGCTTTTTCCTCAACAGCCCTCTTTTTTAGCTTCAAAGCTTCAACTCTGGCTTCTGTATTAAGCTCGATAGATTTTACCGCATTCCCAAAATCCTTATCTTCAGTAAGCTTTGCCGCTTCAACTAATCTTTTTTCCGATAGCTCGAGTTGATACTCAGATTTAGCCACAGTTCCGAATATAAACATCCCACCGAAAGTTTCTTTTAATTGTTTAAACATAAACATTGGGTCCCCCAAAGTTTTACCAGGAACGACCGGCCAGAATAACCCATAAACATCCACTTTAGCTGAATCAGATGCTTGTTCATCCTTGGCAAAAACAGGTGTCAGAAGCAAAGTGAAAACTAAAACAAAAGCTGTAAAGCTGTATAAGAATCTCATAGCTCCCTAATCTAATCAGTAATCAATTTAACTGTCAAGCAGACACATAGATTTATAACCTATAGTTGACTTTCATATTATCCAGGCCTATAATTTGCCTAATTCCTGCCCGGAGAAGTTTTATGGCAGGATTTTTTGGATTTCTGGCTTTCGTCAGTTTTATATTTTTAGTACTAAGCATATTTAAGCCTGCTTTGGTTCAAAGTATTCTCAAAAGAGAATTTACTAGAAGCAGGGGCATAAAATACTTTGGAGGAGGGCTGTTAGGACTACTAGTGTTAGCCGGAGTTTTTACTCCAAGTGTTTCTGTTGAGTCTGACAAAATTCAAGGTGTTGCTACAGAAAATCAGATTGAAAGTTCTGCCTCACCATCTGTAACCCCTTCTCTAGAGCCTGTGCCTTCTCCTTCAGAGATTCCTTCACCTACACCACAACCCTCGGCTGCCGCATCAATCACTCCAAGCCCAACAGTAAAACCGACCCCAAAACCAACAGTCACACCTACTCCTAAGCCATCAGTCGCTGCAAAGCCAATAGTCATCCCTACGCCAACAATCGCACCAACCCCCGCTTCTACAATAGCTCCTGCTCCACAACTAACTTCAGCTGATAAAGATTGTAAAGACTTCTCCAGTCATTCCGAAGCGCAAGCCTATTTCAATTCTAAAGGTGGAAGTGCTTCTAATAATGTTGACGACTTAGATAGAGATCATGACGGACTAGCTTGCGAAAGCCTGTAACTCTAGATTATTCCAATCCTTCCATTAAACTATAAATCTTCCTGGCAGTATTACAATTTCTAATCGTCATCTGAGAATACAATTTTGTCCCCACCAGCTTCATAATTCCACTTCTGGTGACATTCTTCTTATCCACCATCCATAAAACCGCCCCCTCAACATACTTAACATTATCAATATCCGAGTTTATAGTCAGGTCCTCTATAACTTCTTTTTTATCAACTTCATTCCATAAAAACATCACATCACATTTCATTTCCGCATCATTTTTCCAGGAGTCGGGGAGAGTCTCAACAATCTTTTTAATAGTCCTCATTTCTTTGATAACGACTTTGATATTAAATTTAAATTGATGGTGAATAGCTGCTTCTAGAATCTCAGAAATTTTGTGTGGATCAGATAGTTTACTTTTAAATATTACATTCCCTGAATTAATATAAGTTATAACTGACTCCATTCCGGCTTTCTCAAAGACCTCTTTTAACGTCTGCATACTAACTTTATTATTCCCGCCAACATTAATTCCCCGTAAAAGCGCTACATATATATTACTCATAAGGCAATTATAACTTACTACTAAATTCATATAAAAAAAGTGCTACACTAAATTCAGAAATGAAAAAAGTAGTTACCGCTCAAATCCTTATTCTTCTATCAGTTATTCTTTTAGGCGCTACACTTAAATTTAATCTGGAATCTGACATCAGAATTTTTCATCGCGTATTCGGAATACTTGCAGCCTTAGTCAGTATGACAACCGCCGGATTCGCTTTTAAAACTAATCAATCCGGCCTAATTAAAACTCTTGCAATCGGAGCGCTACTTTTAACAATCAGCGCTGCAGTCGGCGGCAGCTCTCTCGCCACTACCTCAAACTACGACCTATCGTATGCTCAAATGTTTCTATCCGGCACCCTCGCCTTCCTCCTAACCTTGGTACTCTTTTTTAAAGTAAAGTAAATCACGAAGTTTAAACTAATCCAGAGTAATTCATTTCAAAACTTTGTATCTAATATGGGTAATGACATTAGTCCCGCCAACTTCAATCGGCTCAAGTTTCAGATTAATAAACACTATGGAAGTTTACGAACATTATGCCCCATCTTTTCAGCAATTGCCTCAGCAACTTTTCTTGTTCCATACGGAACTCTAATTGCACCAACCATAACATAACAATCTTCAGTTAAAGATCCTCGTTTGAGTCTGGGCTCGTATTTGCGTTTACCAACCAAAAGTTTTTTCATCTCTTCGGCAGAGTATGCAAAATCTGATATACAGTTATTTGTGTCGTCGAATAGTTTTATGTCAATATCAGGAGCAGGTTCTTGGCTCCATATGTAATACAGGTTTTGCAGAACTCCCCATACCTGATGTTTGTACTTCACTTTGGACTCGATATCTAACAGATCATATCTCTCACCATTTCCCATTATTAACTCAGAAGATATCCCAACGTGCTTTTCAAAATAATGTAATTCGAGCGATAATAAATTCTTTTCTTTTTCATATTTAAAGTTTTTCACTTTTAACCATCTTGTTTCTCCAAAGGCTATAGTTCTATGTTCAATCTCGCGTAACTTCATTGGTCTAATTTTGCTCAATGCTTTACTAAAGTTGGGATTATTTGCCATGAAAAGCATAACTCCGTTACGCAATATCCAAAGAGTTTTCCTGCATTTATCAATCAGTCGGGTGATATCAGTTTGGGTTAGTTCTCGTTTACCTTTGTTTCTGCCAGTATGAGGATCAATATCATGCAAGATAATAGTTTCGTTATCTGTCAGCTCATATCTATCATGCCCCTCTCCTGCGTTCCTGATTGTGTTATCGAAGCCATCGACAAAGTCTTTCAGATCACCTTGTGGAATCACTAACTTTATGTCTTTGAGAGTTTGATATTTATTTCCTCCGGCTACTTCAACATACGTATCAGCTGTACTTGCACCTGACTTTTTACCATAACTTGTTACGGCAAAATAATATGGAATTGTTGCCCATAATCTAAACTCACTCTCAAAGAATACTTTATAGTGCCTGAGAGAGGCTGAGAATATCTTGAGGATGTCTTTTTCTTTTTCATTTCGAGCGTCATAATACTCTTTTTCAGAAATAGCAATTCTCTCGGTAGAATCATGGACTTGATCAAGCATGTAGGAAATTAATTGAGGAAAGTCGTTATGATAATTTTTATACAGCTGTTCACAAATATGCTCAACAAAAAGCATGTTTTGAATATCTTTCTTTTTAACTGTGAGTCTCCATGCCAGCCAACTCTGTTCCAAAAAATAATAGTAATTTTCATGAGGTAGCTCATGCTTCAAATACGGACGGAAAGTGTCTGAGAAAAAACGTTCTTGAATTGCAAATCCTGGTTTACCGAGCATAATAATTAAACGATTGACTTTGCTTGAGCCACAAGCTCCCTTGCTGTGGGATAATTTTCAAAAAGATAATCCATAGCTTTTACTGCGTTTGCTTCAATTTTTTTAGCTCTATCAGCAATGTCATTATTGCCATTAATAATGATCTGTTCCATGTTACTCATTGGTAAAACACTTTGAGCAGAAAGCCTATCTCGTTGATCGTCAGCTAACGCTAACTGCTGTCGAAGAGGGAATAGATGTCTCATAAGCTTGACATCATTACCCAATACTCTCAGTAGGTTTCCACTCTCTTTAGAGATAATGGAATTGAACTTGTTGGGTAAACTGTTGTTGCTACCTGCCTGTACCATATTCTGTTTGCAAGTTGCTGTCACACTTTCCAAATCCAAATACAGTGCGTTTACCCAGCCTCTTTCCTCCTTTGACTGATCGATTTCTAATAAAAGATGTGTGTAGTCCATCGCTCTCGCTGTTCCCGATCCACGCGCCCAAAATTCAAGTGTTGTATCTTGAGCCTTTTTAATTGCATGCGGACGTTTATCGCTCTTGGGGATTTTAACAATAACAACATGTTTGCCTCCTATCTTGATTACTTTAATTTCTTCGAAACTGATTATTGGAATTGTTAATCCTTTATCGAGATATTTCTGGGTAATTCTTTTACCAACTTCTTTCGCATCTGTAATTCCAACAATCCTTTCGAGCTTTGTCTTTCCGGCTGTATTGCTTGCATCTAGAATGCCGAAAAATAAAAATCCTCCAAGAGTATTTGCGAAGGTGGCAAATGCTTTTCTGATAGAATAAACTTTATCCGCTTCTAAACTATCAAATCCTTCTTTGAAGTCGAAGTAAAGATCCTCTTCGTTACCATTTATCAGAAGGTCTTTAATGACATCCTCTGTAATTTCTTCAATTTTTGTATTTTGGTTTATCTGAAGTCCCATAAAGTATGCATATTCTATCAAAAAAGTTGTGGCCCATCCTGTCGCATATTAATTTTGGCAAGTCTGAGAGCCCAGTCAAATTGAACATAACAGCCTTGAGACGCAACTAAAAGCTTGTCGAGCATATGCCGAACGAGATGGATGGCAAGTAGTTGAAGTTTTAAATTTGGTGAGCCGAGTGGGATTCGAACCCACAACCGATGGATTAAGAGTCCATTGCTCTACCGTTGAGCTATCGGCCCGTTTTCTGCGGATACTGATCACACTAAATGTACCCGTCAATAACACAGGTATTATACTCAATCTGAGCTTAGATTTCTAACTAATCCATCCCGCGTCTTCCATCTTCCGCATTTTGGACCTCTGCAGCCAGATTTAATTCTTGTGGATGTGCTCCGTCATCACCTTTATAAAGGCCCATGTCATGCGCATTCTCCAGCATATCATCATCAGATTCTAAATCAGCTGTATCGCCGTCTATTGCTTCCTCACCTGTTAGCGCAATCTTCTCAACCTCACTATGCTTCTTATCCTCACGTAGATGATCCTTGTCGCTTTGATTCTTTGCCATTTTTTAAGTCACCCCATTTCTAAGCCGATATAATTTCTGACCGGATTAACTAGAGTTTAGTACACCCAAATTAATATATCTATCCCAAGAATCATTTTTCATGTCTGTTTTCACGAAACTATTGACAACTGTTCAGAATAGTATAAGTATTAGTGAAGTGAATATAAATTCCAAAGGATTTCTGTCAATTCTTTTAACCATCGGCCTGCTAATAGGTGGAGTCGTCGCTGGAGTATTTATAGTGAATGATCCTACGAATTTCTTTTCTAAAGCTGCTACCCCCGATATCTCTTTTGAGTCACACTATAATCCTTTCGGAGATCCCTGGTCTCGCAAATTAGCCGCTAACCCTGATATCCCTGTTGCTTTAACTACTGGCTGCTATAGAAGGGGCCCCAAATATACAGGCAGAGAAACTGACCCATCCGTTGACCAACTTGAAATAGACTATTTGGCCAAGTCAAATTCGCCTATCATCTTTGAAGAGTGCGCTATCTTGCAGGGTGCCAATTCAGCGCCAACTTCGAACAGACAGCGTTTAATTAATATTGCAACAAAGTTAAAGCAAACTAACCCCAATGTTAAATACATTGGCTACCATGTCTTCTTTGATGTAAATTTTGACGGTAATTTGGGATCTGATATTTGGGGTGCTGCAGCAAATGATCAAATGTGTGGAAGTGTAAAATGCGAAACATTCTTTATTCATAAGAAAGGACTTCCGCCGACTAAGGCAAATAGAATTACTGGGGCCAGAACTTTTGATATAACTAATCCTAATTTTCGAGCATATATAGTTCCTAAAGTAGTTCAGGCTATGAACGAAATGAATATGGATGGCTTTCTAGCAGATGGAGTTGGCCCAACTATTCCCGGTATAAATATGGCTGAGGTCCCCGATAATATTGCCTCTAGTTGGGGAGCCGGTTGGGCCGACTTACTTAGAGATACCAAGGCTGCCATGGGTCCAAATAAACTGTTATTTGTTAATTCAGGTGGTAGGGGAATCGACTTCACTCGAACTGTACTTTCAAATGAATCCGGCAGCGGCAAACCTCGGGCTGATGGGGTAATGTGGGAAGATCCGATGGGAAGTCTCGCAGCTGATCTAGGGTCTTCAGGTCGTCTTAGCGAGCTCAATTCAATGATTAACATGACAACTAGTTTGAATAAGTATTTGATGATTGTTGTAAATACTAACGTCAACTGCCAAAACTCCTCAGGCCAGCCCGTTGGTTATTGTTTCAGTCAAACTAACCGCGAAAACGAAAGAAATTTCGCCCGCTATTATCTAGCCTCATTCCTTAACCTGTATAGGAACAGTAAAACCTTGCTTGTTTATTACACCCCTGTCCAAACCAGCCCTCAATTCGATTCTGAGACATTTTTCAGAGAATGGGACTTAAAAATAGGCCAGCCAGTCAGCGGTATGGAGGAGGTTGCTGCTGGGGTTTATCTCAGAAGGTTCCAGAATGGTTATGTCTACTGGAATAATTCTTATAGTAACTACAATGGTGCCGGTGTTGGACTCTACAATTTAGATGGAACTCCTGCATCCTCTCATTCTGTACCCGCTAAACGAGGAGTTATATTCGTGACTCAACAAGTTCTACAAGATTGGAATACTGGCTCAGCTTCTCCTTCACCCTCCTCTGTGCCTTCACCTTCTTCAAACACCGGAACACCACCTCCTGTTCAAACAGTTGTCACCTCGGCAGTAACCAAACTTGAAAGTACCGCCAAACCTAACTACTTCAACTATTTCTATACTACAAAGCAAAACGAAATTGATTTTCTTTTACCAAGAAATTGGAGATCAGTTTCTACCTCTATATTTTACGCACCTAAAGCCGGAACACCAGGTTCTGAACCCGTTTACCGAATGTATAAAAATGATTCTGCTAATGGTATTCAAATTCTGACCTGGGCTCTAGACGTAAACGATAGAAACAGAATTAAATCTCTTGGTTTCTCTGAATCAAACGACAATGACTTCTTCGCCTACAAAACCAGTCAGCCAAGCAGTATCGGTGTCACCAGGATGAAATATTTTTCTTCTACCTATAATCAAACTTTCTATGAATTTGCTAAAAATCAATCCGAAATTACCAGCCTTCAGCAAAAGGGCTGGACTGTCGATACATCAAACGCCTTCTATTTATATAATGTTGCCAATCCAGTCATCGTCGTACCATCTCCTAGTGCAACTCCAACACCTACCCCAACGGCAACTCCGACCCCCACACCAACTCCACAAATTAAGCCTAATATTGTACCTTCAAAATCACTCTCTTATTGCGGAGCTACAGGTGCTATCAATCACTTAGAATGGTTAGCTGTTCCAAACGGTGTCTTTTACAGAATCCTTAGAACCACTCCTGGGGTAACAGGCAGTGTTAAAGTTGGAGAAACCTCAGGCACTGGACTAAATAATACATATCTAACTTCAGGTACTCAGTATACTTATGTTGTCGAGGCAGACGTTACAGGCGGCGCAGTTATTAAGGGTGATGGTTATACAATTGTGGCAGCTGTTTGCTCTACACCAACTCCAACACCAACTCCAACACCAACTCCAACACCAACACCAACACCAACCGTAGTTCAAACATCTGTAGTCAAAAAACTCGAACATCAAGCCAGAAGTAATTACTTTGAGACCTTCTTTAGCGCCAAACAAAATGAAATTGATTTCCTTAAAAGCCGGGGTTGGTTTGAAGCCGGAATCGCTTTTAGAGCACCTATAGCTGGCACTCCTGGAGTAATAATGGCCAAGAGAATGTATTTAAGTGATAGTGCTAATGGGGCTCAAATCAGAACTTGGGCAATTAATCAGTCAGATATTGATGATCTAAAAAGTAAAGGCTATCTTCAATCAAATGACAGTGATTTCTTTGCCTATCCAACTATGCAAAGCGGCACAGTTGGTGTAACTAGAATGAGAATGTTTTCCTCAAGTTATAACAGGACATTTTATACTTTCTCAACCAGCTCCGCCCAAACAAACTCACTAGCAAATCAAGGCTGGACAATTGATAAAACAAACGTTTTCTACATATTTCCATAAATGAATTTAAACTCTAAAGGCTTTTTATCTATATTCTTGACTATCGCATTGCTGGTTGGGGGAATTGTTGCCGGCACCTATCTAGTTAAGAATCCGAAACTGTTCTTCTCTAAAGCTGCGGAATCTCCAACTAGTTTCCCTGACTATGTTAAAACCTTCCGTCTCCAAAATCCTAAATCAGAGATGGAAAAGTTCCTTAATCCATTTGGGGAAACATGGGAATCAAAACAATCCACTAATCCAGATATTCCGGCTATGTTAGCCGGTGCATTTGACCGGACAAAAAGCGGCAGCTACGGGATCTCAGATCGGGTAGCCTCATTTAGTAGATTACTTCCTAGTTATTATCCTAATCAACTCCCTCAGCCAGGTACAAATTATTATTTAGATTTAACTGAAGGCTACAAAAATCTGCTTCGCAATGCAAATACTCCTTATACTTTTTACAATCAAGGCGGCGGTATTTTCTCTAATCGTCCGCGCTATAACATGCCTTCATCCAATATCGTAATAAGAGAGCTCGACAAAATTAACCCTAATTTAAAACAGAACAGTTATTACGTAGTAAATTTTGTTGAGGAGACCGATCTTGCAGGTTATGAAAACTTAAAAGAGCAGTGGTATATTCATCGTAAAGGAACAGATGCATCAAAACCGGAAAACAGATTAAAAGCAGCTGGAGGTCAGGACGTGCTTGATGTAACTATTCCAGAATTTCAGCAGCATATGGCAACCGGTGTAGCCAAAGCCATGCAGGACAATCAATTAGATTGGCTTTTAGTTGATGGAGCTGGTGATGGATTAAATAGACCCCGGCTTCTAAATAGCGAAAGCCCCTCAGTTTATCCGGATCATTTTAATTCTCAAGCTTATTTCACTGGAACTCTCCAAACATTAGGCGCTTTAAAAGCCAAACTCAATCCTTTAGGTAAAGAGGTTATTTTTAATCCTATCCAGCCAGATTCTATTGGTGATGAAAGAATAGCTCAAGTCCAAAAATACCTAGAAGTCACTGACGGAGCATATTGGGAAAACCCCTTCAGAACTGGAAACCGTGATTACTTTGCCTCTACGAATGGACCAGATTACTATTACACTCAACTGCAGAAGTTTTTTGATTTGGCCAATTCAATGAACAAAAAACTGATAATTGAATCAGACACTGTTAATGATTATCGCCAGGATCCAAATAATAATTGTCCCTTAGTTTTTCAGTGTGAATACGCAGAAATTCTGGCAGAAAAAGGATACTATGAAGCACTGGTATATGAACAGAAAATAGCCAGAAGACATCTTGGAATGTATTTGCTTTTTCAAACCAATCCGTTAACTAATCTCTACTCTCATTACACTTTGGCGGAGCCATTAAGTTACGAAACAAGCGAAGCCACTTTCGCTGATTATGACTTAAAGATTGGCAAGCCTTTAGCCAAAATGGAAAAAATAGCTAATAATATTTTTAAACGCCAGTTCGAAAACGGCATAGTTTTCGTAAATTACTCAAAAGCTCCCTACACAATTGCTAGCAATGTTCTGACTTGCGATAACTATAATCAAGGTGTCTGCCAAAAACCCCACTATGTAACCGCTGACGGCCTACCTGTCACAGCTTACACATTAGAGCCTGAAACAGCTCAAATATTTGTATTACCAACTGTTCTGACCCCCTATAATCCATCATTTGAAACTGTTTGGAATTGGAAGCCTAATCAGTTTGAGTGGGGATCAATCGATTACAAAAAAGCTCGTACTGGACGATCATCATTAATGATTCCGCCAAATAGTACCGGCAGTCCCGGCCTAACTCAGTCCTTTATTTTCAAGCCTAACACCCAGTATCAATGGAGAGGTTATGTTAAGTCTGACAAGAGTATAAAACCAAACATCACTGTCGCATATGGTCCAGTTGGGACAACAGTGGCTTCTCCTGCCAAATCAGTGCCCGTAGCTGGAGGAGTATATGTATACGCTGATAATTTACCTATCGGCACTAACGATTGGCAAGAAGCTAAAATAATGTTTTCTACTGGATCTCAAGGGGGATATGGTAATTTCCTTGTCGTAGGAGAAGCTAATAATAGTGGCACAGTTTGGTTTGATGATGTCACCTTATTAGAAGTCGGCCCTGTCACTCCAACTGTCAGTTTCTCCAGTGCATCAACCTCTACCTATTGTCTAACCCCAACGCAACCCCGGGTTCACTTGCAGTGGAATCCCATCGGAGGCACTACTTATTATCGGGTTTTCCTAAATAATGCTGATGGAACAAAAACCCAGCTTTATGACGGAGATGGAATAGCTATCAACCTGGATAATCTTCAAAGCAACAAGTCATACACATTTTCTCTCGAAGCTAGAACAAATTGGAATGGTACACCGATAGGCTCTGCAGCCACAACGCTCACTACGGCTACTTGTTCAGCACCCACTCCTACGCCTATAGCCAAGCCTAATGTTATTGCAGCCAAAACTTCCAGTTATTGCAACGGTGCCTCACCAATAATCCATATTGAATGGAATTCAATTCCGAATACTGCAATCTACAAAGTTTTTAGATCTACAACAGCTCCGGGCAGTGGTATCAAGGTCGGGGAGACCTCAGGCACCGCTATGAATGATACAACTCCTACCTCGGCTACATCCTATACTTATACAATCGAGTCAACATTCTCAAACGGTAGTTTCGTTCAGTCCGATCCATATACGATTCAAGCGACCGCCTGCGCAACACCTTCACCATCGACCGCTCCTGTAGTTCAAAAAATAGATGTCAAACGTTTAGATCACTCTGTTAAGCCAAATTATCTTGAGAAATTCTTTACCGCAAAACAAAACGAGATAGACTTCTTAAAAAGTAGAGGCTGGAGTGAAGCAGGAATAGCTTTCAAGGCTCCGGTCGCCGGATCCTCAGGTGCAATAATGGCCAAAAGATTGAGTCTAACTGACGCGGTCAATGGTGCCCAGATCAGGACTTGGGCCATAAGTTCATCTGAGATAACTGAGTTCAAAAATCTAGGCTTTGCAGAAGCGGCTGATAGCGATTTTTATGCCTATCCGACTCAGCAACCGGGAACGATCGGTGCAGTTCGTATGAAGCTCTTTAGTGGTACCTATAACAAGACATTTTATACTTTCGCTTTTAGCACCACCGAAATCAGTTCACTAACAGCCCAAGGCTGGTCAGTGCAAAAAGCTAACGTTTTCTACATCTTCCCTTAGCATCCTAGTCTCATGCGCGCCTAGAGGGAGTCGAACCCCCAACCGTTGGTTCCGAAGACCAATGCTCTATCCATTAAGCTATAGGCGCATATTTGTATTTTAACAAAATCTTATAATTATTTCCGAGCAGGTTCATTTTAGAATAATTTACATCTTAAATTGCTTTATTTTTTCTTCCCTCCAAACACTAAATTAGTATAATTCCCCGAGATTCCAATTCCTACATGAGTATATTCAGGATTAACTTGATTCTTATTGTGCCCCGGACTTCGGGCATAAAAATCTTTTATCAGTCCAGACGCACTTCCTCTAAAATTCCAGCTTTGATTCTCACCTATAGAGTCAAAACCTAGTTTTGAGTAACCATTATTGTTCATAAATTCATCGTGCCCGGCGTGCTTATCTAATTTCCCAATTCCTTGCAAATACTCAGCTCGATTTTGGGCATAACTCTGAAGTCGATTATCTATAATTAATTCTCCTGCACCATTATTATTCCGGTATCCATTAAGCGCCTCAAGTACATCCTGTTTTGTCAAAATATTAGTTTGCGCCGCTTTAACTTTGCCGCGGGCCATCTTGTTAACAGTGGGAGAGGGGAGTGCTAGATCCGTTGATTCATAAATAACCGGTAGAGTGGATGGTTCAGGGGTTGTCGCAGCGAATACTTGAGTCTTCTGAGCCTCAGGAGTACTTGAGTTTAGTAATATCTGAGCTTGAATAAATAGTCCCGTAAGTATCTCTTGAATCATCTTTAATGACCCAACATAACACAGCTATTCTATGACTACAAGATCATTTTCCCTCAGGTTAAATTTGTCGATAGTCCCATCTTCAAGTTCCAATACTAGGCTGTGCTTAGGATCCCAAAATAAAAATGAATTAGGCTTTAAAGCCTTTTTGATTTTAACTATTTGATAACTAGAATTTAATATAACTATATCTATTGGCTTTATTAGAAATAGAGTATGTATTCCGAACCGGGTCTCAAACATCATATTCCTCGGATTAGAATGTAGAAGCAGTCCAAACATCCGGTCAGTAAAAGAATCCGCCTTCTTTAAATCTTTACATATTGTTTTCTTAACCTGTGATTTTAATATCATTTAATAACAATAATAATCTTAATATACCACTTGCGCTTACTTTGTTGTGATGATATTATGCCTGAAGCTTAACTATGGCAACCAAGAAAACTACTACAAAAAAAGCTCCTGCTAAGACTAAAGGGGTCGAGCAAAAAGTAAGTTCTCCTAAAAAAGTTTCTCGCAAAAAAGAAACTACAGTAACTTCTTCAGAGGTCTCGTTCGAAGAGTCAACCCCAAAAACAAAAATCATTACCAAGAAATATATTTATGCAGTCATCGCCGTCCTAATCCTGATCGGTCTCCTGTTCGCAGCTTCAAGATTTTGGGTAGTAGCCTGGGTTGATAATAAGCCTGTTACTAAATTTGAACTCTATAGTCTTTTAGAAAAAAGAGATCAAGGCAAAACCTCAGAAGAATTAATAGTTGAAAAGCTTCTTGAATCCGAAGGCCAAAAACAAAAACAAAGTATAAGTGAAGCCGAAGTCGAAGCTGAAGTTAAAAAAGTAGAAGAACAGCAAGGTGGTAAAGAGCAGCTTGATCAAGTTCTCGCAGCTAACGGCACAACCTACGAAGATTTTCGTAAATTAGTTAAAAGACAGCTCTTAATCCAGAAATTATTTGGTGCAGAAATAAATATTACAGATGAAGATGTAGCAAAATATATCGAAGAGAACAAACAGGCACTTCCTCCAACAATAACTGAATCCCCTGAAAGTTCAGAAACAGCTAAATTAAAAGAAAGCGTTAAAGAACAATTAAAATGGACTAAAGTTAGCGAAAATTATTCTAAATGGGTAGAAGAAGCCTTAAAAAGCCCTCGCGTCATGAAGATCTAATCAGCCTACCTCCTGTTTGTTGTCCTATACTTTCCTAGTTCCTAGCCATCTCTTTTATACGGAATAGTTACTCCTGACAAAATACCAAATGATGTTCCGATTAAAAATCCACCTACCACATCCGATGTCCAATGCTCTCCTAAATAAATCCTTGACACAGTCATAACAACTAAAATTAAAAATAGAATAGGCTGTATTAAAGCCTGAATCTTAATTCCTTTTCTATAAAACAAATACATCATCAAAAAAACAATCAAAAAAGCCGTCCTAGTCTCATGTCCTGAAGGATAAGAATATAAGTCATGTACAAAGTGCAAAGGTAAATTAACATCTAGAACACCTCTATAGAATAAGAAAGGAGGAGCCGGATGATGAACAAACACTTTTCCGAACACCTCAATCGCGAGTGCAAGTGGGAGCAAAAATAATGATAAGCTTGTAATCCATAGCCTCTTGAGTGCCATTAAAAATACTATTAGAAACCATATAACACCTGTAACTTGATATGAGCCAAGCACTGAAAACCAAGAAAATATTGTATCAAGCCTTCGGGGGATTTTGTCCTGAAGCTTAACAGTTAAATCAAAATCCAACTGAGTGAAAGTTTCCTTTGCTACTAAATACGAAAATCCAATAAAAGCTAGAAATA
The DNA here is from genome assembly GCA_964392925.1 of uncultured Gammaproteobacteria bacterium. GTDB lineage: Bacteria > Patescibacteriota > Microgenomatia > Daviesbacterales > UBA10151 > JACPKO01. The sequence goes on from CAYMRP010000001.1 coordinate 246,862, forward strand.
AAATTGTTCCGAGTAATATTAAAATTTTCCTCTCGATTAATAATTGAACAAAAGGAGACCTCATTTTTTCCATTACTTTCATTATAACAATATTTGATGTTGCATCTCTCTAATCTAATTCTTACATTCCCTTTACTCTCATTTAACTCAACAAAAATATACTAGCAAAGAAAGTAAGGAGGTGAATAAATATTATGTTAAAGAAAACACTTTATGCAGCAGCCGGACTTGGAGTCTCAAGCTTATTAACGCTGGGGGTGGCATTTGCTCAAACCGCATCGCCTTCACCATCAGCTTCCCCAATGCCATCTGCTACTACCACAACAGTACCTAGCGCACCGCCATCAACCGGAATGGGTGGGGGAAACTAAAAAAATCTAAAAAGCAGGCGCTCGTTTAACCTGAGCGCCTGTAATTTTAGAAAAAACAAAATATATGCGTAAATCATTAATCATTTTTCTTATTATTGGCGGTCTAGTAATCGGAATTGGAATTTTTAATAGCTTACTAAATTCCGGAGCAATCGAGCTCAAACAGCAAACCATGCAAACCTCGGCTTCGGTACAGACCGAAAACTTAATTAATAACCCAGCACCGGAAGTTCTTAAGCCCGCTGTCTTTTCAATCCCTGAGCTAGGTTTAGAAAATATCGAAGTTGAATCAGTTGGTCTTGATAAAGATAGTAAAATGGATATCCCCGCAGATGAAAATAATGTTGCCTGGTATAATTTAGGCTCAAAACCAGGTGAAAGAGGCAATGCTGTAATAGCTGGCCATTTCGATAAGCGAAATGGGGAGCCGGCAGTTTTCTACGATATCAATAAACTTAAAGCCGGTGATGAAATTAAAGTTAAAGACATCGAGGGTAAAGAATTCACCTATCTAGTCACAGACTCAGTATCATACGAGCTGGCAGAATTCCCGTTAGTCGAAGTTTTTGGAGCTGGTGATAAAGCCCGCTTAAATCTTATAACTTGTGAGGGATCTTACGATAAGTCATCAAAATTATATTCTCATCGCCTTGTCGTTTATTCCGAGTTAAAACAAACCTAAAATTATGAAACCATTTATACAATTCTGGATCGCTAAAATGATATTTAAATTAGTTTTAAGCTATTTTAATCGTAAATACAAATCTTTCAATAGATAAGCTCCTGAATCTGTGTAATGCCTAGCGATTTCTCTCGTTACGTACGAATAGGTACGTCCCAGCGGACATCATAATCACAAACAAAACCGAAATTATAAGTAAATCTAAAGCTGGGTGATATAAAACTACTGAGTCGTAATCAGGATGTCCCCAATAATAAAGTCCCCTAAAAAAATCAACCGCATAAGTCATTGGTGCCATTCTTGATAGGATCCAAATAGGCAGCGGCAATTCTTTGATTGGGTTAAAAACACCGGCGAGGAAAAATTGAGGAAATATTACGAAGGGAAATAATTGATTCGCGCTTCTTTGATTACCGATAGCTGCCATCACAAAAACTCCAAAGGCTCCACCTAATAAACAGGCTGCAAATACCGCTGGAAGCGAAATTAATAATTGATACAAAGTAATATCAATTGCAAAAAACAAAGCAATAAATAATCCAAATATCAAAACTCCAACTGCCTGAACCATAGAGACCAGCGACTCTCCTAAAATTTTTCCAATAATTATTGAATATCTCGAAATAGGGGACACAAACATTTCCTGTGAAAAATCATTCTCCCTATCTTGAATTAGAGAAATAATACCAGCCGCAGTTGATTGAAATAAAGTTTGAGCGAGAACTCCGGTGAAAGTAAATGTTAAATAATTAAATTCTATAAATTTACCGATATTAGATTGCAGACTAGTCCCCAGTGCTCCAATAAAAATTATTGGAAACACAAATGATATAAGTAATCTAAATCGATCCCGGATTAATTTTGTAAAATCCCTCAGAGCAATCGTTAAAATAGCATTTAATTCTCGGGTCATTTAGTAGCCTCCTCTTTTTCAGAATCATTCTCAGATTGCTGATTAATAATATCTAAATAAGCATCCTCCAAACTCGGCGTGTGAGTTCGAATACTTTTCAGTTCTGATTTAAGTCCAGCAATAAATTTTTGTATCTCTTTATTCTGAATGTGAATTCTAAATTCTTGCCCATCATCAAATTTAATTTTCTTTCGGTTCAATTCCTCAATTAAATTTTCTCTTTTAAATGGGTCGACAATTAAATAATCCCTTATTAATCCTCTTTTAATCTGCTCTGGAGAACCATTGCGAATAATTTTTCCCTTATTAATAATACAAATTCTATCAGCCACTTCTGCTTCTTCTAAATAATGAGTAGTTAAAAAAACAGTCGTTTTTTCTTCGCCGATTATTTTTTTCAAATATTCCCAAAGATTCTTTCTAGCTTCCGGATCAAGACCAATTGTTGGTTCATCCAAAAATAATACTTTCGGTTTGTGCATCAAAGATCTAATTATTTCCAGTTTTCTTTTCATACCCCCGGAAAAAGATTTAACTGGTTTATACATATCTTTTTCCAGATTTAATACTCCTGATAATTCAACAAGTCGTTTTTTATATGATTCAGGCATCAAAGAATAAAGTGGTCTAAAAGGATAAAGTCCGTACAAAATTGCATGAAATCTGATATTCTCTTCAGCTGTTAAATTTAAATCAAGCGACGGATTTTGAAAAATAATTCCAACGTTTCTTCTAACTTTTGCTGATTCTTTCTCAATATCAAATCCGGCAATTTTCACCTCTCCTGAAGTCATCGATAACGTCGTGGTTAGTATCGAAATAGTTGTTGTTTTGCCTGCTCCGTTAGGTCCTAAAAATGCAAAAAATTCACCCTCATTAACATCAAAATTCACCCCATCCACAGCATTTGTGTCTGCCTTTTTGTATCGTTTTATCAAATCTTTCACTGAAATTATGTTTGTCATACAACCATTAATAATCTATTCAAATCTGAAACCATTTAACAATGAAGCAATGTGCTATAAAACAATTAAACTACCCCAGCTTTTCTCTCTGAGTCCTAAGAAAGATAAACCATTGTTCGAAAAATCCAAAGATAACTTTAAAAGGAGTTTCAATAAATAAATCAAAGAAAAACAAGAAAACATTAATTTTAGAAATATTCTCTGTTAATCTTCTGCCGGCTTGAATAACCGGTACAAAGAAAAAGTCAAATAAAACTGAACCAAAACTATGCTTATCCGTTTGTAAAGAATACATATGAGCTGTCTGATTAATGCGATAACAAATAAATGACACAATCATTAGGAAGAATATAAAAACACTTTGGCTAATAAATTTAAAATTAAGCCAGGTTAATAAATAAATAATAGTTCCCATCGAAAGAACTAATGCTGCTAGCCATAGAGCAATAAATATAAAGTTCATGACCGGATCAATTCGGGTGGCAGTTTTTCTCATTACCATTGGCTGCCAGGTATTCGCTCCAGATTCATAAATAATGGTTTTTATTTTATCCCAAATTCTCATTGAGTTTTCTCTATCTGGGGTCTTAATAAATAATGCCGCTACAATCATTAACAAAGGCGGGAAAAGAGTATTAAGAGCAATCGAATTCCAATACACCTGACCGTAAATTAAGCTTTCAAAACTTCCTTCCACTCCCAGTCCGAAAATAGTTTTAGTCACTAAAATAAATATTACACCCCTGACAATAGCCCGGCTGACTTTTTCTCGGATATTATTATATTTTTTGGTACAGGTATTCATTACTGCCACTTTAAAGGATTCCATATTACCGACTAATTCCCGGTTCTTTCCCCGATGTTCTTTTAATATTTCTTCCAAGATATAGAATGGAATTGATTGATTTTTAAAGAAAGTTAAAAATCTGTCTTTTAATGGATAATTTAGTTGATATTCAATCTGCTTCGAAGCCTCAACAAAACTCTCAGATGCTTTTTCAATATTTTCCTCACTAAGCTGTCCAAAAATCTGTACAAACAAATGGTATCGCAAAAGTGGAATATCCTGGTGTGCGAATGTTCTTCTAACCGCCAAAAACACTTGTGCGTCGCGGGTTACAGTTGTGTCATCAGAGATAACGATCTTATCCTTAAAAAATTGAAACATAAAATTAGAAATAAGTTCCCGGTCTTTAGAAGGGGAGAGTACATTCTCAATCGCAGACGACATCAGGTGCAGCGTCCACTCATTCACCACGCCCTTATTAACTCGATGCTTTTTATTAACTTTATCTTGAAGCTGCAGATAAAGCGTCATAGTTTTCTCTACTTTATCGGTGATGCTCTCTGGTATAGTTCCCTCTGGAAAATAACGAGCCCAAACTAATTCGCGGACTAAAGGCTCAGCCATTGATTTAGGATGTTCACCGAACATCATTCTCCGTTTAATAATTCTCTCTATGGCCGCTCTCAAAATTGCGTCATCATCCCGAAAATCCATCGCATTCCTGATTTTTTCGTACCAAGAAGCAACCTCAGAAACCACGGGATTAACCGAAATCATTTTGTCGTATGAATAAGTCTTGTCCTTATCGAAGTGATTAATCAGATACTCAGATATCGGCGATAGTGTCTTTTGATTGTCCATCTCACTCTAAGATTACCATAAAACTATATGTCTGTGATATATTGTCCGTGCGTATGAAAGTGTTGATAATCACCAGCGTCACCGGCGACACCAAAGGCATGTATAAGATTGATAAAAGTGACCTGAAGCAGATAAAAGAAACAGGGGCTGGCCTCAAAATTGAATCAATTACCGACCTTGATAAAAACATAAGTACAAAGATAAGCGAAGCTGAAATACTAGTTAGCTCAGATTTATCACTTTTAAACTCAGATAATACAAAAAATCTTAAATGGGTTCATATCACCTCAGCCGGCACCAATAAAGTCCCTGATTTTCTAAGAAAATCCAAAATAATAATTACTAATTCTTCCGGAGTCCATCCAATTCCAATTGCTGAACACGTTTTCGGTTTTATAATTATGTTATCCCGAAATATTCATAAATCATTACGGCAGCAAATAACCTTTAAAAAATGGAGTCGTTCTTATGAGTATTTCCACCCCGAAGAGTTATCTGGCAAATCAATTTTAATAGTAGGTATGGGGAGAATTGGTGAAAAAATTGCAGAAATCGCCAAAGTCTTCGGTATGGAAGTCACAGCCGTTGTTAGAAATCTGACTAAGAAAAGAAAGACATCTCTAAAGCTTTTTATATTAAAAGATTTAGATAAAGCAGTTAGAACTGCCGATTTTGCAATTAATTGTCTTCCCGAAACTGATGAAACCAAAGATATTTTTGACAAAAAAATATTCAGTAAATTTAAGCAAACTGCTTATTTTATAAATATTGGCCGGGGAACAACAGTTGTTGAAAAGGATCTGGAAAATGCTCTAGAAAAAAATACCATTGCCGGAGCCGGTCTAGATGTCTTCGCAAAAGAGCCTCTGTCCTCTGACTCAAAATTATGGAATCTAGAAAACGTCATCATAACTCCTCATTACTCAGGTTGGACTCCAAATTATACAAAAAGAGTTCTCGATATATTCTGCATCAATCTAAAAGCCTATCTTCGAGGTAGTAAAATGCCAAATTTAATCAATAAAGAGCTAGGATACTAATGTCATCCTGAACTTGATTCAGGATCCAGAAAATCTTAAATCTGGATTCCGTGTCAAGCACGGAATGACAATATGCAAAACAAAACCTACTTTGTTTATATCCTGGCGAGTCAGAGGAATGGCACTATTTACGTCGGAGTTACAAGTGATCTGAGACGAAGAGTTTGGGAGCATAAACACAATTTAGTCAAAGGATTTACCAAAGAATACAGCGTTCATGTTCTGGTTTATTATGAACAACACCAAGATATCGAAGAAGGAATTTTGAGAGAAAAGCAAATTAAAGCTTGGAAAAGAAAATGGAAGCTCGCCTTAATAGAAAATAATAATCCCGACTGGAAAGATTTATATAATGAAATATTCTAAATGTCATTCCAGCGAAAGCTGGAATCCAGAAATACTAATCTGGATCCTGAATCGAAGAGACTCCCTAGTGAGCGAGTTCAGGATGAAAAATCTAATTACCTACTGTAAAATACATTAAAGAGCTTTTTCTTCCGTCCTGAGTTGTTATCTGAAATCCGTATTGGGCTCTTGGAAGTGCTGGCAAATCAAATCTAATTTTGGATGAAGACCAATATTTGATTACACCCTTACCTGCTAAACTTCCACCATTATAAATATCTATACTTCCGCGTCTTCCAAATTCCTGACCCTGAAAAGTTAATTCAAACTTTCCATTAACAGCCTTAATCGAATTAGAATCCATGACCGGTTGTCCATTTTTAACGCTAAATTTCTCCTCTTCACTTTTTTGTCCATCCGACCTGATAATCTGTATTCTGTAAGATCCTTTTTTTAGCGCCGGTACTGCAGCTTTTATTTCGCTATTAGTCCAAGAAATAATTGTTGCCACTCCTGAAGAATAATTTTGATTGTAATATCTAAAATTGACCGATCCTGCACTCCCAAAATTACTGCCGTAAATTGTAAATTCCTGCATATAATTGGCTGAGGCAGGCTCAATATCTAAAATTTCAAATTTGTTTGAAGCAGGAGTTGGGGTCGGGGTTGAAGTTGGAGACGAAGTTCCACTAGGTGTCTCGGATGGCTTTGGAGTTTTGGTCGGAAAAGGTTTTACTGAGGGAAAGCTCCCAAATCCAGGCCCAAAAGACGGAAAATCAACCGCCTTTGCAGAATTTTGAGTTGTTACAAAAGCCGATAAGATTATTAATAATACAATTAATTTAATCATAATTTTCTTGTCTTAGGAGTCGAAGATATCCATTTAAACATATCTATGAGCTCTGATCAATTCTCTCAAACTATATCAAAGACATATTTAAAAACTCAGCAATTTAGAATATAATCACCTTTGATGAAATCAGAAGCCCTCAGGCACTTCAAATATCTTGACGTAATAACCGTCTTATTCGTCACATTTTTATTAATTTCTAATGTTGTCGCCTCAAAAATTCTTATGTTAGGGCCTTTAGCAATCGATGGTGGGGGACTGTTATTTCCCCTGACATATATTTTTGGCGATATTCTAACCGAAGTTTATGGCTATAAAAGAACCCGTAAAGCTATTTGGCTTGGTTTAACCGCCAATCTTTTAATGGCTTCAGTCTTCATGTTAGTTGGTGTTCTACCCCCAGCCTCAGATTGGCCAAATCAGGCAGCCTACATGGCAATCCTTGGTCAGTCCTCCCGAATAGTCTTAGCATCAGTCACCGCATATGCGGTCGGTGAATTTATTAATTCGTTTATTCTGGCAAAAATGAAAATTCTCACCAAAGGCAAATTTCTTTGGAGCCGGACAATTGGTTCGACGCTGGTAGGTGAAGCCTTCGATACCACAATTTTTATGTTTATCGCTTTTTGGGGCGTGTTACCTACAGATCTATTTATTTTAGTTGGAATCTCCGGTTATCTGCTCAAAATCGCAGTCGAAGTGCTCTTCACACCTTTTACCTATCTAATAGTTAACTTCCTAAAGAAAAAAGAAAACGAAGACTACTACGATAATAAAACAAACTTTAATCCTTTTAGTTCAAAATAGAATGAATGAAAGTTCTGAAGACTTAGAAGCCGAATCCGCCGTGTTTTTTGATTAATTCTTCGGTTTCTTTTAATTTCTTTAAAGTTTTATCTTTAGTAGTTGTATTTATCTTAATTGTCTCTTTGTAGTATGCATTCCATTCTTTTTCAGTCAAAAGTGCATTATCTTCCTTGCCTTTTCCTTCTTTCCATTTCAAAACTTTAACTACAGTTTTAAACCAAAGTTCTCGTGCCTCTGATTTTTCATCAGACACAGCTTTCGATCTGGCACTTGCGCTTGCAGCATCAGCCGCTTTTGTGTCTTCTATTTTTAAATCATCACTTTTCGGATCCATAATATTCTGTCAATTATACCAAGAAAAGCCTGTTATTTCAATCCTACTTGCTTGATGAGCTTGCACTAAGTGATAATATTAATACATGTCCGAGAAAACGGAATCCAATTCCGGAAGTCCAAGCTCGTCAATTCCAGATACCATTGTATCCAGGCGCAAGGTGCTTATCGGCGGCGGTGCTACTATATTCGCTGCTGGTCTCGATGCAGTTCTACTCAAACAAGCACAGGCTGACACACTCGTTCCAACAACTCCTCCAGATTTTATTTCCGGAAATCCAGTTGAATCACATAAACCTTCGGCAATCCCAAATCTCGAGGCAGGTAGTAGAGCTTTTAGTCCGGATAAAAAGGAGCAAGTTATAGTAACAGTGATTGATAGAAAAGTAAAAACTGCTGAAAATTTTCTTAGTCCATCTCCTGAAGGAAGTATTCCCAATGTGTCAGTTAATTTATCTCGCGTCTCTAAAGACTCTAGTGTAACTATTAAACCTCAGCCAGAAAATCCTAAAAAACCTGATATTAAAACCCCCGTCCTTAATGTGGATATGCCTGCCTCGCCGGATAATGCTGATAAAACAGCCAGAGAATTAGCATTAGAAGCCGGAGCTCAACTCTCTTTACTAATTATTGAAAGCAACCGCTCCAAAGATTTACTTACCAATTTTGCATTGGGGTTTGGAAAATATACTAGGGTGAATCTATACGCATTCCAAAACGGTAGGTCAACTGAGGGGCAAATGGCCTATCTTTCAGATGCAGGCTATTTTCTCGATTTCCCTAATTATACCGGAGCCCCGCCCAACAATAATATCTTCACCCAAAGAGAAAATTTGACTGAAACTTTATTAATAAACTGTTTATCTATTTGGATGTCTGAATCAGACCAGCTCTCTCAAAAATTAAATCAGGCTCCATACCACACTCAAGCTCCGATGACAGACTTGTTTCTTTTTGGTTTAAAACTTTTAAGTGAGTGCGGCAATAACCCTGATGCATTTAAATCGCTAGGCATCAAAGAAAAAACCATGAACAATATTCTAAAATTAAGCGAAGATCCGGAATTAGTAAAATACTTTAAGCAAAAATATAAATAGACTTACTGTATCATTCGCCAGTAATAACCTCTGGCAACTCTTCTCCTTCAGCTATAAATTTAATTGAAACTGAATTTACGCAGTGCCGCGTATTCTTATTAGTAATCCTTTCACCCTCAAACACATGTCCCAAATGCCCGCCGCAATTATTACATTGGATTTCCACTCTTGATCCATCTGCGTCAGGTAATCTTTTTACAGCATCTGGAAAATTATCATCAAAAGCCGGCCAGCCGCAATGAGCATCAAATTTAGCTTTTGAGGTAAATAATGGTAAGTTGCATTTCCGGCAGATAAAAGTTCCCGGAACATAAAAATCATCGTACTCTCCACTAAAAGGAGCTTCGGTCCCTTTTTCTTCTATAATCTGTTTTTCATCGTTCGTTAAAGGGTTATATTTCATATTGTTACTATAATATAATACCCTTTCGTATGAAAGCCTTTTACCAAGTTTTAGGGAATACTTTAATTGCCTCAACTACTAATAATTATGTCTGGTTTGCCTTGACGTTTTGGGCTTACCTGGAAACAAAATCTGTTATTGCAACCTCATTTATTAGCGGTATGTATCTTTTAGCAACTTTAATCTCTGGTTTTTGGTTCGGCTCTATAGTTGATCACAACCGCAAGAAAACTGCCATGATGATCTCTAGTCTGGCTTCCTTAGTCGCTTTTGGATTAGGATTCGGTTTTTATTTAATAACCCCTGAAGTTCTTTTTCAAACAATACAAAGTTATCAAATCTGGGTTTTTTCCTTATTCCTGATGGCCGGGGTCATAGCCGGCAACGTCCGCAACATCACTCTTCCAACAGTCACGACTTTGCTTGTCCCGGAGAAAAATCGTGATAAAGCAAATGGCTTATCCGGCTCTGTAATGGGCGTGTCATTCACTATAACTTCTGTTGCCAGCGGCTTAGTTTTAGCTTATGGCGGAATGTTCTGGGTGATGGTATCAGCTCTGGCTTTTACATTACTATCAATCATCCACCTTCTTCTTATCTCAATCCCTGAAAAACAAATTATCCATCTTCCCAATCAACCCAAAAATTTAGATATCAAAGGTACAATCACCGTCGTAGCGGCCATCCCTGGATTATTTGCTTTGCTTTTCTTCAATACATTCAATAACTTTTTAGGTGGTGTCTTTATGTCTTTAATGGATGCTTATGGTCTAACACTGGTCTCAGTCCAAGTTTGGGGAACTCTCTGGGGCTTCTTAAGTCTGGGATTTATTATTGGGGGTCTAATCATTGCCAAAAAAGGACTCGGCAAAAATCCCCTCAAAACAATGTTTCTAGCAAATATAGCCATGTGGGTAGTTTCGATATTCTTCACCATTCAGCCTTCAATTATTCTGATGGCTGGCGGCATGCTGGTCTGGCTAACTCTAGTTCCTTTTGTTGAAGCCTCAGAACAAACTATTATTCAAAAAGTAGTTCCTCCAGAAAGACAGGGTAGGGTATTTGGTCTAGCTCAAAGTATCGAACAAGCAGCATCCCCATTAACAGCTTTTTTCATCGGTCCGATAGCCCAATTAATTTTTATTCCTTTTATGACAACCGGTGCAGGTGTTGATTTAATTGGTTCCTGGTTCGGAACCGGGGATGGTAGGGGAATGGCTCTAGTTTTTATTCTGGCAGGCATAATTGGTTTAGTTGTAACCCTGCTGGCAATGAAAACCAAGTCATATAAAATGCTTTCTTCTGCATATAAAAAATAACTTTACCCGCGGATTCTTTTTAGTTCTGGATCAGTTTTAATCTCTGCTATACTAATTTGTAATATCTCTCTGATGCTCAAAAGCAAACATAAAAAACACCTTCATAATAAAGTCATACTTAATTTAAGAATCTTCATGGTTATTTCAGTAGTTCTGAGTGCAATTGTCTGTTATGAAATTTTAACCGGGCGTGTCAGCCTTTTACTCGCAGTATTCGGCCTGCTATTCGGAACCATAATTGGAGTTTATACTGCCAGAATGTATCTTTTTTCCTGGGATAAAGATGCTAGGAAAGTCATATCTAGGCTCGATCTTCTTGGTATAGGAATTCTTATCCTCTACATTCTAGCTTCGATATTCAGAAGTCGTATAATCGGTTATTTCGTTCAGCCCAGTTATGTTACTGGGATGAGTATTGCAGTTGTTACCGGCCTAATGATTGGTAGAATTGTAGGCACTGGTCAAAAGATAACCAAAATTTTAAAAGAACAGAACCTGCACTAAGCAAAACAAAATGTTGTTAAAAGTTATCGGGCTGATATTTTATCTTATTACCATCAGCCTTTTGTTTGGAGACAGCTTTAATAATCCGTCCACCAGCATCAAGTATTTTTATATCGATTCGCGGTTTCTATACTCAGTCTTCATCCTGATTCACATATTCGTTTCTCTAGCAAATGATAAGTTTCTACCCACTTGGTTTATTAAGGTTAACAATTATTTATTTTTCCCCTTATTTACGCTTACATTTTTACCTCTGGCGATTATCAATGGTTTCACTCCTCAATTCTATCTCTTTAATTCTATTGGTGTTAATCTCGAGAACTTTAAATATTTATTCTTTATCTCCGGCTTCGTCTTAATGGCTAATGTTCAGGCTTCCTGGCTTAAAACATTCTCTCAGAAATTATTATATTTTGGCGGCATTATTTACCTAATCTCTTTCAGCTTCGTTAATGTAATCAGTCCAACTGTTTATGAATCAATAGTTAAAGAGGATGGCCTGTTAGAAAATATGCAGGTCATTTTTTACTTTACAGCTGCTGTTGTTTCCTTAATTTGTTCACTAAAATTTTTCAAAATATTTAAAAGACCCGAAGCTATCTTTTTCCTGCTTCTGTCAATTAGTTTATTTTTTATCGCCGGTGAAGAGATATCTTGGGGTCAAAGAATATTCGGAATTGAGACTCCGGAAAATTATGCCCGGATGAATCTACAGGAAGAAACCACAATTCACAATCTAGGTTTTTTCCAATCCAAAATTGACTATATTTATATGCTGCTAGGTCTGTGGGGAGCTTTCTCTGCAATGATCATTAAGAATCTTCTACCGAAACTATATAAAAAGTACTACCTCTTCTTTCCAATGCCGATTCTCTTCTTTTATTTTTTTGCAGTTACCCGCTTTTATTTTCTAAATAAATTTGTAGTTTTCAATTATCAACTTTTTAGTTTCGAAAAAATCGGTATCGGCAGCCGCCAGGAAATATCAGAAACCTTGCTAGCATTTGGCTTCGCCATGTTCGCCATTCTAACTTCCGTTGCAATAATGCACATCAATAAAGAAACTCAAAAACACCGGGAATATAATCATTAGAATAAGGAAACTAATCTGTTAATATACTTAGTATGCAGTTAGGTGTTTACACATTTGCCGATTTAGTCCCTGATCCAAAAACTAAAGAAATAATTTCTCCTGAGCAAAGAATGAAGAACCTGATAGAAGAAGGTATTGCAGCCGACGAAGCGGGTTTAGATATTTTTGGTATTGGCGAACATCACCGCGAAGACTTTTTAATTTCATCGCCAGTTGTGCCTTTGGCCGCAATTGCGGCCAAGACAAAAAATATCCGTTTAACCAGCGCTGTCAATGTTTTAAGCTCAGACGACCCAATTCGGGTTTTCCAGGATTTTGCGGAACTGGATCTTATTTCTAACGGTCGGGCTGAATTAATGGTTGGCCGCGGATCATTTACCGAATCTTTTCCTCTCTTCGGCTACAGCCTAAATGATTACGATGAATTATTTGAAGAGAAATTAAATATGCTTTTAAAAATAAGAGACTCTGAGAAGTTAACTTGGTCAGGCACTTATACGCCCACAATTAATAATAGGGGAGTTTATCCAAGACCCGTCCAAAACCCCTTTCCAATTTCCTTAGCTGTCGGCGGCAATCCGCCCTCAATCATCCGCGCCGCATCACTAGGTTTACCCTTAGCTCTGGCAATAATCGGCGGAGAGCCTCAAATGTTTGCGCCTTTAATTAATCTCTATCGAGAAGCCTATCAAAAATTTGGTCATAACCCCAAAAATATGTCTGTTTCGATAAACTCTCAAGGTTTTATTGCTGAAGACTCCGAACAGGCGAGAGATATCTATTGGCCCTACTATGAATCAGTTATGAATCAAATAGGTAAGGAGCGCGGCTGGCCCAACATTACTAAAGATAGTTTTGCCGCTTCTGCCTCACCAGCAGGCTCATTATTATTAGGCGACCCAAAAGAAGTAGCTGAGAAAATTATCGCACAGCACAAACTATTTGCGCAGGACAGATTTGTTATTCAAATCGATGTTGGAACAATGCCTCATGATAAAGTCTTAAAAGCCATTGAGCTTCTAGGGAAAAAAGTTGCACCATTAGTTAAAGCTGCGGTGTAACTATTCTAAATTAACCATTTAAAAATTCCTTAAACCATTTAGAATATGTTTAATGAGGTATTCTGCCGCTCACAATTTTAAATCTTCCCGCCAGCTAAAAAGGCAACGCGGCAAAAACTTTAAATTTCTGGTGCTGATAATTATAGTCTCTTTAGTTTTTTACTTTCTCTATAGTCCGGATAAACAGCCGGAGAAAGAAGTTGCCGGAGTCGAAATATCATCTCAGCAAACTGAAATACCTAATCCTACTGCTTCCGCCAGTCCTAAAGCTGTCCGTTATAAATCATTGCAGGAAGCCATAGAAAAATCTCTTGAAGGAACGACTGGCTCGTACGGAGTTTTTGTCAAAAACTTAAAAACTGGCGAATCATTCTCTTTAAATGAAAATAAAGTTTTTGAGGCCGGCAGTCTTTATAAGTTATGGACAATGGCTGCAGTTTATAAGCAAATCGAAGCCGGTAATCTGGATCCTGAAGATGAGTTAAGTCAGGGGATAGCTGTGCTAAATAGAAAATTTGGCATTGATCCCTCGCTTGCAGAGCAAACTCAGGGGACAATTACTTTAACTGTTGATTCAGCTCTAAATCAAATGATAACCATTTCTCATAACTATGCGGCGCTTTTGCTGACCGAAAAAATCGGTTTATCTAAAGTTGCAGCTTTTCTTGATGAAAAAGGTTTTAAAAATTCCAAAGTAGGAACTGACGGCAGCGCTCCTGTAACGACCCCTCTAGATATTGGCCTGTATTTTGAAAAGCTGCAAAGAGGGGAGTTGGGCAGTAACGATTCAACGACTAAAATGTTTGATCTGCTAAAAAAACAAAAACTGAACAATAAAATCCCTAAAAACTTACCTCCTGAGTTAGTCATCGCTCATAAGACCGGTGAGCTAGGTTGGTTTAGTCATGATGCCGGAATAATTTACTCTGAAAAAGGCGACTATATTATAGTTGTTATGTCAGAAAGCAGTATTCCCAAAGCTGCAGAAGACAGAATTGCAGATCTTTCAAAAAACATTTATAACTACTTCCAAAAAATTTAACAAAGGAAAAATACCGAGGCTCAGTTGCAGACGATATTCTACTATTGACTTATACCCTAGGGGGGTATATCATAATTTAATGAAATCGCACTACACCGATGTTAAGGATAAAGCTAAAAAAAGAATTAATATTATTAAAGGTCAGCTCGACGGGCTTTATAAAATGATTGAAGCTGACGAATACTGTATTGATCTACTAACCCAAAGCTTGGCAATTCAAAATTCATTAAAAAGTCTCGATTCAGTCTTATTCGAACGCCATTTAGAAACTCATGTTGCCCATCAAATGGTAAGCGAAAAAGAAAAAGCCGTTACCGAACTCGTAACTCTATTTAAAAGGGTAAACAAATAATTATGAGAAAAGAAATTAAATATTTACTGGCTGGCATTCTTATCGGTGGATTATTGGTTTGGTTATTAGTTAATTCAGGTATCACTTCGAACAAATCCTATTCAATGCCCAATTCTAGTACTCAAATGTCATCAGAAGTAATAGATTCTCATTTTATCGAACAAATGATTCCTCATCACGAAGACGCAATTACTATGGCAAAGTTAGCCTTAACAAAGTCGCAAAAACCAGAAGTAAAACAGCTCGCTGAAAATATCATTAAGTCCCAATCTCAGGAAATAACTCAAATGAAAAGCTGGTACCAGAATTGGTTTGGCCGGGAACTTCCAACCGGTGATCAGGTTATGAAGCAGCATGGAATGATGGGAAATAATTCGAGTATGCATATGGGTAAAATGGGGGATACATCAGATATCACAAATCTTGAAACATCAGCCGATTTCGATAAAGAATTCCTAGAAGAAATGATTCCCCACCACCAAATGGCTGTCATGATGGCATCAATGTTGAAGAATGGCACCAGCCGTCCTGAGATGAAACAACTGGCAGACAATATTATCACTAGTCAAACATCCGAAATTGACCAAATGAGAACCTGGCTAAAAAACATAAATAATTAAATGAAAAACTACACCTGTCCGATGCATCCTGAAATTAAAGCCGGAAAAAATGATAAATGCCCTAAATGCGGTATGAATTTGGTGCCTCAACAAACTAGTTTAAAGAAAGTGGCTTTCAGTGCCACACTTCATTGTTTAACCGGTTGTGCGATCGGTGAAGTTAGCGGAATGGCTCTTGGAGCTTATTTTTCTTGGCCAAATATTGAAACCGTCATAGTTTCTATAATTTTAGCTTTCTTCTTTGGCTATTCACTAACCATGATCCCTTTACTTAAATCTCATCTAAGCTTCAAGACTGCTTTAGCATTAGCCTTTGCCTCTGACACAACCTCAATAGCTATTATGGAAATTATAGATAACTTAATCATGTTTGTAGTTCCTGGTGCTATGGATGCTCCTTTAAATTCTTTACTCTTTTGGACTAGTTTAATTTTTGCATTAGTAACGGCATTCCTTTTTGCTTATCCTGTAAATATGTATTTGATTTCAAAGGGCAGGGGACATGCAGTCATCCATAAAACAAGGAACTAGAAGAATTATTGAGAGTCAACGTTTTCAGCCACTTCTTGGGGGTTTGTCGGTTTTATCAATTGAAATAACTGAACTATTCCAAATGCCGCAATTAAATAGACAATACAAGCCACAATTGTTGACCATTCAATTGCATTTGTTTGAGCGACAGATGTCGGGAAAATTCCTCTAAAAGGAAGAGCAAACGGATCGCTCAGAATATAAATGAAATTAGTAAATCCGCTTCCAGTATTCGCACCCAGCGCCTTAAGTATAAATCTGAATGCTAGTAGTGCCTCGACTAATCCTAAAATATACCAAATAACTTGATAGGCTCTAAAAATGACTTTTTTCTTAGCATAAACTTTCTGAGGATGCTCATTGTTGCCAGCAAGTGGCTGACCATTAGATCTTGTACGCACTTCGGTTACCTGTTTCGTTTCTTCCATAATCTAATAGTAGAGCTTTAATATATGAATTGTGTAAGAATATTGTTTACTTGAGGTACTAGATAACTAAAAGCTTGTCATTTACGCTTCCCCAAGAATCCTAAAAGAGGCGAGCCCGCTCCTATTAAAAAACCAAATTGATACAAGCCTGTATTTCGCGCCACATCATAAACCGGATACTGGTTAAAGACCTCAAACACATGAAGTATCAATAGCGGCCACGCAGTAATTCCATTCAAAAGCCCGTATAAAAAATCAGTCATAAATATATACTACATCCCGCAAACTTTCACTGTCAATTCATATTAAATAGACCACTAATACCCCAAATCTGCTTTTTCCGAAAACAGTTTTGTAGCCGCTGCCAATACAGTTGCCAGACCAATAACTGACATCGTCCAAACAGCATTAGTTAGTCCGCTAAATCCTAATACAAATGGTGCGGCAATAGTTCCAACTCCAACAACTCCGGCAACCCAATATTCCCACATGTCTTTATCCTCAGCAGCCCACTCAAGAATGGTGGTCACAATTAAAATTCCTGAAACTACAACGCTGGTATAGAGTGCGGCCTCATTAGTACTGTAACTCAATGCAAAAGGTGCAGCAGCCAGTATCAAACCTAAAACTCCGGTCAATAAGTACATTCTCCTCACCTCCCTAGTAAGGCCATTATTTGCTAAAAAGTTTTCAAATGCATTGATTGGAGTCACAAAGGGGAGAAAGTCACTATTGCCAGTCGGCTGGAGTACCTTCAACAATACTACCTTCTCTTTCGCTAAAATCTGAATACTTAAACCAGTCAATTGTTACTTTAAGAAATTCAAAACCGTCAGAGTTAGGTAGTTTTAAAATAGGCGGCCAGTTTAAAGTCTCAGGATTCTTATTAGATACTTCGAGATACCTTTCAGACATCTGGTTCTTTTTATGAGGATCCTCAATTATTTCTGCAGTTCCTTCTATCTGCAATTCAATTGGCGGAATTTCCGAAAAAATAACCAGCGACACTTTTTGGTTCTTTAGAAGATTCTTAATCTTGCGGCTTTGTTTAATAGTGACTATAAACAGCGGAAAACTTTCGTCAACAACATAATATACAAGCGCTGACTGGGGCATATCAGATTCAGGCGATACTGTAGACAGCACAGCCAGTCTATTATCACAAAGAAAATTTAAAGCTTTATACTTATCAGTTCGTGGTATGCTCATAAACAATTCTCCTATTAATTAGTACTATTTTGCAATAAGCACCCTTCATTAATTTATCCTAAAGCTCGCAAAGTCCTGTAACTCTCGTTCTGATGAAATTCTCGGTGCTTCCCAGCTCGTAAACCCTTTTGAGACTGTTTCAAATTCTTCTGCCATAAACTCTTCTCAGCCTGGAGGGAACTCTTCTTATGTCTGTTCATAGCCGCCAAAATAATGGCCTCAATCTCAGCTTCCGAGCGTAAATAGCAATTATGTATTTTCATATATATGCGATCAGGAGAAGGACTTTTTCTTTGAAACTAAACATCTCGTTTTTCAAAAAACATCTCACCTCAAAGAGCAGAATCCTAAATTACAATCTCTCAATTACTTATTTCTGCCTCCTTCTCTGATCGCAAATGCATACTACTACGAAAAGACTTTATAATCTGTGATTTAGATCATCGAAGAACTCTAGTTGTTTATTTAAATTACACTGAAAAATGATTATTATAAGAGTATAATGCTCACATGAGTAATCAAGTTCAGTCAGAAATTGATATTTTCTTCAAGCAATTTAAACACCATCAGTTTAAAAAAGGCGAGATCATAATTCGAGTTGATGATGATCCGGGCGGAGTTTTCTATCTTACTCAAGGCAAAGTTAAGCAATACGCAATTTCCGCTAAAGGAGAGGAGCTGGTCCTCAATATTTTTAAACCCGTTTCTTTTTTCCCAATGTCTTGGGCCATCAATGACACTTTCAACGCCTACTACTATGAGGCGCTGGAAGATTTAGAAATTTGGAAGGCTCCGCGCCAAGATGTTGTGGACTTTCTTAAATCAAACCCCAGTGTTCTTTTCGATCTCCTTAGCCGTGTTTACAGAGGAACAGATGGCATTCTCATGAAAATGGTCCATCTTATGTCAGGCGAGGCTTACTCAAGAGTCGTCACTGAGCTTTTAATTGAAGCAAAAAGATTTGGTAAAAAGTCGGGGAGTGCTGTGGAATTAACCATCTCAGAAAAAGATATTGCTTCTCAGGCTGGTATGGCCAGAGAAACTGTTAGTAGGGAAATGAAGATTTTAAAAGACAAAGGTCTGGTAACCTTTAATAAAAATATACTGATTATTAACAATCTTGATGATTTTGAAAATGAATTGATCTAGGCCGATTCATTTCTTCTTAATTCGTAAAGTGACATTTTAGTTATTAATTCTTTTGTCGGGATAATTCTCTTCCTGTGGTTTGTCTCGTTTGGTAATCCTGTCGTTAATAAATATCCTTGCCATTTACCATCTCCCACAAATAATTCCAAATGCTCCAGATCAGTCAGTAAGTCCTCATCTTTAACCTGATAAAGCCGGTATTTTCCAATTGCCAATATATTATCTGTCACATGATCTCTGTGCGATGAAACAAGTATTTCTCCAATTTCCTCAGCATTTACCCAAGCAAAAGTGTCATTATCTAAAGTTAAAATTTTCGTCTGACCTTTTGTTTCGATAAGTTTATACCGTCCCTGTTTCAATAACTTAATCATCAATACACTATAGACTCCTAATGTTTTACTTTCCTTGATCAAGATCACTTTAAAATGTAGAATAGCTGGTCTATGGCAAAACAAATAAAACTAACTATTAAGGAAAAAATAGATCATCTTCTCGAAGAGATTAGAATTGTTTTACCCGGAACTCAAGCTTTACTTGGATTTCAATTAGTTGCAGTTTTTTCAGATGGATTCAAAACTCTTTCAGCTGAGGTAAAAATACTTCATCTGATAAGTTTGATCCTCATAACCTTAACTACTATTTTATTAATGTCTGTTTCTGCCTATGATAGGATTGTCGATCAGGATCACGACACAGAACATTTTCATACTTTTGCCAGCACTATGGTCTTGTTAGCATTAATGCTTTTAGGAATTGGTTTGGCTGGAGATATCTATGTTGCTTCATTAATCATAACTGCCTCTCATAATTTGTCCTTAATAATCGCTAGCAGTATTCTACTTTTCGCCTATTTTCTTTGGTTTGGGGTTACTCTTCTAAAAAAGTATTTTCGATAAGTCCTAAAGATTATATTAATTTTTTCTCTCGCAGGATGCTGTATGAAGTTTTCTTCTGAATAAGTAATGCTCCAATACCAAACAGATAAGTTAACATCCCAACAAAGAAATTAATAATTGGGATTAATGACAATATTCCGAGAACTAACAATCCCGTAAGCAAACTCCAGCTTTTAGAGCTTTTTTCTCTTCTCAAATAATTAAGTACTTTAGTCCCAATATAAAGTGCCACAAATGTTTCAGCTATAAACCAAAGTAAAGCTAATGCCAGAAATAATAGCAAAGCCAGAGGAATGCCGATTATTGTCATACATAAGATTATGAATACCAGCGGAAACAACAGTACTGTTAAAAATCCAATTCCCAGCGAAGCGAGTGAACGGGATTCCAAAGTTTTGAGAGTACCTTCTGTGAATACTGGCAACAACTGAACGATTATTAGTCCAATTATCAGCGACACAGCCAAACTATAAATATAGAAAACTAATGTTCCCATTGTGGCAACACCCAAAATCTTTTCGCTATCAACTCTTGCGGCTTCCTTCTCCTTATACTTAGGAGTTTGGACATAATGATAATTAGTTTGACCGGCAATTGAAGCTTCCGGATTTAACACTAATTTATTCTCACTCCAATAATTAAGATCCCCTGTAATTTTTGATGCCGGACTCAGGACTAAATTACTGGTGTATGCATTTACAGTTCCTCCCACTAAATTCCCAAAACTAATCTGACCGCCGGCTGCATTCACTCCTTTACCAATCGGTGAATTTAAAGATATATTACCTCCAGCCGACACTAAACTGCCGGCAATTTTTCCGTTATCTGATAGCGATACTGATCCACCTAAGATTGTGGCATTCTTTTCCACATCAGAAGATAAAATAATATTTCCTCCAGCTGCCCTGATATTTCCATTAACTTTTCCTAAAATAGTCACGTTCCCTCCAGCAGTTAAAAGATCCCCATTAACCACTCCGTCAAAAGTCACATTCCCTCCAGCTAGATATGCATCACCGTTAACAGTTCCGCTTAGATTAACTGTATCTCCAACTGCAAAATAATCATGATTTACTACTTCATCCTTTGATAAAGTCACAATCGGAAAAGAACTCTCACCGGCAAAAACATTACCGCTAAGTAAAAGAAGCGCTGTCAGAGGAATAATAAAAAGTGCGGCCATAAATTTTTTCATATGGCTATTCTTGAACATCTCTGAATAACTTTCATTGATTTAAATCACATTTATCAATTAATTAAGATGGAGTAATAAGTACCCAGTTATTAGAAACTTCTGGTACAGAGCACAAATTTCGATTAAAGCAGCAAGGCCTCCGCATCCCTTTATTAAGTTTATCCAGCATCACTTCAAGATGTTTTTTCCTTGTCTCTGCAGTTTTAACTGCCCTAATCCAGCGGATCCAATCCCAGCGGGCGAGTGGGGTAATATCATTCCATAACATTTGAGCTTTTGACGAGCTTGCCAAAGCTTCGGCTACATCAACCAGCACTTCCGGCTCGACCCATTCTTTCGTCGGTATAAGTGAAACTTCCACAATATCTCCAGCTCGAGCACCAGCCTGATCTAATAATTTTTTATCCGGTGCAAACCAGTGGCTCGGTTTAAGACCCGGTCCGTATTTTCCATCTGGCTCCAATAAGGCTTTAAAAGCAACCCCATTTAAAGTTCCTGCAACCATTGTCATCCCTCTCGAAGGCAGCTTAGCACTGGCGCTTTCCGGCAAATGGAGGATAGTCACTCTGTTAATATTAATCAGTTTTACACTAAAACTAATTTGAGTCATACATATATTCTACCAAAATGGAGTAGTGGTTATAAATCCGTTGGAATGGCTAGTAAAACGCAAAAAGAAATTCCCCCGCTTAAACAACTAATTACTGAGTAGGGCGCATTTTAAAGAATCACTGAGGTGGAAATTAATTCTGTTTTTTGCAAATAAATTAAAAAAATAGCAGATAGGTAGACTCTCAATAAATTTGTTATACTCACTGAAATGGATAAACTCGATCTTGTTATTAATAATGTTCGCAAACTATATGAAAAGAAAAATCCTGTTATAGATTGGAATGATTGGCTTTTTGAGGGTCACAATAAAGTAGTTGCCAATTGGGTTGAGGATCTCTCAAAAGAATACGATTTTGATAAAGAGAGTGTTATCGCAGCAGCTTATTTGCATGATTTAGCCTATGCCTGGACAAGTAAGAATGATCCAGACTTAGATGAAAAAAGTGAAGAAGGCGCAAGAAGAGTTTTAAAAGAGTCTGGTTTCTCAGAAGAAAAGATTACCTTTATTGTAGACAAAATCATTCATGGTCATGGAATGCATGATGGTAAGGAACCCGAACATTTAGAGGCTAAAATCCTAGCAACTGCGGATGCATTAGCCCACTTCACCACAGATTTTTACCTTGTAGTCTGTTGGAATAATTACTTATTTGAAGACAAGACGCTCAAAGATTATAAAGACTGGGTTTTAAAAAAGATTGAAAGAGACTTTAATAATAAAATATTCTTTGATGAATATAAAGAAATTGCCAAACCATACTACCAAAGTATAAAAACTATTTTTAGTTTCTAGTTGTATGCATACTTATATTTTCTGTAATTTTATCAACCAATCTTCAGTACTTTTAATTATCCTCTGAAAATCAAGAAAGTGATATATCCAGCGTAAGCGGCTAACATTAATCCTCCCTCAGCTTTTGTTATGACATGTCTTTGTCTGATAAATAGAAATACGAAAAGTAAAATTGTTGTCATAAATAAAACGAAAATATCTACCACGTTTGAAGCCGGCAATGGCAACGGAGTAACAAGCGATGTAAGTCCCAAAATAAAGAATATATTGAATATATTAGACCCGACCACATTACCTACAGCTATGTCTACCTGTTTCTTAGATGCAGCCACTAAACTAGTAACTAGTTCCGGCAAACTTGTACCAACAGCTACGAGTGTCAGTCCGATCAATGTATCACTTACCCCAAAAGCTTTAGCAATATTAATACCGCTATCAACTAATAATTTACTTCCTAGTATAAGCCCGCCAAGTCCAGCAACAACTAAAAGAATAGACATCCAGGTCTTTCTCTGTTTAATATCAGGTGCGCTATCAGTACTCACTTTAGCGATTCCAAAAGTGTAATAAAGAAAAATAATAAAAAATGCTAATAGAATAAGCCCATTACTCCGGGTTATAGATCCCACAACATCTGTTCCAGTGAAAGGAATATGAAATATGCTTCCGTGATCAATCACATTCTGCAAAGCTAAAACAAATAATACTAATGCTCCCAAAAAAGACATTGGGATTTCTTTCCAAACAGTATTTTTATGAACAATCAATGGGCAAAGTATTGCAGAAGCTCCTAAAATTAATAAGATATTAGCAATATTAGATCCAATAATATTGCTCAAAGCCAGATTAGTATTTCCCGAAATTGCACTAGTCAACGATACAACCAATTCCGGAGCTGAAGTTCCAAATGCAACCACAGTCAATCCAATTACCATTGGACTAATTTTAAATCGAGCAGCAATAGACGAAGCCCCCGATACCAGCCAATCCGCTGACTTCAAAAGAATAACGATTCCTAATGCAAAGAAAACGACCGAAAGTAAAATAGCCATTATGTAATTGTATAAAAATAGACAGATCAGTCAACACCAAAGTTAATCAGATCATCAATAGCTGCTGCAACAATCTCACTCTCTAATCTGAAGAATATGATCTATTTCCGCAGGTAGTCTTGTCGCCTCGGGGACAATCTCCCTGCGCGTCATCAATAAACTACCCGGAGGAAGCGTTTCGTTTGACTGAATTCTTCGGGCAGGAGTTTTAAAGTAAATCGTCTCAAAAAAATGTCCCGAATCCCCATCCCCGAAATAAATATCCTCATCGATGTATGGAGTTAAATTCCGATCCCGGGCTTCTTTCGCCAGCTTTTCATAAGAAGTATAAGTTCCCAAATCCGAAAATATATTCTCAGTTATCTTAGGATAAGTATTCCAATAATAATTAACAAAATCCGCATAATTTACAATCATTAATAGGCTAATTATTACTATGGTCGGTCTGAAATAAATTTTTGGTCTATTTTCCCAAAGCGATTTTGCGCCCAAAGTTGCCAACAAACAATACAAGGGAATCATCATCATTAACCTGCTGGCCCGGTGTGAAGACCCGACAAGTCCGAATAATAAAGGAGCTGTAAAATAACAAATGACTATAAACAACCAAAAACCTTTATTCCGGATCGCGTAATATAAACCAGTAAAAAATAGCGGAGCAGATAAAAGCAGCATCATGCCGTGCATTTGAGTCGAATGAAACATCGTCGAATCGCCAGTTATATACGTAAAAGTTAAGTCAAAGCTCGAAAAATAAGGATAAAGTACGCTATATACTGAATCAAAACTAGGTCTTTGTCCGGCAAAAATAGCTCCTGGATATTTTTGTTGTATCAAAGGAATAACCGCAAAAAAAGGCAATAAACTAATTAAAAAAACAAAGATATCTTTGTATGACTTTTTAAAAGCTTTAATCCAGGAGTCTCGGTAATCATAAATAAATAAGTAACCAACACTAAGTAAAATCCAAATCGGCACAGCAGCTCTCATCGCCTTATATGTATAAAAATTAATTCCTAAACTTATTGCAGCCAAAACAAGATATCTTCTCTTCCCAGTTTTACTGAAAAGAAAAATTCCAAGTAGCCAAAGCATAGTAAAAGGAACAGGCATTATATTATCCAGTCCCATATGAGATTGGATCATAACTAAAGGCGTAGTCAGGAAAACAAAAGCTGAAAACATCGCCCATTTATAACCGAGTAATTTACTCGCCAAAACCAGCAATAAAACAGTTGAAAGCAGCGTAATTATGATACTGCTAAAACGTAAATTAAAAACCGAAGGCCCAAAAACCTTAAAGAAAGCAGTCATGTAATATTGAGTAACCGGCTGTCTCCAATCTTTTCCTTCAACTGATAGAACAAAAAGCGGCATAAATCTGCCATTCTGATCTTTACCAGTCTCTGCAAGCAAAGCCGCATTATATCCAAACGCTGCCTCATCCGAAGTTAATCCGCGGGGAACCTCAAGCAACCGGTAGGAGAAAAAGAGAGCAATAAGCACCAGCGCGACACCCAAAACAAAAGTAATTATTATTTTTTTCCGCTCTAGTTTCACCAAATCATAATATCAGGTTAGACTCTCGTTTCAAAGGTAATTTGAAGAATTTGAATAATTTTTTCTGGGGTCCTCAATGATGAGTATCTAGAATCAGCTATCAGGCAAGTGAATAATTTAAGACAAGTTTTTAGCTTAGTTAGTCTATAAGTCTTGTTCTTCCTTTTTTGTTATAATCGCCTCATGAAGGACAGAAAAGAACTTTTATATCCTAGAAATAATCCTGATGGAGCGACAATCCCATTAAGTGTTTGGATACCTCCAAAAACTTTAGTTGAAGACTTCAGAGGATACAAAATTTTTAAGTCAGACCCACTTAAAAGTATGAGCGAAACTGCTAATGGTGCAGTTCAATTAGCAATAGTCCATCCTACAATACATGGGGATTTACTCAGAGCTGATAGTTATAGAGAAGGCTATTTCGCTGCTACCTGGTTAAGTAATGTACAACTTCCTCAGTTCTTGGATTCTGCTGAAAAATATTTTCAAGAATTTGAAGACCAGTTTAAAGGGGAAGTGCATGGAACCATGGGTATTTTTAGTTCGTGGAGAGAGCCAGACTTTTGGGAATTTGATAGACCTCTAAGACAAGAAGATCTTGATAGAGAAAATGCTTTTACTGGAAGTGAAGATCATCCATTAGGTTTAGTAAGGTTAGAAACAGCACCCGCTGATTTATGCTTTCAACCAAAAGATGAAGCTGTTGGAATCATTGCTTATTTAGATAAAGGGGAAGAACAACCAACTATTGATGCAGTGTCAAGATTTGTTAACAGGACTCAAACTTTGTTACCAGAAAATGTAGTTACAAGATCACTTGAACTATTGCCTCATAGAAGAATAGTAACTTAAAGTTAATTTTGGTTCTAGTATCTCGTCAGGGTCATCAAAAATCGTGCCTAAAATATTCTGGGTGATCGACGGGACTATACATCCCTTTTCTCCGAAAAAGCCGAACTCATCAAACTTGCGTTTGATACTTAGAGTTCCTTGCTAATCTACCCACAAAAAATCCTCCACAGAGGAGGAATTTTTTCTGGGGTGATCGACGGGACTCGAACCCGCGACCATCGGTACCACAAACCGAGGCTCTACCAGCTGAGCTACGACCACCACGAAAATTAGAAAATGAAGCAACTTACTCCAAGGCCTAACGACATATTTTACCTATTGCGCCAGCAATTGGCAAGCTCGCCTTACCTATTGCGCCCTCTCATTACAAAATTATTGGAAAACATAAAAAGTGAGAAATGAAGCTAAAAACTAAAAATGCATCTCAAACCAGCTTCCTGTTTCAATAGGCTCTTTATTTTTAACAGAAATCTCAGCTTTATTCTCTTTAAATCTAATTACACCTGTAAAAGTTCCTAACGCTGGAGTTTTATACCCTAAGGTGGGAATTGGTTTGCAATTTCCTGAGTATTGTCCTGATATATTAGAATTTCCGTTGCTATCCGGCTGGTCTGCATTTCCTGTAATCGCTGCCTCACAGGTCCCGCTTAAATTCCCAGAAATAGCCCCTCCATTTTTTGGCAAAGTAATAGTGAAATTAACATTATAAGTGGAAAGTCTGTAGACCCCATTCATTACAATCTTGTCGTCCAAAGTCTGCGATGTATACGTATTTCCATGTTTAGTAAATGTCTTATTAGCAGTTATAGATTCACCAGAGAGCTCATTCAAATTCCGATTCTCCTGACTCATCTCTGCCGAATCCGATGCTTCGTTCTGTGATTCAGAGACTGCATTAAAAGGGGATATCAAAGTAGTTTTAATACT
This sequence comes from uncultured Gammaproteobacteria bacterium, assembly GCA_964392925.1. Classification (GTDB taxonomy): domain Bacteria; phylum Patescibacteriota; class Microgenomatia; order Daviesbacterales; family UBA10151; genus JACPKO01. Next base: position 273,514 of record CAYMRP010000001.1, read on the forward strand.
TACTCCAACTATAAAAGCCAAAATCGCGATTAAAATAATAGGCAAAAATTTCATATTTTTAGTAAGTCTGTCTGGAATGAGTAGAAATATGCCTGTCAACCTTTTTCCCAAAGTCATCAAATTCTTCTCTTATCGGAGCATCATCTTCTAAATAGGCAAGTTGACCGCCAATCTTATCCAATCTCTCTTCAAGGCCATCAATTCTTTTATTTAGTCTAACGTCTAATCCGTCTATCTTTTCGGTGATCTCCGTCTTAAAGGAGGCCAGTCCATTAACTACGCCTTTGATAATTTTCTCAACATTCTCATCACCCATAATTTAATAGTAGTTTTCAAGGCCGGAAATTACAATATAATAATTTTAATCCGCCCATGGTAATAATTGCCAAAGCTCAACCGGTCTTAAAATTGCACTTCTTATATCCGGCTGTAACTCTCCAAACTCCAAAGTGTTTTCTCCCGGTAAAATCATTTGATTTATTGTTTTTGGTTTGTAGTAAGGCTTTTCTAAAGTAAAAGTGTATTCCTGATCAGGCAGTAAATACTTGGTCTCAATAGTTTCTGATTTTCCTTCATTATTTAAAACAACCTCTGAGCTGGTAGAGGAGAGTGCATATCTAAGTTGTCCTAAAATACCTAAAAGATAATCTCCTCCAAAACTCTCCTTCCATTTAAGCGAGGCCGAAACATTCAAAAATACTGGTGCTTTTACCTCAATCTCAAAAGGATAATCTTTCTCTGTCAATGCCTTGCCGCCCGAAAAAATATTAAAAGTAGTTTTATATATTCCGCCCTTTAATGGGGATACTGGAACTGTAAAAGTAATTTCTTCCTGAGGTGCAACACTTTTTCCCTCCGGAACTTCAAACCTGACTTCCCTAAACGCATCTCCAGATCCAAAAACATTCAGCACAATATCATTACTTTTTTCACCAGATAGAGGATTTTTATCCCCCCAAATAGTTTGTCCAATATTTTTAAAAGTTAAGACTAAATTATAAGATTCTCCATAAGGAAGTGATGCGCTAATCCCAGATGATGTCGCCTCCAGATAATTAGTAAAGCCGTCTTTTTCTATCCCCAGCTTCATAAATTTAGCTTTCTCAGCTTGTATCGGTTTACCGGGAGTCTTAGTAGCCTCTTGTAATACATAATAAGGTAGGTGGTAATCTCTTTCTGCCTCAGTAGCCGCTCTTAATTTACCATTAACTTTAAACGAGAATTGATCAAACGGCGGTTCCTGGTAATTTAATAAAAACGGCGTTACTGCGACTATTCTTGGATTGGACCAAGCCCCGCTAAATGCCTCACCATAATATTGGGCCACAGTCTCAGGTGAAGGGAACTTGTTATTGGTAGCTACTCCTTCTGAATGCTTCCAACCAGTTTCTGTTATAAAAACCGGCAAATCTTTCGTTAACCCTAATTGTCTTAAAAGCTGCAATTCCCATTCCCAAGTCCTAATAGTTCCTTTGCCCGATTCTCCGGGTTTGCCCACAAACCCAGGATTAGGGTAGGAGTGAGAAACCCAGCCATCCAGTTTGTTAAAAATTCCTGGTACTGCTTTCTCCATTCTCTGGATATACTCTTCTTCTAGTAAATATTTCGGCGGCTCATTAGGAGTTGAGGCATCAAACCCCGGGTTCATCACAAAGAAATCTTGATTCTTCGCTTTTAAAGCATCAATCGTTTTGTTTAAAACTACCGCAAATCCTTCCGGATCAACCGATCCGCCCCATTCAGAACCGTGATTCGGCTCGTTGTAAATTGTGATGTACCTATTCTGAACTGGCCAATTTAATTTATCTAAGAAATCCGCCCAGGCTTCTGCCTCACCCTCATACGGCCTTTCCCAAACCCCCTCGCTCGTCGGCTTCGTCGCCAATCTAATAATTGGAATCAAATGCCGTCTTCTTAATTCATTAAAAAATTCCTGCCATTTCCCTTCATTTCTATCTCCGGATTCCACTAAAACCGTAATATATCCCCAGTCACCCTTAGTATTAACCAGTCTGGCAGCCTCCGAAGCTTCGTCTCGGCTGGCCGAGATAATATGAATTCCAAATTTATTATTAGGCACAGATAAAGGATCAGAAATTGCCAAAGCAGGTGAGGGGTTCAGAATTAATGAGATGAGAGCGAATAGAAAACTAAATAGCAGACTAAACAATTTCATATTTTGAGTCTAAGTATTTTAACACAGACAAAATCTTTCCCAGACAGACACGATAGTAAACAGGTGGCAATTTTATATCTTGACTTCGGGTTTAATTTGGTTTAATAATTAATAACCAAAAGAAAACCGAATATGTTTCAAGCCCTATTCCACATCTCTGACTTACTAAAAAAACTTTTTGACAAAGGATAAATCCCTTGATACTTATCCCTTGTCCCTTAATTCTAAAAATATGACTGAACTATCAGATTCTATTAATGTTTGGGTATTTTTCAAAAAAGGCATAATAACTCCCCATGTCTTTTTTTGGAATAACCGCCGGATTGAAATCGAAAAAGTAAACTTAGTCCACCAAAGCCGCGAGGCTGGAAACACTATGTATCACTTCTCAGTTTCCTCAGGCGGCAACTTCTACCGCCTAGGCTTCGACACCATTAATCTTAAATGGATCCTAGAAGCCACAGAAGAGAGCTGAGGAATTTCTAATTGACCTAATTGATCTAATCACCTAAACAAATCCCAATATCCAAAATCTCAATTAAAAAATTTGGTCATTGTGCTTGATTAGAAATTAGAGTACTTAGAAATTAGGTCAATTATATGAAATATATTATCCACATCGATTTCAATTCTTTTTTTGCCACAGTTGAGCAGCAGGCTAATCCGCGCTTAAGAGGTAAACCAATTGGCGTAACTGGGGGTGATCGCCTTACGCGTACCGTTGTTGGTGCCGCTTCAGTCGAGGCTAAACTAAGAGGTGTTCATACCGGCATGAAAATCCCCGATGCTCTTAAACTCTGTCCAGATCTGATTTTAGTTAAAGGCGATTCCGATAAATATCTTTCTATAACTAAAAAATTCCTTAACATCTTAAAAGACTATTCCGATAAACTGGAAGTCTTTTCAATAGATGAAGTCTTCCTGGAAATTGATTTAGACAAATCCGGTCCCGTGGCCGGCAATGCAAATATATCTCCTGAGGAGAGATTACTGAGGTTGGGGTCTGAAATTAAACAAAAAATCCGCGACCAGGCCGGAGAATGGATCAGCTGTTCGATTGGCATCTCCTATAACAAAATGCTGGCTAAACTCGCGGGCAGTCTTTATAAACCCGATGGCTTGGTGGGCATATTCGATCCTGAATCAGCAGTTTGGATATTAGATAGGCGCGAGTTAGACGACGTTTGTGGAATCGGATATCGGACTAAACGCAAACTTAATAACATGGGAATTTTCAATTTTAAAGATTTAAGAGAAATTCCTTTGCCAAATTTACTTGCCTCATTTAAAAGTTACGGCCAGATTTTATATAATTTTGCCCGCGGCATTGACGATAGGGAAGTCATTCCTTTTTTTGAAAAGCCTGAAGTGAAATCAATCGGCCATCAATACACAATTAGTAAAGATATCGATAATCCTCTAGAAATAAAACAAACTCTTCTTAAAATCTGCGAACTCGTAGCCCGCCGGGCCAGAGCCAAAAAACTAGAAGGCCGCAAAGTCAGCTTCGGCTTCCGTTACGCTTTTAATCTAGCCTATTTTCAGGAAACCGGCACTCAATTTCACGGTGAAGGTATGCAGTGCACCATGCCTTATACTAATGATGGGCTGGAAATATTTAATGCCGCCTGGAGAAGTTTCAACAAGCTTTGGGACGGCCGGCCTATCCGGTTTGTCGCCGTATCTTTAGGTAATGTTAAGCCGACAACTCCTCAAACTCTCAGTTTACTGGAAGAAGTTAATAGACGGGATATTATTACCAGAGCCCTCGATTCTGTTAACGACAGATATGGCGAATTTACTCTCCAAAGAGGAATTTTACTTAACTCAAGAAGTATAAAAAGAATGGCCAACTCTTTTATGTCAGACAGAAGATTTAAAATCTAAAATCAGCCGCTTTAAAACCTTTTTATTTTGATAGTAATTGTTCTTCTTTATGAATCCTTTTTATTGATGCCACAATCGAATCAGGATTCAGTGAGATTGATTCAATCCCTAAAGATACTAAAAAGGCTGCAAAATCCGGATAATCCGAAGGAGCCTGGCCGCAAATTCCAATATACTTATTTTTCTTCTTACAGACCTTTATAACTTCCGTTATCATCTTTTTAACAGCCTCATTATTCTCATTTGCAATGGACCGGATTTTCTCATTGCCGTCTCTATCAATTCCTAATGTCAGTTGAGTTAAATCGTTTGAACCAATACTCATCCCATCAAATATTTTTAAGAATTCTTCCGCCATCAAAACATTAGAAGGTATTTCGCACATAACATAAAACTTCAATGTTGGATCCTTCTTTCTGGATAGCCCGTTATCTTCCATTAGTTTTATAACTTTTTGACCTTCCTCAACAGTTCGACAGAAAGGAACCATCACAATTGTATTAATTAATCCGAATTCATTCCTAACTTTCTTTAAAGCTTCAACCTCAAGCAAAAATGCCTCCTTAAAATCAGGAGAATAATAACGGGAAGCTCCTCTCCATCCAATCATCGGATTCTCTTCTTCCGGCTCATAAAGTGATCCGCCCAAAAGTGAGCGATATTCATTAGTTTTAAAATCTGAAAGTCTAACTATTACCGGGCTTGGATAAAATGCAGCTGAAATCTTCGCGATTCCTGAAGCCAGATTATCAATATAAAATTGCTTCTTATCTTTATACCCAGCTGTCTTCTTTTCGATTTCTCTCTTCAATTCGGAATCCAGCGTATCGAAATTTATTAGAGCATTTGGATGAATACCTATGTAGTCAGCAATAATAAATTCCTCTCGCGCCAGTCCGACTCCTGAGTTGGGTAAAAATGATTTTTCAAAAGCTGTATCAGGTGTTGCGATATTTATCATTATTTTGGTTTTTGTTTTCGGCAGATTTTTAGTATCAATTTCAGAAACATTAAATTTCAATATACCTTTAAAAACCAAACCCTCTGAACCCGCCGTGTCAACAGTAATATCCTCGCCAGTTTTTATAACTTTTGTCGCATTCTCAGTTCCCACCACACAAGGAATGCCAAGTTCCCGGGAAACAATTGCTGCATGCGAAGTTCTGCCTCCCTTATCCGTAATAATTCCCGAGGCAATTTTCATTATCGGTTCCCAGTTAGGATCTGTAATCGATGTAATTAGAATTTCCCCTTTTTGGAATTGATTGATTTCTGACGCTGAATGAATAACTCTGGCTTTACCTGATGAGATTGCATTCCCCACCGAAGCACCGCGGGTTATAACAGTCCCTTTCTCGCTCATCTCATATTCTTTAATCTTGGTATTATCTTTTTCAGCCTGAACTGTCTCCGGCCGCGCCTGAACAATATAAAGCTTTCCGTCCCGGCCGTCTTTTGCCCACTCCATATCCATCGGAGTCCATTTTCCGTGAAGTCTTGAATAATGATTCTCAATCTCAAGCCCCCACTTTGCAAGTTCAAAAACTTCCTCATTAGTTATTGCAAATTTTTCTTGATCAGATTTACTGACATCAACAATCATAGTTGGGTGGTCACCTTTTGAATAAATCATTTTTCTCTCCTTTACTCCGAGCCGTTTTTCTATTAGAGGTAAGTATTTTTTGTTACTAAAAAACTTTTTAATCGGATGGGTTTCTTTTGATTGGAGAAGAGTTGGTTTAAACACTAAAAATTCATCTGGTGTAACCGCACCCTGAACAATCATTTCACCCAGTCCATAAGTGGCATTGATTAACACAACATTAGAAAATCCGGATTCAGTATCAACTGTGAACATAATACCTGAGGCGGCTAAATCTGAACGAATCATCTTCTGAACCCCAACTGATAGAGCCACCTTAAAATGCTTAAATCCTTTATCTTCTCTGTAGGAAATTGCTCGGTCTGTAAAGAGGGAAGCGAAAGCCGCTCTAACCGCAATTAGCACTTTGTCGATTCCGACAACATTCAGGAAAGTTTCATGTTCACCTGCGAAGCTAGCACCAGGTAGGTCTTCAGCAGTAGCCGAAGAACGGACAGCAAAATCAGAATCTCTGCCGTAGTCTTTTTCAACTATCTTATGAATCTTTCTAATATCCTCCTCTAAATCTTTTGGGAAGGGGGTTTCTTTAAATTTTTCCCGGATTTTTTTGCCTGCCTCGGAAAGTGCCTTTAAGTTCTTCGTGTTAAGGTCCTTTAAACTATCTTCAATAAACTTATCCAGTCCTGATTCTTTGACAAAATGTCTATATCCTGAAGCTGTAACAATGAATCCTCCAGGTACTCTCACTCCCTTTTTAGCTAAGCTGCTAATCATTTCCCCTAACGAGGCATTTTTACCTCCTGCCTCAGCCACATCAGTCATTCTCACTTCTGACAGTTTTCTTACAAATGGGGAGGTCATAACTTCATATTAGTTAACTTAATCTAAAGAAGCAACAGGGGTCTTAAATAAAAGGAGGTCTTTGAATTATATTGTAGCTATTCGGATTGTGTTTGTAGTTCCAGATACTCCGGCGGTAGTACCAATCACAATTACTACCCGGTCGCCCTTTTTTAAATCATGGCGGCGGGAAACCTGCTCCATAACATGTTCGTAAAATAAATTAAAGTTTATAGTTGAATGAACCACAATTGGTTCAACACCCCAAACTAAAGCTAACTGATTTCTGGTTTGGGTGTCATGAGTCACTGCAATAATCTTCGCTGCCGGTCTGAATGCAGAAGTTGTTTTAGCAGTTCTTCCGGTTGCAGTTCCAGTTATAATTGCTTTTGCTCCAACTCTTTCTCCTAAAGATGCGCTCGATGCGGCAATAGCCATAAAATCGAGTTCCGCCACATTTAAATTATTCCAGTGGATCGTAATCGAATGATGATAATCAGGATGTGATTCAACTGAATCAATAATATTCTTCATTTGCGCTACAGCCTCGACCGGATATTTTCCTGAAGCGGACTCTGCTGATAACATCACCGCATCAACCTGATCTAAAACAGCGTTTGCCACATCTGAAACCTCAGCCCTAGTGGGTCGGGGATTCTCGGTCATCGATTCCAGCATTTGAGTTGCTACAATAACTGGTTTTCTATACTGGCGGCAAAGATTAATTATTTTTTCCTGATAAATTGGCACCTGAGCGTTGTTAGTCTCAATCGCTAAATCTCCGCGGGCCACCATTACTGCATCTGCTGCATCAATAATCGATTCGATATTTTCAATTGCCTCTTTCTTCTCAATTTTTACAATGATTTTAACTTTCGGATTAATTTCATCGATTAATTTCTTAACCGGCTTTATATCCTCAACAGTCTGTACAAAAGATAAAGCTACATAATCAACTCCAGCCTTCAAAGCAAACACCGCATCATCATGATCTTTTTTGGTAAAAGAGGCGCTTCCTAAGTTTGAATCTGGAACATTAACTCCTTTATTGGATGAAACAACTCCTGAATTGAGAGCTTTTCCTGTCAGTACTTTGCCGTGAACGCCGGTTATTTCAACTGCAATTAACCCATCGTTCAAGAAGAGTCGATCGCCTTTTTTTACAAAAGGGGATAAATCAAACTGAATAGGTAATTCATCATCCTCTGGAGTAATAGAGATCTTGATTGTCTCGCCGGTTTCAATTCTTTTAATTCCGTCAATAATACCTAATCGGAGTTTAGGACCTTGCAGATCTGCAAAGACTGCAATTGGTTTCTCTAAATCTTCAGAAATACGTCGTGCTGATCTAATTTGCTCTGCTTTTTCTTCATGAGATCCATGAGACATATTTAAACGAACTACATCCATTCCAGCCTCAGCCAGGCTTTTCATTGCCTCAAAATCCCAAGATGAAGGACCGATTGTGCACACTATTTTTGTTTTACGGAAATATCCTGAATCTTTCATAACCTATAGTTGATTTTACACTTTAATAGCTCTTTTGTAAAGAAATCCCAATTCTGAATATATTGTATACTATATATTAATGAAAGTCTTAGTAGCGGGTGGAGCTGGTTTCCTTGGTTCAAATCTTTGCGAGTATCTCCTCAAACAGGGCAATGAAGTCATCTGCGCCGATAATTTTATAACCGGTAACCCTAAAAACATAGAACATTTAAAATCAAATCCTAACTTCCGCATCGAAAATCTGGACATTACTAAAATTGGAGCTCTAAACGCCTTAGTTGTTGACCGTGTTTATCATTTAGCCTCACCAGCCTCTCCAAATAAACATAGTAAAAAAAGTTATATGGCTTTGCCTTTTGAAACTATGAACGCCAATACAAATGGCACTTGGATGTTAGCCGACTTCGCCAAAAAGCACGGTGCCAAATTCTTATTTGCCTCAACCTCGGAAATATACGGCGACCCCTTAGAACATCCTCAAAAAGAAGAATATAAAGGCAATGTTTCGACCACTGGAATTAGAAGTGTTTATGATGAGGCCAAAAGATTCGGCGAAACCATCGTTTCAGCCTACGTTAGGTACCAAGACTTAGACGGCCGGATAATTAGGATTTTCAATACTTATGGCCCGAGAATGGATTTAGAAGACGGCCGGGCAGTTATTGAATTTGTCACCAAAGCCCTAAAGAATCAGCCTATTCCCATTTTTGGTGACGGCTCTCAAACCCGTTCATTTTGTTATGTTGATGATCTTATTGAAGGGATTGTTAAAGCTATGGAAACCATCGGTACTAAAGGTAAAATTTATAATCTCGGCAACCCAGAAGAATTTACGATTCATCAACTTGCCGAAACTGTTAAACGGATTACTTCCTCCTCGTCAGAGATTCAGTTTGTCGAAGCTCTACCCGAAGACGATCCTAAAAAACGAAAGCCAGATATCACCCGCGCCAAGCAGACTCTTAGCTGGGAGCCTTTAATCGGACTAGAAGAAGGACTTGGTAAATTAATTCATTTTCTAAAAAATCAAACCTAAGTAATTAATCTATAACCTGCCTTAAATTATTGGAAAACCCCATTAAAGATAATTGATTTTGCTCTAGCCTTAAAAATTGATATAATACTCGAGCACCAAGGGGTACAAGCATTTCATCTATTTCTTGTTCTAAAAAAGTGGATAGCAGAAAATGTTTGGGTTCGATTGCCCCCGTAGCTCAGTGGATAGAGCAAGACGGTTCTAACGTTTTGGTCGGGGGTTCGAGTCCCTCCGGGGGTGCAAAACAAAAAGTTAGGCTTTTACGCCTGGCTCTTTTTGTTTTAACTCTCAGGAGAACTCAACTGCGATTTAGCCTCAAGACTTCGGCATTTTAATTTGATTATTTACCAATAGATGCTTGTAATTTATCAGCGGAAGCAAGTTCGGCTTTGCAAAGCAAAGAGTGTATAGTCCCTCCGGGGGTGCAATATCGCTATAACAATCTAATCGTTTACCCAAAATTTTACACCCTCTATTTTTGAAGCTAATTTGGTTCCAAGTATAGTCTTATAGTGTATTTCTGAGCCTGTTTAGAGTATAATTCCATAATGATAGGCGAAGTTTTAAGACCACATGAGTTTGATGAGCGAAATCTTTTTGCTCGATTTCTCGAGCGATCAAGGGCTTCCAATATCCCTATGAACTTCACTCAGGCAGAAAGAAGAATTGTTGCAGCTGTTACCCCTGAACTATTAGTACCCCATTCTAGATTTACAGGGATTTCTCCAGATTACACAGAAATTGCTGCTGGGTTAGTTCAGAGAGTATTTCCTACCCCTGATCTAGCCATTTATGCATTAATGTACGGAAAAACAGTCTCTTCTTTTAAGTATTGGGATCACTTTAATTCTCAAATAAGTCCAATGAGAGATGAATACCAAAAAAGGAACTCTGATTATAATGAATTTATAGAACGTATGGCAGGCCATTTTAATTGCCAAACCGATCAAGCCCCACTTCATGCCTTAAGCAGGCCAATTACAGCTGATGACATGAACTTCTATAGTGGTAGGATTACAGAACTAGAGCCTATTATTAAAAATGTTAATGAAGTCTCGGAACAAGTAAAGGGCTTAGCCGAATTTTCCGCTAGAACGATTATGGCGCAAGAATCAGCATGGACCTTGCCTTTTACAGATCTTGATATTGCTGTCCTTGAAATGATGGGTGGAAAAGTTAAAGAAGGCCCTCGTCCTACTGTGGAAGATTTGCAAGGTGTTAGAACTTACATGGAAGATTATTTTGCGGATGAGAAAAACAGAGATAGAATAGCGCGTATCGGAGAATAGACTTTATCACTTAACTATTTCTAATCCCTAATGGTAGTACAAAGCTTACTGTGGACTAAAGCTAGACTTTAATAACTCATCCCAGGCTCTAATTGAACCTAGAAGCTGATTCCAATTGTTAGGGTAGTGATTGGGTCCTAAAACCCAAACATTTTCTTGATATTCTTAAAAGTTACTGAAATCCAACCTTCAGATGAATTTGACACAACTGGCACAGTAGGGGATGCTACTTTAGTAGGGGCAGGCTGGCTATCCTGTGATTGCTTTTGCAAAACTTGTGGATCAAAAACCGTTTCTTCCTTAATATTCTGTTTTATCTTAGCAGGTTGTTTAGCAGTGCTTGTAAGTGTCGTTGTTAAAGGCTTCTGATTCTTATAGAAGACAGATTTGGTTGCAGGACGTGATGCGGTTCTAATAGCTAATGTTTTCCCCCAATTCCCAGGAACACATGAATTCATCGCTCGTAATCTAATGTAATAAGTTGTGTTAGGAGATAAATTCCCGATAACAAACCCCGAACCTGATAGCGGTGCCATAAAGCGGTCTTCATTTTCTTTATACCCATAACCCACCGAATATCCAGAGCTCCCGGCCACCGGAGCAAAATAAATTGTCGCACTGTTGTTTGTTGTATCTATCTGGAACAAATCCGGAGTTCCTTGAGGTGCCGATGCATTGCAAGAACCTGTATCCGAGTTACCGGAAGAGCTGACTGAAGCAGTCTGAGCACCGGAATCACTGTTCGCGTTGCTGACATTTAACACCAGAGAATATGTAGATGATAGATTCTGATGGACATCCCTGAAACGAATGTATACGGTCTTAGTTCCCTGACCGCCGGATAAATTGAAGGTAGGTGAGCCGGAGTACCACTGCCAGTCTGCTCCTATGAAAGATGGATCCTCCGAAATCTGCATTTGTAAATTTGTAGATGAATCAAAATTATCGGAAGCTGATACTGCCAGGGTGGCCGTATTCGAATTTATAGTAGTTTGTCCTCCTTGAGCACCCAAGCTTCCAGTTGGAGATGTGGAATCGTTGCTTGACGGAATTGAAATCGTTTCAGCGTGATTTGCTACTTTATAAAATTCAACATCATCCACATACACAGCATCTCCTGACTCAAATGTATGCAGGACATCCAGTCTGACACTGGCAGTTGAAGCAGCTGTTGTTAATTTCATCGTGACATACTTCCAATAGCTTGCTGTTGTATTTATATTTGCAGTATTTGTTTGAGCAGAACCATTTGTGATATCAACAAATCTTAATCTGGCAAATGAGCTGCCCGGAGTCTGAACAGTAGTCGCTTTTACCCTGGCATTTATAAAATAGTCAGTGTTTGCTTCAAGCGATGGAACCAAATTTCCAGTATAGTTAACATAAACACTGCTCGCTACTCCAGTCAATTTTAAGGACTTTGTGCCGCTAAAAAACTCAGAGGTGTCTGAAGAGGCTGAGGCTCTCTGCTGCCAATTGGTCGGAAAAGTAGCAACTGTTTCAAATGAAGGGTTCGAAACAATATTCTGAGCCGATAAGCTTGGACCCACTGGAATTGCACTCGAACAGGCAGTTGTTGTACTAACTGATAAATTTGGATTTCCTGAAGAACCAGGTGTATCTCCATCAGCAAACTGCCCGCCGGTTGCACAATTGTCACTTAAAGTACTTGGAGAAATTAAATCTTCTCCTCCGTAATCAGTCTCCCAGCCCTCTCTGACAAACAAAGTATTGGTATGAGAATAAATCCGGTTTCCACTAACTGTAGCGCTGCCAATCGTGGCGCATTTACCAGCATTATAAGTACTAGCATTATCAGTCGGATTACAAACATCTGAAGCCTGATCTATATATGCCAAATAAGTTGCACTCCGTACAATATTATCTATAACCATATTATTGGTGTATTGCAGCTGGGCTATCGACGGTGTAACACCGCCATACTGCACAATTCTGCTGCTTTTTGGATTCATATAAACCAACTGAGTCACTTTACCGTTCACAAGATTACCTTTGACTAAGCTATCAGCAGCCATCATGCTAATAGCGTTATAACTTGAGGCCTCTTTACCTTCAAAGGTATTTTTATAATTCACTACATACTGAGCCACTCCCCATTCGTTCTCATCAACATCGCCATCGCCGTCCCTATCGCGGGTAAAATCATCATTTGTTAGATAAAGAAGCCCTCCATTGACAGTTTTTTTACTAATCGAGGAATAGATGATTCCACCACCATGAAGACCATCCAGATAAGAATGATATTCTTCTTTCCCATCAAAAGTGCAACCTCTACACCAAAAATTTGTCAGTGTAGCAATGCCGTACAAACTCCCATCATGTGTTCCAATTCCAGTGCCGGAAGTATTTCTAATAGTTATCCTATCCAGCACGACATCCCTGGCTGTTGCTAAATGAACCAAAATATGGGAAGTCGCATTTCCGTCAAAAATAATATCTTTTAAATAGATATTCTTAATAGGATTCTGAATACAGTGGTTCGATTTCTCATGAAGGTCGCTTGCCGGATTTCGTGCTCCGGAAAAACCTGTATAGTCAGCTGACTCAGGGCAACCCAGGATTTCAAATTCTTCACGATCTGCCCAATCATCTTCATAATCTTGTGCTGTAGCATAAGCATGACTTACCTGAAGTATTGTTCCACCGCCTGAATCACCAATAAAATGAATATTATCCCGCTTTAATGTTTGAGTAAAAATCCCTCCGGATTCAGAATAATCATTTGTTAGATGGACATCTCCACAATAAGTTCCGGCGGATAGTTGTAAGGTATAACCTTTAGTTGGAATAGTCGGCAAGGCATCTAAAGCATCCTGAATGCTGGTCCCGCTGCCGCATCCGCCGTCAGGAGCTACCTCAATAACTGTTGGAGGATTTGGCACATATCCGATAGAATATCCGGATGCATTATCCGGATTCAAGGGATGACTGTTCCACCAGGTCTCAACATCCTGAGAGTAATTAGGATCTGTGGAAGGAATTCCAGGATCATCCGCTCTTACTATCTCAGCTGTAAAAGAGCAGCTAACTGAAAGAATCATCAAATAAATAACAATGAATAATTTTTTGTAGAATTGTAAAGTGCGCATAGTTTAGTCTTATAATTCACTTTACACTAAGTAGCCAAAGCCTAAAAGACTTCAAAATTACAAAAATTTCTTGTCCAGGCGTGAAATCAAAAATTCTTGAACAATTTCTTACAATTAACTAAAATTTAATATGACATAATAAAATACATAATGATTAGGTTGCATAAGGGTTGTTTAATCCTCTTCAGCATTTTTCGCAAATACTCTCCCGTGCTCCTAAGTGCGCTAATGATGTTCTATCAGTTCCCGTCTAATCTTCAAGCCGCCACCGGGACAGACACAATGGCTGCTTACTGGAAGATGGACGAAACAACGGCTGGATCTTCTGTTATAGACAGCAGTGGTGATGGGAATACCGGAACTCCTGGTGGGGCGGGGGGAAGTCAGAATGGGCCTCAACCCAGCACCGATGTTCCGACCACCTCCTTTCCCGATCCCAGATCTTTGAATTTTGATGGTACAGATGATGATGTTGCAGTCTCAGGATTGGTAGTCGGCACCAGTCAGATAGTGACTCTGACGGCCTGGGTCAATTTAACTACCCGTGATACATCCGGCTCCGAAATAATTTCCCTCGGTGATCACGTCCTTATTCGTGCTGACGACAGCTCCAGTCAGAAAACTACTGGACAATTTTATAATGGTACTACTTGGATTGGGACCGGTTCAGGTGTTGATATCGCGGGAAGCGGTTGGCGACACGTGGCTTATGTAGCCCATCAAGTATCAGGTAATTTCTATCAGCAAATATATATAGATGGTGTGCTGGATACTCAGACTACTAACGCCACCAGCATCGTTTATACAGGTCAGGGTCAAAACACGAAAATCGGGGAGCACGGTAATGGGAGTACAAACTATAATTTTAACGGCAAAATTGATGACGTTAGGGTGTACACCAGAGCTCTCTCAGCAGCCGAAATAGCAGATCTGGCAGCAGGGGAGCACACCGAAGCTGTTTGGGACGGCTCATCATCTACCGACAACGAAGTAGCCGCTAATTGGGATATTAATGCAGTTCCCGATCCTTATACCAGGCTGGTTATTGCCTCCGCAGCCAATCAGCCATCTTTAACCACAAACCTAATAGCAGCTTCCCTTACTATTAATAATGGTGCTGTCTTTTCTGCTAACTGTTTCACAGTTACATATAATGATAGCGGCAGCTTAGTAAACAACGGCACTTATAATGGTTGCCCCTCACCAGCTGCCAATTCGAACTCGTCGTCAAGTCTTTCTTCCGATTCATCTCCTCCGTCCTGCAACAGCCAAGCTCCTACGGAGGCTCCAGATTTGTTTCAGGTTGACAGTTTTAATAATTCCGTAGCTCTTCACTTCACCACGATCAGGGGTATTAGCGAGTATTCAATTCAGTATGGCCCAGATTCTAACGCAAACCTCTACGGTGATATTTTTAACTATAGCGGACCGGCCTGGATCATTGATCGCCGCATTCATCAACTAACTCCATCAACAACCTACTATTTCAAAGTAAGAGCCATTAATGGCTGTAACGCCGGACCCTGGAGTCAGACAATCTCAGTCAAAACAAGAAGTAAATGGAATCTGTTTGCCGGTTATTTCTCCGGAGGGAAAACTCTAAGTAATGATTCCTCAGGCAATCAGACTGCCGGTGATGTGATTGACTCCTGTGATTATCTAGTCAGACCAGGAGACAGTTTATGGGAGATATCCCTTAGGAAGTGGAACACTGGAACCAGATATAAAGATATCGATGAAATCAATAAATTGGATGGTAAGCCATTGAGAACTGGCCAGCAGCTCAAACTGTGTTAGAGCAGATAAACCTGATATTTACCCAGCTAATTTGACAATCTTGGTAATATTTTGTTAAAGTTTTTAAAGATGAAAAAATTTCTGCCAGCAATTTTTGTCGTAGCAGTCCTACTTACTCCGATGTACCCGGTCTATGCTCAAGGCACTACCGCTTCACCAGCCCGGAATGCTAAAACTTCCACTTCTTCAGCCAAACCAGTTATGGAAAAAATCGAAAAAGCTGGTCAAAAAATGGAGAACACTATTCTTAAAATGGAAAATAAAATGGCATCCCGAGAAGCAGAACTTAAAAATAAACTTCTGAAATTTAAGAATAAAGCTAAAGCCACCAGAGTCGAAAATATAAATTCTAATCTTTCTGAAGTCAATGCTAAAGCTACTGACAGAATGCAGGACAGTCTCGACCGCATGGCCTCTTTGGTTGCAAAACTTAAAACCTGGATTGCAGAGCAAGAATCAACCGGCAAAGATATGTCTTCTGCCAAAAATGATCTTATGGATTTAGAATCTCAATGGGAAGCCGCCTCATCATCTGTCTCCGCTCAAGCTCAAAATGACTATACAGTAGCTGTTACTACTGAGACTGCCGCCAAAACTGATGTTAAAATTGTTAGAGATCAACTTCATTCTGATCTAAAAACCGTTAATACTCAACTTGTTTCTATTAAGCAAGGTATTTCTGGTTTGTTAAGCTCTTGGAGAGGACAATCAAATGGACAATAAAACAGGTAACACTGGTGATAATTTAATGCCTCCTGCAGTTCCAACTCCTGCAGTTCCTAACTCCGCAGCAGCTCCGACGCAGCCATCTTCACTTCCACCTGCACCACCCCCACCTCAGCCCTCACCTTTAGGCGCTCCATCAACTTACACTTCACCGCCTCCGGCTACTGTCACTCAATCATCAGGCGGATCGAAGAAACCAATGATGGTTATGGTTATTATCATTCTATTAGTTTTAATTATTGGAGCAGCTGGTTTTTATTATTACCAAACTATGATGACCAGTAATGGGGCCAGCACTACAGAAGAACAACAAATGCAAACAGGTAACGGCTTAAATAATTTAAATACTGAATTAGAATCAGTTCAGATCACAGATCCGGCCGGTGATTTTGTAGAAATCGATCAGGAAATCACTAGTCTCGATGCCACCTCATCTGCCTCCGCATCTCCTTCAGCCCGTCTGTCAAGATAACTTGTTATATCGTGCTATACTAAATTCATGTTGATTAAATATGTCTATATTGTCTTTCTTGGCTTGATACTCGCCACCTTCGTTGGGGTTGGAATTTCCGCTTTCTATAAAGGACCTGTTTATCCTGAAACTCCGCTTTCTCTAAAATACTCCCGCCCTTACCAAGAAGTAGATAATGCCACACCGTCAGCCGAGTATATTAAAGAACAGGAAGCTTTTGATGCTCAAAGCAAGCTTTTTCAAGATCAAACCAATCAATATAATAAAAATGTTTCTATAATGGCTATGATTTTCGCCGTCCTGATGCTGATAGTCAGCCTGACGCTCTTCAAAAGAATCACTATTATTGCTGATGGCTTATTATTAGGAGGAGTTCTAACACTGGCTTATTCAATCATCCGCGGTTTTGGCAGTGAAGATGATATGTTTAGATTCTTTGTTGTGGGTGCTGGATTAATAACTGCGATGGTTCTAGGCTATATCAAATTCGTCGCTCCTCAAGCTAAGAAAACTAAATCTTCTAAGTAATCTGTTGTTGAAATTCCCTACGAAACGCAGGTATAGTTAATTAATGCGCCCAATCTTCTCAGGAGTTTTATCGTTCGGTTTAATTAATATCCCCATCAAAGTTTACTCAGCCACAGCAGGGGTTGAAATGGATCTAAGAATGCTACACAAAACAGATCTTTCTCCAATCCGCTACGCTAAAATCTGCCGGAAAGATGGCAAAGAGATTGCTATGGGAGACATAGTTAAAGGTTATGAATATCAGGAAGGTGATTATGTTGTTTTAACCGAAGATGATTTCAAAGCCGCTAATGTCAAACGAACAGAAGCCATAGATGTTGTGGATTTTGTTAAAGAATCAGAAATAGATACCATCTATTTTGAAAAACCTTATTATCTCGAACCGGACAAAGGGGCTGGGAAAGCCTATTCAATTCTTCTTGAATCCCTTAGAAAAGCCCGTAAAGTTGGTGTCGCCAAATTTGTCTTTCATAATCGCGAGCATTTAGGAATAATAAAACCGCACGCTAACTTAATTGTTCTTGAACAAATGAGATTCGAAGATGAAGTCAAAGCTCCTGAAAAACTAAATCTGCCAAAGCATGAAACCATCAGAAGCAAAGAATTGACAATGGCAATGTCTTTGATCGACCATTTAACGGAAAAATTTGACATCGGCGACTACCACGACAGTTACAGAAAAGAACTCGAAGCTTTAATTAAAAATAAAATTAAAGGCCATAAACCAGTAAAAATAGATAAAGGAGAGGCTCCTCATCCAACAAAATCTGCCGATCTGATGACTCTCCTCAAAGCCAGCCTGGAAAAAGCCAACAGCCGCCCAATGCAAATTTAACAATCTAACAATCGAACACTTTAACAATTTAAAAATCAAACAATTTAACAATTTAACAATTTAATCCTAATGACCCTTGCCCAATACAATAAAAAACGTAAATTCGATAAAACACCTGAGCCTTCCGGAGAAATAAAGAACAGTAAGGGTCCCTTAACTTTTGTAATCCAGCGTCATGAAGCCAGCCGTCTTCATTACGACTTCAGATTGGAAATGGATGGAGTCTTGAAATCCTGGGCAGTCCCCAAAGGCCCTTCAAATGATCCGGAAGATAAACGCTTAGCAATGATGGTCGAAGATCACCCGATGAATTATGCCAATTTCGAAGGCATTATTCCCAAAGGCCAATATGGCGGCGGCACAGTTATGGTGTGGGATAGGGGAGTCTATCGACCATATGAAGGCACCTCACGCGCCGACCAGGAAAAGATTCTCCTTAAGCAGCTTAAAGAAGGTCACCTAACTTTTATAATGTTAGGCGAAAAACTAAAAGGCGAATTCGCCTTAATTAAAATTCAAAGATCTGAAGAAGAAAATGCCTGGCTACTTGTCAAGAAAAATGACGAATATTCTTCAACTTCTGACATTTTAAAAAAGGATAAATCAGTAATAAGTGATCGTTCAATGAAAGAAATTGAAAATCAGGCCGAAAAGAAAAATGAAGTTTGGTATAGCAAACCCAAAAATTTGGAAACTGATGATTTACCCAAAGAAAAATTTCCTCACGATATTAGGCCAATGCTTGCAGAAACCTCGGATGAATCTTTTGATAAAAAAGATTGGCTATTTGAAATGAAATGGGATGGTTATCGGACAATTGCAGAAATTGAAAATAATAAAGTAAAACTCTACTCAAGAAATCTTCAGTCCTTTGATGAAAAATTTGCAGAAGTAAAAAAGTCTTTAGAAAAGTTTCCCGGCAATGCAGTTTTGGATGGGGAAGTGGTTGTGGTTGATAAAGACGGCAGACCCAATTTCGGCTGGCTCCAGGACTATCCTAAATCAAAACCCGGCGAACTTATATATTATGTTTTCGATATTCTTCATTACGACGGCCACAATCTAAAAAAACTGCCGTTAATTGAAAGAAAAGAATTACTCCAAAAAATCCTTCCAAATTTGCCCCACATTAAATACTCAGATCACATTCTAGAAACCGGAAAAGAGTTTTTCAAACAAGCTCAAAAACTTAAATTGGAAGGAGTTATAGCCAAAGATTCCAGAAGTATGTATAAAGAAAATTCCCGGTCTTTCCATTGGTTAAAAATAAAAACCGGATTTCGGGAGGAAGCCTTAATCTGTGGTTTCACAGAAGGTAAAGGCGGCAGAAAGCATTTTGGAGCCCTGGTCCTCGGTATAAAAAAGAAAGGCAAATTAACTTATATTGGCCACACTGGTGGAGGCTTTGATGAAAAACTTCTGGAATCGCTTTACCAAAAAATGGAACCATTAATTCAAAATAATTCTCCATTTGAAGAAGTTCCCAAAACGAATGCCCCGGTTACCTGGATTAATCCGGTACTAACCTGCGAAGTCAGTTTTAAAGAATGGACCAACGATAATATTATGCGCCAGCCAATATTCGTAGGGTTAAGAGAAGATGCCCAGCTAGTATCTGAAGATCATGCTGAATCTCCAAATTCAGAAGTTGTCCATATAGGTAAGAGATCTTTGAAATTAACTAATTTGGGTAAAGTCTTCTGGCCAAAAGAAAAATACACCAAAGGTGATCTAATAAATTATTACCGCGAAATAGCCCCATTTATTTTGCCGCATCTTAAAGACAGACCTCAATCACTTTTAAGATACCCAAATGGAATAACCGGTGAAAGTTTCTTCCAGAAAAACGTTTCAAATCTAAAACTTGATTGGATGCAAAGAGCCCGGATAAAACACGACAAAGAAACAATTGAATATATGTTAGTCCAAGATGAAGCAGCTCTAATTTATTTGATAAATTTAGGATGCATCGATTTAAATCCCTGGTCCTCAAGAATTCACAAATTAGATAATCCCGATTATTTAGTAATAGACCTTGACCCTTTGGAAGTAAGCTTTGAAACAGTGGTGGAAGTTGCCTTAACATGTCGTAAAGTTTTGGAAAAACTGAATATTCCCTCTTATCCAAAAACCTCCGGCGCAACGGGCATTCATATTTATGTTCCCATGGGTGCCAAATATAATTATGAAACTGTTAAGCATTTTGCCAATCTCCTCTGCATCAAAATTCATGAACAAATCCCGGCGGTAACTAGTGTCGAGCGCCTACCCAAAAACAGAAGACGCAAAGTTTATTTGGATTTTGTCCAAAACAACCGCGGCCAAACTCTGGCTTCAGTCTACTCAGTCCGCCCAAAACCTGAAGCCTCTGTCTCAACACCATTAAAATGGAGCGAAGTTACAAAATCCCTAAAACCTACAGATTTTACAATCAAAAACATTCCTGCCCGCCTCCAGAAGTATGGTGATTTATTCAAAGACACATTAGGTAAAGGCATCGACATTAAAAAAATTCTCAAAAGTCTAGAAAATGAATCTTAACGCGATAGTTGTGGCTAAAAAGCCTCTAACTATATACATAAACTGAAAAGTAAGTTAGAATAAGATATAACTAAAATCGAAGAAACAAGAAAGAAAAGACTCGCTTCCGAACCGAAAGGTTTCGCTTTAGAATCCAATGGTGAATATTATAATTGCACAATATGTCACGCTGCTATAACTGGTGACACCGGCTGGTGGGATAGTAATGGTGAAAAATGTTTATCTTGTCAAAACGCAGTTGAAGCAGGTGTCGTTCCAGCTTCAATTTGTGCTGATAGATCCAGCTGGTATGCCGCCTACGAAGTTGCTAACAAGTTCAAAATTTCCCCTTCAACAATCACAACCTTAGTCAGAGACGGTAAATTAAAATCCCGCAAAATCAAAGCTATCAGCGGCCCAACTAGTTTCGAAATTTTCCTAAAAGCTGAAAACGAAATGCTCGTCTCCTAGTATAGAGTTGTATATTAAGATATCTTGTGTTATACTTCCTTTAATTGATTAGAGTTGAGCTAACAATAATTGATCCTTCGGGACTACATTCTTTGAAAGCTCCAGAGATTTTACGGAGCAATCCCAAATAAATTCTTTAAGTAATAGTTAATCTATTTACATTCCTTTTCAATTTTAATTTTTAATCTTCTTCGCGCATTAGTGCGAAGAAGAAGCAAATATGTTTAATAAAACCAATCGTTTTCGCAGTTTCGGAAGTTCCCAAAGAGGGGGTTATGCCGGAGCACCTAGATTTAGTAATGCATCTTCATCTTCCCGCAGATTTAATGGCGGCAGTGGAGGCAGACGTAACCGCTCTCAATTAATTGGCGCAGATATCAATATGTTCATCAAGAAAGCTACTTTTGATTCAACTGACACACCAACTTATATTCCTCATAACAGTTTCGAAGACTTCAATATTAGTAATCCTTTAAAATCAAACATTATTAGAAAAGGCTATACATCCCCAACACCAATCCAGGATCAGGCAATTGATCCAATTCTTGATGGCCGTGATTTAATTGGTCTTGCTAATACTGGAACTGGTAAAACCGCCGCCTTCTTAATCCCAATCATTGATAGAATTTTCAAAAACCGCAACGAAAAAGCCTTAATCATCGCTCCAACCCGTGAACTAGCAGTCCAAATCGAAGATGAATTCCGGGCTTTCTCTAAAGAAATGCGCCTTTATAGCGCTTTAGTTATTGGTGGTGCAAACGCTCAAAGACAAATGCATATTCTAAGACGAAATCCCCATGTAGTAATCGGAACTCCGGGCCGTCTTAAAGATTTAATTGAAAGACGCGAACTTCATCTAGAAGATTTTTCTATCTTTGTCCTCGATGAAGTCGATTTAATGGTTGATATTGGGTTTATAAATGATGTTAAATACTTTATCTCACTCCTTCCAGAAGTCCGCCAATCTCTATTCTTCTCAGCCACAATTGCTCCCAAAATTAGAGATATTATTAATGCTTTTGTTAATGATCCAGTTACAGTTTCAGTCAGCCAAAGTAAAACCTCAGACAATGTTGATCAAGATGTTATTAAAGTTGTCAGCCGTGAGAAAAAAATCGATCAACTTCACGACGTTTTAATTAAAGATGGTTTTGAGAAAGTTCTTGTTTTTGGTCGAACTAAACACAGTGTCGATAATCTATCCCGTGAATTACAGCACCGCGGTTTTAGAGTTGGCGCAATTCATGGTAATAAATCCCAAGGTCAAAGACGCAGAGTTTTAGATAGTTTTAAACAAAACGAAATCCAAATTCTTCTGGCTACCGATGTCGCATCCCGTGGTCTTGATATCCCTGATGTAACCCATGTTATTAATTATGAACTCCCTGAGTCCTACGACGATTATATTCACCGGATTGGACGCACAGGACGTGCCAATAAAACTGGTGTCGCCCTCACATTCATCGATTAAAATGAGACTCTTGATTTGCATTCATACGTTATTATTCATTCACAAGACTTAAATAGACGGCTTGGTACAACCAGGGTGTCTTGATCGTCAGAAAATGCAATAATACATACTCAAATTTAAAAAAGAAGGTGGTGAAATAACAATATGACAAAATTATTCGTAGGCGGTTTACCGTACTCCGTTAATTCCCAAAAACTAGAAGAAATCTTCGCAGCTTTTGGACAAGTTCAGTCAGCACAAGTCATTAGTGATAAATTTACAAATCAAAGCAAAGGTTTTGGTTTCGTAGAAATGTCCAATGATGATGAAGCGCAAGCTGCTATCAAAGATTTGAACGACTCCGAAGTTGATGGAAGAAGAATCAATGTATCAGTCGCACGTCCTCGAGAGGACAGACCTTCAGGTGGAGGTTTTGGAGACCGTGGTGGAAACCGTGGTGGAGGTGGTGGATACGGAGGGGGAAGAGACGATAGAGGAGGTAATGGAGGAAGAAATAGGTATTAATATCTGTTCTTGTTTTCAACGTTGAAAATAGAAAAGGAGCTCTGTAATGGGCTCCTTTTTTTGTGTCCTTAATCTTACAGAAAGCTGTCATAATGAATCACATGAATTTTAAATTATTTTTTCTCATTATATTTCTAGTTCTTTCCGGCCTTTTTCTTTTTAATCAAACCAAAGCTTACACTGGAATTTTAAATCCAGTTACAACTAGCACTCCAACTCCAAAGCCCTCACCAATTATTCTAAAACAAGCCCTTCCCAACGAGGCTTACACCATCATAATGGTCGGGGATTCAATGACCGAATCTCTTGGTCCTAACAGCGATAGGCTTCGCCAGGATTTAGATGTTAATTACCCAGGTAAAGTCTTCGGTATTTTTAATCTCGCTAAAGGCTCAACTAATATTCTTTCTCTGCAGGATTTATTAGATAAAGATATCCTGCCTAATCGTGAGTTTGAAGTTATTTTAATTGAATCATTCGGCTACAATCCCTTGTCTCATCTGCCTTTAGAGGAAGGTTTAAAAGCTCAGACAGCGGCTCTTGATAAAGCTGTCGAAAGTATCAGAAACGCCAAAGCAACTGCTGAGATAAATTCTATTATTGTTTTTGTTGCCACCATCGCTCCGAATAAAGATAAATACGGCATGGGAGCCGTTGATCTGTCTCCTGAAAAAAGAGCCGAATGGGCCGCAGAAAGATCCGCTTATATTAATAATCATATCGAATACGCCAAGGCCCACGATATTCCTTTAATAAATATTTATGATAAGTCGCTTGATAGGGAAAAAATCACTGGTGATTTGCAATACATCGAAGGCGGCACTTTTATCCATCCCTCAAAGAGGGGAATTGAGTTAATTAGTAAAGAAATTGCTGATTTTCTGTTAAAGGAAAACATTCTTCCTTAACCGACTTAGCCTACTGAAGTTTAATTGTTTGAGCCTGTTTCCAAACAATATTTGTTCCCCATCCTGGAGTCCAAACACCTTGATACATTGTATAAGTCCCCTTAGCTAGCCCAGCAGTATTCCAATTATTAGTGTATTTTTTAGCAACATTACCAGTCATTGTCTGGTTGTCATTAATTGACTGAAAAACCCTTGAAGTAGACGACCAAACCTCTATATCAGTTAAAACAGTCGTATTAATACTAGGTATAAAAGAACTATTTAATTTAACAACAGATCCGGCTTTAGCTGTCGCTGGAGTGCCACTGCTGGATAGTGTAAAACTAAGCACCGGAGCGGTTAAATTAATATCTGCAACTTTTACCCACAATATACCGCTACCCCAACCAGTAGTCCAAAGCCCGTGGTACATACTATATGTTCCAGCAGGCAACCCTGTTGTATTCCAACTACTCGAGTAACTTTTCTGAGTGTTAGCTAGCAATGTTTGGTTGTCCCTGGTTACCTGAAAAACTTTACCCTGATCTCCGATTACTTCAACATTAACCAAAACTACTGATCTTTTTGAAGCTGTAAACTTACTACTTAATGTTATCTTGCTGCCTACTACTGCATTAGCAGTCGAAACACTGCCAGACTGAATATAAGTGGTTCCTGGTGTCAGCGTTGGAGTTACTGTAGGTGTCGGAGTTGGGGTAGGAGTGGGGGAGGGTAAGGGGATTGCGCTTGGGCTTGTGCTTGGAGTAGGAGTAGGTGTTGGAGAAGAGCTTGGAGTAGGAGTAGGTGTTGGAGAAGAGCTTGGAGTTACTGTAGGTGTCGGAGTTGGGGTAGGAGAGACAGGTGCTGTTGGGAATTCTGCAGCCCCGGTATCGTACTTTCCTCCAACAGGCACTGTCATACCGTAAAAATCCCTGTTTCCAACATTAATCCCAAACAACAAAGGTAAATCAAGACCCGCTTCCCGAAGAGGAGAGTTTGATAATAACTTATACGCCTCAAGATTAACTAATTCATCCGGATTGTTAATTGTTCCGCCGCCTCCGCTATTAACCATCTTTGGATCAACAGTTGAACCTACTGCAACACCATTTAACTTTTCCTGACCTGTTGAATTTTGCCAATCTCCCAGCGTAGAAAAACTACTCCCAGCCCAATTAATAATCGGACCTCCGGAAGTTGAATAGTAATTATTACCCTGGAATACAATATTTTGTCCTCCTGTCTGACTTGCCGCAATATTAGCCAGGCTTGACGTTCCCGAACTGATAAAATTATTATTTCTAACAAAAAAACCATTTACTTTTTGATTCTCGATTCCGGTGTTTATTAAAGCCAAAGCTGGTGCAGATCCCGATGAGTTAGGAGAAATATAGACAGTATTATTATATATATGAAGATTATCAACTCCTCCCCAAACATGAATCGCTCCATACGAGGTTAATTTCCGTGAGTCGTTCTCGCTGATATTATATCTGATGGTGTTATTCTTGTGATTTCTATTGCTCAGGCTATGGGCAATTAAATACCCAGCACCATCATTATTATGAGAATAGTTATACTGCATTACCGAATTAGCTACATTCTGATCAAAATCAAACCCGTCTCCATCAACAAACGAGCTCGTCCTGTTTGAGTAGGACTCATTAAACTGTAAAGTTATGTTATTGGAATCATATGCCCAAATCCCAACTCCGCATTCATTAGCAAAACAATTAATTCCATTATTATATGCAACTGATTTCTCAATCACCCCGCCGTTCACTCCTCCAAACACAATTCCGCTTCCAGTATTTTTAGCAGAAGCCGGATCTCCTAGATTATTATAAAATTTGGAATTTCTAACTAAAAAATTCTCATGCCCCGGGAATGATTGAGAAAACGTTCCAAATCCAGCAGATTTATTATTATAAAATGAAGAATTTAAAACTTGGACATTCTTAAAGCCGCTGAAATTATTCCAAGACCCAATCGATCCACCCCATTTACCATATCCACTTACTTCAACACCATCAATTGTTATCCCCTCAAGCTTTTGATTATTCAAATCCATATAAATGGAAATTCCGTTTTGAGTATTGGTAGTAGGTCCTGATCCTAGAAAGTTAATATTTGAAATATTAAAACCTGCTGTGTTGTAAAGTGATATACCTTCTGCTGTATTGGAATAAACTGTTGCTTTACCTGTACCATAAGATGATACAGTTATCCTGTTTGCAGCACTTCCCAAATCATCACTATCAAATTCTAATCCTCCGGTAAAAGTTTGACCGCCTTCAAATAAGATTGTATCTCCTGACTGGAATGCAATTTGATTGACCTTTTTAATTGTTTTCCAGGCTGTTTCTATTGATGTTCCTACATGTGTATCATCTCCAGTATCACTTATATAATATGTAGTAGAAGCAGCAGGAGTAGCTTTTATAAAATAACTAATTCCTCCAAATAGTATGGCCCCAACTAAAAACAGTTTAAAAACAAAAAATCCCATAACTTAATTATTTATATTGTTTTCTTCGATCCAAAGTCAACGGCCAACTCCTCCATAATAAGTCTTACATAAACTAAACAATCTTTTGTTAAAATAATCACCATAGACAAAATCAAACTTATCTTTAATCCTCACGCCGGTCAAAAAAGTCTGTTAAAAAAATCGATGACTGAGACTTTACCTGAAGTCCTGCGCCTTTTAAAAAAATATCAAATTCCGGCCGACGTTTTCCCTACCAAGCACCCGGGTCATGCCACAGGTCTTGCTAGAACTGCTAAGAAAGAAGGCTATTCAGCTGTTGTGGTAATAGGTGGTGATGGTACTGCCAATGAGGCAGCCAACGGACTGATAGATAGTCCAATTCCTCTGGGTTTAATTCCTAACGGCACTTTTATGAATATTGCTAAAATGCTTTCCATTCCTCTTGACCTAGAAAAAGCTGTTGAGCTTCTAAAAATAAATAATATCCGTAAAATTGATGTTGGTGTTCTAACTGCCCTTGAAGGCAAAAAACTAAATAAGCCTTATTATTTTATAGAATCCTCAGGCATAGGCACAGATGCCCATGTTCAGCATGAATTCAAAAAATTTGAAAAGGGGAGTATTAGTGCACTATTCTCGGTTTTTAAACATATTTTCTCACTGGTGAATCACAATGTTGAAATCAAGACCGGTCAAACGACACAAAAGTTCTTAGCAAATTCAGTAATTGTCGCCAACGGCCCTTATAGCGGAGCCTCGCTTGAACTGGCTCCTGATGCCAAACTAAACGATCACCGCCTGACAGTTGTGATTTATAAACATAAAAAGTATAAGCTTTTCCGGCACTTCTTTTGGAAAATATTTTTTAGAAAAACGAACAAACAGGAAATTACTATTATTAAAGCCAAAGATGTAGTTATCTCTTCAAAACCCAGTATGCTGGTTCATGCTGATGCTGATTTATTCGGTAAAACCCCTGTTCTGTATAAAATCAAACCTGCTTGTCTAAATGTTATTTGCGGTTTTCCTGAAAATCCCAAAGATTCAACATTTAAGCACTAAAAACATTAATGAAAACTTATTACATTTTCCGCCACGGTGAAACTTTCGCTACCAAACTCAAAAAAGGTTATGGCTACAGACTATATTCAGCACCAATCCTCGAAGAAGGCAAACCTAGTATTATTCGCCTCGCCAGTTATCTTAAGAATATACCTTCTGATTATAATGTTTCCTCACCATTTTTGAGATGCCGTCAAACTTCGCAAATTGTTACTGAGATTAGCGGAAAAACCTTTATTCTTGATAAAAGAATCCGGGAATATGGAATAGAATTGCCGGTATTCTTTAAACGAAGAGTATTAAGCTTTCTGAAAGAGATGGAAAGCTCAAACCATCAAACTATATTTATCTGTACTCACGCCATAGTTATTGAAATGATAATTCAGTATTTAACAAAAGGTAATATCAGCTTCAAAGACCGTTTAGTCGCACCACTCCCAGGTGTATTAACAATAATTAAAAACAAACAATCAAAAGAGATTAATTTTAATTTATAGAAGTTAGTCTATTTAGTCTCAGGGTTTTTTATATTTTCCAAAATCTTAGTGATCTCGTTCATTCTGGCATATCCCATCTCAATATCTTCAATAGCCATTTTGTAAGCTGAATTCTCTGATAAATCACCCATCTGTGCTGCTTCACCTTTGCGGGTCATGGCATCAGCTAAAGCCTTCTCAGTCTCTTCCATTTTCTTTGTCCACATTTCGAGTTTTGCTTTTTGTAAATCGTTCATAATTATTTTCTACTTTCTCACAGCTTTAGATTCATATCGCAAGCTGGTTTACAGCTTTAGATGCATATCGCAAGCTGGTTTACAGCTTTAGATGCATATCGCAAGCTGGTTTACAGCT
>CAYMRP010000001.1:301678-315312 GCA_964392925.1 uncultured Gammaproteobacteria bacterium
TATATATTCGCAACCCAAAAGTCAAACATTTGTTTTGCTATAGCAGTTTCTGTGCTTTATTAATACTGCACTGTATTTTAATCCTAAATAATCTATAGTAAATATATGGTCAGTATTCTTAATAGGTTCCATACCCAAAAAGTAACTTTCCTTATCTCTTTACTAAGTATTCTTTTTTATTTGTCACCCCCAGTTCAGGCAGCAACTGATCCAGGGCTAAATCTGACAGCCACCTATCAATCAATTAGTATTGAAGTTCCTACTAACGCAGCCGCAACTGCAACAGTCGAGTATAAGAAAAAGTCTGATACTGCCTATAAAGCTGGTCTTGGATTATGGCAGGCAGGAGGCGCTTTGTATGGCTCATTAGTATTGCTTGAATCAAATACTGTGTATGATGTGCGGGTTACTCCACAAGGAGGAGCTAGTCTTAATGGTGATATACAAACAAAAAATGAAACTCTTTCTCCTGCACAGACGATACTAAATCAAACTTCTCCGCAGCTTTATTATGTTTTGAATACCGGTAATGATACTAATGATGGAAAAAGCAGCGGTAATGCTTGGAAGACCTTGGAAAAAGCAGCTACCATTGTTCCAAGCGGATCAAGAATTGTGGTGGGACCTGGGTTTTATACGGCATCTACAACCCCATTTAATAATTCCGTTTCCATATTTGCTCAATATCCAGCCACTGATGATAATCGTAATGTAATTAATGATAATAATAGAAGTGTTATTGAATATGGCCTTATATCCGGACCTAGTAATGCAGTTGATCCGCGGGTGATTAAATCCCCTTGGCAGCAAGTCTCTTTGCCTGGGCCGGGATTTGCGGAAGATAATATTGCTACTGGATCAGCAATGACTGTTTGGAAGTGGGCGAATAGTGGCGTTTCTGAACCTAAACAATTGGGGTTTGCCTCATCAAGAATTGCTGCTCCGCAGCGAGTTTCCTATTGGACAAAAACTGGTGCCGCTTTATCAACTCCGGAAGGCTGGTTAGAAAAAGTACGCACCAATAAAGCCTACAATTATGGATTTACTAGTTTTGGTCAGGATATTTTTCTCAGATTGCCAGGTGATGTAAATCCCAATAACTATTATATTACTGTTGGTGGAGGTGTTGGATCAGGATTTGTGTTAAAAGGTGCAAATAGTCGTGTTTCTGGATTTGAAATTCGGACTTTTGATAGTGGTATTGCATTAGAAACTGGATCTTCAGGTAGTGTTGTCGATCATAATTATCTAATTTCAGCAGGAATTAGAATAAATGGTAATAAATTCTCCAGCCCACAACTTTATTCAGATAATCATCTTATTGAGCGAAACCTGATTATAGATAGTACTACTTGGACAGATGATTCAACTGCCAAACCTGTGATTCCTTGGACATTTATTAAGAGTGTTTTGGTGAATGCAGATGGAACAAACTATCGTAATCCTTTAAATAATCAAGTTTATACCAGAATTGGTTCGGCAGCTGAAACTACGGGTATCTGGGGAATAGGTGGCTCGAAAAATAGTGTTATTCGTTTTAATACCGTTAATGGCTCATTTAATGGTATTGGTTCCTACAATGTTGGTTTTGATAAATATGCCAGTTTTGGTACTGACATTCATAATAATGTAATTAAACATATTGCTGATGATGCAATTGAACCGGAAAGTAATGCGATTAATTGGCGCGTCTGGAACAATGCTGTTGAAAGTGCCTATACTTTTTTCTCCACAGGGCCTGCAAATTATGGCCCGTTATACATTTTTAAAAATAGTGCCGTTAAATTGTCTGATAACAAAAATGATAAGTATGGCCAGGGAGTTGGTTTTAAATATTCTGGTGCAAGTAGTCCACAGGCAAAATTGTTTGTGGTCAATAATACCTTTTGGACTGATGAAAAAGATACTGCAAATAATAGGAGTGTTTCAGGAGGAGATATGTATGCCAGTCCAGGATCAAATCCAGAAGCATTTTATTTAAGAAATAATATTTTCCGTTTTACTCGTTACGCATTTAATTATCCTAATAATTGGGATGAAGATTATAACTATTTTGCGACTACTGATGCAGGCAGAGGCCTAGCATACAAAGGTGGAGTTTATACCTGGTCAGTGCCGAATTATCGAACCGCCTCCAGCCAGGGTGCCAATACAAATATTCTAGGAAATTTTACCACCGTCGCTTCAGTAGATAATAACTTTGAATCTATCGCAGCCGGTAATTACCAACTCAAAGATACCAGTGGTCTGATTAATAAAGGAACCATTATTCCCAACATTAATGATACACCAGGGGTAACGTATAGCGGATCCGCTCCAGACATTGGCTCATTTGAATATGGGCTTAATCAACCCGCTCCGAAACTAGGCGATCTTAATAATGATCAAAAAGTCGATATCTTTGATTACAACATCCTCTTAACTAATTTTGGAAAGACTGGTTCAGGCGTGGCTGGAGATATTGATAATTCCGGTAAAGTAGATATTTTTGACTATAACAGTCTTTTGACTAACTTTGGCTTTTAGAATATTTTCTTACATTCATTATTGAGCCTAATCTTTACAGCGATGTGCTACTGTTAACCATGATTAAATTCAAACAGCCAGTCCACAAATAATTTATGAAAATTATTCTTTCACCATTAGCAAAAAAGAACATAATTAGCCTCACTCTCTTTGCTTTATTTACAGCCCTAATATTTTTTATTCTTCCCATAACAATTCAAGCGGCCACCGTCGTCAACCCTAATGGTAACTCCCAGGCATCAACTCAAAGGAATATGGTTAAAACAACCGAAGGCACACTCCATAGCGTAATTTCTATTACATCTGCTGTTTTGTGTGGTGGAGTGAGTAGAACCGGACTACTTTGGATGACATCAACAGATGATGGAGCAAATTGGACTTGCCAGGCTCAGTTAGGATCATCCACAGGCTATAACGCCTCTCTTGCCATCGACAGCTTGGACAATGTTTATGTAGTCTATGGATTAAATGTTACTGGAGGTTCCACCTCAAACGATCTTTTCTTTAGAAAATTAACCAAAGATTCAGGCTCCACCTGGACAGTCGGATCTCCTCAGACTGCACTTGACGCTTCAACATCATCTCTTGGCTACAGCTATCCAGTAATAGAAGTTGAAAGCTCAACCAGACTATGGATAGCAGTCAGAGCTTTCTCCAGTCCAAATTATCAGCTGGAAGTTTATTACTCAAATGATCAGAGTGCGTCTCCTACCTGGACTCAAAGTTCAGTTCTAACAACAGCATCGTCCACCACTAGTGAACATATCCCTTCAATCGTCAGATATGGGACTAATTTTGGCGTTTTATATCCATCAGCTAGTATTTTACGCTGGAAAACCAGGGCTGATGCCGACACAGTCACAAGCTGGTCCACTGAAACATCAATCATCACAGGTGTGGCAGCTATAGCAGAAAAGTTTTCAGCAACTGTAGACAGTAGTAATAATGTCCATTTAATAATCCATTCGAATAACGCATCCTCTTCACCCGGCCCTCTAAAATATTCCTATTTTAATGGTTCAATCTGGAGTACTTCATTTGATTTAACTACTTCTGCTTTGTTTGGTACAGGCACTGGAAGTGTTCGGATTACAACAGACGGCACATCTGTTTGGGTATTTTATCCTGAAAGATCGGGTCTGGCTGGCGCAGTCGATATGGGAAGATTAGTCTACAAAAAAGGTGTTGCCCCTTTTGCATCAGGAAACTTTGATGCATCGGCAACAACTCTGACTACTGATAAAAGGGTTTTCGATAAGGTCTGGAGATTTGTGACATCCGGCAGTGTCTACACAGATGTAACAACAGCTGCAGGTAATGCTACAGCGGCAGATGTCACTTTTCCAGCAGCCATCGATGATATTTTATATGTCGGGATGACAGAAAAGTTTAGGGCTTTTAGTCCATTTCTTTCCACCAATGGTACAGTCGGAAGTGTTGTTTACGAGTACTGGAATGGTTCTATTTGGACTACTCTTACCACCAATGGATCTGTTAACGCTAGCTTTACTTCTTGTGCCAGTGTTACCGCAGGTGCCAGCTGTGGTATCTGGTTTGATCCTCCAAGTGACTGGGGTACCACTGCAGTAAATGGTGAAGGTACTCCATACTATTACATCAGAGCTAGAGTTATAGGTACTTACACTGTCACCGCTGTTGGGACGCAGCTGCGGGCCGTTGACAAAATTTCTAATATTTCTACTCCCGCCGGGGCGAATGGGGTACCAACTCTATATGTTCTTTGGAATGAAAATATCAACTTGACCTCTCCTACAACTGTTTTGGTACAGTCATTAGTAACCGGCTCTAACACCAGTCCTACTTTACCAAGCTCTTTAGGTCCTACCGGTGTAGTTAATGGTAGCTCTGGCGCTGATACTACTCCTCAATTTGATTTCACCCTAGCCGATGCTAATGGCTCAGATACAGTTAAATACCAAATTCAGGTTGATGACAATTCCAACTTTAGTTCTCCAGTGGTTGACTATACCTCCGCTCTGGCCGCTCAAGGAGCAACTTCCTTCACAGTCGGTCAGGCAGCAGGCAGTGGGTCTTATGCAGTCGGAAATTCGGGTCAGACATTATCAGATTCTTCATACTATTGGCGAGTTAGATCTTTTGATAACAGTGGGGCAGTCAGTAGCTATGTTACGGCCAATTCAGGAGCCGTTGCCTTTATTGTTGATAATAGTGCGCCATCTACTCCTGGAACTCCGACCACAACTAGTCCGACCAGTGACGATACACCAACTTGGACATGGACAGCTTCAACAGATGGCCAATCAGGTTTAGGTACCCCGGCTTATAATGTTGAATGGTCAACCGATCCAACTTTCGGAGCAGGTGTTTCTTCTAATACTTCGAATACTAATAGTTTTACCCATTCAATATCTCTAGCCGCAGGAACGTGGTACTTTCGAGCTCAGGCTATAAATGGTGTAGCTCTGACTTCATCTTTTTCTGCTAATGGGACAGTAATAGTCAGTGGAACAGATGGAATTGCCCTGAATGGGTTAACAGCTAATGCCACTTTTAATTCAATAGGCTTAGAATTAGCTTATGTAGGTGATGGCAATCAAAACGCCTCAGCCGCTGTTCAATTCAAAAAGACCAGCGATAGTACTTGGAGAAATGGCCTTCCTCTTTGGGAAACAAATGATGGAACATCACCGTCATTCTTCGGATCGGTAGTCCTGTTGGATTCGGGCACCAGCTATGACATCTTAGTCACTGTGACCGATGGAGATGGTGTCACAGGCTCTGCAACAGCTACCACAACTGTATCTACCCGCACAGACAATATCTCAACAGCCAGTGCTGTTTGGGCTTCAGCCGGAACAAAATATTATGTCCGAATAGGCGGAAATGATTCTAGCGATGGTCTGTCAGTCGGTACAGCTTGGGCCACTATCCAGAAAGCAGTAACTTCCGCTCCATCAGACGCTGTAGTACAAGTCGGACCCGGAAGTTTCGATGCACCCACCACCAACCGTACTACAGCAATTACTTTACTAGCCGAATATCCAGCACTTGATGATAATCAAGAAATTATTAATGCTAATTTACATACTGTGATAGATCCTCCAGCTATTTCCGGCCCGACTGGTTCTTCAGATACTTCTTATACTGCTCCATGGACTCAAGTAACTCCTGATTCAAATTCCGGTCATCCTGTATGGAAATGGACGGGCAGCCCGGTAACTAACGCAACTTCACTAAGTTACTCTACTGCTAAAAATGGAGTACCAATTCGAGTCGCTACCTGGAGAAATAATGCTGGTGATGCCTCAACAGCTTCTGAGTTCGCCACCAAACTTTACACCAATATTACCTATAATTATGGTTTTTGGCCCGATTCCACTGATATTTATATGCGTATGCCAGAAGATCTAAACCCCAATAATTATTATATAAAAGCAACTACTGGAACGGGCATCACCATAGACGGAGCGAATAGTCGCATTTCAGGATTTGAAATGCAGGATCATATTTGGGGTATTAATATCAAAAAAAGTGCTTCCAATTCAGTTATAGATCATAACCTGATTTATAATTCAGCGACAGGCATCCGCACAAATGGAAATACTCCTGGAACTTATCCTACAGATGTAGTGATTCAATATAACCGAATAGTTGATTCAAGTTTATGGGGAACTGATCAAACGAACGGAAAAGTAATTCCTTGGGATTTTGCAAAACTAGATATTAAAGACTCTAATGGTGACAGTTATTCAACAGCGGATATTGGATCGGCAAACGAATCAAGTGGCATTAGTGGCCGGGGTGGAGCAGTCAGACTTGTTATTAGGTATAACACAATTGATGGATCATTTAACGGCATTG
This sequence comes from uncultured Gammaproteobacteria bacterium, assembly GCA_964392925.1. Taxonomy (GTDB): domain Bacteria; phylum Patescibacteriota; class Microgenomatia; order Daviesbacterales; family UBA10151; genus JACPKO01. The sequence continues at coordinate 308,048 of CAYMRP010000001.1, forward strand.
GTTTAGGCTTAAATGGAGGTTATGATCGCTATGCTTCCTCAGATAATGATGTCCACAACAACACTATTATGCATGCGTCAGATGATGGATTGGAGCCAGAAAGTCAAACCATCAATTTACGGGTCTGGAATAATTCACTCCAATACACTGGAACAGTTTTATCGACAGGCCCCGTGTTGTATGGACCAATCTATTTATTCAAGAATCAGGCCTGGAATATTGGTAGTCGGGGAGTAGGTGTTGCAGCTAATGGGGATAATGAATTTTCGCCGTTATTCTTTAAATATGCCGGTTCCTCTTCGACTGTTCCACCCAGAATCTATGTCATAAACAATACTCTCTATGCTGATCCTAGTACACCAATTGGGCTTAGTGGGGGAGCAAATTATGTTGATTTGGGCGTATCCGATCCCGACGGCTTTTATATGTACAACAATATCTTATCTGCCAACCGATCAGCGTTTGAGGTCGTATCAGGTGCTGCCCAGAACGGCGCTCATCCTGATAGATGGATTGAAGACTATAATTATTTTTACACCAGTGATGCTATATCTCCTGCTGGGCGCGGTCTACGGTATAACGGCAGTGACTATACAACCAATGTCTCGGCCTATCAAACAGCCAGCGGTCAGGGAGCCCACACTAATGTTGCCGGTAACTTTAAAACATTCGATTTGGCCTGGTTAACAAACCCATCAGCTGGGGACTTAACACTTTCTTCAAGTTCGCCGTTTATTGATGCCGGTATCACCGTAGCTAATATCATGGATCTTACTTCACAATATAATGGTACTGCTCCCGACTTAGGTGCCAATGAGGCCAACGCTAGCTCAAATAATCAATCTTCTAGCAGCTCCTCTAATTCTTCCAGCTCTTCTAGTTCAGGTCCGGCTTCAAGCGGCAGCTGTTCATCTTCTGCACCAACTCTTGCCCCGGACTTATTTCAAATCGATACAACCAATGTAAATTCAACTATTTATTTCGCGCCTGTTAACGGACCTGTATCACACTACCAAATAAGCTATGGCTTTAAAGGTAATGAAGAGCTCTATAGCGCCAATGCTCAAGTCTCAGGTTTTATAATCGGTTCGTTATCAGCCAACACTAGTTATGTATTTAAAATTCGAGCTTTTAATGACTGCACTCCGGGGGCTTGGAGTAATCCGATCACTGTCCGGACTACCGGATCTGCTGGTAAGAAATCAGTATTTTACAAAGCCGGAGTGTCTATTTTTAATAAAACTCTGCAAATAAGTCACAAAGGAAAAGTCATTCTTAACGTTCCATTTACTGAAAATCAAACTCCTTCTCAGCCCGCTAAAAGTGACCCGCCGTCACTAAAGCAGCCTGGATCTACCGTTTTTGTTAATCCTGAACCTGAAACTCAGCCTGTGTCTTCAGGAAATTGGTTTACCAATATAATCGGAGTTGTTAAAAACTTTTTTCGTTTTTAAATTTATATAATAATCCTATGGGAAAAAATACACTCAAAATATTTCTCTATATTTCTTTTTGTATTTTTACACTCACTATCGCATCAATTAACGCTTCTCCAATTCAAGCAGCCACCGGCTTTGTAAGTCGTCAAAATACTCAGTTTTATCTGGATAATCGGGTATTTAAATTTGTCGGTTTTAATCTCTACGATGCCGGTAATACTTACTTTCCTGATCAGGGAAAGCAAGGTTATTCATGTCCCCGAAATAACGGCTGGTGGACAAATATTTATACCGAAGCTGATCTTGATGCCGAAATGGCTTATGCTAAACAAACTTCCGGCACCTCAGTTTTGAGATTTTGGGCTTTCCAAAGCTACACCAACGGCGGAACAGATTGGTCTGGGGTTGATAAAGTTATCCGGGTCGCCAAAAAACACAACATGAAAGTCATCCCCGTTTTAGATGACGGTCCAGGCTATTGTACCCAGCCTAATAATCAGGCCAAATGGAGTCTAAACAGTGATTCATGGTATGTCGACGGTTATAAACAAAAAATGGGCACTTATGCTTTAACTTATCCAGATTATGTCAGAGCCATTGTAACTAGATATAAAGACGAACCCGCTATTTTTGGCTGGATGATGATGAATGAAGCCGATACCTCCAGAAAAATTCTCTCTGACGGAACAACTAAAATTGACGGCAATGGCCCTTCAGTCTTAGTTAATTTCGTCAAAGATATTGGCGGCATTATTAAAAGCATCGATCAAAATCACTTAGTTACCTTAGGCACCCAAAGCAATGGTGCTTCCGGCGCAACAGGCAAAGATTTTATCGATGTCTACGGACTGCCGGAAATTGATTTCACCGAAGTTCACGATTGGGGCTATTGGGCCGATATCAATCATGATTGGCGTTTAGGAGAGCAAAACCCGCTTCCTGGGTCTCTAAATGGAGTAACTCTGCCTGATCCAAACTCTGTTGATTGCCAAAAACAATACGGTGCTCAACTAGCTTGTTCAATTGCTATGTCAATCCAGGTATTAAATAAACCGATCATCATGGGCGAAGCAGGAGCTTCAGTCAACCGTTGGTCAAAACCCGAACGAGCTAATTTGCTTGATGCCAAAATGAAAGCATTCTTTAATGCCGGGGGAGCAGGTTATTTAGTTTGGCAATGGAACAAGGTTATTGATACCGAAGGCTTTGACGTTCTAATGACCCCAGCTGATCCTTTATTACCCAAAATGAAAACTCTGGCTGATAATTTCTCAGCCGGAATCCCGCTTCCATCACTTATCCCTTCACCTATTCCTTCGCCGGCTGCTCCTGTCGTTGGCAATCTACTTCAAAACGGTTCTTTTGAAGTCTCCTCAGGAACTGGTCAAGGTCTTTTGACATCTTGGTGGCTTGAAGTTAAAACTGGCGGTGCAGCCTCAATCTCAAAAGACACTACAGAAAAAATAGACGGCAGCGCTTCTGCAAAAATTATAGTTACCCAAACAAATGATTGGTGGAAGGTCCAGCTTTACCAGCATTTACTAAATCTTACTTCCGGTAAAACTTATAAATTAGAATTTTGGGCCAAATCTTCTGTGAATTCCTCGATTCCAGTCGTCTTTCAAAAAGCAGCCGCACCTAACACCGTGTATTTAAATCAAACTGTCTCACTTAACTCAGTCTGGCAAAAATATACAGTTCTTTATACACCAGCTGTAAGCGAAGCTGATACACTTTTAGCTTTCAATTTAGGGACTCAAACCGGCACAGTTTGGCTTGACGGAGTTAGTGTAACTGAAGTCTCTTTAAATACTACTAAGCCAGGCGACTTAGATAATGATTGCGATGTCGATATATTCGACTACAACCAACTTCTAACTGAGTTTGGCAAAACTCAATCCGGTTTAATATCTGATATCGATAGTAACGGCAAAGTTGATATCTTTGATTACAACGCCTTAATCACTAACTTCGGCAAGTGATTCTTCCAAAATCGAAAGTTCTTAAAACGGCATGTCTTTGATATCAATATCCAATATAATATAGTTAATACAATGCTCACTCATAAAGGTTCTGCAAGTCTTATTTTTATAATCGGAATTCTTTTTATTGCAGTTATTTCTTCGGCCGGCTTCTATTTTTACCAGTCAAACAAAAACAAACCTGCCACTCAACCTACAGAATCCCTTAAATTAGACAAGGCCCTCCCGGAATCTTCACCGAGCACTGATTTTCCGCTCCTACAACTCGATACAACCCAGAAAATCGAGTTAGAATCAGATAATTATGGGAAATTCATAGTCTCCAATAATCTACAAGGCGACAGCCAAATTATTTCAATCAAAAAACTCAATGGTGAAATTATTACAGACGATCTAATAGGCAAAAATTATGAAGTAATTTTAAATAATCTCAGCCGACTCGGTCTGAAAGGCTCAGGAATGATTGGCTATTCAGTAAAATCAGGACCTGACGACTCTGTCATCATTTTAGAAATTAATCCGGCCGACGGTAGTAAATTCGAAACCGAAATCGATCTTAATACTGGTCAAATAATCGAAACTAGTTTCATTAAAAAATAATCCTATTAAAATGAAAAAGCAAAATCAAAAAGGCTTCTCTCTGATATTAATCCTTCTAACCCTAACCGTAATTCTCTTGCTTATTGGTGGAGCCTATTACGTCGGCAAACTACAATCAAATTCTACAACTGTTACCGGAATTCCTATTAATTCCCTAGAACCAACTCCAAAACCAGCTGGAGTTTTTCCCTCTCATTTCAAAATTGAAGAAATCGTTTATCTCTCTAAATATTCCTCTAATAATTCTGAATTCGACCGTAATGTTTTTATCACAATAAGTGATGAATCCCAGTATCTTAAAATCGCCGATCTAAAATTAACTCCGAACAGCGTCAAAATACTGCATTCAATATCTCTGCCATCCGCCATCGGTTTTAATCCTCCCGTCTACTCTGCAGGAAATTATCTTGTCGTAAATGTAAGTGGTGGAGACAGCGGAGATATAATGATATTCAACTCAGACGGTCAGCCAATAACTACAAGTGTTTATGAAGCCAATCCCGAATTGAATAACTGGATCTTAAGCTACAATGGCCAGTATCTTGGCAGAGATAGAATCAGCATTAGCTTATTTAAAATAGACAATACATCGGCCGTGGCCAGCATTGATCTAACGACAGGTAAACTAATACCGGGTTCCCTTGTCATGAAGTAAGTACTTCTGGATCGGGCAAAGCTTCATCTCCTCAATTCTAGTAACTAAGACTCAAGTGAAATCTTTATTTTTTAATGTCGCTCTTTATGTTATTAATAATGTTATTTATTTCATTAATTCTGGCATGACCCATTTCAATTTCCTCAATTGCCATTTTGTAAGCATTCTCAGACAAATATCCTACATTCATAGCTTCACTTTTTCTCTTTAAAGCATCGCCCAGAAAAGCATTAGCCTCAGCCAGCTTCTTTTCCCACATTTCTAATTTTTGCAATTTTATATCATTATTCATTCTATTATTAAAACAAAATCAAGCTCTGCTTATTTTTGTTTTTGCAAATCGTTCATATGTAAAGAACAAGTTAAGTTTTAATGGTTTAAAAGTCAAGCTTAAGCGGAAAGTATTGAATCAAATGTCATTTAAAATTAGGGTAGTATTATTAATCAATTTTTTTAAGATTAAAATCAGTTTTAGTCTAAGGATATAATTGACTGTCTGGAGCGGGTAACTGTATTCGAGGCGTACAACAAGAGTTATTTAACGATAATTCTGAGCAATCCAAAATGTTGGCTTTTCAATTAGAACTTTTAAAAACCAAGCGCATATGCTACAAACCCATAGTTTATTATATATAGAAGAACTTGTATAATTCTTCACTATGCAGGTTGCTGATTTAGAACCATTTACTGGAAAGATAGTAAGAAAGAATTTTGGTACTAGAAATCCTGTGGGCTTTTTAGAAGGAGATCCCTCGAAGCTAGTTAGAGATCTTTATCCATTTAGATATCCTCAGGTTACTGATCATAGCCGCCAAAGGTATTCTGAAGTAATTAATGCCTGGACAGAATTCGGTAGCTATCCTGGGCTTAGAGTCCCTGATTTTGTTCCTTATTCTGATTTTTATGTTGTTGTTAATTGGGTTGAAGGAGAAAGACTTGATCTTAAAAAATTTGACAATAAAAATTCAGAAGAGGCAAAAGTAGTTGGAGGTTTCTTAGGATCCTTGGTCGATTACTCAGCAGATAAATTTCATAATGGTGGAGTTTATGTTTCAGATCAAAAAACTGAACAGTATATGTATGGAGAATCAGATGGTCATCAAGGAGAAGGGGTATATTTTGTTGATCTCGATTATGAAAGAGGAGTCATTGATCCAAAATCTTACAATACGCTTGATTTATCCATATTCTTATCGAGAATTTCAGGAATATTCCTAGATGTAGAAAATAAATTTTCTTTGGATAAATTCGATCCGGAAAAAACAAAATTATTAAACCTTCTTGATGAAGTTCTTAAAAAACACAACTCTTCTTTTGTACAAAAAGCTTATGAAAAGGTAAATTCCAGTAGAGGGGATCATCTTGGAGAATATAAAAAATTCCTTTGCTAGATCCAACCTCATAATAATACGCCCCATACTCCAAGTTCTGAATTTTTCCCTGATGAAAATGGTCAAGTATTTTTTGTGCTTGTTCCAGATTAAGCATGAGCAAAGCATATCAAGAATTCTTGCCAAAATTAGCTATAATCTTAACTATGAATAACAATGAACCTAGACTAAAACAGGTAACTTTACTGAGGGATTCCATAAAGAATTGGGAGGAATATCCATTTAGTGTTCCGGTCATACAGAGCTTGGAACAAATAAAAATTACTAATAAAGTCTGTTTTCTTGTAGGTGAGAATGGAACAGGCAAATCAACACTCTTGGAAGCTATAGCAAGTATTTATGGCTTCGGCAAGGAAGGTGGTAGTAGGAATATTTCTTTTTCCACAGCGGAAAAGGACAAGAATGATCTTTCTGAGCATATCAGGTTGAGCTGGACTAAAAAGTTACTTGGCGGATTCTTTTTTCGAGCAGAGAGTTTCTTCAATCTTGCTTCATATATCGACGAGTTAAGTAAAGATCCTATTGAAGGAGGCAAAGCCTATTTGTCATATGGAGGAGAATCTCTTCATGTAAAATCCCACGGTCAGTCTTTGCTCGCTCTATTTAAGAATCGCTTCTCTGGAGGTGGATTTTATTTAATGGATGAACCAGAAGCTGCGCTTTCCCCTAAAAGACAGCTTTCACTACTCGTTATCATCAATCAAATTTTAAAGAATTACCCAGAATCCCAATTTATTATCGCAACCCATTCCCCAATATTACTTGCTTATCCAAATGCTCAAATAATCTCTTTTAACGGGGAGCAATTAGAAGAAACGAAGTACGACGAAACAGAAATTTATCAAATATCAAAAAACTTTTTGAATAACACATCAAGCTTTATTGATAAGTTATTTAGAGAATAGATACTGGAGCGGGTGAGGGGGATAAGATCGCTTCGCTCCTTGCGGCTTTCAGCCTAAAGATCGTTTTACTAACCTTTCTTTTCTTCGAAAAGTCGAACCTCCTCACTAATAAATAATCCAAACGACTTCTCCAAAATTATCATTCTCAAATCTCTATCTTAATATGTTAAATCGGAAGTTCTCTCCCAAACTCACCAAGATACAAAAAAGCCTCCACAAGGGAGGTCTTTTAGTATCTGAGCGGGTGACGCAAATTATTTCGAACCCCTACTTAACTGCATCATAATAGAGCT
>CAYMRP010000002.1:0-2143 GCA_964392925.1 uncultured Gammaproteobacteria bacterium
ACTTTATTTATTACTTCTATAATTTCAGCATTAATAGTTCCCTTTATTCTTCAGCATAAAAAAACTCTGATTGTTTATATCGCCGCTTTTTCTCCAATTCTTTTTAATGTCATCGCCCTTTTCGTCGGACAATCGGCCATGAACGTCCCCCAAGCTTTTGAGAATCCCGGTATGTTTAATATCCGTTACGGCATGATGGCCCTGCCTTTTATTGCTTTGGTTTTAGGAACTGTTGCTTCTAATAAAATTTTAAGCGTTGCGGTTGCCGGTTTATTACTTTTCCAAAGTTTTCTCTTTATTCAGCAGGGAATTCCTGTATCTTTAGCCGATGGTATTAATGGTTTAAAAAATACTTACTATACAGTTGAGGCAAGTAATTGGTTTAAAGAAAATTATCAGGGCGGATTAATATTAACAACTTTAGCTTCGCATGATGCTTTCGTTGCCCGTACCGGCATCCCAATGAAAAACTATATTCATGAAGGCACTAAACCTTATTGGAACGATGTATTAAAATGGCCTGATGACAGAGTTCAATATATTGCCACTCTTTCATTTCCTCCCGATTCAGTATATAAATCATTAGTTAATAATCCGGAGTTTAAACAAAAATACGAATTAGTTCACAGCTATGAAAAATTTGGAATCTATAAACGCAAAAACTAAAACTAAACGCCGACGTAAATCTTTACTCATCGACGAATCAATAAAAAAACATTTCCGGACTTCTAGCCCGAAACGCAAATCTACTAAAAGTAGTTCGAACTGGCAGCTGTCTAAAATCCTTTGGATCATATTACTAGTCATTATAATGAGCGCATTTAGTTTTAATTTATTCTCCTCAAAATTCCCTTCCCTAAAATCTCAAAACACTATTACCCCTTCCTGTATCTGGGAAATTTGCGCCATCGATACTATGAAAACTTCCCGCGACCGCGCCCGCGCCGAACTTAATAATCCCTCCTACGATCTTGAAATAAAAAAACAACTAAAATTAATTAAACAATCCGGCGCAACTTACGTTACGGTTTCCACTCCTTATGACGAAGAATTTATGCCTTATTTAAAAAGATGGGTAACTTTATCCAGAAGTGAAGGCTTAAAAGTTTGGTTCAGAGGTAATTGGGCAAATTGGGAGGGCTGGTTTGAATATCCAAAAAACTTAGGACCGGCCCAACACACTGCTAAAACAAAAAACTTTATTTCCGCTCATCCGGAATTATTTGAATCCGGCGATATTTTCGATCCCTGCCCTGAATGCGAAAACTCCGGCTTTTGGCCGCAGGACGCAAAGAACGCCGATTACCGAAAGTTTGTTATAAATCAGCAAAAAGAAATCACTGTCTCCTTTAAAGAAATAAATAAAGATGTCACAGTTTACCAATCAATCATCGGCGGTCGGGCTAAAGATGTTTTAGATAAGCCAACCTTTGATAGTCTAGGCAATATTATTGGTATTGATCACTACGTCAAATCCCCCTCTGTAATGGAGGAATTTATCAATTACTTTTGGAATAATTCTCAAACCCGCTCTCTGGTGACCGAATTCGGAGCCCCAATTCCTGATTTAAATGGCCCCATGAACGATACCCAACAGGCCGAATTTATAAAGCAGATTCTAGAAGTTTTATATAAACACCGCGATAAAGTTCACGGCCTAAATTATTGGGTTCTATCAGAAGGCACAACCGGCTTAATAAACCTGGATGGCACTCCAAAACCAGCCTTTTACACCCTTCAGGGATACTTCACACCAGGCGAAGTCTATGGAAACATTAAGAACCCTTTGCGCGAGAATCTATCAGGAATTCAGGTAAAGACCTCAGATGGAATATCATCAACCTTAACTGATGACCAGGGAAATTTTCGGCTGTCTATTCCCCCCCGAAAAGTTGAACTGGAAATCGGCAATGTTAATTATGAAATCAAAAAAGTTTCTCTAAATATCGAAAAAAGCGGCCAGCGTTTTGAAAAAGACTTTACATTAACCCCCAATAATCCCGGAATTCTTTACCGCTTAAGACTTTGGTGGCAAAGCACTCAAAAATAGCCTTAAACAGCTTGTCATTAGTCTCATAGTTATATATACTTCAGCCTGTATATTAATTATGAGATATTTGCTTCCATCAGCCAAATTTATTTT
>CAYMRP010000002.1:2243-64645 GCA_964392925.1 uncultured Gammaproteobacteria bacterium
TACTAACTTTTATAACTTTTCCCTATGCCGCGATAATCCTTTTTCATTCATATCAATTATTTAAAGGTGAATCATTCGGCTGGTTAAGGTTCTTTATTTACGGAATCCCAATGGGAACTCTTTTGGCTTTTTATCTGGCCAGAAGACACACTATATTCGCATTGCTCGCAATTTCACTTATGGCAATCGGTATTTATACGACCTGGTTCGCCATGACCAATCCCCAAATCGGCCGAGAAGAACATTCCTTCACAGAGAAATTAGTCGATCCGGCAGCCAGTGTTGATTTCTCCAGATCCTATTTAGATCAAAAAGCTGTTGCCCTTTACATGGACACACTTCCGGGGTATGTTCTTCTTGATACAGATAAAGGCTTTGCAATCCCATTATTCTCTAAAAATCCTAACCGCTATATTATTACTTCAGATATTGATTATTTAAAAATAGTCAAAAATTATCCATCATACATCGACTGGATAATTCTCCCCCAACCTGTTTCCGACGATCGCGGTCAAAATAAAATCTATGAATTTTATCCTGATATTTGGCAAGGCAATGCCCCAGGATTAACAATCCACAAACAAATAGAGGGCTGGAGAATTTTCAGTGTTCAAAGAATACCCCCATCTTAATTATGATTATCTGTAAGGAAATCCCAAATATTCAACAGTAACTTCCTTGATAGAAGCTACCAGTCTTACAAAGATACTCATCAATATTAATAGAAAAGCAAGAGTTGTGTAAGAACTGGCCATTTTCCCTTGTATCATTAGCCTCGAGTGCTATAATTTTCAGGATGACAAACACAGTTTTAGTTGTTGAAGATGATCCGGGTTTACAAAAATATCTCAAAGAACTTCTTTGGGAAAATTCATTTGTTGTCCATATCGCCCCTGACGGTGTTCAGGGATTAAATGCTTTAAGTAAATTAAAACCAGACATTATGCTTTTGGATTTAGGACTTCCTAATATGACCGGTGAATCAGTTTGTGTTGAAGCCAAGAAAAAATATCCTGAATTACCAATTATTATTCTAACCGCCAAAGATACAACCAGCGATATTGTTGAGGGATTAAATTTAGGTGCTGATGATTATATGACCAAACCTTTCGTTGCCGATGAACTCTTAGCCCGCATTAAGGCCCGCTTAAGAGGCAACGAAGATAATTCTGGTAAACTGGCAGTTGGTGATCTGGAACTTGATAATAAATCATTCGAAGTCACCAGAGCCGGTAAATCAATTCACCTGACCCCTCAGGAATTTAAATTACTGGAATATTTAATGAACAATAAAGGCCGAATTTTAACCCGCGAAATGATTTTAAACAGAGTCTGGTTATATTCCCCTGATATTGAAACAAGAGTTGTCGATGTTTACATGGGTTACTTAAGAAAGAAAATCGACGACGATCACAAAGAAAAACTCCTCAAATCCGTCAGAGGATTTGGATACATGATCAAGGATTAATTCTTAAGCTGCTTTCGGATTCCAACTAACAAACTCTGTCGTATCCATAGCAAACTCTCTTACTAAATGCAGATTATAAGGAAGATCAGTTTTTGTCGGATTATCCACAACTACTCCATGACCCTTTGCAAAGCCTCTTTCTAAAAGACGCATACTATAAAATTCACGCAAAACTACTATGTTCCTAAATCGTAAATTGTCTTCATCTCTCAAATCAGAATAATTATAATTTCTAACCCCTTTAACATTAATAATATAGTCTCTAACCTCTGGAACCATCAAAATATCATTCATCCTATGAAAGGCTCTTTCTCTACTCGCATCATTACCCATATAATCAAGCGCATCAGTACCGGTTAGTGTCGGCTTATCCACAACCATCTGACCATTTTGTTGGTATAAGCTTCCAAGCTCTACATCCGAACGCTCGTTATGCTCCCTTTGTTTAGAGGCATTACTTTGAGCCTCAGAATTAGTAGTGATGTAAACTGCAAATTGATTCCTTCTATTAGCCAAAAATGGTCTCCTAGCTGCAAAGCCTGTTAAATCTTCAAAGACTAACATCGTTGCAATTTTTTTATCTGGAAATTTCTCTCGGTTCATTTCTTGAATTCTTGTTGTTGAAGCAGCAACAGCTACAACCCCCTCTACTCTATTTCTTAGCCTTAATAGATGATCAGCAGTCCAATTAGGAGCAGTTTTATCCACTAGCTGATTACCATCTTTATCATATTCTTTTTGCATATTTTGACCCGCTATCGTCATAGCTGCATATTGTGCTTCAGGAATATGATCAGTCTGCGCCATAAAATCGGCTACAAAAACTGGATCAAAATTAACTCGGGCTAAAAGACGCGAAGCTCTTGTAGTTTTTCCTACACCACCCCCCTCACCATTAAATTCCTGAACAGTCGTAATAGAAGGATGAGCTGTCATATGAGCTAAAGATTTATTAATAACTCTTCTTGTTAATGGATCATCTAAAAGGCCTAAAGGCTGTTCTCTATAAAACCTCAGCATATCCTCTGTCACACCATGCAATCCCGCCCTTTGCTCTATTATTGCCTGTGCTTGAGTATTCAGAGTGGGAACGAGAATTTGCGCGAATTCAGCACTTCTATTATTTGGATGTCGGTCTATACTCATATATTCACTCTAGGTAGCCTTATTTCTACCGTTGTTCCCTTCTTTTCTTTTGAACGTACGATTATATCACCATGATGCTTATCTATAATACTTTTTGCCAAAAATAACCCCAATCCTAAACCTTCTCTAGTGTGATTCTTGCCCTGAACATATCCTTTAAAAATTTCCGGTAAATCTTTTGAAGGAATTCCAATTCCTTTATCTTTAACAATAATTCTTAATTGATTATTTCTTTTGCAAACTGTTAATTTAATTTCCTTCTCATCGGGTGTGTATTTGGCAGCATTCTCCAAAACATTATTCATAACCTGCAGCAATTTATCAAAGTCCCCAATTACAACATCATCATCCCCAAGTCTGTTATCTAAAACAATTTTCTTCTTAGGATAACCAAACTCAATTGTTTTAACTGATCTGTCGACAATTTCATTTATATTGGATTCTTTATAAGTGTATTGAAGTGTTCCGGCTTTTATCCTGTTAATTTCAAGAAGTTCTTTAACAAGAAGCGTTAATCTCTGAACTTCATTAAACATTTCATTCATCCAGACTTTCGTAATTCCGTCTTCAGCCTTCATCTTTAATTGTAAAAGCTGTGCATATCCACTGATCGTTGTTAAAGGAGTTCTAAGTTCATGAGCTGCCATCGAAATAAACATATCCCGAACATCCAAAGCTTTTTTTACTTCATCATAAAGCTGAGTTCTCCTGATCGCCTGTGATGCAAGAGATCCAAAAAGTTTCAAAATATCCAATTCCCTTTCAGTAAACTTCTTATCTTTATATGATTGAACAACCAACACTCCTAAAGTCTCTTTCTTATAAGACAGCGGAATAAATAAAATAGATTTTATACCTCTTTTACTAAGATCCTGATGAACTGTTGGGTACTTTGACATATCAACCAAAAACGCTTTCCGTTTTGTATAAGACTCATATGCAAATCCTTTTTTACGCACTTGTACATGCTTTGCAATCTCCGGAAACCCGTAAGCCAATTTAAACTGGCCCTCTTCCCGCAGCAAAATCCTCCCTTCATCCCCCTTCACCAAATTAACCGCTTCATAAGCAATCGCCTCATAAAGAGTCGGTGTATCCAAAGGATCAAGTAACTTGAGCCCTGCTTTATAAATTTTTTCTAAAATATCCATATTAGTGTGGCAAAACCTCCGTTAATCTTTGTCCCCAAGTCATTCGACCAGTATTCACTCTGATATGTGATGGGATTACAGATACATAATCATCTAAATTACGCGGCGCAGGATGAACCATAGCTACCAGGTCACTTGATCCGGATAATGTTAATCCTGTGTTAACACAATCTTCTAAGTTGGCAACCAACGCTCCTCTTGGCTTATTGCTTTGCATCCAAAAATTCATAGCCATTTTAACCTCAACTCCTGTATCAGCTCTACTTCTTCTTAAAACCATCGCTGTTAATAAGTCAGCATTCTGGCCTAACTGAACCAATATTCCGTTATGCGCGTTGTAGTCTATACCTGAACCAACATATAAATCATATTTATCTTTAAGCATTCTAAGATCCTCGGTGACTGTCTCATTAACCTTCATTCCTCTAAGATGAGCAAAATCATCAGGATTAACATCTCTTAAATCAGCCCTTTGAATATCATCTCTACCCAAAACCCTCCAGTAATCTTGATTTCTTGATCTTTTAATAGCTTCACTGACAGAAGCCGCTGGCCTTCTCCAATCAGAAAAAACCTCATGTATATACTCATCTAAAGATACTGCACGCTTATATGCTAAGTTCATTGCTTTATCTATAAACCACTCTGGCGGAAGATCTTTTACCGGTGTGGCCGGGGCAACAACTCCTTCCTGCTCCTTAAGCCAACTTCCACTCATATCCACCGAAATTATTCCCTTACCTATTTCTGCACCCATATATTATTTATAGGATCTAATTCTTACTCAAAAAGCAAAAAATATCAACACTTCTTACTATCAATTAGCCTCAATTCTTACAAAAATATTACTTTTGTCTAACAAAAGAGTTCCTTTTGTCTAACAAAAGAGTTCCTTTTGTCTAACAAAAGAAACGTTCATGCATCGCAGGGTTGTTCCTTTTAATACTAAATATCCAGGAGTTGCCCCCTGGATACTAGCGACTTGCTTAGTCTATTAATTTAAATAATATCTAAACTCTTCTGTGAAGAAACATTCTTCCCAGATAAATCAAAATAACAGCACCAATTATAGCAACCATTAGGCTGTATAGATTGAAGCCTGTTGCTCCTGATGCACCAAAGAAATTAAAAATCATTCCTCCAACAAATGCTCCAATAATCCCTAGAATAATATCTCCTAGGAGTCCCTGACTTGCATCAGTTTTCATAATGATAGAAGCAATCCATCCTGCGACTGCACCAAGTACAATCCATAATAGAAAATCCATTTAAACCTCACCTCACTTTCTTAATCATCATACTCATCTATTATTAGCGTGTAGTTAAAGTCATGTAAGAAATCTGCAAGATAGGTTTATCTGGCAATCTACATACTGCTGTGCTTGCATTGTAAAAATCCCGTAAGTATACTGTAAAAAATGATCAAAAAACTGTCTTATAAATCTTCTCTTTTTGATTTAAAAATTCGCCAGGCAAGCAAAGCCGCCGTAATTGATATGACAGTTCACGGACCAACAATAAACACTTATGACATTCCCCACACTTTAAATTTCCTCCAAGAATACTACCCAAGAGTTTTAAACACTCAATGCTTTAATGAGAAAAATCTTCCTTTTGCAGTTGAAGTAAGGCAAACAGAAATCGGCCATTTATTTGAACATATTCTAATAGATAACTTGTGCGCTTTAAAAATTAAAAACGGCGCCAAATCTGCAGTTTTTAACGGGATAACATCCTGGAACTGGCAGAAGAATCCATACGGCACATTTCAAATATGGATTGACACTGGAAATAAAGATCTTGAATTATTGATAAAGGGATTAAAAATCACAATCGACTTAACTAAAAAATTAATGGCTAAAGAATCGGCAAATAAAATCCTGCGGGCAACCCTACTTCTGAATCACCCGCAGAAAATTATCTAAATTTTGGGAATAAAATTTTCCTGCATGGAAATTATCCCTGAAAACAGCTATTCATTATCGCTGGAAGAACTTCTGCTTTGCCCTCCTCTTCTTCCTGCTTCAGCCGCTTCTTTGCTATTCCATTCATGCGCAGTTCCCTGTGCATGAGCTGCTTTTCCACCCTTAGAAGCAATCTCTCTTTGCTTCTCTTTTGTCATGGAAGCAAAACCCTGCTGACCGCGTCCTGAAGAAGTAGTTTCCTCGGCATCATCAAGATTAACAATCATAGCCGCATCATCATCGCTTCCCACAAACGGATCATTCTGGAAGCCCTGCTGTTTGCTGCTCGTTTTATTATTTGCCATTATCCTCACCCCCTTTCATTTATGAACATCAATTTTAAAATCTGACCGACAATAACACAGCAAAAACTAGTAAGATTCTCGGAAGAAATTTTTACCTGCCTTTAGTGTGTTTCTCTTCTCCGTGTTGCTTCATCACTGTTCTGGCTGCCACCTCCTCAGCTCTATTGCCATACTTACCTGACTTTTTAGCTGATTCTTTAATATGTTCGTACTGGCGTTGCTCTTTATCAGACACGCCTCTTAAATGTTTACCTTTGGGAATAGTTGTGAACCTCCTTTAAAAATATTTGAAAATACCTTCCGCCGGAACTAAAACTCCCGGGAAGCATTCATTCCTTGAATAGTTCTAATTTGATCAGCATCATAATCTTTAAAAACATTCCTTACTTCAGTCTCTCCTGTTTCAGTATTTGTCGGGACTGCCAACAGCACTGCTCCTTCTCTAACTCTTTGCTCATAAACTCTTGCTACTTCTTCAGGAACTCCAAGTCCAATCAAACCCCCAACTAACCCTCCAGCCAGCGCACCGGTGGTAGCTCCAGATATTGTCATTGCGGCCGCACCCGTTAGTCCAAGCACTGCTGCAATAGGACCTCCAACAAGAAACGCCCCAACTCCTGGAATTGCCAAAGCCCCAATACCTATTAATAGTCCTGTTAACCCTCCAAGCACACCTCCAGTTGCAGCCCCGGAAACAGCTCCCTCTGCAACACTTCCACCTTTTGTACCAGCCTGTTTTGTAACTTCAACCCCTTCTTTAACTACAACTGAAACATCTTTCGGATTAAAACCCATTTCATTTAACTCATCAATTGCAGCCTCTGCATCAAACCGGTCTTGAAAAACACCAATTACTGTATTCATTTACTTACCTCCATTTTATTCTTAAGTAGCTTCTTGATGATTTCAGAAATTTCGCCTTTATCTGTTTTGTCCTCATCCTGCTTCTTCATGATATTAAATGAATAATTAAGTCCAAAAGCTAAATCAACCATCATATACTGGCTATACTACTGAACAGTATTTAAAATTAAACTTAAATTGAGTAAGAATCCGGAAAGAATATTGCCGAGCTATTCTGGAAAGGAGTAAAGACTCTCAACTTGATATCCAAAAGTTTTCCATTTATTAAATCCGCCTTCCATATTAAAAACTCGCTCATACCCCATACTAATCAAAAGCCTTGTAGCTGCACCACTTCCATAACCTGTATTGTCATATAAATAAATTAATGTATTCTTTTTAGGAAATTTTTCACCGATCTCTTTATAAAGATCCTGCTCCGGAATATTTGTAGCGCCTGGAATA
Source organism: uncultured Gammaproteobacteria bacterium (assembly GCA_964392925.1). GTDB lineage: Bacteria > Patescibacteriota > Microgenomatia > Daviesbacterales > UBA10151 > JACPKO01. The sequence continues at coordinate 9,586 of CAYMRP010000002.1, forward strand.
TGGCTCTCGTCATATTCATCTTCATTCCTCACATCAATTACTAAACCACTTTTTAAAGCTAGTCCCTCTCTGATAACCTCAGGCCCGACTGAAGGAGTTAAAGCTGTTAGAAATTGATGAAATTTTGACTCATCATCAGCAGGGTTACTAGCATCACGAATCGAATACTCTTTAAACACAATCGGCCCTAGAAAAATTAATCCGGCTATCAATATAAAAAGAAGCACGCCAAACTTTATCATCAGTAATTAACTCTATCAGATTTCTAACCTAATTTTAATGCTGAGCTTACATTACCGGTTTAATATGTATTAAGAAAAGAAAACTATGACAATGACAATTGCATCACTCAGCCCGGTAATGTCTCTACTTTTTGGAATTTTAATTCTAATATTTCCGAAGTTTTTAAATTATTTTATAGCACTCTATTTAATTATTGTCGGGTTTATCGGATTATTTGGAACTCCTTAATATCCTAACAACTCTTTAACAAAGATCAGAGTAATTCTATCTTTAACATTCTCTTTATTTATTATCAGCATTTTACTAACAAATGATCCATCAACGCCGTAAGCTTTTATAGCTCTCTCTGACTCAAGTGGCAAAACATGATCATAAACTCTCTTAACTCCTTCATCCAAATTTTTAACAATCTTCTGTGTTCCAACAATCCATACTATATGAGCTGCTCCGTATGCATAACCTGGCAATTGGCTTCCGGAGTTTGATCCAATAACTACTTTTCCATCTTCAGTCACAGCATGTACTGACCCAACAGCCCACTCTGGTGCAGAACCCATTTTCTGCATTTCAAGACTGTCAGTATTGCGATCCATTTTCATCAACTTATTCTTAACAGCATCATATTTCCCTGAATTAAGAATCTCATCAGTCAGTCCGATTGAATCAGCAGTCACAGAAGTCATATTCATAACTTCAGCACCCTCAGGGATTATCTCCAAAGCTTTCTTTTTCGCTTCCTCACCATTTTCTACAACAATTGCATTGATACCATTAAGCCCCAAAGCTTTAATTGTTTTATCCACTATTTCATTTTCTGCTAACTTCTTCCATTTATTCATATTGCTATCATAAGGGAAGTACTTAAATATTAAAAGTAATTACTATTAATAAAGTAGTATATAAATATGAAGCTCTTAGAGATAAAGACTAACGAAGAAACTGTTATTTTAGGTACTTATTAAAGAATTCAACAGTTTTTTGCATTGCCGGAGTAAATCCCGGGTTACTAATATTGTGTCCTCCATCTGGAAACTCATTTAATTCATGTGGAGTCTGTGTGTTACCCAGAACCTGATTTAGATCCCGGCTGTATCCAATATTTACCACATCATCATTCACTGCATGATTTAACTGGATAGCCCCTTTTAGATCGCCAAGATAATCAGTTGGTGCAACTAACTTCCAAAAAGGGTTACCACTATCAGGTTCCCCATAGGTCTCTCTCAATAATTGTCTTCTTTTTTGTCTTTCTGTTTGGTTTGTCGGAGGTTGATAGCTACCATCCTGAATACCGTACTTTCTTAAATCGGTATAAGTAAAACCAGCCCCTGCCCAAATACTGGCAGCTGGTATTTCTGGTTTTGCAGTCATAGTTCTAAGTACTACATTCCCCGCCATCGAATGCCCCCAAAATCCAATTTTTTCTGGATTAACAAATCCTGAATTTTGCAGTGCTGAATAAGCATTAAGCGCATCAATTACATAATCCGATGAATAGTAACCCCCACCAGGCTCTCCTTCAGAGTCCCCATGACCCCTCAAATCAATTTTAAAAACCACAAACCCATTCCGAGCTAAATAATTAACATGATCAATATATTTTTCTGTAGTTCTATACGATGCTGGTGGGATATAACCATGAATAAAAATTATCGCCGGCCAACCTTTATCTGGTTTTTCTCCTTTTGGCTCAGTTAAAAGACCGTTGATTTTAAGTCCTTCAGAAATATAACTAGTTAAATATGATTTATAGCTGGCATTATCTCTATAACTTCTGAGCTCCCCTAATTTGCTTAAATATTCAATATTTCTTAGATATGGAACCGTTAACTCCTGAAAAAGAAACGGACTCGGACTTGGATTTATATTCTGAGATTTAGCGTTAACTAAACTTTTACCTGATGGTTGAGAGTTCTCTGGCGATGGTTCCTGCGACCTCACAAATAGAAACCCGCCAAATATAATCAAGGCAATTACAACAACCCCAAGGAACACTTTCATAAAAAAATTATAACAAATCTCTGTAAGAAACTTTTATTACATAAATTTTACTTAAGTAGTTTATATTCTAATAATGAGATTACTTGCAATGATTACTTCATTTGTTCTGATCGTAATAGTGATCTTGGCCGGTTTTTATCTTTACAACAATCGTGAGATTAAAGTTCAGGAAAATCAATCTATAACTGCCTCTTCGCCGTCTATTAAACCTATGGCTGAGCCACAAATTAAAATTCCTGAAGACTGGATTCCCTACACTTCAAAAAAATACGGTTTCACTATCTATCACCCTGCAGATTTCCAAACAGATACCAATCCTGAAGGAGATCGTTTGATTAAACTTGGACCCACTCAAAGTACAGGAACAGAATTATATGATGGGCTAGTATTGATGATTAAAAGTGGCCCCTTAGACGGCAAAACAATTCGTCAGTTCGCTGACGCTCAGCATCTAGAAATGAAAAATGCTGAAACGACTCAATCTATCACCGATGTTATAGAAAAAAAGTACGGGACTCACACAGCTTTCCAATTCCGTAAAGACAGTTTGGGTGAAGGGGATTTTATATATCTTCAAAAATCACCAACCGAATATTTAGAAGTAATTAATATGACTTATGAACCCGAAAACAGCAGCTCTGATTTTATTAAAACTGCAGAAATAATGATCTCCAGTTTAGAATTTTAAGATTACTTTTTAGTCAGATTCTCAATTTCTATAATTCCTGCGCTATCATACTTTGAGTCACCCTTCCGGGTTAAAGTCCCAGTTATCTCAACCTTAACTCCATTCCCGGTTCCGATTAAAAACTTCCATCCGGGATCATTAAGTCCATAATTATTTCCATCATCCCCTTCTAGCCCCAAAGCACATTCTAAAGTCTGTGGACCACTTGTATTTTTATGCGGTAAACAAATTGTTACTCCTGAGATAGTTATACTTACCCCTTCAGAAGAAGCATTTGGCACAGGAGAATAATTTGGCATCACTCCTGAACTTGTAGAGTCATAACCGGGACATGGTGGAAAGTCACATTTAGGACCTTCTCTTTTCAAAACAGTCCCGTCTTCACATACCATTGAATCAGGTTCACAAACTTTACCCTGAGCCAAAGGAGTTGGGATTGGCGCTACAACACCCTGATGATTTAAGAAGTAATATCCCGCAGCTAAAAACAAACCGACAACAATTATCAAAGGCAGTAAAACTCTAGTCATTAGAAGCATTATATATCATAAACATAGTACCTTACCTGAGAATTATTGAGGTCAAGAAGATTATATAAATAAGTAATATCTTCAGCAGTGTGTCTTATACAACCTGAACTTCCGGGATTACCTTCCGCCAGTTTTTCAGGATCTCCATTATTTCCATGAAGCCCAAAGGCTCCAGGTAACTCCCAATTGCATTGCCCATTACATTCATCATATGGCTCTGGACCAAAAGGCGCCTCTTCTGAAACTGGAATATCAAGTGCTAGAAAATAAGGCGCAGTTTCAGGATTTTCAAAAGTTTCATATTCAGCGGTTATTAACCAATATTCACGTCCCAAAAGCGCGGGTAGCGGAGTCGGTCTTTGGCCTGGAATTCCACTCTTAACTGTAAAAGTTTTAACCAAAGCACTACTATCCTTATTCCCTGCTTCCCCAAAATACAAAAGCTCCTTATTTGATTTTCTATTTAAAACAAACCAGTATTCTTTCTTGGGTTGCAATGAAAAACCATTACCACTATTGATTTGAGCATTCTGAAAATACGCCAGCCCTAAGAGAACTATAAATATAAAAGTTAATCCTAAAGTTTTTAACATCTGTTAAAATCAATCAATGCTCAAAATAATAATTATCATTCTATTAATTCTTGGAGCTGTCGGATATTTTACTGTCAGCTTGACCAGAACGCAAACCTCAGATAATTCACCCCTTACAAATCCTCAGTCTTTAGTAGAAACAATCGCATCAACACTTCCGACAATCATCCCCACTACTCCCCCATCACCCGCGCCAATTCCGTTAAATGTTCCTCAATCCAAAACTTTAACTAATGATTATCATATTTTCCAAACCTACAATAATTGCGGCCCTGCTGCTTTATCTATGGCCCTTTCATATTATGGTGTTAACAAATCCCAAGCCCAATTAGGTGAAGAATTAAGACCCTATCAAATCCCTGGCGGCGACAATGATGATAAATCAGTAACACTTGAGGAAGTTGCAGAAAAATCAAAAGAATATGGGTTAACTCCTTTTTTAAGACCTAACGGCAATAATGAAATTATTAAAAAATTTATTGCCAGTGATATTCCGGTCGTTGCCCGCACCTGGCTGAAAGAAGGTGACGACATCGGCCACTACAGAATTATTAAAGGTTATGACGATACTACAAATGAATTTATCCAAGACGATTCTTTACAAGGCAAAAATTTAAGATATTCTTATGACTCATTTGATAGAATCTGGGACAAATTTAATTATCAATATTTGGTTCTTGTTCCTGAAAATAAATTATCTATAGCAAAACAAATTATCGGTGAAGATTTAGATGAAAAAATTGCCTGGAAAAAAGCAGTTGACCTTTCAAAACAAAAAATCTTAGAGAACCCAAACGATTACACCGCCGGATTTAATTTATCAGTCGCCTATTACAAACTCGGCGACTACCAAAAATCAGTTGAAGAATTTGAAAAAGTCCAGTCCAGATTACCATTCAGAACTCTCTGGTACCAAATCGAACCGATCCTCGCGTATTACCAGTTAGGCAATTACAACCGCGTAATCCAAATCTCAGACCAAATTTTGGGTTATCACAACCGCGCATATTCCGAGTTATATATTTTAAAAGGTAATATTTATCTAAAACAAGGAAATAAAGAAGCCGCTAGAACAGAATTTCAAAAAGCCCTCCAATATAATAAAAATCTAACAGCTGCCCAGGAGGCCTTAAGCTCTCTTAACTAAAAGTGTGGGCACCACACTTTACGCACGAAACACCACACTTTTTAAGGGTGGTAAAGGTGTGGAGCCACATTTTTACAGTGTGGTGAGGAAATTAGGACTATTTTAAAAACTTATCAAAGAAAGCCACAGACCTATTTAAAGCAACTCCTAAATTATTAGCGATGTTATGATCATCTCCCTGATAAACAAATAGTTCTGATTCTTTGCCAGCTGTCTTTAACTGAGCATCAAGTTTTTCAGAAAACATTAACGGAACAGAAGTATCAGCAGTCCCGTGATGAATTTGAATTGGCCCTGAAACATCATTTAAATAAGAATTGGCAGATATCGAATCCCAAAATTCTCTGTTAGTTCCAGGTTCACCATATTCTGCAACTAAAGTATTCCTCCAACTTCTCCCATTATTTGTATTCCCCGGCAAAAGTGACGGTGAAGGCATTGGTGATCTCCTCCTCCAGTTATTTAAAAGATCATCATAAGATGCAACAACACCCGCCCAAATAACTCCGACTTTGATATCTTTTGAAACAACCATATTTCTTAAAGTTACAAACCCTCCCATAGAATGACCCCACATCCCAATCTTTTGAGTATTAACCCCTGGATATCTTTTAATAGATGCCAATGCATTTAAAACATCAATAGTATAACCATTTGATCCATACCCTCCTGTAGCTTGACCCTCAGAATTTCCATGCCCTCTATAATCAGGTCTTATCAAAACATAACCATTTCGCGAAAAAGCATCTGTATAAGCGATATATTTTTCAGTTGTTCTATACTCAGCAGGCGGTATATATCCATGATTAAATACAATCACCGGATACCCTCCTTCAGGAGCATCAGCTAAAGGGACTGTCAGCAAAGCATAGATTTTCAGCCCTTCGGATCTGTAAGATACAATTTTTCTGGAATAATTAGATCCATTTGGTAATTCCTGCTCAACTACTAAATCAGATCCTGGATAATCACCACTTCTCAAAGCCTCAATAGACAAAGAGTGAGGTTGTCTTGGCATTTGCCCAAAATCATCACTCAGGCTTTGGGTAGCATTTTGCACATTATCTGTAACTTTTTGCTGGTTTCTAAAAAAGTAAAAACCTCCGGAAACTAAAACTATGAGTATAAGTAATAATCCAAATCTGATTTTGCCCATCATTTAAAAATAATAACTAAACCTGAGAAACTGCTTAAATTATATGTCTACCCGAATCCGATCCGGAATCCAGAAAACTTAGTTCTGATAAATTGTCGACTTACCTTCTTTCATCACCCTCGCACCCTTTTTAATAACCTCTTCCAAAACCCCCAGATCAATATCCGAAATCCTCTTAAATCTTATACAAGATTTGCCAATATTTACTTTAGACAATTTCGATTTACCAGCTTTAGCTGGCAAGCTATGCTTATAGTCTTCAGCAATATATTCCTCACCATCAGTCGCACAAATATAAACAGAAATATAATTTTTTTGAGAAGCAAGAGCTATAACTCCCCATTCTCCTTCTCTACCACTTTTATATTTATAGTTAAATTTGCCATATCCAATCATTCCGGCCAGAATAAACGGTTTCAAATCAGGGACTGCTTTTTTAATTAGTGCGTCAAGCTTAACAATCTCAGCTTTTCTGTCAGGATCCTGCACCAGGTTTATATACTCTTCAGGAGTCTTTGCCTCAGTAGGTTTAAACATATTCATGATTCAAATTATACAAACGGAATGTATTTACATCAACACTTAAACTATCTACTATTAATTAATGGCCGCCAAAAAACTAAAAGTATCTAAAAAACTTCTATTAATTGCATTACTACTTGCTGCTGTCATATTTTGCCTCAGCGCTTTCTATCAAAAGTCCCCTCAGTCTGTAACCACTCAACCTTCCCCTAGCCCAATAATTACTCTAAAAAGTATTGACGGAATTTATAAAGGCGATCTCCCCTGCGCTGACTGTCCAGGTATCACAGAAACACTTATTATTGCCAAAGACGGCTCTTATATTTTAGAGGATGTCTATCTGGAAAAATCTCAGAAGCCTTTTCAGGTCCAAGGCAAATGGCTCCAAACTAACAACATTCTAAAGCTCTCCCCAGAAGATGGTTCTCAAACAAATTATTTTCAGATCGAAGACTCCGGAGATCTAACCATGCTCGATAGCAGCATGAATAAAATAAATTCGCCCTTTAATCAAACTTTAACTAAACAATACTAATGGACGAAAAACCTGACAAGAAAATTCTCCAATCAGTTGAAAATTTAATAAGCACTGACCGCGTCTTTAATTTCTCGGATGGTGTCTTCGCTTTTGCCGCCACTCTTCTTGTTTTAAAAATTGATCTGCCAAACATTTCACCTGAAGATTTAAATTCTGCTCGTTTATCTTTTGAACTTTTTAATTTGTGGCCTTCTTATTTTGCAAATATTATTAGCTTTTTAATCATCTGTTATTACTGGTTAACCCATCACGCCATTTTTGCTCTGGTAAAAAAATTTGATCAGGTGATTATCTGGTTGAATGTGATTTTTCTTATCTTCTTATCTTTTATTCCTTTTCCCGTCGATCTTTTTGGAGAATACAGCAATTCCGATATCATCGTCGTTTTCTACAGCGCCTCACTTGCCCTAGTCGGATTCTTACTAGCTTCTATTTGGATATATGCCAGTTTCAAACATCGTTTAATCGATATTAATTTAAGCCGCCGCCACATCTTATATTATTCAAGTCGATTCTTAATTGCCCCGATGGTTTTCCTATTTTCGATTCCCTTAGTTTTTATCGACCCGCTTGTAGCCAAACTCTCCTGGTTTTTTGTAATTATCGGCATCTTTATAATTAATAGAATCTTTCACTTCAAAAGATTAAGCCTCATCGAAAAAGAAACTATTTAATAATGAAAGTTTAGCCATTTTAAAAACTTCTTCGATGAACTACAATTTAAAAGATGAAATTAAATCTCCATGAAGACTATATTAGAAGTGCATTTTTCGGACTTCAAGACGGACTCGTCTCAACTACCGGAGTTGTCGTTGGTATTAGTGCCGGTGTAAACGACAAAGCCATTGTTATACTAGCCAGCCTGGTGGCCGTTAGCGTTGAGGCCTCCTCTATGGCAGCTGGGCAATATTCCTCAGAAAAAGCCGTCCACCAAATGGATAAGACTGGCAAACACACTGATAGCTTACTCATCGGAGCACTAATTATGTTTTTTGCTTATTTAGGTGCCGGACTTATTCCAATTATTCCGGTCATAATCTTTGGACCTCCCCAATCTTCGTATATTGGAGTCGCTCTTGCTCTGCTTGGTTTATTCATAGTTGGCTTTATAAGAGGAAAGATGACAGGTGAAAAACCTTTAAATAATGCTATCGAGCTGTTATTTATTGGAGGCACAGCCACAGCTATTGGTCTAGTCGTCGGCTATTTCTTAAAAGTCTAAAAAAGATCTCTTTTGTCACGCGTCTTCACCCACTGAGTTTGTATTCTCTGCAAAGCTAGTATATATGCTCCCTCTCTGAGTGAAGTTTTATGAAGCTTAGAAATTGCTATTACTTCTTCAACTGCCTTTTCCATCTTAATTTTTAACTTACCTAAAACTTTATTCTTATCCCACTTCTCATCATTAATATTCTGAAACCATTCAAAAAAACTTGTCGCAACTCCGCCTGAATTAGCCAGAATATCAGGAATAATTAGCACTCCTTTATTGGTTAATATTTTATCTGCCTCAAAATCAGTCGGTCCATTTGCCATTTCCAATATAATCTTTGCTTTTATATTGTAAGCATTCTTCTTTGTGATAACTTCTTCAATCGCAGCTGGAACTAGGATATCAACTTCAAGTTCTAATATCTCCTGAGTATTTATCGGGGTTCCTATCCCGTTAAAACTTCTTGTCGTACTAAATTGCTTTTCGATTTTCTCATAATCTCTTATCCCATCTTCCAGATAGAATCCGCCGGCAACATCGGCTACTGCCACAATTTTAAATCCTAGTTCACACAAAAACTTAACCACATTTGATCCCACATTACCAAACCCTTGAACAGCTACAGTCATATCCTGGGGTTTTTTATCAAGAGTTTTTAGTACAGCCATTAATGCATAGGCCCCTCCAAGACCTGTAGCCTCGACCCTGCCTTCTGAACCCCCTTCGTCTAACGGCTTTCCAGTCACCACTGCTTTAATAAAATTTAAATCGGTTTTACGATTAGAATTCGATGATTTCAAATACTCGCCAAATTCTTCAGATATCCAACTCATAATTTGACCATTCGTATTAATATCCGGGGCTGGCACATCTAAATCAGGACTTATTATTGGTGAAATTTTTTTAGCAAATGATCTGGTCAGTCTTTCAATTTCACCCGCGTTTAACATTTTCGGATCAACAGTAATTCCTCCTTTCCCCCCTCCAAAAGGCACATCAACTACAGCATTCTTCATAGTCATCCAAAAAGCCAAAGCTTTTACTTCATTAATATCAACAGCTGGATGGTATCTCAGACCTCCTTTATACGGACCACGGATATTGTTATGTTGAACTCGATAACCTTTATAAATATTAATCTCCCCGCTGTCCATTCTTAGAGGTATAGACACCTCAACTATTCGGTCTGGTTCGGAAAGCATCGATAAAAGAAGAGGGTCGTATTCCAGCTTTTTTGCCGTTTCACTAAGTAGATTCTGTACTTTTTTCCAAATATTACCTTGTGCCATTGTGAGAAATTAACGAGTGCTGCTTACTTAAACTAAATCCGCTGATTTCTAAGTTAACCGCCAGGCCCTCAAATCTCAACGGATTTAGATATTTTAATTGTCTAAAAATCATTCCAAAGAACTTGATTAGTTACTTCATGGTGATAAATAATCTCTGATTCTTTTACAAATGTGCCCAGAGCTTTTGGACTTCTATCAGCCGCCCCCTGTTTAAAACTAATAAATTTATCTTTATTATCCGCCCCAAATATTGAAGATATAAAATCACTTGATTTAAATAATTTAATCGCATCATTTATATTATCTGGTAAAAATCTAGCTCTTTCTCTTTTATCCTCATCTTTTTCAAGTTTAACTCCCTCAAGTCCGGTTTTGATTATTGTGTATAAAACCATGTACGGATTTGCATCCGGCGCAACAGACCTGACTTCAATTCTGGCTGTTTTTTCATTACCCACCGGAATTCTTATCATTGAACCTCTATCTATTGGTGAAACTTTTATTTGATTTGGAGCCTCAAAATGAGGATCAAGTCTGCGATACGCATTAACCGAAGAATTAAAAACTAAACAGATCTCTGGCGCGTGATTCAAAAGTCGCATTATAAAATCCCAGGCAATTTTTGATAAACCATCCTGACCCTTTGGATCAAAGAAAATATTCTTACCGTTTTTTCCTAAGGAAAAATTCGTATGCATCCCTGAACCATTAATCCCTACAACTGGCTTCGGTAAAAACGTTGCAGTCATATCCATATTTCTGGCAACTTGTCTGCATACTAATTTATAAAGCTGAATATTATCAGCTGCTCTCACAACTTCTGAATATGAAAAATTCATCTCAAACTGACTAGGGGCAACTTCCGGATGATCCTTTTCATTCCTAAAGCCCATCGCTCTTTGAGCTTCTGCGGATTTATCAATAAATTGGCGCAACTTGTCTAAAGGCAAAGAATGATAATATCCACCAGAAGAAATAAGTTTAAAAGCTCCCGTATTCTTAAAATTTTGCTCAGCATAAACCCCATCTACTAAAAACCCTTCAATCTCCGCTGCAGCAAATGCCTGAAGTCCATCTTTCTTTTTCATTTCTTCAGTTGCGAGTTTAAGCTGTCCCCTAAAATCAGAAGGATATGGTTTTCTATCCCGATCTAAAACACTAGCGAAGAATATAACTTTACCAGGACCAAATACATCCGCAGGTAAATGTCTAATTGATGACCAGTCAATATCCAATCTCAAATCTGATTCATGCTGCGCAGAAAAACCTCTTATAGAAGATCCATCAAAAGTTAAATTTGATAAAGAATCCAAAAGAAACTTCTTATCATAATCAAGCATGTGCAATCGCCCCTCTAAATCTGTAAAACAAATTGTCACAGCTTTAATTCGAGATTCTTTTTTTAGATAGGCAATTGTTTCAGTTTGAATAATTTTTTCCGATAATGTATCCGCTTTGATAGCCGCTGCTAAGTTCATTTCTTCTAAATTGTCATATGGGATTTCTAAAAAGTTCTTGAGTGGAGTTGTTTCGAATGAATTAATATTACCATTTGGCAAGCTATGCTTATTTTTCATTTATTTAACTTAATTCTTATTGAATTAATACTAATTTAATACTTTTCACTTAACGTGTCAATACATCAATAACATAAAAGTTCAACGAATAATTCAAATTTATATTGAATTTAATCTAATTACCAAAATAATTAGTATTACTACAAGAATAATAGTTCAGCAGACGATTAATTTAACAAGATAGAATTATTAGGGATTATTTAATTAAAGCATTCCAGTCCGAAGCAAACTTTTCTATACCGGCATCAGTTAACTCGTGTTTAATATCATAATCCTGATAGTCTTTATTTAAATCAATCTCTTTATACTCAATCGGCTTTAAATCTTTCGGCGTATATGTATAAGTCTCCTGAACCTGCATCCCTTTTGTTTTCCAATCTTTAGTTAATTTATAAGGACCGGTAATAATATCCGAGCCTAAGGTCAGGGCAGCATTATAGTGTTCTAAACTTCTAACAGATGCAGTTAGAACTTCAACATGACCATCTCCAGACTCGTACATTTTCAAAATATTCTTTATTAAATCCATTCCATTCTCACCTCTATCATCAAGCCTCCCAACAAAAGGCGATACAAACACCTGTCCTTTAATAGCACCGCGCGTTGCAGCATAAACAGCTGCTGCCTGCTCCTGAGTAAATACCAAAGTCATATTAACGCTCATTCCTCTTCTTATTGAATCCTCTGCTGCCATAAGACCTGCTTGTGTTGTTGGAAATTTAATATGAGCATTCGGAATCCATTCATTCATTCTTCTCGCCTGAGTCATCATTTCAGAAGCTGTCGTTTTATCATCAGCATAAACCTCAATCGAAACAGAACCATCAGGGATTATTGCCGAAATGTCCGAAACAACATTCTTATAGAAATCCATTATCTCTTCTTCTGTAAATTTATCTCCGTTGGCTAAACGTTTTTGAGCTTCAGGATTCTTAGAAATTAAAGTCGGGTTTGTTGTCTGGCCATCTAAAAATCCCAATTCTTTAATAAGTAATTTTGTTTCTTCCGGATCTCCGCCGTCCAAAAAGATTTTTGTTTTTAAATTATATGGTTTCATCTATTTTATACTTTTAACTTTTTCTATTATTGCTTTAGCAGATATTTCCTCATAGTCTAAAAGCTCCATCGGCTTTCCAGAACGGGCCATTTTTCTGACAGCCAGTGAATGTATCGGCACCATTACCTCACATAAAGCACTCCTAACGGCTTCTCCCAACCCGCCTTCTTCATAATGATCCTCAACTGTAATAATTGCCTGAGAATTATTAATAGCTTTCATAAGCTCCTTAGAATCAATTGGCTTAATCGTATATAAATCAATCACATCCACAGCTATTTCCTCTTCAGCTAATTCTTTTTGTGCTTTCAAACTTTCGTGTAGAGTAATACCAGCTCCAATCACAACTATCCTTGATTCTTGTCCCTTGATGCTTGTCCCATGCTTTTTAAATCCTCCTATTTTAAATTCCTCACCGCTATTATAAATAACCGGTGTCTCGGCTCTAGTAGTTCTAATATAAACATTACCTTTGTGTTCCGCCGAAAGTACCGATAATTTTTCTGTTGAAACTCCATCAGATGGATATAACACCACCCCATCATGCAAAGTTCTAAACATCGCAATATCTTCAAGCGCCATTTGTGAAGCTCCATCCTCTCCGATAGAAACACCCGCATGAGAACCAACAAATTTAATATTTGGATTCGCATATTGACTCATTCTGATTTGATCAAACGCCCGGGAAAAAAATGCCGCAAATGTTGAAATAAACGGAATTTTCCCCCGTCTTGAAAACCCTAATGCTGCTCCCACCATATTTTGTTCAGCAATATACATTTCAAAAAATCTTTCTGGGTATTTCTTCTTAACCGACTCTGACATTGTTGAATTACTTACCTCAGCATCTAAAACAACAACTTTATCATTTGCCTCTGCTAACTTAACTAAAATATTTCCATATGCTTTTCTGGTGGCAACCATATCTCCTGTTTTATATTCTGTTTTTATATCTTTAATCTTTAATTTTTCATCTTTCACCTTCTTATTCCTTGGCATTTCCACCTTCCCGACACTCGTCTTAACTTCTCCAATCTCTTTCAGCGCTTCTTCCAATCTATCTGAAGGAACTGCCTTACCATGCCACCCATCAGTGTCTTCCAAGAATGAAACGCCCTTCCCTTTAAGAGTTTTTGCAATTATCATTTTTGGGCTTCCACTTTTATCTTTTAAGACCTCTTTAAAAGCATTAACAATTTCTTCTAAATCATGACCATCAATAACCCATGTTTTCCAGCCAAATGCTTCAGTTCTTTGCTGATATGTTTTTGTATCATGACCTAATAAAGTCTCGCCTCTTTGCCCTAAACGATTCACATCGATAATCCCAATTAAGTTATCCAGTTTATAATGAGTCGCTATTTCCATGGCTTCCCAAACAGAACCCTCAGCCATCTCCGAATCACCCATTAAAACATAAGTTTTATAAAGCGAGTCAGACGAGCTTTTCAAGCTCTGCTTATAATTTAATTTTTCCGCTCTAGCATTTAATGCCATTCCCAGTCCTATTGATAATCCTTGACCTAATGATCCCGTAGCAGCTTCTGTGTAGGGAAATTCCATAGTCGGATGACCTTCTAGCCGGCTTCCAAATTTGCGCAGAGATTTCAGTTCATCTTCAGACACCTTTCCAGCAGCTGCATATAATGAGTAGAACAAAGGAGCCGCATGACCCTTAGAAAAAATCAGCCTGTCATTATTTATATTCTCAGGATTATCCAGATCGCTTTTAAAGAATCCACCAAACATGAGTGTTACCATTAAATCTGTTGCCGACAAAGAAGAAGTGGGATGTCCTGTACCTGCTTCTGTAGTAGAAGTTAAAATGTAGCGTCTAACCAGTTTTGCTAAATTTTCTAAATTTTTCATATCCATTTGAGTCCCGATCATATCATATTATTTTACCCAAATCCTAGACAAAACCTGGACCATAAGAATACACTTGCATTGAAGAATTTGCGTTAAGAAATTTTTGGTGAGATATCAGGGGATTTCGGTTTTTTGCGATTAGCAAAAAAGCCGAAGGGGCAAGGTTCCCCGATTAGCTAACCGAAAATTTTAGCAAATTCTTCTCTGCAAGCAGCTTTTGCTCCACTTTTGCTGCCAAAAGCGGAAAAGGTGTTGCGCAGCAATACCGCATATTCTTACAAAAACATTACAACTCTCTAAACAAAAACTGTACTCAGCAATTTACCATTCCTTCATGAAAACCTCCCTAACTGAGGCAGAACTTTTTTATCAAAAAGCCTTAAAAACCTTAGCCGGCAGTAAAATCCCCTTTTTGGTTGGAGGTACTTATTCTATTAAGAAATATACCGGCATTGCCCGCCCGACTAAGGATTTAGATATCTTCTGCAAGGCTGGTGACTACCCTAGAATTATTGAGATATTCAAAAAAGAAGGCTTTAAAGTCACAGCTCATGATTCTAGATGGATTGCTAAAGTATATAAGGATAAACATTATGTGGATCTAATCTACGGCACCCCATCCGGAATATGGCAGGTTGATGACAGCTGGTTTAAAAACGCACCCAGTACCAGAATTTTTGGGGTTAAAGTCAAGGTAATTCCACCCGAAGAAATGATCCTGGCTCGTATTTATGTTCAAGCCCGTGAACGATACGATGGAGCCGATATTAATCACATCATTCTAAAACAAGGTTCGATAATTGATTGGCACAGAATTCTCAATATGATGGAGTCTCATTGGGAATTATTATTCTCTCAACTGATGAATTTCAGATTCGTCTATCCATCTGAAAGAGGCATTATCCCTAAATGGCTGTTGGAAGAATTAGTTCAAAGGGTGAAGCATCAACTCGACTTACCAATACCAAAGGATAAAACTTCCAGAGGCCCCCTTCTCTCCCATGACCAATATCAAATAGATGCCAAATGGGGATTTCATACAATCACCCTAAACTTAAATGGAAAAAACAGTATTTAAAAAAATCAGAATTGCCGCCATTGGCGACATCCATATAAAAGCCGACTCAAAATTTATCGGTTCTGAAAATTACGAAGAATTAAATCAAACTGCTGATATTCTTTTACTATGCGGTGACTTAACAAACATGGGAACTGTCGAAGAAGCCAAAATCTTAGCAGAACTCCTGCGAAAACTTCACATCCCAGTTGCTGCAGTCTTTGGCAATCACGATTACACCAGCGACCAAAATGACGAAGTTAGAAAAATCCTTAAAGAAGATGGTTCACTCATTTTCCTGGATGAAAGCCCATATGAATTAGAAGGAGTTGGTTTTGTCGGTGTTAAAGGTTTCGGCGGCGGATTTGATAATCACATGTTAAGTGCTTTTGGCGAACCAGCTTTAAAAGCTTATGTCCACGAAGTAGTAAATGAATCCCTTCAACTGGAAAGCCTTCTCTCCCAACTAAACACCGAGAAAAAAATAGTCGTAATGCACTACAGCCCAATCAAAGAAACATGTGTCGGAGAACCAGAAGAAATTTACTCCTTCCTCGGCTCCACCCACCTAGTCGCACCAATTAATAATTTGAATGCTGACTTGGTATTCCACGGCCACGCCCATTACGGAACTCATCAAGGAAAAACTCTTAAAAATATTCCGGTTTTTAACGTCAGTTTAGAAGTTATGAAAAAATTAAACCCCAACAATCCTTATAAAATATTTGAGCCCTAAATTACAAATCTCTTCCGCCTTTTTGCCAATCTACATTCTTCAAAAACGGTGCAAATAAATCATCATCAAGAGAAATTTTAGATCCTTGCAATTCATCTTCAGATGGATTTCTCTCTTGAAATTCTATATTCTTAATTTCTTTAATTTCAGCCAAAGGTGTTTGTTCACTACCTTCCCCCATTTCTAAAACAGCAGCGGAAGCGATTGAATCAGCAATATTTAACTTTTCATAAACAAAAGGTCTGCCAAATAAATCAGGTTTGCCAATGTAATCATTAAGAGCTTTAAAACCGCTATGCGCTAGGGCAATTCCTGTCACTCCCCATCTTAATGGCGTTGTTTTGCTATCCGTAATAACCACACCCAATTTTTTTATGTTATATTTTTTTGTTAAATATTCTCTTATATTGTTAGTAGATTCCTGAGCATCCTTGGGCCACAAAATATAAAATCCATTTCCGTTCGATTCATCAATCCCTGCCGATGCTGAAAGAATATTATTAGTTACTGTAAAACTTATATTGTATTTACTGCTGGCCCTCGGCAAATACAGCTGCGAATTTTCCTGAATTAATTTTTCTTTGGCGGAAAACTCATCATTCTTTCCCTTCTCGATTTTTAAGATACTCCCCTCACAAATTGAAACTATCTTAGATGTCACGACTATAATGGATTCCTCCTCAAGACTTGTAATGTATTGATCTAAGATCTTAAATAAATCTTTATCTTCTTCAGTAATAATATGAGTTTTAATGGCTTTGACAATCATATGTTAACTTTATAATGTAAAAGAATTGTACCTTGATCGTTTAATTTATCCAAACTTAACAGTTCCAGACTCACATCTAAATCTCGCTCACTAATCATTCCATTCCCTGATCCAAATAATTTCGGTTCTATGGTTAAATAAATTTCATCAACTAAATTTTCTTTAAAAAATTCTCTGTTCAAATGTTCACCAGAGAGTAGCAGCATTTTCTCGAAACCTCTTTTTTCCAAATAAGAAACAATTTCAGAAACCTCTCCACTAACAAATTCTAATTGTCCCTCAACTTTATCTTCAGAATATTTCTCAGGATTATGAGTAACAACGATTCTCAATTTATCATCAGATAGCTCCATATGAGATTTAGCGCTTTCATATGTTTTACCGCCCATTAAAATTAAATTATTCTCTGAGATTAATTTTGAAAGATGTTTCGAGTCCTCCGGAGATGCCCATGACTGATTCTGTTGTTTCCCTTTTGTTGACTTGCCATCAACAGATAAAACCATAGCCAAAATTATTTTCATTTACTCTTAAGCCACTTAACACCAGCATAAACTAGTGGTGTTTCAGCAATCGACAATGCACATCTAAGCAGCCAGTACGGAATTAAAAGGCCAGTGATGAAACTAAAATTACTACCGAACGATTGATCAAAAGCATAAAAAGCAATGCTTAAAAATAACGCCGAATCAACAAATTGGGAAATAAAGTTTGATAGATTATTTCTAAGCCAAAGTTTGCTTTTTCCTAATTTCTCTCTAATTAAAGAAAATACATAAACATCCAAAAAGTCAGAAACCGCAAAGGCAATAATTGATGCTGCAGAAAATCTCATTGATAAGCCGAATATTGTATCGTAAGCTCCTTCATTTGGAGCATACCTTACTGATGGCGGAAGTGATGTTGCAAGCCAGGAGAATCCAAAAATTAGAAAAATAACAAATAAACTCGAACGGATAATACTTCTTGCTCTTTCTTTCCCGTAAACTTCAGCAATAATGTCATTAATAGTAAATATCAAAGGAACAACAAACACAGCAACTGACGCATTTAGTTTATAAAATCCAAAATCCCAAACAGGAAATGTTTTGCTACCCATAATTTCTGAAACAGCAATACAAAATATGTAAACTGCTATCAACAAATCCATTTTTTCGATCTTTAAAAAGCTCATGAGGGTATTCTAGATAATTTTCGAAGCTCTTACAAGGTTATAGTTTTTATATCTTCAGCTCGTTCTTTAATATCCAAAGGATACTTACCATTAAACATAGATGTGTTAAAAGATGATTCTGGTAAACCAGTTGAGCGGACTAATCCGTCATATGACAGATAGCTTAATGAATCAGCACCAATATATTCACATATCTCCTCCACTGTTTTATTAGCCGCAATCAAATCTTTTTGATAAGGAGTATTAATTCCATAAAAATCAGGATACTTAACCGGCGGAGAGGAAATCATAACGTGAACTTCTTTAGCCCCAGCCTGTCTTAACATCTTAACTATTTTGCCCGTTGTAGTTCCCCTGACTATCGAATCATCAATCACAATTACTCGTTTTCCTTCTAAAACTTCCGGAACTGGAATAAGTTTCATTTGGACTGATTTATCCCTTAGTCTTTGATCCGGCATAATAAATGTTCTTCCAATATAACGGTTCTTAATTAATCCCTGTTGATATTGAATTCCAGACTCTATTGAATAACCGATGGCTGCGGGTATTGCTGATTCTGGAACTGGGATAACAACATCTGCTTTTATAGGATTCTCAATCGCTAGAGTTTTTCCAAAATTTTGTCTTACTTCATATACTCTCTTACCTAAAAGTTTTGAATCTGGTCTTGCAAAATAAACGAATTCAAAAATATCTAATTTTCTCTCTCCTTTTACTAAGTTATACGTTTTAATCTCTGCTTTGAATTCACCATTTGGTAAAGCCTTCCTGCTGGCAACTATCATTTCTCCGGGTTCAACATCTTTAATAAATTCAGCATTAACAGTATCTAGCGCACAAGTCTCAGATGAAAATGCAAATCCGCCATTTAATTTTCCTACTGATAATGGCCTAATCCCATATGGATCTTGAATCGCCACTAATTCATCATTACTCATTATCAAAATAGCAAACGCACCGGTGAATAAATGATATGTTTCTGTCACTGCATCAGCTAAAGTTTTTCCTTTAGCCATTTCAACTTTGACAGCTTCATACATCATTTCTGAGTCATTCAAATGCTCGATATCAATATTATTTTTTGTTAAGAATACTTCCAGAGCTTTCGTTGATGGTAGGTTACCATTATGAGCAAGTGCTATTGGATCTCCTGATCTGTGAACCGGTTGATTATGCTGATGAAGAGTACCGCCTGAGGTTGAATATCTATTGTGACCTATCGCAATTTCGCCCTTTAAGTGATCAAAATCTTTTTCTTCATAGACTTGAGCTACCAGTCCATTTGATTTATGTACATGAATTTTGTTTCCATCTGAAGATGCTATTCCTGAGGATTCTTGTCCTCGATGTTGAAGTGAATATAGTCCAAAATATACTTCTCTGGAAGCTGAATGAGCGTTATAAACCCCAAATACTGCACATTTTTCTTTGAGCTTATCGTCTGAGTTATCGCTACCGCATTGTGAGGTTAAGGTTTGTTTATTACTGTCGTCAATATGATCGCTTGCCTTATCGTCGTTTGACATTGTTTGTCCCGGACCTTGCGTTTCAGGGGTTGATATTATAGGATATACTAACCTATATATCAATAGTGTAGTATTATTATTAATCAGACTTTAACCAATGTAAAGAGACAAAAATATGACAACAAAAAACCTCTCATATCAAAACTCAGGTGTAAATTATGATTTAATGGACCCTTTTAAAAAACTTGCTCAAGCCGCTTCTCTTGAAACAATTGATCAAATTGCAAACCCCGAACAAATAACCGAAATTAGAAAATCTCTTGGTGAATCAGCTTTTATTTATAGATTATCAGCAGACCTTCAATTAGTTTTCGTCCAGGAAGGGCTCGGCACCAAAAATCTTATCGCCGATAGAATGTCAGAATTAACTGACAAAAGTTATTATGATGTTGTCGCCGAGGACACTGTTGCAGCGATAGTTAATGACCTAATTACCGTCGGAGCAAAACCCCTAATTGTTAACGCCTATTTCGGACTTGGCAATTCAGATTGGCTTAAAGACACTCAGAAATCACAAGATTTAATAGCAGGTTGGAAGAATGCTTGCCTTAAAGCTGGTGCTCTCTATGGCGGTGGCGAAACCCCAACGCTTCAAGGAATTATTAATCCAGAAACTGTTGATCTAGCAGGCTCATCTGTCGGTATTATTGAAAACAGAAAACAAATTCTTGGCGATGAATTAGCCCCGGGAGATGCAATTATTTTAATTGAGTCAAATGGTATTCATGCCAATGGCTTAACCCTAGCCAGAAAAATTGCCGATGAATTAGAAGAGGGTTATTTAACCAAACTTTCAAATGACGACACTTATGGCAATTCGCTTTTAAGACCTTCTCACATTTATTCAAAACCAATAAACGATCTCTTAGAAAAAAAGATAGATATTAATTACATGGTTAATATTACCGGACATGGCTGGAGAAAATTAATGAGATCCAAAAAAGACTTAACTTATGTTATTGATAAAGTTCCCGCGATCGATCCATTATTTGAATTCATCCAAAAAAATTCCGGAAGCAGTGATCAGGATATGTTCGGCACATTTAATATGGGAGCCGGCTTTGCAATCATGCTTCCGGAACAGCAAGCCGACCAGGCAATAGAAATAATAAATAACGCTAATTACGGATTTAAATGTTGGTTAGCTGGGAAAGTAGAAGCAGGCGATAAAAAAGTCGTCATTAAAAGAGAAAGCAAAGAAGATATTATTTTTAATTCGGATTCTTTGAATATCAGATGACCAATATTGTTTTTGAGGGCGTAAGCATAAATCAAACACCTTATATTATTCGTTACCCAAAAACCTCAGACTTAAAAGAACTTCACCGCTATATTAATGAGCTATCGAAAGAGAAAACTTTCATCTCTTTTCAGGGCGAAGAAATATCTCTGGAAGATGAAAAAACATATATTCAGTCTAGTTTAAAAAGAATTGCTGACAAAAAATCTATTCAATTAATAGTTGAATCAAATAATAAAATTATTGGCGTATCAGGAATTGATACCAAAGGTCGCGTTAATAATCACGTTGGAATTTTTGGTATATCTGTGGCTAAAGATTTCAGAGGTCAGGGAATTGGTAAAAAACTTATTGAACTCGCCATTCAGGAAACAAAGAAAAATTTAAGCCATATTAAAATAATTCATCTCGAATGTTTTGCAACCAACGAAGCTGCCTGTAATTTATACAAATCCGTCGGCTTTAAAGAATATGGAAAACTCCCGGGCGGAATTGCTTATAAAAACAATTATGTTGACGAGATTCTAATGTACTACAATCTTCAAGATAGTAAATAACTTATAAAACAATGCAAAACATTAAAATCAATCACGAGCTCTCTGCCTCATTATTTATTCCAGAGAAACAAAATAATAATAAACCTCACCCCGCATTAATTTTTATTCATGGTTGGAGAAGTAATCGTCAAGGCAATAATAAAAGAGCCGAAGCTATTTCAAAACTTGGTTATATTTGTCTGACTTTAGACCTTAGAGGCCACGGGGATTCAGCTGGAACAATCGATCAATTCTCCAGACAAGACCACCTCGATGATATAAAGCATGCTTATAAATATTTAGCTAATTTGGATAATGTTGATAAATCAAAAATTAGTATTGTTGGAGCAAGTTACGGCGGGTACCTCGCTGCTGTCTCCACAAATTATCTCCAATTCAGTAAACTCGCACTGAGAGTTCCTGCACTATACTTTGATGATAACTTTGATACCCCATCAGATAAATTAATAAGAGGTGACACCAAGGCTTTTAAAACTTCCGGTTTAACATCTCATAACAGCTTAGCTCTAAAAGGTATCGCCAATTTCAAGGGAGATATTTTAATTGTTGAATCAGAAAAAGATACCGTCATACCGCACGATGTAATAGAAAATTACTTGGAGGTTATCAAAGATAAAAGTAAACTTACCTATAAAGTAATGAAAGATGCCGAGCACTCTTTAAGTACAAATGAACAAGAAAATGATTACATTCAGATACTTAAAAATTGGATCTGAAATAAAATAATTGACCTATAGTTTGATATTTCTAGAAGTTTGATTTATAATCAGTTAAATTATGAGCGTGTTACCTGAATTAAAAGGCAAATTACATATGTTTTTTGGAAAGGCCCGGAAACTTGAGCCTAGTGGTCACTTAGCTGAGCCTGCGACTAACGATAGCGAAGGCCCGCATACTGAAAAAGAAATTCCCTGGGATAAATTTAAAAGATACTTTAGTCCCCTACCTGGATCACTAGCCAGCATAAAGCAAGATCAAATTGATTTTGGTGATATTTATCTCGCACCAAGAAAGTCAGGGAGTGAATTAACAATAGTGCCAATTCATATTCAGGGCTGGAGAAGAAAAAAAAGCTCTGCCGATTTATTACTTATACTTGGATTCAACCAACAAGATAGAGTCGTGGGAATGAGAACTGTAACTTTAGATCTATCAACAGAGGTACTTAGCGCTGAAGGTGCCTTAGCAAGTGCAATTTGTAGTGACGGAATCGGAAGTGCAATTGAACAAGTAAGAGCAAGAACTTCGTCAGAACTTTTAATGGGTTATATTGATCGAGGTTATCGTTTTGAGCATCTAAGTCATCACGTCGTCGATGAGAATAGAGAAGTTTTAGAAATATTAAGAATCAAGGCCACACAAAGAGAATCAAACGAACTAATGAAAAAGCGTTATGAACATGCAGCTAGTGACAGGCCACGATGGGAATCGTTATTTAATAAGCCCAGCATGGATGAATCTCAAAAGGCAGGACTAATTACAATAGTTCCAGACCGCACAGTCGCTCGCGGCTTTCGCTCTTTAGAGAGAACTGTCTTTGAAATGGTTCGAACACCAACCAACACTAGAGCAGAATGGGCGTTTAATGACAGGGGTAGTAACGCTTATTCAGAAATAGCTGATCGGGGTCTATTAAGTAAAAGTTACATACAAGAGAAAATGGCTGAAGCTTTACAAACACCGCCAGAATCCTGATTAAATATTTGTTACAATAATTACCAAGATGATCTGGCAAGATATTATCCTTACTGGAGCACAAATATTTTTCGGACTTTCCCTTCTCCCCTCTATCTTCTCAAAAGATAAACCGGCTCTTCTAACTAGCGCCTCAACATCTTTTATGTTATTCGTAATCAGCTATGTAAACTATACTCTTAATTTATTTGGCGCTTCCTTAGGCTTATTTATTGTCGCAATCCTCTGGGGCACTCTCGCAATCCAAAAGTACTCATCCCGCAAAAAAAGTTGATTTATTAATACTAAAGAGTACAATTCTTTTATACGCCAGAACGAATTTTAAAACCAACTCCAGGTCGCCCAGAATTATATAATGGAGACTATCTCCTTTTAGCTTTCAAGCGCCGTAAAACTCATTTAGGAATTACCAGATTTCTTGATCGCTATCTAAAAGACTTATCAGAGAGGAGATATCGTTCTGCCCCCAACAAAGATTTCTTGGCACTAAGGTATTGCATCGAAAATATAGATGCCCAATTAACTACTTCTCCTAGTCCTGTTTGGAAAAAAGAGATAGATCTTTACATAAAAAATGAGGCTGGAAGATGGGGCTTCGCTGAGGATACTTTATCACAAGTTTCTTAACTTAAAGCTTCTGTAATATTTTTCTCTATTCTTTCTTCAATTGGATAATCAAACGCTTCAAATATTTCCCCCGTTAACATCTCATAAACCTCAACATATCTTTTAGCCAAAGCGATAATTAGTTCCTCGCTCATTTCCGGCGGCTCGCCGTCCCCCTTGTAGCCTTGATCCGCATACCAAAGTCTTAAAAATTCTTTATCAAAGTTCTCCGGCTCTTCGCCTTTATCAAATCTTTCTTGATAAGAATCAGCTTTCCAATATCTTGAAGAATCAGGTGTATGAATCTCATCCATTAAAACCAACTGGCCATCTATAATTCCAAATTCATATTTTGTATCAACTAAAATCAGCCCCTGTTTTAATGCAATCTCAGAACCTCTCTTAAATAATGCTATTGCTGCTTTCTCCATCTGCAAATAAATTTCTTTATCTACTAAATCAGAATTTAGAATCTGATCTCTTGTTAATCTTTCGTCATGCCCCCCATTACCAGTTAGATCACCATGTGTTGTTGGAGTGATAACTGGTTCAGTCAGTTTTTGATTTTTCTTAAGTCCCTCAGGAAATTCTATCCCGTAAATTTTTCGCTCGCCCTTTTGATAAGATCCCCAAATTGACGTATTTGTTACTCCGGAAATATACCCTCTGACAATCATTTCAATAGGGATACCAGTACAGGATTTAACAATTGAAACATTAGGATCAGGAACCGAAATTAAATGATTTGAAACAATATCAGAAGTTTCTTCAAACCAAAACGCCGCTAATTGATTTAAAACCGCACCTTTAAATGGAATCTCCCCTAAAACATAATCAAACGCTGATTGCCTGTCTGTAGTAACAATTATTCTCCGACCATCCTCAAGAATATAAGTATCCCGAACTTTTCCAACAAACTTTTCTCCAAAATTAAAATCAGTAGTCTTTAAAACTTTAGGCAGTGCTTCAAGAATTTGGTCATCAGTAACCACTATTCCTCCTCCAAATATTTCGCATAGCCATCTGAGGTTAACTTTTCCGATTTCTCCAAAACAGAACCTTCTATATTCTTCATATATTCTTCAAGCTTTTCTGATAGCTCTAAATTTTCTACAGCTAAAATTTTAACTGCTAAAAGTCCGGCATTCTTCGCCCCATTTATCGAAACCGTCGCAACTGGAATTCCCGGTGGCATTTGAACTATCGATAATAACGAATCGATACCATCTAAATTAGAAGTTTTAATAGGCACACCAATCACCGGTAAAGTTGTGTGAGATGCCGTCATCCCAGGTAAATGCGCTGATCCGCCTGCACCAGCAATGATTACTTTCAAGCCTCGGGAAGCAGCAGATTTTGCATATTCATTCATTAAATCAGGAGTTCTATGAGCAGAAACAATTTTAACTTCATGAGCGATACCAAACTCTTCCAAAATTTTAGCCGCCTCAGACATAACAGCCAAATCCGAATCCGACCCCATTATTATTCCTACAACAGTATTTCCCATATTCATCTGTACTATATCAAAAAATCATACTTAAATCATTAATAACACCTGCATTGAACGCAGCTCCGTTAAGAATCTTGAGCGAGATATCAGGGGGAGAAGTAGGCTTTATGCCTGAGGGGGTCAACCCCCGATCAACGAGCGAAAGATTCAGGAGACCGTTCTCTGCAGGCAGCTTTTGCGGTACTTTTGCTGTCAAAAGTACCAAAGAATTATTGCAGCTATACTTCAAAGAAACTTTCATATCTTTATCAAACTCCTCGCTTTATTCGCCTTCACCAAAACCTCTTCCAAACTATCCCCCACCACAGTCAAATGCCCCATTTTTCGTTCCATTTTCACTTCCTTCTTGCCATAAATATGAACGAAACAATTGCCCAAAGCTTCTGCTTCTTGAACACCTTCAACTGAAGCTATCCCATCTCTTTCTCCTAATATATTCACCATAACCGCTGCTCCAAATTTTAAATTTGTATTCCCTAGTTCCATTTCAGAAACTGCTCTTAATTGGTTTTCAAACTGTGAAGTCTCACAAGCCTCAATAGTATAGTGCCCGCTATTATGCACTCTTGGCGCAATTTCATTAACTAAAATATCTCCTGATTTAGTCAAAAACATCTCAATTCCAAAAACTCCAGCTCCTTCTAAATGCTCCATAACTTTTATTGCAAACTCTTCCGCTTTTTGAGATTGTTCTTGAGTGATTGGAGCCGGCGTTAAAGTAATCTGCAAAATATTATTCTCATGAATCGTCTCCACCACCGGATAAGTTTTTATTTCCGAGCCAGAGCGAGGAAACAAGGTTCCCCTTATTTTTCCATTTTTACCAGCTTCAGCTGGCAAGCTTTGCTTCTGCCGCGCCGCCATAATTGCTAACTCTTTTTCAAATTCCACAAACCCTTCAACATATAAATTCTCCCCGCCTAATTTATCAAAACC
This sequence comes from uncultured Gammaproteobacteria bacterium, assembly GCA_964392925.1. Classification (GTDB taxonomy): domain Bacteria; phylum Patescibacteriota; class Microgenomatia; order Daviesbacterales; family UBA10151; genus JACPKO01. The sequence goes on from CAYMRP010000002.1 coordinate 35,821, forward strand.
CTCTTTTATATCATTATCATTTCTAACTACAAAATTACCCTTTCCGTCATACCCTCCGAAACGAGTTTTTAAAAGCATAGGCATTCCTAATTCTTCTGCGGCATTTTTTACGTCCTCTACCGATTCAACTTTTTTAAATGGGGCAACCGGAATTCCATTTTTACTCAGAAATTCTTTCTGCAAATATTTATCTTTTATTTTGGATAAAGTTTTAGGCGATGGATTAACTTTAAAACCTTTATTTTCTAATTCTTCTAGAACATCAGTATTTATATGCTCAATTTCCCAGGTAATAAAATCTGAATTCTCTGCCAGCTCCCGAATTTTCTCAGCATCATTCAAATCTCCAACTATTTGCTTAGCCCCAACCTGCACAGCCGGAGGATTGTCATTTTTCTCCAAGACAATAATGTCCAGGCCCAGCTTAGAAGCAGCCTGAGTCATCATTTGTCCTAACTGCCCACCACCAATAATTCCCACAGTTTTCATATTATTTTTCAAAAAGAAGCGAGAAAATACCTCACCTCAATGTTTCAACTATTTTATGAATTTCCTTCAAATCCTGAATTACAAAATCAGCTCCTGAAAAATCTAAATTTTTATTATGAATCCCCTTATATCCAATTACTTTTGCCCCCGATGCCCTTCCAGCTTTCATACCATTTTCTGAATCTTCAATGATAACAGCTTCATCTTTACCAATATTTAACTTCTTCATCGACAGATTAAATATTTCCGGATCCGGTTTACCATTTTTTATCTCATCCCCATGGGTTCGTTCACTAAAGTATTTTAAGAGATCAAATTTTAAAAGCACCTGATCAGCTAGTTCTTTAGTAGTACTAGTAGCCAATCCAAATTTATATAATGATGATAATTCAGGAAAGACTTCTTCAATTCCCGGCATCAATTCAACATGATCTTTATATAATTCTTCAATAAAAGATTGATACTCGACGGCTGCTTCGTCTAATGATTTATTACTGCCGTATTTTTCTGCCAAAATAGGAAAATAACTTGAGAATGGTGTCCCCATATATGAAGCCAGTACTTTAGTATCTGCAAAAATCCCCAGTCGTCCTAAAAATTCTTTTTCTAATCTTTGATAATGAGTTTCAGAATCAATAATCACCCCATCCATATCCCAAATAATAGCTTTAATCATTAATCTGATCTTAAATCTCCCCTTAGCCTTCTAGTTCTTCCTGTTTCTCTTTGAGCGTCTGTAACACTTCTCCAATATAGGTTTATAGAATACAGTCTAGTATTCATTGGATCAGGATCATGTTCGGACACAGCGATAGAATGTATTGCTTTCCCAACTGTACCTTCAGGGACTTTACTAGCCTTTAATAATTTATCCATCATGGTTGAGAATTCAGGACCCTTAGGCATTTATTGTGCCTCCTTAATATGTTTGAGCAGTTCGTTTGCTCTTTTAGGTGCAGTTCCTAAATGACTTTGTGGATCAATAATTTTTTCTAATTTTTCTTTACCAACAAACTTGAGTATTTCTTCTCTTTTCATTAACAAGTCCAGCAGTGGATTTTCCTCACCAACTGAAACTAAACTCCAAGCCTCCATAGAAATCTCTCTCAAAATCTCATGCATAACCTGACGATCTGCTCCATTTTTGACAGCCTCTATTATTACTTCCTCAGTGGCCGAAAACGGCGCATATCTTTCTAGATTCTCCTGAATTTTCGCTTCATTAACCACAAGTCCTGAAACTATTCCTATAGCTGATTTTAATATTTCATCAACTCCTAAAAACATCTCCGGCATATAAACTCTTCTGTTTCCAGAATCATCAATAGTTCTTTCGAGTAAAGATAATGAGGCATTTTGTGCCGCATTATCCGAAAGACTTAAAACTAATTTTGCAATCGAACAAATATTCTCAGATTTAACCGGATTTCTTTTAAACGGCATTGCCGAAGACCCAACTTGTGTTTTACCAAATGGTTCCGATAATTCTCCAAAATTCGGTGACTGCAAAACCCGAAGGTCAAATGCAAATTTATATAAAGATTGAGCAATTCCTGATAAAACCGAGGTTATAAAATAATCCATTTTACGAGGTGTCGTTTGTCCTGTAATCAAAGCCGCTTTAAGTCCTAATTTCTCCATTAACTCTTTTTCAAAGCTGTCAACATTTTCACCCATTAATTTCTTATATGAAGCCTGTGTACCTACTGCACCTTTAAATCCCTTACTTCTTAATTCCTGCTTCATTTCCCGTAACCTATCCAAATCCCAAAGCAAGTCTTGTGCATACATCGCAAATCTATATCCTAAAGTTGTCGGCTCTGCAGGTTGCAAATGTGTATACGCCATACAAGGCATATCAGCATATTTTTCGATTTTCTCTGCAAACGCACTAAGTAATTTGATTAATTTTTCCTCAACAATTATCAATGCCTCTTTAGCCCGAATCGAATCCGCATTATCAACCACATCCATTGAAGTCGCACCAAAATGAATTTTTCCTCCACCAACTTTCGCCTTTTCTGCAAATTCCCGAATTCCGGCCACCAAATCGTGTCCAGTTTCTTTTTCAATTTCATAAATCCTCTCAATATCAATATCCTCCTGATACTTCTCTAAATCCTCAACCTCTTCCTTTGATACGAGCCCCTCATCTCTCTGACTTCTGGCCATCTCCACCCAAATCCTTCTCCATAATCTATATTTATTTGCTTCCGAAAAAATCTCCCTCATCTCCGGAGTCCCGTATCTAAAACTAAATGCGCTGTTATAATTTTTAAAATCCATAAATTAAATTGTTAAATGGTTAAATTGTGATATTGCTGTTTGTGATTTAAACAATTTAGCAATGTAGCAATTCAACAATTAAGTCAGAACCTCCTCCAATTTATTCTTATCTAGAGCATCTTTAATCTGCATTGCTAATCTTTTTCCAGCAGTAATATTAGTGCCATACAAATATCCAGAATATGGAGTAGCTGCAATCCCCGGACTTCCTGGCATTCTAGGAGAAACATCAAAAACAATAATTTCCTTTTTAGGCGGACCTGGAATAATCATTGTCTGCAAACCAAAAGGACCAATAACCGGCAGTCCTAATTTTTTACATCCATCAACAAATTTCTGACCCATCTCAAAAGCCGGCTCGAGTAAACTCTCTAACACAGTCACCGCAATATGCCCCGCTTCTTCGAATTTAATTCCCATATGTTGTCGTAGATATTTTTGCTCTGCAGCTGGTAATTTTGTAAAACCCTCTAAATTTGTTTGTCTTCTGGTGTCAGTTCCCAAAAGTTCGAGACGATCGTTTACTGGATCATAGAAGAAATTAAAATTTACTTGAACCCCAACTAAGAATTCTTCAATCACAGCCTCACTTAGTGCCTCATTAGTAAAGGTTTTCTTTCCTATGTAAAACTCTGAGGCTTTATCAAATTCTTCTTTAGAATTAACTAGAAAAAATGCCCTCTCAAATCCTCTCTCTTTTTCTAAAACTTTAACAATAACTAATCGGTCTATTTCATCAGGACTTTTGAAAGCTTTAGGATAACGGATGCCTGCTTCATCCATTATTTTATACTGATCAATCCCCTTACCCGTTCCTCTTTCCTCACTTCTTAAAAGTTTTCGATTTCCAAACATCGGAACCATAAAATCATTTTCAATTGCATCATAATCATTTATATAGACTTCAAAAGACCTGTGGGGAACGAATATTGCATTTTTATCACGAAGTATTTTCTGATTCGCTTCTTTCAAAAGGTCTTTAAAGTTCTCAAGTTCCAAAACCTCATCAACACATCCTAGTCCATCTTGTGATTTGTAATATTTTGAATAAGGAGCACCTCTGCCTTTTTGAGTAATAACTAATGTTTTAAATCCTAAATCTTTTGCTCCCCGGCAAACATCTAGTGCGGAATGAGATCCCAGAACAGCAACTGTTATGTTGTTTTTATCATATCCCTCTAGTAATTTTTTTATATCCATTTATGCAATTATTAAACTGTTAAATAGCTACATTGCTAACAATTTAACAATGCAGCAATTTAGCAATTAATCCAATACTTTATCTAATTCGCCTTTTTCAATTGCAATTTTAATTTCTCTGGCAATTCTTCTTCCTGTACTCATCGGTTCATCATAATTCAAATCAGAGTATGGAGATCCGCCTATATATAACGAAGTTCCTGCCACGATTCTTCCTGAAATCTCAATACAAAACAATCTTTGATCAGGAGTAATAACAGTCTCTAAGCAAAACGGACCAAACAATCCTCGTCCTCCCATTAATTTTTTAGAAGCCTCAACCACTCTTTCACCCATTGCATAAACTTCTGGAAGTAAAGATTCTCGGATAATTAACGGCTGGTTTCCAACTACAACATATGAAGGCTCAATATCCAGTCCCTGCTGACCATGCAAAGGAATTCTTCCCAAAGAATCAACATTTGTTTCATAACGCCTATCCATCGACATAACCTCTATTTGATTAGTAATTGGTGAATAAAAATAAGCTACATAAAGAGTTACACCAATAATATATTCCTGAATTACGTATTGCTCAGTTTTGAAGTTTTTAATTTTCTTTTTAAAATCTGCTTTATCTCTTGCATAAAAATATCCTTTACCTCCAGCAGCTCCATAAGTTTTAACAATAACCGGATAGGTCACATCATCAAGTTCATCAAACTGACGGGGTACGTTAATCCCGGCCTTTTTAAGCCAATCTCTCTGCATGATTCTATCCTGCTCCCAATCCAAAACTGTTTTATTTCCAAAATAAGGAATCTGTAATTTTTTATTATTCTCAGCACCCAAGTAGGCTACGAAGGATCCATGAGGAATTAAAATGACATCTTCTTCCTGCTTTAATTTTCCCTCAATTACCTCGTATTCTGAAAGAGATTTAACAGTTAAAATTTTATCTATGAATTTGAATCTTTTGTAGAAATCAACTCGATCTAAAGGAGACACAATTAAAGTCTTAAAGCCTTCATCTTTTGCGCCTTTGAGTATTTGCAGCGCAGAGTGGGAACCAAGAGTAGCTATCGTGTATTTAGCTGTATCATCATTTCCCATTTTGTACTTATATATCTTACCAAATCAAACCTAAATACTGAAGAGCAATATTCTAACACTATGGGATTTACAAGTCAATTAATTTAATTTGCCACTGCTTGATTAATTACAGAATTAAAAATAGAATACTCATGCATGGTAAATCTTGTTATCGGTTCACAATGGGGCGACGAAGGTAAAGGCAAAGTTATAGATGTCCTTGCAGAAAAATCAGATTATGTTGTCCGATACCACGGCGGCAACAACGCTGGCCACACTGTTATAGCCAACGGCAAAAAATACCCCTTCCACTTAATGCCTTCTGGAATACTCCACCCAAAATCCATCGGCATAATTGCCAACGGCACAGTCCTCGACCTCGATGTTTTGATCTCCGAAATCGAAATCTTAGAAAAAGACGGATATGACTTATCCAAAAAATTATTCATCTCCGATAAATGCCAGATCATAATGCCCTACCACAAAGCTCTGGATGAAGCCTACGAAAACGCCAGAGGTAAAAACAAAATGGGCACCACAAAACGCGGTGTTTCCCAAGCTTATGCAGATAAGGTTTCCTATAACGGACTAAGACTTTATGAATTAAAAAACTGGGAAGAATTCGAAACCAAATTCAAATTTCAATGCAAAGTAAAAAACGAAATCTTAAAAACTTTCAAAGTCGAACCGATTAATATAGCTACGGAGTTAAAAAAGTTCAAAGAAGCCAGAGAAAAACTTATGCCATATCTGGCAGATACTTTTCAAATCCTTCAATCAGCAGTCAGCAATCAGCAGTCAATATTGTTAGAAGGTGCCCACGGAGTCATGCTTGATAACGACTTCGGCTCTTACCCGTTCGTCACTGGCTCCAATGTTATAACCGGCGGAGTTAATACAGGTTCTGGAATTCCCGTCCAAAAAATAGACGACATCTGGGCAGTCGTCAAAGCCTATACCTCAAAAGTCGGCGAAGGACCTTTCGCAACCGAGCTCCACGATGAAGTATCAGAAAATATCAGAAAAGTCGGCGCAGAATTTGGAACCACTACCGGCCGCCCCCGAAGAATCGGTTGGCTTGATTTGGAAGCGGTTAAATTTGCAGTTGATTTAACTGGAACCACAAAAATCGCCATGACCAAAGCTGATGTTTTATCGGGGTTAAAAGAATTAAAAGTCGCAATAGCCTACGAACTAGACGGCAAAAAAATCCCCCATTCTTCCTGCGGATATTTAGAACTCGCAAAAGTAAAACCAGTTTACAAAACATTTAAGGGATGGGAACGGGACATTAGAGGCATCACCAAATTCGCCGACCTTCCTAAAGAATGCAAAGAATATATAAAATTTATCGAAGATTTCTTAGGAGTAAAAGTAGCCATGTTCTCCACCGGCCCAGACAGAGAAGAAAACATAAGGCTCTAACCAAAACTACTCTCCTCTCACATTACCCCTTAATGAATTGGCTCTGTAAAAGTCTGAAGGTGAAAAAAACTTCGAACCTCCTACCTTTACATCCAGTGTTCTTGCTTCAACTGGTGCCGACAATCCTGTTTCAAATGCTCCTAATACATCCGATCTATATGCCTCCAATGGTTTCACACTATCTTTCCTATATTCTGGAACTAGAATATTTGCGATACTAAATGAATCAAAAGTTTTTGGATTGGCGGCTTTAATCTCCCTGAGAACTGCATTATGAGAGGAAGTTCCTGGCTCAGCATCATTTACAACAACCAACAAACTCCCCTCGGGTATAGCAGCCCTTATACTTAGCACCTCTCTATTATTTCTACTCTTCATTGCCAATCCATCCAATACTTCTTCACACCTCAAGGAGGCAAATTTCAGCAATGGATACTCCCTATAATTCAGTTTCTCGGGAGGAATGAGATTTACACCAGACCCCTGCATTATAAAAGCATTATCCACCTGTCTTACTATTGCTTCCAATGTTCTAACCACTGCATGATTAGGCTTTAACTGATCGACAGCATCCTCATAGGCTGTAATATCTCCTTCTCCCACTAGACCACTGCTCTGCTTCACCATTTCTCCCCCAAATCCAATTTGGAAAAGTGGACCCTCATAATCAACCACCATAACCATTTTAGAATATCTTTGGGCCAACACTTGTGCCTCCAGAGCAACACTTCCAACTCGCTTTTCCCAATTTTCGTATTCCTTTATATCCATAATCTATTCCCACTCCATAGTCGCTGGAGGTTTCGTCGTTATATCATAAACCACACGATTTACTTCCTTAACCTCAGTCACAATCCTATTAGAAATCTGCTGCAATAACCCCCATGGCAATTTTGCAAAATCTGCACTCATCGCATCTTTTGCTTCAATTGCCCGAACCGCAATTGTATCTCCATAAACACGCGCATCTCCTCTAACCCCGGTCGTTTTAATTCCGGTGTAAACTGCAAACGTTTGCCATAAATTATCTGTTAGCCCAAAATTCTCAACCTCTTCCCGAACTATTTTATCTGCTTGTCTTAAGATCTTTAAATTATCACGATTCACATCCCCTATGATTCTGACTGCCAGCCCTGGTCCAGGAAATGGCTGGCGTTTTGTTATTGCCTCCGGCATCCCTAAAATTTGTCCCACTTTTCGCACCTCATCTTTATAAAAAGTTCTAAGTGGTTCAACTAAGGCAAAATCCATTACATCCGGTAGCCCTCCAACATTATGATGAGATTTTATATTAGCGCTATGTTTTGTTCCCTGTGATTCAATTACATCAGGATATATTGTCCCCTGAACCAAAAATTTAGCACCCAGCTTCTTTGCCTCTTTTTCAAAAACTCTAATAAATACTTCTCCAATTTTCTTGCGTTTTGTTTCCGGATCAGTAATTCCTTCTAGCGCTTTCAAGAATTCCTCCTGTGCATCAATAATCACTACTTTCATATCATAATGCTCTTTAAATACCACTCTAAGTAAATCTGTCTCGCCATCTCTCATTAGTCCTGAATCAATATAAAAGCAAGTTAAATTTTCTCCAATTGCTTTATGAACTAATAGGGCCGCAACAGACGAATCAACTCCGCCCGATAAAGCACAAATCGCTTTCTCATTTCCTAGCGATTCACGGATATCATCAATTAACCCTTCGACAAATATCGAATCCAATTCCTGTCTTTGAGGTTCTGTGCCGCTAATCTTAAGAAAGTTTTCTAAAATTTTCTCACCGAATTGAGTATGAACAACTTCAGGATGAAATTGTAATGCATAAATTTTCCGTTTTTCATCAGCAATCGCTGCCACTTGAATTGTCTTTGTTTTACCTAACACTTTGAATCCTTTCGGGGCTTTTTTTACCTCATCCCCATGATTCATCCAAACTGCAAATTCTTCAGAAACACCTTCAAAAAGCGGCGAATCGTTTTCTCTAATTAATTTTGCCGGCCCAAATTCCTTAATCTTCCCTTCTTTAACATCTCCACCTTCAAGCTGATGAGCAATTAATTGCTGTCCATAACAAATACCTAAAATTGGAATTCCTAATTCATAAATCTGAGTTTCTATTGTCGGTGAATTACTGCTAAAGACAGAAGCCGGTCCGCCTGAGAAAATAATTCCCGCAGGACTCTTCTCTGCAATGTGAGTCAAAGCGTCCTCTGGTTCCACAACCATTACAGTTTGTCCAAATTCCCGAATTCTTCTTGATATTAAATGTGCAGTTTGTGATCCAAAATCAATGACAATAATCATATTATTTAAAATAGTTTATCCCATTCTTAAACACTTGCATACCAGGTCCTTCTATCGGAGCCTGAATTCCTTCTCTTTTAAATTTTTCTTTTAAAAGAGGGGCATCTGGTCTCTGATTAAAAAATAGTGCCCTTTCCGGATGAGGCATTAGTCCAAATATTCTTCCTGTTTCATCAGTAATCCCGGCTATATCCTCTAAAGAGCCATTTGGGTTTGGCTCGAGATCCTGATATTTGCATATATCCCCTTCAAAATACTTTAAAACCGCCAACCCTTTCGAATTAATTTGCTTGAGCGTTTCGCTATCTGCGTACAACCTTCCCTCACCATGAGCAATCGGACAGGAAAGTTCATCCATCCCCAAAAGCCACGGACTCTCTTGACCTCCAACTTCCAAATCCACCCACCTATTCATATACCTAGCAGTTTTATTATGCTGCAAAGCCACCTGACGGGAACCATATTCCATCTTCAATGAGGGCACCAAGCCCAGATTTGTCATAATCTGAAAACCATTACAAAATCCAATTACTAATTTGTCTTCAGCAATAAATTTCTGAAGATCTTCCCATAAATGATCACGAACCCGGTTAGCAAATGCTTTACCAGAACCTGTATCATCTCCAAATGAAAATCCTCCGGGAAAAACTAAAATCTGGAAGTCCTCCATTTTAACTTTTCTATCAATTAAATCATTAATATGAACAATCTTAGATTCTCCACCAACCGCGTCAAAAGCAAACGCTTCTTCTTCTTCGCAATTTAGTCCATACCCTGATAAAACTAATACTTTTGGTTTATTCATTTATTTTTCGAGCAGAGCGAGAAAATACCTCTCGCTATGCTACCAATCTTTGAATCTTTTCTTATATGAATCCAGTACATCCTCAACTTTTATTGAAACAATCTCTTTCGCATCAAGTCCTTTAATTTTAATAGCATCAATCTGCGAAACCTCACCAATCAAGGAAAAAGAAATGTCCTTCATAATACTTTCAAATTTTAGCTTATTTTTCGGATCTATCGTTAGTAGAATTCGTCCTGTTGATTCAGAAAACAAAACCTCCTGATCTAAATTAACTTTTCCTACTATTTTCTTTAAATCAACATTAACCCCTAATTTACCGGCAATTGCCATTTTAGATAAAGCCACCCCCAAGCCTCCCCGGTTAATTCCTATACCTGAACTCACTAAACCTTTATCAACAACTTTTGCATATTGCTGATAAATATTAAGATTCTTTTTAGGATCAGTAGCTGGTACTTTTCCTCCTTGATATCCAAGTTTAGAAAAATACTCACTCCCACCCATTTCATCAAAAGTTTCTCCCAAAATGTAAATTAAATCTCCGGCAAATTTAGCATCAATAGTTACAGCCTTATCAACATTTTCAACAATACCAATTGATGAAATTAAAAGAGTTGGTGGTATAGATATTTTTATCTCCGAACCTTTTTCATCAAAACCCTTAAAATCGTTAAACATTGAATCTTTCCCGGAAATCAAAGGAGCTAAATAAGCGACAGATAAATCATACACCCCTTCACAAGCTCTTTTTAATTGGCCCAAGCGTTCTGGCTCATTCGAAGAGCACCAGCAAAAATTATCTAACAGTGCAATTTTATCTGGATTCGCTCCAGCAACTACGGCATTTTTAAATGCTGTATCAATAGAAGCTGCAGCCATTCTATACGAATCCATTTCCGAATAAGTCGGATACATTCCTTGTGATAAAGCTAGTCCTCTATCTGATTTATATAGCGGTTTTACAACCGCTGCTTCAGTATTAACCCGGCCTCGTCCTTGAACTGGAGAGGTGACAGCAGTTCCTTGAACTGTATGGTCATATTGAGTTGATAGAAAATCATATCCGGATATGTTCAACCGGTGCATCATTTGGAGAAATGCATTATTTAAATCTTCTTTAGTATTTATCTTTAACTCTTTAGAGACTTTACTCACCAGCCTTGATTCTTGACTCTTTCTCGGCAATCCCTCATGCAAAAATTCTAAATCCAAATCCATAATGACTTTCTCGTCATATTTAACAACGCACTTATTAGATTTAGTAAATTCTCCAATCACCCATGCATCCACACCCCGTGACTTCATTAGTGCCTCAAATTTATCCCATTTATTCTTTGGGACAGCTAGAGTCATTCTTTCCTGGGATTCGGAAATCCAAATCTGCCACGGATCAAGTCCATGATATTTTAATGGCACCTTTTCTAAATCTATTTCCACTCCCCCAGATTCTTTAGCCATTTCCCCAACCGATGAAGATAGTCCTCCAGCACCGTTGTCAGTTATAGAATTATAAAGCCCCAAATCTCTCGCCTCTTTTGCAATTGCATCAGAGAATTTTTTCTGCGTAATTGGATCACCAATTTGTACCGCCGAAGACGGCGAGCCAGTATGCAAAGATTCAGATGAAAAAGTTGCTCCGTGTATGCCGTCCAGTCCCACTCTACCGCCAATCATAACAACATAATCTCCATTTTCCGCTTTCTTTTCCCATGATTTGCGTCCTTTAGTTTTTTTAGGGATCAGTCCAACAGTTCCGCAAAACACAAGCGGCTTTCCCTTGTATCTATCATCAAAATACATAATTCCCATTGGAGTTGGGATTCCTGATTGATTTCCTCCGGCATTTACTCCAGCGATTACTCCTTCCATAATTCTTTTTGGAGCGAGCATTACCTGAGTTTTTTGAGCATCTCTATAAATTGGGGTCGTATCATTAGGATCGGCAAAACAAAATGCATATGTGTTAAATGCCGGCTTAGCTCCCAACCCAAATCCTAGCGAATCACGGTTTACGCCCACAATCCCTGTTATAGCTCCACCAAATGGATCAAGCGCTGAAGGAGTATTATGAGTTTCAACTTTGTGAGTTACTAGATAATCATTATCAAATTCTATCGCCCCAGAATTATCTTTAAAAACTGAAACAGTGATATCTTTCTTACCCCTTATTGCTTTAATTTTTTGCGTTGCTGCCTTTATATAAGTTTTATAAAGCCCTTCTTCTACTGAGACAGCAGGAGTTCCGCTCAAATCAATGATGGGATCTGCAAAAATTGTATGTTTACAATGCTCGCTCCAGGTTTGAGCTAAAGTTTCCAGTTCTATATCCGTCGGTTTTCTTCCTACTTTTATAAAATATTCTTTAATCGCCTTCATGTAATCCAGATCAAGAGCCAGTGGTCCGCGTCTGACATTATCTTGTCCGACAATTCCTTCTTTTCCGATCCTTAAAAGTTCCTCATCGGAGACATTCAAATCAATTTCCAAAACTTCTTTCTCTCCACTCATCGATACTTTAGGAGCAACGAAATCCATCCCACCTATCTTTTTATATTCGTCTAAGCTTTTGATATGAACTCTTTGAATGAGTGGATTGTATAAACTATCTGCAATATTATTAATCTCACTTTCCGATAATTTACCTTCAATTAAAGTAACTTGTGAAGAATATACATCCTCAGAATCAGAAAATTTAATTTTCAAATGATCCTCAATCATTTGTTTCGTTGTCTTTGCAACATTATCTGTAACCCCGGGTAAAAAACCTACTTCAATGGCCCAATCAAATTTAGGTTTTGTAATACCCTCACCATTCACATAAATCTCTTTCTCATCCTTGACCCTTATCTTTGCATATTCAATTACGGGATTAATTAGGATGCTCCCAATCGCCTCGAGTTCTGAATTTGTCAGTTTTTTTTCAGTAGTGTAAATATCAACTAAAGTTATAGAAGAAATTTTTTTGCCTAAATGGAAATTATTGGAGAAATTTTTTTGCCGAACCGTCGCCCTTGTGTCAGTAACTTTTTGATAAACAGCAATTCTTGAAATCATCAATTTCAGCCTTATAATATATGAATTTAGCTTCCAAAACAAGCTACCTGTTGTTCCAAGGAAAGGCAGCAATACTAGATGGTCGCTTGTTTATCGGCGCCGGTTCATACAAACCTGTCAACCAGTTCATTGCAACAGAAAACTCTGTTTCATCAGGTAAAACCGCATCAACACCCCATTTCTGAGCTGTTCTATTAAATCTTTCGGTCCTTAGCAAAGTCACTAAGCCCACGATGCCTCCATTCCTCACTGCTAATCTTGCTAAATCATTTGCTTTTCTATCCCCAGATCCTCGTGTCCAAATCAAATACACATCCCTAGAACGCCCGTCAGCTGGATAATTATGCTCAGGAAAAATAGAACTTGGTTTTTGTGGCCTCTCGATAAATTCTAGATCCCTCTTCTTAGCCTCTCTCGCAAAGGCCCACAAAGTTGAGCCTCGCTGATGTGGCAATAGGATTATTGAACCAATTCGTTCTCTATACATGATTAAATTATAACAATTAATCCTATAGGTATCAACAAAAGGATAATTAATAATGCCAGAAGGTTCGCTCGTTCGTAAACACCATTGGTATTCCAGCTTTATCCGCCGCTTCAATTGACGCTTTATCATTAATCGATCCTCCAGACTGAACAATCGCCCCAATCTTATTCTTTGCAGCCAAGGACACAACATCATCAAACGGGAAAAAGGCATCCGAGGCCAAAACTGCTCCTACCGCTTTATCAGCCGCCAGCTCTATTGCCATTAAAGCCGCACGAAGCCTGGAAGTTTGACCAGTTCCAATTCCCGTTGTCTGCGGCCATACTTTATCCATAATAACTACAGTATTTGACCTCATTCTTCTAATAAATCTCCACGCAATCTCCATTTGCTTTAACTGTTCTTTTGTCGGCTTTACCTTGGTAACGACCTCCCATTTATCCTGACCTAGATCAGTATCTGCATCCGCACTCTGATATGTAAATCCGCCAATTATTTCTTTCATCACCATATCCCCCTCAACAGGCTTCCTGATTCCGCTCAAAACATAAACTCCCATACTTTTTCTAACACCTTTCAGAACATCTTGCGCCTCATCTTCAATTCCAGGAGCTGCCACAATATCAAAAAGTCCTTTTCTCTCGTCCTTAAACGAAGTCACAATTTCAGCTGCTTTTTTATCAAACGCTTTATTCATCACCACCACACCTCCAAATGCTGATTCCGGATCTGCATCAATCGCTCTTTGCAAAGCCTCAGCTGGAGTTGCTCCAAGTGCAATTCCACAAGGCGTATTATGCTTAATTACAACTGCAGCCGGCTCATCAAAAATCCTCACCGCCTCCAAACCAGCATTTATATCAGTCACATTCATCATTGATAATTCTCTACCTGCAATATGAGTCATTTCTGCAAACGGAGAATTCGAATTTGGAGTCAGATATAAAGCTGCACTTTGGTGGGGATTCTCCCCGTATCTTAGTTCTTTAACTTTTCTGCCGGGAATTGTCATTTGATCTGGATAAGTCACCTTAGTTTGTTTTCTAAAAAACTTCGCAACTTGTCCGTCATAAAACGACAGGTGTTCAAAAGTTTTTGCCGCCAGTTCAATTCGAGTTTCAGAATCAACTAGGCCTTTTTTCAAAGCTTCAATAACTAGCGGATAGTCATTAGGATCACAAACCGGCAAAACATTTACGTAATTCTTTGCAGCCGACCTCAGCATTGTTGGGCCTCCAACGTCTATATTTTCGATTTCATTCTTCTGTTCAAATGGATATAAATTGCAAACTACAACAGAAATATTCAGTAGTTTAAATTTCTCCGCTTCTTCAATATGTTTTGGATTTGTTCTATCTGTTAAGATCGCCCCCTCAACTTGCATGCTAATTGTCTTAATCCGTCCATCCAGCATTTCTGGATTTCCAGTCACTTCTTCTATCGGTGTAACCTCAATATTTGATTCTTTAAGTAGTTTGGCTGTGCCGCCTGTAGATATGAGAGAGTACCCCAAAGCTTTTAATTCTTTGGCAAATTCAACTATTCCTTCTTTATCCGAAACGCTAATCAAAGCGTAGTTTGTAGTCATCTTGGGCTAACTGACTATCCCGCTTTTCCGCGAGACAAACTGTGTAATGATAGGTGAACCTCAAATAAAAAACAAGAAGTATGAATACTGAATTTATACATTGTTGAATTCACAAATAATACCGAGCCTGAAACAAAGCGCGTTAAGGGAAGAAAAATTTGATATCAGGGGAGTTGCCTACTCAGCAAAGCTGATGTAGGAGGGGGTCAGCCCCCGATTAGTAAATTTTTCTGAGTAGTGCGACTTTCCGGCGAGCAGCTTTTGAGGTACTTTTGCTGCCAAAAGTACCTGAGGCTTCGCTTGCGAAGACGCAATGAAATTAATCAAGGAATTTCTTAATCAACTGATTCGTCGAAGAATCATGCTTCAAATCACTCGTATCTCCCGCCTCAATTTCCCCTAAAATCTTCTTAGCTAAAACCTTCCCCAACTCAACGCCCCACTGATCAAACGAATCTATCCCCCAAATAACTCCCTGAACAAATATCGAATGTTCGTACAAAGCTGTTAACTGACCTAAGGTATACGGTGTTAATTTATCTACCACTATCGAATTAGAAGGTCTATTCCCTGGCATTACTTTATGAGCAATTAATTCCTTAGATACTCCTTCAGCTTTTAATTCCTCTTCAGTTTTACCAAAAGCAAAAGCTTCAGACTGGGCAAAAAAGTTAGCCATTAATTTGTCATGATGGTCTGAAATAGGATTCAAACTTTCCTTAAATCCAATGAAATCAGCCGGCACAATTTTAGTCCCTTGATGCATTAATTGATAAAAAGCGTGCTGCCCGTTAGTCCCAGGTTCACCCCAAATAATCGGTGATGTTTGATAATCAATTTTTTCACCTGTCTCAGTGACTGACTTTCCATTACTTTCCATTACCGCTTGCTGTAAATAAGCCGGAAACCGAAGCAAATATTGATCGTACGGAAGTATCGCCTGGGTAGAAAAATTAAAGAAATTATTATTCCAAATACTAATTAAACCCATTAGGACTGGTAGATTTTTTGATAATTCAGTATTTTTAAAATGCATATCAACCGAATGAAATCCTTTCAGCATTTCCTCAAAGTTCTCAATTCCAATTGCAATCATTACCGACAATCCAATTGCCGAACATAAAGAATATCTTCCTCCAACAAAATCCCAAAAAGGAAACATATTCTCTCCAGAAATCCCAAACTTCTCCACCTCACCCAAATTCGTAGAAAGCGCCACAAAATGCCTAGCTACAACCTCCTTCTTCTTTTCCTGATCCCCAACTTTTTCCGGAACCCAAGCATCCCTTTCTCCAACACTTATTCCAGGATGAGGCGGAAAAGCTACATTCAAGATCCAATCCTTTGCAGTTTGCGCATTTGTCATAGTTTCCTGAGTCGTAAAAGTTTTAGAAGCAATAATAAACAGTGTTTCCGCAGGATCCAAATCCTGAGTCGATTCATAAAAATGAGTTCCATCAATATTAGAAATAAATCTGATTGTTAAATTCCTGTTCGAATATTTCTTTAATGCCTCATAAGCCATAACAGGCCCTAAATCCGATCCCCCAATCCCAATATTTACAATATTCTTAATCGTCTTTCCGGAATAACCCTTCCACTCCCCGCTTCTAATTTGCTCAGAAAATTGCTCCATTCTCTCCAGAACCTCAACAATAGAACTCATCACATTTTCTCCGTCAACCAAAACTGGCTCCCCAGAAACATTTCTCAAGGCTGTATGCAAAACCGCCCGCCCTTCGGATTTATTTATCTTCTCCCCGGAAAACATTCCCTCAATTTTCTGCTTCAATCCAGCTTCTTCCGCCAGTTGAAGTAATAAACCAAAAGTCTCTTCGTTAATTCTATTCTTAGAGAAATCAAGGAATATTGTTTCAAATGCAGCAGAAAATTTAGAAGCTCTCTCCGGATCCGCAGCAAATAACTCTCTTAACGAATTCTCCTTAATGATATTATGGTGCTCAGATAACTGCTGCCAGGCTCGATATTTTGTTGCTAGTTGTCCCATTCCAGCAAAGTATCGCAAACTTGTGATTCTGATTCAAGTGTTGTAAATTTAGTGAATCAATGTCTGATAATTTCACACTAATCATCTTCGGAATAACCTCAAATCTGGCCCAAAAGTATATTATTCACGCCCTCTACGATATGGAAGAAAAAGACGTTCTCCCTAAAAATATGACCATCATAGGTAATGCTAGAAGAAAGTTAACTGATGCTGAATTTGAAAAGTACATCTTTGAAACTTTGAATAACGGCAACCGCCACCACCAACACCCAATCGATAAAGATGTCGCTGCAAAATTATTTAAGCGGATGAGTTATTTGGATGGATATCTTGATGACCCGGCATATTACAGCCTACTTAAAGAAACTCTAGACAAACAGGAAAAATCCACTCCCGGCAAAGACGATCGTATTTATTATTTAGCAACTTATCCTGATTTATATCAAAGCATTTTCGAAAACTTAAAATCTAACGATTTAACTAAAGAAGATAATGGTTTTGTCAGAATAATGGTCGAAAAGCCTCTAGGCAATGATTATGAATCCGCAAAACAAATTAACGATATGCTCGACAAATATTTTAAAGCCTCGCAAGTTTATAGATTAGATCATTACTTAGGTAAAGAAACTCTGCAGAATATTTTAACTTTTAGATTCGGAAACGGGTTATTTGAGCCGCTTATTAATAAAGATCATATTGATCATATCCAAATTACAGCCTCTGAAGATTTTGGGATCGGAGCCCGTGGCGGATTCTATGATATTGTCGGCTCCCTTAAAGATGTCGGTCAAAATCATCAAATGCAAATGCTGGCCTTCACAACCATGGATGCTCCAAGCGAATTCTCAAATGATGCAGTCACCAAAGAGAGAGTTAAAATAATAAACGCCCTAAAACCTAATGGCAACGATGTTGTATTTGGCCAATATCAAGGCTATAAAAAAGAAGATAATGTTGCTGAAAATTCAACCACTGACACCTTTTATGCATTCAAAACCGAAATCAACAACGATCGTTTTAGAGGTGTTCCTATTTATGTCAGAGCCGGCAAAATGCTCAATCAAACTGTCACTGAAATTTCTATTGTTTTTAAAACTCCCAAAAACAAACTTTTTTCAGATTTGAATACTCAAATGGAACCAAATGTTTTAATTTACCGGCTTCAACCTAATGAAGGAATAGTCGTCAGATTCATGTCTAAAAAACCTGGTGACCAAGTTACACTTGAAGAAAATTTCCTCCAATTTTGCTACCGGGCAGATGCCTCAACTCATCATCACGCTTTACCCGATCCTTATGAAAAGCTGATTCTTGATGCTATCCGGGGAGATCAAACATTTTTTGCTGATAAAGAAGAAATTGAATCGTCCTGGAAATTTATTGATGAACTAATAAGACACCGCGGCGAACCTAAATCATATAAACCTGGAACATGGGGACCTAAAGAAGCCGAAGAACTTTTAGAAAAAGATGGTCGAAAATGGCTGGAGCCTTCGAATGCCTTCTGTAATATCACCTATCCTGTTAAATAGTTATCTTCTGAAAAACCTTCCTAAAGAAGCTCGTAACCCTGGAGTTTTGATAGGTTGAATATTGATCGGAGCAGCCTCCAGCTCAGCGGAAGTCATAGCTAAGGATTGCTGAACCTGATCTCGGAAAGCTATCGCATGTGCTTGACGATATTTTTCCCATGTAAAAGTCCTTGGATCTTTTGGGCCACTTATGTTTGTTTCTGAATCTGGTGAAGTCATAATATTAACAAAATCCTGACAATTACTCCGAACATACATTGTAGCAGTACCTGTCAACAACCAGCAGACTTTAATTAGACTTTGCTTTAAATCAAAATTGTCTTGCACCGCCAAGCAATATAAAAAATGATTGATCGGTTTGGAGACAGCACTTTTAGTTTCACCTTCGAAGCAAGAACAACCCTTGAGGGTGCTCATAATTTGAGTGGAAGATTGAGACATCCAACATTATCCCCCAGACATGTTGGAACCAGCCTTGTTCTAAGGTACCCAAGAGTTTTTGGTGATTCAGTCACAGCTCAAGGTGTCATGCATTCCCTCATCGACTGGGAAAATCGATATGGCTCCGCACCAGATGAGATGCCTGCTTTCTTAAATATGGCTGCTGAGAGAGCTAGTAGAGAGAAGCCAATAAAAGATATTGATCTATTCTATGCCCTACTTACTCCTGATCTGCAAACACCACCAGTAGACCCATTTGCATTTGTAACAGGTGATGAGTTATATCCTTTAGTTTATAGAGAAAAAGTATTTGCTCGAGCTGGAGGCGAGACTAGAAATCCTCACTTTAATTCACCTGCCTACGAAGTGGCACAGTTAGAATTAGCTCGTGCCGTGAGATTTCATACTACAGGGAGAAGAGAATTCACACATATTCCTGAGAAGTTACTACATCAAGCAACAGAAACTAAAAAAGTGAGCTAAGATCTAACTTTTCTTCACTGAATGCCCACCAAACTTACCTCTCATGGCTGATACAGCCTTTATCTCCGGAGGAGGCAAGGCGGTTTACTTTTTTACTGAATGCCCACCGAATTTACCTCGCATCGCGGAAACAGCCTTGTTTCTAAACCCATTGGGTGAATGTTCTTCATCATTAACCGAATTTACCCTAACTTTAAATGAATCCTCTATAACAACCGGATCAACCCCTAATTCTTTAGCTGCAATTACTGTCCATTCACCCTCTCCGGTATGATTTATTTTTGACGAATACTCCGAAAGCTCCGGATCTTCTTCTAAAGCCTCACGAGTCCAACCAACCAGTCTGGACTCAATAACAGATTTATTATTATAAACTCTAAAAATATCATTTAAATCTAAGTTAAAATCAGAGGATTTAAGAATCGCCGCCCCTTCTCCAATCGCCTGCATCATTCCATATTCAACCCCATTATGAACCATCTTTGCAAAATGTCCGGCTCCAACTCTCCCAAAATGCCCCCAGGCATCCGGCGCTGATGCTGCTAAAATTAGTTCCTTGATTTCCTCAACGTCACCCTTTTCACCACCAATCATTAAACACGCCCCAGTTCTTGCTCCTTTAGGCCCTCCGGAAACTCCAATATCCATAAATCTTACACCAGTTGGTTTAATCTTCTCAGCTCTTCTTAGAGTGTCTTTAAAGAACGAATTAGCTCCATCTATCAATAAGTCTCCTGGTTTCAAAAGCGGCAATACTTTATCGATAAACTCATCAGTAGTCTCACCAGCAGGCAGCATTAACCAAACTATAATACTTTCATCACCAGTCCGAAGTGTTTTCACCACATCCTCGGCATTCTCTACAGTTTCTGCACCAGCCGCTTTAACTTCTTCACGAGGCTCAGGAGATCTATTCCAGGCCACAACCTCTATCCCTTTCTCTAAAAGGTTCAAAACCATTCCCTTCCCCATTTTTCCTAAACCAATATATCCAACACGTAGTGGAGCTTTGCTTATCTTCATCTCACTGCTAATATACTGATAATCGTCAGAATTGTCTAGTGTAAGGAACCAAGATTACTTCCCGGTCAACATTGCCACTCGCCTAAACGCACGGCTACCTTCTGGAGTTTTGCTTGCGGTAGCTACTTGATCCGCTATTTGTTGGGCTTGCTCAGCCGCGCTTATAGCTCTCGGGAATTTAACATCTCTGGATCTCATTGATGCCAAATCAGAAGCATCAAATCTAACAGGCCTAATCTTTTTTTCCATTATTTCACCTCCTTTAATATAATTATTAACAAATTTACTATAAAAAGTGCAAGTATTAGATTAAATTCTTAGTGTATTGTTAAAGAAAATGAGTTGATCGATCCAATAAAACCCTTAATACTTAATTCTTGATACTGTATACTGATATTATGTTTCTGTCCATAGACATAGGTGGTACCAATACCCGCATAGCTATCTCCGCAGACGGTAAAGTAATCACCAAAAAGATTCGCTATCTTACCCCTCAAAAGTATGATGACGGCATTGACCTATTAATCGAACAGATCGAGGATTTAACTAACGGTAAAATCCCCAAGGCTATATCTGTTGCTGCCGCATCACCTATTAATTATGAAAAAGGCACAATGATCAAACCCCCCAATTTACCGAACTACAAAGGTCATTCAATTAGAAAGGAACTTGAGATAAGACTCCGAACTAAGGTTTATTTAGAAAATGATGGGGCTCTTGGAGGTCTTGGTGAATTCACCAAAAGACCAAAGTCAAAAGTTCTCGGATTTATAACTTTATCAACCGGCATCGGCGGAGTCAGAATCGTTAATGGCCAAATTGACTACAGTGAGCTGCCTAACGAACCTGGCCACCAGATCCTAGATCCTAATGGCCGTTTCTGGCCAGGCTGCGGCCAAAAAGGTTGTTTTGAGTCGCTCGCTTCAGGAACAGCATTTGCTTTAACTTATGGAGTAAGACCGGAGTTTTGTGAAGATGATCGCATTTGGGAGCAGCACGCAGAGGTCACGTCCCAAGGCATAGTCAACGTCATTACCCTTTGGACTCCCGACACATTAGTTATCGGCGGAAGCTTAGTAAAAGCCGGACCTAAATTCATTAAACCTCTAATTAAATTTACAAAAGAAAAAATAACCATGTTCAAAGCTCCTAAAATTGAAATCTCTAAACTTGGTGATGATAATGTTTTACTCGGAGGTTTCCTCTACCAAACTCAAAAACATCATCTATCTACCTGATTATTTTTCGAACGGAGTGAGAAAATACAAAAAACTAGAGAACTCTACCTAATCTCATAACTTAACGTCACAGTCACCATAATCTCATTGGTCCCAGGCTGAACCTGTGTTGGTGCACTTTCCCTCGCACTATCACCAGCTTTTGCCATCATTGGAGAAGGATAACCGCCTCCTTGTCCTTCTGAATAATTAATAATTTTACCTAATTTAAATCCGGCTATTTTTGCTGCATCCTCAGCTTTTTTCTTAGCATCAGCAACTGCTAATTCCCTGGCTTTATTCATTGATTCTGTTTTATCCTTAACTTGAAAATCAATTCCCCCAACTTGATTCGCTCCAGCTTCGACCCCTGCGTCTAAAACTTGATTCGCCAACTCAGCAGTCTCCACAGTTATAGATAAATTAGTATTACCTGTATACCCTGCAATCTGATTTTGATCTGGTCCTGGTGAATCAGCTGTTACTGGAGCTCTCACAGAATTATATTCAGGATATATATTAAAATTCTCAGTTTTTATTTTATCTTCGCTGATACCTAAATCTTTTAATGCTCCCAAAACTCTATTTATACTAGTGTTCATATTATTCTTAGCAGCTTCCTCAGTAGCACCTTTAGCCACTACCCCTAATCTAATAGTTGCAGAATCAGGCTTTGCCTCAACACGGCCTTCGCCACTAACCGAAAAGGCATCTGACTTAGTTGTAGTTACACTATTAACGCTAAATGGAATTGGACCAGCGATAGCAGTGTAGATAAACAAAAGAAGGAAAAATGTAACTAGCGTTAGTAAAACAGACAGGAAGTTTTGCAAGATATTATTTTGCATCATAATTCATTCTACCCTTATCATCTCAATAATGACAAGATTCACTTTACTCCTAGTTTTCTAAAAAGAGAAACAGTTATATATAACCAGACGGATCCAATCAAATAAGAACCTAATGTGTCAGAAAACCAATGAGAGCCAATGTATATCCTAGAAACTCCTATCAAAACTATCATCGAAAAAAGAACTCCGGAAACTAAATTTCTCCAAAATTTACTTTTGATTAAAGTGAAGGACAAAAATAATAAGAATCCGTAAAATCCAATAAAATATAAAACATGTCCTGAAGGAAAACTATCATCTTTAGAGAATCTTTCTACCTGATGAATTAAACTAGAATCGGGTCTTGGTCTACTGACAATCAACTTAAGTATTTCACTTATAGCGACAGCTCCTAAAGTTGAAATCCCTAAACCAGAAACTAATCTTTTCTTTTTAAAATACCACAAACCTAAACAGGCAATAACCAATGCCGTTACTGCCTGATAAAAATTACCCAGCCAGGATAAAAACATCATCAAACTCTCAAACGCTGGAATTTTTATTTGCTGAATCTGCAAAGTTATATATAAATCGAAAGGGAAAAACTCATATTGCCTGGCAAAAAAAGTTAATATTAAAATCGAAATAGTTGCAAAAATTAAATAATTTCTAAAGATTAATACTCGCCCCGCAAAGCCCGATTTCATTCATTCATTTTATACCGCCCAAGCGGTTTTTAAAAGCAAAATATACAATATTCAAAGATAGCCCGAATATAATAACTGAACTAAGCAAAATAGGATCAGTCAAAACACTTAATACATCTTGGACTACTCTGTTCGGCTGTGTAAACACGTACCAAGAATGAGTTCGCTCTACTTTACCTAAAACTACCCCGAAACCAATCGCAAAATTAAGAGCAATAAACACAAAATCATATTTCCCCTTTTTAGATTTTTTATTAAAGAATGTCTGCATTGGCCGCATCGCTATAAAATAAGTCACAATCCCAAAAATAATTAGTACCGAGTACTGTATTGTTAGAAGTACAGCGCCTAATAAATCAGTTTGCGTAACTTGAGCGACAAAGTGCTCTATATCCGTCACCAGATAAATCGTATTGGGTAAAAATAAAAACCAGAGAGTGAATAATAATATTCTAAGGTAATAGTTTTTACTATTTAAATAAAGAAGAGCGAAAACAAACCCCAATCCTGCTAGTGCTAAATTAGGAATCATCCACCAAAAATTTTCAATAAATATATCCATGGGCAGAAAGTTAATTATAGTGGAAATAATGATTAAGGAGTATAAGGAAGCGACCGCAGTTAACTTTTCCTTAAGTATTTCTTAACTAAGAAGCATCTAAAATCTTATCAAACTTTGCAGTATCTTTGATTGGAGCAATCACCTGCAAATTGAATTTATTTTTATCAAATAAATATTTTGCTAAATCTAAAACATCATCCTCACTAACCGCATCAATATTCTTTAAATATTCCTCAAAAGTTTCTAACTTCTTATCTAAAATAAACTGAGTTCCAAAATGTTCCGCTAAAAAGTTCGTTGATTCTCCCCTTAATGCTACCCGCCCCCTGATCATTTCTTTCGCTTTTTTCATCTCATCACCGGATACTTTTTCAGATGAAATCTTATTTAATTCATCAATAATAACTTTTAATCCTTCATAAACTTTCTCAAGTTTAAGACCTGCATAATTTATAAACATACCTGTATCTAGGTATGAATCTGAATCAGATGAAACGTGATACGCGAGTCCCCTTCTTTCACGCACCTGCATAAATAATCTTGATGACATGCCTTCTCCTAAGATAGAAGATAATACTTTGGCTGCATATTTTCTTTTATCGTATCTATCAAAAGCTTCAACTCCTAATATTAAATTCGCCTGATCCGTTTTCTTATAAAAAACATTTGAACGGGGTTTTGTTTGAGCAATTTTTTTATAATTAACTGCTTTATGTTCTGATCTTTTGGGCAAATCATTAAAATATTTCTCAGCCATTTGCTCAATATCTTTTGGCAATTTCCCTGCATAAACCAAAACCGAATTTTCCGGAGAATAAAGCGAATCAACATACTTTACAAAATCCCCTCTTTTCAAAGAATTAATAGTTGCTTCGTCCCCGCCAATATCCCAACCCAAAGGCTGATCACCAAATTGTAAATTCTCATAAAGATCCCAGATGTAGCGTGTTGGATTATCCCGGTACATTCTAAGTTCCTCAATAATAACTCCTTTTTCTCTCTCAACTTCTTCTGCTTCAAGTAGAGATTCTTTAAGCATTGAAGAAACAACATCAGTTGCCAATTCTATATGTTTGGCCGAAGATTTAATCCAATAATAAGTCCATTCTTTAGAAGTTGCAGCATTATTAATTGCCCCAATCGAATCAACCATCGTTGAAATAATCTCAGCAGTTGGATATTTTTTAGAACCTTTAAAAAACATGTGTTCTAAAAAGTGGGAGATGCCATTAGTCTTACGGGTTTCGTATCGGGACCCAGCCCCAACAGCGAAAAGTGTAGTCACAGATTCAAAGGAGTCAATTGGAATAGTAATTAATGTTAACTTATTCTTAAGTGTCTTGATTTTAAACATGAACGAAAGGATATCAAAAGATCACAAGAATCACAAGCTCTTACATCTTCATAAGGAGTATTGTCATCCTGAGCGAAGTCGAAGGATCCGTTAACGCTAACCATGAACTTTATCATATAAATCTACTTGCCCAGGATTAAACATTATTATTAGTGCCTCCTTCTTTTTTCTGGTCCAACCCTTAATTTGCTTCTCTCTCAAAATCGCATTTTCAGGATCTTCAAATATTTCATAATACAAAAGATCGTGCACCTGATATTTCTTAGAGAACCCCTCCAACATATCATTCTTATGTTCCCAAAGCCTGGCCCCTAAATTTCCAGTAAATCCAACATACAAAACAGTTCTAGAAATATTTCCAAGAATATAAACGTAATATTGCCGCTTATACATATTATCTGTCGCTCTAAAGCCAGTAAAGAATCCGTGCAATATTCTACAGATCCTTCGACTTCGCTCAGGATGACATTATTACATCAGAAATAGAAGAAAAATTAAAGCCAAAACTATTCTATAAACCCCAAACCAAAAAAAGTTATTTGTCTGCACAAACTTAATAAACCACTTAACAACCATCATTGCTGTTATAAAAGAGCCAACAAACCCAACTCCTAAAATCATTAACTCTGAAGAAGAAAAATTAAACTCCGATTTTATTAAATCGAGTCCAGTCGCCGCCATCATAGTCGGAATAGCCAGAAGGAATGAAAACTCAACAGCTACTTTCCTATTTGCTCCAACCAATAAACCTCCAATAATCGTTGATGCCGCCCGCGAAGTTCCGGGAATAACAGAAAATGATTGAGCAACCCCTATAAGAAATGACTGCTTTAAACTCAATTCCTCAAGTGTCGCGATAGCGCTATCTTTTTCCTTAAAAAGTTTCTCAATAACAATTAATAAAATTCCACCAATCAAAAGAGCACCTACTACAACCAAAATATTCTCAAATAAAACAGCTTTTATAAAATCATAAAACACTAAACCTACAACCGCTGTCGGAATAAACGCTGCAATAATATTCTTCCATAACTTAAAATTTCCTACTAATTTCTTCCAATACAAAACCACCACTGATAAAACCGCACCCAGCTGAATAATAACTTCAAAGGATTTTACAAACTCAGTTTGCGGAATTCTTAAGAAATTGGTTGCTAAAAGTAAATGTCCCGTGGAAGAAATCGGAAGAAATTCAGTAATCCCTTCAATAACTGACAGAATCAAAGCCTGAATTAAATCCATAAATTATTTTTCGAGCAAAGCGAGAAAATACCTAATTATCATCCTCACCAAACACCCTATTAAATTCATCCATCATTCTTTCAACAG
This sequence comes from uncultured Gammaproteobacteria bacterium, assembly GCA_964392925.1. Lineage (GTDB taxonomy): Bacteria > Patescibacteriota > Microgenomatia > Daviesbacterales > UBA10151 > JACPKO01. The sequence goes on from CAYMRP010000002.1 coordinate 62,016, forward strand.
TTTCCTCGGTACTCAAGTTAGAAGTATCAATCACAATCGCATCTTTAGGAATTCTCATGGGTGATGCTTTACGTGTTGTATCTGCATTATCTCGCGTCTCCATCCCCCTCAAAACATCTTCATACTTTACTTCTGAATCACTTTTCTTAATCTGGTCATACCTTCTCTGAGCTCTAATCTTTACATCAGCCGTAATAAAAAACTTTAACTTCGAATCAGGAAAAATCTCTGAACCGATATCTCTACCCGCCATCACTGTATCTTTTTCACTCCCTATTCTTTTTTGTAACTGTTTTGCAAAAAACCGAGCTTTAGCAAACGCCGCAATCTTTGGCACAACTGCAGTAGTCTCAGCTGTATGAATATCAACCGTCACATCCTTACCATCCAGGAAATTCCGAACCTTGCCGTCAACCATTCTAAATTCAATATTAAGATTCTCAAAAACTCCCGCCACTTTATCTTCATCATCTAACGGAATATTATTCTGCAGAACATACAAAGCACCTGCTCTATAAATTCGTCCTGTATCAATAAATTGGTAACCGATATTTCTGGAGAACAAAAAGCCGACAGAAGATTTCCCGGAAGAAGTAGGACCATCAATGGTAATTACGTTAGGCACTAACGAGGTATTATAATATGAATAAACTAATAAACAAATAACCCAATACGCATAGCTTTATTTATAGTATTTCTTCCCTTTCAATTTCTCCGGTAATAAATCCCCATCACCGTACATCTGATAGTCCTTACCATAATCCAAATTTTTCATCAATTTCGTTGGCGCATTCCTTAACTTAAGTGGAATCGGCAAATGCCCTAATGCTTTCACATCCTGTAAAGCTGAAAAATAAGCATCATAGGACGACCTATCTTTTTTAGCCATAGCAAGGTAAGTAACCCCATGCGCTAAATTAATCTGACACTCCGGATAGCCAATTGTTTCGCATGCTCTAAATACCTCATTCGCTACCACCAAAGCCGTTGGCTGCGCCATCCCAATATCTTCAGAAGCAAAAATCACCATCCTCCGGGCAATAAATAATGGATCCTCCCCGGCATCAACCATGCGAGCTAAATAATATAAAGCCGCATCCGCGTTCGATGCTCGCATAGATTTAATAAAAGCCGAAATTGTGTCGTAATGATTCTCACCCTTTTTATCATAAGCCAAAGCTTTAGTCTGCAAAGCCTCTACAATCAGATCTTTTGTCAAAGTACCACGAGTACCAAAGGTACCAAGAGTATCAAGGGGCTCGGTTCCTGGGTTATGTTTTTCTCCCTTTGGTACTTTTGGTACCCTTGATACCTCAATCGCTTGCGCCGCAATCTCTAAAGTATTTAAGATCATCCTGCCGTCACCATTGGAAAATTCCTTTAAGAATTCTTTGGCATCCTTTTTAATCTTCACCCCCAAATTTTTAACCCCTCTACGAATAATTTCCTCTAAATCCTCATCTTTCAAAGGTTCCAAAACAAACACTCTTGATCTCGATAAAAGCGGATTAATAATCTCAAATGATGGATTTTCTGTAGTTGCCCCAATTAAAGTAATTGTTCCATTCTCAACATAAGGCAAAAACGCATCCTGCTGGGCTTTATTAAATCTATGAATTTCATCAACAAAAATCACAGTCCTCAATTTCTGTCCCAGTCTCATCTGTCCTGTTAATCCTTCAAATATCTTCTTCAGTTCAGCAATTCCGGTCGTAACTGCTGAAAATTCCATAAACTCCGCTTCTATTTCATTGGCAATCACCCGCGCCAAAGTAGTTTTACCAACCCCCGGCGGCCCCCAAAATATCATCGAAAAAATATTCCCGGATTTAATTGCTTTATAAAGTAATTTCTGTTCTCCAATAATATGCTTCTGTCCAATAATTTCTGATAATTTAGAAGGTCTCAAACGATCGGCTAAAGGATTCATGAAGAATTAATATACCCAAAACTAAACCGAAGATCAATCTTTATCTATTTACAATGACCTATAGCTCTAACTCCTCTGATCAATAGCCTGCGAGTTTAAAATAAGGATTAGCACCCACCATTGTAACCTGAACTCCAGCTTCCCTGATTTCTCTACCAATGGCTGTCTTGGAAGGCACATCCTTTGCGCTAAATGCTCTTAGGTACTCCCTACCTAACTCCAATATATTCGGACCAACCATTGAAGCAGGAATCGTACTTATTGGAGCAATCCTCATCTCTTTGGCTGATTCACCAACAATAACTGTTCTTAACGCCATTGCTTCATGCTGACTACTCCAAGGGTTCTGATGATTAGCAAAAGTAAATCCTTCTTTATGAGGGCCAGGCACATATAATACCGTGGTCATGGTTTTTCCTTCCCAGTCCCAAGAAAGCACACGCTCACTAATAATCTCTGATTTGATGGGCTCACCGTTGATACTCCGTAAGTCTCTGCCAATATAATGCCTTAGAGGAAAGTCTTTATATGCAGCGGGGAGGTAATAAGGATCCCCATTTTGAAAAGCTAAATAGGATTGCTGTAGATCCCTCGCGTAATCAACCTGACTAAAATCCTGATGTTGTAGATCTTCAACTCTCAGTGCCATCATTTAACAATATTTTTTCTAAGATAGCCGCACTTGACAAAATTTAGACCT
>CAYMRP010000002.1:64745-69476 GCA_964392925.1 uncultured Gammaproteobacteria bacterium
ATATTCAAATCCTCATTAATCGCTGCCAAGAATTTATCATAGAAACCATCTTTATCCCGCGTAGCTTCAGCGGAGTGGGACCACTCTCTAATATCCTCCCGTAATTTATTCAAAGCCGTCTGCGCCGCAGTCAAAGACTCAAAAGAAAAAGCCATCTCCGATCTATAGTGCGCCGTTAAATATAAATATCGAAGAGCCATCGGATCATATCCTTTACCTTCAATTTCTTCTACTTTAAGAAAATTCTTCTTCGACTTACTCATTTTCTCACGATCTATATTCACAAAATCATGATGAACCCAATACTTTACAAACTGTTTACCAGTCGCACCTTCACTTTGCGCAATCTCATTTTCATGATGAACCGGAATGTGATCTATTCCCCCGGTATGAATATCAAAGCTCTCTCCTAAGTACTCCATACTCATCGCCGAACACTCAATATGCCACCCCGGAAATCCCTCACCCCAAGGCGAACTCCATCTCATAGTGTGATCCTTAAAATGCCCGACTGTAAAAAACCACAAAGCAAAATCCGCTGGATGTTTTTTTGATTTATCCACAAACACATCTGACCGGGCTCCAACTTCTTTATCTTCTAATTTTTGTCCCGACAACTCACCATACTTAGGGAATTTCGTGACGTCAAAATAAACTGCATGATCGGTTACGTAGACCAAACCATTCTTCTCCAGTCTTTCTATTAATTTAATTTGTGCACCTATATGCTCAGTCGCGCGGCAAACAATATCTGGTCTTTCAATATTGACCCTACCAACAGATTTAAAAAAATAATCCTCATAAAATTTAGCCACTTCCCAAACAGTCCTCCCAGTCTCCAAAGCCCCTTTTTCCATCTTATCCTCGCCCGTGTCTGAATCCGAAGTTAAATGGCCCACATCAGTAATATTCATTACATGATGCACCGAATATCCATTAGCCTGCAGAGTTTTTTTTAGGATATCGTCATTTATATACTTCCGAAGATGCCCAATATGGGTATAGTCATAAACAGTCGGCCCACAGGTATACATACCAACCAGGTCTTCTTTAAGAGGAACGAATTCTTCGATTTTACGGGAAAGAGTATTAAATAGCTTTAACATTGGATTGATTTTATCACCACCTTCACGTCATTGCGAGACCATGAAATGGCGAAGCAATCTCATTCAAAGTCATTCCTGTGAAGGCAGGAATCCAATAATCAAAAAGTGAGTGGGATCTTCACAGATTGGCAAGGATGACAGCTTTTGACTTGAGCATGTAATACGCCTATAATTCGCGCATGTCAAGATGGGTTGAAGTAGATTTATTTCCTGAGAATCCAACAGCTCGCAATAAACGAAGAAATTGGCGTTTTCAAGGTGAAATCACATTAAGCATGAGTCTAACTTTGGATCCTGGGTATCCGAGGTTCGAAGTTAGTAGAATTTTGGAAGATGAGGCTGCAGTCATGCTATTAGAAAACTTTGATGAGATAGAAATTGCATTGCAAGATTTAGCGAAAGGAAAAAACCGAATTTCTTCACCTTATTGGGAAGGGAGAACACCAAATGCGGTAAGAAGTTTCTGTAGGGAAAATAGACTCCCTACACCGGAAGGCTATGCCAAAGCCTGGAGAGCAATGGATCGCGCATCAAGATCAAGACAGAGAACCTCCCCCTAACCTCCCACCCCACCTTTTCTCTCAGCTTTAGATTGCTCCGCCAATATATGCTGCTGCTCGAAACTTTGCTCTTTTTGTTGTTTTTTAGCCTCTTCCTCCTGCTCTTCTACTTGTTCTTCCTGCTCTTCCTGCAATTTCTTTTGCTTTTCTTCCTCTCTTTGCTGCCTTAATCTTTCTTCATCCTGCGCCATCTGAGCTAAAAAGTTCTTAACATTTGCCAACTTATTCGCGTCGGTCTGCTTTTGCTCAGCCTGTTTTTGTTGTTCTTCTGCAACCTGAGCTGGATCTGTTGCGCCAAAAATAGATGAAGTTGCAGTCTCCATCATCTTTCCAACTTCGTCCCCAATATTAAAAGTTTCCTGAGGCTTTTGCGATTGTTGGTTCTGTTGAGATTGCTGAGGATTAGCCTGTTGCGAAGATTGGGCATTCTCAACATCTTCAAATTCATGTGATTCTTCCGCTGTTGCTCTTTGAAATCCGTCACTCATTTTAATTTTGAAATCATCTCCGTAAATTTATCCTTATCATCCTCATTAACAGTACCCTGAATAACTAAATTTAACTTTGAAAAATCCCAATGCTTGTCCATTAAATCCAGTAAAAACTTATTATCTATTAAATTAAGTTCTTCAATTGAATCCTCAGGCAAATTAATCTTCTTCTTCCACAAAAGTTCATGACCAATCCAGGAAGCGATTGAGGAAGGGTGATCAAATGACATCAACCACTGATTCTCCATAAAATATTTGGCAAATTTTAGCTCCTCTTCAGTTATCCCTTTTTCCTTGAAATCAATCAACTCCGCAGTAATCAATCTGACTACCTCCTCAAGATTTTCACTATTTACTTCAGAAGAAATATTTATAGATCCCATTCCCGGAATTCCGGCCACTCCGGCTGAAACTCCATAAACAAGTCCTTTTTGATATCTTAATAGTTTAAATAACCGGCTATTTCTCAGTCTTCCTAATATAATAGTCAAAAGACTCTGACCTAAACTTTCTTTAAAATATTTATCAGGCTCAAGCGTTGCAAATCCCGGAAAACTAAAATCAATGTAGGTAGTTTTTAAATTAGAATCGGCCCGAAGCGCAACCGTCCTGCCGGAAAAGTCATCATTACTTATATCAGGATACTTTATAATTCGGTCTTCCTGTTTATGAGTCTCAAAATATTTATTAAGCAATTCTTTCAAATGGTCTTCCTCAAAGTTCCCTGTCACCAATAAATAAGTATTGTTTGTCAAAAAATAATCTTTCCAATATTCTTTTAGATCCTCAATCGTTATTTTCTTAACAATCTCCATTTCCCCTCCAGTATCACGATATAAAGGATGATTTTCAGGATATCTAATTCCTTTAAAAAACCGGCTGATTTTATAGTAGTGAGAGTCCATTCTTTGAAGTAATTCGTTAATAACTGCTACCCGCTCTTTTTCTAAAGCTTCAGCCACAAATAACGGCTCAAATAATACCTGGGACGTTATTTGAATACCTGTTTCTAATTTATTAAAAGGCAAATTAATATGAAAATTAACAGTTAGAGGGTCAGTAGTTGCCCCATAAGTTCCGGCCATCCCTTCTATAAATGATGAAAACTTCTCAACATTTGGCAAAATCGGAATTCCCTGAACCAACATATGCTCCATAAAATGCGCCACACCGTTATTGGCGGAAGTTTCTAAAATCGACCCCGCCTTAACCTCAGCATTTATATGAATCGACTTCACAGAAGGCAACTTATAAGTCGCAACCTTTATTCCATTCTTTAAAGTAAAAGTAGATAACATATCTTCCGATTATTACATTTTCAGATTATTTAATCGAGCTTTGAAACAAAGCGCGTAAGCGAAGATAAATTTTATATCAGGGGGAGTTGCCTACTGAGCGAAGCGAATGTAGGAGGGGGTCAACCCTCGATTAAAAAATTTATCTGAGTAGCGCGACTTTCCAAGCGAGAGAGTTTTGGGTACTTTTGCGATCAAAAGTACATCAACAAAAATTAGTATTCCTTCCTTCCTTCAAGAGCCCGAGTCAAAGTCGTCTCATCCGCATATTCCAAATCCCCACCCGAAGGCAATCCCCTCCCAATACGGGTTATCTTAACTCCTAAAGGCTTAATTAGCCTCTCAATATACATAGCCGTCGCATCTCCCTCCATAGTCGGATTGGTAGCTAAAATTATCTCCATTACACTCCCGTCTCTTAATCTCGGAAGCAATTCTTTAATATGTAGTTCTTCAGGTCCAATATTCTCAAGAGGCGAAATACATCCATGCAAAACATGATAAAGCCCCTTAAAATTTGCCCGCTCTAAAGCTAAAACATCCAGCGGATCCTCAACCACCCCAATTAAACTTTGATCGCGTGAGTCATCAGTACAAATCTCACATGGATCATTCTCTGAAATATTAAAACAGATCTGACATAAAACAGTTTTCTCTTTTAAAGCGACAGCCGCAATCGCCAATTTCTCCGCCTGTTCTTTTGGTGCATGCAAAAGATAATAAGTTAATCTTTGCGCTGATTTAGGACCAATACCCGGCAGCCTCTCAAAAGCCTCAATCAAATCTCGTACAACCTTAGGAATCGTCGCCATGTCAGGATGTATTATGTATCAGGTATTATGTATTATGCAAACACATCATTGTTTAAATGATTAAATCTTTTACCGATCTTGATGCATGGAAAGAAGGACATAAATTAGTTCTAAAAATATACGAAGCAACCAGTCAATTTCCAGATAATGAAAGGTTTGGCTTGATAAATCAAATCCGGAGAGCAGTAGTTTCTATTACAAGTAATATATCAGAGGGATTTTCCAGACAATCCGACAAAGAAAAAATAAACTTTTTCTACACCGCCTTAGGATCTTTAACTGAAGTGCAAAATCAATTACTAATATCGAGAGACTTGAGTTATATCAATAAAGAATTTTTCAAAGAACTAGCAACTCAAACGGTGATAGTTAGTAAACTGGTAAACGGATTAATCAAAAATCTAAAGAAGCATAATACCTAATACCTAATACCTAATACCTAATACCTAATACCTAATACCTAATAC
>CAYMRP010000002.1:69576-155268 GCA_964392925.1 uncultured Gammaproteobacteria bacterium
TAATACCTAATACCTAATACCTAATACCTAATACCTAATACCTAATACCTAATACAAGCTTACATTCCAGGCAAACCCATACCACCCATTAAAGATTTCATTTCCTCTGCTGCAACTTTCTGCGACTGCTTCAAAGCCTCATTAACAGCTTCAGTAATTTTTCCAAAATCATTATCGCCTTCAATAGAAACAACTTTCTGATCTGCAGTCATAACAACAGTCACACCTTTATGCTCAACTGTAATCTTAATGCCGCCCAGCTTTTTCTGAACTTCCATAGCCTGATCACGCATTTTCTTCAAGTCGCCAAGTTGTTTAATATTATCCATGAATCCCATAGGAGCAATTATACATAAATCCCCTCTAAAAACAAATAATACATAAGATGCGAGTTTTAGAAACAAAGCGCGAAACGATGAGGAATTTATTATCAGGGGGAGATGCCTACTGAGCGAAGCGAATGTAGGAGGGGGTCAACCCCCGATCAATAAATTCTGAAAAGTCGCGCGACTTTCAAACGAGAGAGTTTGCGCAACTTTTCGATAAAAGTTGCAAAAAACTTATAAACTTAAAGCACTCAACTTTGCCTCTTCCAAAATCCCCAACTCCTCTTCCCTAATCAACCTCTCCTCTCTCTCAATAGTCACCAATATCCCAGCCTCCTCAACACCCTTCCAAAAATCCGAAATTAATTTCTTCTCCACTTCTTTAACTCTGTTTTGTAACTCTAATGCTCTATCTCCTTCTAAAATTTCAACTGGCTTATAAGCCAACAATAACCCCTTATCAAGTTCTTCAGTCACTAAATGAATACATATCTCGCTGTTAAATTTACGCTCAACTTTAGATGCAAAATTTAAAACTGCCTGATGAACTGCTAGCCCTTTCATTCCTTTTCCTCCAAAATCAGGGTATCCCGGATCAAGCGGTGCCGGATGATTATTAGTTATTCTTCCTCCAAACTTCGCACAGACATTCGAAGGGGTAATCATCTCCCAGCCATTCTGAGAAATAAAATCAAACTCATACTTTTCTAAAACTTCCATAATTCTTTCTCCAAACTGCTCCAGCTTCATTGATCCCTTTTCCACAACTTCAACCGGAATTCCGGCATTCTTAGCTTTCTCAATCACCCCAGCTTGAGGGTTATTAGTTAATACAACGCAGGCATACTTAAAAAGTATTTCTGCAGTTGATCCTGTACCTGATGCTAATAGAGCTAGTTTCATAATTTCTGACGATGGATAATAGAAGATAGAGAATAGTGTTTTGAAAATGGAATATAGAAAATAGAATCTATCTTCTACTTTCTATCCTCTACCACCATCTTCAATCATCTATCTTCTACTGTCTCTACTTTCCCGCCGCCTCCAATATATTTTCCATCAAAGAAATAATTGTTAAAGGTCCCACTCCTCCAAATTTTGGTGTATACATCTTAGCTTTACTATAAACTAATGGATCAAAATCCCCCAGTCCTACATCGATAGCAATCACCCCTTCTTTAACCATATCCGCATCCACTAACCCTGAAACTCCCGTACAAGAAATAACCACATCTGCTTTCTGCAGATCTGACATATTACATTCCGGATTTCTTTTATCAAGTCTTATAACCTCTTTTGCTCCTCTATCAGCCAGCTCTCCCACCAACGGCTTTCCTACTTCGCCTTCTGATCCAACTACCCCAAAAACTAAATTTTTATAATCCACCTCAATCTCTTCTAAAACTTTCATAACGCCCTTAACAGTGGCAGATAAAAATGGACTGTGCTCCAACATCCCGTCAATATCCTTTTTAGGATCAATCAATCCAATCAAATCATTTTTATGCATATCCCGCAAAAAATCTCTCGGGACTGGAAGCTGAATCATAATCCCTTTAACTTCTTCTGAATCATTAAGAGTTCTAATTTGCTTTGCTACATTCTCAAAAGAAGATTTTATGGGAAACTTCATCGGCAGAAAATCTATATTAAACTCCTCAGCTTTCTTCTGCTTCATCTGAGTATAAAGAAGCGAATTAGGATCATTCCCAATCAGAATACTTACAACCAAAGGCCTCTCCTTAAGCTCAGCTAACTTCGCCTTCAACTCCCCTCCCAATTTCTCCGCCAAAGCTTTACCATCAATAATTTTGCTCATCTATACTCGAAATTATACAATGAAAGCCGCTAAACTATTAGTATGTCGTCTATCAGATTGTCATCCTCGCGTACGCGGGGATCCAATAAGCAAGGGTACTACATCTACATCCTAGCTACATACAAAAATGGAACCTTGTATATTGGCGTAACGAATGACTTAAAAAGAAGAGTGTGGGAACATAAACACAATTTAGTTAAAGGTTTTACTCAGGAATATGATATCCATAATTTAGTTTACTTTGAGCAATTCCCAGATATTGAAAATGCAATTTTAAGAGAGAAACAGTTAAAGAAATGGAATAGAATCTGGAAGATACAATTAATTAACACTAAGAACCCTACGTGGGAAGACTTATATACCACTATCCTTTAATCCAATTTCACGTTTTTAATTGGATCCCCGCGTACGCGAGGATGACGATACTAATCTATACCAGGAACTGGAAACTTTTTAGCAAAAGCTGTCACTTCTTTCTGAATCTTTAAAAGATTTTTATTTTTAACTATATCTCCTCTGAATTTTTTCAACAGCTCCAACCTTCCTTCTTTATCAGCTGGAAGTACATATCCCTCAACTTCTTTGATAGCTGCTGCAATCCAGTTTCCAACCTTAACCATATCCTTCTCTTTCAAACCCCGCGTTGTCAAAGCCGGAGTCCCCAGCCTAATTCCCGAAGAGTAGAACGGAGGCATTGGATCGTAAGGAACTAGGGAAAAATTAGAAACAACTCCCGCAATTTCCAAAGCTTCTGCAGCTAACTTGCCTGAGATCTGCTGTCTCTGTAAATCAACCAAAATTAAATGATTATCAGTGCCGCCTGAAACCAAATCTAAATCATTCTTAACTAAAGTCTCAGCCAGTTTATTAGCATTCTTCACAATTTGGGCCGCATACTTTTTAAATCCAGGTTTCGATGCTTCTTCCAAAGCCACAGCAATAGCCGCTGTCTGATTATCATGAGGTCCGCCCTGAAGTCCTGGAAATACAGCTGCATCTATTTTCTTTGCCATATCCGGGTCCTTCTTCAATCCTCTTTCAGTCACCATAATCATCGCCCCTCTTGGGCCCCTCAGCGTTTTATGTGTGGTAGTCATAATTACATCAGCATAAGGCGCGGGTGAAGGATGAGCGCCTCCTACAATAAGTCCGGCAATATGCGAAACATCAGCCATTAAAATAGCTCCAACTTTATCCGCAATTTTTCTAAACTTCGCAAAATCAATTGTTCGGGGATATGCGGTAAATCCGCAAATGAGTAAATCAGGCTTCTCTTCTAACACAGCTGCTTCAACTTCTTTATAATCCAGCTGCCCAGTTGTCATAGAAACTTTATAGCTTGCAGTTTTAAAGAAAATTCCCGAGAATCCAACTTTAAGTCCATGAGTAATATGGCCACCCTGATCCAGTGCCAGTCCCATTAATTTTTGTCCTGGTTTTAAAAGCCCCATTACAATTGCCGCATTAGCAGGAGATCCGGAATAAGGCTGAACATTAACATGCGCCACTCCAAATAATTTTTTCGCTAAATCCTGAGCATAAATTTCAACAGTATCAACCACACCATTTCCCTGATAATAACGTCTCTTTGGATAACCTTCAGAATACTTATTGGTAAAAACCGAACCTAAAGTCTCAATAACTGAGGCCGAAGTGTAATTCTCAGAAGCAATCATCTCAAGTACTTCTTTTTGACGAATTTGTTCTTTTTGGATAGCCTGATAGATTTTTGGAGAAGATTTCTTTAAAGCGGTATAAGCGAAGCCTGTTTTAGCCATCTGGCATCCCATAGAATACCTCGGTTAAGTGTTAGTGTCAATATATAAATAGTATATCGAGCTTCAGAAACAAAGCGCGTCAACGATGAGGATTTGTCTATCAGGGGAAGTGCGGATTCTGCAAAGCAGATATCCGAAGGGGTCAATCCCCGATCAGACAAATCCAAGGAGTAGCGCGACTTTCCAAGCGAGAGAGTTTTGGTACTTTTGCTCTCAAAAGTACAAAGAATTAATTAAGAATTAAAGATTTCCGCTGCCATCCTCACTATCTCATCATCCTGCGCCACTTCCACATTAGCCAGTTCCGATGACTTCATATCTCTTTTTCCGATAACTGTTGTCACTTTAACCGACTTTCCTAAAACATCCGCTAGAACAGACTCCAAAAGCGTCCTTGATTTAGGAGCCTCCAAGATTCTTTGATGGAAAGAATAAGGCACTTCCAAAACCACATTCACCCCATCACAATTTTTAACTTTAGTCTGACGTAGCAAAGCTTCCAGGGAAAAGTTATAAGGCTTAATAGTCTCAAGAATATAAGTCCATTTATCAGTAATAACAATCACGTCATCCGAAGCCTGCATATTCTCTATACTTGGCACAGCTTCGCCTGACGATGGAAGATCGATCATAGAAGATTGTTTTTCCAGGGTGGAAGATAGAATTTCCCGAGTCAATCTTCCACTTTCCACCTTCATATTACTATCTTCCATTCTTCTACCCTCCATCCTCTGCGCTTCGCCTGATACACTCTTAATCACCGCCACCTCCAGCGGCAATGATGAAATACTTGTATATTTAAGCTGTTCTAAACTCTTCTGAAAATTCTCCAAATATGAAATTAATTTCCCCTGCTCCATCTTCTGGCCCAATCCTTCAAGAACCTCCCACCTCGCACTTCCGACTTCACCCTTTACCAATTCCCCCGCTCCATTCTTAAGAAGTAAGATCTGCCTTAAAGCTTTAAGAATCGAATTGGTAAATTCTTTAATATTGGCACCCTTTTCATTTAACTTTTGAATCACCATAAGTGCTTCTCCTCCGCTTCCTGAAACCAGTTTTTCAATTAAACCTGAAGTTTCAGAAAAATCATTAGCTTTCAAAAGTCCCCGAACCTCTTCAATACTTATATCTCCAGCTGACGAAACTTGATCAAGTAGTTTCACAGCATCTCTAAAACTGCCTTCTGAAATCTCCCCAATTAAACTTAAAATCTCATCAGATGTTTTAAGGCCTTCCTTCTCGCAAATATTCTTTAGAGCTGTTTTTACTTCATCCATCGAAGCCAACTTAAAATCAAATCTTTGAACCCGAGACAAAATAGTATTTGGCAGTTTTTGAACTTCTGTTGTCGCCAGTATAAATAAAACATGGGCAGGAGGCTCTTCTAAGGTTTTCAAAAGCGCATTAAAAGCCTCGGTTGTTAACATATGCACCTCATCAATAATATAAACTTTCTTCTTCGCCGAAGACGGGGATAATTTTATCCTCTCTCTCAGTTCTCGAATATCATCAATACCTCGATTTGAAGCCGCATCTATCTCGATCAAATCCATATTGGATCCATCAGTAATAGAAATGCATGAATCACACTTATTGCAGGGTATTATCGGGCTTTCAGCTTGCGAATTTGCTGACGACTGATTACTGATAGCAGAAAGCTGAGCTTCACAATTCACAATCTTCGCCAAAATTCTGGCTGTGGAGGTTTTTCCGGACCCTCTTGGGCCAGTGAATAAATAAGCATGGCCTAATTTCCCGGTTTGGAATGCTGACAGGAGAGTCTTCTTAACATGGTCTTGGCCTATCAATTCTTCAAAATTTTGAGGTCGGTATTTGCGGTAGAAAACCATAGATGCTTAGTATTATGTATCAGGTATTAAGTATCAAGGGAGAGCAAATAATGCATACTACATGCTACTTAATACATAATACTCAAAACAGATCATTAACAAAAGACTTACAATGAATAAATTAATCGTGATGGATACCTAACAAATGCCGGGTTCCGTGTTCAACCAAAAATCTCAACTCTTCTTCGACTGACACCCCCTCAATAGCTGCATCTTTAATTACTTGTGGATAAGAAATCATAATATCCCCTAGCTGTAAAACTTTATCTGGAGCTTTCACAAAACCAACCTTTGGAACATGCTGTAAACTCGCAGAAGCCGTTGGATCTTCCAGCGGAAAAGATAAAATATTAGTCGTCGCGTCTTGTCCGCGAAACTTCTTATTAATCTCATGCATCTGCTTATCACCAACCACAGTAATTCCAATCTCTAAATTTCCCTGAATTCTGTGCTGCTTGAGAATATCTAAAACTGTAGCCTGAATACCAAGCTTGCTTATTGGATATCGAGGATCGGAATTGACAACAATGTTAATCATTTAAATCTACTAACGCGGAACTATTACGCAGACAATCTCTCCTTAACTAAAGAACTGACTCTGGCTCCTTCAACTTTTTGCCCTACTTGACCCATCACCATACCTATAACTTTACCCATATCACCCATCGACGAAGCACCTGTTTTAGTTATAGACTCATCAACAATTTTAGTCAACTCCTCATCTGAAATCTGTTCTGGCAGGTAAGTTTCAAGTATCGCCAGCTCCGCTTCTTCTTTAACCGCTAGGTCTTCACGATCTCCAGCTTTATAGCTAGTGATTGATTCTTTACGCTGTTTTACAGCTTTTTGGATTACCGAAATAATATCTTCGTCAGATAAAGTTTCCACTTTTTTAGCTACTTTTGCATAAGTCAGCTCAGACAAAAGCAGTCTCAATGTTGAAACTTTGACCTCATCTTTTGAGATCATTGCAGATTTTAAATCTTCACGAAGTTTTTGTTCCATTAATTAGTCGTTGGCCATTCTTTTAGCTCTTCTAATTTTTCTTGCCCTTTCGGCCAAGCGTTCTTTTCGTTTTTCAGAATTCTTTTTATGGAACATCATGTCCCGGTATTCCTGAACAACTTTATCCATAACAACTCTTTTTTGAAATTTTCTTATAACAGAATCTGAACTATCGTTCGGTCCTGCTTTAACAATAATTGATGACATAATAATGTGAATTTAGAATTTCTATATACTTTTCGAGCATAGCGCGAAAATACAAAAATCCTAAACTATTAAAAACACCTCCTTTTCTTAAGGTTAATATTATACTACAAATCTTCATTCCTGCGAAGGAAGGAATCCAATAAACAATCAGAGAAATTTAAGGATTTTTAGGTTGAATTCGCTGCTGAAGACCAGAAACCACAGAACCTAATAGATGCTCTGGAACCCCATTTACAATTCTATTTACAGCCTCGCTAGTCCTTAAAGTATCAATTTCGCCAATCATAGCACCAAAACTTGTGTAAGCTAATCTCCCCAATGGAGTTGAGGTAACAAGATTATGAGTTCCTGAGCCCGTCCTCTCCAAATCCACTAAACCCGTAAGCGTTAAACCTTTAACAATTTTATCAACAACACTCCGTGGCATTTTGTCAGCATCATGAAAATTCCTTAGGTCATCCGCTAATTCAGGATAAGTACGGCCTTCAGGAGACAGGACCACACTCCCCAAAACCACACGACTTTCGTCATGCATTAAGTGAGACACAATATTTTTAGTATCGTTATCTAATTTTCTTTCAGGCATATGAAAAGGCAGGAATGTGCAGATTACTTAACAATTGTTTTGAGCAGATTTAAAGTTTTTGTCTGTCTTAACGCATGTCTCAAATGCATTCTAGGCTCCTGTTGGGTAAATTGCTGTTTAACTTTATTATCTTGAATTTTATCAACTTCAGCCTGTAATTCTTCATCATTAATATTTACATTTTCCTGACGGGCAATCTCAGATAATCCAAGTTCCATTCTAACGTTTCTCTCAGCCTGTGGTCTCCATTCAGCTTTCAATTGCTCAACAGTTTTCTTCTGACCTTTAAGGTATTCCTCCATTAAAAGTCCGCGGTCTGAAACATTTCTTTGTAAAGAAAGAAGCATCCGGGCGAGTTCATCCTGAATCAAAACCTCCGGAATATCTACATTTGTAATTTTCTCAACTTCCTGCAAAATTGATTCTTCATAATCAAGTTCATTATTATATTTAGCCTCAGCTTCTAAATCTGTTTTAATTTTAGTTTTAAGTTCAGCTAAAGTATTTGCCCCCATAGCCTTGGCAAAATCATCGTTAGGAGCGGTTGGTACTGCACCTGTCTGAGCTGTTGCTGGTTGTGCAGGCTGATTAAACGACATCGAACCCCCTGCTCCAGCTGGACCCTGAACCTGAGTATTTGCAGCCTGAACAGGCTGCGCCGCCTTCCATCTTTCAAATAAATCAGCCAATATTTTATCAACTTCAGCATCATCAGCTAATTTAATTTGAGGCCGTTTGGCATTAACAATTTTATAATTTCCGACTTTAACTTCTGGTTTAACTGTGACCCGGGCTGTAAATTTTAATTCTCCGCCTTTTTGAAAAGCAGTCACATTATATTGAGGATAATCAATTGGCACATAAGTAGAACCCTGAAGAGCTTCTATCAAAGCCGCAGGCATAATCTGTTTTAAAGCTTCCTGCTGAACTTGAGGCAAAATTCTTGGCTCAACAATATTTATTGGAGCCTGACCTTTTCTGAATCCTGGTAATTCTACTTCAGCAGCCGCTTTGTTAAAAACTTCATCCCATTTTGCCTGCATATCACTCCAGGCCATAGTGACTTGAATGTCGATTTGTGATTTAGGTAGTTTGACGATATTTTTAGTTAACATAACTTGAGTAATTTAACAGAAAACGGGTACAGAATCAATGTTGTCTGACTATTTAGAGCTATCAAAAACAATTTTCATTCTTGTAGCTCGAAAAGTCGCATCAGAAACAGAGACAACAGGTGTCTCAGGTGGAGACAATCTTTTTGTCTCTCTCAACATCTTTTTAGCTTCTTCGAGCGACATATCTCTATCAGCACTAACAAAGAATGTAGCAGGACCAGCAGGTAGTTTATCTTTAGACATATGGACTTATAGTATACTTATTTGGTCTAAAAGTCAAATGGATCCGTGTCGGCAAGTATCTGATTAAATTGAAGTACTAGCCTAGTAGCCTAAACCTTTTTGATTTATTGTAGTGGAATTGTCCTTCTGAACTAGCTCACTGTTGTTAACAGTTACGGCTTCTTGAGGTGAAACAGAATTTGCTTGTTCAGCAGGATTCTTCCCGCCTAATGCGTATTCTTGATCAGCCCTAGCTTTTAAATGTATCCGCTCAAGAACAACATCCACAAATCTTCTAAAAAAATTATCTCTCCTCTGAGACTCCGGCTGAGGCACTGGTGCTGTATTTATAGCGGCTTCCATATTATTCTTTCTTATTGTCTGCGATTACCTCCTCGATAGTCAAGAATTCTGTTTCCCCATCTCTCTTTTTAACTTCAATTTTATCTGTTGTTTTCTTTGAAACCACAATTCTGGTATAAATTCCAATCAAATCCGCATCCGCAAATTTCTCCCCAGCTCTTAAATTCCGGTCATCATACAAAACCTCAACTCCAGCTGCTAAAAGCCGGTTATATACTTCCTCAACTCTAGCTTTAACCGCTTCATCCTCTAAATCTAACCCTACTAAATGAACCTGAAACGGCGACACAGCCTTAGGCCAAATAATCCCTTTGGCATCATTCATAGTTTCAACTATCGTTGCCAAAGTTCTGCCTAGCCCAATACCATAACAACCCATATAATATGGCTGAGGCTGACCATCTTTATCGATATACGAAGCTCCATCCATTTTCGAAGAATAATGCACCCCTAGTTGAAATATATTCCCAACCTCGATACCTTTTTTAGCAACTAAAGGATGTCCGTTTGGACCAATATCACCTTCATGAGCAATCGCAAAATCATAAAACTCGTGAGGTAAAGGTATATCTCTACCAAAATTAACATTTACACTATGATAATTAGTCTTATTCGCTCCCATCTCAAAATTCGTCCGGTTTGCAGTCGTTATATCAAAAAACTGTCTAACTTCCGCAGGCAAATTTATCATTCCGGCATACCCGACTTCTGCCCCAGTCACTCTCTTAACAGTTTCTGCTGAGGCCAAATTTAGCTGGTATGCCCCAACTACTTTCATCAATTTAGCCTCATTAATCTCATAACCTCCTCTAATAGCCGCAGCTATAACTTCGCCTTTTTCAGTTTCAAATAAAATCGTTTTTGTGGTAATTCCGACTGGAATCTTTAAAAATTTTGCTAACTCCTCAACCCCAATAATCCCCACTCCTTCAACATCCTCCATCGGTTTAAGCTCTGCATCACTCTCTACTTTTGCCGGAGTAAATCTGGCTACATCTTCGTGAGCTGAATACCCTTTTTCATCAGTCAAAAATCGCGATTCCCCAGCTTCCGACTCCACAACAAATTCATGGCAATAATCTCCGCCAATATACCCGTTATCCGATTCAACAATATGAGTTTTAAGCCCCATTCGCTCGAAAATCTTTGTATAAGTCTGTTCCATATTTTTATATTCCAGTTTGAAATCCTCTTCAGTCGTATGGAACGAGTAAGCATCTTTCATCACAAACTCCCGCACCCTGAGCAATCCGCCGCGTGCTCTCATTTCATCTCTAAATTTTGTTGAGAATTGATATAGGTTAAATGGTAAATCCCGATAACTAATTTGAAATTTTCGCACTAAATCTACCAACATCTCTTCCGCGGTTCCGCCTAAAACAAATTCAAACTCACTCCTATCTTTTATCGACATCAACTCAAAGCCGACTGAATTAGATCTGTTTGTCTCGTCCCATAAAGATTTAGGATGTAAAACCGGCGTAATCATCTCCTGACCGCCTGCCTTATCCATTTCCTCTTTAATGATTCTTTGAATCTTATGAAAAACCCTTATCCCCAAAGGTAAAAGATAATATCTCCCGGCTGTCGATTCACGGATATAGCCCGCCTGATAAAGTAATTTATGCGAAGCCAGAGTCGCCCCCTGCGGAGTCTGTTTTATTGTTTTTGGAAATAATTTTGAATATTTCATATTATGTTTTAAGCACTAAAAAACCTCATCTTTGCCCATCAGAAACATCTGATAAACAAGGACGAGGCTTCTCGTGGTACCACCTTGATTTTATACTTGATTGGTAGTGTTTACGTTACAAACGGGAATGCTTATCGCACCCAGCCTGCCCCGCGTAGCTTAGCGAAGTGGGGCGAAAGAGCAGGAAACTCCTTCACAGCTTTGAAAAAAGTATACTTGGTTTATCAAGCTAAGTAAAGATTAGAAAATTAGCTTCCGGATATCAGAAATTGTAATCAGCATAATTAAGCTCAAAAGGACTAACAATCCAATCGTATGAACATATTTCTCAACCACCGCATGAGTCTTTTTACGAGTTATTCCTTCGATTACTAAGAAAAATAGCCTTCCCCCATCAAGCCCAGGGAATGGTAAAACATTCACAACCGCTAAATTTAAAGACAGAGCTGCAACGAAATCTAAATAAGGAATCACCGGATTCTTCACCGATAGAATTTGCGCCACCACTGATGTTATCCCCACAGGTCCGGCAACCGCATTCGACACAGGCGCAATATCTTTTTCCTTAAACGAATACCCAATCGTCTCACCTAGTATTTTCCCTGAATATGCCATTAAGTTGTAGCTATGAATTGGCCCGGCAAATAATTTCTGCATAGGTGTTTCATAATTTAAATTAACAGTTTTTAAGCCTCCTAATGAAACCCCTAAGGCTCCCTGTCCTGCTGGAGGATTCTCTCTTGGTATAAGTGTAACCTCACGGCTATTATTACCCTGGATATCAGTAATAGTTAATTTGACCTCTTTCCCTGCATTAGCTTTAATCTCCGATACAAATTGATCAGCATCCGTCACAACACTCCCGTTAAACGCTGTTATCCTATCTCCTTCAGTCAATCCTGATTGCTGAGCCGGCGAACCTTCGGCAATATTTCCCACAATAATTGCTGTGTCAGTCGTCTGGTTTACTCCCACGAATTTATAATCAGAGAGAAGCGGTAATTGAGTTTTAAATCCTTGAGCTCCCAGAACTATATAAAAAAGCACCCAGGCTAAAAGTAGATTCATTACCACACCTGCAATAACTACAGTAATTCTTTTCCAAATTGCCGCTTTAGCAAACGATCTTTTATCATCAAGAACGCTTTTATCGGACTCGTCTTCCCCTAATAACCTAACAAATCCTCCAAAAGGCAGCCAATTAAGGCTCCAAATAGTCTCTCCAATCTTCTTCCCCCAAGCTCTTGGCGGAATTCCAAATCCGAATTCTAAAACTTTAATATTGAATTTTTTGGCTGCAAAAAAATGCCCAAGCTCGTGAATAACAACTAAGATTAATAGAGTGACAATGAAGACAAAAATTACAAAAGCTAAAAACATAAATTAAGTACTAGCTCAACAGTCTAGTGACAAGTTATTGTAGCAGATTTATTTCTAGACTCCAGACTCTTGTCCCTAGAAACTCACTTAAACCTGCATCAAATCTTCTTCTTTTTGTTTTATTAAACTGTCTACTTCCGCATTCGCTTTCTCTACAATTTCCTGCATTAATTTCTCTCTTCGTTCTAGCTCATCTTCTCCTATTTCACCAGCGGTTTTAGCTTTGTTCCACTCCTCTTTTTGCTCCTGACGGGATTGTCTAACTGCGATTCTAGCTTCCTCGCCTTTAACATGAGCTACTTTCACAAATTCCCTCCGTCTTTCTTCAGTTAACGGAGGAATCGGCACTCTTACTGTTTGCCCTTCAACTGACGGAGTAAGTCCTAAACCTGCTCCCATAATCGCCTTCTCAATATCCTTAACCATTCCCGGATCCCAAACCTGAACTGTTAAAAGTGATAACTGAGGTGTAGTTATAGTTCCAACCTCCATAATCTTCATCTGTGCACCATAGGCATTAATAGGAATATCTTCCAGAAGTGAGGGGTTAGCTCTTCCAGCTCTGACAGCAGATAAATCTTTCTTGAGGTGGTCTAAAGCGCTCTGAATGTTTGTGGCAAATGCTACGAGTTCTGAATCCATGATATAGGTTAGCTGCCTAACGCAATTCTTGTGAACTTTCCAATCTTAATATTCTCGCCTAATTTTGCTATTGCAGATTTTATTAAATCTCCTACCTTTTGGCTTGGATCTCTAACATAATCTTGGTCTAATAATTCTTCTTCGTTCTCAGGATTCATTGAAGCAATCTGAAGTGCAATCTCGTGAGCTAATGTTTTAAAATCCTCTGTTTTAGCCACAAAATCAGTCTCACATAAAACTTCGACTAAAACTCCTACTCTTCCTCCGTGTGAATATGTTTCTACAACACCAGCTGAAACTTCTCTATCGGATTTTGAACCTGCTTTATCCAGTCCTTTTTGGTGAAGTATATCTTTAGCTTTCTTCATATCACCTTCAGCCTCAGTAAGCGCAGTTTTACAATCTGCAATACCAGCTCCGGTCTCTTCTCTTAACTTTTTAATATCATCTACATTGATTGCCATAATATATAGTAATTTAACAATTTAACAATTTAACAATTTAACAATTATTCTACTTTTCTAGAACTTTCATCTACAACTTTTTTCTCAATCTCTTCTTCAATCACAGCTGCTTCCTGCGCTAATACTTCATCTAATTCCTCTTCTTTTGATTCAGCTTTTTCTGCTTTAGAAGTTTTTGTTTCTACTTTAGCTTCTCCAACTTTAATTCCAGCTTCTTTTTTACCCTCTGCATAAGCCCGGATTATAGTTTCACAAACTATTTTAATCGATTTAATACCATCATCGTTTGCAGAAACTGGATAATCAAACCATGTTGGATCTGCATTCGTGTCGCAAAGTCCAATCACTTTAACGCCCATTTTATTAGCTTCCCTAACTGCAATATTATCGCCAACTGCATCTACCACAAATAATGCATCAGGCATTTTCGTCATTCCAATCGCTCCACCCATTTCATTAGTGAATTTATAAAGTTTTTTACCAATCAACATTTGCTCTCTTTTTGTATAGCGGGAAAGTGTTCCTTTTTCCTGTTCAGCTTTAAGTTCTGATAATTTCTTCCAGTTTTTCTTAATCTCATCAAAATTAGTAAATATTCCTCCGTACCAGGTTTTATTTAAGTAAAATGTATCAGCTTCTTTAGCTAATTCTGCAACAACATCCTGAGCCTGCTTTTTAGTTCCAACCATCAACAAAACCTGTCCAGCTTTACCCATTTGATAAGCTGCTTCTGCAGCTTCTTTTAGTTGCTCCTCCGAATGAGCTAAGTCTAAAATATGTACTCCGTCACGGGCTCCGAAGATGTATCTTTTCATCTTTGGATGTCCACGCGAAACTTTATGTCCAAAATGGACACCAGCTCCGAGTAATTCTTGCATGTCAGGTGTTTTAATAGTTGCCATAATTATCTTTCTTATAACTCGCACATTCTGAGATTAAATACCCTTGTCAAATTGCTCCGCAATCCGCAAGCGGTCTCGTAAACTTCTATAACGCTTCGCGTTTACAAATAAATCTGAAGTTTACTGCGACTCCTTAACCTCTTCAGTACTAATGAATTCAGGAATCTAACAGTACTGAATGTGTGATTTGAGTAGTTTACAAACTTTGAAGCTAAAAATCAACCCTTCATCTCGCCGCCAGGCGCTGCAGACATCTGAGCTTCAGGAGCGATTGGAGCAGCTGTTTTTTCTACCACTGAAAAGGGAGTTCCGGATTCAGTAATACCTTTTTTAACATTGGTAGCATTCTCAAAGCTAGTATTGGCAAAGTTCATGCCTTCAATATTAGGAGCTTTTGCACCTTCAACAGGAGGGACCGTGGATATCACAGGCTGCTCTGGTTGCCTGCCTAATAATCTACCTAAAAATTGAGGAATTCTCATTACCAAATTATCTTATCACACTCTTTCAAACTCTAAAAACTTATACTTAAATCCGGCTGATTCTTCACTTTTTTCAAAAACCTTTTTAGTAAATTTATCTTTATACTCTGGAAAAAATGAATCAGCTTCTGGAAATTCTGCATCAACTAAAGTCACATATAATTTATCAGCCAAATCTAAAGCCTCCGCAAACACCTGCGCCCCACCTATTGTAAAAATCTCCTCATTCCCAAGTTTACCCTGAGCCTGCTGAAGGGCCTCATCTAATGAATGAGCTATTACTGCTCCCTCAGAAATGAAATCCTGCTCCCGGGTAATAACTACATTAGTCCGATTCGGTAAGATCCGACCAATAGACTCATGAGTCTTCCTCCCCATAACAATCGGATGCCCAGTCGTAATCTCCTTAAATCTTCTTAACTCTTCCGGAATTTTCCAAAGCAATTTATTCTTCGCCCCAATTTCCCTATTCCTACCAATCGCCACAATAATCGAAATTTTCTTATGCTGTTTGTTCATTATTTGGTTCAAATGCGATAACTCTTTGGTTTGGCCTAATTAACTTTATACCATGATGAGCAGCTATAACATAAAGTTCATCGCCAATTCCCTTACTTGCCGGAGTTTCTAAATCAACATGTCTGGCCTTCGATTCTCTAACAGTCCTTTTCGCCGAACTTCTATTTCCTACTATAGCCTTTATTTCCTTAGGAATATCTTCAAAGTGATCTACATGAGTAGGATCTATCATTCTGGTAAAGACCGAGGCTAGCATCGCTAATTCTGCAGTAGCGGCCGCTCCGTATTGTTGATCTATAATATTAATTCTGGGATTTCTGGAGATACGAGCTCTAGCTCTTCTCTCAGCATAAGGTAATTCGCCATCTCTTGCCATAAGAAGGGATTATATTATTATTTCTTCTTTCCTTCAAACAAACCCCCAGCCACAGTCAACTCACCTTTAATAGCCGAATGTGGTTCATAGTTCTCTAAAGTCACCATATCAGGCGTAAAATCACTAATCTCTTTAACGGATTTGTCTATTTTTATATTCGGCAACGGCTTTGGTTTTCTTTTTAATTCTTCTTTAACCTGAGGAATATGATTTTCATAAATATGTGCATCACCAAACGTATGAATAAACTCTCCGGGTTTAACTTTTAAAATCTGCGCCAGAATAATAGTTAAAAGCGCATATGAAGCAATATTAAACGGCACTCCCAAAAATAAATCAGCTGACCTTTGATAAAGCTGCAGATAAAGCTTGCCGTCTTTTATAGAAACCTGATACATATTGTGACAAATTGGAAATCTCGACGCATCCTCATTCGTCGCCATGGTATAAAGATATTCCGGATTCCATGAATTCACGATTGCGTTCCTCGCAAATGGATCTTCTCTGAGCTCCGAAACTACCCACCCAAGCTGATCAATTGTCCTTTTTGACTTAGTAGGCCATCTTCTCCACATTTCGCCATAAATTCTCGGCAATTCTCCCCATTTCTTCGCAAACTTAGCGTCAGTCCTAATCTTCTCTACAAATTCCTCCTTGGACAAGGGACTAGTCGCTAGAGTCGAGAGTCTAGAGTCTTTTTTGCTCTTTCCTAGACTCATGTCCCTTGTCTCTTGCGACTTTAAATAAATCTTATATGGGTAGTCATCCCAAATATGCACATTATTATCAACTAAATACTTAATATTAGAATCTCCCTTCATAAACCAATAAAGCTCATGAATCACCCCTTTCCAATAAACTTTTTTAGTAGTCAAAAGCGGAAACCCTTTAGATAAGTCGTATCTTGTTTGTCTCCCAAAAACGCTTAATGATCTAACTCCAGTTCCCCGGTCGACATTCCAAACCCCATCACTAAGGACTTCCTTCAAAAGATTCAAATATTGATATTCAGGATGCTGATCAGATTGCTTCATAGTCGTCATTGCCGCGAAGGCGGGAATCCAATAAACGAAAGTCCTAAATGACTCTCCACAAACTTTATTGAACATCAAACCTCACGTTGCTAATTGGATCCCCGCATACTCGAGGATGACAAAAACAGAACACCCATTATATGTAACTTTTAGAAGTAACTGTCAAGGAGTAATTAAAATAAGCCTCTTGAACGGCGGAGAGCACCTTGTCGAAGTATACGCTTACGCCGGTCTAAATCTATTGCATCAGCAACATCGCTGCCCTTTTCCGGACCATCGACTAAAGTTGCCCACTCCACCCCTTTTCGATTAAAATTTATTGTTTCAGCGACATCAACTAACTTCCCATTTGGGGTATATTTTACGATAGAAATTTCATGTTCACGCAATATAACCACAGAATCGGTAACTGGAACCCGAGTAATTTCAGTACCTAAATAACTAATGTGAGCTACAGAAGGACCCGAGTCTTTAATATGAGTAAAACCCAACACAACATCCCCAGGGTATCTTAAGGAACTAAAGAAACTAACTTGCTGAATATCAGCACCCGTGCGCAAAGCAATCCTTTTAGCACCTTCTCTGCTCACAGAACTTAATCCAAATACTACACCGTGACTAGGTTTTGCATCAACATTCATTGGGGAATACTACACTTTTGTCTTAATTTTGTCAAAGATATACTACTCTAACAATCTAAACCTGCTGTTCAACCTCTGAAGGACTGATCCTTCCCCCTTGATGCTGTCCTCTATATTCCACCCCTTCTCCTTCAATCTGATAAAAAACAATATTACAAACTCTCGCCCCCATCTGCAAACTAACCGGAAACTCAGATAAATTCCGTAGCCCCATTGTTAAAGGCCCCTTGTATCCAGGATCAACTTTAGTAACTAAAAGCAGCAATCCGGCCCTAAAAAGCGAAGAACGGGAATAAACCATTGGCATTAAATTTTTAGGCGTATTAATTTGCTCAACAGTTGAAATAAGTAAATACTCCCCAGGTTTAATTTCAATTTCCGCCTGAGTCTCCGAATCTTCATAAAACTTTCCGATCATCTCCGTTTTTACGCCTTTCCTTCTACCCAAGCCAGCTGTTCCATCAGCTTCAATAAAAGCTCCACCTTCAATAATCTTATGCACTTCCCCCATTCGCAAATCCACCCCAACACCCTCAGGATTATTTAAATCACGCGGACCTAAATGCTCAATGAGCTTATCTTTCTTAATGAGTTCTAAAACTTTGTGAATTCCAAGTACTGACATGAATTTATAGATGTATTTTCTCGTTTCACTCGAAAGATATGCTTTCCATATTTTTCGAACGGAGTGAGAAAATACCTTTAAGCTGCTTTCTTCTTACCCCTAATATTAGAAACTTCCGGCATATCGGATCCGCCGTATCTATTATTTGGATTATTATCATAAGACCTTGATACCGGCTCCTGAAGTTTTTCAAACGAAAATGCACAAATCGGCGAACCTTCATAAATAATTATCTGCTTACCTTTAAGAAATGTTCCAAACTCTAGGACTGGACAGCCATCCCATCCTGGATCAAACCGAGCTGCAGTCGAATGAACCACTACTCCAATTCGTGCCAGAGATGATTTACCATGAAGATGCCCAATAATATTATCCGGAAGAGTCAGTCGTTCCTTAGTAGTCGCAATAACAAATTTATCATCAGTTAAAATAAATGGTTGCCCTGGCTTCAGCTCAACATACTCCATCATCGATTCCATTTCTTCTTTCGAAGTATGCATGGTATCGATTGTTTCCCAACCCTGCTTCTTAAAAACCTTTAAATGTTTTCCTAAATGAAAATCCATTGTTACTTCATCAACTAGGTTTTCCCAATTCTCAGGAAGTGGATCTACTTTAATTACCCCTTTTTCAATATGCTGCTTAATAGACCAATCAGGAAGAGTTCCAATAATATCTTTTACAAATTCAGTATTCTTCTTAGCCACGTTTTTAAACTTCCTTTCTTATAAATATGCCTTGTTTAAAAAGGCAAGGTTCTGCGTAAGCAGGTTCTTATAATTTACTTTACCTAACTTAACGAAATTTTATAAGCTTTTCAAGTAGTCAGATTAAATGAATTACCTACTGCATCCCAGATCTCACGAGCAACTTCTTCTTTTGATTTCGTGCTGTCAACAATAACCGAATCAGGAAACTCCCCAAAAACCTCCAGGAATCCTTCTCTTCTCACTTTCAAAACCTGAAGATCCGACTCATTATAAGCATGAATTTCATTATCCGAAGCCTCAGCCTGCCTTCTCATAATTTCCTCCTCTGGAACATCAATCAGAATTGATAAGTCAGGTTCTAAACCCAAAGCAGCTTTTCTAACCTGCTCTTTAATAAAGTCTTTATCTAATCCTTCCTGATAACCTTGATAAACTAGAGCCGAAGCGAAAAATCTAGTCAAAACTACCCATTTTCCATTCTCCAATTCCGGCACAATTAACTCTTCAACCAAAGAATTAAGCGCTTTCAATATAAGTTCTAACTCTTCATCCGGTGTTAAAACTCCGGATGCCTTTTTCTCAAGTAATTGCTTCCTAAATTTCTCAGCATTCTCAGTTCCTCCAGGATGGCGCACCGAAATAGCCTCAATCCCAACTTCTTTTAATTTTTCAACTAACAAATTAGCCTGAGTCGTCTTCCCCGTAAACCCCTGGCCTTCAATAACAATGAACTTACCTTTTTGCATAAATAGAAGATACAAGTTTTCCGAACAAATTCCAATATACAAATAAGAAGTCGAGCTTTAGCAATTAAGCGCGGCTTGCCAAGTGAGAGAGTTTGGCGACTTCGCGGTCAAAGCCGCAGAAAAAAATCACCAACAAATAACTTCAGATTGCCAGGAAGCTAAGCTGATTTTTTGCTAGCAGCTTCCATAAACCCTAAAAATATCGGATGTGGATCAAGCGGTCTAGATTTTAATTCCGGATGAAACTGACTCCCTACAAAAAAAGGATGATCCTCAAGCTCCATAATCTCCACTAACTTATTATCAGGGCTTTGCCCAACTACTTTAAAACCATTCTTCTCTAAATCCGCCCGGTATTCATTATTAACCTCATATCGATGACGATGTCTCTCAGAGGATTTCTCTTTACCATATAAATCTCTAACTTTACTCCCGGCCTTCAAATCCGCATCCCAAGCCCCAAGCCTCATAGTGCCTCCGTAATCACGTTTCAAAAGCATTTTTACCTGCTCAGGCATAATATGGACTACCGGATCCTTAGCCTCAGACTCATTCTCAGTTGTATTCGCCCCCGCCAGTCCCAACACATTTCTGGAAAATTCTACAACCGCCAACTGCAAACCGTAGCATAGACCTAAGTAAGGAATTCTATTCTCTCTCACATATTTAACTGCCGCAATCTTCCCCTCAACATCCCGCGCTCCAAACCCTCCAGGCACAATTACCCCATCAAAATTTGCCAGCTGACCAGGATTATCCTGTAATTTAGAAGCATCAATCCAGGTCACCTCCGGCTTAATCCCAATCTTAAATGAAGCATGTTTTATAGCCTCAATAACTGAGATATAAGAATCCATCAAAGAGAAATCACCCGAGGTAAAATATTTACCAACAATCCCAATTTTCACAGTTTTGTGAGACTTTTCAGATGACTTTACAAACTCTTCCCAATCCTTAAGATCAGTCTGCTTTCTCTTCAGTCCTAACTTCCCCAAAATTCTTTCAGTTAATCCCTGTTCCTCAAATTTTAAAGGCACAGAATAAACATTCTTAACATCAGGTGCAGAAATTATGCATTCAGGCTCAAGCCCGGTAGAAATCGCTAATTTTTTAATTCTTGATTGATCAAGTGGTCTCTCGGCTCTGGCTAAAATTATATCTGGTTGAATTCCAACTGCATTTAAGTCCCGTACTGACATCTGAGCCGGCTTTGATTTCATTTCTCCAAGAGATCCGGGTATTGGTAAATAAGTTACATGAACATGAATCACATCATCATGCTTTTTGAGTTTGAGCTGTCTATTCGCCTCTAAAAACAACACATTTTGATATTCTCCTGCAGTTCCGCCAATTTCAATTAAAACAATATCCGCATTCTTTGATTTTCCAGCTTGCTTAACTCTGGTAATAATTTCCTCAGTTATATAATTTACGACATCTATCGATGCGCCGTCATATTCCAAATTTCTCTCTTTTTGAATTACTGATAAGTAGATCGAGCCCTGAGTCGCAATATTATTCTTATTTAAAGACTCATTTAGATATCTTTCATAATGTCCTAAATCCTGATCTGTTTCAGTTCCATCGTCCAAAACAAAACATTCCCCATGCTCAATAGGGTTCATAGTTCCGGCATCAACATTAAGATACGGATCCATTTTAATCGGAGAAACTTTATAACCTGCAGATTTTAAAAGGAGAGCAATCGAGGCAGTTGCAATGCCTTTACCAATTCCAGAAATAACTCCACCACTAACAAATATATATTTCAACTTTTTAAACTTTCCTTTCTTTTATCAAACAGCAAGGCAAGTTTAAACACACAAACTACAACTCCTAACTGCTCAACAAAAAATTTAAACTTTTCGCGTCCTGCTGTCAACAATGAAAAATACTACGGGGGATTTAAGAATTACGAAAATCAACGAACTTCGGTTTTCCGAGGCCCTCAATATAATACCAAAACCCACCTAATTTTTCAATAATTAAGTGGGTTTTTAGTAACTATCTTTCTTTACCGCCAAGAGAACGCATATTGCGGCCACCTTCAGGTCCTTGTGGATTTTCAGACTTTAAAACACCTTCATTAGGCGCGTTCAAAGTTATCCCTTCTTTACCTGCAATTGAATGCTCTAATCTTCCTTTCTCGGCCAACCATCTCAAGAAAGTTAATCTCCTTAAATCAGGCTCTCTTGTCTCCTCAACAAACATTTGTAATGCTGTATCATATCTACCAACTGCTCTCATATTCTTACCTCCTTTCTTTAAAATTTTATTATTAGCACGACTCTTAAAATGTGATAAGAATCACTGCTAATTTGTGCATAAAAAAACCGCCCTTTAAATTTGGCGGCTGTTTGATGCTATCAGGTTTTATTAAAACCCTTACATCAAAACCGCCTCTTTACAGAGGACAGTGTGATGCGGGGTAACGACAATAATATTTTTCATAGACTTACTTGGTTATACTGCCGAGCACTTCTTAAGTCAAGTAAGGATTTGTATGCCATAATCAAAGATTTGCTTTGCGGTCAAAACGGTAAAGAAAAAGCTAACAAAAGACTTAAGCAGGAGAAACTTCTGGGGTTTTAACAGCGTCACCTTCCGGCACTTTCGGCTTCGTCCAAGAAGCATAAGTACAAGTCGGCCAATTCTTGCATCCAAAAAAAGTTTTTCCTTTACGAGTTTTGCGTACTACCACATCTCCTCCATCATTCGGACATTTTGCCTCAATCATTTCCTCAATCCGTTCAGTGTGTTTACATTCCGGAAACCCTGAACAAGCTAAAAACTTTCCAAACTTGCCAGTCCGCACTAATAGTTGTTTACCGCATTTAGGACAATTTTTATCAACCATCTCAACTTCTAGCTGAACTTTCTCAGCTGTTTCCTCAACAGTCCCCAGTTTTGCAGCCAAAGGCTTAAAATAAGTCCCTACAGTCGCTTTCCATTCTTTCTCGCCTCTTGATATATCATCAAGCGAATCCTCCATTTGAGCTGTAAATTGATAATCAAACACCTCCGGAAAATGCTTCATTAAAAAATCGTTAACAGTTAACCCTAAAGCCGTCGGATTAAACTTCCGTTCATTACGTTCAACATAAAACCGGTCCTGAATAGTGGATATAATCGGCGCATAAGTTGAAGGCCGGCCTATTCCTAACTCTTCTAATTTTTTAACTAATGACGCTTCAGTATATCTTGGAGGCGGTTGAGTGAAATGCTGTAGCGGACTAATCCCTTTTTGATCTAAAGGCTCACCCTCTATAAGTTGTGGAATCTTTTGATTTTCAGCTTTACTTTTTACTTCTTCTTTGTCGGATTTTTCCTCCTCATCCTCTTCTTTATCAATCCCATAAACTTTTAACCATCCTGCAAACTTCAACTGAGAACCAGTAGCCCTAAGACCAAAGCTTTCAGCTGTCAGCTTTCTGCCCTCAACTTGCTGATCGCTGACGACTGACGACTGATAGCTACTCAAAACATCAACAGTTGTTTGGTTAAATAAAGCATCATTCACTTGCGAAGCCACAGTTCTTTTAAAAATTAAGTCATAAAGTCTTTTATGATCCCTAGTAAAATTATCTCCATTTAATTTCTCTCCTGTTATCTTTAAATCTGTCGGCCTAATAGCCTCGTGAGCTTCTTGAGCATTTTTAGATTTAGCTTTATAAACCCTCGCTTGTGCTGGCAAATACTCTCCTCCTAATACAGCTCCAATATATTCACGCGTCATTCCTAAAGCCTGGGAGGATAAAGTTACGGAATCTGTACGCATATAAGTTATAAAACCCTGCTCATAAAGGTTTTGAGCAATCATCATAGTTTTCTTAGCTGACATTCCTAATTTATTTCCCGAAGTCTGCTGCAATGTCGAAGTCGTAAACGGAGCGGCCGGTGATCTTTTAACTTCTTTTTTTGTTATCGCCCGGATTTTATAATCCGCAGTTTCCAATTTCCCCACCACCTCTTTTGCCAAAGCCTCATTATTAATAACTGCCTTCTCACCATTAATAGAAACCAGTGCTGCAATGAATCCTGACTCTTGTCCTTTACCTCTCGATTCCAAACTTACGTCTATGCTCCAATATTCATCAGCTTTAAATGCCTCTATCTCTCGCTCTCTTTCCACAATCAATCTCAAAGCCACTGATTGAACTCTTCCAGCCGACAACCCCCGCTTAACTTTTCTCCACAATAGTGGTGACAATTTATAACCCACTAACCTATCTAAAACCCTGCGCGCTTGCTGGGCATCAACCAATTGCAAATTGATCTCACGCGGATGATCAAAAGCTGCCATTATTGCATCTTTGGTAATTTCATGAAATTCAACTCTCTTTATCTGCTGACTTTTAGCGGCTGTTTGTTTGCCTGTTTTCTTTTTCCCAGACTCTTGCAGCAAATTCGCCAAATGCCAAGCAATCGCCTCGCCTTCCCGGTCAGGGTCGGTAGCCAAATAAAGAATTTCTGCTCCTTCAGCCATCTTTTTAAGCTCATTAACCTTTTTCTTTTTATCACGAGGGACTATATATTTAGGCTCAAATGTCTCCTCATTAACTCCAATCTCAGCTTTTGGAAGGTCCCGGATATGACCCATTGAGGCTTCAATACGATAATTTTTACCTAAAAATTTAGATAAAGTCCGCGCTTTTGTAGGTGATTCAACAATTACTAAATTTTGCATAATTTATTCTATATAATTTCTTCGCATATATCTTCTCATCGCTGCCTGAGTTACTATGCCAACACCTAAACCAATTCCCGTCACAGCCACTCCCCCCACCACAATGTCTGGATTGTTGATCATCAAACCCCCGTACAGCGTTATAACTCCTGAGCCTACTGATATTCTCCAGAACCTATCAATTGAATCATAATACCGTAAAGTAGAATGTATATGCCTATCCAATAATCCGACAGCCTCTTGAGAGCCTGATTGTCTGAAATCGCTTTTATCTCTTTCACTTAGCATACTTTAAATTGGTCTTAACTTACGACTATGTATATTACATCACTTGTCAAGCATTATAGGATAATTAATTAACATGAGAAGAATCGACTGTGACAGGAATCTACTCTAAAAACTTTTCCTCAACCCAAATAACTTCACCCTTAGGCAAATTACCCTCCAAAATCATTCGCGACAACTTGGCCTCGATAGTGTTTTGAATAACTCTTCTTAATGGACGTGCGCCAAGCATTGCATCAAAACCAATTTCTGTTAACTTCTCAATAACTGCATCTTTAAATTCAATCAAATACCCCTCCTTTTTAAGCATAACTTGAAGCACTTTTAGTTTTATCCCGACAATCTTTTTTAAATCCTCCGGACTTAATGTTTTAAATAGAACCACTTCATCAAAACGATTAATCAACTCAGGTTTAAAGATTTTTAATAGTTCGTCTGAAACATCTTTTGAGAAATCTTCCAGCTTTTTACCAGAATTAAGTCCATTAGCAATAATTAATGAACCGGCATTAGAAGTTGCAATAATAATTGTATTAGTAAAATCAGTTAATTTGCCCGACGCATCCGTTAATCGCCCATCATCTAAAACTTGCAAAAACAAATTCAAAATTTTAGATTCTGCTTTCTCAAATTCATCCAGCAAAATCAAACAATAGGGCCGGTTCTTAACCGCTTCTGTTAATTCACCTGGATTCTGTGAAGTCCCGATTAACCTATTTATCGATTCAACACTTTGATACTCTGACATATCAAATCGAACAAACGCATCTCTATTCTTAAAATAAATCTCCGCTAGAGTCTTGGCCAATTCCGTTTTCCCCACACCAGTCGGACCAACAAACAAGAAAGATCCAATCGGTCTATCTTTATCTCGAATTTGCGCCGAAGCCCGGCGTAAAGTATCTGATACTTTGTGTACCGCCTCCTCTTGATCAATCATCCGCTTATGAATCTCATCCTCTAAATTAAGTAGCAACTCTTTCGATGCTGATTCAAGATCTGCAACCGGCACATTTACCACCTTCGACAAAACTTCTTTTACCGTTTGAACAGTTATCACTCTTTCCGGACTTTTAGTGCATTCAACCAAACATTCTTCATAAACCGCCAGCGCCGAATCAGGCAGCACCCTGTTATGAATTAATTCTTTAGATTTCTCAACCAAATAAACAATTGCACTGTACGTTGTTCTAATACCGCCGTATTTAGCTTTTTCAATTGACCTATTCGAAATAACCTCAATTGTTTCTTCCGGAGATGCTGAAGGCAATTCTATTTTATGAAATATTCTGGCAAAACTTCCGTTTCTTTCAATTATCCTTGAATAATTCGAAGCCTCAGTTGTAGCGATAAATTGAAACTTATCTGATTCTAAATATGGCAGTAATAACGAATATAAATTAAGACTTCCACCCGCATCACCAACTCCAAGTTCATGAATTTCATCAATAAATATAATTACATCTTCAATAAATTGAACTTCCTCAAAAGCTGCTCTGATTTTTTCTGCCAATTCTCCTTCAGTTCTAACCGAAGATAAAAGCCTCGCCCCTTCCAACTTTACCAATCTTTTGGTCGCCATCGAGGAGGGCGCGTCCCCTCTCACGATTAATTTTGCTAAATAATTAACCAAGGTTGATTTACCAGCTCCTGGTTCACCGACCAAAAGAACATTGCTATTTTGCTCTTGAGATAAAACAGTAATAATCTCCGAAACAATAGCCTGCCTACCAACAAATTCCGGAGCTTTGTTTCTATAAATATCCCGCGTCAAATCAACTGAAATTGCATCCAAATAAGGTGTTGGTGCACCTAACCAGCCTCTATTCACGCCACTTAAATGATGTATCCCAAAATCCTCATCCCAAATATAAATCTTCTTCCATCTGCTGCGGGTTGTTTCCAAATATTTAAGCGCGCCACGAAAATCCTCAATCTTTAAATTTATCTTCATCAACTGATTCTCAACACCCTCAATACTCTCAAGCATTGCTACCCAAAAATAACTTTCTGTAATATGACGCGCACCAGAAAGTCTTGCCAGCTCGAAAGCTTTTTCAGCAATCCCCTCATCTGCTGCGATCTCTTTACCAGCAAAATGATCAGCATCAAGCTCCAAACTTTTCAAAAAAGCTTTCACTTCAAAAGTCTTCAACAATTTATCCCAAGTCACATCTTCCTTTTTTAGCTTTGTCACCTTCCAAATATCCCGCACCGAACCTATCTGCCAAAGATTTTTAATTCCGTGATGCATCTCTTTATAAATAAATATCGTCAGTCCCAAAATAATGAAGGTGATATTAGCGATTATAAAAATATCCTCGTATGGGAAAAAAGGGACCAAATTAAAAATTACAGCAATTAGTGAAAACGGTGCACTAAACCAAATAAGCGCCGCTAAAATCATTACAACCGAGGCACATAAAAACCCGAAAATTCCAATTAACACCCTTCCCAGTCTAAAGAAAAAACTTAAAATTCGTCCAACAATACTCGCATCATGAAACAACGGCGTAAATATCAGCCTCAGCATTAACCCAACAGCCAGGTCCTCTTCTAAAACCAGTAAAATATTTTTTAATGACCGCAAAAACACAGTTGCAGCGTTTGGATACCAAAATAATAATAAATGGACAGGAAGCAGCATAAACTATTTAATCCGGATAACCTCACCTTCAAGATCCAGCTCAACAAAATGAGCCGCTCTTCCTTCTATATATGCCGGGCATTGATTCTCAGCCAATTCGTCTAACTTTTGTCTCGGATTATGAGCGATATCAACCACCCAATCTGGCATCAAATCGTTCGTCAAACAAGGACCGCTTGAAAAATCTGTGCCGGCATTTTTTCTGTTTTTATAAACATCTTGTGCCTTTTTAACCGCATTATCAATTTCATCATCTAATCCCGGTTTATACTTTCCTCTAATTGCAGTATTAAATGGATTAGTTTCATGCACATAAACAATCGCCAAAGAAACAATCGCAATCACAGATAACACAAGTATAAGTAGTTTCCCTCTTGAGGCTGATGTCATATTCTCACTCATACTCCAATTTTGGCATTTACAGACCTCATTGGCAACTATGCCTTAATATAGTTTCCTGCACCCATATTCCTAACAACACCCAAGATCTCCAGCTTTAAAAGTACTGAAGAAATATCAGCAACTTTCTTCTTAAGTTCTCTTGCAATCTCATCCACATGCCGTCCTTCATTCTTTATTAACTCCAAAATCTCTTTCTCCTCAAAGCTCAAATTTAACTGACTAACATTAACTACTTTCGCCGTCACAACCCCTAGTTCATCTAAAATATCCCCAACACTTGACACTAATTTCGCTCCATCTTTTAACAATACCGAAGTCCCCGAAGACATCCCTGAAGTTATTGGTCCTGGAACTGCAAAAACTTCCCTTCCTTGTTCAATAGCCAAAC
Organism: uncultured Gammaproteobacteria bacterium; assembly: GCA_964392925.1. Classification (GTDB taxonomy): domain Bacteria; phylum Patescibacteriota; class Microgenomatia; order Daviesbacterales; family UBA10151; genus JACPKO01. The sequence goes on from CAYMRP010000002.1 coordinate 97,474, forward strand.
GCGCCGTAATCAAAGATCCCGAATCCTCAGCAGCCTCTGTCACCAAAACGCCTTTTGATAAACCGGCAATTATTCTATTTCTAGCCGGGAAATTCCCCGATAAATGAGGATAAGCAGGCGGAAATTCAGTTAATATCGCCCCAAACCCCGAAGCAATTTTCTCAGCCAACCTAACATTCTCGGAAGGAAAAATTTTAGATAATCCGCCTCCCAAAACAGCTAATGTTTTTCCACCAGACTCAATCGCAGTTACATGAGCTACAGTATCAACTCCTCTCGCCAGTCCCGAAACAATCGTCAATCCTGCCTCAACTAATTCACGGGTTAATTTTTCGGTAACTATTCTCCCGTAACCCGTCGGCTTCCTGGTCCCCACAACCCCGAAGCAATTTTCCAGTACTTGCGCGTCTATCACCCCTTTATAATAAATAATCATCGGAGCTCCTGAAATTTCGCGTAGTGAATCCGGATAATCGTCCTGAAAAATTGTCACAACTTTAATTCCTGCTTTTTCTAAACTTAAGAAATATTCATCCGGATCAATATCTCTCTTTGCATCTCTAAAATTTTCTATTAATTTTTCCGGAAATCTAAATTGTCTTAATTCTGAAAAAGGAGCCTCCCAAATAGATTTAAAATCTCCAAAATAGTCAAACAATTTCTTAACCCTCGCCGGTCCAAACCCTTCAACTGAATGCAAAGCTAAAAGAAATCTCAAATTCTCCATTTATAATAAAACTTATTCTCCCAAAGTCCGCGCCGACTCTGTCGCGATCATTCCCGTATCTTTAATTAGATTGTTTTTGTCAGTAGAAAAATAATATCTAAAAATTTCTTTCACAACCGGCGAAGCATTCGTCGACCCTTCCCCACCACCTTCCATTAAAACTGTCGCTGTTATTCTTGGCTGATCAACCGGCGCATACCCCGCATACCAGGCATGAGTCTTATCGTCAGGCCCATATTCAGCAGTTCCAGTTTTCCCAGCTGTTGTAATAGGAAAAGTAAAAAATGGCCAGGCGGTTCCACCCTCTTTTGGCACTTGTTCTAAGCCGTCTTTTATTAGCCTCATAAATTCAGGACGTGTCGGATGATTTATTGGATCATACTTAAATTTTTTGACCGAACCTCGTACTGCATCCTTAATCTCGAGACCCAAATGAGGTGGAAATTGCTTACCATCTGATGCAACATACGAAATCATATTAGAAATCTGCAGAGGTGTTGTCAGTAAAAACCCCTGTCCAATCGCCATATGCAAATTATCCCCTGGATACCAAACCTCTCCAATAACTTTCTCTTTCCATTCTGGATCTGGAACCAACCCTGCACTCTCTCCTAAGATATCAATTCCCACCTTTTTTCCAAAACCCAGCTTCTTTGCCGTATCTCCCATGCTTTTCTCACCCACTGAATGTCCTAATTGATAAAAATAAATGTCGTTTGAACGCTTAAGCGCAATTGGTAAATCAACCAAACCTTCTTCTTTTCTTCCATATTGAGTAAAGTACCAGTTTGAAAAGCTGAATGGTCCCAAATTCATAACACCAGTATCTTCAAATTTTGTTTCAGCAGTTATTTTTCCGGATTCAAGACCCGCTAAACCACTCGCTATTTTAAATGTTGATCCCGGAGGATATTCACCAGCAATTGCCCTATTAAGAAGCGGCGAATTTGCAGCAGTTAGAGCTTCCGATAAATTATTAGGATCAAATGACGGCACAGATACCAAACTGAGGACCTCCCCAGTATTAGGATCATTTACCACTACCGCCCCACAACAAGCTTTAGATTTTTCCAAAGCTTTGCTCAATTCCTCAAACGCCACTTTCTGTAAATCAGCATCAATCGTTAAAATTAAATTCTGCCCCGGTATTGCTTCTTTTTTCCGAAGCGTTCGTTTTGGTCTTCCGGCCGCATCAACTTCAATAATTTCCCCACCATCAATTCCCTTAAGCGCTTTCTCATAGGCTTCCTCTACACCTCCCCGGCCAATTTTATCTCCTAATCTGTAATTCACATATTTTTCATTCTTCAATTCTTCCTCAGTTATCTCACCTAAATAGCCTAAAATATGACTTGTTTTATCTCCTTGTATATAAGAACGCATTGAATCAATTTCTAAATCTTTAAGCCGGGGATCATTCGTCGCTTCCATCTTTAAATATTCCTCACGGCTTATATATTTTGCTTTTTCATTTCGGTTTTCCGGATTATAAAGCCGAAATCCCGGATTATTTTGAGCCAAAATTTTTCCATTTCTGTCATAAATTACCCCTCTTGGAGCATGAATCGTTTTCACCTGTATTCTGTTTGAATCTGCAAGTTCTAAATTTTCCTTGCCGCGGGCAACCTGAAGATGAAATAACCTGCCAATCATCAAAGAAAAAGCCAGAATAAAAACCACCGCCATTATCGATTTCGTCCAGGGGTTAATCGGAGAGCTTGTTTCCTCTTCCATATCAGAAAAGAATAAATTATTACCAATATCACCAGCATTTAATTTTTTATTGTAGAAGTGTCCTGATGACCGGGCTGTTTTTCGAAGCTCATCTGAGAATGCTCTGCCAAATTTATTTTTTGCCATAGTAGAAAACTAAATTTTATGCTCTTATTCTTAATTTTGTATGAGAAGTGGCAACAAATCTATCTTCCCAACTTCTTAATAAAAGATAAGTCGGCAAAACTAGAATCATTTCAGTTAACCTCGGCCAAAACGTAAAGCTCTGGCCAGCAAAAAAACTGCTCAACATACCTGCGATTCCAATAAGCAAAGCTCCTGAAATAAAAATCATTATCAAATTAAATGACACCGGCAGTTTTCTTAGCATACTCGCCAATTTAACCAACAATATAAATAGAATTGAGTAGTATCCAAGATTCGACTGTGTCAGAAAAGATAAAATTAATCCGCCAAAAAAGGCAATAAATAAATTATCTCTATCTTCAATAACTAAACTCCGCGCCACAATCAAAACCAGCACTAAGTTAATCGGCAAAAAAGCACTTTGTAGAAATGCCGCTAGTGTTATTAATAGTAAAAATATCTTCATAATTTAACAATTATTCCCCCACCACAAAAACTACTTCAAGATCTGCAATATTAAAAACCGGCTTCACTTTTGCCTGCTTAAATATTTCATTATCTTTTTGAATAACCTCTGAGACTTGGCCCAAAACCAAACCTCTTGGAATATCAACCTCCTGTCCTTCTGAATAAACTAAATCCCCAACTTTAATTGGCTCTTCATGCAGAATCTTATCGAGCATCATTTCAGAACCAAATTGTCCAATCAAAATTCCTTTTGCCCGGCCTTCATCCGATTGAGAAAAAGCTGAAATTCGCGAATCAGGATCGATCCCTAAAATAACTTTACTTCTTTTTGGATCTGCTTCTTTTATAAGTCCAATAAAATTATCCTTAAAGATCACTGCCTGTCCTGGCTTAAATCCGTCCTCTGACCCTTTATCAATCAGTAAAAATCTGGAAAAACCGAAAGGTCTAGCTGGCACTAAATTAAAAGCCTGATCTGATAGAACTTCTTTTTGGTCTAAAAAACTTTGGGCTTCAGCTAATTTTTTTCTTAAGTTAGCATTCTCCGATAAAATCTGCGCCATCTGTTCCGACTTTGCCCTATTTTCCTGAGCTGCTTGCCTAGCTGAAATCACAAATCCAAACTGCCGGCTAACACTAAGCGAGCTTTTATAAAGTCCATATTGGATCGGGATAGTCACAGTTTGCAGCAAACTCTTAGGGATATCCAACAATTTATAAAAATCTAACAAAAGTAGTGAAACGGAAATTAAAAGTAGAATTAGTAGGAGCTTTAAGTCGTAAAGTAAAATCTTCAGCATCAGGTTGTAAATATACCATATTTGTGCGAAAATCTTCTCAATAAATGCCTAATCCGTTCATCGAAAAATTAAAGTCAAAATGGAATGAAGGCAAGTTCGTTTGCGTTGGTTTGGATACCGATTTTTCTAAAATTCCCGACAATATTAAACAAAAAACTTCAAACGATAAATTCCCCATCGCTTCGGCCGTATATGAATTCAACAAGTCGATTATCGATTCTACTCATGATTTAGTTTGCGCCTATAAAATCAACAGTGCTTTCTACGAAGCTCAAGTCCAAACTTGGGAAGCCATGCAGCATACATTTTTATATATCCAAAAAAATTATCCTGGAATCCCCGTCATTCTCGATGCCAAACGGGCCGACATCGGTAATACCAATCAAGGCTACGTTAAAATGGCTTTTGAATCACTCAAAGCTGATGCCATCACTGTTCATCCATATTTAGGTAAAGAAGCTCTAGGCCCATTTTTATCTCAGGAGGACAAAGGTATTATTGTTTTAGTTAGAACTTCAAATCCCGGATCTGGTGAGCTTCAAAGCTTAGAGATGAACGGCCGACCTCTTTATCAACTAGTTGCAGAAAACGTTGCAAAAAACTGGAATACTCTTGGAAATTGTGCCGTTGTAGTCGGCGCAACTTATCCTGAAGAATTAAAAAAGGTCCGACAAATTATTGGCGATATCCCGATTCTAATTCCCGGTATTGGAGCCCAAGGTGGCAATTTAGAACAAACAGTTAAAAACGGTCTCAATTCCCAAAAACAGGGTATTATAATTACCAGCTCCAGAAGTATAATTTATTCTGATAGCCCAAGACAGTCGACTATTGATCTGGACAAAAAAATAAAGGAACTGATATGAGTCGCTCCTCAGATATCGCATCAAAAATCTTACTCAAACTTAAAGCCGTCACTTTAAGTCCAAATAAACCCTTTACTTACGCCTCCGGAATAATCTCCCCGGTTTATACAGACTGCCGCGTTTTAATTGGCTATCCTGAGGAGAGAAAACAAATCCGCGATTTATATATTGAGGCTATTAAAAATTCAGGAGCAGAATTTGATATTGTAGCCGGAACTGCCACCGCCGGAATTCCTCACGCTGCTTGGATCGCCGAAGAATTAAATCTGCCAATGATTTATGTTAGAGGTAAAGCCAAAGATCACGGCAAAGAAAACTTGGTTGAAGGTCCTCTAGAAAAAGGTCAAAAAGTCATAGTCATCGAAGACTTAGTTTCAACAGGAGAAAGCTCAATTAACAGCGTCAATGCTATTAGAAATCTTGGCGGCGAAGTCTCCCATGTTTTTTCAATCATCACCTACGGCATCGGCAAAGGAGAAGAAGCTTTTAAAGAAAACAATCTCGAATTAATCTCATTAACAACATTTGAGCAAGTTGTTGAAGAAGCGAAAAGAATGGACTATATAAATGAAGAAGAAACTGAAATAGTTCTCGATTGGGTTCAAGACCCCAAAGGCTGGGCCCAAAGGAGAGGACTGGAATGAAATTTCTAATTAACCTAATTGACCTAATTTCTAAAGAAATCCAAATTTCTAAAAGCCATTCGGTATTTTTTAGGTCAATTAGAAATTAGAGTACTTAGAAATTATGTCTAACATCATTAAACTACCTGGATTAATAGACACTCACGTCCATCTCCGTGAACCCGGAAATACTCATAAAGAAGACTTCGAAACAGGCACTAAAGCCGCTATAGCTGGCGGATACACCATGGTTATAGATATGCCAAATAACCCAAACCCAATTACTAATCCTCAAGCATTAGAAGAGAAAATCAAGTTAGCAGAAGGCCGAATTTATTCTGATTTAGGTTTTCATTTTGGCGGAGCCGAATCTGCAGTTCCTTTTTTTGAAGAAGTAAAAGACAAGGTTTTCGGCTTAAAAGTCTACATGAATCACACAACTGGCCCACTCTTAATCGAAGACCCTGGAGAACTCGATTTAATCTTCTCAAGTTGGCCCAAAGAAAAAGTCCTCATGGTTCACGCCGAACAAGAAACCTTAACTAAAGCCATAAATCTCGCAAACAAACATGGCAACAAACTTCATGTCTGCCACGTAGCTAGAAAGACTGAACTTGAATTAATTATCAAGGCCAAATCCGAAGGCACGAATATCACTTGCGAAGTCGCCATGCATCACCTCTGTTTAACTCAAGCCGATGAGCAAAGATTAAAACATTTCGGTAGTATGCGCCCACCCCTCGCTTCCCCAGAAGACCAACAATTTCTTTGGGATAATATCGACTCAATAGACATAATCGCCTCAGATCACGCCCCTCACACCAAAGAAGAAAAAGAAGGAGAAACAGTAGTTAACGGCGTACCAGGCTTAGAAACCAGCCTACCCTTATTATTGCAAGCCGTGAACGATGAACGAATAACCATGAACAAATTAATCGAATTAACTAGTACCAACCCAAGAAAAATCTTCAACATTCCTGAGCAACTCGACACATATGTTGAAGTCGACATGGATGAAGAATGGACAATAAAAAACGAAGACCTCTACACCAAAGCCGGCTGGACACCATTCGCTGGAATGAAAATCAAAGGCCAAATCAAAAAAACAGTCCTAAGAGGTCGAACAGTTTTTGAAAATGGAAAAATACTAGAACTTCCAAAGGGAGAAGTTTGTTACCCACAACTAAACCCTTTACCAAGTACTTCTTAAAGAATCAAAGTTCGGACCTATTACAACTAAACCTCCAGCTTTTGCGACATCTGCAAAAGGTTTTCTTCCAAATGACCAGCGCGGAGCGGGAATTTCTGGTACCAATCCTGCCACCTCTGCAACCACCCTTGCGTCCATAGGCTGTTGTTCAAACGTGTAGTCAAAAGGTAAGTAGTGTTCTCGCGCTAACTCTGCAGCTGTATATTTTTTTACACCATAAGTCATTGGTGTTTCTTGAGGAAATAGATATAAATTTACATCTAACAGAATTTCTCGCTCTGGAAGATGTACCCTTAAATCCTTGATCATCCTTTGCATTGGTGTGCTAGCTGGTTCTTGATCAATAACTTGTAAATCAATATAACTTGTTCCAACATGCATCATTGTAATAGCAATGTCACGGTTAGGATATACATTGCCCACGAACTCGTTCAACCGGGGTACCTGTACTCTCGTTAGACTCTCTCTGCCAAACAAAACCATGAGTTCTTGATGAGGTGACGGAACTGTTATGGGGACAACTGCTGCCTCCCGAGAAAGCCTCTTCATTCTCTCATTTAATAGTCTTCTAGCTGATTCTGCTTCTTGAAAACCAGGAGTACGCCCTAAATCTCTATGCATAGGCGTGGATCATAGAATAAAAACATCTTATAGTCAACTATAAGTTTAAACTCTTTATTTCCTCAGCTAATTTCGGATTCCACATTGCTCCGGTTGCACTCATTACCACATCAGCCCCTGCATCTCTAAATTCTTTATAGTCGGAAGCGTTAGTAACTCCCCCAACTCCTGTAATTGAAAACTTTAACCCTTTTTCATCTCTAATCCTTTTCATCCTTTTAACAAAATCCAAACCTGCCCATTTTATACAATGCCCGCAAATCCCGGATCTCAATCTATTAGGCCCCGGCAAAGCCTGTTCGCCATTCTCATCTCGAACCTCAGCCTGCAAAGTATTAATTCCAGCAACATCATCAGCATACTTATCAACAATCTCCGCCAACTTAACCATATCTGCATCTGACTTGTAGTATCCTACCTTCAAAATAAGCGGCGTGTTCCCAATAACTTCCCGGATTCCTTTAGCAATTTTTTCTGTAATCTCTAGGTTGTAGCAAACAAGCCCCTCATTCCCAATATTTGGACAAGATAAATTCGCTTCCAAAACCGGAGCTCCAGTTTCATATGCGAGCTTCGCCGCCAAAACATAATCTGCAATAAATTCTTCCTGTGTTTGATCAGGCTTCACAGTTCCCATAAAAGACAAAACTAAAACCTGTCCTTTTCCTGCATAACTTAATGCTTTTTTAACATCCTCCTGCCAAACCTCAGGTTTTCTTGAAGGCACTCCAAATGAATTAGTAATAGAAATCGGATCCTGGTAATCAGTATTTGCAGTGAGAGGTTTTTCCAGCCTCTCGAGTGTTAAATCCCCTTTAACATCCAAAGATAAAACATTAGGGAACGGGTGACATGGAAAATAATCAGACCTGACAGTTTTATAAACCACAATATCAAAACCCTCCTTAAAAGCCCCTTTAACATATTTTGAATTTAAAATTGGCCCCGCCGGAATTCCAAAAGGCAAATTAACTTTATAGCCTAGAAAATCGTAAGATGGTTCAGAAGAATCTACAAATCTTTCAGAAGAAGCAAAATCACTAAACGGCCCTTTTTCATAATTATCCTCATAACTTAATGTCGGATCATAAAAAGGAGTCTTAAGCATTGTCGGTATAATACCAAAATCAACGAATCTTCACAATTCAGTCAACTTACTATATATTTTAAATAGTAAACTCCTACTCATTTACTACCCGATCGGAGAGTAAATGAAACGAATTACTTAAAACCCTGGATCGCTCGATTCAATCACCAATACCCATTTTGAAATTCCCAATTCCTCAATGAACTTACGCATAACCAAAGTACAATTTTTCTTTGTCGCCCAAACGCTTCGCTGGATTTTAACGAATCCCCACTCTTTTAATTTAAATCTTAATAAATCCCTCGCAATTCTTTGATCTTCTGGAATATCAAATATAATAATCCTCCAAATCCCGTCCCAAACTCCTATATCATCAAGCTGCAGCTTCGATCTAAAGACCTGATCTAGCCCCGAATCAGTCAACTTAAAAACCACTTTTCCGACATCAACATACTCAACATAACCTCTTTCCTTCAATCTTTTTATTGCTTGTAGAATTAAAGGCTTGTTAATTTTTCTGGGATATCCATATAAATACTTATGTGGATTATAAATAAAATCCTCTGCTCGGACATACCCTTCTAAAGACTTCTCCAAAGCAATTAGTATGAATTTAGCCAATCCTTTACTTGCTCTCATATTTCATTAATATCACGATCGCAAAGTTAATGAAACATTCAATATTTTCCTCAGGCACGATTTGATATTAAATAACTAACGCATCTTGTAACTTATTTTTTTTGATGTAGAATAAATGTTACTGCTATTTATGGCAAAAACAATGCTGGCTGTAGTCAAAGACAAACCCGCCCCTGGAGTAACTTTAAAGCAAGTCCCTATTCCGAAGCCTAAAAAAGACGAGGTCTTAATTAAAGTCCTCGGCGCATCAATCTGTGGAACTGATATTGGAATCTATGATTGGATTCCTTGGGCAGAAGGCCATATTAAACCTCCCACAATCATCGGCCACGAAGTCGTCGGCGAAATAATCGAAATTAACACCAAAGAAAAAACCCATCTAAAAATAGGTGACTTAGTATCTTCTGAAACCCATATTTTTTGCTTAAACTGCTACCAATGTAAGATTAAAAACTATCACGTCTGTGAAAATATGGACCTTTTTGGGATAGGCAGAAACGGCGGATTTGCAGAGTACGCAACCATCCCTATTAGAACCACTTGGAAAAACAATCCTAAAATTCCTATTGAGGCTATGAGCGTCCAAGAACCTTTAGGAAATGCGGTCAATGTCGCCACCAAAGCTGGTGTTAAAGGAAAGAAAGTTTTAGTCATGGGTCTGGGACCAGCCGGACTTTGTGCCGGAGCTGCTGCTTGGGCTTTGGGAGCCAAAGAAGTAGTGGGAGTCAATGATGAGCCTTATCGCCGGAAACTAGCTGAAGAATCTGGGTGGTTCACCCGGATAATTTCAAAAGTCCCCAAAAAAGAATATGGCACCTACGACGCTGTTCTGGAAATGAGCGGTAATCGCTTAGGAATTCAAATCGCTTTTGACGCAGTCAGAATCGCTGGAAAAATTATTGCATTCGGAATCCCTAAAGAAGAAGTTACTTTAGATTGGGGGAAATATATGATTAATAAAGAGCTTTCCATTGAATCAGTTTTCGGCCGCCAAATTTGGGATACTTGGGAAAAAACTGATGAACTGTTAAGTTCCGGTAAAATTGACTTGAGGAAAACTATCACTCACACCTTCCCACTTTCTGAATTCGAGAAAGCCATGCAAATTATGAAAAGTCGAAAATGCGGTAAAATAGTTTTAAAACCATAATGGATATTTACACCAAAGCAATTGATGAATTAAAAGAAAAAGGTCTCTATAACGACATCAAAATTATTGAGTCCGGTCAGGGCCCCTATCTAACTGTCAAAGGCGAAAAAAAACTTAATCTCTGTTCCAATAATTATTTGGGACTCGCGAATAATCCTGATGTTAAAAATGCCGCAATTAAAGCAATTGAAAATTATGGTGTTGGAACCTCCTCTGTCAGAGCTTTATCCGGCACCAATATTCTCCATATTAAACTGGAAGAGGCCTTAGCAAAATTTAAACACGCCGAAGCTGGTCTCGTGTTGCAAGGCGGTTACATGGCTAACCTCGCCGCGATTCAAACTCTTCTTGGAAAAGAAGATATCGTTATTTCTGATGAACTTAATCACGCATCAATAATAGATGCCATCAGATTAAGCGGGGTCAAAAATAAATTTATCTATAAACACGCCGATCTTGAAAGTTTAAAAGAAAAATTAATAGAAGCCGCGGATTTAGCTAAGACCCCTAAATCAGATGGCCAACTGCCAATTATGCTGATTGTTACTGATGGCGTTTTTTCCATGGACGGAGATCTCGCTCCACTTCCAGGTATTGTTAAACTCGCCAAAGAGTATGGAGCGTTAACCATGGTTGATGACGCACACGGTGAAGGTGTTTTAGGTGATCACGGCCGGGGAACAATCAATCACTTCAAGTTAGATGGCGAAATCGATCTTGATGTCGGCACTCTTTCAAAAGCTTTCGGTGTTATTGGAGGAATTATCACCGGCAAAAAAGACATTATCGAATATATCCGTCAAAGAGGCAGACAGTTTTTATTCTCCAACGGATTATCCATTCCAGACACCGCAGCTTTACTCGAGGCCGTAAACATTCTGGAAAATTCTGATGAGCAGGTCAAAAAACTTTGGGATAATGCTAAACAACTAAAACAGGGCTTACTTGAATTAGGCTTCGACTGCGGTAAAAGTGAAACTCCAATTACTCCAGTTATGATAGGCGATGAAAACAAAGCTAAAGAATTTTCTGCCAAACTTTTTGAAAAAGGAGTTTATGCAACAGCTATCAAATTCCCTATGGTCGCATTAGGCAAAGCCAGAATCCGCGCCATTCCCTCTGCAACTCATTCCAAAGAAGACATCGATCTTGCAATAAAAACCTTCGTAGAAGTCGGCCAAGAACTCCAAATAATCCACTGACCTAACCTATCTTAATCCACCTGTCACTTTAACCTTAGCCAAAAGATCAAGATCATCAAGTAATTTATAGCACCCGCGAACCACAGTCGTTAATGGATCATCAGCTACCCACACCGGAATTTTTGTTTCCTCAGAAATCCTTTTATCAAGTCCGCGAATTAACGAACCCCCTCCAGTAATAACAATTCCTCTTTCCAATATATCCGACAAAAGCTCAGGGGGTGTCTCTTCTAAAACCTCATGTATCGCATTAATAATTTGAGCAATTGTTTCAGATAAAGCTTCCCTTATCTCAATCGATGTCACCTTAATTGATTTTGGTAAGCCTGACGATAATTCCCTTCCCCTAACTACTGCCTCACGTTCTTTAATCAAAGATACTGCTGAACCAAGTTCAATTTTTACATCCTCTGCAGTTCTTTCTCCAATCAGCATCCCGTATCTCATTCTCATATAAGAGATAATATCTGCATCTAACTCGTCTCCAGCAATCCTTAAACTTCGGTTCAACACCATTCCACCTAAAGAAATAACTGCAATTTCAGTTGTCCCACCGCCAATATCAACAACCATATTTCCCTCCGGCTCTTCAATTCTCATATTAGCTCCAATTGCATCTGCCATTGGCTCCTCAATCAAATAAGCTTCCCTTGCTCCAGCTGACATTGCCGCATCCTGGACTGCTCTTCTCTCAACTTCTGTTACTCCGGAAGGAATACCAATAACAACCCTCGGCCGTGGAATTTTAGGAAAACGGCTTGGAGTTTGATGAACTTTTTGAATGAAATGTCTCAACATTGCCTCTGTTGTATCAAAGTCCGAAATAACGCCGTCCTTTAATGGCCTGATTGCCTCAATTACTTGTGGCGTTCTACCTATCATTCTTTTGGCTTCTGTCCCAATTGCCAAAACCTGTTTTGTTTTTTTATGAATCGCCACAACAGAAGGCTCGCGAATAACAATTCCTTTTCCGCGCACCGCGACTAAAGTGTTTACCGTGCCTAAATCGATACCAATATCATGTGAAATTAACTGCCAAAACTTGGAGAACATAACGGGAGTCAGTTTAGCATAAGGCACGCTTACTGGGAACAGGTAAAGGGCGTATCTTTATGAAGTTTAATCATTCCTCCCCAATCAACTAATGTAAAACCCTCTCTTTTTGGAGTATTAATTAAAGGTTCTTCAACAACAATCGGCTCATCTAGCATTTGAAAATATAAACTAAATCTGATTGATGTATCCGGGTTAGGTGTAACATCTAGTCTTTCAAGGTAGTCTCTTTGTTCTTTTTCAATCAGACCTACAAAGTAATAAGCAGACTCAGGAAGTTTTTCCAACCAATAGTCTTTAAAATCTTTTTCTTCTTTTTTGTTAAGCCCGAGTTTTGGTAAAATTTCATCAAATAGATTTTGCATTTCAGATTGTTTAATCACCCAACCTCGTGATGGCTTCTTAATTTCATTATCTAGTAATCTTGATTCATAATATAAATAACCACTCGAGATTGAACTGCTGTCCAACAAAGACAGCCCTCCGCGGGGATCTGCCCAAACTGTCCAGCCTGTTTCTTTATTATATGGTGGATCTGTATAGGATAATTCTCCTTTTGGAAATACTTTTACGTTAACTAGTTGTCTTCTTTTAGGATATAAATAGACTGCAGGTTTGCATTCCGGAGTCCACCAGGCCTTTGGCAATAGCTTCGACTGTTTAAGAATAAACCATTCAAGTTGTAATTGATCCCTATTCTCACTCGCATTTTGAGCGGGAACAATAACTTTTGGATTTATGATTGCAGTAGCCCCAACATCTATACATTTAAGAATATTTTGCGCATTCTGAATTGCAGGCTTACTTACATCCTGATAAATATCTATTAACGGATAACCTAATTTTTGTATTTCAACCAAGTCAGGATTATTCGAATCATCTAGATGCTGAAGGTAAATTAACCCAAAGTCGCTAAAAGTAATATCCGTTACTCCATCGTCAGTATTAAAGTCGTAGCTGCGCCCCGCCCCTTCCTGTGGATTCAAGATTCTAAAGTTTCCACCATCAACCACAATATCACCCTTCTGCCCTACATGATGACCTCCCTGGAATCCACCTGGATTAACTGGGACATTCTGTTTTACTAATTTATATGTTACTCCTTCATATTCAAAAGTTGGGGGGTTAGGATCATTTATAAATTCTCTACAATATTGAGAGCCCCCTTCGCCTGAGGATTTCATTGTCGGAAACTTCAGCGGGAATATCATAATTCCAATTAAAATAGCAAAGACAATTAAAACTATTTGAATTGTGTAGCCTTTTTGGTTAATCATTGTGAACAAGTAAACGGAGTATCTTTATGTAGCTTAATCATCCCTCCCCAATCAACTAATGTAAAACCTTTTCTTCTCGGAGTAATAATTTCCGGCTGTTTTACAATTTTAGGTTCTTCCAAAGGTTCGAAAAATAAACTAAAGCGAATCGACGTATCAGGAGTTGGAATCACTTCAAGTCTTTCCAAGTAATCTCTCTGATTTTTATCAATTAGCCCCACAAAATAATATTGTGATTCTGGCAAAGTCTTCAGCCAATACTCTTCGAAATCCTGCTTCTCTTTTGCATTAAGTCCCAACTTAGGTAAAATATCATTAAATAATTCCTCCATCTCCCCTGACTCTTGACCCCTCACCACCCAACCTTTTTTTGGCTTTTTCAAGACGTTATCTAAAAGTTTTGATTCATAATATAAATAACCAGCCCTAATTGGTGACGAGTTATTATTATTTATTAACTTGCCGTCTGGAAATGCAGTCACGGTCCAACCTTTCGTTTTATCATAAAAAGGATCTGTATATCCGAGCTCTCCTTGAGGGTACACTTTGACGTTAACTAATTGCTGCTGCCTCGGATAAAGATATACAGCGGGCTTACAATGGGCATACATGCCAGCCTGGCCTGAAAAAATAAACCACTCTAATTGAAGCTGATCTTTACCAGGACTCTTATCCTGTTCGGGGGAAATCACCGAACCATTCATTGGAGAATCAGGATCAATACAGTGAAACAGATCATCTGTGTTATAACCCTTAACATTATCTGGAGTTTCAAACATGGTCTTATCCTGATACATGTCAACCAACAAATATATATGTTGCCCATAATTCATTTGAATCGGTTTTCCATCTGGTCCTAGATGTACAAAAAATAAGAATCCTTCAGTTCGAAGTGTCAATATCTTGCTGTATTCCCCAGTCCTTAATGTTGCCGGCGCTACCAACTCCACCTCACCCGTCTCATTAGGGAAATAAACCTCAAAACCCGGCTGATTTGCTTTATCATATTTAAGAGTGTGTCTCGTGTCGGCATGTCGACCTAGCACCTCTTCAGATGCAATAATTGGCCATTTAACTATTTGAGGAGGAAGCGGGCCCGGTCTACCCATCCAGTCTGGATAACCCATCACATAATTTGGGTCATTAGACTTAGTAAATATAGGTACGTTTTTTCTTATAGGAACATACTCAACCGGCGCAGCTGACTCATCCCAACCTCCTTTATGCCCCATTCTAGACATGCCCAGGTTAATAATGGGAGGCAGCATAACTGACTCTCCAGATCCTGGCTCAACAGCTGTTCCAACCCTACAATCAACAATCTCTTTATTCAGCGGAACTTTCCAGGGGTAAATTATCAGACTAAGCATTAGCATAAATGCCACTACAGTTAAGCCTATATAACCTTTTTGAGTATGGAGCAGAGTATTCATTATATTAATATATCTCAACTCCACTTGCTTTGTCATGTCAATCTCATTAGAATTTTAGTCGCCCATAAAAAATGATCAATAAACTCCTAACTTTTTGCTTTTATTTATTATTCCTGATTACCCCTCTACTTTTTACCTCCGCCACCTCCGAACTTTTTGAATACAACAAAATGATGTTTGTCTATTCTTTAACTGCAATTACAACCGGACTCTGGGTTTTAAAAATGATCTCTCAAAAAGAGCTTATTTTTAAAAGAACACCGCTGGATATCCCACTTGCACTTTTTTTACTTAGTCAAATCCTGTCAACCATTTTCTCAATTGATCCCCATACTTCTATTTGGGGTTATTACTCACGCTCAAATGGGGGACTGCTTTCTGTAATTTCATACATACTTCTCTACTATGTTTTTGTCTCTAATTTTAATAAAGAAACTGTTATTAAATTATTAAAAACTGCTATTTTTGGCGGAGTAGCAGCCTCTATTTATGCTATCCCTGAGCATTTCGGAATTTCCCCTTCCTGTATTATTCTCACTAACGAATTTACTGCCTCCTGCTGGGTCCAAGATGTTCAGGCCAGAGTATTTGGCACAATAGGTCAGCCTAATTGGTTGGCAGCACTTTTGGCTATGTTAATCTTCCCGGCTCTTTATTTTCTGCTTACCGCCCAATCGTTTAAATCCAAATCAATATATCTAATCTCCCTAATTGCAATGTATTTGGCTTTTACATTTACCTATTCCAGAGGCGCAACTTTAGGCTTAATCGGTGGTTTTGGGGTTTTTGGTTTATCCCTTTTCATTAAATACTTCTACACTAAAAAAATTGTTGAAATAAAACTTCTGGCCATTGTTGCTATAAGTTTCGTTCTAATCAATTTATTTTTTGGCTCAGCCATCACCCGCTTTAAATTATTTGCCGAACCAGCCATTCCTTCCAGGCCGGAAATTGCTCAAAGTTCGGGCACTCAACTCGAAAATGGTGGTACCGAATCCGGCCAAATCCGTCTGATTGTTTGGGAAGGTGCACTCGAAATATTCAAAGCTTATCCGATATTAGGCTCAGGAGTTGAAACTTTTGCTTACTCTTACTACCAATTCCGCCCAAATGCTCACAATATGGTTTCCGAGTGGGACTTTCTATACAACAAAGCTCACAACGAATACCTTAATTATTTAGCTACGACTGGTATCGTTGGTTTCGTTTCTTATCTCTCGGTAATTCTTACATTCATTATTTTTTGCATTAGATCCTACATTATAAGTTTTAGAAATAAGCCTTCCCATAATACATATCCTTCGCTTCTAATCCCCACCCTTCTGGCCGGTTATACTACATATCTCATCCAAAACTTTTTCCTTTTTTCAGTCGTTAACGTTTCAGTTCTTTTTTATCTATTTCCTGCCTTTATTTTTGTTTATCTGGACGATGCCAAATCCTTATCTGAATCAAACATGATTCAAAAAACTCTTCGTAAACTATTCCAAGTCATTAATAAGAAAGGTCTTTCTAAAACAATTGTTCAGGGGTTAGTTACGTTAATCACCATCGTGGTCTTAATATCTATTTTTAATTTATGGGAAGCTGATACCCTTTACAAAAAGGGCTCTGACTACAATGATTTAAATAATCCTGGCCGGGCATATTCCTATTTAATTCAGGCAGTCAAACTAAATCCCAGCGAACCCCTATACCTTTCAGAACTAGGAAATGCCGCAGCCTCATCTTCAATTGCTTTGGCCCAAGAAGATTCAACAACTTCAGCTGAATTGAAAGATGATGCTCAATTCTTTACCGATCTGGCCCTTTCAATCAGCCCCGTCAACACTACAATTAACCGGACTGCCATCCGCACTTATTTTTCTCTGGCACTTGTCGATCCGGCTCTAGAAGAAAAAACAATTGGGGTAGTCGATAAATCTATCGCCCTTTCACCAACCGACCCTAAGCTTTTACATAACAAAGGAATTATTCTCTCCCAGTTCAATAGAATAAAAGAAGCCACAGCCAGCATCCAAGAAGCTATCAAACTCAAACCAAATTACCGCGATGCCCGTCTGAGCTTAGCTGATTTATATATAAAAAATAATCAGCCAGATTTAGCAGAGACTGAGCTAAATGCTGTTTTAAAACAAATCCCCGGCGATCCAGATGCCTTAAAATTCCTGGAGCAAATTAAATAATTTTTCACTAGCATTATGAAACCTATCTCAGATTCATTAGATAAATTTAAAGATGTTAAACGCTCCTCAAACAATTCCACCGAATTCCAAATGTATGGCGTATATTTGGCCGATACCCTTGGCGACACCAAGCATTATTCGCTTTACATCAAAATGGCCAAAACCATGCCCCGCCAAATTCTTGAAAGCGCTCTAAGTTATGTCAAAGACTACCCTAACGCCAAATCTAAAGGAAAACTATTTATGTGGAAGGTTAAGGAACTAAGGAAATAGGGTCTTTACCTTTCGCGAAGCGGAAGGCAAGGTTCTTCGAAGTGAGCAGTAAAATGCGAAGCTACTGCGAACAAGAAGGTTCTTATGTGGAAGGTTAAAGAAATGAAAAAAGAACTTAAAGAAACTCCTAAAACTTAGCAATATTTTTTTCAGAATTAAAATGTTAAAATCTCACCCATGCAGTTAGTAATCGCGCCTGATAATAAATTACGAGTCAAAACCAAAGCCGTAAAAAAATTCTCACCCCGTTATCACCAAATCATCAAAGATATGATCAAACTGACCAAAACTTTCGTTGATCCAGAAGGTGTAGGTCTAGCTTCAACTCAGGTTGGACTTGATGAGCAATTTTTCGTTGCCAAAATGGATGACGAATCTTTCAGAGCTTTCTTTAATCCAAAGATAATAAAATCGTCAACCGCTGTTAAAGTTTACACCGAAGGTTGCCTTTCTATCCCAAATTACTGGGGCGAAGTGACTCGCCATTTATGGGTTGATGTCGAGTATCAAGACTTATCCGGTCAAACAGTAACCGAGCGTTTAAAAGGCCTTACAGCTCATATTTATCAGCACGAAGTAGACCACTTAAACGGTAAATTATTTATGGATCACATTTTAGAAGAAAAATCCAAATTATATAAAGTAGTCGGTAAAGACAAAACCGGAGCCGATATATACGAACAAGTTCCTCTATAGTTATTTTTCGAACGCAGTGAGAAAATACAACAAGTAAAAAGTGTTTTCTCGCACATTCGAAGGATAAACAACATGGATTCTAAATCGAAAATAATTTTCCTCGGCACTCCCGATTACCTTAATCCAATAATTAAGTCCTTAGATGAGAATTTTGATTTAGTTAAAATTATCAGAAAAACCAGCGACCTAAACAACGAAACAATAGAACAATTTAACAATTTAAAACCTGATCTTCTAGTTGTTGCTTCTTTTGGCAAAATCATTCCCCAGGAAATATTAAACATTCCTAAACTTGGAGCCATTAATATTCACCCTTCAAAACTCCCGCTTTACCGAGGACCTTCACCAATTCAGTCTCAAATTATAGATGAAGTAACCGATTCAGCAATCAGCTTTATTTTAATGGACCAGGAAATGGATCACGGCCCATTAATTTACCAGGAACCTTTTGAAATCAAACAAGACGATACTTTTGAATCTCTTTTAACTTCAATGTTTCAAAAATCAGCAGATATTCTACCGATCGTAATCCAAAGTCTTGCAGACAATAAATTATCTCCAATTGATCAAAACCATGATGAAGCTACTTTTTGCAAAGAAATTCAAAAAGAGGATGGTTACTTTGATATCGAAAATCCTCCGGCGTTAGAAGTCTTAAATAAAATGATCAGAGCCTATTATCCTTGGCCCGGAACCTGGACAAAATGGAACAACAAAATAGTAAAACTACTGCCAGAAGGCAAAATCCAAATGGAAGGCAAAAGTCCGACCGATTTAAAATCATTTCTCAATGGCTACCCGACATTCCCCCTAAAATCCTTAATTGCTGAGTAGCCCTATAGTTTGATTTAGGCACAATAATAGTCTATAATACCCACATGCCCATACTAGAACGTAGACGCTTCATAGCCCTCCTTGCCGGAGCCTCAGCAGGAACAGCCATCGCTTTAACAGAAAGTAACCCTTCAATAGCCTTGGCTAGCCCCTTAAAATCTGAAGCTTTCCAACCTCAGATCATAACTCCCCCTGCACATATACACACCTTTAATCCTCTTCTCCGTTTACAACAAACCTCAACAGACCTGGCAGCTCGGCCCTTAAACACCCAACAAGCAGACATGCTCTTAAATCAACTCGCAGACTGGAACGTCACCAGAACTGACGGCATACTAACCGACCCATCATTACTTTCAAATACTTACTTATTAACAAATGGTCCAGAAACCACTACTAAACCTCCATATGATAAAAACTCCGACCCTTTAAAACATCCAGTCATACAAGATTTTTATACCAGATATCCCGACTATCAATATTCAGTGGAATCAGCAGAAAGACTTCTTTTTCTTTATTACACACCTGCGCTTGGAGCAACTCCAAATTCTGGGACCAGAGAATCGATTATTAATCTTGATGCAACAAATAGGCCCCAGATCAACCCTCAAAGAAGAGGGGCTCTATTATTTCAATACCACGGAGTTGAGGCCGATCCAATAAAAACGACTGCTACTCCTCCAATCGTCCTTTTATCTACCGGACAGCATGAATGGGTTCATCAAGATAATTGGGGAATCAAAAAACCTCTGGACCAAGATTTAATAACCTTCTTAGAACACGACTATAAAGGAAAATCAAAACCCACTTTCGCCGGGAGCCAGGATAATTTTGCGGTCAATTACACTCTAACCAACGAAGACGGCGCTCAGATTCCTAGTTATAGTGTTAAATTCAATGAACTAATAACTGACTTTCTAAGCTCTGAAGTATTTAGACAAGCAGGTCTCCCTTTCTTCACAGGTTACGATCTCAAACCTACAGACTATTTCAATATTCTAAGAATTATGGATCAATCAGGACTTAATCTGCAGACTCTGAATCAGATGTATAAACATGCGCGGCTAACCGATTTCTATCTTGCGATAGCTTCTGGAGCAGAAGCAGATGGTAAAAAAACCTTTTCAGAATCAAACAATAACAGAGATAAAATAGCTTTTGCCACAAAAATTATGCCCTGGTGGGATTTTCCGGATTGGAATCCAACTCCAAACGATCCTAGAAAATTAGACCCAACTGTTTATTACAGAGGTTTAGTAAAAGCAACAGCGTAAGAAATAGAGATTATGCAGCAACAGGAGCTTCAGCTTTGCTTCCAGAGGAAGGGCGTATTGGAGCTACCCAAACAGGTTTAACAATTCTCAAACATTTTGTGCAGTACTTATTACCTTTATAAGCGTGAAGATTTGGTTTCTGAACATTCTTATGGATTTGAGCTCGTAATGGCCACTCAGAAGCACCGGACGAACCTTTCTGATGTCTTGACCATGATCTTATTGTTGAACCTTTAGTGCAAAGCGTACAAACTGCCATAATAACTACTTCCCTTTCAAGTCGTGATAGAATAACATAATTCAAATT
Source organism: uncultured Gammaproteobacteria bacterium (assembly GCA_964392925.1). GTDB lineage: Bacteria > Patescibacteriota > Microgenomatia > Daviesbacterales > UBA10151 > JACPKO01. Next base: position 118,060 of record CAYMRP010000002.1, read on the forward strand.
AAAATTCCATACCTATGGCCGAGATCGTAGCCTTATCAATAGTCATCTTAATATTCTCCGTTATCGTCCATGAAGTCATGCACGGATACGTCGCTTTAATGTTTGGCGATCACACCGCAGAAAGGGCCGGCAGACTAACCCTAAATCCCATTCCTCATATCGACCCAATAGGCACAATTCTTCTACCAGGAGTTCTTTTGTTAATCCCACTTCTAACTGGAACTTCTCCAGGCTTTCTTATTGGTTGGGCTAAACCAGTTCCAGTTAATCCTTTAAACTTCCGCGAGCTTAGAAAAGGTGAAATTATGGTTTCATTAGCCGGAGTCTTTTCTAACTTCGGTCTAGCTCTGGCCTTCGCAGTTTTATATCACATTGCTACCGCCTTTTTCCCAAACACTCTCGCCCTTCAGGTATTTGAGTTTGGTGTCCAAATTAATTTAGTTTTAGCCATTTTTAACTTACTGCCGATCCCTCCTTTAGACGGATCAAAAGTTTTAATCGCTCTTCTTCCTTACGAAGCTGCTAAAAGATTCGAAGCGATTTCCTTCCAGTATGGCTTCTTTATAATCCTGCTCCTTTTATACCTTGATATCATCGGTACAATTATGGGATTTATCATTCCTCCACTCAAAATGATACTCGGTTTACCTCCTTTTTAGGCACAAATTAAGCCGTTTAACCCCCTGTATAGATCCTTCCTTAATTTGACACAAATCGCCCTTTTTGGTAACTTTAGGGAGTTCCTTTAAAAAGAACGTAGGCTCAAAAAGCCTTCCCCGCAAGGGAATTTGCCTACTTCGCACGTTTACTTCTTAAGTTGCATTTTTCTCCACATTTTGCAACCTGATAAGGGATTTCTGCCTTAAACAGCAGGATATTGTTCTCGTATTTGAGATCCTTGGATCAAAAGATCAGAACTCCCATCTTAAAATTTATCGGGGGAAAACGCTTAAGACCACGGCTAAGTAGGCAGAAATTATTAATATTGATAGAATAAACTAGTCACTTCATTGCGGCTAGTTTTTTGTTTTTAAAGGACAGAACAATTAATTTCAAATAATTGAGCCGACAATGGGAATCGGACCCATGACCCCGTTCTTACCAAGAACGTGCTCTACCACTGAGCCATGTCGGCAAACTACAAACTGGCGATGTGGCAAGCTCTGCTTACCACTGAGCCATGTCGGCAAAAAACAATCTAAACCGCGAGTGAACGTACTCTTCCAGGGATAAATTATTTCTAGTCTGTCGCTTTGCGACATTGTATGTAATTATCCCGTTAAAGCAGGGTTTCCTGCTTTAACCCACTGAGCCATGTCGGCAATCAAAACATGGAGAATTGTACCAAATTCTCACGATTTAATATATTTGTTCTTTCGCCATTCACGTCCTCGTCCTTTATTCAAATTTCTAAAATTGACAGTTAGTGCATGGCAGTTGGGACATAACAATCTTAAATTACTCTCAATACTATTCTCACCATTACCATCTATATGATCAATCTCTAGTGGTACTCTCAAAGTAATCTGATGCTTTTGATTCCAACCACAGCTGGAACACACTTCTCCAAATTTCTCAATTAAATAACGCTTGATATGTTGAGAAATATTTCTGGTATTAATTCCACGGCTACCATCCTTTTCTCCTCTTAGCCAAGCTTTTATGTAAGTTTTATATTGGCTTATGGCCTGACATCTATTCGAACAATACTTAGAAGATCTTTTTAACTTTGCTGCACACTCAATACAGTTCTGCATAATAACATTAAACCAGTTGTCGTATTACAACTGGTTTAACAAATAAAAAAAGGAGCCGACAGCTGGATTCGAACCTGCGACCCATGCTTTACAAAAGCATTGCTCTAACCACTGAGCCATGTCGGCTTTAAGTGTAAATTCTAACAAAAACAACCAATTAAAGAAAGTTTCTACTTAAATAACTCTATCGTTGCAAATATATCCTCATTTGATGTAAAATTCCCAAGTTATGGCAAAGAAAGACGCAAGAGCAGCTATTGGTTTAGGATGTACTGAATGCAAATCCAGAAATTATATAACTGAAAAGAATTCAACTAACACCAAAGAAAAATTATCTATTAATAAATACTGCAAAAAATGCAGAAAAGCTACCCTGCACGAAGAGTATAAGCTTAAATAGAATTTAAGCTTGCAGCTTTGCTTAAAGCTCAAGTAAACTTGATCTTGCGGCTTCGCCTAAAACTCAAATCTTCATCATGCATATTCCTAGAAACTAAATATCTACTCTTTCCTTTACAACTCCTCCAAAATTCGTATATAGTGAGATCATGGACTTTCGAGGCCTCTCCGATCCAGTCGTAATTTTTAATAAGCCTAATAAAAAACCCGGCATTTTCCAAAAAATAAAGCCGCCAACTACTGATTTTTTCAAGAATAAAAAAATACTCGGCGGAGCTTTAACGGTGATGCTTCTCTTCGCCGTTGGCCTGGGAGTTTTCTTAACTCAAAAACCTACCCAGCTTGCTCCAAAGGCTGATGAATCCGGAGCCGATATCTCAATTCAACCTCCAACCCAAACTGTAACATCTAGCCAGGAGTTTGAAAGCGATGTTTTTATTAACACCAACGACCTCTCTATATCTGCTGTCAAAGTGAAAATCGATTTTGATTCAAAGCTCGAATTGATGGACGTTACCATAGGCACATTTTTACCCACCTTTCTTATTGAACCCGTTATAACTGACTCTTCAGTCTCGTTTACGCTGGCCAGCAATCCGGCAAAAAAAGGATCTGGAATCCTAGCAAAATTAAAATTTAAGCCTGTGTCAGAAGCAAGTGGAAGTGCCCTTATTGGCTTTGATCAAACAGAAACAGAAGCTGCAGCGACAGAAAGCGGTAGCCTGAATAAGGCAGTTGGCTTCCTTGGCTCCCAAATCACTATCACAAGTGAGTTTACTCAATTCTGTAGCTCTACAGCAGATTGTCCAGCCGGCTATTATTGCCCAACTATTCCTGTGGCATCTGGAGTTGCTGGTGACCCAATCTGTCAACTGATCTCCAGTCCAAGTCCAAGTCCAAGCGCATCAGCCTCAGCCTCTCCATCACCATCTCCTCTAGCTTCCCCAAGAAACCAAGTACCGGCTGGTTCTGACGGCGATGCTAATTCAGATGGAATCCTAGACCTCCAAGACCTATCTATACTTTTCACTCAATGGAGCCCGGCATCAGATATAACTGGATTTTTTAATCTGGATTTTAACGATGATAAACGAATAAATTCTATAGATTATTCGCTTTTCAAACAGAAGCTTGTCGAATACGCAATTCTCAGACCTTAAATACAAAATCTCAAAATATATAATGTATATAGGATCTCCAAAATTTCCTTTGGAAATTTTAAAAGGAGGAATCGCGGAAAGCTTCACTTTCGGTAGACAATCAAGCTCCTAAGCAAACTCCGACATTATTTTTAGAATCGCATCTCTTATCTCCAAAATTTCCTTTGGAAATTTTAAAAGGAGGAATCGCGGAGAGTTTGAATTACGAAGTAATCAAACTCAAAAGCGTATTCCGACGTGCACGGGTGGTAGGACTTGAACCTACAACCGATGGTTTTGGAGACCATTGCGCTACCATTGCGCCACACCCGTATAACTCCAAATTCTAACACAATTATACTATTCTGACCTGATCCCTATCTCACTTGTCACTTGTCACTTGTCACTTGTCACCTAGAAATTGTATGCTTAATTTATGCTGCCAAAGTACTTTAGATCTTCGTTCCGGGGTTTTACTTTAATCGAGCTTCTTGTAGCTATTTCAATTCTTGCTATAGTTGCAGCAATCGGCTTAACCACCTTCACCCAAGCTCAAAAAGTTGCCCGGGACTCAAAGCGAAAACAAGATTTACGATCGATCGCAGTAGCCCTGGAAGTCTACTATCAAAAATATAAACATTACCCCTGCGCCACCTGGTGGATTAACTCAACAAGTGGTGGCTATTGGATTACGAATACATCTAATACTCCTGGAGAAACTGCTAACTGCGGCAACACCTCATCTGCAACCTCTGATCCTTTTAATTCGACCTTCATTACTACAATGCCTGTTGATCCTATTAATAGCGGTGGCTACAGTTATGTTTATTGGAGCAGAGGAGACGGCTATGCTGGTCCACCTGCATGCAGCACAGTTACCGGGCAAGCTTATTACATGTACGCAAAACTAGAGAACGCAGCAGACCCCGATGCTCATTCAAAAAAACAATATAAGTTCTGCAACACAGTCTTTGGTGCAACATTTGATAACTATTTCTTTGTTACCTCAGAATAATCTATGGACGAAATCCCCAAGGCCAAACACGATCATAAGGCTTTAAAATTCCCCGATAACTTTCTATGGGGAACAGCGACCGCAGCGCATCAAATAGAAGGCAATAATACTAATAGTGACTGGTGGGCTTGGGAACAAAAACATCAACCTGAAGATAAAAGAAGCGGCCAAGCAGCTGACTCTTATAACCGGTATGAGGAAGATTTTGCCTTAGCAGAGTCACTGAATCTTAACGCTCAAAGAATCTCAGTCGAATGGGCTCGGATCGAGCCTGAGAACGGCCAATTCGATCATTCCGAAATTGAGCATTACCGCAAAGTCCTGCAGTCTCTTAAGCATAAACATTTTACAGTTATGTTAACGCTCTGGCATTTTACATTACCTAAATGGGTCGCGGATCTTGGAGGCTGGGAAAACCCTATGACAGCAGAATATTTTCAAAGATTTTTAAAAGAAATTATTCCCGCTTTTGATGAGTATGTTGATTTTTGGATCACTTTAAACGAACCAGGAGTTTATGTATTTATGGCCTATCTTCAGGGACTCTGGCCTCCTCAAAAAAAGAGTAAATGGGCTGCCGGTCTGGTTCACTGGAATCTGACCCAAGCTCATAAAAAAGCTTATCATCTTATTCACTCACTCTCACGAAAACCTGTCGGCATTTCCCAAAACATGCAGTCATTTCATTCTAGCCATAGACATTCTTTAAGAGAACTCTTTGCAGTCTACATCAGTGATATAGTTTCTAACCATTCTTTTTATGTGCTGACGAAAGATTCTCATGATTTTATCGGCATCAATTATTATTTTCATCATCGCTATAACACTAAAAAAAGTTTTTTGCCTCATTTGGATGAAGCTGCCGGGCAACACAGAGATGTTTCAGATTTAGGCTGGGAGGTTTTCCCTCAGGGACTATTTGATGTGCTAATGGATATTTCTAACCACAAACCTATCTATATAACCGAATGCGGAATCGCTTCCACAAACGACGATCGCCGGACTCGATTCTTAATTCAATATCTTTCAGAAGTCTATCGGGCTGTCGAATCAGGAGTTAAGATAAAAGGATTCTTCTATTGGTCGCTGATTGATAATTTTGAATGGCACCAGGGATTTGAGCCTAGATTCGGATTGATTGAAATGGATTACCCAACTCAAAAACGTAAAGTCCGACCCTCAGCTTATGTTTTCTCAGAGATTGCTCAGCATAACAAAATTCCTCATTCACTATTGCGCCTGCTTGGACATACAGTCAGAGTCGAAGAAGTTTTATGTTATATGCATGACGGTCCTAAGGCTTTATGTGAGCATTTTCCAGATTAACGAGCCTCTCTAGTGATACCCTAAGTACCACTGATACTCGTAATACTTCTAGAACAATGAATTATTTATTAATTGCTATTTCTGCATACTTATTAAACGCCGTCTCCGTCACTATAGATAAAATCCTCCTGGTTAAAAAACTTCCTAATCCGGCACTCTATGTTTTCTATATTTCAATATTTAGTTTATCTGCGCTACTCCTTGCCCCTTTCACAAATTTTCCTAATCAACCCGCATTTTTAATCTCCTCCGCCTCAACTATCCTTTGGACAATGGGTGCTTATTTTATGTTTAGAGCGCTCAAAAGCGGTGAGGCAGCCAGAGTTATTCCAATTATCGGAACATTAATTCCGGTTATTCTTTTGTCTATGTCTGCTATTTCTGGATCAGTAAATCTCAATGAGGTCTGGGCAGTCATAATTCTAGTGTTGGGATTGTTGTTTCTAATAATTCCCTATTTAAAAGGCAGATTCTCTCGCGAGGAATTATTGCTCGAACTTGTTTCTGCGCTACTTTTTGCTAATTCATATTTTCTTTTAAAGTCAGCCTATACTAACGCTGATTTTCTCTCGGTTTTTGTTTATTCAAAAATAGTTCTTATTCCTATTATTTTAGTAATTCTTATTGTCCCTATTCTTAGAAAAAGTATTTTCGAACACCACACCCATCAACCGAAAGTAAATTTATATTCAAAAACCGGGATCTTGCTCTTCGCAGGACAATTTGCCGGCGGAGCCTCTCAGATGCTTTTAACTTTCGCTATATCTCTTGCCAGTCCCGCAGTCATAAATTCAATCCAAGGCATCCAATATGTTTTTCTCTTTATACTAAGCTTAGCACTGGCTAAAAAATTCCCCAAAGCATTTGGAGAAAAATTTACTAAGTTAAATATTACCGGTAAAATCATCGGGATTTTGCTGATTTTTCTGGGACTTTGGATACTCTCTTTTTCGGAAATTAAGCAAAAAGAGCCGGTCATCGGAGTTACTTTCTCTTCTCGCTATGCCCAGGAGTTAGGTTTAAACCCCGATGAAGTTTTAGATGCAACCCTAACAGAATTAAAACCCCAAGCTGTCAGACTTCCTATTTATTGGGATGAAGTTGAATTAGAAAAAGGCAAGTATGATTTCAGTTCAACTGATAATTTTATGCAGAAATTAAATAATGCTAATACCGATGTAGTTCTCGTTGTCGGATACAAACAACCGAGATGGCCGGAATGTTTTCAGCCCCTCTGGAGTAAAAGTGAACAGGACTCTGATTTTAACCAAAGCGTTTTAGATTTGGTCAGAGAAGAAGTCACTTATTTCAGAAAGTATCCTAATATAAAATATTGGCAAGTCGAGAATGAACCTTTTCTTGATTTTGGAATTTGTCCTAACCCCAACTATAATCGGGTAAATAAAGAAATTGCTCTTCTTCGATCTCTTGATCCACGTCCTATTCTTCTAACAGATTCCGGAGAACTTTCCAGTTGGTATTCTGTTATGAAATTATCAGATGTTTTCGGAACGACCCTTTATCGAAATGTCTGGAATCCCTGGTTTGGCATAGTCGAATACCCTTGGCCTCCAATGTTTTACACTTTAAAAGGACAGCTCATCCAGTTTTTATCTGGAAGCACCGAAAAGCCTCTAATCATAGCCGAACTGCAAGCAGAACCTTGGCCAGCGGAAGAAAAAAGTCTTGGTCAAATTTCCATAAAAGACCAGCAAAAACTTTTCCCCAGTTCTCAGATGAAAGAAAATATTACCTACGCCAAACAGACTGGCTTCTCAGAAGCTTATCTTTGGGGTCTAGAATGGTGGTATTTCATGAAAAAAAATTATGACTCAACTTACTGGACAATGGCCCAAAATATACTTCGTCAAAAAGATCCCACTAGATTTTAAAATAGGTCTATCATAAAATAATTTCAATTCCCCTCATTAAATGGATATGTGTAGCGTTTTAGTTAGGATTTCTAATGAATATTTTAAAGACGAATAAAAAAAACTTTTGGGCTTACTTACCGTTTGTGTTCTTCGTATGGTTTTTAGTTAAGCTTGGAAGCTTAGGAATTAGTCTAGTTTCATATATATTAAATTCGTTAAAAAAGGCTCTCAACAATCTCTCTCCAATATTCTCGCGTGATTTTTATTTTGATACTCCAAAGACTAAAACTGTAGCCCACTTGATAACTTCAACTAAAAAACCAAAGAAGAAACAGTTAGCTAAGAAAAAAATCCCTTCAAATAACATTACTTACTTTAAAACCTTTAGAAGAATTTTTTCTCTTAAAATTCGGCTAGCCAGTTTGCTTGCGATTTTAGTAATTTTCTTTATCTCATATTCATACTTTTTAGTTGAACTAACTCATGACATGCCTTCCCCTAATAATTTAAGAACTCTTCCCACCCCCACTACCACTGAGTTTTACGACCGCAATAACAAACTACTCTATCGTTTCTATGAAGGAAAAAATCGCACCCCGGTTAAACTATCTGAAATTCCACCTTATCTAATCCAGGCCGCTATCTCAATGGAAGATCAGCATTTTTATAATCACATTGGTATCGATTTCGCCGGAATTTTAAGAGCCGGAGTTCTATTTATCAGAGATGGCGAAGTCCAGGGCGGTTCAACTATCACCCAGCAATTAATAAAAAACACTTTACTGACACCAGAAAGAACTCTGCAGCGAAAAACAAAAGAAATTATTTTGGCCTTTTGGACCGAAAGGATTTTTAGCAAACAGGAAATACTAGAAATGTATTTTAATGAGGTGCCCTTTGGAGGAACTGCTTGGGGAATTGCAGCCGCCAGCCAAACTTACTTTGATAAAAAAGTTTCAGATTTAACTTTAGCTGAATCAGCGTATCTAGCTGGACTACCTGCTTCTCCAACCACTTATTCCCCTTATGGAGCTAATCCTCTTCTAGCAAAAAACCGCCAAAAAGAGGTTCTCCGTAGAATGGTTGAAGATGGAGCAATTAGTCAGCAACAGGCCAACGAAGCTTTCGCTCAGGAATTAAATATTAAACCGCCGGCCAACGAAATCTATGCTCCTCACTTTGTCATGTATATCCGCTCTGAGCTAAGTGAAAGATATGGTGAAAGATATGTTTCTCAGGGCGGTCTTAAAGTTTATACCACTCTAGATTTAGATCTTCAAGAAAAAGCCCAAGCAATAGTAGCCGCGGAAGTAGATAAAATAAAAAACCTAAATGTCTCAAATGGGGCCGCCATGATTACTGATGCCAAGACCGGCCAAATCCTGGCTATGGTAGGTAGTAAAAATTATTGGGAAGAAGGCAGCGGCAATTTCAATGTTGCTACTGCTTTAAGACAACCCGGCTCTTCAATAAAGCCAATTACATATGCTGCCGCTTTTAAGTCTGGATACTCACCGGGGAATATTATTCTTGACACACCAATCTCATACAAAAATTTTTGGGAGACTTATACTCCCGTAAATTATGATGGCAAATTCCACGGCGCTGTTTCAATCCGAACCGCCCTCGGCTCTTCTTATAACATCCCTGCAGTAAAAATGCTTTCAGCTATCGGTTTACCGGAAATGCTCAAGACTTCAAAAGATCTAGGTATCACATCTCTCACAGATACTAACCGCTATGGTCTGTCACTAGCCCTAGGAGGTGGAGAAGTGAAGATGATTGATATGATGTCGGTTTATGGAACTTTCTCGCAAATGGGCAGAAAATATCAGGTAAAGGGAATTTCTAAAATAGTAGACACTAAAGGTAAAGTAATTGAGGACAACACCAAAGATGCCGGACAAGTTGTCATCCAACCCGCAATAGCTTTTATGATCTCCGATATTCTTTCGGATAACAAAGCTCGGACTCCAGCTTTTGGTGCAAATTCATTATTAAATATTCCGGGTAAAAAAGTCGCTGCTAAAACCGGAACTACCGACAATAAAAGAGATAATTGGACATTCGGTTATTCTCCTGAGTACGTAGTTGGAGTTTGGGTCGGTAATAATGACAACACTCCAATGCATCCTTCTTTAACCTCGGGCGTTACCGGAGCTGCTCCAATCTGGAATAAGATAATGCTGGAGGTTTTAAAAGACCGTCCTAATTTAGCATTTGAAAAACCAACTGAAGTAATCCCTGGATCAGTAGATGGCCAAAAAGATTTGGTTATTGCGGGCCTTCCTGCGAAATCCCTTATCCGTCAAAACCGTCAGCGAGTTAGAGATGAAGCGCTCAGTCAGGACCGTGATGTTATAACTTTCACCGATCCGCTATCTGTCTATCAATCAGATCAATCGGGACAGCCAATAATAATTAACCCTTAATTATCGATCAACTCTAGTAATCCAATTTAAGTATTTAGGATTTTTACCATGCACAATATCAGAATATAAACTAATTATTTTCTCAGTCCACTCACCTGTTTTACCATTTCCAATAACCTGATCTTCTACTTGAACTACACCCGCAATTTCCGACCCAGTTCCACAAACAAATATTTCATCAGCATTTTTTAATTCTTCCAAACTTATTTTCCTTTCTTCAACTTCCAAATCAAATTCTTTCTTGAGAATCTGCATAATTGTATCGCGGGTAATCCCAACTAAAATATCAGCAGTCGATGGGGGAGTAAATATTCTCCCATTCTTAACAATAAAAAGATTCTCTGCAGACCCCTCCACCACAGACCCTTCGTGATCCAAAAAAAATGCCTCATCAAATCCAAGTCCGGCACTCTCAGTTTTCGCCAGACAGGTATTAGCATAAGCCCCAGTAATTTTACCTTTTGGTGGAATCGCTTTATTTGAAACTCTGACCCAAGATGAAATATTTGCTTTAAGGCCGCTCTTTTCGCCGTAATGCCTGCCCAAAGGAATACAATACATTGCAAACCCATCAGCTAATTTATCTAAATTAAAATTACCAATCGCCGGATCTGATTTATATGCCAGTGGTCTGATATAAACATCAGTCTCACTAAAATTCTTTTTCAAAAGTTCTTTTGTAATCTCAGTTAATTCTTCAGGAGTTCCCGGCAATTTTATATGCATTATTTTCGTTGACTCAACCATTCTTTTAAAATGATCTTCAACTCGAAATGCATAAAGACATCTCTCTTCCTCACTATAATAAGCCCGTATCCCCTCGTAATTACCCGTCCCGTAATGCAAAGCATGAGTAGTTACCGGCACCACCGCCTCTTCCTCAGAAACAAACTTACCATTAAAGAAAAAAGTCTTACTCATAATTTGAGAAATATAATTTTATATTTAAACCATTTAACAATCAACCATTTAACAATCAACAATTTAGCAATTTAGCAATTTAGCAACCTCCTCCGAATTCAATTTCCTAAACTTACCTAATCCTAATTTCTCATCTCTTAAACTACCTATCGCTACCCTCTTTAAATCTAATAATTCTAACCCAACTTTTCCACACATTCTCCTCACCTGTCTATTCTTCCCTTCAAAAATAGTTAATTCAAATATCTCACTGTTGCTCTCCCGCGAAATTAGTTTAACAACAGCCGGTGATGTCACACTGTCTTTTATCTCGAGTCCTTTTTCAAATTTTTTAATAACTGGTTTCGGTAAAAATCCTCTGATTGTTAATTGATAAGTTTTGCCTAATTCATGAGAAGGGTGGGTGAGTCGATTCGAAAACTCTCCATCATTTGTAAATATTAAAAGCCCGGAGGTATTCTCGTCCAATCTCCCAACAGGAAAAACCTTCTCCGGCACTTTCACTAAATCCATCACAACCGGCCTGCTCAATTCATCACTGGTCGTAGTTATATATCCTTTTGGTTTGTTTAATAAGTAGTAAACAAACTCTGTCTCGTCATTTATATTTTTCATAATAGAATGGTAAATTTATTGACTTTTTACCTTCAAGTTGATATATTGTAACTCATAGCTTCCTGAAAAGGAGCTTTTTAAACAAATGAACAGAAATAATTCATCACTTCTTAGCCTTCTTAACCTCAACATTGTTGAGGTCGTACTCGTCGTGGGTACAAAAGGAGGCGCTTTTTAAGAAATAAAAAATCTTAAAAAGAAGACACAAGCCTCCTTAACAGGAGGTTTTTTTTTGGTCAAAAATTCCACTGGAAGTTTTGACGGGTCAAGCACTATGACCGCCGGAGGCGGAATACAATATCAATCTTGACCCAGTAAAATATTTGTAAAAAATTAAAAGAAAGGAGGAAATAAATATGGTTGACATAAAGAACGGATATGATTGGGATTTTAGCCTAAGTGCTTCAACCCAAAAGCCCAGAATAGATTTAGATAAAGAAGCTCAAAAAATGATGGATGGGATAAGAAACGGATCTCAATCCCAAGTGGATTCCGCTAAAGAAGCCCTAAAAAGGTTTGAACTAATCAGAGCTACTAATCCAATTGATAGATTTCAAGCTGGAAGAGTAGACAGGAAACCTCAGGCTAAAAAATAGGAGCACAAGAGCTCGCTTGTCTGAGCAAAGAAGATAAAAAGCTGGAGGGGATATCAAAGGAAATATCCCCTCCAAAAGAAAGGAAAATAAAAATGAAACATGAAATAGGAATGTGTGATTTTGATGACTCGTACGATTGGCAGCCATCAAATAAAAAGAATGATAAACCAGATTTACCAAGGGGTGTTAAAGCTACTCCAAGTATTTCTATTGAAACTCGGGAACCAGTTCCTGCAGCAACTAAAAGAAATGCCATCAGCTTAGCTGAATGGGTAATTAAAAATAGGGACGCAAACTCTCTGTCTTTCGGCGAAAAAACCGCCTGGAGCCAGGGAATAGGTTTCATCAAAGAAAGAGATACGCTTAACAGCGCAACAAGAGTTGATACTCAAACTTCTGATACTGAAACTATAGAAATAAAGGCAAAACCATTAGAGCAATTTATAACTCCCACAGCTTCCCCAGCTGCTAGCCGAACTCTTGCCCTCGCCCTCTAAAAACTGACTATATGACCCGCAGAAAAAATCCAGAATGGAGTGATCCTACAGCAGAAGCAGCAATTTCAAAATTAAGTTTTGCTGGGAAAGAAAAAACATCCAAACCACCTCCAACAAACTACCAGGGAGTCGAGTTTTTAAGCAGATTTAATACTCCGTCTGAATCAAAAGAAAGAAGGAGATTAATCAAAAATCTTAATAAAGAAATTGACACTCTCTGCAAGGATGATCCCATGAGGATTGAGCTATCCAGAAAAAGAGCAAGGCTTGAAGCCCAACAATTCGCCTCCAGAGTAAGTTCAGATGTTTTTAAAGAAAACAGACGCCATCGCAAAGCAATCTTGCATTCACTACGCCCTTAGTTTAAAATCTTTATTAATGACAACTTTCAGCACTCAAATTATGTCCTCCATTATCATTGTTAGCCCAATTATTGGGCGCAATCTCGGGAGGACTTTTTAGAGTAAAACTTTAAAAAGAAAGGCAAAAACCTAACCTCCCGCAAGGGGGGCTTTTTTTTGGCTTGAATGTCCAATGGACATTTAAGCGGGTCAATTACATTTAAGCCATCGCAGGATTGTAATGATGAAATTGACCCAGAAAGAAATTATGGCAGTATCACCTGAAACACCTAGACAAATAAACCTAAAACAAAAAGTTGCTGTAGCCCAAAGCCTCTACCTACCAAAGGATGGGCGAGCAGAATTGATGCGCGCCAGACTTAAACATGCTCCAGATGGAATAGAAGACGGTGTTACTGGTTTTGAACTAGATTCATTAGGAGGAGTTCAAAAAATATACACCCAGGACAAAAAACAATGGTATGAGATTTTCCTTTTTGGACCAATAAAAAACCGTGACAGAGAATTAATTGCTCAGTACTTTGGTTTTAATGAAAAACAGAATCAACAGGTCCCAGGTATCGATCAGGTTGGTCCTTTTAGAATAAGAAAAAATTATTTCGTAACAACTTAAAAGAAAGGAGGATTAATAATGGATAGAAAAAATGGATTAGATGTCAGACCCAACTTGCCGGTAGAAAATCAACCCAATGGAATTCCTGTAGTCCGTGCAGTCATCGATGCAGATGTTAGGTTTGCACTAGCGGCAGGAATTGATTATACAATCGATCCAATAACTACAGCATTGGCTAAAAATGGAACTTATTTAGCAGCACCACCGACTGATAGTGAAGTAGCAGCTGCTGTATTTTCAGGCTTAAATTACTCATTGCCCGGACCTAAAAAAACTCGGTAAAAGTCCATCATTACGGGGGAACACGCCCAACTCCCTCGTAATGGCCAAACTCATCAAATTCTATATGACTTTGCAAGCGAAGAACTTACTCTTCGCTTACTGGATTTTTATATAAACCTATTTATTGCTGAGTACTATTAATATCAATTAGGAGGTGAGTTTAAATGTCATTAAGCTTTGGCAACATGAGCCCTTTAGTATCTTTATTATTTGGAATACTTATCTTAATTTTTCCAAAATTAATTAATTATCTTATCGCCGCTTACTTAATTATTGTTGGATTATTAGGACTCGGAATTATTCAGGGCTAGCAGTAATAGGCAGTGAAAGATCTCTTGATTGCATAAGAACTTTTATCTGCCTATACTAAATATCAATATGTTAACAATTATATTATTAGTAATACTGGCACTGGGATTTTCATACTTCTCTGCTTTTAATTCTCAACTAGCCACTATCACAATTCCTGGCTATGCTCAAATGGAAATTCCTCTCTATATTCTGATGGGTATCACCCTAGTTCTGGGACTTTCTTTCTTCTGGATCATTAGTCTAATCGATTCCTTAACTTATTCTATGAAGCTTCGCGGCAAAGAACACACGATTAAAGATGCTAAAGCCACTATCCACGATTTAACTCACCGCATTAACCAATTAGAAATCGAAAACGCCAAACTAACTGAACGCACTGGAATAGTCAAAGATTCTAACTCTCTCTAAAATTATGAAAGCTTTGCTGATCAAAGCCTGGAATGTACTTAAACTCCCCAAAGGTTTACAAATCGCTGCTATGCGGATAACTCAGGACGAATTCTTAATTGGAGTCACCGGTGTAATATTAAATGATAAAAACGAAATCTTAATTTGCAAACACACCTACCGCGGTGGAGAAAATTGGAGTTTGCCAGGCGGATATTTAAAAGGCAAAGAACACCCCAAAGAAGGATTGGCTCGCGAGATTGAAGAAGAAACTGGACTAATTGTTAGAGTCGAGGAACAATATAAATTAAGAACTGATAGAGATACTGCCCGAATTGATATTTCCCTGATTGGTAAATTCATCGGCGGTGAATTTAAAGAAAGCCACGAAGTCTCAGAAGCTAAATTTTTTTCTTTTGATAATCTGCCCCAAATCTCCCGTAATCAACTACTCCTGATAAATGAAATACTGGATTACAAACAAAAGGTAGCGGAGCCCGAGCTTAAAAAACCAACAAATTTAAATTTTTGGCAGAGAGTTAGGTTTGTAATAAAGGGAAAATAACTAAAAGTTACTTAAAATAGCAGCTGCTACTAATAGGCGAATCAATGCTTCAAAAGTTTGAACTGCTATTTTCTTAACAATCCATTTTCCTTCAGTGCCGCCAAATATAACTGCGCTTACTTGAGCTGGCATCACAAAACCTAACCAAAAGAATGCCGCCATCCCATAAGCATTCCAGCCAGGCAAGTTATTAATGAATATTGCGAGTACTACAGTGCTGACTAGAGTTACTAAAAGCTGAACCCCATATATAGGGCCCATACTTTTCATCATCTTTTCCTGTGTTTCTTTAGATAACTTATCAAATCCGTGAATTTTCCCCCAGAGCTTGCCGAAGAGGAAGGTATACCAAATAGCTCCAACTAAGAATTGGGCTGCAGTAGCGATCGCAATAGTTACAAAGTTAAGTTCCATAATCTAATAATAAATCCCAAAAAAATAATTTGCAAGTGCGGAGAGGGTGAGATTCGAACTCACGGTAAGCTTGCACCCACAATAGTTTTCAAGACTATCTCCATAAACCACTCGGACACCTCTCCAGGCTCACTAATTCTAACAAATTTTGACCAGAAAATCTCTATTCTCTCTGTTTACTAAAATCTTTAAGAGTATTTAGTAATTTTTTAATATCTTTTTCCTTCAGAGCAGGGAAGTTTGCGACTCTCAAATGTTTATTCTTAAACCCGGAATATCCGGCCCCCAAAATTAGTCCTTTTTCGGCAGCAAACTTTCTTAGTTCGTCACTGCCCTTCAAAATTTCAAAAACAGGCGTTGTAGCCGATGCGTACTTCTGATCCTGAATGAATGATGACCCCGTATATTGTGTATCCAAATAAGCGAAGCTTGCGGTTCTCGCTATAGGCTGCGATCCTAAGTCTTCGGGCCCAGAGAAAAAACTATAAAGCATATGAGCCTGATCATTTAAACGTTTTCTAATCTCTAAAATTCCAATTTTTAGAAAATCCTCGATAACATTAGCTAAAAGATAGATTCCGAGTACATTAGGAGTCTCATTTGTCTGAAAGTCATGTGATTTCTCAACTAATTTAAGCAAACTGTGATAAGACCCAACAGAATAATCTTTAATCTTAGATAACTTATTAGCTTTTTTGAGGCTATTTGGGCTCAAAATCAGTATCGATAAGCCAGCCGGCAGTCCAAAACCTTTCTGAACTGAGAAGAAAACAGCATCCAGGTATTGGTACTCAATATCAACATAAGGGACTGAGGAGACAATATCTAAGGCAAATATTTTTTTCGGATACTTTTGTTTTAGTTTATAAATCTGATCCATCGGAATAGAAAATCCGGTAGACGTATCATTCTGAGTAATACAAACCAGTTCTACTTCTTTTGAAATTTTTGTTTTTTCTAGCGAAGTTTTAGAAATCTCATTTTGGTCCCAATTAAAAAATACTGATTTTTCGGGGGACTTACCCAAGTCAGAAGCAATACCCATCCAGGTCTTCCCAAAATATCCGCTCAAAATATGGTGTGTGTTATTGTGCGACATCGACTGTGTTATCCGTTCCATGGCTTCTAGGGCAGAGGAGAGGACTACAATTTCATAATCGGCCGGTATATTCAGAAGTTTTCTTAACCCCACGTCCATTCTTTTATATATCTCTTTAAATTCTGACCCCCTATGAGAAATCGATAATACATCTTCTCTGATAGCATTTTTCACGATTTGAGGAACAGTTGGGTAAATTTGTGACGGACCGACAGTGAAATAGGTTTTTTTAATACTCTTTGAGGAAAGGGTTTTTGGCATTTTAGATGCATCCCTATTTAAAAATATCTATAAGAATTTGGCAATAGATCAACTTCAAAGCTCACCTATTTCTTTTAGTAACTATAGGTTTCTATACTATAGGGCATTTCTACCCTCGCTCCTCTCTAGGGTTGTTTTAAATTACTAAATTTTATATAGTACGCCAACATAGATGTCGCGTATCGAAGAAGGTAATCAATACTCCAAAATTTCAGAAGGACCTAAAAGTGATCTCGGAGGCTATCTGTATAAAACACTCCTGGCTAGAGTTATTCCAGGCATAATATCAACAAGCGCCGCCTTAGAGCAATTTGCAGGACAACAACCTGATACAACAGCTAGAAAAATGAGGAGTGCTCTCGGCAGACTGCCAATTATTGCTAGTTCCGCAGCCAAAGGCCAATTAGTAAAGGTTAATATAGAAATCGTTAGGTTACCTCACTCTGAGACAGCCGATACCCTAGCTTCGAGGATTAGTCGGCATGATTCAGAAATATATCCCGTCCCTTCAAGCATTACTAGAAAAATTCACAGACCCAAAGAAATTGTTTCAGACGGAATGGCTCGCAGTTCTTTGGTACATGGACTTGAAACTGTAGTTACCGAGGTTTCACATCCTGGATCAAACAGGAGACTTTATACTGTAAGGTTGGTCGGAGTAGCTCGCCTGCGTGAAGATTAGTTCAGTAAAGCACTCTTAAACTGATCGTTCCCTTAATTTTCTTAAGCTCCTCAATCACCCCGAGCTTATACTTTTTATCAATATCTGTAATAACATACCCCACCTCTTCGTTCGTTTTTAAATACTGCTCCAAAATATTCGCCCCGGACTTTGCCAAAACCTTATTCACTTCCGAAAGAATACCAGGTTCATTCTTATGCAAATGCAGCAACCGGTGAGCTTTCCCCTGCCCGGCTAAATTTATATTAGGAAAATTTACAGACAAATAAGTATTCCCGGAATTCATAAAATCGATTAATTTCCCGGAAACAAATTGGGCAATATTCCTTTGCGCTTCCTCAGTCGATCCAGCAATATGCGGAGTTAAAATCACATTAGGCAACCCTGCTAACTCAGTTACAAGCGGATCATCCTTTCCTTTTGGCTCATTTGGAAAAACATCAACCCCAGCTCCTCGAATTTTTCCTGATTTAATACTTCTGACTAACGCTTCTACATCAACTACAAACCCCCTCGCCAAATTAAGAAAAATTACTCCATCTTTCATCAAATTAAAATGCTTTTCAGTAATCAGATTGGTATTCGTTTTACTATCGCCCGATACATGCACCGAAATAATATCTGACTTTTTAAAGACTTCTTCCATGCTGACGGCTTTCCTCGCATTCCCTAAAGCTAATTTTTCAATTTTGTCATAAAACAAAACCTCCATCCCTAAACTCTCTGCTAAAACAGACAATTGAGACCCTATACTCCCATAACCAATAATCCCCAATGTTTTCCCCCTGATTTCATTACTGCCTTTGGCTGATTTATCCCAAATCCCCTGATGTGCTTTTACCGATTTATCAAAAATTCCTCTGGACAAAGCAATAATTTCTCCAATTGCCAGTTCTACAACTGACCGTGTATTTTGATAGGGTGCATTAAAAACCGATACACCAAACTGAAGCGCTGCCTCTAAATCTACCTGATCAGTTCCAATTGAAAATGTGCCTATTGTCTTAAGTTTTCGGGCATTATTGAGTACATTTTGACTAATCTTTGTTTTCGACCTGATTCCCAATATCGATATATTTTTTATTCGTTCTATAAGCTCTTTTTCATCAAGCGCTGTCTTTAAAGCCTCAACTTGGTACCCTTCTTTCTTAAAATTATCTTCTGCCGCTTTTTCAATATTCTCTAAAAGCAAAACCTTCATTCTCGACTTCGGATAAGAAACTTCTGAAGAAATTTTCTCTAAAAATAATAACTCATCAAAATCCCGAACCATCACATCCGCATCTTTGATTATCGATTCCCGGCTAACATTCTCCGTATAAGCCACAAATTTAGAAGCAGCTCCAAGTCGTTTTATTTCCAGATCAGTAAACCCATCTCCAATAGCTATAACTTCCCCCTCAAGTCCCAAACTCTTAACTGCCGCCGCTTTACCCTGAGCTTGAGAAGTTGGCCGTGTTTTATCAAACCCGTTTATTTCACCATTCTTAATTAGGAACTTATTCGCTAATATATGAGAGGGTAAAATCCCAAAGTCCTCGACAACAGGCAAAATCATCTCTTCAAATCCGCCCGATATAATATAAATCTGATCTCTATTTTGTTTAAAAAACTTTTTATTCCGAATTATCGAAGGAGAAATATTTCTTTTTAGTACTTTAACACTTTGCTCCAAATCCTTAATGCTCGCTCCAAGCTCCTTAATTCTTAATTCCAAACTCTCCCTGAATCCAATTTTACCCACCATTCCATCCCGGGTTATTTGTTCTATCTTAGCGATCTTTTCTGGAGTTTTCTTTAGAGAAATCGAGGCCAATACATCCAGGCCCTCAAGAGTTACAAAAGTAGAATCAAAATCAATTACAAAGAACTTTAGACCTTTAGGCTGCAAGCTAAGTTTTAGATCGTTAGATCGCAATATATTCTTATCCATAGAAGGACTCAAAACCTAAGAGAGTATATGATGCCCAAAACAAAAAAACAACTGAACTCGGCTCTAAGAGAATTCAACTCTCTGAAATATACGTTGTTTAAGCTCTCTAAACGCGCCAACACTTGGGGCCACTGGGGTTGCATTTACAATTCCCACACCTTTTATTTTCACTTTAAACCCGTCTTCATCAGATCTCGTACAAATTACTTCATCGCTTCTAATAGCACCTTCCACAATCCCATTAATAATTTGAAGTCTCTTCCTCCTGGGGCCGATATCGACCTGAAATTGCCTAATTTTTAAAGCGTTGGATCCTTGCGATCTTTTAATCCACGCTTCTACATCTGTTTCTTCTAGTTGATATCTCTGCACAATAAGATAATTAAAAGGTACTAAAAAAGTAAGGAAATTTCCTTCTTCTCCACGCGCATCCCCACACAGTCCATAAATAGCTCCGGGTGATTCTATTATCAAAGCCTTCGGCTCTCCAACCTTAAAATCAAGAACATTACCCGATCTTTCGAATTTCCGTCTTATTTGAACAACTCTCTGATTTCCCTCTGGATACATAAAATAAATTATATCCTTTTTTTATAAAAACTACACTATAAGTCCCTAGATTAGGCATCAGGTGGTAAAATACACATATGCCAAGCCCAGAACAAAAACCAAGTCGAATAGACAGACTTCTTAAAGCTGGAGTACTACTGAATGTAGTCACGGTTCCACTATGGATTCTCTTTGGCAGGATAGATCTCGCCCTTCTTGATATCGGCTCAGGAGTAGTGACCGAAGGAGCCCGTAAAAAAATCGCCATTCTCAGAAAGGGCCGAAATAAAATATCTAGCTCAAGAATGGCCTTGGTCACTTAAACAATATGTCAGAACGGGAAACTGGTTTTAAAAAGAATGTTGAAACCGGAGGACGGATGATTGCATCCGGAGTCTTATTCGTGGCCGCACTAGCCGCAATCGGAGCAGGAAGCTTGGCCTTAGCAGCAGCTGAAGCCGCAGGCGCATACATAGTCTGGCCCAAATCCACAAACAAATAGTTCACTTTTCAAACTGCTTCTCTAAATCATACCCAATAATATAAAACGGCACATCACATCCCTTAATTGAATAAACCTTTCCACCTGTAATTTCAAAATCCTCCGCTGACCCAAACACCTCACCTTCTCTTTTCATAAAAGTCTTACGAGTATCCCCATCTATGGCCGAAACTCCTGCTGTTGGGCAATTTTGCCCCAAATCATTCACTAAATCTGAAGCTTTCATACCCGCCTTAGCATTATCCAAATAAACATCTTTCCATTGATCAGAAAGCGTGATTCCTGATTGTTTTTCCATATTGACCAAATCAACCCTCACTCCAGCCCAAGGCGCTACGTTTTCATCTGCATCCCACTCCCCATTATTATTTTTATCAAAATACATGGCAATTTTAACTTTAGAACTACCGCCTTCCTGCGCCGAAGCATCTTTAATAAAAGTCTCCACACCCGCCAATCTCTTTATAGACCCATTTCCATTTCCATTAATTCCAATCGGAATAATATACTCCTCTAAATTTATATTTACTGATGCCGGTAGATTAATATTAATCCCATCAACCGGTGCAATCTGCAAAGAATACCGCCCTTTTTCAGCCTCAAATTCCACCACTCCGGCCCCTCCGGTTTTTGCCAGAATTCTATTTCCCTCAATTATCTCCGCTTGAGGATTGATGTTTATTGCTGCTGTAAAGAACTGTTTAACTTGAGAGGTTGAGGCTCTTTTGGTTTCAATTAACACATCTACAGTTTCTTCAATCGCCGACGATAAAGCATATTCCTGCTGAGTCAAAACTTTACTAAGCTTCCCCGTCAAAGAAACCGGCTTCAAAGTCTCATCATTCCCGGTTTTATTCCCCACCCACACAAACTGTTTAGTATCCAGATATACTAAAGTTTTATTTGAATTCGCCTGCCCATAAACCATCCCGACAAAAAAAATAGAGATGATTCCAATAGCTATTCCTGACAATAAATATTTCTTCTTCATATTAAGGCTTCGCGGCGCAGTTCTCCCCTGGACCCAAATCAATTATCTGTAACCAGCAAAATTCACTGTAACCCACCCCTTTAATCTGAACTTTGCGGTCTTTATAGGGGCCTTTATCGTAGCAACTAAACACCGCTCCGTCACTCTTTTTACTTAAAGCCAGGTTACCGCAAAAATTAAATTGTGGCTCATCTTTAACTTTTTCAATTTTCAAAAAAACATGGCTAGCTAAACATTTACTGCTTACAGAGTCACATTTAAGCCCACTCCCGCATTCAAAATTGTAATTGCAGATTTCATTCGCCTTCTTCAAATCAGGTTTCCCCTGCTCACCAGTTGGCGGTTTAGGACAATACCCCTTTACCCCAACTTCCTTCGAAGAATATGTAACTTGCGGTTTTCCATCTTTATCACAGGCAATTGTTCTGGTGATTTCATATTCAACCCCAGCTGATTTATCCTGAATCCCTGTTGTCCCGCCGCATTGCCCGTAAGGATCACTCACTTCGGCCTTGCATGTTCCTCCCGGCAAAGGAGTTCCACACTGTCCGGGTATCTTCCCGTAATTCTCAACCGCTTCTTTATACCCATCCTCAAACTCCCTAATCCAGATCGTATTATTATCATTCCCGCAACCCGCCCCCTCACTTTTAATAACTGTGCTTCTCTTCTCGACCGAGGATTTAACACCCTCAACAATCGCCTCTTCGCTAATCACAGGCAGCTGCCTCACAGCCTCCTCAACTTCCTCGGCTGGTGCCAAAGACTTAATAGGAGGCACACCATTCGAAGGGGCCTCAGCCGGAGCTAACGGCGGTTCATCCAATATTGGAGCCACACTAGCATTCTCACTCTCTGATTGCACAGCATCTGGATTAGGTACAGAATTCCCACCTGATCTAATCAATGGTCTGGCTATCGGACTTCTCTGGTTGTAGTAGATTAACATTGGGATCCCGACAACTGTCCCAATAATTGTTCCAAAAGAGGCACCTAAAATAACATTTACAGTTTTAGGATGACCATTCATCCAAACTTTCATCGTGTCATTTATACCAAGTAGCAAATTATCAGAACCAATTGGTGCTGCAATAGCCCTTCTTTCAGCTAATTCTTTATCTAACTCGAATTCAACAACATTTCTTTTTTTAACATCAACCTGACGGACACCCAAAGGACGAAAACCAGTTATTCCCTCAACTACATCCTCAAGCTTACTCAACTCCTCCTGACCGGAAGCCCAAACACCTTTAAGACCCTTTGTCTCAGTCATTCTAGAAAAAGTTCCAGACCGCAAATCCATAAGTAATTCTCCACCCTCAACTCTCGCTTCGCCGGCCATAACCACTCCAATGTTTTTATTAACAGTTGCTTCAGCAGTTAATGGATCAAACTTCCACAACTCTCCTCCCAGCTGCTGATGCTTTTCACCTATCTCCATACCATTCCTTCGCTCTATAATAAAAATTCTTTTATCGCTGGTAATTATGTAGTTGTAATGCTTACCCTCCTCGAGCTTAAGAACTTCTTCCGGAGTTAGTTGGATTATTCTGTCGCTATCAGGATACTTAGGAGACAGTAGATGTCCGGCATCACCAGGCTTTATATTCATGAGAGTTTTCCCGCCTTTTCCATCATCAAACCGAGGGAACAGATCTTGTGTTACCCCAGGCTTGCCCCCATAAGACTCCAGCACGCCCTCAAAAGCCTCATCACCCCGATCTTTCTGAACCCTGGTTGGACAAGGCCCAGCCGCCTTAGCCTCCTCAATAAAATCAAAAGGCGCAAAAGACAAATCACACGGAGGTGACGCATCATCCCCACCAACCTTCACCGTCGCCTCATCTGCATTCTTCGGAACTTCAGAGATTATTTTCCCCTGATCATCAATTTTAACTTCAACTGAATTGCTTAGCCTCTGCCTTAAAGCTGCTAGGCTTTCGCCCTGATTAACTACTGGCTGATTTCCTGGAAGCCTATCATTCCAATAACCATTTCTCACACCAGTCACAAAGAAATTCCTCCAATCATCTAATATTTTGTATTGATCAGTAACCCAAGCAACAACAGGATTTCTATTCTGAGAAGTTTTTATTTGACCATATTGATCAAAAACAGGTTCAGCAGGTTTAGTTACGGCAACTGAATCTGGTGACTGAGCGGTAGGACCTTCTACAACTCTCTGAGGCTCAACTGCACGTGTAGCGAGCTGACTTTCATCTAGTTTCTGCTGAACCTCATATGCCAGCAGGTTTGCTTCCCTATCCAAGTAGCCTCTCTCTCTCAAAGCTTTTTGGATTTCGTCACGAGTCGAAGAAGGACTTAACCCGGCAATAACCTCATCTCCAACCTTACTATCGCTAAGTCTAGGGGTAGTATCTAAATATTTAGTAAAATCAACATAAGGATTATTACTATCTTGAGCCAGTCTTCTGGCTGTATCAATTTCTATCTGCCCTTCAGGTGTCAGCGGCTTAACCCAAAGCTTATTGCTATTATTTTGTCCGTCAATATATGGCCGGTAACCTCTTCCCCACCAAAAAGCCTCCGCCGGAGTCAGCTCTAACTCTCTCTCTCCATCCTGAATTCTCACCCTGCTTTGTCCTGGAGGAACTCTAGTCTCAACATTATTGGCACCAACTACTCTATAACCTTTATCAGCCATTGTCTGTTCCCAAGCATTAATAACCTTTGTGCCTGTTTTAGATCCCCTCGGAGCATTAGAGTTAATATTCTTCACGATAGGAGGTAAACCACCATCAGCCTGATCCGCAGTCCAAAGCAAAACCTGACCTTCTTTTTTAGAAATATAAGTATCTGGACTACCTTCGCTATAAGGTTTAGGTGTTCCTATTTTTACCTCACCACCATCAGGAAATTCCTCATTCAATCTGGCTGCAAAATCATCTTGAAAAGTGTTAACTGGGGGCTGCTGCGGAACTGGAACAGGTTCTGTCGCATCAATTGGCAAATCGGCGGTTTTGGCTGGAACAGGTAGTTCCGGCACCGGATCCAAATTAACAGGTTCTATTTCTGCTAATTCATCCGCCTGATTCAATTGAGGATCAGGCACTTTAACAATTTCAGGCTCAGTCTTTCCAAACCAACTTCCAACAATTGTGCTCCAATCTCTTGGATCGAGCGGATTACAAGGCTTCCTTCCTCCATCTTGCGCATAAACTTCCCTGACTAACTGAAAATCTGAAGGTAAGGCTGCTGCACAAGGAAGTTCCGCTTTAGCAGAATCCTGTACTTCCGGCCTTATTGGAGTAGGCGCATCAGCAATTTGCGTAGGAATTTCAGGTTCTACTGGAGTCTCCTCAATCCTAGGAGCTGGAATCTCTGCCTGTTCATCAACCCTAGGAACCTCAGCTTCAGGATTAGGATCAACAGCTCTATTTGGTGCTGCAGCCGGAGCTTGCGCTGGAGCTTCAACATTCGAATCCTCAGCTCTTGGCGCTGTTTGAACTTCAGGCTCTTCCATTCTGACCGGATCAGAAGTTGTGCCTTGAGCTACTTGCTCCGGTTCATCAATCCTGGCAACAGGTGTTTCCTCCTGAGGCTTCATCCCTACCCACTTCCTTGGGTCATACCAGGCATACTCATCAGTGGGTGCAGCTCCTTGCGGTTTCGTTTCAACCTTCGCAACTTCCCTAACTTCCGGAACCTCTTCCGTCCCGGGAGCTCTTCGAGGCGCAACATCCCCAACCGCATCTGCCAGTCTCGAAGCATTTCTTGAATTAACAGCTCCGGCAACCGCATCATCAATACCAAATGGTAAATAGAGATTTCCTAACGCTCCTACAACTCCTCCGGAAGCCCCACCCATGCCTAATGCTAAAACTACCGCTCCTGTTTGAGCTACTCCTGCAACATAGTCTCCTTCTGCTTTCTCCGCACTCTCAACTGTAGTGTTTGCCAACCTCAACCCGCTTTCATTCCCCTCAGCCTGGTAATACCTTCTCGTAGCGCGGGCAAGTGCCGCCATATCAATATTCCCGTCTGGATCCCCAGGAACATAAATCGACGGATCCTCTTTCAAAACAGCCCAAACTTCCGGTCGATTGAAAACTAAAGTATCCAGCCTCTCAGCTGTATTCTTCCATTCCTCACCTGCCTGAATCGCACTTGATAAACCATCCGAACCTCCCCCTGTTGCAAAACTCAAAGCCGATTCCCTAAAAGCTTCGCCCTTTTTCTCAACTTCCCCAATAGCACTCAAATAAGGCTGTACTTGAGTTGCTGCCTCCGGATATAGCCTTAAATATTCTTGTGCAGCTTTAGCATGATCAACTGTTCCATCAGCATTTAGATGATCGGTAACCCCCGCAGCCTCAAGTCCTTTCAAAACCCCTAACTCTTTCTCTGCTTCTTCAACATTATTCTCAGCAACAGTTTGGGCACTTGAATCAAGCACCAAACCTCCAGCTCCGTTTGTGAGGAATCCATCCAATAACCTAACCCCCAGTTCAACAGGTCCGGGGATATGAGTTAAGTTATAAAGAAGATCAAATTGCGGCGGTGAATCACCTGAAACAGGAAAACATCCTGTATCAATTGCGCAAATATCATTCGCGCCAATCGCCACAGTTAAGTCAGCCGGTGTGCCTGATACACTTAGTTCTCCGGATCCACTATTAAATGAGGCTAGAATTTGATCATCTGTTGCACCTGAATCCAACCCTAAACTACTCACTAGCCTTTCTCTTGTCAGAGCTGCAGCCTCTGGATCTTCAGCTAATGCCTGTGCTTTATAGCTGTCCCAATCATTCTGAGCGTTAGCGATTTTTTCACCCCAGACTGGATCCTGCGACTTTGGCTCTATGGAGCCTCCCAAATCAGTCGGAGAATTACCAGAATTTTCCGCCCCTTCGCCTCCGAATATCGATGCAATATACTCTCTCGAATCTTCAATTATTTCCCCTGCACTTTTACCCGTCTCCTCAGCAGCCTGAGCTACCCATTCCCATGCTTCCGCCGGCCACTGAGATATAGTTTCCCCCCAACCTCCGCTATCTTCACTTGCCTGTTCAACCGCACCAGGAGCCCAATCTTCAGGGATAGCGGGCCCTTCAACAACTCCATAAAGTCGATTACATATATCCTCTCCTAAAATACCTAAACAGGCAGCAAACGGATCACTATCTGATTGCGCTTCTTCTTGAGGAGAATCTGGAAATGTTGTTGCCGGCAATTCCTCGTTAACCGGTTCTTCCTCATAAACCTCGTTCTCCTCCTCATTAGGAGCCTGATAAACAGGTTCATAAACAGGCTGAACATATCTCGGTGCAGGTGGATAATATCTGGGCGTAATATTCTCCTCCACATTAGGTGCTTGATACTCAGGTTCCGGTTCGTTAATAGGCTCCTGAGGCTCCTCGTTATAATACTGATCTCTTACCGGCTGAGCATACACAGTCGAAACTGTCAGAACGGGATATAGGGGAATCGTCAAAAACTGAAAAACCAATGCTACAGCTATAATTTTCTTAAATTTACGACTAATCGTCATCCTCGCGAATGCGGGGATCCAAAGAGCGTAAGCTCGCAAGCTTCGCTTATAAAAAACGAGAGTATGGAGATTAACTGAACGCTTTCTAAAGTTCCTGACTAACTTTGCTAATTGGATTCCTGCCTTCGCAGGAATGACATTAAAATTGTTTATCATTTCTTCACCTCCGCACTCTTGCTGGCAGTCAAAACTATATTTGGCCATGGTTTATCTTCACCTGACAAAGTAGTTGCTCGAAATCGCCGACCTTCACCGCTATCAACAATTAAAATTTCATAATCAATCCCTTTCCAATTAAAACTCTGGCTTAAATTTCTTGTCCTAGCGTTTGAGGTTTCAATACTCCAAGACCCTTTAGAATCAGTCATCGCTGACAATAAAGCTGATGACGATCCTTCTTTACCCTTCAGTCTCAGATAAACCAAAGTATCTCTAGCCGGGGCATTCGTTTCTGTTAAAATTTTTCCATAAACTAAATTTGGAGCTGGCAAATTAATAACCGGTCCTGTTACTAACTTCTGCGTATGAACCTCTCTCATTCCTGAATAAATCTTAGCTATATATCTTTCCCCCGGTTTCAAATTCTTGAGAGTTACATAATGTGTATTTCTTTTGACTTTAAAATCCTCACGGTCATCACGGTCATCAAACGAAGCCGCATAAAAAAATAGTGGCAGGTATTGAGAGTAATTCGCTTCAGATAAAGTCACTTTAGTTTCATCTGGTGCATCAGTTGTCCAGGATAAAGTAATTGAACTTGAGGAAACATTAGACACCGAAATATTCTTAGGCCTTGAAATCGGCTCACTCAAAACAAAAACCATCGCGCTAGTTAAGAAAACTAGCATCACACCAAAGCTAACTCTAAGCCATAAAGGTTGGTGGGGTTTTGAGGGGTCTGTAGCTTTCTCTTCAAGAGAGTTATCAGATTTTTTGTAGTATTTTTCAATCAAAGCAGCCAAAGCTTGCATTTTTAAGCCCTATATCCACTTTAGCTTTACCCATATATGAAATCAATATATTATTAATACAAATGCAGTTAACACTTACTTTATAACTACCCATTTTTTCTTACTTCTAGGCTGATCTATCGGTGAGGTAATAAATTGTTCTAAATTCTCTATCTGGATAATGATCATAGCATTCTTCTGATCCATCATTTCTTTAAAATTATCTTGTTTCAAACCCTTAATAAACTGGGTAAATATTTTTATATCCTCCGTCCCAAATTTCTCTGCTAAAATTAATTTTCCTATTTCAAATTGTCCTAAAACCTCGCCGTTCTTCCTCCGGAAATAAACTATGTCTCCTGATTCAATCTCTTTTACAATCTCTACGCCTTTCTTAAAAAATCTAACTATAAATTCAGTTTTCCCTGATATAATTTCCGTATATTCAAAATCCGTAATCAATATTAAATGCTTCGTCATTTGAAGCTATTCTACATCAACCCGTCACTTGTTACCCTCGTCTCTTTTAAGATATATTGAAATAACTGCAATGAAATTAGGGCACAGCACAAAGCACTTAGGGCACAAAAACCTCTCAAAGAAATTAAAATTTTCAGCTTTTATCTTACTAACTCTCTTCTGCACCCTTTACCCTCTACCCTCCCTTCACGCTCAGGAGATTACTTCCGAAACCAAAAAAAACGTCGTTAAAAACTTTAAAGCAAATCTTTCCGAGTATTCCGCCTTTGGCTCAAACTGCGATCAAAAATCAAAAGGTGATGCCAACTGCGATGGCAATATTAATGAGTTCGACCTTTCCATCTGGCAGGTTGAATTTAATACCTCGAGTAATCCTAAAAGATCTGATTTTAATAACGACGGCGTAATTAATCTTTTAGATTATGGAGTTTGGAGAAACTCTACCTATCCTCAAAAAACATCCGGTCTTAAAAGCTTCTTCGCCTCAGCATTCTCAGCATTTAATTTAAAGTCATTAATCAGCAACATTTATGCTCAAGAAACTGCCTCTGGCGGCTCCGAGATTAATTCTTCGTCCTCATTCACCACTAGCTCAGGCACCAGTATGGTCGTAAATTCTCTCGATGACGGAAACACCCAGCAGCTAAATTTTGACCAATTTGGCAATCCTCAAACCGCGGGATTTTATGATGGTAATGGTCAGTCTTATGCCAATGTTTCTTTCTTAAGTTCAGGCAGCACTATTATCTCCACCCAGGAATCAGGCCTTCCTGTTTCTATAACTCAAACTTCAGCCGGCCCAGTAATCGAAAACTTCCGCAACTCCGACGGCTCACTTTTAGCGATCAAAACCTGGCCAACTCAGACTTCCTACAACAATAACGAACCACCGATATCTGTAACAATCCCCGGCCAAGGCTCAACCAAAGAAATCCTCAATATGCAGCCTAATGGAGATGCCCTCATTGAAAGAGTTGACGCAGTTGGCAATATCTTAAACCGTTCCCAACTGAGATCAAACGACACCTTAGTTACAGAGGATTTTCAAAACAAAATCATTGTTCAATCAAATTCCCGTATCGGTTTTACCACACTTTCAATGAAGAATAATCTCGGAGGAAACACCAGCTACATGTTTTATAAAGGCACTCTTTATGCCATAACCCAAACTAAAGATGCTAATACTTCCTACATAGCAAAACCACTTGATCAATCGGGCAATTCCTGGAGCTTTGAAACAATGATTAATGACAGTAAATCACAAAAAACAGTCACCGATCCCATAGCTGAAGTTAAAGGCGGAACTCCAAATCCTAAAGATCTTATTGCAAATATAAACCTCATCAAACAAGCTTCACCGAGTGCCTCAAGTGTTAACTTCTCAGACGCTTATACCTCTCCTTCAACAACTACTTCCTCTGCAGTTACCAAGGCCAACACTATTCTAAATATCTCAATGACCCAGACCCCAGCAGTTTTAGGACTCGTCAAAGAAGCTAAGGCTCAACAATCTGGCACAACAATTACCCAAACTGGGTCAACACAAATAAACGAAGGCACCCCTTTTCAGGCAACCAGTTACGATTTTAGTGTTGTTAACACAGTCACGAATCAATCTATAGGAAATTATTCTATTACTGTTCCAGACAACCCAATTCAGAGGGAGGATAGCTCACTTGATTACGGAAACATCAGAGGAACAGGTATCGATGCTGATGGCCGTGGACTATCTCAACAGGAGTGGAGCACAGCTAGGGCCGCCAATGGAAACCCAGTGTCATCAGTTAATGACTTGGCAACATTTGGAATCGGCGTTCCCGAAAATACAACCCCTGCCCAACCAGCGGCCCCTGCAGTCCCGGCTGCACCAGGAGCTCCTGCAGCCCCAGCTCAACCTGCTGCTCCCGCAAATAACACTGGAGGCACATCTCTAAATCATCAGACAGGTACGACAATATCTGAATCTGCCAGATCAGCCGCTGCCCAAGCTTCTGACGCAAAAGATGCTGCAGGCGGGACACCAGCTCAAAATGCAGCTGCCGCTTACGCTGCCGCCAGAAGTGTTGGAGCTGACCCCAATCAAGCTTCTGTCCTTTTCGCCGATGCCTATATGGTTAGCGCTATTCGAGATGCTAAAAACGATCCTGACTGGAATCCAGCTGGGCTCAACTTAGTTAATGAAGCAGCCAAAGCCGGCTTAAATTCTTCTAATGTTGTAGGCTCAGCCTTAAATACACTTAATGGTTTAAGGAGTGCCGATGGTGCTGCTGCAGTCACCAATGCCACTTCTATACAATCATTCACCGGTGCAGCTGGAAACACCTCCCAAAGCACAGCAACTGCCCCATCCACTACCACGGCCGCTGCAGCCTCAGTAGCAGTATCTCTCCCTTCCCTGGGAGCCTCAATGTCATTTGGAAACGGCATGACAAGCACGATAACTGGATACAACGATTTAAATTCAACCAGAGCCGGCTACGAAGGCTTTTCCTCCACTATCACGGATGCCTCAGGAACTGTGGTTGCAACACAAATCTCAGACCCGTCTAGCGGCCGCAGTGAGTGGTCAGATCAAATCACCGGTGACACATACAACGCCAACTACGGCGCTTTAACCTCAATTACTACTGATGTATCTGCAGAAAATTCCATAGTTGGAATAAGCGCTGCTGATGGGAGTGTAGTTGCAGTTGGTGATGCTAGTTTTGTTAATTCAGAGGGCTTCATCGAGGGAGGAAGGCCTGCAACCGAACAAGAAATTACTGCTTTCCAACAGCAGCAAGCTGAACAATTTGGTGCCACAGGGGTTGATCAATATAACACTTCTATAGGTGATGGACCGGTCTCTATTGGTAACACAGGAACCTGCTTCTTGCCAGGAACTCATATCTCTACCCCCTCAGGCCCTCTTCCAATTGAATCCTTAAAACCGGGTACAAAAGTTTACAGTTACAATGAAAAAACAGGCCAAAAACAAATCTCCGATTTTGAGAAATTGGATATAAATTATGTTGACGAATATCTAGTAATTAACAGCAAAATCAAAACGACAATTTATCACCCTTTTTATATAGCTGAAGATAATAGCCTTAAAACAATCCGAGCTGATGAACTCAAAATAGGAGATATTCTTCATAACGAAGCGAATCAAAAAATTCCAGTCTATTCTATAGAGAAAATCTCCGCTCCAAGCACTACTGTCTATAATTTATTAAGCGTTTCCAGAAATAATAATTTTTTTGCAGAGGGAATTCTGGTACATAATTATGGCGGTGGTGGTTCAGGTTCTGTAGACGACACAAGTTCATCCAATCAGGATGTCTCTTCAGAAGCTACCAATAGTAATGTTTCAGGTGATGGCGCTGGAAGCGGTTCAGAGCCCAGCTACGACAGCGACAGCAGTTATTCAGACTCAAGCTATAGTGATACTAGTTATAGTGATAATAGCCAGGGAAGTGTCGACAGCAATAGCAGTTATTAAATAAATGAAAACAAAAACTCTCATCTTAATACTATTTTGCCTAACACTAACTACCTTCAGCTTAATCCCTTTCTCCTTCGCCCAACAATCAAGCTTAAATATCCAATTTTCTCCCAACAATGCTCCCCTAAAAGCCGGCGAACAAAAAATTGTTAAACTTACCCTCAGCGGCAATCAACCAATCTCCGCTTTTGATTTAAAATTCCAAACCTCCGGCGGAATCTCGATAGTAAATTTTGAAAACAACATCGGTTTTGATAAAAACTTTTATCCTTTCAATCTCAAACAAGTTATCAACGAAGTTAACGGCAGCAACTCCCGCCTGTCATATATACTAAATGCCCCTCCAACTAATTTACCCACCACAATTGACCTTTATCTTAGCGTAAGAGGCACAATCACCGGCGAATCCAAAATCACCATTGATTACAACAATTCCCAAGTTTTATCCTCTACTGGCAATTTATTACAAATTAATCCCACTGAAGCCGCCTTTAATATCAACCGCGACACCTCATCCCCTGAATTTATTAATCCTGCTGACTTACCCAAATTTAGTTATCCTCAAACTTCAGCTTTAGTAAACTTAAGACTTAAGCTGCTGGATTCTATAAATACGCCTTCGATAAGTAATATAAAAGGCATTGCAGTCGCTGTCGGCCGTGTTGGAGAATCAAAATTTGAAACCCAGCCTCAACCTTTTAACCTCACCCCAAACTCAGATGGCACATTTTCTGGAACTGCAGCTTTTCCTGATTTTAAAGACGGCACTAAATTTTCACTTATGATTAAAGTTGATAAATACTTATTAAAAAGAATCTGCGATGTCGCCCCAACTGAATCAAATCCAGGACAATATACTTGCGTTGAACCTTCTCTAACTATTCGCCGAGGTGAGAATAGCTTCGATTTCTCCGGAATTAACCTCTTATCTGGTGATTTAGGCCAACCGGACGGAGTTCTAAATGGATATGATTTATCTATAATCCGCAACAACTTAAATAAAAACACCCGCGAAGCGGCCTTGCTGGCCGATCTTAACTATGACGGTCTAGTTGATGAAAAAGATCTCAGTATAATTAAATTTGTAGCCGGTAATACCGGCCGGAAGGCAGATCAATAATGGACCCAAATACAACTTATTCCACACCTCCCACTCCACCAGTCATTCCTCCACCCCCTCAACCAGCCGTCCCTTTAAAAACTTCCCGGCTTTCTAGCTTTATTTACTGGCTTCATACTCACAAAAAATTGGCCCTAACTATAATTTGTATTATCTTCCTCTTCGGAGTTTTATTTTTCCTAAGTTACGCATCTCTCAAAAATCTTATCTCCCCTCCAAAATCACCTGATTCTACCGGCAATCAATCAGCTGCCCAAAATCGAACTTCTTTAATCTTGACCACACCAAAAATAAAATACTCTCAATCAGAAAAAATTATAATTACTGCTGTCGCGGATTCTCAAAATCAATTCATAACTGGATTCGATGTATTAATAAATTTTGATCCTGAATTCTTAAGCCTGACTGATAAAAAAAGCCCAGCTTTACCTAACTTTGATTATTTTGGCAGCAACCAAAACGGGCTGCTTCAAACTTCAGCCGTCCAAAAAACATCTATAAAACAGCCGCAAGTTTTCAAAAACCAAAAACTTTTTGAATTTGAATTTACCGCTAAAAAATCCGGCAAAACTCAAATTGGTATTGTTTATATGCCGAACTCAACTTCCGACTCAAACCTAATAAATAATGATAGTCAGGATATTCTAAATAATGTAAAAGGAGTCGAGATAACCATTGATTAAACTTTTTTTCTTAACCCTCACTGCCTGCTCTTTATTTTTCATTACTTCGATTTCGGCCCAGGAAGAAGATTCACAATCCCCGTCTGAAAATTTAACTCTCAAAGAATTCGCCTGTCAGGCCAGCACCCCCAAAACTTTCCAGGATTGTTTAAATGAAGCCAAACAAATCGGCGTTCCCTTAATTAAAATAGTCGCTCCGATCATCTGCTCATCCGCACAGGAATGCAGCTTTAAACTTTCTGGCTCAACCTCATCATTTACTATTTCTCCATCTTCTCCTCAGAATAAATTTATTCGCCAAAATGATTTTAGCTACACTCTTCTCACGATCGAAAATTCTGCTAATTTCAATTTAAAAAGCCTGGTGTTCGAAGATCAAGGTTCTGCAGGCTGCCCTACTGCTACAGTTTGCCCGGCTGCAGTCTCTATTCTAAGTTCATCATCAACAGCTTTAGATAATCTCAGTTTCAGCTTTACCCGCGGAACATCACTTCAAATTTCAAACTCTCGCTCAATAACAATCACTAATTCTTCATTCAAAAATTCTTATAGAACTGGTCTTGAATTTTCGGGCCAAGGCTACACTAACGCAATTAAAATTGAAAACAATTTATTTGAAAACAATGCCGGCTCCGGCCTAGTCCTCCAAGCCCAAAGTGTCAACCAGTCCTCAATCTCCGGAAACAAATTTATAAATAATCATAGCCAGGGTGCCTATACCAACTGCACTTTCCCCTGTATTGGCTCTCAATTAAAAATTCAGGGACCTTCTTCCAACCTTGCTATCTCTGCGAATACTGTGTCTGGAGGGATCAATACTTTCTTTGATACTGTCGGCCTCTATGCTTCTGGAATTCAAATCGGCGGCCAAAACATTAACAGCCTGACTCTCTCTTGTAACGAAATAACCGGTAATCGTGGCTCCGGCATAGTTCAATCAGGACCTTTCAGCGGAATTTCTAAAATTCTCATCACAGAAAATAAAATCTTCGGCAACGGCTTAAACCTTAATATCCCCACCACAGTAGCTGATCAAAATAATTGCTACACTAAGGACTGCCAGCTCGCTTGTGCTAAACCCTAATCGCCTCTAGCCTCAACTCATGTTCTTATGCTATGATTGGCTATCTATGAAAGTGATTGACTTTTTAAGTGAAGTTCGGGTAGAATTAGAAAAAGTTGTTTGGCCAACTAGGGCTCAAACAATAAGGCTAACCTTTATTGTAATCTTTATTACTGTAATGGTAGCCTTTTTTGTTGGCATAGTTGATTTTGGCTTAGTTAATCTAAGTCAATATTTAATTCAGTAGTAAACACAAAATGGACGATAAAAATAATAACTCCCCAGAAGAACCAAAAGTAGAAGACGTTACTCCTGCAGAAAACCCAGCAGAGGCGGCTTTAGCGCCTGAAACACCAGAAGAAGAAAATGCTAATCCTTTTGCGGCTTTAAAAGTCGAAGCTGAGGAATCATCCGAAATGAAAGACGAAGATGCAGCTGAAGAAGCAATCGAAGAACCTGAAGTAGAAGTGCCTGAAATAGCAGCCGAATCAGCAGTAGCAGAAGAAACAGCTTCATCTTCTGAAGACGAGTCAAAAGAAGAAACCAAATCCGCAGAAGATTCTGAAGCAGTTGAAGAGCCCTCCGAAGAAGAAAAAGAAGAAGAAAAACCAGTAGTTCCAGCAAATCCAAACGCCCGCTGGTACGTAGTTCACACTTTCGCCGGCCACGAAAACAAAGTTGCAACAGCATTACGCCAAAGAATCGAAGCAGAGCATTTAGAAAACTTAATTTACGATATCTTAGTCCCAACCCAAGATAAAATCGAAATCAAAGGCGGTAAAAAAGAAACTGTTAAAGAAAAAATCTTCCCAGGTTACATCTTAATCAAAATGGAACTCTCAGATTTATCATGGCTCGCAGTTAGAACAACTCAAGGAGTCACTAGCTTCATCGGAGCCGGCAACAAACCAACTCCTATTTCCGAAGCTGAAGTTGCCTCAATTGTTAAATTCACAACCCAAGGCGCTTCCCCAACATTCAAAGATGTCTTTATGGTTGACGACACAGTTAAAATCGTTGACGGTCCATTCGCCGAATTCATTGGAAAAGTTGATTCAGTTGATAAAGAAAAAGGTCGCGTTAGAGTTCTGGTTTCCATCTTCGGCCGAGAAACCCCAGTCGAATTGGACTTTTTACAGGTACAGAAGTTATAATTCTTTACTCTAAACTAAATATATGGCAAAAAAGATTAAAACATACATCAAACTAACAATCCCAGCAGGCGCAGCTACTGCTGCTCCTCCAGTTGGTCCAGCTTTAGGTCAGCATGGTTTACCTATCATGGATTTCGTTAAAGCTTTCAACGAAAAAACTAAAGAAAAATCCGGCAATCTTTTACCAGTTGTTATCACAGTTTTCGAAGACCGAACTTTTACATTCATCACCAAACAGCCTCCAATCGCTGAAATGATCAAAAAAGCACTTAAAGTTGAAAAAGGTTCCGGTAAACCAGGCCACGAATCAGCTGGCACTTTAAATAAAACTCAAGTTGAAGAGATTGCTAAAAATAAACTCGAAGACTTAAACACTAAAAAAGTTGAATCAGCTATGAATATCGTTGAAGGCGTAGCCCGCTCCATGGGTGTTAAAGTTGCCCAATAACACATCCTCTAAGATCATCCTCTTTATTGACTTCTAATTCATTTTATAGCCACAATAGTTTCTAATGCCTAATTCCGCTCAAAAAGGCTTCGTCCAATTCGTAATTATCATTTTAGTCTTAATCGGTGTCGCCATCGGTGTCTATTTAGTCCAAAACCCCCAAATTTTTGAACCAAAAGCCAATACTACTGATATCTCCTTCGAATCTCACTACAATCCTTTTGGAGACCCTTGGGCCACAAATATAGGCACAAATCCTGATATCCCGATTACTTTAACTACCGGTTGTTACCGAAGAGGCCCTAAATGGACTGGGCGCGAGACAGATCCAAATGTTTCTGATGAAGAAATAAATCATCTTGCCAAATCCAATACCGGTTTAGTTTTTGAAGAATGCGCTTCTATTCAGGGAGGCGTAGGGATGAATAAACAAAGACTAACTAATATCGCAACCAAACTAAAACAAAAAAATCCTAATGCCAAGTATATTGGTTACCACGTCTTTTGGACTTTGGATTTCAATATGAGGTTTGCAACTGAAATATACACAAACGCCGAAACAGACGGGATGTGCGGAGCAGTCAAATGTGAAACATTCTTCATCCATAAAAAAGGGCTGCCGCCAACCAAGGCTAACAGACTAGGGCATTATTTAGATATCACAAATCCATACTATAGACAGTATATTGCTCCAAAAATTGCTCAAGCTCTAAACGAGATGAATATGGACGGCTTCCTGGCAGATGGGGTAACGCCATTTTTGCCTGGGGTTGATAATAATTTGATCCCGGA
>CAYMRP010000003.1:0-42253 GCA_964392925.1 uncultured Gammaproteobacteria bacterium
AGTATTCGTGCTCAGGATCGATAATAATAACTTGGGTGCCGAACATTAAATAGCGTACTGCTTCTAGTTTGACCATATAGGATTTTCCGGCACCGGATTTGGCGAAGACAACTGAATTAGCATTTTCCAGAGAAAAACGATCAAAAATTATTAAGGAGCCATTATGCTCGTTGATTCCATAAATAATGCCTTCGTTGGAGGTTAGTTCGGAGGTGGTGAAAGGAAAGGTGGTCGCAAGCGAGGTGGTATCCATATTGTGGTCGAGTTTGAGAGTGTCAACGTCGATGGGGACTGTGGCGGTGAAGCCTTCAACCATTTGAAGAGTTGTAGCCCGGGCAGTAATTGACAGTGAACCCAAGGTTGATTCCACTAGTTTGGAAATGTTATTTAACTCTTCTTTATCTTTAGCGGGGACAGTGATGTAAAGGGCCAGGCGGAAAAATCTTTCGGCTCCTTTGACTAATTGTTCCTGCAATCCCTTGGCATCATCTAAAGCAACTTGAACTGCTGGATCAATTGCCCGGCCGCGCTCCATATCAGTTTGAATTGTGGCCTCCATTTCAGCAATTTTTCTCTTTAAGTCATCAAGAATATTTTTAGAAGTTGAGGGGTAAATAAACATTGAGATGTTTAATGAATGCTCAAAGGAGATCAGAGGCTCAAGCCAATTTGGTTCAACATAACGTGGGTAACCGGAAACAAAGAATGATCGGTAAAAGTGGTTATCAACTCTTAGATAGGAAAAATCAATCTCAATTTCTTTAGGAGCTATGGCATCGACAAGAGAGAACTCCAAAGCTTCAGGTTGAGATTTGGTTGGATTAACGGCTGGTTCTTTGGCTTGGGGTGCTGTTTTTTTGTCTTTTGTAAAAGGTAGTTTCATATTTATTCTAATTGTTAAATTGTTTCATGGCTGGTTATCCTGGCAATTCCTCTACGACAAAAGGATTGGCAGTTTGAGGTGAAGAGTAGAGCGAGGTGGGGCGAGGTGGGGCTCCAACAGGAGCAGGGTTTATTTGCTGGGTAGGTTGAGGCATTACCTGAGGGATGTTTTGGGGTATAGGCTGGGGAGCAGGAGTAGCAGGGCGGGCGGTCACTGGCTGAGGTGGTGGAGGAGCAGGAGGCTGTTTGAGAGGTTGAGCGACCGGGGGAGGTGGACTCAAGGGGACAGGTGATAGGTTAGAGGGTGGAGTTTTAGATTGTGGAGCTGGAGTTGGAGCTATGTTTTGTGCGTTAGGTGTTGGGCCTGGACCAGTGGGTTTTTGAGTAGTTCCGTATTCGAACTTAGTTGGGACATTGGCAGGGGTTTGATTGGCGGGATTGGCTTGAATGTCGGAAAGGGTAATTTTATCCTCATCATTATAAATATCATAAAAGAGACGAATTAATCTTTCATCATCAAGTTGGCTGGATTTTAAGCCGATCCGGGAAAGCTGCTTTAAGATGTGATCCCGTCTGGGATTTAGAATGGTGATCGCTTTTTGAAGAGTTTTTTCATCGGTGGTTTTGACTACTCCAAGTTCGATAGGGGAAACGGCAAAAATCACGAAAAATTGTTTATCCAAAACCTCATTGTCTCTAATAATAGCTGCGACGAAAGCCCGGTAGTGCTGCATCATGAGCTGGAGGAGAGGGTTGTGCTGCTTTCTTTCAGCTTCTTTTAGAGTGCTTAAATAGTGAGAAATATCCAGTTTTTTGGAACGAATTAAAATTTGAATCGAAAAGGAAAGTGAATTTAAGAAGGCGGCGAATGAGCCGATGATAGCTAACTGCTCTTGTTGAGATAATAAGTCGAAGTTAACGGCGGAGGTTTGAAGGACCATGGCGACGGAGCCGTCATTAAGAATGACGGTGTCCTGCTCGACTTGAGTAACTGGTATAAAATCTTTTGTATTAGGCATATTTTTAAACTGCGGTCACAGGCTGAATTTTCTTGGCTGCGACTAATATCGGAGGAAGAATCTCGTTAGTTAGAGTTAAAGCTGATTTGTCAAAACTAAGATGCTCTTTCTCAACGACTATAGAATACTCACCATTGGGAAGCGGAGTGGCGGCGACGAACTGGCCAAGTTTATTACTCTTTAAAGCTCTTACTGGTAAGCCTTGTTTATCGTGAGCGACGATAATTGCACCCTCTAAATAATTTCCCTCTGAGTCGGTGATGATGCCGTTAATAACATTAGGAAAAGAAGTCAATTTTAAGGTAGGGATGCTTTTAGCTTTAGGAGTGGGGGTGTTTAGAACTATCGATTCGACAGGTTGAAGAGGTGAAGGTGCGGTTTGGGAGATTTGAGCCAATGATTGGGCCGTTTTGGAAGCTTTTTCGTTGAGTTTTTGAAGCTGAGTTAAAAGATCTTCAAACTGTTCGATGTATGATTTGGGGTCAACTCCAGGTTGAGCGGCCTGCTGTTTAAGTTGGGACAATGAGGTCTCGATTTTAACTATTTCCTGTTGAGTTTTTTGAGCTTCATTAGCCAGTTCAACGGTTTTTTTAAGTTGTTCAGGATTAAGTGGCTCTTCTTCTGCGGTAGGTGCAGGCTGAGGTTGATTAGGCAGCATTTGAGTTGCCTGGGGGAGTTTACTAATGACCTCTGGATTGCGAAGTATTCCTGGAGTCGGCGAGGAGGGCACAGAGGATAGCGGAGTGGTTATTGTTGTTTGGGAGGGAGCTGGAGATTTTTGAGGAGTGTCAATAATTGGGCCGCTGTTGATTGGGGGAAGAGCTTGAGCAGTGACTTGAGGGGCAGGCTGTTGTTTGGGAAGAGGTGCCTGAGTAGGGTGAGGTTGAGGGGCCGTAAAGCTAGTTTGGCCGGCTTTAAATTTATCGATGAAATTCGGTTTTTTTTGAGCTGGGGCAGCCGCTACGGCAGGAGCAACAGTTTGTCTGATTGTGCTTTGGGGAACACGATCGGATAAAGCTGAGGGCAATAGATTGGGATTGCCGAGAGGAGCGTTGTGTTTGGCCTGATTATATTTATATGTCCGAATATAATGGCCTAGTCGCCTGTTAAATAAAGGGTCTTCGGGGTTAATAATTTTGGAAGAATATTTAAGGGATGTCGGCTTAAAAATGGCTTTGAAAAAAGCACCAACCCAATGATCTAAGGGGCGTTCCTGGATGGGGAGAAAAGCGAAAGCCACGCCAAGAATTGAGGAAATAATGATAATTGGCCAGGCGATTATAGGTTGGACTGTGGAGAGGGTGGTGAAGACCAGAAAAGCTAAGCCAAGGCCGGCTGCTAAATAACCAAATTGCTTTAAAGTCATGTCACCCACTAGATGAAATTCAAAATTAGTAACGTTTTGAGGTATAGGATGAGCTTGAAAGACAGGTTCCATGA
Organism: uncultured Gammaproteobacteria bacterium; assembly: GCA_964392925.1. Taxonomy (GTDB): domain Bacteria; phylum Patescibacteriota; class Microgenomatia; order Daviesbacterales; family UBA10151; genus JACPKO01. Next base: position 3,342 of record CAYMRP010000003.1, read on the forward strand.
TTAAGCTTGAGCCAGGATTTTGATAAATGGAAGCTTACTCTCATTCACGCAAAACCCAAGCGCTTTACGCCGTAACTTAATGTATATCGTGAAAATTCCTGTGTCCAGAAGATCAAAGTGGGTCAAGAGTGTTAGGGTTGGCGCAGGAGCAGTTTATGCGGCATCTAACTCAGCGGCTTTGTCCCTTAATGTTCTCCAATACTCCATAAAGTTTCCTTGTGCTGTTTTTTTAAAAATGCTTGGTCCTGATCCCCGGAGTCTGGTAATGGCAGCCCCGGCAGTATTAGGATGATCCTCCAAAAAACCATTTGAATTTGAAAGTCCAAAGCTGACAAATCCACTGTCTGGGTCACCAAAAGGAAGGCCTGTTTTTTTACTAGCCTCCGCTCCTAACAACCGGGCAATATTGCCCATACTATTACCAGCAAGTTTAGCAATAATTGTATCTCCGTTTGGCATAGACTGTATTTCGCTAACGGAGTCTTTAATGCCCTGCAGGATACTCGTTACATCAACGTCATATTGGAAAAAATTACCAACCTCTTCTTGTTCCCTCAAAACATCCAGAGTTACATCTAAGTGCTCTGTATTGCCCTGCTCTAAATCGTCCGCTATTTTACTTGCCATACTACGCAGCAACTTAAAGCCTACCTCGCGTTGTCTTGTAGAGCGCTCATAATCATTATTACCCTCACCTTTTCTGGCTCGGGCATACTTAACTAGATCCTGACCATGTAAAATTTGAGGTCCGGGGTTGAAATGGACATGTTGAACCCCAAATCCTTTCGGGTAAAGAGGGTCGTCGATTGTATTAGGGGGGTTTACTTCTAGTCCCTCTGGAACCCACCGATCGATAACGCTATTTTTGCCTGGCTGACCCTCTTTCTTTGCAACATCATAATATTCGTCATAGCCATTAATAAAATCTATGTTGGTCTGAATAATTCCGTCGATTCTCCACCCACTCATTGTCTCGAACATCCTTTGCAACAAAGGGTATGAGTTAACACCCCTTAAAGGGAGCGTTGAAAGCTCGTTAATCCTAAGCATTCCAAATTCGCCACCCTCCGGTGCTAGTAAATCTCTGTTGACTGAGATGAAGGCAGATTTAAATGTGTGTGGATCAAATCTTTCAATAATTATGACATCTGATCTAGCGGCGTTCGTAGCGTGTCCATCTCTTGACCTCTCATTATCTGTACCTAAATAGACCATAGTGACGCAATCAGATTCGGCATTTTCTAGGGGAACCCTTTCCTGATAAGAAGGATCATTCTCCCAAAGAGTTAACCCTTTGCCTTTTAGCTCTGAAATCCATTGTCCAAGAAAAAACTCAGCAAGGTTTTGGCTGCCGATTTCTACCATGTTTTCTGGGGGTGCCACTTCTTCCTGGGTCTCTGCTTCTGGCTCATCCGTAGGTTCTGAATCTTGAGTGGGCGGAGGGGTTAGTGTAGGTTCTCGGGTTGGTTCGAGCGTACTAGTAGGAATTGGGGGCCGAGTGGCTTCCATGGTTGAGGTTGGAGGGGTTTTGGCTTCGGGCGAGGCGGGGAGGGTAAGAGTTGGAGGTTTATTCGGAATGGGAGATGGTTCTTTCTTTTGTAAAGAAGCGGGTTTGGGTTGTGGGGCAGATAGGTCTGACTCGGTGATTGAAGCTTGTGCTAAGTATGTGAGTGCACGACCCGCTCTAAGAATGGGTTTAATCGCTTCCTTCCCAGAGGAAGAATCGATTGCTACACCTAGTCCTGCTGCGACAGCGGCTCCTACTGCAGTTTGTATATGTCGGCGTTTTACATTCGAGACTGCACCAAGAGCTTGGGAAACGTCCTTATCAACACCGAAGCCAAACCAATTTCCTAGAAGTCCTAACATTTCCGCTGTTTTCTGGTTTTGGTATCTTTTACTTTTTCCTGTCTCAGCGTGAATTCGCTCAAGTAGAGCAGGTTTAAGTCGGGAGTGGATAAAAGTCGTGTCGTTTTTTCTCAAAGTCAAAAAAGCATTCCGCACTTTTTTTTGTTCAGTCTTCGATAGTGAGTCAACATGATCCATTAAAAATGCCATCTCACTAACGACGACTTCTGCGGTAATGGAAGAAGCGGGTTTATGTATCTCCTTGCAAATAGTATTCCAAGAATGCTTAGCTTTTTCACCTTCAATTTCTTTAGGTGAATGCTTGAGCTCCGGGGCTTTGGAAGACATAAGATAATATTACATTGTTAGGTTGGCTAAATAAACTAATTTCAGTATAATTGTTGAATATGGCTACAGAAACGGTTAATCCGCCCCGACGATCTGAACGTCTTAGTCAAAATACTTTAAGAGCCTTCTCTGCATTTGAGTCCAAACAACCTTCTACATCAACTCTAAATCAGCCTAAAATGCCCAACCCTACCCGAGGGGAGCAAAACTTAACTATTCCTATGCCTGAAAAAAGTCAAGACGAACCAGATGCAAATCCAGCTTCCTCGCTAAGTCAGCAGCTAGAGGGTGCGAGCCAAAGGGCGACATTAATAGTGGGGAGTTCTCATAATGGAAGTTCGGGGGATGCCGATGCCTCTCACAGAGCAGATGTTCTGGTGGGAAATGATGAGCCAAGAATTGACGACATCCTCGCGGCAGCCAATTCTGGCTCTGGTGGTAACTCGACTCGCCCGCCTCAGCCACCGGTTGATTCTCGCCCCGGAGGAGCGGCTAATGATGGTTCAGGCTCCACCAATGAACCAGATAGAACGCTTTTTCCATCGGAAATAGAAGCCGTCCTAGGTACAGAAAATAATGTCGAGAGCGCGATACGAAGAATGGGCCAATTATTAGAGGATGTTAGAGATGGAACAATGGATTCGTATTCGGTAGATAGTTTAGTAAACAGAGCCTCTCAGCTAGAAGAGGCGATAAGAAAAGGGCGTAGAGCGCCCGAAGATGAAATCATTGGTTTACGAGAAGATGTGCAAGTGGCTCTCGATGAATCAAGTCCAGCAGTAAGAATTCAGCTCCTGAGCTTTCTTTCCAGGGATTTTAGCGCTTTAGGTTCGAACCCGAATCCTGAATTAATAGATAATCTGTCTTTAGCAAATCAATTCTTAGATCTTCGGGCTATTTATCCTGAGCTTAGAGGTGTTTTTGAGCGTTTAAATAAAGGTGTTGATGGGATAGGTGACTCTAGTCAATTTGCTGATGGTGCAGCTAAGGCTTCAGGACGAGCGATGGGTCGGTTGAGGGGTGAGCTGAGAGAGCTTGATGAGCGAAGGGTAAGCTCAGGTAATTCAGGACGGCAGGAACCTTCAGCTGAAGAGCAGGATGCTTTATCAGCAAGCAGCGAGGCTCCCCCCGGAATGATCGAACCAAGTGTGGCAAGTCTTTATGCCGGAGTTTTAGAAGCAAACCCTAACTTAAGTGATCCAGATTATCAAAGGACGGTGGAGGATCTTAGGGTGATTGATGCGGCACTATCGCCGGTTGTAGTCGGAAAATTAGCAAGTTTGCCTCGAAACGGAGAAGGGGTTATTGAGTTCGATGAAGGGGATTTTGGTCAGGAGGCTGCTGTGGAGAGAATTTTAAAAGCTCAATCGGATGTTTTAACAGTGGAGATAGACGAGACTAATGAAGAAGAGGGTAAAACGAGGTATAAAATAGTTTTTAAGCCTACTCCGCCTTCGCCTACTTCATCGCCTCGGGGGGGTCAATCTTCGGCAAGAGCAGATTCAGATCGTCAGCAAGACGAGGTCGCACCGACTGGTTCAGCTGTTGTGGATGCTGATGATCAAGATCAACGCCAGAAAAGAAGGGCGGAGTTCGAATCTCATCTAGTAAATGCTGGATCTAGGGACGCTCGGGAATTAGTGAATGATTTTAGAGAGCACATAATTAGCGATCTTTATACACCGGCAGAGGTTGATGTTTTGCTTGATCAATGCAGTCTTTCAGAACAAGCGACTGAGCTGCTGATGGAGGATATCGATGTATCCATTAGGAACTATTTTAGATTAAACCCAGACATGAGTCCTGGGAATGCTGAGCAAGCGCAACTAAGAAGCACTTGGATTGAGTCAATTACAGGGAATCCTTTAAGCCCTGATGAGATTGCTCACCAACAGAGTTTAACCGAGGAGGAGTACAAATTACGAAGAGAATTTGAAGATATTATGGGTTCACATGATGTTAGCTTGAATCGTGGTAGTGAAAGCTATGACGAGTCATTAATAGCTGGGGTTATAAATGCAAAATATACTCCTCGTGAGCTCAGCGGGCTGTTAGGCCGCATTGGGGTGTCTTGGATGTCAGAGCTGGAAGAGAGGACCTTAAATAATATTTCTCAAGGTGTCCAAGAAGTTTTTGCTCAAACTGAAGAGGGGGCTGGTAGATCAGGAACAGCAATGTCTGCCGAAGAACAACGTTTTATAAATATTTGGGATAATAATGAGCCGCATGTGAACAGGCTAAACGCCTTGGTGTCTCAAGAAGAGGCGAGTGATGGTGTTCAGGATTCGAGTAATGATGATCTTGAAAAAGCTATTGAGGAGATGAGAGCTAGGGTTAACGATAAGCTTAGTGGTCCATCGTTGGTTGAATGGACTGGAAGACAATTAGGGAGGTTGCTCCATAGAGCAAAAAATAAAGAGTCACGAGGTCGCGGGTTAAGTCGCGAAGACCCACAAGCAAGAGTCCTAAAAACCATAGCCGAGACAACTACCCTTATCGGTGCAATGCTTGATAAGAAGATGTTAACAGCAAATCAGGCGTTAGCTATTCAGGACAATGTATTAAGACTCGTACAAAGCAATCAGGAGGGTGCTGCTTCTGATGAGGTTAAGGGTGTGAAGCGGGATTTAGGTAGGTTGGTAGTAACAAGCTTACAAGAGGCCATGGTGGGTGGGGATGAAGAAAAAGCAATCGATCTAATAGAGCTTGCCGACACTTTAGAATTAGGAAAGAGAATCCCCCAGATAGAGCGATACATAGAAGGAGTGAGGCAGGAACTTGAGGGAGATGAAGAATTGGAAGAAGATCTATTGATGTAGTATAATTTACTTTGTATGAGTGAACCAGGCACTGAAGGCGCTCCACGACCAAGATTATCGGCAGCCGAGCTTAGGCGAAGGCGAGCGACCACTCCTAATAGTGGTGCAGGTCGTCCTGCGGATTTATTTAACGCTACCCTGAATGCATTAGATAATGATGCAACTGCGAGCCCAGCAACTCCTAATCACCCTCCTTCTCCGGGGGGGCATGCGGATAATTCTCATGATACACGTGCCGGTAACCATCAAGGAGACGGACATGGGGGTGGTGGTGAGCATGGAGGGGGACATCACGAGAAGAAAAGTCTTTGGCAGAGAAGGAAAGAGTTGCCAAAAAGAATTACAGAACTACCAAAGGAATATGCGAAGCTACTACTAGACCGCAAAGATATTTCAGCAAATATATTAACTGCAACAGCGCTAGCCTGTGTTAGAGCTGGTATTGTTTGGGGTACTGGTCATAATTTTGAACCATGGGAGTCGATGATGTATGGAGCAATTGCCGGAGGCATAAGGGCTGGAGTTTCTGAGAAATTCAGAGCCTCGGGCGCAAAGATGGGTTATACCAGAGCTATAATCGATGGTCTGACATGGGGAGCAATCGGAGCGGGCGTGGGAGCAATCGGAGGACAGCATTCAATTGATACAAGCGGAGTCTCTCCTTCTTGGTCGGCAAGTTTTGGTGGATCTCCAATTGAAAATGTGGCAAATAAAGTAATTAGAGGAGCTGAGATTGGTGCTGCGTCTGGGGCTATGAATAGAATCAAGGAAACATGGAGAAAGCCAAAAGATTTTTTCAAGAATAGGACTGGTTGGCAGATGGGTATTGGCGCTGTGCTGGGAGGAGCTTTTGCCGGAGCCTCGGGCGGTTTAGGTGAATTAAAAGAGAGTGTATCTCCAGGGGCTACGCCCCGGACAATAACATTTCCAATCCGGGAAGGCGGGAGATCAATTAACGCACCGACACCACCGATTGAGGTGCCAAAACCTGGTGCACCTACCCAAGTTGAAGCACCTAAACCATCTGTACCAACCCGACCTGCGATAGATTTAGCTCCTTTGCCAACTCGTGCTCCGATAGATATTCAAAATCTTCCATCTAGGCCAGGTGGGTCTTTACCTGATAATAAAATAATCGGAATGAATTCAGGCGATGTTATCTTGGGAAATAGTAATGAAACATATTCAAAGATAAGCCCTACTACAGGAAATCCGGAGATCCAGTTACTCCTACCTTCTAATGCACCGGCAATGCCGAGGTTTATAGAAGCAGTATCGCAAAACCCTCCCCTCTTACGGATGGAGCCCAATATTTATGATCAATTTTTGGCAGAAGCTAAAAAAGGACCAAATTCATTTTTAGCGAATCCTGATGTAAATGATGCTATGACGGAAACTGCTAGGGGAAGCATGCCCGTTTTTGAGCCAGTAGCTAATCCTCAAATGGCACCTTTAGGAGTAGATTGGCTATCAGCTAAAGGCTGGGCTGAGGGGCAAATCGCTCAAGAATATTTATTCACCCATCCCGATCCGAGGATAGTGGAGGAAATTAAAAAGTATATTGAAGATAATAAGATCGTTTTGCCTGGTGATGAGGATCTGCCCGCAGGACAGCGATTTTTTGATAAGTGGGCAGCAGGTCAAATTAAAGATGCGGTGTTTAACCCTGAGGATGGTAAACATGCAACACTATTTAAAATAATGAGTGAGAGAACTCCCACCGGTCAGCGGTTATCTAAAAATGAACTTCTGGCGCTTTTAGGAAGCTTAAAAGTTAATAATTTAGAGGTGAATGGTAATGGTTCAGCACAATATGGTAGTAAATTCCATCAAAATAATTCTGATTATTTTAAAAGAGATGCTCAGCTTCAGATGAATCCTACTCCGCTTTTTTCAAAAGATATTACTGAGCTTGCTAAAAAGGCAGCTTAGATTAGGGGTTGTTTGTTTAGGTCTATCAATTTAAAATTAATTTATGGATCCTCAAATTGAGAAGTTTTTAAATGTGTATGTTGATAAGAGTTTAGAAGGTCAAGGTTTTGCCATTTATTCTCCTGGGGAAAAAGAAGGTTTTAAGGTGAAACTGTTGGAGTATTTTTCAGATCTAGTTCTTGATACTATGCTGCAAAGACTAACCGATGAACAAGTAGCAGAACTGAATGAAGTTGATCCTGCTACCGAGGAGGCCCAACAAAAGATAGCAGTTATGTCTGCTTCGATACCAGGATTTATATTTATTCTTCAGGACAGATTTGAAGCCGAAGCTGCAGAAATTGGTAAAACCGGCAGAATACCTCAACTGGCCTCGCCACCCACCAACTAGTTTTCTTGAGTATAGCAGTGCTTGATTAAAAGGGTTAAAATAATAATATATGCCCAATGAGAAAGGTGATTTTCCAACCCAACCTTCTGTTCCCGATGCTTTACGAACGCCAGAGTCCTTAAAGACCCTGCCTGATGTTGGGGCTAGACCTCTTGTAACGGGGCTAGAAGAGAAGGGTCTGGGTGGAATTTCCTTACAAGAGCCTTCTCTTAATAAAAAACCCAATAAACCTCTAATCTTGCCCCCTCATATAGCCTCTCGTCTGGAGGCAGCTGAAGCTGCTGGTTTTTCACCTCAGGAGCCTTTTACCCCTAATGCTGATGTTTTGACTGAAGCTCATCAGCGAACAGAACCAGCCATTAATCCCAATGTCAAAGTTATCAAAGAAATGGAGATGAGTATGAGTGTAGAAACTCCAATGGGCAGGCTATTGAGGGAAAGGAGTGATAAGGTTGCTGATATGGTTCGATTAGGAGGAGTTGATGCATTAAGTAGTTCCAGTGCAAAGAAGGCATTGAAAGAAATTGATCAAAGAATAGGAGATACAGTCCAGGACGTTTTAATGCGTATAAGGGCAGAAAGGTTGGATCTAACTGCTGATCCAGAAGCACTCGAGTCATATATATGGGAAAAATTTGATAACCGAGCGCGACGAGACCCACGACTTGATGATGATCAAAATGCAAAAGATGCATTAAATTATTTTTTAGATAGAGCAACTGCTAGAGCTGCCGATAGAGACCCATCTTTACCAGCTGAGCCTCAACCTTGGGAGTGGAGGTCTCCTGAAACTGAGCGTAGGCGTACTGGTTCCGATTTTGAAAAGGTTCTCTACAGGATCGAAGATATGAGAAGGGCGGGGATACTGGACACTGACACTAGACTCATAGCAGAGTTTCAGAAAAGGGATGATATGCTAGTTGAAGCTAATGAAATAGTATTTCCAGATGGAGAAAGATTTTTTGATCCAGTAAAAGTAGATCTCACAGATACTTACTTTCATTCTAGGGTTAAGGTAAGTAGAGATGTGAAATTAGGCTCAGACCCTAACCTGAGGGGAATGGGTAAGCTCCAAGAGTTGGAAGTTCGGAGGGCAGCGGCAAGAGAGATTGGAGATAAATCTTGGGAGACCCAGCATGGTTTCTGGTCACATCCAGATCGAGTGAAGTACCTGAAGAAGTATGGGGGGATTGCTAATTATATGAACCTACACTCAACAGATATTATTACTGACGTTGTAAGGTCTCGACATAGGTATAAGGATGAAGCGAGAGATCCTTACCCTAGTGATGCTAGAGGTGTTGTCAAAATTTGGGATGGTGTAGCCAGGAATGCTGGAGGAGTTATTATTGATGTAGAAACGGGGAAGCCTATGGTCGCGAAGGATTTTGACGATATAAGGGAAATTATTGAGGAGCAAAGGAGGATGGAGCCGACTACTAATACAATTGGGTATGATACAACAACTCCATTAAGGTTTGTAGCGGACGACCGGGAAGAACTACTCGAGATGATTCCATACATGATCAGAAAGGTTAATTTGCGTATTGATCCCACCCAAATCCAAGGAGCAGAGAATAAATTAAACACCGAAGTGGAGATGTTGATTAACACTGTGAGCACTTTTCCTGAGCTGTCTAAAAAGTGGATTAGACGTATTAGGTCGGCAATTAGTTCTGAGTTTGCTAAGTCAGCAGCTTATGAAGCTTCAGGAGGAGTAAGAGACGGTTGGGACGCCTTCTTCCACTTCCTTAAGCGTCTAGCTAAAGGAACGGAAGATAAAGAAGGATTGAGCGGCGCAGATCATATAGTTGATTCGTTATTCTTAGACAGAGACGGTCACACAATGTCTATGCTTGGGCAATTATGTTCAAGGGATGGGGTTTATTGGAGATATGGGCTAAAATCGGTGGACACTCCAAATAATACGCCTGATAAGTCAAAAAATTATCAATGGCAAAAAAATGAGCAGAAAAGAATTGTCGAGTTCGAAATGGCAAATAGATTAAAGCCGATGTGGAAACTTCTAGGTTTAAACGAAGATGGCACTGAAGTTCCCGGAAACTGGGTTCACCCGGCTTTTAATAGACTAAAGGGTAAACTGGATAATTTAGACAAAAGAGACAGGGATTTGTTCTCACGAGGAGGTGGTGGCGAAGCTGTTGTGGTGACTCTGGATGAAGAGGGAGAGCACCGGGCTTTAACGAAGGAAGAGTCAGAGGCGATAGGGGAAAATAAGAAATTTTTAGTTATCGTAGACCGATCTGGAAATGTACCTTCGCGATGGAAGGAGTATTGCGAAAAAGCGATGCAGTGGCAAAAAACAGGCGAGTTTAGCGATACGGAGAACCCCGGGAGAATAATTTTTCAACATCCGTTAGCTCGAGCATTAAGAAGCCAAGGGCAGAGACTAAAGGGGGAGCCACCCACCCCGACTGATGAGATGGAGTTGATGTATGAGGCAGACGATAGGCTGGGCGATAAATGGTATAAGAAGGGAAAAAGAAGAAAGGTAGTTGAGTCCCTTGACAGAGCGAGAAAAATAGCAAGGGCGTATATGATAGATTCGGAAGCCGCACTATCCTGGCACACTTTCCCAACTGAACGGGCTGCCACTGAAGCGAGCAAATATCTCGCATTAATTGGGGAGCCTGCAGTAACTACGAAAGACTCTGTTCCGTACAAGACTTTATATAGAGCGATGATGCAATCGATAATTAATAAAGATCGAGGACTGCCGATAAAGGATAGGCAGCTAAAATGGCATTCATTATTGTCTGAGAACTGGGGGATAGATTTGGATTTGCCAACGATGGCTATGTGGAGATTAGGAGCTCATGATGGGTTAAGAGCAGTATTATTACCGAAAATTAAAGAACAGGAACCAGAACTGCACGGTGCTATAGAAGCCAGTGCTAAAAAGGGGTTTGATGAGAAAAATCTTTTGACATCCTGGGCGGAAAGAGAAAGAAGGATTGGATTATTATTGGATATAGTTATGAAAGCAAAATATGGAGATAAGAGTAAGGGTGATGGATCCTATTTTAATCAGGCCGGTCATGACGACCGAGATGCCGGTGTTAAGGATATCCGGAATTTTTTAAAGTTAATCTACGGACAATCCTCAAACACCGTGAGGTTAAACGGTTTAATCTCTGTATTTGGTCACATGGGAGGCAATACTATTGGTCGTGATGCCGGAGCCACAAAGAACCCTGGAAGACAACTTGTTGGAATGTATAAATGTGAGGATGAGGTGGCCTATATGGAAACAGGGTATACCGGTTACATAGAGAACCCGAGGGATATGGAAGATAATGTAGGAAGGTTGGAGAAGATGCAGAAACAGCAAAAAGCTTTAACAAGCGAGGCTGATGATTCTCCAGGTATTTTAGTAAAAGGACCTTTTTCAGGAATGTTTCAGTGGAGAGAAGTGTATAGAGATTTTAATATTTATTTTCATGATACCAAACAGCATTCAATTGATCATGCCATGCACGATCCCATGGGAGCCCTAGCGGATATGAAGGAAAGTTCTTTTGCTAGTTTAACAAAAATGGGTGGGGCGATTGCAGGACCCTTAGCGAAGTTCTTTAAAGGTAATATTGATAGCACATTTGGGTTGAATCCAGAGTCTAGGAAGTGGCTGAATACATTTCAATGGATGGGAACGAGTATTTGGATGGATAAAAGTCCAGAGTTTAGAGTGCCTGAAGGTCCAGCGTATGCATTGGATGGAAATTTGCCTTTGGCTAGAATCTTTATGCATACTGGACTTCTTGATGATGGTTTAATAATGACAGATAATCATTGGGATAAAATTATGCTGGGTACTGTTAAAACCAGGGATGGAAGAGAAGTAGTTAGATATCAGGTCGATGATAGTGGGGGAGTCAAGGACTATGAGGAGGTCAGTCATAAGCTGCCTGATGGCAAAAATGTAATATTACCCCCTGAGCATAAGTTTGGTGAGAATATTGCTCCCGAAGATATTGTTGAAACAACAATGGGTTTATTAGATGCTTTTCCTAATGATTTAAGGGCAGAGATAATTGAAAATGAATGGATTCCAATGGGTTTAAATAGCTACTTTCCTGAGACATTAGCTAATATACCTCGCGAAGGAGATTACAATAGAGAGTTTTACGAAGCAGCGATGCATCACGTAAGACCAAGAACTAAAGTGGTCAGACCTGTGTCCGGAAGATACTGATGATATTTAGTTTATAAGTAGTTAATTTATAACTCTCCCGGCTACTGTTCCTCGTTGTGCAGTTGATTTGGCAGCGCCAGTAAGACCAGGCAATCTTTCCCCCATTGCATGACCCCAGAGAGAAGGCCCTCTCGAGTAAACCCACGCTCCTTTTCCATCATTGGCGGCTGGATTCCAGTGAGGAGAAGAATCGCCCATGATAGCTTTTCTTTGTTGGTTAAAGTTTGAAGAGAGTGCTCCCTGGCTTTGATTAGAGTAACCTTGTCCAGTGCGGTAAGCGCCCATAACTTCGTTACTAACGGCTTGACCTGCCTGCCCCATTTTTCCGACTGCTTTAACAACTAAGTCAGGAATTGTAGGCAAAGCCATTAAGGATCCAAAAGCTAAAAGAACTTGCAATACGCTTAGATCTAATCCCCCTAAAAGAGGGAAGGCTGAATTACCTACAACAGTAATTTTTTCTTGGGCTAAAGCTGTATCTACGAGTAAGTTTGGATTTCCTAGTAGCCCTGAGGTAGCAGTAGTTGCAAAGTCTCTTCCGAGAAGCAAAGCAACAAAATAGAAAACAGCCAACACTGCCGGGAATACTAAAACATTACCTAGTAAATTAAGCATCCAATCTGTTGCAATCTGTTGCCTACCTGGAAGCGAAGCGACTAATAGTTGAAAAGGAGCGGTTATAGTTAAGAAAATTATTGTTAAATAACTGGTAATCAACCTCATAAGGAGTTTAAGCATTTGATAAATTAAGGCTAGAAAAGCGGCTATTGCAATAACCCAGGATATAACCCAGGTAGTACCGAAGTATCCAGCCCCACCAGACAGGACACCAAAAATAGGTGTGGCGTATAAGTTAAGTGGAGGAGGAAGGGCGCTTCCTATTGGTGCAATAAACTGGGCTGTTAAAAGAGCTGCAAAGATAGACAGATAATTTTGGGTTGGAGCATCTAATCTTTCATATACGCTTGCGACCATTGTTTCTGCTTGTTCTCGCTTTACCATGCCTAAATAAGGACTAAAAGCATCAATAGAACTTTGTGTGGCTAATCTATCCGTTAGGGGTTGAGGGTTGGTTTTTTGAGCGCTTGCGAAGAAGTAGCCGACTACGTTAGTGCCGATAAAGGCCGTATCCGCAATAAGGGAGGCTATGAAATAGCTGAAGGTTATCATGACTAATCCGATAACAAGACCCGGGAGTGCTAGTTGGACTGTGACGACAGTTTGGGGATTTAGTTTTTGCCTAAACATAACCATAAATCCGATAATCAAGAAGACCATTATCATTGCAAGGTAAGCGAAATTACGGCTTGCTTCCCAGAGGTTGAATATGGGAGATAGAACAGCGTTTCCTGATCCACCGACTTGCGCTTTGGCGGACTTAATTCCGATTTGCTCGCCCAGATTAGCAATGAACTCCTGACTTCTAATAGGAGGGGTCGAATAAATGGCTGAGAAAGCTGAATCGACCATTCCGATGGCTCCATGATTTGTGTTTGCCTTGCCTAGAACTGGAATTGATTTGACCATGCCTTGGGTGTCTTTATACATTTTGTATTCAAGACAAGGAGATATTGGTGATTGACCTATTAAGATACATGATAGGGCGTGTGAGAAGTTATAAATAGCAACTGAGGCGGTGTGCGGAGAGGTGGGAGGGATGTAGCTGGATTGTTGAGCGTATACGCTTGGTGTGAGAGTAGCGGAAGGGGTGGAGGTTTGAGCAAATGAGGGTTTAGCGGTAAAAAGTAAAAAAGCGAAAGTAAAAAAGAGGAAGAATAGGACGGGTTTAATTAGTTGATGGCGGATTGTTGATGGCGGATTACTGAAAATAGAGAGCATTAGTTAAAGAGTAATACAAAATACCTCGATATTCAATTAGGCTATGCGCAGTAGGGTGGGAAGCCGAGACAAAACTGGGTAACATCGAATCCTGTAAAGGCAGCGACTAATTTTAGAGCCAGCCAGGCAAGCACCATGAAGACTAAACCCATGAAAATCCAGGTGACTGAAGACCAGGCTTGGGCTAGTGCTTTGGGGTCGCCTCCGGAGGTGATGAAAAATTTAATAGCACTCCAAACCAGCCAGACTGTCATTGCCATAAAAGCAATATTGACGGAAATATTGATGATTCTGGTCATCAGTTGTTGGACCTGGACAATTCCGGCAGCTGGACATTGATCATTGTTGGGGCCGAGGTTGCATTGAGCATAGGCGGGAGTAGGGGTGAAAGTATTAAGTATTAAGTAACCAGTATTAAGGACTAGAAGCAGAAAAAGGATAGTTATTTTTTTGTAACCTGTAACCTGTAACCTGTAACCGAGATTCATAACTTAACGATATCTGATTAGGTAAAGAGTTGCAAGAGAACCCTGAGGACTTCTCCTATTGAGGAGGTGTGAATTGAGATGGATTGTCACCAAGTCTTGGGATGACAGGTAGATTCAAGATGTCGATACCAACGATCTGGCCCATTAGAACTGTGATGAAGAAGGCCAGAGCCAAGATAAATAATCCTATAAGAGCATTAACGATAGAGCCACGAGCTTTACCGATGGCATCTTTATCACCACCAGAAGTAATCCATTTGAAAGCACCGATAACTAAGTAGATTAAAACAGCTAATGCTGCTGCGATGAAAACGATTTGAAGAGCGTTGGAAATTAATTCACCAGTAGTAGTGTTAGTAGGGTCAACACCCGGGAGAGTGCCTGTTGGGATTTTGGTATCTCTGGGTTGAGCGAAAGCGGTGACTGAGGATAAAAGGAATCCAGCTGAGGTAGTGATGGCGGCAGCGACTTTTTTCATCTGAATTAATCCTAACTTCTTTGTAATATCCATGTCAAGGGGTAGTTGGGGCTGCAGCTGGTGTGCCTGGGGTGGCAGGAACTCCTAGTTGAGGGATCGTCCCAAGATCAAAAAGTTTTATACCAACTATGTCACTAACCAACGCGGCGATGAATGCGGCAAGAGAAAGAAGGAAGAGGCCAATAATAGCATTGGTGATTTTGCGGCGGGCACCGGAGATCTTTTCTTTATCGCCGCCCGAGGTAATCCAGTCGAAGGCACCCCAGACCAGAAAAACGAGGACAGCCAGACCGGCAAAGATAAAAATTATTTGTAAACCAGTGCTAATTATTTTACCAGTGGAGGTGGCGGCACTGACACCGCCCGGTTGAGAGCTGGTTAGATTAACTGTTTCGACAACGGCGAAGGCTTCTTTGATCATGGCTCTCCTAAACTCCTGATAGGTAAATCACCGAGAGGATTGAAGCCAACAATATCGCCAACAAGACCGACTATGAAATAGGATAGGGCTAAGAGAACGAGACCAATAATCGAATTGGTTATTTTCTTTCTAGCGCCGGCAACTTTTTCTTTATCACCGCCGGATACAATCCAATCAAAAGCACCCCAAACAAAGAAGATCAAGACAGCCAGTCCTCCAAAAGCAAAGAAAAGAGAAATAACATTTTTAGTGACAGTGCCGATAATGCCTGTGCCAGGAGCGGCTGGTACTCCAAGGTTCGTTTTTGGTAAGTTGTTGCCGATATTAATAGTGTTGACACCCCCAGCTTTAGGGTCAGAATTAGGATCAGCAGCAAATATAGGTTGGGCCAGAAGGTTTATTGCAAAAATGAATAAAAGAATTAGTGATGCAGCAGTTCGACTGATTAATAAAGTGTTCATTATTTGTTTTACTGGGTTCCTAAACCTTTTAGCTGGAGGTTTCCTAAGGGATCAAATCCGGCAATAGCACCCACAGTCCTTATTATCGCAAAAGATAGAGAGAGGAGGATTAGGCCGATTATGGCGTTAGTCATCTTTTTTCTGGCTCCAGAAATTTTTTCTTTATCACCACCGGCGAGAATCCAATCGACCGCACCCCAGACAAAGAAGATAATGACTCCGATTCCGCCAACAGCAAAAAAGAGATTGATGACATTAAGGAGAATAGTCTGAACTATTCCTTCAGCATTGGGAGTCGAGGCAAATTGGACTGGTATTCCTTGGCCGTTGCCTTGTTTGATGTTGACCTTGATCTGAGCACTAGCTAAGGCAGGAAATGCTAGAAGTTTCGTAATGGTTAGTAATATGAAAGTTTTATTCATTTGATTTAAGGGGTAAGTAGTCCTTTAATTTGGATGGTCCCAGAATAAAGACTATCAAGGCCGAGGATTTGTCCTAAGACAAGCATTACTACATAGGTGGAAGAGAGTAGTACAAGACCGATAATTGATGTGGTGATGCGTTTCCTGGCTCCGGCTATTTTTTCCTTATCGCCACCTGAGAGAATCCAACTGACTGAACCCCAAAGCATCATAATTATAAAACCAATACCACCAATTGCAAAAAATAAAGATATGGTGTTCGCAATTAGGGTTGATAGGTTGCCAGAACTAGATGACTGAAGAGGGAAACCTCGATTTCCTTGACCCTGAGAACTTAATCCGATTGCAGCTGAGGCATCTTGTGAAAAGAAGATAGATATTAAGAATAAGACTAGGATTATTAAGATCTTCATTTTAAGGCACTAGGAATTGGAATCCGGTTATATCTTGTAGTAGTTGGAATATAAAGTAGGAGAGAGAAAGAAGGATTACGCCGACTATTGACCAGGTTATTCTGGCTCTAGCTTTTGAGATAGCTTCCTTATCTCCTCCTGAGAGAATCATTTGGACTGCCCCCCAAACAAACATAATAATAAAGG
The DNA here is from genome assembly GCA_964392925.1 of uncultured Gammaproteobacteria bacterium. Classification (GTDB taxonomy): domain Bacteria; phylum Patescibacteriota; class Microgenomatia; order Daviesbacterales; family UBA10151; genus JACPKO01. The sequence goes on from CAYMRP010000003.1 coordinate 19,601, forward strand.
CGAGAGCGCCGGCAGCAAAGAAGAGGCCAATAATATTGGACAGCAGTGTATTTATACCCTGTTCACCAGAGCCTAAAGGAACCATCTCAGCAGGAGGTTTGATTGTTCCGAAAACACTGTTTATATCCTCTGCAAGTAGTTTTTTCATCTGTTTAAAATAAGCTAAAGTCCTTTAATCCAAGCTGCTGCGGTAAGTATTGCATGACCAGAAAAATAACGATCAGTAATATAAACCCGATCATAGAATGATAGATCTTTGAGCGGGCCGAGACAATATGAGCTTTATCCCCTTGGGAGGTAACGAGCTCGAAAGCGCCAATTATAAAATAGAAAACCACCATGATGGAGGCAATTGAGAAAGCGACTGGAGTTATCAGGCCAACGAACTCACCTAGAGTGTTATATTTGCCGAATCCATAAGCCTTACTCAAATCAGTCATTGTATTTTAATCTCCGTAAGTGTCGGGGTAAGGGGACTCAAGATTTGCTGGGTGAAATCGCTTAAGAAGAATGCTAAAAGCAAGATGACGAATCCGGCGATGGCCCATTGGATTCTTTTACGGGCTTTAGCGAGAGCCTCTTTATTTCCTTCGGCGCGGATGTAATCAAAGACACCCCAAACAGCCCAAAAAAACATTAAAGCGCCGCCAACATAGAGAGCTATTTGACCGAATTGGGTAATGGCAGAGCCTAAGGTGACTGTATCGGTTTGGAAGTTTGTTTCGGCCGGATTGTAACCAACCTGGGTGGGAATTGATTCTTTTCCCCAAGGAATTTGAAGGGCAATTTTCATAATTCTATCGTATCTTGTTAACTAACTGTTGTCTACTTTTACGGGGCTGCCTTGCCGAATCCAGGCAAACCAAGAATGTCTACTCCGATAACCTGCATTAATAGTGTGGCGAATATTACCAGAAGCAATCCGATAATTGCTGAATAGAATTTTTCCTGGGCTTTTTTAATTGTGTCGGGATTGCCTTCGGCAGTGATCATAGAGAGTGCAGCCAGGATCATCAAGAGGAGGGCGATGCCTCCTGAGGCAAAAGTGGCAAATCTCAAGAGTCCGCTGACAAGAGCTTTTGGTTCAGTTGGAATACAGCCAATTCCAGTAAATATACCTGGTTTATCATTTGGGCATTTCACTCCGCCAGCTTTAGAGCATAGGCCCTGGTGATCTTTGCAAAAATTTGTTAGCAGTACTCGAGCATTCTCTACTTTTATTTCTCCGCCGCCGGGGGTTGGACCGCGATTAACTACCCGAAAAGCAGTAGGAGCGCACACTAAGCGCGCTGATCCTCCAACTAGACACCCAAGTCCTCCAGCCGCGCACCCTTCCCATATTTCTACCTTATGGTCGCCAACAGGAAAGGTGCCTAGTGATACTGTGTCCCCATCAGTAGTTGAATAATTTTTCTTACTCACACTGTTAATTTTTATGTCGTAGTTGTTTGCAATAGTTAATGTACCGCCAATGCCTAAAGTGACGTCGGTAGATGGGTCAATGGAAGGATTCTTGATATTAGTTACGCAGCTTTGAGTGGGAGTTGTTCCGGCGGTGTTGGTTATTGTGTATGAGCCATTGCACTGTGCTTCTCTTTTAAAATCACTCACAGTTTTGCTTTGTTGAACTAGGTAGATCTCATACTTACCGGCTGTCCAAGGGACATTTCGTCGTATAGAAAAAGTACCCTTTCCTCCTGAGACTACGATATCGGAAATTACTGGAAGAGTTGAGGGTCCAGTACGATGTGCCCGATAGGTATCATCAGGGATATCCGAGGATGTAAAATCGACAGTAACCCTATCGCCAGTATTTGTGGTTATTGGAGTAGGGTTATAGGTAAAGTTGCAGGTGCCGGCAACAGCTTCCTTAGGGATTAATATAAAATAAGCTGATATAAATGATAGAAGAATTCCTAAGCAGGAGAGTTTTCGGAAAATATCTAAAGACATTATTTTTAGCTTACACCTAAAATGCTTTATTCTGCAAATCTTTGTTTGGTGCATTGAAGGCATTAAGATGGTGATTTCTCAAGAGGTTAGACTTACGGGTTTTGAATTTGGAATCTCTTGTTTGTGGGGTTTTAGAACTTCCAAATTTATACTACCTCTAGGATATTGGTGATAGCCTCCTTAAGAGGTTTTCTTGTGTGTGCAGCTGGGCAAATCAGGACAATCAGTAACGAAATATCCTCGTCTTTTTCAGTAATAATTGGAAATTGATATGTTTTTTAAGATTTCTCACCACTTAATTGTAGTATATTGTCTGAAGAGTTAAGTTCAATAACTATACCCTAACTTTCCACTACCTGTTTGAAGTTTGAGTAAAATTATTCCTGGTCCTTCTTCTTTTCTTTTTTGACCGGCTTCTAGGATATTTAAGATGGTTTTTTGTTTAATAGCATCTGAAATAATGATGAAAGCGGCTTTGTCCTTCAAGACAAAATTTTGATTGATAACTTTGATTTCTGGTTTGTTCTTAGGAGTAAAAAAGACGTAATTAGTGTCAAAGAGGTTATCGGGGAGGGTGATCTTAGGGTCAGAATTATATTTAAGAGAGTAGAGTTTAAAGATATCGATGTATTTTGAATTTAATTCAAAAGCCTCCATAACTAAAGTGTTGCCACTTATGTCTTTTAAGGTGTAGGTAAACTCGTTTAGTTTTTTGCTAGCTTTCTTAGTGAGAGCGGAGTCGGTAGCAATAGGAGTAATTTTAAGATCCCAAAGAGATTGATCAACTTCTATGTTTGCTTCTGGGGGAGTTTTGTCGATTGAGAATTCGATTGATTTAATTGGCTCTTCATTGCCGATATTGTCATGGGATAAAAAGTAGACTACAAAAGATCCCTCATCTTTAAATTCAATTGGAGTGGTGTATTCTTGCCAGTGTTCACCATCAAAGGAGTAAACGGTATAGCTCACACCCTGACCACCTAGGTTGTCGGTTGCGATAAGCTCGACTGAAGTATTGGAGAGATACCAACTGCTTGCTCCTTTGATCCCATTTAACTTTGCTATTGTGGTCGGGGGAGTAGAATCCAGAAGTTCACCCATGACTGCAAATTGGGAAAAGTGCGTCGTTTGTGTAGAAATTGTTTTTGATGATTTGTTGAGAATACTAGGTATTTTTTCCCATACGCTTGTTTGTGGATTAAAATAATAGAAACTAACAGTGTCCTCATTGATATTAGTTAAATTTGCTTGGGAGTAGTCATAAATAAGACCTAAGGGGGTATTAAAATTACTAATGATTTCACCTGCACTGTTGCTTGCTGAAAGAATAATAGAAGGGATAATACTTTTTATAATCTCTGATGCTTTTTCGAACGGGCCATTTTCGATTCTATAGTTTAATGTAGCATCTGAGGCACCCTCCGGAACATTTAACGTTAAGTCTTCATCAATAATACTTCCTCCGGAAGGGGGAATTTGTTGCGTTTTAGGCGCTGTTAATCCTGTAAATAATTTGTAACTTTTAGCACCTCGCTTATCCCCCTGGGTGTATTCTTCCCACGGGTCCGTATAATCTCCTTCCCATCCCAAAGGATCAACTAGTCCGAAAGGGTAGTCGTCAGAGAAGTCTCCATTATTATTGATATCTTTGAAGACGGATAAATGAATATGATAGCCAGTTGTTCTCCCTGTTAATCCGACTCTTCCTAGGATATCCCCTTTCTTAACTTCCTTTACTATCCCTTCTGTGCTAAGAGCTAATTGATTTCCTGAACTTACTTCTTCTAAGTGTTCATACCATGTCTGATAACCATTTCCATGATCAATCTTAATCATATTTCCAGCTCCCCCTGAGTGGTCTTTATGTATGAAAGTTGCACTACCGGCAGCTGCGGCCAGGACGAGAGTGCTTTGGTTGACACCTTGTCGAGCTCCGTAATCATATCCACTGTGAGATTTGTAAAAATCGTTCTCGATTCTTCCTGTAAATTTAGTAACTCCGAGGATGTTAGATGGGTAGTTTTGCAAAGGATATTTGTGATCGAACCAAGAGTTGGGATCAAAAACTATGTCTTTAAATTTCTTTCCAGAACTTGTGATGTCCCACGGTAAATCAAGAAATGGTTGAGGGATAACCTCAGTCGGTCCAGTTTGGGTGACGCGGATATAGTCCACTCTAAACCAGCTCCAGTCAGCTAAAGGTGGTACTTGGATCGAAGGATTTCCTAAATATATTGCTTCGACCTTTTCTGTGGTTGAAGGAGAAGTGAATAAAAGTTGATCATCGAGATACATTTTATAGATAGATCCTTCTTTATCGAGTTTAAAAATGTGAGGATTTCTATTAATTGCGGTTGAGTAAACTACATTTCCTTTGTACTGAAAACGCATGTTTAACCCGCTAGAAGTGTCTTCCCAAAATCCGATACCAAATAATTGCGTAAAACCTGCACCATTCTCAGGAGCTTTGTCTACGAGCTCGATACCATTTCCCCAAGGGGCTGCTTTAAAATATTCAAATTTTATTGAGGTAGAAAAATCACTATTTGGAAATGGGTTAGATTTTGAGACAACATAGGGAAATTGAAGACTTTCTTTGCACTGTCTAAAAAGTGCAAATCCTGCAACTTCAGTGATTGTCTCATTGTTGCAAGTCTGATTGTTGGGATAAATGACCCACTTTGAGTTATCAAGTTGATTACCTGGGCGATCAACACTAAACTCCTCATTAAAGTAATAAGTTTCTTGAGCGAAAGAAGGCCGTACGAGAAACAAAGGAAGGAGGAGGCCGAGAATCAACTTAAGGATGAGCAGTTTCACCTTGATTAATTAATACCGAAGTGTCACCGAACTGTCAATATACCAGTTGCGCAATTAGATAACTGGGTGTAGTCTAATATTATATGCCTAACCAATCAGGGAAGATTGTACTGGTTCTAATTTTATTACTTTTGATTTTAGGCACTTCGTATTATATTTTTATTCCCAATAATAAAAAGCAGGACTATCTTCCTTCCAGCACTATTGACCAGGGGATTGATTTAACAAAGAAGCTGTCAGTTGCGCTGAAAAAGCATATATCACAAGATGTAAAGATATCCTTTGATTATCCTCAGGACTGGATGATTGATGATCGGTATAATGAAATCTTAATAGCTAGTTTTGAAACCAGCTTAAATAGCAATCAAGTTCCCTCAGGGAAAGAAATAGAGATAGTTATTCATAATGCTAGAGGTTGTCATAAAACAATCGATGAAAACCTAAAAGATCCCTCCTGTGGGGAGCTGGGTCTTAACGCTAAATCCTATGAAATTCTTTCTAAAGTAGTAGAGGAGATGGGTAATTCAAAATATTATAAATACCTCGTTAAAGCTCCTAACACGCCTGAACAGCGATTTTATTTTCTTGAAGAAGGAGAAAGGGTTGTGCAAATAGATAAAAATCCAGATCCATCCATATTTGATGAGGAGTTTGAAGAGATCGTTAAATCAATTGAATTTTTAGATTAGTGACTACTCAAGAGGGTGTTATTCATTATATAGCATTGTTTGGTACTCTGGTCTTGGTGTCGGTTCTGTTGCTGACTTATTCTGTTAAGAGAAATGGTGATTTATTTATAGAACCTCCATTTCTTTTTGCTCTTTCTGTGTACTTAGATACGATAGAGGGGAAGAAACTGGTACACACTGAAACCTTTGGAGCTGTAAATGAGGCAGCAAAAGAGGATCTATTGAGCAATATTAATTCTGTATTAGAATCTAGAAATAGTTTTTTTGAAGGAGCTGTAATTTCTTTGCAGCCGAACGAGATTTATTTCTTTGATAAGACTACAAGGACTCTCAGGATGCTTACTCTGCCTAAGCAGATTGAGAATCTCAAGAATGAAGACCCGGAGCTGCTTGGCTTGCAGTTCTTTGCAGAAGAACTAAATTCTAATTATTATCTGGTCAATTTTTCCTATAATCAGAAAGATCACTTCACTTATCTGCTTGATGTTGCTCGTATGGAACTGTCCCATTTACAACAATTTGATGATGAGTGTAAGTATATTTTTTGTGGTGGGCCTGAAATTCTAAAGAGGCTTTCAGTGGATGATTTTGTTCTTATTCAAGGAGCGGGGGATGCTTGTTGGAGCGCGGGTGTAGTGCATGCTTTTAATCCTAAAGTGAAAAAAGCTACAAAGCTATTTAATTATAGTAATGGTTGTTCTTCAGAGTTTGATTCGTATTTTGATATGTACGGGGACTCATTCATAAGAGGTAAACACAGAGTTTTGGATACTTATAATGGGGGCGGCGGTCCAGATCAGGAAATTTTGACAATCTATCTCACCGATTTAGGTGGTTTGAAGAAAGATCTTCTAGGTGCAGAGAGAATGCCTGCGAAAATCGATTATCTCTCTTTTAATAAGGATAACAATACGCTCTATCTGCACAGTAATTTTAATAAGAAGTATTATCAGTATGACTTAAAAAAAGATACTCTCATTGCCATTCCTAGAGAAAATATAACTGAGTCCAGTTCTATAGATAGAGGTAGTGATAGCGTGTCCGGTGAGAGTAAGGATTTTTTAATATATGAAGTGGTAAAAAAAGATCTTCAAGGAATTGAAGAAGTCTACACAAACGGACAGTCTTTAGGAATAAAAGATACTTCAGGTACGGGGATCAGCCTTTTAGGCGAACCGTTTCTGGGCAGAGTAAAGTTTGAAAAAGAGAATTTAGAAAATTGTCCATACATCAGTAGTCCAAGCCTTCAGGATAAGAAATATCCTTTTCGTTTTGCTAGTCATGAGTTCGAGGAATCGGCTAGGATTGTAAGTCGGGAGGGGATTGAGTTTGTGGTGACTTCTACTTGCATTGAATATGCTTCAGAAAAGGCTACCAAGAGTGAGCAATTTCTAGGAGTAAAGAAATTTATCTTAAATATTAAGACTGGTAAAGTAGGTGAGGTTAAACTCAAACATCGCCTAGAATAAAGTCTCTTTTAATAAAATATGGCAAGAGATATGCATATATGGTAATATGTTTATGAATATACTATTTGAGTGGGATGAACGTAAAAGTATTGAGAATCAAAGTAAGCATGGGGTTGATTTTGACGCTGCCAGATATGTGTTCGATGATTTGAAACGGGTGATTGCTGAAGACTTGAAGCATAGCAGAGAAGAGAAACGCTATTATTGCTTTGGTAAAGTAAGAGGTGGAATTATGACAGTAAGATTCACCTATAGAAAAGATAAAGTAAGAATAATTGGTGCGGGGTATTGGAGAAAGGGAAAGGAGATTTATGAAAAGACAAATAAAGTATAGCAGCGAACCAATAAGAGCTAAGGTGATAAATGATTTTTTACCTAGGCCTAAAAGTCTGGTTTTGAAAGAGAAAAAAACTAGAGTAACCTTAACCTTAACTCAAAAGAGTCTTGATTTTTTTAAGGATGAGGCTAAGAAGCATAATGCTTCATACCAGGCTATGATTCGAGAGCTTGTCGATTTTTATGTATCAAGACAGAGTCGTTAATAGATTTTCAGCAAACGGGTATAGCATTCGAAATCTTCCTATTGTATATTTAATGTAATCAGGGGTTTTGCCCTGTATTCTGCCTATGTCAAACATTTTTGGTTCACTATTTCAACATCCTGATGCACCTCAGGAACCTCAAAATACAGATTCTAACTCTAATAATTCCAATCAAAATAACGGGGGACAGGCTATGAATTCAAATGGCGCTTCAGCTCCAACTGTGACTGAGAGCGCGGATTTATCAGGAACTATTAAGCAGGCTTCTAAAGACTCAGCAGTGGTAGGGTCTTCGGTTGATCCGGCTAAAGAGCAAGGGAAGAATGCGTTGTCTCATATGGACCCGAGAGCGTCTCAGATTTTGGTTCATGCTTACGAGGAAGCGAAGAGGGTTAAGCATAGTTTTATTGAACCGGAACAAATCTTTTTGGCGCTGGTTTCAGACAGGGATATTTTTAAATTACTTCAGGAGTTCTCAGTAGATGTGGCTAAAGTTACCCGGGAAATTCAGGAGAAAGAAACAATGGGGGATTTTACGGGAGAGCCGACTTTAGGGGAATCGGCAAAGCAGGTCCTAGAAGAGGCTTATTTGAATGCCAAGAAAAGAGAAGTTGAATATTTATCGCCTGAGGATATATTACTGGTGATTATTAACAAGCAAAATGAGATGGTAAAGCCTTTGCAGGCTCAGGGGATCAGCAAAGAAAAGGTGGAGGAGAAGTTAACTAAATCAACTGAGTTTTCAACCGGTAAAAAATCAGTTTTGGCTCAGTACGGAATTGATTTAACTGAGAAAGCTAGAAAAGGTGAGCTTGATCCGATTGCTGGAAGACAAACTGAGATCGAGAGACTGGTGCATATTCTTTTGAGGCGAACCAAGAATAATCCGGTAATTATTGGAGAGCCGGGAACTGGAAAAACGGCATTAGTTGAGGGTATGGCGCAAATGATGGCGACCGGAAAAGTGACTCCCGATTTGGCGAGTAAAAGACTTATTCAACTTGATTTATCATCGCTAATTGCTGGTGCTTCCCACAGAGGAGAATTTGAAGAGAGACTTCAGGCAGTGATTAAAGAAGTGATGGCATCTGGGGGACAAATAATTTTATTTATTGATGAAATTCATACGATTCTAGGAGCTGGGGCGACTGAGGGGGCACTGGACGCTTCAAATATTATTAAACCTTATTTGAGTAAAGGAACGCTGCAAATAATCGGCGCAACGACAACTTCTGAGTACAGAAAGAATTTTGAAAAAGACAGAGCTTTTGAGAGACGCTTCCAGCCGGTTGTTTGTGATGAGCCGACTGAAGAAGTGGCAACGGAGATGATTAAAATACTTTTGCCTAAATATGAAAAATTCCACGGAGTGAAAGTAACTCAGGAAGCGGTGGATGCAGCGGTTAAACTTTCCAAGAGGTATGTCGGCGAGAGATTTTTGCCGGATAAAGCGATTGATCTTTTGGACGAAGCATCAGCAGAGGTGAGGTTAGAAGGGTCTTCAGATAAGAAGAATACGCATGAAGTTCATTCACAGGATATTGAAAAAGTCGTTTCAAGGTGGACAGGGATTCCAATAACCAAATTAACTGAGCAGGAATCAGAAAAGCTTTTGCATATGGAGGACTTGATCCATAAGAGCTTTATTAATCATGACAGAGCTGTTAAAGCCGTTTCAGAGGCTATTCGAAGAGGAAGGATTGGCCTGGCAAATGCAAACAGGCCAATTGCCTCATTTATATTTTTAGGACCAACAGGTACCGGTAAAACTGAATTGGCTAAATGTTTGGCCGAGATTATGTTTGGTAAAAAAGACTCAATGATCCGATTGGATATGTCGGAATACATGGAGAAGCATGAGGTGGCAAAATTAGTCGGAGCCCCTCCAGGATACGTCGGATATGAAGAAGGTGGCCAATTAACTGAGGCGGTTAGAAGTAAACCTTACTCGATTGTATTGCTTGATGAGATTGAAAAAGCGCATCCGGATGTTTTTAATATTTTACTGCAGTTACTTGAGGACGGACGGTTAACTGACAACAAAGGCAATACGATTTCATTTAAGAATACGGTGATTATTGCGACTTCGAATATTGGATCCGATTTAATCCGCCGGAAAATAATGGAGGCGAAAGCAGGAGGAGGGGAGAAAAATGATCCAGCTGCCCAGAATGGTAAAGTTCCGGAAGGAAATGCTCAGACTGCAACTGCAAATGGTGTGGCCAGTCCAGTAGATTCAAATGCAGCTCCGGGTACTCCTGCTGTCGCGACACCTGCTGATTTAACAAATCCACAAACAACACCGGAGATTGTTCCTGGTCAACCGCAGCAGACTACAGCTTCAGAGGTCAGTATGCCTCAGGGTGGAAATGTCGGGGCGACTGGTCAAAATCCAGCGGTGATGGGTACTCCGGCTGATCCAAATAAAAAACCTGTTGATCCGGCAGATGATCCAAATTCACCAAAAGCAAAAGCGTTTAAAGAATTATCGTCAATTGTGATGGAAGAATTAACAAAACACTTTAGACCAGAACTTATTAACCGTTTTGATGAGGTAGTGGTATTTGAGCCTTTGACTCAGGAGAATATGATTGAGATTTGTAGATTGCAGATTGAAGCGACGAGCAAATTACTTAAAGAACAAAATGTATCTTTAGAATTATCTCAGAAAGCTCTGGATCAACTGGCAAAAGAAGGATTTGATCCGGTTTATGGAGCCAGACCGCTGAGAAGACTTATTCAAAGATCAATTGAGAATCCAATTGCGATTTATCTGATTCAGAAAACTATTGTGACTGGCGATACCATTTTAGTGGATTATGATCCGGCTCAGGACAAATATATATTCTCTAAAGCTAGAAAAGCTCAGCCTGATCCTAATATAGGTGAGTCGACTAAAAATGGGGTAGTTGAATCTCAGAATAACTCAGTAAGTCAGAATCCTGGTGATCCGACAGCTCAGAATACGGAAGCTCCGGTTGATCCGAATAACCCCGCTGCACCAATGAATGCAAATGCCGGTCAACAAGCACCAGGAGTAAATCCTAATCCACAAGAGGCACCTGCACAGAATGGAACTGCGCCTCAACAAGGAGCGGCGTATCCTTCATGGTTAAATAATGTAACAGAAGCAGCTCAGGGAGGAACAGGGACGACACCTGATCCTAATGCGCCGGCTGTCACACCTCCCACGCCGCCTCAGGCTCAATCTTGATCATGGAAGAGACTCAAAAGTTAGCACAATTTTCAGTACCCGGAGGTTCTAATGGTCCGCAATCTCTAGCTGCTCCTTCCGGGGTTCCAGAAGGGCTTCGGGGCGGACTTGAAACTTCTGGGACGGCTTTTTTTCAGACTGTTGTTAATAATCTAATAATTGTGGGCAGTTTTCTAGCTTTGGTAATGGTGATTATTTCCGGAACTCAATACATTATGTCGAGGGGTGAGCCGGAAAAGTTAGCTTCGGCGAAAAGAAGATTTTTGTTTGCAATTGTAGGGCTAGTTGTGATGCTGGGGGCGTTTTTTATCGTAAGAGTAATTGTGTTCATAACAGGTGGGGATTTTAATCAGTTTGCGAATCCAGCGAGTATGCTTCAGGAGTAACATGTGTTTGGTGTTTTTCCTTTACTGTGAACAGGTGAAGGGGGTTCCTGGATGGAGTTTTATTAAGCCTCCCCAATCAACTAGAGTATAGCCTTTTCTTTCGGGGGTTTTAATAATTGGTTCCTGAACAGTTTTGGGAGTATCCAGCATTTCAAAATAGAGACTGAATCTAATCGAAGTTTCAGGAGTAGGTGTTACTTTTAAGGTTTCCAAATAATCTCGCTGGGGCTTTTCTATTAAGCCGACGAAATAATAGGGAGAAGCGGGAAGTTTAGTTAACCAATAATCCATAAAGTCATGCTGTTCTTTTTGATTAAGTCCAAGCTGAGGGAGAATGCGATTCAAGAGATTTTCTAATTCATCGGGGCGAATGACCCAGCCGTCTTGTGGTTTTTGGATTTCGGAATCGAGAAGTTTGGACTCGTAATAAAGGTAATTATTAGTTATTGGTTGATCGTTGATTGTAAAAAGTGCTCCGGTTGGGTTGGCGGTTATAGTCCAGCCTTTACCAGGTTGATATGGGGGATCAGTGTGGATTAGTTCGCCTTTAGGAAAAACCTGAACGTTTATTAATTGCTTAGTTTGAGGATAGAGATAGACTGCAGGTTTGCAGTGAACGCCCCAACCATTAACTATCTGAGTTGGATTTGAGCTGACGGCATTTCCGAAAACGAAATATTTGATTTGAAGTTGATCTTCGTCACCTCCGGATTGTTGGCCTGGTTCGATTATCTGAGAGCCTGTGGCGGCCACACTTCCTGGAGTAACTGCAGTGTCACAGGCTAAAGCTTCGGCCGGAAGGTCGGGACGCTGGGACTCAATATCCTGATAAACATCAGCGAGGTAAAAGCGTTCGTTTCTATCATCTGTTGTTGTTCCCTGAAGCTCAATATATCCGCCGTCAGTATTACGATGAAGCAGAAATATTAAACCATAGTCAATGAAATACATTAGATTGCTGTCGCGGTCTCTGCTCCGACTGTAAACCGCTTGATCAATACCTATTTCGCCTGAGACTTGAGGATAAAAAGCGGTAAATTTTGAAGAATCTATACCGCTAATGTTTACATCTAAAAATTCAGCTTTACGGAAATGGCAGCTTGAATCATCCCAAACGAATTCGTTTCTCTTGACATCATTAACAGACATTGGGACATTTCGGCGGATTAAACGGTAAGTTGTTTCCTGACCGATTTGATTTCGGTTGCCGCCGCAATGACTTGGTTCAGTAAAAATTTTACCGGCTGATTCATCAATATCGTCATCACCAACCTTTAATATATTGTCCGCAGGGGCTTGAAAGGTGGGGGCGTTCGCTTCATCGACTTTTTCGCAATATCCAGAAAAAATAGAGCCGGTATCAACCTGGGATTTAGCGGCTGAGGCAGCTTGTTCTTTGAGAGCCGGGTCTTCCTGGGGGGCGTTAAACATAAAGAAAGAGAGGACCATTATAAATAAGCCGGCTGACAGGACAGAATAATTCATTACTTTTACTTTAACGCACTTGACAATAAAAGTGAATTATGACCAGAATATATTAATGTCCAACAAGTTAATTGCTTCTGCTTCTACCGCTATAACTTACTTATTCGTGACTGCTTCTGTTTATGCTCAAGAAGGAGGTCTTAAGGCTCCAGGTGGTTCAATCTCAACTGATATAAAAGTGGAAACAATTCCTCAATATATTGTTAACGCTTTGTTTTTAATTGCTGCATTTTTGGCGGTGGCTTATTTGATGTTTGGAGGAATTAAATGGATTACTTCTAGAGGAGATAAGATGGCGGTTGAATCAGCCAGAAAACATATTGTGGCAGCAGTCTTAGGACTAATTATTGTGGCTGGATCATTCTTTGCTTTGAATGTAGTATTTAGACTATTGGGTGCTGAGAATCCTTTGGAAGATGGATTTAAACTCCAGACTTTAGATGAAGTTAACCAAGATGTCGGCGGCGAGTAGTTATCTTTTTTAATCCTTTGATCCAAGCCCCTTAACTATTGATAATCATTATGCTAATGTTATTTTATGCCCAAATTTGTGGTTACGAGTTTCGAGTTCATCGTTCAGCGTTCATTGTTCAGCGTTATTTTTCTCGCAGCTTTTTTCTCATCATTTGTCACTCCCTCTTATGCTCAGGGTCTGACCCGCGAAGAATGTTTTCAGGATACTATCGCAAAGCTGGGCTGCCTGCCATTTTATCTGGGGAATATTATTAATGGGTTATTTGCGCTGTCAGCTGTGGCGGCGATTATTTTAATAATTATTTCTGGTATCAGGCTTTTAACATCTGGTGGCGATGCTGCGAGAGTAGCCAAAGCCAGGACTTCTTTATATTACTCAATCATTGGTTTTGTGATTGTGCTTTGTTCGTTCTTAATTTTGAGAGTGATTTCATTTATAACTGGAGCCGAATGTATTAATGCGTTAGGTTTTGACACCTGTAATTAAAATATGGAATGTATAGACGGAGTATTAAAAACTGATTTAGGGAATATATCCTGCAGTCCAACGGGATTTGCGACTAGTTTGTACGGAATAGGACTTAGTTTTATTGGGGTGGTGGGATTATTATTTATTGTGTATGGGGGATTTTTAATCCTGACATCACAGGGGAGTGCTGATCAAATAAGACGTGGCAAATCTTATATTACCTATTCGATTATTGGAGTAGTGCTCGCGGTTGCCGGATATGCTTTATACCAAATACTGGCAATTGATGTAATTAAGATACCTGGATTTTCTAGGTAAGGAAGAGTTTGCTGCCCATGTTTAAATTTAGAAAACTGCTAACTGCTTTAATACTTTCGGCCATTATATTCAGCAGTGTTCCGGTTGAGGTGTTTGCTCAACTAACCGCGTCAGATTCAGGAAATCCCGCAGCTTCTGGATCGGCGATTCCACAGGATAGGCCGGATTCGATTGCAATTCAGGGAGAAGGAGGAGCTTTAAGCGGAGCATGGCAGCCTGATGCTGAGGTCACTTTTACAGGAAAGCTGGCGGCCAGAAGCGAGGATGTTTTAGATTGGCTTTTAGAGAATTACCAATGGGCAAAGTTTAGTTCTTCGACAACCCCTTTTGATAGTTTATGGGAATTTGTCAGAAACACTGTGTTTGCTATTTTAGGGCTATTTATTTTAGCTGGGGCGTTTTTGATGATCATTACCCGAGGTCGGAGTCTGACAGTAAAAAGGCTGATTGTCAGATTTGTGATGGTGTTGATACTGGTAATCTTTTCGTTTTCGATCGTTAGAACTGTTTATGCTTTAACAGATATTGTTCAGGGATTCTTTTTAGTCATTCCCCAAGAAGACGGCAGTAGCCGGACTATTTCAACTCAGGACTTGCTGAATGTGGCATTTAGTTACTCTGACTTTGTCGGATACCGGAGAATTGGTCCTAATTTTAACGAATCGGCGATAACTTCGTTATTACTGATTAAATTAACGGCGGCAACTTACTACACGATGTTTATTATCCTGATAATCAGGAAAGTAATTTTGTGGTTCTTTATTTTGGTTTCGCCTATTTTCCCGCTACTTTTGTTTTTCAAACCGATTAGAAATACAGCTAAAATTTGGATTGGGGAATTCTTCAGATGGGTTTTGTATGCACCTTTGTTTGCGATCTTTTTAAGGGGACTAGTCGAGATTTGGAAGTTCGGGGTTGGAACTAATAATGCAACTGGTGTGCCGCTGGACTTTAAAACAGATCAAGCTGGGACTTTATCGGCTTTAGGAAAAGTTGATTATCCGACAGCAATTAATATTTTACTTGGAGGTCCTGGGCAATCAGTATTAGGTAATAATAATGTTAATTTCAGAGATACGTTTGTGCTTTATTTAGTAGCGCTTCTAATGTTGTGGATGGTAATTATTTTGCCATGGATTTTACTTCGAATATTCCTTGATTACTTTAATGGAGCGGCGACAGGCGATGGGGCTTTGATGAAATTCCTGGCCAGAAACGGGCTTCCACCACCTTCAAGATATAGACCACCAGCATTGTATCCGGCAGGCACTCCAACACCACCTCAAACACCTCCACCGGGGACAACAGGAATGGCGAAAAGTATTCCTTTGACTAAATTCAAACATACTCCAGTTGCGGAAATGCAGGAGTCGATAATGCAGGAATCGGTTCGGGCTCAGCAGGCAATTGCATCTTCATCCGGAATAAGCGGCAGTATTGGTAATCTAAATACAAATGTAGCCAATATCCAAACAGGACAGTTATATGCTTCTAATTTGTTAAATTTGTCGGATGCCCAATCATCACAGATTGTGCAGGCATTAGGGCAAGCGGGGCTATCTATTCCAACGATGCAAGATATTGCCAAATATGAGGCAGCATCAATGCAGAAATCCGGAAGTTCACATGAAGAATTTGCCCGGATATCTGAGGCTCTAGCCCGGGTTGGAGGAACTTCGAGTCTGACTTCTCCAGCAGAAAAGGTCAAATTCTCAGCGATTAAAGAAAGGCTAGTTACAGAATCTAAAAAAGGTAATGCAGTGGCAAAATCAGTAGTAGATGCAGCGAATCCAGTAGTGACGGGATCGTCACTGCCAGAAAGTAATCAGGTTCAGCAGGTTAATTTGGAAGATTATGAAGAAGTAAAGCAGACATGGCAGGATAATTATAGGAAACTGGAGCCGCCAGCTGGGCCTTCCGGACAGCCTCAACAAAGGTCTGAATGGCTGAAAGCCGAGATTAAGCAGATTCCGACTGTTATAGATTTGTTGTTATCAGGGGATCCAAAGAGAATTGAAGAAGGTAAGCGAATGGTGTCTAAGATTTTGCCTTTCCTGCTTTTGGGAGGATTCTCAAATACAGAAATAGTTTCGTACTTGAAAGCTAAATTGGAAGCTGCAAAAACGGTTTTGAGGGAGGTTCTTCAAGTCGAGCAAAAAGAGGCGGAAGCGGATACAAAAGTGGAAGTGGACAGAACAAGACATGCAGAAAAAACTATGACAGCTCAGGCAGAGATTCCGGTTGAAGAGTCAAAGCCTTTAAGTCCTGAGATGCCTATTGAAATACCGGCTGCATTTGGGGAGAAAAAAGAGCCTAATCAGTCTGAGTAGATGGTAAAATACAAAAATTAACCAGCACTTCGTTTAGAAATGTGAGATTTCGTTTATGAAAAGAATTCCAGTAGTTTTATTAACAATACTTTTAAGCTTGGTGTCGCTGATGCTCTATTCCTCAATGATTTATCCATTGTCGGCTTCGGCTGATGAGATTGAAGAACTTCAGAAGGAAATAAATAAATTAAATGAAGCCAGGCAGTTATCGGTGAGTGCAACAAAACCACTTGAGGGTCAATTAGGTAATTTGAAAGCTCAACTGGCGCAGATTCAGAATAATATTGTTTCTTTATCACAAAAAATTGTAAAAAAGGAAGAAGAGTTAACAGCCAGAACTAGAAAGATTGCTGAGCAGCAGGCTCTTTTGGAGGCGAGAGTGAGAGGTTATTATATCCGGTCATTCTTAAATTCACCTTTGGCAGTAATTTTTTCAAATGATAGTGCAGGAGGAATCTTAAGAGAATTATCGTACAGAGCGGCGACAACCAGAGAGGATCAGAAAATAATTACCTCCATAACGGGGGAGATAACTGATTTATTAACTCAGAAAGAAAAATTGGAGAAGGATAAAAAGTCTTTGGCGATTTTGCAGGTTGATGTTGATAAGAATGCTGATTTTTTAGGCGGAGAGATTCAGAAAGCCCGGGATTTTCAGGATGATTTGAATAAAAAGATTGCAGAACTGAATGCGAAACAGCAGGCAATATTAGCTGCAAAATCAGGAAATTTTGTAACATCGGTGGGAGATGTGCCTTTGGCTGATGATGCGAATTCCCGACCGACATTTGATCCCGGATTCAGACCAGCGTTTGCGGCTTTTTCGTTTGGAGCTTATACACATAGAAATGGAATGAGTCAGTACGGAGCAAAGGGAAGAGCTGATGCAGGACAGAGTGCGGAAGATATTTTGAAAGCATATTATCCGCAATCCAATTTAAATAAAAGTTATGCGGTTCCGGCAACTATCAATGTTGAAGGATTTGGGTCACGCAATTTTGAAGACGAGTATATGAAGCGAATCTATGAGATGCCTAATTCTTTCCCTAAAGAAGCTCTGAAAGCTCAAGCGGTGGCTGCCAGAACATACGCAATCCGCCGGGGCGGATCGATTTGTGCCACAGAGTCATGTCAGGTATATAAAGATTCCAATAAAGGCGGAGCTTGGGAGCAGGCGGTTAATGAAACTAAAGGTTGGGTTTTAGAAGGCGGACCTAACGCACAATATTCTTCAACAACAGGGGGGTATGGGAATAATTCAGGTTGGGATACAAAATGCGGGTCAAGGAATTGCTGGACTCCTGAAGCCTGGGAGAAGATTGCAGGGTCACCTTGGTTTTATAAAGGTTGGTATAAAGATAGAAGTGGGGCAACATGCGGTAAGTCTCATCCGTGGTTAAATGAGGAGCAAATGTCAGATATTTTGAATGCGTATATTGTTTATAAAGCGAATGACCAAACAGACCGGATTTCACCAGTTGATACTTCATGCTGGCCTGGTAATCCATTTTCTTATTCAGAGATGAGGGATAAGGCTAATAATCATGGTGGAGCGGTGACTTCCGTAGGATCGGTAACGGTAGTTTATAGTGATGGAGGAGCAACAGCGACGGTATCTTTCTCTACAAATAAAGGAACGGTATCGGTTTCGGGCAATGATTTTAAAACTTTGTTTAATTTGAGAGCACCTGGGTATGTGTCTATTAAATCACCCTTATATAATATTGAGACTAAATAGTCAGCAGTTTTCTGTTTTCAGAATGAAGTGTGATATTATGCTTGGAGGATGAGATTCAGCTTTTTCCCCGCTTTATTCCAAAACCCCGGTAAGATTAAATTTGATAAGCAAGAGGACAATGAGGTAATTGAGTTGTTTCTAAGACAACACGCTTTTGTTAATATTTTTTGGGTCAGCACAACAATAGTTTTGCTTGTTTTTCCGGCCATATTTTTACAACTGGATGCATTCTTGGGGTTTAATTACGCAGTCCAGATTCCTTTGAACTTACTGATTGGAGGTTTGATTATTTATTATCTTCTAGTGATGGCTTATGCTTTTGAACAATTTTTAAGCTGGTATTTTAATGTCTATATTGTGACGAACATACATATTGTCGATGTTAATTTTTATTCACTTTTATCGAAAGAAGTAGTTGAGATTTCATTAAATGACATTGAAGTTATTTCTCATAATGTAGATGGAATATTAGGGTCGCTATTTCATTTTGGAAATGTTCATATAGAAACCGCTGCAGAGCAGAAACGGATTTTATTTGAAAAAGTACCGCGGCCTGACGTTGTGACAGATAAAGTTCAGGATTTGCAAAGGGCTAGAAAAGCGATGGGAGGGGATCACCACTAATGGAAGCTTTACCAATAGAATCGATTGCGCCAATTGCGTCTGCTGCGCCAATCGGACTGGTTTTTGTAAATATTATCTCGGGGGCTTTTGAGATTGGTTTTTTGATTTTTGGGATAATTTACTTTATATTCACACTGATTGTTTTAAGACAGGTTAATTTAATGACAGATACGATTAAGACAGAGAGCGGAGGGATTCTAAAAGCAATTGCGATTTTGTATGCTGGCCTTGCTCTCGGAGTGATCGTTTTGTTTATCGGACTTTTTTAATTTAAATGTTGAAGTTTGCTAAGTTTATTGGCGCAAACACCGACTTTTCTACTGCCCAGGCCTATCTCTTTCCGCGAGTCTTTCCTGAAGACTATGCAGAACCGGTATTTGGTCTGGTCATAAGCGCAGAAGGTGAAGATGTGTTTATTTATGTCCGCCAAAGAATTTTAAATTTGGAGGATCAGTTTAGTGCGCCATTTGAGAGAGTAACTGAGAAACTTCATTCATTGGCTGAAACAATAAAATCAGAATTCTCAAAGGTAGAAAATTTAACATTTAGTTTATTTTGTGCGAAAGAAAATGTGTTTTATGTTCTCCAATCAGGGCGGAATATTGTCGAGATTTTGCGAGATGGTAGGTTGTCACCGGTAGTTGAGGGAGATAATTTTCAAGAAAAAGTGGTATCCGGATTTTTGCAGCCAGGAGATAAAGTAATTGTCTTATCGGCAAAACCAATCTCAGAAGCAAATCAGGTTAATTGGGATAGGCAAATAATTGAACAGGCAGCCAGTTTAGAATTGGAAAATGTTGATGATTCGGAAATGATTTTTGTTTCAGATGAATTAAAAAGTGAGAATCAGGAAGAGTTGGCAGGGGTTAAAAATATTATGCCGGTGGCGTTTATTATGATTGAGAACTTTTTACCCCGGAAGGTTAATCCTGAGAAAGAATCCACATTTGTTTTTCCAAGGCCGGAGATGAAAATTAAATTCAAAATGCCCAGTTTTAATTTATGGATATTTCTGCATAAATTTATGAGGCGATTGTTAGGATTTTTGAGGAGAATAAATAGGAAATTGCTTTTAGGGATAGTAATTCTAATTATGGTTTTGGTTCTGGCAGGAGGGGGATATCTGTTTATGGAGGGGCGGAGTTCGCAAACAAATAAAAGATTCGATAACTTAATTACCTCCGTTGAGACTAATTTAAACGAAGCATCAGCACTTCGGGATAGTGACAGTAAAATGGCCGGAGAAAAGATAAATCAGGCTAAATCGAGACTGGCTGAGGCGGAAGGATTGGACCGGGAGAATCCAAAAATTAAAGAACTTAAAGGTCGGATCGAGGAGAAAGAAGCTGAGGTTTTAAGGATATATAAGAATTTTAATTTGGAACTTTTTATTAGCCTTGATCTAATAAAACAAACATATAAAACAGATAAAATGTCTTTTTCGGTGGGGAAGATCTTATTATTAGACACGACTGAGAAGTCTTTAGTTTCGATTGATACAGAGCTTAAAACACCCAGTATATTGGCAGGAGCGCAGCAGTTTGGGAATGGGCAAATAGCATCTTTGAATGGGTCACATGCCTTTGTTTATGCGCCGGATAAAGGGATTACACATATTGATATAGATACCAGAAAAGCTTCGAGCGTGACGGCTGGAGATCCGGAATGGGGGGAGATTAAAGATATTTTTGCATTTTCAAGTAATATTTATGCTCTTGATTCCGGGAAGAACCAAATTTGGAAATATGCGCCGACTGAAAGCGGATATTCAAGTAAGATCGAATACTTAAGGTCAGAGTCTAACTTGGGTTTAGCGAAAAGACTGGTGATCGATTTTTCAGTTTGGGTATTAACCGCTCAGCCGGATATTTTAAAGTTTACGGCAGGTAATAGTGATTTTTTTGCATTGGGGGGATTAAATGAGCCGCTGACTCAGATTGATGATATTTTTGTACCAGAGGAGCTGGACTCGGTTTTTATACTTGATAAATTTAGCGGTAGAATTTTAGTTACTAAAAAGAATGGAGAGTATTTGGCGCAGTATATTAATCCGGAATTTTCAAAAGCTGATGACTTTTTTGTGGATGAGGAAGCGAAGCAAATTTATTTACTAATTGAGAATAAAATTTATAGAACTCCTTTGAGGTAGTTGGACGGTAGACGGTGGATGATAGAGGGTGGTCCTTTGAGGACTGAAGGTTGAAGGTAAATTTTCTATCATCTATTTTCCATTTCCTACAACAATCTTCGATCCTCTATCCTCTATCGTCCAGTTACATTATAATTTCCCTATGAAGCTATTTAATGAAGCAAAGCTTCTTGCAAACAATGAAACTTTACAATAAAAAAGCCAGATTTAATTATGAGATTATTGATTCCTTTGAAACAGGGATAGTTTTACATGGTCAAGAAGTTAAATCTTTACGTTTAGGGCGGGGGGATTTATCGGATTCGTTTGCGCGGGTCCAAAATGGAGAGGTGTTTTTGAAAAACGCTTTTATTCCGCCTTATCAAAATGCAGCGATTAAAGATTATGATCCTAAAAGAGAAAGAAAGCTTTTGATGCATAGGAATCAGATAAGAGCTTTAGTGGGGAGTACGAATCATTTAATTCCTCTCTCAATTTATGAGAAGAATAATATGTTTAAGGTGGAGCTGGGGGTGGGAACTTCAAAGAAGCAGTTTGATAAACGTAAGGTGATTAAGGCGAGGGATGAGGCAAGGAAAATTGAGCAGGATTTGAGGGGAATTAAGGGTAATGATTCACGGAGAGAATAAGTGCCTGAGTTTGATTTTAGCCTCAAATTGTGTTAATATACATATCTCTGGGGACGTATTGATTCGACGGAGTAGCACTTTGAAAACTGCAAGCCGCTAAGGAAACATTAAGCGTAATATATTGTTTCAAACACAAACGACACATTTAAAAGTGCTCGTACCGCTATGGCGCGATTTGCAAGTCAAATCGATGCAGGCGTTCTCGGTCTAGCTGGGCAACCAGCTGTCCGTATCGCTCAAGCGTAACGGTTGCTTTAGGATCTTCTCTTCCTGGTGGAAGCCTAAGGTAATACACAGCTAGGATGCAAAGCTTTTGGTGTTGGTTGATCCAGAAGACCTTTAAAGATAACTCAATCAGATAAAAGAATTCCTGCCGGTTTGGTTACAAACTTTTATCTAATTATAAAATCGGACAAGCTTGTAGACGTTTTTAGAAACACTATTTCAGACCCGAGATCAAATCTCGGCGTCTCCACCAGAAAAATCCCAGCAATAACGCTGGGATTTTTGTTATTCGTTATTGGTTAGTTAGTTCATAGAAAAATAAAAAATTCTGTTATACGATGAACCGTGAACGCAGAACTATGAACCTTCTTGATTTGTTGTTTCCAAAAACTTGTGTGGGGTGTGGAAAGTATGGAGGGTATTTTTGTTCAAACTGCGTGAGGGATATTAAGCAGACTGAACTTGTTTGTCCGTTTTGCGAGAGACAGAGTTTAGGCGGAGTGATACATCCGGTTTGTAAACGTAAATACGGTCTGGATGGACTTTGGAGTTTAGGCGTTTATGAGGGGCATTTGAGAAAAGCGATTCAAAAATTAAAGTATAAGTGGGTAAGTGAGATTGCTAAAGAATTAGTTGATGTGACAGTTGAGTATTGGGCAAAAAATTCACCGCTGCTTTTAGATAAAATTAAAAAGGACAAAGGGCAATCGTGGATTGTAACTGCAGTGCCGCTTCATTATAAAAGGCAAAATTGGAGAGGTTTTAACCAGTCAGAGCTTTTAGGAAAGATGTTTGCTTCGAGGTTAGGACTAAAACATCAACAGACTCTTAAAAGGATTCGGAATACTACGCCGCAGATGAAGTTGGAAGCTCAAGCGCGAAGAATGAATATTAAAAATGCTTTTGAGGTAGTTGCCGGTCTTCAATTATCCGGTGTAAAGATTCTTTTAATTGATGATGTTTGGACAACGGGTTCGACTCTGAAAGAGTGTGGTTATATTTTAAAAAGGAGTGGGGCGGGGAGTGTTTGGGCTTTAACTGTGGCGAGATAATTATTTCCAATCGACAGGATCTAAATTATGTTCTTTCAGGTAGTCATTAGTTTTGCTGAAATGGTGGTTATTGAAAAACATAGATGC
>CAYMRP010000003.1:42263-142157 GCA_964392925.1 uncultured Gammaproteobacteria bacterium
ATTTGTTATATTGATTTATATGGGCGACTCTATTGGAAAAGATGTAATAAAAACTGCAGAAACGCAAAAACTTAGCCGTGGTTTGGCTTTACCAGAGTTTGAGGCTGAACAAGTTAAAGGAGTAGCGGCAAATTTAAAAATGGAATTTGAGGCTGAAAGAGGCGCTGGTATTGGAGATTTTATTGCTGGAGATTTAGAAAAAAGTTCTGTAGTGCATGGGGATTTATTTAAGAAGGCTTCAAGTGAAGCAAAACCACTAGACAGACGTTATTCTCATTTAGGGCATTTACAGCTTGAAGTCGACTATAACAATAACGCAGATAAGGTTAAATCTCCCTTTGGTAATCAAGTGGGTAAAGCCGGGATTCCGATGTCCCAAGTTGAACCAGGACTATTTATGTATGAAGGCATGATTCCGGCTGGCACAGAACTTGCTAAGGGGCATCAGAAGCAAACATTGGTGATGAACAAGGAAAGACTGGCTCAGCAGTTTGCAGAGTTTGGAGAAAGGTACCTTACTTATTTCAATGCTCTGGAGGGGCGTAAGTTTGAAACAGGTATAACCCGAGACCAGGCAGCCATTATTGGAGCAACTCAAGATATAGTACTTTCTTATTTTGGTGTTCCTGATGAAAATACTGATTCTAATAATATTAGAAAGTATGAAGAAAAGAGCCGAAGGGAGATTGATGAATTCGCTGGCGAGAGCACAGGAGCCTGCACTGAAATTGCTTCTTTAGCACAAGAATTAATTACTTTTGGAGGTGAAAAAAGTATGTTAATCGCAGGAGTGATGGAGACGGCATTGCCGGATGGGAGCGGCAGATATGATAATGCGGGGGGTGGGCATGTATATCTATTGAGCTTCTTGGGAGAGAACAAGGATAAACCGTTTATTTTTGATCCGATGAATTATTTAATAAGAAGTGATAATCAGCAGGGACAAAAACAGATTCAGCCTTACCTGGTTCCACTATCAGAAGATCAACTGGGGAGTTTTAAGAAAGGGAGTGTGGCTGTTGAGCTGGAGGGTGAAAAGCGGATGTATAGCCTGACTTAATGCCAGTCTAGGGGTTTGATATTATTTTTTTTCAGGTAGTCATTAGTTTTGCTGAAATGGTGGTTATTGAAAAACATAGATGCTGAGTAAGGGGACGGGTGGGCAGAGGAGAGAACCAGATTATTATTTCTATCAATGATTTCACCTTTGACTTGGGCATATTTTCCCCATAATAAATAGACTATATTCTGGCGGTGATGGTTAAGTGCTTTGATCGCAGCAGTTGTAAAAGTTTCCCAGCCTTTATTTTTATGCGAAGCAGGGCTGCCGGCTGCAACTGTCAGGACGCTATTTAGCATTAGAACGCCCTGATTGGCCCAGCGGGTTAAATCGCCTGAGGGGATCGGGTCAATTTTGAGGTCGTTTTTTATTTCTTTGAAAATGTTTTGGAGTGATGGGGGAAGATTTACGCCATCATTTACAGCGAAAGAAAGACCGTTAGCCTGATTGGGGCCGTGGTAGGGATCTTGGCCAATGATGACAACTTTAACCTTGTCGAAAGGGACTAGATCGAAGGCGCGGAATATATTTGGGGCAGGGGGATAGATTTGGGTTTTTTGGTATTGGTCACGGACAAAACTGGTTAATTCTTGCCAATAGGGCTGAGAGAATTCTTCAGTTAAAGCAGATTTCCAAGATTGGTCTAGCCGGATATTGTTCATGATGAGACGACTAAAAGTATATTGATAAGGCATTGTTATTTCAATCAAACAAATATGCGATATAATACAGCTCTAACACGGAGCTATGCTCTATGTATCAGGAGAGGTCGCATATGAATATTGCAAAGCAGTATTCATGCGATAGTTCCACCGCTTCGCGGTGTATAACTATCTAATGCGAGCTATGCTCCATATGTTAGGAGAGGTCGCATAGTGGCCTAGTGCGGCGCAGTGCTAATGCGCTGTTGGAGTAATCCAACCGAGGGTTCAAATCCCTCCCTCTCCGCATCAATAAAATTATGCTAAACTAAATATCGTCCTTGTTAAAGCGATCTCGCGACTCAGATCGTAATTAATTGAAGTCGCTTAGATATATGCCCAAGTATCATAAAAAAGATCTTCTCTCTTCACCTTTGGATAGACCTGAATTGATGTCCGGGCACCCTCAGGAAATGTACGAGCATGAGCCATATAACGAATATTATGATCCGGTTAGAACTCTGGTTTCATGGAAAGCACCCTCACGGCCATACAGAAAGAAAGAGCGCTCCTATTACACGACTGTGGCTCTTTTGATAATTTTAGTATCGCTGATTGCTTTTTTCTGGGGAGAAAGATTATTAATTGGGGCGCTTCTGGCTTTAGGGTTTTTGGTTTATGTTTTAAACTTTACGCCGCCGACTGATATTGAATATAAAATATCAACTCAGGGGATTACAGTTGGGGATCATTTTTATCATTGGGAGGAATTGGATTCATTTTGGTTTTCCAAAAAGGAAGGTCAGAATATACTAAATGTTTTAACCAAGTTTAGATTTCCAGGACTTTTAATGCTGGTGATGGGGGATGCACATCAGGATGAACTTCAAAGAGTAACCGCTAGGTTTTTGCCGTTTCATGAGATTGCGCCTAAATCGACTTTGGAGAAATGGAGTGAATCTCTACAAAAGAATTTTCCGCTTGAAACTCCTATTAAATGAAACCTAGGAAAGAGAATTTTATTAGTAAAAACATTTTTTTCGTTGTTGCATTAACGGTATTAATTGGAATTTTTTACTCCTTAATTAATAAACAGGATCCGATTATAGGGATTGGTTTTGGGTTTGGGGTAGGTTATGCAATTACTGGAATATATGCACTGATAAAACGAGAGATATTCTTTGTGTCCTTGAGGGGTGCGGGAGGAATGTATTGGATATATGGCACTCAGGCTATGATCACAGGAGTCGTTAATATGATCGTTGGAGGCGTTATCGTCTATATTTTTTATAAGTAAATGATCAGGAGCTAGTGCGGTGGGGGTGGGATTTGAACCCACGATACCTTGCGGTATACAAGTTTTCGAAACATGCGCACTAGGCCACTATGCGACCCCACCTCGTCGGAGTTCATTTCATGTCTCCGTCAATCACTAAAGTGATCGACTGCGACCTTGCATTCCTCCTCCTCTCAGATTTGCTGTGCAAATCTGGAAAGAGAGTATTATTGCGCCTTCGGCGGGACTCGAACCCACAACCTCCACGTCCGCAACGTGGTGCACTATCCATTGTGCTACGAAGGCAAAAAATCTAAGAGTATGCGTATTGTACTAAAAATTGGTAGAATTGCACAAAAGATGAAAAGAGAATATTCAGCTGGAGGGATAGTAATAAAAGATGGACTAGTTTTGATGATAAGAAATGCTGCTCTTAAAGACCCATCAAAAGCATATTGGGGGTTTCCTAAGGGTCATGTTGAGACAGGGGAGCGGAACGAAGAGGCCGCGTTAAGAGAGGTGAGGGAAGAGACTAATATTGAAGTAGAGATTGTAAAAAAACTAGGCGATTCGCAGTATGTATTTTCAAGGAGTGGCGAGAAGATATTAAAGCAGGTGGTTTATTACTTACTCAAATATAAGTGGGGTGCAATTCAACCTCAAGATGAAGAAGTTTTAGAAGTGAAATGGTTTGATCCTAAAGAGGCTTTAACACTTTTAACTTTTAAGAAAGATAGGGACTTTTTAGAGAAAGCGTTAAAAATTAAGCTAAATTAAATTGTTAATTGTTAATTGTTAATTGTTTGGTCGAGAGTTTAATGGTTTGACCATTTTATAATGAATAAATATGTTTCCCGAGGCGGATTAAAATTAGAGTATGCAATTGAAGCTTTTAAAGTTAAGGCAAAAGATTTAGTGGTGCTGGATGTGGGGTCTTCAACTGGAGGATTTGTTGATTGTTTGCTGCAGAACGGGGCTTCTAAGGTGTATGCCCTGGATACAGCTTATGGAGAATTAGCATGGAAGTTAAGGAATGATCCGAGAGTTGTGGTGATGGAGCGGACGAATATACTGCATTTGGAAGAATTGCCAGAGCAGGTTGATTTAATAACAATTGATGCGGGATGGACAAAGTTAGGGCTGGTGTTAAAAGTAGTTAAAAAGTTTCTTAAAGAGGAGGGGCGAGTAATTGCACTACTTAAGCCGCATTATGAAGCCGAGAAACAGGATTTAGTTAAAGGGGTTTTAAAAATGGAAAAACTGGGGGAGGTTAAAGAATTAGTTAAGAAAAAAGTGGAAGAGTTAGGATTTGAGGTTTTAGAAGAGACAGAGTCACCAATTTTGGGGGGAGCGGGTAATGTTGAATACTTGCTTTTACTAAAAATAAGCTTTACTGATTAATCCCCTAGCTCTAATTACATTTATTGAAGCGAGTCCGATTGCTTAAGATACTCCGCTAATTCCTGTTTAACTCCTTCAAAAGCAATTTTTTCAAATGGGATTTCATCTTTCTTAAAGAATATCACTTCATCAACGTCATCTGCAGGCTGGATTTTTGTTTCATCTATTAGTTTGGCAGTTAAGATGAATCCCAAAGTTTTGATATTAACCTCTTGATATAGATACTCGTCTGAATAGGAACTAAAATAAGCTACATCAACTATCTCGACTCCGAGTTCTTCTTTGGCTTCTCTGATGGCCGATTCTTCAAGAGATTCGTCAGGCTCAACAAAGCCTCCAGCAATATCCAGATAACCTTTTTTAGGCTCAAGAGCACGCTTTACCAGCATAATTTCACCTTTGGAGTTTTCAATTATTAAACCGCTAGTTGGAGCGGGGTTGATGTAGAAGTTGTAGTTGCAGTTGTTGCAGATAAGTAAGTTAGGAAGTTTTCTTTCTGTATCACTGCCGCATTTGGGACAAAATTGGTATTCCATACTAGTCGTGACTATCTTAACTCATATGGGTATAATATTGAACACTTGGAGAGGTCGCAGAATGCGAGCTATGCTCCATATGTTAGGAGAGGTCGCATAGTGGCCTAGTGCGCACGCTTGGAAAGCGTGTATACCGCAAGGTATCGAGGGTTCAAATCCCTCCCTCTCCGCAGATACACTAAAAACCGCGGGCTTTATACCCGCGGTTGTTCAAAATATTGGTAGGTCACACTATTAGAATATTTGGCTAACGAGCCATACGAGGGCTAGTACAGAGAGTGGTACTCCAAGTACCCAGCCAATTAAATATGCCATATCTTTGGTACCTCCTTTAAATGTTATTCTAGAGAAGTTTTTCAAATGATGAGTAAAATAAGTGAAAGAATCTGGTGAGAATTGCCTTCGGTATTAATTTGGGGTATTATTTGCCTTCACCTCTGTAGACTAAAATATCTGTAGTAAAGGAGATGCCCCAATAGACGATATTGAACTGATAAAAACCAAAATTAATGTTGTAGATCTGATTCAGGAATATATTCCTCTTAAAAAGGCAGGAATTAATTTTAAAGCTAATTGCCCATTTCATCAGGAAAAATCGCCATCGTTTATGGTCTCGCCGGAGAGGCAGATCTGGCATTGTTTTGGATGCCAAAAAGGCGGAGATATTTTTAAGTTTGTGATGGAGAAGGAGGGGCTTGAGTTTAAAGATACGCTGGAGATTTTAGCTTTAAAAGCAGGTGTCGTATTAAAAAAATCCGGTAAACCGAAAGATCACACAATTGAAAGATTATACGAGGTAAATCAGAAAGCAGCTCAATTTTATAATTATCTACTTACGGAGAATAAAGTTGGAAAAACTGCTTTGGAGTATTTATTAAAACGAGGATTAACAGAGAAAACTATTAAGGAGTTTAGTATTGGTTATGCACCTCAAAATTGGGAGACTTTAGTAAAATTCTTGAGAAAAAGAGGTTTTACGACTGAGGAATTGACAGATTCAGGATTAATTGTGCCCTCAGGAAAAGGCGGATACGACAGATTTAGGGGACGGATTATGTTTCCGCTGTTTGATATCAGAAGCCGGGTTTTGGGGTTCTCAGGCCGGGTATTAGGGGATGAATTACCAAAATATATTAATACTCCTCAAACGCGATTATTTGATAAAGGCAGATTTTTACTGGGACTTAATTTAAGTAAATCGACTATTAAAGACAAAGGTGAGGCGATTATTGTTGAAGGCGAGATGGATTTTTTAATGTCTTATCAGTCAGGAGTGAAAAACATCATAGCCTCGAAAGGAACGGCTTTAACTGAAGCTCAGGTTGAAGAATTAAAGAAATATGCAGGAACAATACTACTTTGTTTTGATACTGATTTAGCCGGTGATGCGGCAGCAAGGAGAGGAATTGAGATTGCCGATAAAGCTGGGTTAAATATAAAAGTAATTGATTTTGAAGGGGTAAAAGATCCAGCGGAGCTAGTTAAAAGTGAGCCGGAAGCCTGGAAGAAAGCAGTAGATGAGGCAATTCCAATTTATGACTATTATCTAAAATCAGCAGGAGTTAGGTTTAGTCCTAAGCAAGCAGCGGGCAAAAGATCGATTCTGGCTGAGCTTTTGCCAATATGGTCTAAGATTTCTGATGCTATTACCCGGGAGCACTATATAGAAAAATTATCGGCATTTCTAAGCGTTAAAGATGATTTTGTGCGAGAGGAATTAAATAATTATCAAAAAACTGCAGCGCTGCCAGTTTATAAGCAAGTTCAGGAGCAAAAACCGGAGGCGGCAGTATCACCTATCAAAGCTGTCACTTTTGACAGGCGGGAGATGTTGGAAAGATACCTGATCTCAATGCTGTTACATCAGCCGGCAGACGTATCTTTTGTGCCTAATTTCCCGGAAACACTTTTTACTCAGGAAGAGCTCAAACAGGTATATGTTTTACTCGTTTTATTTTTGGATTCGATTTCTTTTAAATCAGAGAAATTTAAGATATCAGAGTTTATTAAGACTCTGCCGCCGGAATTTGTAGATTTAACCGATAAATTGTATCTGCTGGAGATAGAAGAAAAGCTGCGGGATAAATTTGTCTGGCAGAAAGAGCTTGATTTGATTGTATCTGAGCTTAAAAAGATGTTGATTAAAGCGTCACTGGAGAAATTGAGGCTGCAAATAAAGAATGCTCAGGAGTTTGGAAAAGAGGAGAGTTTGGAGACTTTAAACAGGCGATTTAGAGATTTATCGGTGAAGTTGAAGAATCTTTAGTGTAAATCCGAAGCACGAAGCATGAAATTTGAACTATATTTAAATTCAAAGTATTAAAATATTAAGAGATTAGTTTCGGATTTTGATATTAGAATTTCGGATTTAAACCTAATACTTGTTCCAGGGCTTCCTATAGGGTAGAATACTTAGATTACGCTTCTATTGAAGCTGACAAAGCTGCGCGAACAGGGGACGACAGCTATTGCCAGGATACTTTTTTCTATCCCCAAAAATTAATTTGAGATTATGAACTTTTGCCCTTGTCAAAAACTTTCCACTGGAAATTTTTTGCAAGCGATCTCATAAGTTCTTAATTAGTAATGGCAGTCAGAGCTGCCGAAAGAAAGGAAATTATTCCGATTGGCTAGACGATCAACAAAACAAATAGTACTTGATGATAAAAAATTGCTCAAAATTGGAAAAGAGCGCGGATTCGTCACGCAGGAAGAAATTCTGCAGGTTTTTCCTAAGCCAGAGGAGGTTTTGCTCGAGCTTGATGACTTCTACTTAAAACTCATAGACCTTTCGATTGATGTATTTGAGACTACTGCTGAAGAGCCTGAAGAAGGTAAATCGGTAACTGATTTGGAGCGGGAACTTGAGGTACTCGCGGCTTTGGACGAAGGGGCGGTGACTGATCCAGTCAGACAATATTTAAGAGACATTGGAAAAGTATCACTTTTGACTGCAGCTCAGGAAATAGAACTGGCAAAACAAGTTGAGCAGGGTAAAACTCTAGCCAAGCATAAATTAATTTCAGCAAATTTAAGGTTAGTTGTTTCTATCGCTAAAAAGTATGTTGGACGAGGAATGAGTCTTTTAGACTTAATTGAAGAGGGAAATATCGGACTAATGAGGGCGGTAGAAAAATATGATTGGCAAAGAGGTTTTAAGTTTTCTACTTATGCAACATGGTGGATCCGTCAGGCTATAACTCGGGCGATTGCCGACCAAGCCAGAACTATCCGTATTCCAGTACACATGGTTGAGACTATTAACCGCTTTAATAGAACCCAAAGAAGAATGATGCAGGAATTAGGTCGTGAGCCAACCCCTGAGGAAGTGGCAGAAGCTTTAGGCATAGAACCATCAAAAGCCCGTGAGATCGTTAAGGTATCCCAAGAACCAACATCTTTGGCAACACCAGTCGGGGACGAGGATGACTCTCAATTAGGGGACTTTATCGAGGCTCCAGGACTAAAGCCTGATGAACAGGCAACCAGAGAATTACTTAAAGATCATTTAGATGAGGTTTTGGATACTTTATCTCCGAGAGAGAAGAGGGTTTTGCAGCTTAGATTTGGGTTAGAGGATGGTAAACAGAGGACTCTTGAGGAAGTGGGACGTGAGTTCGGGGTTACTCGTGAGAGAATTCGTCAAATTGAGGCAAAAGCGGTTAGAAAATTAAAACATCCTACTAGAGCAAAGAAGTTAAGAGATTATTTAGAATAATTAAATTTTACAGCTCCAAGCGCTAAGTCCCTGTTTTCTTTTTATTTCTACTGCGACAACTGAGTTTCTATAAGGATTTAATGAATCTAATTCATAATTCCAATTTCGTAGTTCGAATTCCGGTGTGTGTTCAGGCATAATTTGCCACCATCCCCGGGCTCCGGTAACAGGATTGACAGCTTTTGGGTTGAATTCACTTTCACACATTATTAATTTGCGGACAGCTTTTTCAGAAATTCCCATCTCAGTTGCGGTCCAAGTAATTATGAGATCATGGTCTTTTGGTTCGCTATAGTTTGTTTCAGGCATTGGGCGAAAAGCCGGATTAAGAGGGAGTGGCTTTTGAGTCCGGGTTAATTCGCGGTGGGTATTAATTGAGTCCGGTACGGTAAAAAGAGGTGAGGGCGTTGGGGTGGAGGGCTGTTCCACTGAGGGTATGGATTGTGCGTTGGCTTCCGGACTATAAAATTGGGCAGCTCCGAGGACGAGGCCTATTAATATGACGGATCTGTATTTTTTGAATCTTTCCATAAAAAAGCACGAAGGGTAATTTTAAACTAATTGATGAGCTTAGCCAAGTCTGGAAATAAACGCTAAAAGAGGTTTTTTTCGATATAAACCCGGCACATTTTACAGCCGTTGTCTGAGTGAAATACAGCGTGATGGAGGAGGTGGATTCCAGTAGTGTGAACACTGAATTCCATGGAACGTTTTAACTGCTTATGAGTGATAAAAAAACTTCTGATGCGGCTCCATTTAAAAGGTTTTTTCTTTTTGGCGGGTTTTTGAGAGAAGAGGATTGAGCCTTGGGTATTATTGTTTTTGACCTGGTTTACTTGTTGATCAATGCGGGTCTCGTTGTGGCCGCTGTATTCAAAAGGTGTAGTTTCAAGATGTTCTTTATCCATAAAGTATTTGCAGGTTTAGGAGACCTCAGCCTTAACAGTTTTTTAAAAAAAGGACTTTTCTTACAATAGAACAAAGGTGAGCATCTAGTCAAGCGCCCAGGCTCGAGGCAATTAAGACTTTACCCAAAAGTCCGGAGATGCTAAAATCTCGCGTACAACTAAATATTCCCCTGTAGCTCAATGGTAGAGCAGTTCGCTGTTAACGAAAAGGTTCCTAGTTCGAATCTAGGCGGGGGAGCTTACAAAAAGTCCGGTCCTTGTGACCGGCTTTTTTGTGAGTTTGCGTCGAATGATTCAAACAATAAAGAATCGTCGATGTTTAAATTCGGAAGCAAGTTTGCCTTTTTGCTTAAGCAAAAAGAGTGTGTTATCTAGGCGGGGGAGCCAAATAAAAGCTCTTTATCAAATTACTTTAATTTGATATCATTTTACGCATGGCAACATTAAGTACTTGGATTAACTTCAACGGTAATGCAGAAGAAGCATTTACTTTTTATAAATCAGTATTCGGTGGAGAGTTTACGAAAGTGGTGCGTTTTAAAGATATTGCCAGTGATGAATTCCCGGTGCCAGAAAAAGAAGAAGATAAAATAATGTATATTGCCTTACCTATTGGTGAAGGTGCTCTATTGATAGCCAATGATGTTCCTGAGGTTTTAGGGAAAGTGAATGAGCGTGAGAATAGAAGCAAGATTTTGGTAAACACGGAAAGTAAAGAAGAGGCGGATAGATTGTTCGCGGGCCTTTCGGCGGGCGGAGAAGTAGAAGGACCGATGGGAGACAGTCCTTGGGGCTCATATGCGGGTATGTTTCGAGATAAATACGGCATTGAATGGTTAATAGAATTTTCTTCTGCCAAATAAAATGAGTAAACTAATTACATGCATCTGGTTTGTTAATAACAACGGAGAAGAGGCTGCAAATTACTATATCAACACTTTTACTTCTGCTCCTGGTGAGCACACTGCAAAAATGGGAGACATCACAAAAGCACCTAAGGGAGTAGAAGAAGTTGGAGGGATATCCGAAGGATCTGTTCTAACTGCTGAATGCGAACTTGATGGAATAAGCTTTATGTTTCTGAACGGTGGCCCTAATGAACAATTTAAACTCAATGGTGCAACATCTTTTATTATTGAATGTGAAACACAAGAAGAAATTGATTTCTTCTGGGGGAAACTTTCAGCGGTTCCTGAGGCAGAACAATGCGGATGGTGCACAGATAAATTTGGTATAACATGGCAGGTAGCTCCAAGAATTTTGGATGAAATGATGAGAGATCCTGAAAAAGCAGAGGCTGTAACGGCTGCTTTTATGCCAATGAAAAAACTTGATCTTGAAGCAATCCGAAAAGCTGGCGAATAAAACTCCCAAGCATAAGCAGTAATTATAAAGCTGCGTCCAAATAAATTTCTTCTTTAGCAGAGTGAGCTATATCACATAAAATTTCTCAAGACTAGGTATAGTAAAGCTATGCAAACTAATATATTAGGACAGAGCAAGAGAGTAAATTTTCTTTCTAAGGTGAACAGGGAGTGGCATGTTGAGAATAAAATGCCTAAGAATCCGACTCTTGATCAAAGAGTGGAGTGGCACTTGGCGCATGCAAAAAATTGTAAATGTCGACCACTGGGCGGGAAAATTCTAGAGGAAATACAGAAAAGAAAATTAATATGAGCAAAAAGTTTTTGAAAGATGGATTTGGTTGGGGATTTATCCTTTGGTTTATTGGTTACATGCTGGGAATATTACTGTTTGCTGTGGTGCCTGTTGGGCTGTTGGGGTGGGTGATTATGCCTTTTGGAATATTAATAACTCTTTGGGTATTACTCAAAAAAGTGAAGGGGGATTCATTTCGGTACTATATTTTGATTGCAACTGTCTGGACTGTTATTGCCATAG
Organism: uncultured Gammaproteobacteria bacterium; assembly: GCA_964392925.1. Lineage (GTDB taxonomy): Bacteria > Patescibacteriota > Microgenomatia > Daviesbacterales > UBA10151 > JACPKO01. The sequence goes on from CAYMRP010000003.1 coordinate 53,706, forward strand.
TCTGTGATTATCTTTTCCTTGTCAAAGTATTTAAACCAGCCGATGGATATTATAAACCTGATGTGTACCTATATTACGCCTTAATGTTTGCACTACCTATTCTTATAGGCTGGAAAAAAGATACTCTCAAGTGATTAAACTACTTCTTTCGGGGGAGATTGACTTTATTTTCTGGTACCGAGTTTAGTGAAAAAGTTATCTCTAGTTTTAATGCTTGAAGTGATATTACGATATCCCAAAAGAATAGCAAATTGGCCCCCATGATAAAAATGCAGCTTAAGAAAAGTAGACCCATTAAAATGGAGTCTGATTTAAACTGGAGCATCGCAGCCAGGATAGCAATTAGTACAATTAAGCTGCTAAACACTGTGCTGGCAATTACCATGGCGATGCTTAGTCTGAGGATTCCACATCGTTTAAGGAGAATTTTTACCTGGCTTTTTAAATTAGCTCGCCGTTTTGGGTCATTAGTATGCGCGAGTTCATTTATGACGAAGCGTGTTCTGGTCATTGAACTGCTGTATCGAGTATTCAGACTCAAAAGTATTAATCCGACACCGCTGATAAGGACAATTGGGGCAACTGCATGCTGTAATACTTGATCAAAGTTAATATTCATCTCGAGAATTGTAGCAAAGAATTTTAGAATCAGAGTGATTGGTGTCACATCTTTTTTGCTTTTAACGCTCTACTTTGCAAATAATAATTAATAAATAACCAACAAAGGAGTAAACTATATTAATGGATTATGTAACTATGTTGCGGGAATATCGAATTGGGCCATTTACGATTTTTGATACAGTTCTGGCATATCTGGGAATTTTAATTATTTCGCCTTTGCTGATAAAACTTTTTTCACTCGTCCGTTTAAAGATTACGTTAGCTTCGTGGCTTTGGCTGACAATGCCTTTATCAGTAATTTTTCATTTAGTTTTTAGTCAGGATACTCCTTTAATCAAAGTGCTATTGAATTCAAATAATTCCTATATAGCATTGGCGGTGCTTTTATTTATGACTTTTATGGGTTTAAAAGATATTAGAAGAATTTGAGGGAATTATTATGAAAGTATTGCCGGTTAGTGCTGATGAAGTTAAAAAAGTTATAGAGGCTGGGGATGATATTTTACTAATAGATGTGCGGACTCCGGAAGAATATTCGAGAGGGAAAATTGAGAAGAGTATTAATATTCCACTGGATGAGATAGTCGATACTGCTTTGGATAAATTGCCCGATAAATCAAAGAATGTTTATGTTTATTGTTTAAGCGGGTCAAGAAGTATGATGGCTGCAGAAGAGTTAGTTAATCTAGGGTATGAGCATGTTTATAATATAGAGAGCGGTCTTCTAGCATGGAGAGCAATTGGGGGTTTGATGGTGGAATGAGTACTTTAAAAGATGTAGATAGTTATATTGAGGGAGCTCCTGAGGAAATACAAAGTAAACTTCGGGAGATTAGAGAAACGATAAAAAAGTCTGTGCCTAAGGCCGAGGAGAAGATAAGTTATGCGATGCCTTATTATGGATACAAAGGTCGGCTTATATATTTTGCTTACTGGAAAAAACATATTGCGATTTATGCGATGAGTTCTGAGGTTATTAAAAGATATGAAAAAGAACTTAAACCTTTCTTGGCTGAGAAGGGGACAATAAAAATTCCGCTGGACGAAGTGGTGCCGGCTTCTTTAATAGAGAAAATAGTGAAAGCACAGGCGCAAATGAATGAGAGTTCAGCTAAAAAGAACTAGTATTAAGGAGTAAGCAGAGAATTATTCTTCAGATTCAGCAGGAACAGATTTTGGTTTTCTAGGAGCTCGTGGTTTTTTTTCAGCTTTTGGAGCTGATTCTTCAGAGGGCATAGATGATACTGGGGCGTTGTTGTGTTCAGGTTTAGGAGTTAATAACGTAATAATGCGATCGAGTTTGGCGTTTAGGGAAGCGAATTGATCATTATTTTGCTGAGGGCGTTCTGATTGTCGCTCTTCATATCGGGGATGATCGTTGTATTGAGGGCGATCATTGTATTGTGGACGTTCAAAATTGCGGTTTGAATCAAAATTTGGTCTTCTTTGGGCATAATCGCGGTCATTGGATCTTCTTTGTTCGCCGCCGTTTTTTTCAAAGCAATCACTACAAAAAACTGGTTTTGCACCTGTTGGTTTAAAAGGGACTTCACATTCTTTACCACAGTTACTGCAGGTTGTTCTGTGCATTTCGCGGTCTCTGGTGCTTCTATCAAAGCGGCCTGAGCCTCCGTTTGGTCGGCTATCTCTATTAAAGCTGCGGTTGAAATTCCCCATAGTGTAGGATTATAGCACAGGGTGAGAAAGATTGCATGGCAGAAGTAAATCCGGAAGCAAAGCTTCGAACCTTCGGTTATAATACCCGAATGCTTTCTGTTCGTAATTTATATTTCTCTCATAACACCCATATCATTTTTGAGGATGCAGAGTTTTCTGTGTCTGATGGACAAAAGGTGGGACTTATCGGACCAAATGGTGCCGGGAAAAGTACGCTGTTTAAAATTATCAGCGGTGAGGAAAAAGGATATAAAGGAAAAATTGAAACAACCGGCAGCATTGGGGTGGTGCCTCAGGAAGTTAAGCATGATCCGGTTATGGAGGCTGCAGTATCAATACGGGATTATCTAAATCCGGAGAATGATAAACAAGAATATCAGCTATTAAAAATGATGGCAGGGGTCGAACTGGCAGAGCTTGATTTGGAAGCATCACCAAGAGCCTTAAGCGGAGGGCAGAAAACCCGTTTGGCATTAGTGAGGGCGCTTTTAGCAGAACCGGATATTTTGCTTCTTGATGAACCGACAAACTTTTTGGATATTGCCGGAAAAAAATGGGTGATGGGATTTCTAAGTAATTATCCGAAGACTTTAATTTTAATTTCGCATGATCTGGAGCTTTTGGACAAGCATATAGATAAGATACTTATGGTTAACGGGCATCTAAAAAAAGTTGAGGAGTTTAAAGGGAATTATACTCAGGCTTTAGCGCTAAGAGAAGAGCAGCATAATTTGCTGAAGAAACAAGTTCATGTTGAAAAGCAAACTATTAACAGGCTGGAGAAAAGTATAAATGTGGTTGGTGTTAGACAACGAATTCAGCTGCAAAAAAGAGTAGCCCGAATGAAAGAAGGCCTACCGGACTTACCAGCTGAAGTTAGAGCCATTAAATTTAAATTACCAGATCCAGCGGTGGTGGGGGCATTACCGATAAAAGCTGCCAATATTTCGAAATCGTATGGGGATAAAAAAGTTTTAGAAAATATTAATCTGGTTATTGAGCGAGGCGAGAAAGTGGCTTTGATCGGGCAAAACGGAGTTGGCAAAAGCACATTAATAAAAATCCTCCTAGGGTTTTTGGAGGCAGATAGCGGAGAAGTTATACGCGATCCAGAACTCAAAGTGGGCTATTATTCTCAAGAATTTGAGAATCTGGATTTTAAGAAAACATTACTTGAAACGGCGCGGGGAGAGTTAAATTTAGCTGATAATATTGTCAGACCAATATTGGCCAGATTTCTATTTCCAGGAAGTAAAATTAATCAGGAAGTGGGAACATTATCTGGGGGTGAAAAGACTAGGTTATCAATTGCACTGCTTTTGCTGCAAAATTATAATTTACTTGTTTTAGACGAGCCGACAACATATTTGGATGTGTTATCACAAAGAATTATTCTGCAGGTTTTAAAAGATTATCAGGGAGCAATATTAATTGTTTCGCACACAGAAGAATTTATTAAAGAGTTGGAGCCAAGAAGAGCTTTAGTTTTACCTGAGAATCATTTTGATTATTGGTCGGAGGATTTTTTGGAGCGGGTGTCTGAAGTGTAATTAAGTGTTGACTTAATTAAGTGACTGATTTATATTAGGGTTGTGGATATATTTCAAGCATTAGGTGATAAAAGCAGGCGGGGGATTATTGAACTTTTAGCAAAAAAAGGGCAATTAAGTTCAAGCGATATTTCAAATAACTTTCAAATTAGTGCTCCGGCAATTTCTCAACATCTAAAAGTACTGCGTGAAGCTAGACTGGTTAGTATGGAGAAGAAGGCTCAGCAAAGAATATATAAGATTAATCCTGATGCCGTGGATGAGATACAAAAGTGGCTAAAAAAGTTGACGGAAGTTTGGGAGGTTCGATTTTCAGCACTAGACGAGATACTAAAAGAACAGAAGAAATGATAACTTGTTAGAATTTTTCATTGGAGAGTTAATGCAAGCGATCTCTCCGCAAGGATCGTAAAATACTGAAGCGGGTCGATAGGAGGTGAATAATAATGGATGATAATGCTTTAATAATAGAAAGAGTTTTTGATGCACCTAAACAAATGGTTTGGGATGCATTTACTAAGCCTGAGATAATGCAAAAATGGTGGGGTCCAGGAGGATGGAGTTCTCCGGATTTTTACATGGATTTTCGGGAAGGCGGTAAGTATCACGCGTCTATGGAAGGTCCGATGCCTGATGGAAATGTGATAAAAGTTTGGAGCGGAGGAGAATATATAAAAATAATTCCTCTTGAGAAAATTGTAGTAACTGATTTTTTCTCAAATGAGGATGGAGATAAAATCAGACCTGATAAAGCAGGGATGGATCCTAATTTTCCTGATGAGATGGAAGTAACTTTCACTTTTGAGGAGATAGAGAGTGGTAAGACGAAACTGATAATCAGATATCCAAAACCTGAATCAAAGGCGGCTGTGGAAGCAATGATTGCAAGCAGAATGGATGAAGGATGGAGTTCATCTTTGGACAAGTTGGCCAAAATGGTCGAGAAAGAGTAATTAAAAGCCGGAATTTAAAACTCCGGCTCTTAATTAAGAGAAATAATATGAAACTAGAGAAACATGAAGTAGAAAAATATTTTGATGATGCGCCGGAGTCTCATAAGAAGGCACTGAGACTGATGAGACAAATAATCAAGAAAGCAATTCCTGAGGCTGAAGAATACATTAGTTATCAGGTTCCGGTATATTCTTTAAGAGGAAAACGGATTATTAGTTTAGGGTACGGGAAAGATTATTTGAGTTTATACTTAATGAGTTTTAAATTAGCTAAAGATTTTGCGGAAAAATTAGGTATTAAAGAAAATGGGACGACATTGCATTTTGAAATTAGTAAGGATTTACCGGAAGAGGTTATAATTGAAATTGTTAGAACAAGGATAAAAGAGGTCGGGAATAGGAATTAATTTATTCTTCTGTAAAGAATTTTCAATTAGTCGGGAGAGTTATGACAAAGACAATCAATACAAATAAACAGATTATTCTATGGCTTTTGGCGTTAACCATGTTTTTGGTGGTTTTAGACAGCGCAATTATTAATGTAGCTTTGCCTAAAATTAAAGAAGCTTTAGGGTTTGATGATGCTTCGCTTCAATGGGTATTAACTTCATATATTTTAACTTTTGGGGGATTTTTAATGCTGGGCGGGAGAACTGCAGATTTGTATGGAAGACGAAAAGTTTTAGTTTTTGGGATTGCTGGTTTTACTCTGTCGTCACTTTTAATAGGCCTCTCTGGGTCGGCGGAGATGCTGATTGGTTTAAGAGCATTTCAAGGACTCGCGGCAGCATTTATGGCTCCAACTGCTTTATCTATTTTATTGACTACATTTGAAGAAGGAGACAGTAGAAACAAAGCACTAAGTATTTGGAGTTTAGTAGCATCAGGCGGAGCTGCAGCTGGGGTTTTTTTGGGAGGTTTATTAACTCAGTATCTGGGATGGCAGTGGTGTTTTTTCGTCAATGTGCCGGTAGGGATCTTAGCAATAATTGGAATCCAAAAATATGTTCCAGCGCATGCGTCAGAGGAGAAAGATAAACAATTAGATTTGCCGGGAGCTGTTTTAATAACAGGAGGACTAATGGCGCTGGTTTATGCTTTAACTTTGGCTTCTGAATCGGGGTGGACTAATACTGTGACTTTGGGGTCCTTAACAGTTAGTTTTTTGATGATCGCGGCTTTTATTTTTAATGAAAGTAAAGTTAGTCATCCGCTGGTGCCATTATCGATTTTTAAAATCAGAAATGTAACGGGTGGTAATTTAATGATGATGCCGATTGTGGCAGGAGCGTTAGGAATGTTTTTCTTTTGTTCTTTGTATGTGCAGAATATTCTAAAATTTTCTCCAGTTCAAAGCGGATTAAGCTTTTTACCGGTCCCGATAATTATAGGAAACATTGCTTTCCAAGCGCCAAAACTTTTGAGGAGGTTCGGGTTTAAGATTTTAGTTATGACTGGTGTTTCACTGGCATCAATTGGGATTTTTTTGATGAGTCTTTTAAACGTTGATTCTTCTTATTTATTCCATATGCTGCCGGCATTTATTGTGCTGGCTTGCGGATTTGGATTATCTTTTGTAGCGATTACTGTGGCTGCAACTTCTGGGGTACCTAAGCATGAAGCTGGATTGGCTGCGGGGCTTATAAATACTTCTCAGCAAATTGGAGGAGCATTAGGACTGGCTATTCTAGCGGTAGTTGCGCATTCTGCGACTGTAGCTGCTTTATCTTCAGGGGTTGTAGGGGATATGGCAATTATGGCCGGTTATAAAAGAGCATTTTTGACGGCTTCCGGGTTGATGATACTGGCTTTATTTATTGCGGTGTTTGTAATAAAAACTCCTAGAACTAGGGGTGAAAGCGGTGCTCCACTCGTAAATCATTAGTATTGGAGAAGTGGTATATTGCAGAGTTTGGTAAGAGTTACTATGATTATTGAAGTCTGCAAATGGTAAGAAAAGCCTTCGTAACTGCCGCTTTAATAGTTTCTGTATTAACACTTCTTTTTCAGATTACTTCAAGTGGGGATTTGCAAGCCGCAGAAAATTCAACCGGAGATAAGAACCGAGCTCCTGAATTTGTTAGCAATCAGATATTGATTAGATTATCTGAAGATACTGCTAGTGTAATAAGAACTAATATCCAAAAAGATCAAGCAGGCAGACTAGACTTTAAAAAAGCTGATGTAGTGAGCGGAGTGGAGGGACTTGATCAGTTTGTCCGTGCTAATGGGGCTGTGGAGATGAGACCTTCCTTCTCAAAAGGAGCAGACAGAGCAAAAAGCGAAGCTGGGGAGAAATCTAAAGCGAAGTTGAAACGGTGGTATGTTCTAACCCTAAATAAAGAAGAGAAAAAAGTTAATTCTGCTTCTGAGGAATTTAAGACACTCAAAGCTCAGGCGGACATTATAAGGAAAATTAAAGGGGTCGAAGCTGTTGAGCTGAACGGCATTTTAGAAACAGCTTATACTCCAAATGATACTTACTATTCCAATCAGTATGCTCCTGCAAAAATCAAGGCTGATTTAGCTTGGGATTTAACGGAGGGGACATCAAGTGCTGTAGTGGCAGTTTTGGATACTGGTATTTTGGCTGCTCATGAAGATTTAAGCGGCAAAGTAATTGCGGCTGAGAATTTTACCTCCTCAGTAAATGGAACTAATGATGTCAATGGACATGGAACACATGTGGCTGGGATTGTAGCTGCTAATAGTAATAATTCTTTGGGTGTCGCTGGTATAAGTTCGAAAGTATCTCTTCTGAATGCAAAAGTTTTACGTGATGATGGAGCTGGAGAGATGGATGACGTTTCGAATGGGATAGAATGGTCGGCAGATAATGGGGCAAATGTTATTAATATGAGCTTTGCTGGTAACTATGATGAGTGTAATAGCCTAATAGAGGACTCTCTAGATTATGCGTGGAGCGAAGGAGTTCTGCTTGTGGCGGCAGGTGGGAATGGGGCTGCGAATGACATATATATGCCAGCGCTGTGCGATCATGTGATTTCGGTGGTAAATACTAATAGTAGTGATGCTAAATCATCAACTTCGAATTATCACGCGAGCATGACACTAGCTGCGCCAGGAGATAATTTGTATTCAACATATAATAATACTGGAGGGTTTGGTTACTATAAATATAGTTCAGGTACCTCTATGGCTTCGCCGGTAGTAGCTGGAGTTGCCGCGCTTGTTAAGTCTGCGAACTCATACTTAAATAATCAGGAAATGTATGACATATTAACCTCAACTGCTGATCCGATTAGTGGAACGGGGACTAATTGGCAATATGGAAGAGTTGATGCGCAAAAAGCATTAGCACCATCGACCAGGAACCACTATACGACAACTTATTGTTTGAGCGGTCCTGATCCTAGAATTCATTTAAGGTGGACTAGTGTTCCAAATGCTGTCGGATACAGTGTTTATCGAACTCCAGCAGGAGGCTCTGAATCCTATTTTGGAGCGACTTCTGGGATTGCTATAAACGATGATACTGTCTATTCAGGTCAGCAGTATTCTTATCGGGTTGTTGCTCAGTTTGCAGACAGCAGTACTTTATCCGGAGTTGGTCATTCGATAACCTCGGTGACTTGCGGTTACCCTAATCTCAACAGCAGCACCTCAGCTTATTGTGTTGGCGGAGGTACAACTTCCAGAATTCATCTACAATGGGATGCTGTAGCTGATGCATCATATTACAATATATACAGAACTCCAGCAGGAGGCTCTGAATCCTATTTTGGAGCGACTTCTGGGATTGCTGTAAATGATGAAACAGTCTATCCAGGTCAGCAATATAATTATCGAATAGTTGCGGTGTTTCCAGATAGTACAACTCTTGCCGGGGTGCCTGAGACTCTAACAGCAGATGTTTGTGTTGAGCCGAATTTTAACAGCAGCACCTCAGCTTATTGTGTTGGCGGAGGTGCAACCTCTAGAATTCATCTACAATGGGACGCTGTTCCTCATACATCTATGTATAAGCTTTACAGAACTGTATCCGGATCTGAATCTTTGTTTGGTGTAACATCCGGTGTGGCTGTTAATGATGACACAGTAACGGGAGCTCAGAATTATTCATACCGGGTAGAAGCCTGGTTCCCAGACAACAGCATACTCAATGGTGATCCGGGTTCGTACACTGCAGTAAGCTGCCCTTAATTCTCCCTTTATTTTTCGGCTATAATTAATCTGTGAAGCTTTTTGAGAAATACGAGAGATCAGTAACTAAAACAGTAACCTACAGAATCTTAATTGTTATTTCAACATTTATTGTGACCTATTTTTTAACCGGAGAAGTCAGATTAAGTATTGAGATTACAGCTGTGGCGAATATTATTAATACTTTCTTATACTTTTTGCATGAAAGAATATGGAATAGAATCGGCTGGGGGAGAACTAAATAATTATGCAGAGCGTATTTTTTCAGACTGCAGAGGAATTTCGGAAATGGTTAGAAGAGAATTATGATAAGAAGTCCGAAATTTGGGTAAAGTTTAATAAAAAGGCTTCCGGAAAAGGCGGAATGGATCGCAAAGAAGCGCTTGATGAAGTGCTATGTTTTGGTTGGATTGACGGAATTGTTAAGAGCTTAGACGAAGAGTCTTTTATTCAAAGATATACTCCTCGGACCAAGAAAAGTATGTGGTCGAAGATTAATACAGCTAATATTGAGAGACTAATTAAAGAAGGGAAAATGAAAGAATCGGGATTGAGGGAGGTTGAGCTTGCACAGGCGGATGGAAGATGGGAGGCGGCTTATGATTCACCAACAAATTCAAAAGTTCCCGAGGACTTTATGGAACAATTAAAGAAGAATAAAAAAGCAGAAGTATTTTTTGGAAGTTTAAATAAAACAAGTTTATTCATGATTGCTTATAGACTGCAAACTGCTAAAACTAGAGAGACCCGAGAGAAACGGACTAAGGATATTATTGATAAACTTGAGGTCGGCATAAAACTTTAAGACTACAAACTATCCTATAGAGTTGATTTTTTATGATATTTGTGATATTATTCTTCTATGAGTGGAGAAGTACAAAATGGTGGGCATGCAGTATATAGAATAGGACGTGTTGAAACAGCGATTGGTGCTGCAAGATTTGTTTGTGCTTTAACAGGTGCTGTGGCAAGAGGAACTGCTGGACGGACTTTAGAGGGAGTTTTGGCTGGGACTGAAGTAATAGTCCCGAGGGTGGGTCATGTAGTAGAGGATGTTGCATTGGAGTTGAGAAGAGCTGGAAAGAACGGACAGATTGTATTTAAAGCTATTGCCGCAGGAGTTCAAAGAGGATTAAGAGGGGCTGCTCACTAAAAAGGTAGTTGACATTGATACTAGAAATAATACAATTAAAGAAGTTATGAATATGAAATCTAATGTTTGTTTTAAATGGCATCACAACCGCACCCTTATTGGGGAGGCGGAGCTGATGCTGTAAGTCCAGCAGAAAAAGGACTTGCAAAGCAAAAAGCTTTAACCGCCAATCTAAAAAAGAGGCGGTTTTTTTGTGGAGAAAACTATGATTTCAGAAAGAGATGCAAATTTAGGAATACAGGGTAGAGTTCCTCTGAGGGAGGGTTCAATTCTTGTTACCAAAACTCCAGGGAAAACTCCAGAAATGGTGTTTGTTGAGAGAGTGTTAGAAGGAAGAGGAGCAGAGATGATTAACTTACGTGATGGCAGACCTTTTAGTACAAGTTTAAGTTCGTTAGAAAGAGGTCGGGTTGGTAGATCAGAAGTCGTTGGAGAATTTAGTAGAGGTAAAGGGGTTGAAAACACTTCAGATTCTAAACTAGATAGTGATATGGTTGTCGTGAAACCTAAAGGATCAGATGAAGAAATCTTTACGATTGTTACAGGGATAGAATCAGGTCATGCAATCCTTTCAACGCCTGAGAGACCTAATAGCCAAATGTTTAGAATTCCGACACAGGATTTAAAAGAAGGAAGAAGCGAAGCTTTCGATTTTGAACCCGTGCCGAGTAAGTTTTCATTATTAAAAGATGCCCATACGCTTAATGCACCAAATGTTTCACCTCCGATAGAGGAGAGGGCGATTGCTGTATGTTCTTATGGAGTGCCCTCAAGAGATGTGGATACAGGAGCTATTATTGGAGACTGTCTGCCTGAGAGGTCAATTGAGGACATAGCAAAAGATCCGAATGCGGTATTTTTAGAGGGAATGAAAATGGCAGCAGTCTGGATGGCTGAGGAGGGGAATGGACGAGGACTAGTGGCTTTAGCTGCTTTAAGTGTAGGAACCTTAGCAGGATTACCTATTTTAAATAGAGGAATTGATAGTTAAGAGTATTTTAACTATAATTATGTACTGACTGTGAAGGAATCGGTTGGGATTCTGGAGTCAATTAGGCTATCTTTTAAGAATGTCTAATACAGAGACGAAACTGAAAAGACTGTAGCGGATGTTGGAAATCAAAGTCCGTCAAGAATAAGTATTAATATCAAGGTGGCACCGCCAATTTGTTGGCCCTTGTTTGTTCATCAGATTTTGGTGAATGAGCAAGGGCTTTTTGTTTGGAGAAAATATGAAATTGCCGAAGATTATTTTGAGTAAAAAACCGACTTACCTAAAGATTGCTGAGGGGTTGGATTTGTTTGAGGTTTTTTCGAAAATAGAGAATAAGTCTGAGGATTGTTTTATTCTGGAATCACTGGGTGAACAAAATAGTTTATCCAGATATTCGATTGTGGGGTTTGACCCGAAGCATATAATTTCGGCGCGAGGTAATAGTTTATTCTTTGATGATGAAGAGTTTAGCTTTGATGACCCTACTTCGCCAGGGCTTCGCGGGGCGAGAAATCCGTATTTTGCTTTGAGGGAGATTGTGCCGCAAGACTTATTCTCCAAGTTTTATGCCGGAGGTTTGGTCGGCTTTTTGAGTTATGAAGCAGCAAATTATTTTGAGCCATCTTTAAAGCTAAAGGAACATAAAGATTTTGAGGCATTTAAATTTGGAGTTTATTTGGACGGACTGGTTTTGGATAAAATAACCGGTGAGCTATTTTATTTTTATTACGACGAGAATCGTATTGAGACGGTACGAGCAATAATTAAGGCAAAAGTAGAAAAAGGGAATGTAGAAGTGAAGTTTTTAGGAGATACGTTGGACGGAAGAGGACATCAGCGGAATGTTGAATATGTACTTGATCAAATAAAACGAGGAAATACTTTTCAATGCGAAGTGGGTTTTAAATCAGAATTTAAAATTGAGGGCAACAGTCTTTTGATATACGAGGATTTGAGAAAAGTTAATCCATCTCCATTTATGTACTATTTAAAATTTAGTGAGCAAAAAATTGTTGGTGCCAGTCCAGAACTTTTGTTTAGATTAAAGAGTGGGGATATGGAGACATTTCCACTAGCTGGAACGATTAAGCGGGGCAAAACAGAGGAAGAAGATATCAAACTGGCAAGGGAATTATTAAATGATCCAAAAGAAATTGCTGAACATAATATGTTGGTTGATTTGCATAGAAATGATTTAGGAAGAGTAGCGAAATTCGGAACGGTTAAGGTGAGAAGTTTAATGGATATAAAAAAGTTTTCGCACGTTCAACATATCTCATCTGAAATTTCAGGGGTAATTAAAGAAGATTGTGATATGTTTTGCAGTTTGTCGGCATCATTTCCGGCAGGAACTCTTACAGGGGCTCCGAAAATAGAATCGATGAAGATAATTAATAAACTAGAGAATAGTCCGCGCGGTCCGTATGGAGGTGCTGTAGGGCATTTTGGATTTGATGGGAATTGTACATTTGCAATTTCGATTAGATCGCTGTTTATTTCTGGGGAATATGGGTATGCGCAAACTTCAGGGGGAGTTGTAGCGGATTCGGAGGCGGATAAAGAGTATGAGGAAATTGTTAGAAAGCTTGCAGCAATGAAGAAAGTTTTAGAAGTATGAAAGTACTAATAGTTGATAATTACGATTCATTTACATATAACCTTTATCAGTTGGTAGGGGAGATTTTGGAGAAAGAAAATAAAAATTTTAGACTTGATGTTTTTCGTAATAATGAAATTACAACTTCGGAAATCGAAAAAGCTGGTTATGAAAAAATTATTATTTCCCCGGGTCCAGGGGATCCGTCTGATAAAAATTATTTTGGGATTTGTGGTGATGTTTTAATATCTTTAGGAAAAACAATTCCGGTTTTAGGAATTTGTTTAGGAATGCAGGGACTCGGATATTATTACGGAGCGAAAGTATCTGCGGCCTCTAAAGTAATGCATGGTAAAACATCGATAATAAATCATTCTGGCAAAGGGTTGTTTCAAAACTTGCCTCAAGATTTGGAGGTAATGAGATACCACTCACTGATTGTAGAAAGAAGAGATTTGCCTAATGATTTGGAAATTCTAGCGACAAGTGAAGATGGGGAAATAATGGGCTTGCAGCACAAAAAATATCCAGTATCCGGTGTGCAGTTTCATCCTGAATCTTTTGCAACAGAAGGGGGGAAGCAGATTATTAAAAACTTCCTGTTTAACTAAGATGACTATTAAAGATTTCGCTAAATTACTAAAGAGTAAAAAAGATTTGAGTGAGAATCAGGCTAAAGATTTGCTGGGTTTATTGATGGACAATGATACGAATGACGAGCAAATTGCGGAGATTCTAATTTTACTTTCTGAGAAAGGTGAGTCTATTTCTGAGATAACAGGTTTTATAAAAGGAATGAGAGAGTTAATGGTGGAGATTGAAAGTTCACCAGAGACGATTGATATTGTGGGAACTGGAGGAGATGGTTCGAATTCATTCAATATTTCGACTGTTTCAGCAATTGTGGCTGCGAGCTGCGGAGCTGTGGTTGCTAAGCATGGAAATAGAGCGGCATCTTCTCTTTGCGGGAGTGCGGATGTTTTAGAAGAGTTGGGGGTGAATATAAATTTAAATTCTAAGACGGCGGAGGAGGTTTTGAGAAAATACGGAATGGTATTTTTGTTTGCAAGGGTTTTTCATCCGGCGATGAAAAAAGTAGGCCCTGTTCGAAAGGAATTAAAGAGACGAACAATTTTTAATTACTTAGGTCCTTTTTTGAATCCCGCAAAAGTTAGGAGAATGCTTTTAGGGGCGGCTAATATGATACTGGCGCGAAAACTATTAGAGATTGCTAAGCAGTTGGAATATGAGCATGTGCTTATTGTGACAAGTGATGATGGATTGGACGAAATAAGTATTGCCAGTAAGACAACAGTTTTGGAATTAAAGAATGGGGTTAGTAAAGAATTTATTATTGATCCGCAGAAGTTAGGTTTTGGGGTATTTAAGAAAAGCGATTTGATTGGCGGGGATCCTGCTAGAAACGGACAAATTGTTAGGGATATTTTGGACGGAAAAGAGCAAGGGGCGAAAAGGGAATCAGTAGTTCTAAATAGCGCCTACGCTTTACTTGTTTCGGGTCGAGTATCAAATGTTTCAGATGGAATTAAAATGTCGAGGGAAGCAATTGATTCAAGAAAATCATTTGAACTATTAAAAAAATTAAGGAGGGTGACTAATGAATGAAATGTTGAAGAAAATAGTTGAAGCGAATAGAGAAGATTTGAACTTACGAAAAAAAGAGATTTCGCAAAAAGAGTTGGAAGAGAAATTATTTGGAATTACTAAATGTTTAGATTTTAGAAAAGTTTTTGAAACTGAGTTTGGAATTATCGCAGAGATAAAACTAGCTTCACCATCAACTGGCGATTTAATAATGCCCGGGCAAATTTTACAAATTGTTGAAGATTACAAAAAAGGCGGGGCTAAGGCTATATCGGTCGTTACAGAGAAGCATTTTTTTAAAGGCGATATAAAACTTATAAAAGAAGTAAAACAGAAAACGGGGCTTCTTATTTTGCAAAAGGATTTTGTTGTTGATAGATATCAAATTCTTGAAGCCCGGATTGCGGGAGCAGATGCATTACTATTAATTGCAAAGATTTTAGATCCAGAGCAAATTAAGGAATTTGTGGAATTATGTTTTGAGTTGGGGATTGAACCGGTGGTAGAGATATATGATGAAGAAGATTTGATTAAAGCTCAGAATACTAAGACCCGGATTATCGCTGTTAATGCAAGGGACCTGAATACTTTTGAAATTAATATTGACAGAGCTTGTGAACTGATAAATAAGATTCCAGAAGATTTTTTGAGGTTGGGGTTTTCAGGGGTTAATACGAAAGAGGAGATTTTAAAGTATAAAAAGGCAGGAGCTAGAGGAGTTCTGATAGGGAGTAGTTTGATTAAGGCTTTGGATAGAGTAAAATTTTTGGAGGAATTAAGTGATTTTGCATCCACTGGAGATAAGAATGATTAATGTCAAAATTTGCGGTATAAGATCGGATATGGCGGCCAAGACCGCGGTTTATTCAGGAGCAAAATTTTTAGGATTTAATTTTGCGTCCGGATCAAAGCGGAGAATAACGCCAGTGTTTGCCAAGCAGATAATTGATCAAATTAAAAATCAAGTTAATGTGGTTGGGGTATTTCAAAACCAGAAAGCAGAAGAAGTTAATAAAATTGCGGAGATGCTTGATTTAGATTATGTCCAACTTCATGGTGATGAGGATGAGGAATATGTCAAAGAGATAGAAAGGCCTGTTATAAAAGTTTTGCAACTTGATCCGGATTTTAATATAACTACGGTTTTAAAAGAAATGAATAAATATCAAGCCGAATATTTTTTATTGGATCGCAAAAAGCAAGGAAAAGGTAAAATGCTGGATACGAAAAGCCTAAGTGTTGTTTGTAAGGAGAAAAAAATATTTGTGGCCGGAGGATTAACTTGTGAGAATGTGGCTAATGTTATTAGCTCTGTAAATCCATTTGGGGTTGATGTGGCATCGGGAATTGAGACGAATCGAATAGAAGACACAGAGAAAATAAAATTATTTATGGAAAGGGCAAAAGGAGCATAGGAGAGTAGGTATTTTCTCGCTGCACTCGAAAAATATATGATGAAAAGGGGAAAGTTTGGACAATATGGTGGGCGGTATGTACCGGAGATGTTGATTCCGGCGCTTGAAGAATTGGAAACGGCTTATGATGAGGCGAAAAAAGATCCGGAATTTAAGAATGAATTTCTGGACTTATTAAAGAACTTTTGTGGACGGCCAACACCGCTCACATATGCTGCAAATTTAACTAAGCTGTTAGGGGGAGCAAAAATTTATTTAAAGAATGAAGGACTCAATCATACAGGAGCTCATAAAATAACTCATTGTGTTGGTCAGGGACTACTAGCTAAAAGAATGGGTAAGACAAGGATAATTGCGGAAACTGGGGCTGGGCAGCATGGTTTGGCATCGGCGACTGTGGCGGCCAAACTGGGAATGAAATGTACTGTTTTTATGGGTGAAGTGGATTATAACAGGCAGAGGCCAAATGCTTTTTGGATGGAACAACTAGGAGCTGAAGTAGTACCTGTTAAATTTGGATCAAGAACTTTGAAAGATGCTGTTAATGCAGCGATTAAAGACTGGATTGAAAATGTTGATGATTCTTATTATCTTTTGGGATCGGTTGTTGGGCCGCATCCTTATCCGACAATGACTCGGGATTTTCAAGCTATTGTTTCAAAAGAAGTTAAAGAGCAAATACAAAAATTTGAGGATAGGTTACCAGATGTGGTGATAGCTTGTGTTGGCGGAGGCAGTAACGCAATGGGGATTTTTTCAGGATTTCTAAGTGATAAAAATATAAGATTGATTGGAGTTGAAGCAGGTGGAAAAGGGAAAGGAATAGGCAATAACGCTGTCAGATTTGAGGGAGGAACTGTGGGGATTGTTGAAGGATATAAATCCTATTTTCTTCAGGACTCAGATGGACAGTTAAATAGAACTCATTCAATTTCGGCAGGGCTTGATTACGCAGGTATAGGGCCGGAGTTAGCTGATTTGCATGATAAAAAACGGGTTGAGTTTGTTTCTGTGACAGATAAAGAAGTGATAGAAGCTTTTCAAACATTGGCACATTCGGAAGGGATCATTCCGGCTTTAGAATCAGCACATGCTGTGGCTCAGGCTATAAAAATTGCTCCAACTTTAAAAAAATCACAAGTGATTGTGGTGAACTTATCAGGTCGAGGAGATAAGGATTTATTTATAGTGGCTAAAGCAATGAAGGATAAGAAATTTAAGAAGTTTTTAGAGGAGTATTTGGGAGGTTACGATCAGGATTAGGCGGTATTTTCTCGGCTTGCTCGAAAAGTATTTATGAAATTGATGACACATGTAGTGGTGGGATACCCATCACTTAAAGAGACAGAGGATTTAATTTTGCTAATGGATGAGGTTGGAGTAGATTATATAGAACTACAAATTCCATTCTCAGATCCGTTGGCCGATGGGCCGACAATTATGAAGGCCTGTGAAGAGTCTCTAAGAAATGGGACCAAAGTTGCTGATGCGTTTTTACTGGCATCAAAATTGAAGACTAAAACTAAAACCCCACTTTTATTTATGGCTTATTTTAATACCGTCTTTCACTACGGCATTCAGAAGTTTTGTAAAGATGCAAAACGCGCCGGAATTGCCGGACTAATTGTGCCGGATTTTCCCCTTGAAGAGGAAGAAACAGAGCACTTTAATCAAATTCTAAAGCAGAATGGGCTATTAAATATAAAAGTATTGTCTCCTGCTTCAACAGAGGAGCGGATAAAAATGAATGCGGAAGTGGGGACCGGATTTGTATATTGCACAGCAAGGCAAGGAATCACCGGAGCCGAGAAAGGATTTGATCCGAAAGTGATTAAGTATCTAAAAACTGTTAAAAAACATTTTAAAATTCCGGTAGCATTAGGGTTTGGGATTTCAACTAAAGGACATATATCACAGATGGAAGGATTGGCTGATGTGGCAGTTGTTGGGAGCGCGATATTGGATATCATTAATTCGAATAGAAAAGAATATTTAAATAAAGTAAGAGACTTTTTGAAGGATCTGAGATAAAATGAGGAAGATTATATGAAGAAAACAGTTTTGTCAGGAATAAGAGCTACAGGAAGATTGCATTTAGGTAACTATTTAGGGGCAGTTAAGGGAATGCTGGAGTTACAAGATAATCCAGAATATGAAACATTCTATATGGTGGCGGATGTGCACACTATAACTACGCCATATAATATTGAGGAACTAAAGGTTAATAGACGGGAAGTTATTTTAGATTATCTGGCGGCAGGTCTTGATCCGGAAAGATCAGTTATATTCCAACAGGCAGAAGTTCCTGAGCATCTAGAGTTAGCATTTTATTTTTCATCGGCGGTAACTATTGCGCGTATGCAACATTTACCGACATTTAAAGAAAAAGTTAAACAATATCCAGATAACGCGACGATGGCGCTTTTGAACTATCCAATATTAATGGCAGCTGATATTTTGATTTATAAAGCAGGACTGGTGCCTGTTGGAATCGATCAGGAGCCGCATTTGGAAGTTGCAAGGGTAATTGCAAATAATATGAATAATCTTTATGGAACTGATTTTCCAGAACCGGTTAGGTTTGCCACAAAAGGAGAGTATGTGCCTTCTTTGACTGGTGAAGGGAAGATGAGTAAAACTGTAGAGGGAAGCTTTATAAATATTACGGATGATCTTGAGGTGATTAGAACAAAAGTTGCTAAATTACCAACAGATGCAGGGTCTGGGGTTTTAGGTGAGAATGGACCGGAAAAAGGAAGTCCTTTGCAGACAGTTTTGGCGTTTGTGGAATTGTTTCAGGGCAAGGAGAAGGCAGAGTTTTATAAAAAAATGTATATTAATGAAGGGATTAGATACGGTGACTTAAAAAGGGAGTTATCTGAGGCTATTTTTGACGAATTAAGACCACTACAGGAAAAAAGAAAAGAGCTTGAGAATAATCCTGAGTTTGTTGATAAGGTGATAAAAGAAGGGGCTGAAAAAGCGAGGGTTGTGGCGAGTAAGACATTAAGAGAAGTTAAGGAAAGAATGGGACTCACATAGATATGGCGACGATTGATGATTTTGCAAAATTAGAAATAAAAGTGGGGACTGTTTTGGAGGCTGCGGAGATTGAAGGTTCGGAGAGACTTTTAAAGCTGATCGTCGATTTAGGAGAAGAAAGTCCAAGACAAATTCTTTCGGGAATTAAACAATGGTATGCACCGGAAGACTTAGTAGACAGACAGTTTGTTTTTATTGCTAATTTGGAGCCTAGAATGATGATGGGTTTGGAGTCACAGGGGATGATATTGGCTGCGGACGGTGAAAAACCAATTCCTCTAATACCATCAGAGAAAGTTCCTTCAGGTTCACGAATCCGCTAAAATAGATTTAATGTCCAAGATAATATGGCCAGTGATACTGATTGCACTTCTTAGTTTTTTAACTTTTGGTCCAATTGATACTCAATTTAAAAGAGCTGCTTCGCGATATACGGGACTGGCGACTTTGAGTATTCCAATTTCTGGAACTGGATCGATGTTTCCGACTTTTCCTAAAGGTGTCGGTAAAACTCCTAAAGAATTATCAGATGAGTTAGTGGCAAGAGTCGATATGTATGTCTACCCAAATCCAAGATTTAAGCCGGGGCGTGGTGATATTGTGGAGTTTCAAAATGCTAAAACTAATGAGATTGAAACTAAAGAGTATGGGTCGGATGATGTAGCAGGTTTTGTAAAAAGAATAGTCGGTTTACCTGGCGAAACAATTGAGATTAGAGATGGTCAGGTACTAATAGGAGATAATGTGCTTGATGAGCCATATATTGCTCTAGCCCGGTCGACTTTTGGTGGGGAAGCAATTGCTGATTGTGCAAGAACTAATATTCCTCAAGGCAAATATTTAGTTTTGGGGGATAATCGAAAAGCGAGTAATGATTCAAGGCATGATGTCGGATTAATTGATGAAAAAGATATTGGATTTATTTTGCCGGTGCAAAATCAAAAAGGCGTGTGGGATAAGAATTATAGAGACACCTCAAAAGACTCAGATCAGTCCTCGAAGATTCATCTAGATAAAGATAAATATGTGGAGTTTTTAAATTCGCTGCGTGAAGAAGCTGGTCTTAAGCCGCTTAAGTATGAAAAAAAGCTAGAGAATTCAGCGAGACTTAGAGGTTCTCAGATGCTTAAATATGATGATTTTTCTTTCGAAGCTTCGAAATCCGGATATACGATGGACAAGGCTTTTTTAGAGGCGAATTATTGGAATCCGGTAAAAGGGGAAAGCACGATTCAGGGATATTATTCTTCTGAGGAATTGATTGAAGGGATAATAGCATTTAACAAAACGGGCAGTATTTTGACTGATAAAGATATCCAAGAGATCGGGATATCAGAAGTTCAAGGTGAGGTGAATGGCTGTCCGACACAGGTAATTGTTCAGCATTTTGCTGGCTATACACCACCTAATTATCCGGCTGACCAGGTGGATTCGTTTAGAAATGGACTAATTAATCTTAAAAAAGTTCAGATCTCGTGGGGTGAATTAAGAAATGACCCATCAAATAGCGAATTTTATAATCAGAATAAACAGGATATAGACAGGTTAAATGAGATTATTAGTATACGGATTTCCCGGTTGGAACCGATTGTGAATAAGGTTGTTTCAAACGTTTGGTTAAGTCCTATTGAGAATAATTATATTAAAGAAGATGAGGGGCTGGCCGTGGAGCAAAATAGTTTGGCAGGTAAGATTAATCAAGCAATACAAAGGTTCTAAACATCAAATTCAGGCGCAGTGGCGGAATATAGACATGAGTGATATACTTGGCCTCGATGTGGTGTAAATAACTTTATGAAGCTTCCTAAAACAAAACTCCCAGCATTTCCAGCCAAGAAAAACGGTAAAAATAACCGAATGAATTCAGTTTTTAAAACAATAGGTATTTATGTGCTGATTGGTTTAGCAGTGATGCTTTTTATGAATGGCATTTCGGGATCAGGATCAAATGGTGATGAAGTTGCGTTATCTCAGGTTATAAACGAGATTAAGGAAGAAAAAGTTGAGAAAGTGAGCCTTGAGGGAGAGAAAGTCTTAATAGATTATAAAGATTCAGATAAAACTGCTGTAAGCCGGAAAGAAGCCGGGGAATCAATATACAGAATTTTTGAGAGTGCAGGAGTTGATCCAGCCAAGGTGAATATTGAGGTAAAGGATATGTCCTGGCAGCAGAACTGGATCGCAATCTTAGGCACAGTATTACCTATTTTAATAATGGTTGGATTTTTCTTCTTAATATTTAGGCAGGCTAAAGATGGGGCACAAGGAATTTTTTCGTTTGGACAATCAAGAGCCAGATTATTCACCAAAGATCAGCCGCAGATTAAATTTACGGATGTGGCTGGAGTTGATGAGGCTAAGAAGGAGCTAGAAGAGGTTGTAGATTTTCTTAAAAATCCAGGTAAATATAAAGAGATCGGAGCGAGAACTCCAAAAGGAGTATTGCTAGTGGGACCTCCTGGAACTGGAAAAACATTGCTTTCAAGAGCAATTGCTGGAGAGGCAGGAGTGCCATTCTTCTCGATTGCCGGATCTGAATTTATGGAGATGTTGGTTGGAGTTGGTGCTGCCCGTGTTCGTGATATGTTTGCTCAAGCTAAAAAGAACGCCCCAGGAATTATTTTTATTGACGAAATAGAATCTATTGGTCGTGCCCGAGGGAATGGTATGGGGGGCGGTCATGACGAGCGTGAACAAACATTAAATCAGATCTTGGTGGAAATGGATGGTTTTGCGCCGAATGAATCAGTAATTGTGGTGGCCGCAACGAATAGGCCTGATCTACTAGATCCAGCATTAGTTCGTCCGGGTCGGTTTGATAGAAGAGTGGTGATTGGATTTCCGGATCTGCATGAACGTGAAGAGATTATAAAGCTGCATATGAAGGGCAAACCTTTTACAAAAGATGCTGATATGCATAGACTCGCCAGAAGAACAGTGGGGTTTTCAGGAGCTGATTTGGCTAATATGTTAAATGAGGCGGCAATTTTGGCAGCCCGTGAAGGTAAAAAAGAAATTGGTCCGATTGAGCTTGAGGAAGCAGCGACAAAAGTTAAAATGGGTCCCCAAAGAAAAAGAATGCAGTCAGAAAGAGATAGAAATTTGGCTGCGTATCACGAAGCTGGGCATGCAATGGTGGGACATATGTTGCCAATGGTTGATCCAGTTCACAGGATTACCATTGTTTCGCGTGGTATGAGTGGAGGGCATACGATGTTTCCACCAACAGAGGACAGATCTAATGAAACAAAGTCCAGACTTCTTCAGCAAATCGCAACTGCTTTAGGCGGAAGAGCAGCAGAAGAGCTAATCTTTAAAGATGTATCAACAGGCGCTTCGAATGATATGGAAGTAGCGACAAATATCGCTCGGGAAATGGTTACATCTTACGGAATGAGTGGATTAGGGCCGATTAATATCGCACCAAGAGGTGGAAACTTTGGAATGTACCGGGAAGAAGGGGCGAATGTTTCGGAGGCTTTGCAAAGCAAAATTGATACTGAGATTTCAAAGATTATTGATGAAGCTTATAAAGAAGCGAAATTAATACTTAGCAAGAATAAGGGGAAGCTTGATAAGACAGCTAAGGCATTACTGGAGAAAGAAACTTTAGACACTGATGAATTTGAAAGAATTGTGGGAAAAAAGAAAACATTAGAGGCTAAATCTACGACTTCTCCAGTGCTGGCATAACTTAAGAGATAAGTATTTATTCGACTATGAAACCCTTAACTTGGTGATCCCAGATTTTCTTGAAAAGTCCTTTTGGTTTTTTTAGAAGTTCTTCAGGGGTTCCATCTTCTGCTATTTTTCCTTGATCTATAAAAATAATTCTGTCCATCTTTTTTAAAGTTGAAAGGCGGTGAGCAATTGCTATAACGGTTTTATTTTTCATTAGTTGGTTGAGTGATATTTGGATTGCGTGCTCACTAGCGCTATCTAAGCTGCTGGTTGCTTCATCTAAAATTAGAATAGGAGAATTCTTTAGAAAGGCCCTGGCGATAGCTACTCTTTGTCTTTGGCCCCCGGAAAGTTTGACACCTCTTTCTCCAACGAGAGTCTCGTATCCGCTAGGTAAATTCATAATGAAATCATGGGCCTCGGCGAGTTTAGCTGCATTTTTTATATCAATAATAGTGGCTTCTGGATTACTGTAACCAATGTTTTCGCTAATAGTTCTATGGAATAAACTTGTATCTTGAGGAACAAAGGCAACTCCACGTCTTAGGCTATCAAGGCTAATTTTGGAAATACTTTCACCATCAATTTTTATATCGCCGTTTACAACTTCGAAATGACGAAGTAAAAGCGAGACAAAGGTCGTTTTACCTGCGCCGCTTTTTCCAACCAATCCAACTTTTTGGCCTGCTGGAATTGTGAGTGAGAAGTTTTTAAAAACAGTTGAGTTGTCATAATCAAAATCTACTGATTCAATTGAAATCTCCCCTTTAAGAATATTGAAATTAATGACACCTGGAGCATCGGTGATTGTATGCTCACTGAGTATCTCTTCTAAGCCTTCTTTGGTCTCTCCGTAGTCACGGGCTGCCTGTTTAATTTGTTGGCCAATGGCAAAAAGTCCCTGACTTAAATCAACAACCATAGCAATCACCATGACTATAACGCCGATACTGACGAGCCCATTCTGGAATAGATATACAGAAGAGGCGATCATCAAGAGCATGAATAGAGAAATCATGAACCCGTTGATTACTAGAACCCATTCACTAAACCGCCACTGTGAGAGAGAGGCTTCTGTCTGCTTGTCAACATATTTTTTAATATACTGTCTTTCTCCGCCGACGAAGGCATTTTCATGAACAAGTGAGATGTTAGATAGGGAGTCTACAATTTTACCCCGCAACACAGACATGGATTTGGCAAATCTTACAGAATAAGATTTCATTTTTAATGCCAGGTAAAAATTGAGTGATAAAAAAATTAGAGACCAGATTAAAAGAATACCTCCAAGTAAAATGTTTTCCATAAATGAAATTACTGCATAACTAAAAAGACCAATTGCTATCGGTATAAATTCCCATAAGAGTCTTTCAAATAAACTTCTTGAGCCTTCGACGGCATTGGAGACTTTGCTTGAGAGGGCACCTGCGAAGCGGTTGTTGAAGTAATCCTTACTGTGAAGGGTTAAATAGTTGTACAAAGACTGATAAGCGTAAGAGCGAAAACTAGTAAACCATCGCATACCAGCAAATCCGCTGCTGCGCCACAGACTTCTGCCTATAAAATGAACAGCGGGGAATAATAGTGCCCAAAACCAAATGGCACTAAAATCAGCTGGGTTATTAGTCAAGCTATTTGTTAAATTGCGCAAAATTACTACATGGAATCTATCCAGCCCTGTGGCTAGAAGTGCAAAAAATAAAGCAGGGAGTGCCCACTTAAGGTATGGTCTTGAAGCAAATAATCCAAATTTAAATGGATTCCGGGGAATTCTATCGGGCATTAAGGAATTATATCAGCTTCTGTTGTCTGGTTATCGAAAGCATCCGAGGAAATGGTAGAATATAGCTTATGGGGAAACGGTTAATTGATTTGGCAATCGTGATTCCAACACTTAACGAAGAAAAATATATTGGCGGATTACTAAATTCAATTGCCCGACAAACAATTCAGCCTAAAGAAGTAGTGGTAGTAGATGCTTTTTCGAAGGATAAAACTGAAGAAGAGGTTAAAAGTTGGTTTAAAAAAATTCCCCAATTAAAATTTTATCAAACTCCAAAGCACACAATCTCGAGGCAAAGAAATTTAGGGGTAAAGAAAACTAAAGCTTCACGAATATTATTTTTAGATGCGGATACGGCTTTAATTGATGACGATACGTTGGAGAAATACCTAGAAGAGGTGGAAGAGAAATCAGCTGAACTAGCTGTGGCCTGTAACTATCCATTATCAGAGCACTGGAAGGATAAGGCTTATTTTCAGGCTGCTAATTTAACTACTAAAGTGGGTAAACATGTTTGGCCGATGGCAGTTGGGATAAATCTATTTTGTTTAAGAAAGGTTTTTGAAAGGCTGCACGGATTTGATGAAAAGATTAAAGTAGGTGAGGATATTGAAATGGTGCAGCGTTTTGCAAAAGCTGGAGTTAGGTATGAAGTATTGGAAGAACCAAAAATTCACACCTCGGTTAGGAGATTGCGTAAAGAAGGGAGAATAAGGTTTGTGTTGATGATGATTAATTCTTTTTTTGCAGCCCATATCTATGGCTATAGTAAGAATCCAGTTGCTAAAGGATATGAATTTGGGAAGCATCCTCACTTTGATAATTAATGGATAAGACTAGCTGGGGTCTTTTAGTTCTGGTCTCTATTTTATTTGTTTTATATTTACCGCTTGATTCTCCAAAGAGCTCAGTTTATGATTTTAAATCAGCTATTGATGATTACATTCCGCTTTGGACAGGATTTGTAATAATTTACATTTCTTATGCAGTCTACTTAGGTTTTACTTTTTGGTATTTTTATAAAAAAAATAAACCTAGGGATTTAAATATAATTCTGTCTTCGATTGCGTTGTCCTGCAGCCTGGCTTATTTAGTGTATATCTTTTATCAGAACTCGATTGAAAGGCCGCAAATAATTGAAAGAAATATATTCGACTCTGTTTACACACAGATTAATTTATATGTACCGCCATATAATGCTTTTCCTAGTCTGCATGTAGCTATCTCCGCTGTTTGCGCTTTAGGTTATTTGAGTATTAAATCAAAGTTATTTAAATGGATGGCAACATGGACAATACTAATAATTGCTTCGACAGTTTTGACCAAGCAGCATTATTTTTTGGATATAGTCGGTGGAATTTTTTTAGCAGCTGGCTCATTTTATATAGCTAAAATGTTATTTAGAAAGTGAGAGAGGAAGTTAAATCTGATACAATCTGCAGATAAGAATTTGTGTTTTGTAGTACCTGACTTTTTCAAATCTGTGTTGTTTGAAAAAGAGAAAGAAAATTTAAAGAATGAAACGTTTTGTTTTGGTTGATGGGAATGCTTTGCTTCACCGGGCTTATCACGCAACACCTCCTTTGACTACTTCTAAAGGAGAATTGGTGAATGCAGTTTATGGTTTTACAAATATGGTTTTGAAAGCTTGGGATGACTTAAAGCCTGACTATATTGCAATTGCCTGGGATAGGCGAGCACCGACGTTTCGACATCAAATGTACACTCAATATAAGGCGACCAGAGGCCCGATGGATGAATCTTTAGGTAACCAATACACAAGAGTGCATGAAGTGATAAAAGCATTAGGGATTCCAGAGTTTGGAGTTGACGGCTATGAGGCAGATGATTTAATTGGGACTTTGGCCCGGCAAGTTAAAGAGCAGAACTTAGAGATAGAAACAATAGTTATAACCGGGGACCGGGATATTATGCAAATTATCGATAAAACTACAAAAATATTGATGCCAAAGAAAACTTTATCGGACGTAGGACTTTATGGGGAAGAAGAGTTTGAAGCAAAGTATGAATTTAAACCGGTGCAAATGATTGATTTTAAAGGATTGGCTGGAGACGCATCTGATAATATTCCGGGAGTTGCAGGTATTGGGGCCGTGACAGCGACAAAATTAATCAAACAGTTTGGGTCAGTTGAGAAGATTTATTTACCGGAAAACCTCAGTACCTTACCTGAGCGAACTCAAAAACTTTTGGCTGAGGGAGCTGAGTCGGCGATTTTGTCGAAAACATTGGCAACAATTGACTTAAATTCACCAATTAAACTGGATTTGGAGGGGTGCTTGGTGTCTGATTATAAAAAAGAAAATGTGGTGGAGCTGTTTAAAGAATTGGAATTTAAATCATTGGTTAATAAATTAACTGGCTCGGCGAAAGACCCTCTTTTGGGTGATGATCAGCTAAATATTCAAGTGCCTAAACCAGAGCAAAGTCAGCAAACAACAGATCTTGATGCAGAAGTTGATATGGTATTAAAGAAGATGAGTGAGAAAGGAGTTTTGCTTGATATAAAATTTTTGGAGAAAATGGGAACTGAACTTAAAACCAGATTGAAGCAGATAGAAGAAGAAATATTCAAAACTGTCGGACATGAGTTTAATTTAAATTCCCCGAAACAGTTATCTGAGGTTTTATTTGATGATCTAAATCTTCCAGTAATTAAAAAGACTAAAACCGGCAGGAGTACAGATGAGGAAACTTTAAATGAACTTGCTCCGGCTCATCCGATGATCCCGCTGCTTTTAGAATACCGTCAGTTATTTAAACTAGTTTCAACATACATAGATGCGCTGCCTAAATCTGTAGCTGAGGATGGCAGGGTTCATTCAACTTTTAATGTGGAGGGTGCAGCGACTGGTCGATTATCTTCGGCAAATCCAAATTTACAGAATATTCCAATAAGAGGCCAGATGGGCGGGGAGATTAGAAAAGCATTTATCGCATCTCCTGGAAAAGTTTTGCTGGGGGCAGATTATTCACAGGTGGAACTCAGGATACTAGCTGATGTATCTGAGGATGAGAATCTTATCCAAGCTTTTAGAGACGGACTGGATATTCATACAGCAACAGCGGCAAAAATATTTAATGTTTCGGTTGAGGAAGTTAATAAAGAACAGCGGGTAGTTGGTAAGACGATGAATTTTGCGACTTTATATGGACAAGGTCCGAGAGCATTATCAAAACAGTTAAAGATAGATACTCAAACTGCAAAAAATTATATTGATGATTATTTTTTGCAGTTCTCTAAAGTTAGAAATTGGATGAGTCAAACTTTGGAACTTGGGAAAAAGAATGGTTATGTTGAAACTATTTGGGGGAGACGAAGATATATTCCGGAACTGAATATGCAAAACAAAATGCTGCAATCGTTTGGAGAAAGAGCAGCGATTAACCACCCGATTCAGGGAACGAGTGCAGATATGATTAAGAAGGCAATGATTGATATTGATAAAACGGGGAACTTAAATTGTTCACTTATTCTGCAGGTGCACGATGAACTTTTATTTGAATGTGACCCAGATAAAATTAGTGAATGTGCCGCGATGATAAAAGAAAAAATGGAGGGGGCTATTAAATTAAAAGTTCCAGTTAAGGTTGATTTAAAAACAGGATTAAATTGGGGAGAGATGAGCGTTTTGTAATTCTCTCCAAGCATCAATCCATTCGTTGTGGCCCTGGTTTGCATGCCATATCCAATGCTCACTTCCCCAAAGAAGCTGTCGATTGTAACCTCTTTGAGTAAGCTCTCCGACTAAACTAATCATTCTTTCCGGGTTGGAACTTGGGTAGGTGCGGTTTTTTATATGGACTGCATTATTTGATTCGAAAGGTTCGGCCTGAACTTCGGTTGCCCAAACTTCTTTGGCCTCATGTTCGGCTGTAACTCTCCAGTCTTCGGCTCTTTTATAATCTGTCTCCCCAGCTGTTAAATAACCTAAGAAGCGATGAGGAACCTTAGAATAAAAATGAATTCCGACTGAATCAACTAATTCCATATGCTCTGTTAGAATACGTTTTGGATTATCCGGCATGAACGGCATCTGGCCCAAAGGGAAAGCAAAAGTGGTTAGGGTTTTTTGGCCGGGTTTTTTTTGAACAGCTATTATCTCTAATTCTTTTTTAAGGAGCTGGGGGCTTTCGGTTACTTTGCCTGCGACTTCGACTTGATTGGCTGATTCATTCCCAGCCTGTAGGTGAGTGATGTTGGGATAGATGTTAAATTCCTCGAGATTTTGCTGTAATTGGGAGGTTACTTTTTCATAAACTAATTTGTCTTCACCTATGACACTAGGAGCTGTAGTATTTAAATAGGTTTGCAATTCTTGATCCGAAAAGAACTCGGGCCAACGGGGATATTTTATGCCGCCCACTGCCAATATAACTTTGATATTTCTGTCTTTTGCTTCTTGGAGTAACCGATGAGTTTCCTCGACAGGACGAGTAGGGTATGTTGCGAGTCGCAAAGCATCGGGGTTAAGATCAAGAATATTTCGATAAGCGTCGAAGACATTCCCTAATCCTAAGTAATCACATTGAACAGGGCTAAAGTTGAGGCCAAGTATTTTTGGACGAATCATTTCATCCCCAGTATACAATCCATGGGTGGTTTCTGTAAAAAGACACGAGCCAATAACAGCAGTTAACCCCGACTTAATAATTCTCCGCCGCAAATATCGCTCATTCATAGCCCTTAGGAAAAATAGAGTCTAGCAGGAAATGGTATGAATCGTTTGACTTTATAACAACGGAATTTTCACCCTAAGTTATGATTTTTTTTACAACTCTGGTTTCGCTGGTAAACTTCAAGAATCCGGACTTTTCAAAAATGGAGAATATTAAGGAAATAAGCGGGCTGAGAAGAAGAGAAATAAGCCATAAAGTAAAGCTTGTTAAACTGTAGAACATTAAAGCCAGAACAGCAGGTATAGCGAAGAGATATGGTTTTAATAAATCATCAAGTGAGTTACTGATCTGGGCCTTGATAATGTCTTTTAAATTCGCGCCAGGGACTGAGGGAGTGATAGAAACTGCGTTTTTGTTAGGGGAACTGGGAGTAGAGGTTGAGCTGGGAGTGAATTGTTCTAGATCATCAGCTGTCATACCATACTGCTCTAAAATCTGAGGGTTTTGCTTGAGTAGGTTGAGCTGCTCCTCTGTTAAGGTGGGAAGTTGGGCAAGATATTTTTTGCCCAGAACTGCAGGATTTTGGCCTTTTAAGGATAAATCGACTGCCCACTCAATTAATTGATCAGGAACTCTGAAACCTTGGGTTTGGATTACGGAATTGGTGTGTAAAAAGTAGCCAAATGCTAAGGTGAGAAGAATAAAAGTATTAAGCAGTTTTATGGGTGGGGTTAATAGGGGAGCGGCAGCGAAATTAACATAAGTTTTAAGGTTGGTTTGGAGATTAAAGTACGCCAGGATAAAGCTGATAAAAAAACCAACAGCTATGACGAGAGCTAAACTTGATTCGAGAAAAGCAAAAGGAGCTAGGGAGGTAATAAATCCTGCCACGAGTGCGAATTTAAAATCTTGAGTGAGTGTAAGGTAAATGATGAATGTCAATCCGGATAAAAGGATTGTTAAAGCGATTGTGCCCAGCTCTATCAGGCCGCCATAAGGCTTAAAAAAGATTTCTAAGTAGTTATTAAGAACTGATGTATATAGAAAACAAAGCGTTGAGATTAATAATAGGAGCAGGGGAACAAAGATAATTTTCCTTAGAAGCATAAATTTATATTAGCATTTATGCTATCATTTGACCTAATGAAGACACTAGTTACACATATAAACCCACATCTCGATGACATATCGGCGATATGGATTTATAAGAAATTCCATAATGATTTTAAAGATGCTGAAATTGAATTTATTACAGCATCAAGAGATGCTGCTTTAAAAGAAGAAACAGAGGACAAGATATTCCTGGGAACTGGAGGGGGCATATATGATGAGCATAAGGGAGACTTAGAAGATTGTGCGGCCTCTCTAGTTTGGAAGGATATAAAAGCAAAAGGTTTAGCGCCGGAGAATGAAGCAGAGCTTAAAGCGCTTGATGAATTAATTGAGTGGAATAGGTTAATTGATTTAGGCAAAGGGACTAATTATGATTTCGGACCGTATTCCGTTCAGGCATTTATACGTTCAAAAGAATCCACACAAGAGGCCTCGCTTAAATCTTTGGAATTAGGAGAGGAAATTTTAGACAGGATTTTAGAACTACTGATTAAAGATAAGCAGTCTGAGAAGGATTGGGAGAATCGGATAGAGTTTGAATCTAAGTTTGGAAAATCTGCAGCAATTGATTCTAAAACTGTCGATAGGTCGTTTGTGAGAGATAAAGGTTTCGAGATGGTTTTAATGTATGACAGCGAATTTAAATCGGCTCAATTTTTTACACCTTCATTTAGTATCGATCTTGAGCCAATTTATAAAAGATTAATTGAAAAAGAGCCAGAATCTGGATGGTTTTTACATCAATCACACCATATGGTTATATGTGGATCATCCTCTGCACCAGAACATAATACCAAGCTAACTTTTGAAGAACTTATTGAAATTGCGAAGAGCGTATAATTGTTGAATTGTTGAATTGTTGAATTGTTGAATTGTTGAATTGTTGAATTGTTAGTTGTTTTATGATCAGGTTATGAAAGTCCAAAAATTTCCCCAATCACATTTAGTGATATCTAAGAAAGGCAAAACTTTAATAATTGATCCAGGTTATATAACTTTTGAAAAAGGATTCAAAGTTGAAGATTTTCAAGGAGCTGATGCTTATTTAATTTCTCACCAACATGCTGATCACTTAGGTCCAGAGACTATTAAGGAAGTCGTAGGCGACAAGCCAGTTTTTGGTAACTATGATGTGGTTGAGAAATTGATAGAGGCGGGAGTTTTGCAGGCAAAAGAAATAAAAGATAAAGAAGAAATAGAAGCTGCTGGTTTTATAGTAAAAGCGGTAAATCTTCCACATTTTGAAAAACCGGGATTTGAAATGCCACCTAATACGGGGTTTTTAATTGATGAAGTATTTTTTCATCCCGGAGACGGAAATATAGCGCCAGGACATTTACATGCAGAGAATGCAGCTGTACCAATCGGAGGATGGACAGTAAGTTTGGATAGCGCATTAAAATTTTCAAAAGACATTGGAGCAAAAGTCGTAGTGCCGATTCACTATGATTGGTATGAAGCTGACCCGGAAAGATTTAAAGAAATGGCAAAAACAGAGGGAGTAGAAGTTAGAATATTGAATCATGGGGAGGAGACGGAAATCTGAAGCCTGTTTTTGTTACAATTAACTGATGCGGGTGGCGTTAGTACATGATTATCTTCGAGAGTATGGTGGAGCAGAAAGAGTTCTAGAGGCTTTACATGAAATATGGCCGGAAGCGCCAGTTTATACGGCTTATTATAATCCAGCTAATTTGGGGATTCATGCTAAAAAATTTAAGGGTTGGGATATAAAAACTTCTTTAATTCAGAAGCTGCCGTTTGCTAATAAGCTAATTTCTCCTCTTAGGATCATGGCTCCAAAAGTTTTTGAGAGTTTTGATTTATCTGAGTATGATTTAGTAATTTCTTCATGTAATTTATATTTTTCAAAAGCAGTTATAACTCGACCAGAAACAAGAAACTTGAGTTATATTCATACTCCGCCGAGATATTTATATGGATATACAACGTCATTTAATTATAAAAAACATTGGTGGACGAGAATGATTGCTGAGACTATGAATCATTTTCTTAGAACTATAGATTTTGAGACTTCGCAAAGACCGGATACATTAATTGCAAATTCAGAAAATGTGGCGAAGAGAATTAAGAAATTTTATAGAAGAGAGTCTGAGGTGATTTATCCACCAGTTGAGACTGCGGAATTGTTAAAGGTCAAAAAACTTAAAGGCAAATATTTTCTTACTTTAAACAGATTATCAAGAGGAAAAGGGACGGAGATAGCAATTGCAGCCTGCAGTAAATTGGAACTGCCTTTAAAAGTGGCAAGTACAGGAGGGGAGTTAAGTAACTTGAAGAAGATTGCTGGAAAATCAATTGAGTTTTTAGGGGAGATATCTGAGGAGGAAAAAGGGAAATTATTTTCTGAAGCGATTGCTCTTATTGCCTGTAGTGAAGATGAGGATTTTGGAATTACTGTGGTTGAAGCTCAAGCAGCCGGGGTACCGGTTATTGCTGCAAAAGCCGGAGGACATCTGGAAACTGTAATTCCAGGTAAGACGGGTGAGTTTTATATGCCGGGATTCTTAGGAGATTTTAATACTTATGTCGACCCAATATCGGTTGACAATTTAATAGATGTTTTGCAAAAGTTTAGAGCTAGTGATTATAAAGAAGAGGATTTAAGAAAAAATGCGGAGAAGTTTTCAAAGGAGAGTTTTAAGAAGAGTATCCTCAGATTAACAGCAAATAGAGACTAATTCTTTAGAGTCAAAGTTTATGCTATGACTAACGATAAATAAGTATTAAAATGGTCTTATGTCTCATGATATTTGGCAGCCAGTAAGCCATGACGATCCAAGGCAAACATTTGCAGATTTAACAGATACTTTGAATAAAGAAGCTGCCAGGGAGGTGGCCGTAAGTAAGCTAGTGAGTCCAGTTCGAGCTGTTGTTGAGTTAATTCCAAAGGTCTTAAGAACAGGAGCAGAAGACCAGCTTTCTCCCAGGGGTAATAAGCGATTATCAGAAATGCATCCTGTAGCTGGACCCGAAGGTTCATTCGCCAGGGTAGTAAGTAGGGTTGCGCGCATTTTGCTGGTGCGGAGTACCTCTTCATAGTTTAGAATATCCTACATGCCGGAGTTACCTGAAGTTGAGACGATAAAATTGTTTTTGGAGAAAAATATAATAGGTCTGAGAGTGGTGTCTGTTGAAATTTTAAATGTCAAATCATTTCTAGGGAATACGAAACTAATCGAGTATAAGGAGATAACTTCGGTTGAGAGAAGGGCAAAGATTTTAAGAATTGGTTTTGACGGTTTGGAATTATTAATACATTTGAAGATGTCGGGGCAAATAATATTGCGTAAAGGTGCGGCGGCCGTGGGTCAAGAGAAGTTTATTGGTGGCCATCCGACTTTGGATATGTTTGGGGAACTACCAAACAGGTCTACAAGAGTCATTTTTAATTTGTCTGATGGAGCTATTTTATATTTTAATGATCAGAGGAAGTTTGGGTGGATTAAGTCGGTAACAACTGACCAGTTAGCAGGGGAAAAGTTTTTTTCAAGTTTGGGGCCGGAGCCTTTAGAGGAGGATTTTAGTTGGGAAATATTAAAACAGAATTTATCGAGACGCAAGAAAACAGCGGTAAAGGTTGCACTGCTAGATCAGGAGATTGTGGCCGGGATTGGAAATATATACGCTTGTGAGGCTTGTTTTTTGGCGAAGATTGATCCGAGGAAACGGATTACAGAGCTGGCGGATGAGGATTATAGAAAACTGCATAAAGCAATTAAAGAATCTTTAGAAAATGGGATTAAATATGGAGGTTCCTCGAAAACACATTTTGCAAATCCGGAGGGAAAGAAGGGAGTATTTCTAGATTATGCGTTTGTTTATGGAAGAGATAAACTGCCGTGTAAAAAATGTGGAATCTTGATTAGTAAAATAAAGCTGGGAGGCCGGGGGACTTTCTTTTGCTCCCAATGTCAGGTTGATTAAACTATGCGGCGGGCGTAAAATTCTTTAATTACCTATGGATGCCGATTCTCCTCAATCAATCATAAAGAATAAAGGCTTTCTAAATCTTTGGATTAATCAAATTTTGGTGCAATTGTCTTATAACTGTCTTAATTTTGGACTTTTGGTTTGGGTTTACCACTTAACACAATCTTCGCTGGCTGTTTCTTTAATGCTATTTTCAGTTTATTTACCATCAGTTATTTTCGGACTATTTGCAGGGGTGTTGGTCGATATCACGGATCGCAAAAAAATAATAATGATTATTAACTTACTGCTGGCTGTTTGCTTTATTGCTCTGATCCCATTTAAGGCAAGTTTTATGGCGATATTGGTTATTGTATTTTTGGTTAATTCGTTAGTTCAGTTTTATGTTCCAGCGGAGTCTTCGGCGATTCCTTTAATATGTAAGAGAGATCAATTACTAGCAGCGAACTCACTTTTTTCAATTACTTTATTTGGATCTTTTTTGGCGGGGTTTGGAATAGCCGGTCCGCTTATCAATATGTTTGATATTAATTTTGTTTTTGGATTTGGAGCTGTGTTACTAATGATTGCTTTCTTTCTTTCTTTTCTTTTTCCGCCGATAAAAAGTGATCTTGATCCTTTAGGAAGAAAACTGGTAACAGCATTTGAGGAAAAGAATATTGCCCAGATTACTGAGGTTGGAATTAAAGAAATGAAGAACACCTTTTACTTGATAAAAGGCCGGATTCCAGTAACAGCGTCACTGTTTATTCTGGCATCAGTACAAGTGGCAATAGCAGTTCTAGGAGCTTTAATCCCATCATTTTTTGAGAGAACGCTTAAGATAAATGCAACTGATGCCTCGTTTATCTTAGTGCTGCCGTTGGGAATTGGAATGGTTTTAGGAGGGGTTTTACTTAGTCGTTGGGGACATATACTTCCGAAGAGGACGATTGTATCCACAGGTATTGCAACAGCGGGGTTATTGTTTTTTATCCTGGGTGTAGCTCCTCTACTCGCCCCATTAATTGAGTATTTACCAATGGAGAAAACGCTTTCGTTTGTTGAAAGATTACCTCTTTCGACAATCCTGATTTCCGGATCATTTATGCTTGGGTTATCAATGGTGTCGATTGTTGTTCCGTCACAAACTGCACTTCAGGAATATAGTCCGGAGCGTGATAGAGGAAAAGTTTATGCGGCGCTGTCGGTTCTTATGTCAGCGTTAACACTTGTTCCCGTAATTTTAGCTGGTATTTCGGCAGATTATTTTGGGGTGGGGCCAATATTTATTGCAATGGGGGGAACAGTTGCATTGCTAGGACTTATGGCCCTTAAACCAGATTTCTATTTTTCAAAAAAGCAGTTATCACCAAAGATTAGAAGATTCTTAGGGGTGGGGCATTGGAGAAAACTGCGAGAGAGAATGAAACGCAACTAAGATTGTTTTGTATTGTATACTTGCCGAATGCGTTTGAAATCACTAAATCTTCAAAATTTCCGGAACCTAATTGATACAGAAATTCAATTTGATAAAGAAGTAACTGTTCTAATTGGGGACAATGCTCAAGGGAAAACTAATTTTTTAGAAAGTGTTTATTTTTTATCAACAGGAAAGCCGATTAAGACCGAAACTGAGGAAGAAGTGATAAAGTTTGGAGAGGGTTCGGTGAATGTTGAAGGAATTGTAAAAAGTAATAATGAGGAAACCGGTATCTCGACAATTATACAAAGCATTAATTCTAGTCTGAGGAAAAGGTTTTTGGTTAATGGAATTCCCCGGCGACTTTTAGATTACTCAGGAAATCTGGTGGCGGTTTTTTTTAGGCCGGAGGATATTGATTTAATTACAGGGTCTCCAAGTATTAGGCGAGAATATATTGATCAAACAATTGGTCAAATAGATAGAGATTATCGAAAGACTCTAAGCGCATACCAGAAAGTTATTACCCAGAGAAATAAGTTATTAAAGTCGATAAGAGAAGGGGTGTCGAAGACTGATGAACTGGATTTTTGGAATGATCAGCAGCTTAAATTAGGGACTGCGTTGCAAGAGAAAAGACAAAGCTTTTTTGAAGTGATAAATTCTTTCGGCCGGAAGTTTGGCGATTTTGAATATAGATATATTCCTAATTTGATTTCGGGGAACAGGCTTAAAGAAATAAATCCCCGTGAGATTCAGGCAGCTGTTTCTTTAATTGGTCCGCATAGAGATGATTTTATTTTTTTCTTAGGGGAAAAAGATTTAGCAAAGTACGGATCAAGAGGTGAGCAAAGAACTGCAGTACTTGATTTAAAAATAACAGAGCTTTCATTTTTTGAAAATATTTTAGGAGAGCGGCCGGTTCTTTTGTTGGATGATATTTTCTCAGAGCTAGATGATTCTCATCGTCAACATGTTTTAGATTTGGCTAAACTTCAGCAAACTATAATTGCAACTGTTGAATATGACGACTATTTAAAACAGGCTTTGGAGACGAGTCAGGTTTTTAGAGTGAAATCCGGAGTGATATCAGAATAGTTAGTTTCTATTCTCTAACTTTGATCTGATTTGAGAAAGCTGATAGGTGATAATTACAGCTAGCAGAGTAACAATGATTGCATAAAAGAATTTGTAGTAGATGGCGGTGTCTGGGAAGTAGGGCTGAATGAATTGATCAACAAATGTTTTAATGGCTTCGTTCCAAGCGAGGGCCGCAACCAGACCAAATGCTGCGGTAGATAGAGTTAGCATTTGTTCGAGCAGCTCTTTCTTAAAACTTTTCTTTTCAGCAGCTGTTGGCTCATCTGATTTTCTTGCCTGTTTTCTTTTCTTCGCCATAAGAGTATTATCTCATAGCTTAGTAATAGCTTCAACTTTTAGTAATTGACAGGAAAGACTAAAGCTATTAAGATTCCTATAATTTTGCAGTGAAAAAATGTAAGTTAGGGTTTAATTTATGAACTTAGGGGCAGGTGCTAATAATTTAAATAGGTAGATAATCCACCAGCGGGTGGATTTTTTTTAAAAATATGACAAAACTGATATTGACCGATGGGAGTACATACGAAGGTGAATCTTTTGGGGCGGATGTTGATTCGTCGGGGGAAGTTGTTTTTAATACGGGAATGGCCGGCTATCCTGAGTCTTTGACTGATCCTTCATATTTTGGGCAAATTTTAGTACTAACATATCCGATTGTAGGAAATTATGGAGTTCCGCCGAGGGAATATTTTGAATCGCATAAAATTTGGATAAAGGGATTAATTGTTCAAAATTATATTGATAAGCCATCACATTTTGAGAGTCTAAAAACTTTAGGAGAATGGATGAAAGAAGAAGGGATTCCCGGGGTCTCGGGAGTTGATACAAGAGCTTTAACTTTAAAACTTCGACATCATGGGGTGATGCTAGGGAAAATTGTATCAAGTATCAAGGGTCAGGTATCAGGGAAAAAACAGTATGATCCGAATTTGCAGAATGTTTTACCGGAAGTTTCCAGAAAAACGGTGGAGGTTTATGGTGATGGTAAAAAATCAATTGTTTTAATTGACTGTGGTGATAAAGAAAATATTATCAGGTCGTTTGTTAAAAGAAATGTTAAAGTGCAGGTTGTTCCCTGGGACTTTAATCCAATTAAAGAGGGGTTAAAGTTTGACGGGGTGATGATTTCGAATGGGCCCGGAGATCCGAAATTGGCCAAAGCCACAATTGGAAATATTAAAGAATTGTTAAAGAGGGGAATTCCAACATTTGGAATTTGTTTGGGATCTCAACTTTTGGCTTTAGCATCTGGTGCTGATACTTACAAATTAAAATTTGGACATAGAGGTCAAAATCAGCCGGTATTTGATGTGATAAATAAAAAAGCTTTAATCACCTCACAGAATCATGGATTTGCAGTTGATACTAAAACATTAAAGCCCGGTTGGGTTGAATGGTTTAAGAATTTAAATGACGGGACTAATGAAGGAATCAGACATACGACGAAACCTTTTATGTCGATACAATTTCATCCAGAAGCTTCTCCAGGACCAATTGATGCAGACTATTTATTTGATGAATTTTTAACATACCTATGATAAATAAGAATCAAGAATCGGGAATCAAGAGTCAAGATAATAAAGTAAGTAAAGTTTTATTACTCGGATCTGGTGCACTAAAAATAGGACAGGCTGGTGAGTTTGATTACTCGGGATCTCAGGCTTTAAAAGCCCTAAAAGAAGAGGGAGTTTATACAATTTTAGTTAATCCAAATATAGCGACAATTCAGACCTCAAAAGATTTAGCTGATAAAATTTATTTTCTTCCGGTTGATCCATACTTTATTACAGAAATTATTAAGAAGGAAAAACCAGATGGGATAATGTTGTCATTTGGTGGTCAGACTGCTTTAAACTGCGGATTAGAGCTTGATAAGAATGGGATTTTGAAAAAGTATAAAGTAAAAGTTTTAGGAACTCCAGTTAAGAGCATTGAAGTGACAGAAGACAGGGAATTGTTTGCACAGCAGCTTGACTCGATAGGGATAAAAACTCCAAGCGGAGGGTTTGCGAGAAACGCAAAGCAGGCGATGGTGTTAGCGAAAAAACTAGGATTTCCTTTGATGATTAGGTCCGGTTTTTCCTTAGGAGGACTGGGATCTATGGTGGTTGAAGATATGCCTCAATTTGAGAAAGCGATAGAGGTGGCGTTTGCGAATGCTCCGCAAATTTCAGTAGAAGAATATTTAAGGCATTGGAAAGAAATTGAGTACGAAATTGTTAGAGATAAAAATGGATTTAAAATTACAGTTTGCAATATGGAGAACTTTGATCCGTTGGGAGTCCATACCGGGGAGAGTATTGTGGTTGCACCATCGCAAACTTTAAATAACTATCAATATCATTTCTTAAGAAAAATTTCGTTAAAGGTTATAGAGCATTTAAAGATTGTTGGAGAATGTAATATTCAGTTTGCACTCGATCCGGTTTCTAATGATTATAGAGTGATTGAGGTTAATGCAAGATTATCAAGATCATCGGCTTTGGCTTCTAAAGCGACTGGGTATCCTTTGGCTTATGTTGCCGCAAAACTGGCTATGGGAGCTGATTTAACTGAACTCCGAAATGCAGTTACTAAAAAAACTTCGGCTTTTTTTGAGCCGGCTCTTGATTACATTGTTTTAAAAATGCCGAGATGGGATTTGCAAAAATTTGAAGGCAGTTTGAATCAAATTGGTTCGGAGATGAAATCAGTGGGAGAGGTTATGAGTATTGGCCGGTCTTTCCCTGAGGTTTTACAGAAAGCCGTCAGGATGCTGGAAACAGGGCAGGATGGATTGTTGGGAGGGTCAAGTATCAAGAGTCAGGTATCAAGGGTTCTAACCCCTCACACCAAAAGACTATTTGATTTGGCCAATAGTTTTGTCGGAGGTTTTTCTGTAGATGAAATTTACAGCAAGACAGGGATTGATAAATGGTTTTTATATCAAGTTGAAGAGATTGCCAAATTTGAGGATTCATTAAGAAGTAAAAAGATTAGCAGGACAAAAGAGATACTTTTGAAGGCAAAGAAGTTAGGATTTTCAGATCAGTTAGTAGGTTTGGGATTTGGAATTAATGAAAATGAAGTGAGGATTTTAAGAAAGAAATGGGGAGTTATGCCAGTTGTTAAACAAATTGATACTTTAGCTGGAGAGTTTCCGGCAGAGACCAATTATTTGTATTTGACATATCACGGGAGTGAATCTGAAGCTGGTGATGTAAAGGGGTCTAAGAATAAGGCAATTGTTTTAGGGTCAGGACCGTATAGGATTGGATCATCGGTTGAATTTGATTGGGGAGCAGTGACGGCGGCAAATACTTTGAGGGATAAAAAATACCAAACAATTATTATTAATTGTAATCCGGAAACTGTTTCGACTGATTTTGATAACGCAGATAAATTATATTTTGAGGAACTATCTTTTGAGAGGGTGGCAGATATTTATGAAATCGAGGAAACTGCAAAACTAGTTTTGGCTTTTGGGGGACAGGTGCCAAATAATTTGGCGCTGAAAGCATTCAAATACGGAATGAATATTTTTGGCACAAGTCCTGAGGATATTGATAAGGCAGAAAACAGGAAGAAATTTTCTGGGCTGCTTGATGATTTAGAAATAAGTCAGCCAGAATGGGGAAGTTTTGATGATACTGAGAAAGCATTAAAGTTTGCTAAAAAGACAGGCTATCCGGTTTTGGTCAGGCCATCGTATGTTTTATCGGGTGCAGCGATGAATGTTGCTAATTCAGCAACAGAATTAAAACATTTCTTGGGGAATGCAGCTGAAGTATCAGGAGATTATCCGGTGGTTGTTTCAAAATTTATCATTAATGCTAAGGAGATTGAGATTGATGGGGTCGGACAAAGAGGTGAATTAAAATTATATGCGATTTCTGAGCATATCGAGAATGCAGGAGTTCACTCAGGAGACGCAACGCTTGTTTTGCCGCCGCAAAGGCTCTATTTGGAAACAATCAGACAAATTAAGAATGCGACCAAAAAAATTATTAGAAAACTAAATATAACCGGACCTTTTAATATTCAGTTTATGGCCAAGGATAATAATGTATTAGTGATTGAGCTTAATTTGCGGTCTTCAAGATCTCTACCATTTGTATCAAAAGTGACAAACATAAATTTTGCAGAGAAAGCGATGCTGGCAATGCTGGGGGAGGATATCTCGGCTGATTATGAAACTTTAGAATTGGATTATGTGGGAGTGAAAGTTCCGCAGTTTTCATTCAATAGAATAAAAGGTGCCGACCCAAAGTTAAGAGTTGAAATGTCTTCGACTGGTGAGGTTGGGGTATTTGGAGAAAATCTGGAGGAAGCATATTTAAAGGCAATGTTGGCTACTGGATGGAATTGGCCGAAGAAAAATGTATTTGTTTCAATTGGAGGGGATGAAAATAAGATTGAGTTTTTGGAGTCAGTCAGAAAACTAAGTAAGCTGGGGCTTAATATATATGCAACAGATAAGACTTCTAAGTTCTTAAGTGAGAGCGGCGTTAAGAATAGTCGGGTTAGTAAGATCTCGGAGAACGCTAATTCATCTGTTTTGGATTTAATTAGAGAGGGCAAAATTGAGCTGGCTATTAACATCTCTGACACCAGTGAGAGTACACAAGGCTTATCGGCTGGTAAAGATTCTCAAGATGGATTTTTAATTAGACGGAACTGTATTGATTACTCGGTGCCGTTGGTGACTAATTTGCAAACGGCGATTGTTTTAGCTTCAGCACTTGCTACTAATAAGTTAGAAGATCTTAAAATTAAAGCCTGGGATGAATATAAAGAGTCATAATCTATACAATCTGCGTTAAATCTGCGACAATTATGCGGTAATTAATTTATGGAGGTATTTTCTGTTAATTGATTCTAGAAGAAGATGTTTGTTCCTAAATATACAATCACTAATTCAATATTAAAGAATGTCGGGATAATTGATGCTTCGAGAGAGGTTATTATGAATGCTCCTCTGATACCCGCCTGGGAGGCTAAATTTAAGAAAGAGGCGATTGAGAGGACTGTACATCACGGGACGCATCTTGAGGGGAATAGATTAACGGATGAAGAGGTTAAAGATGTGCTTGACGGTAAAGAGGTTTTAGCGAGGGAACGGGACATTCAGGAAATTATTAATTACCGCAATGTATTGAAATTTATTGATTCAATTGCTGAGCAAATGAAAAATTCAAAGAACTACTTTCTAACAATGGAAGGACTGCTGGAAATACATAGAATAACAACGGATAGGATTTTACCGCAGGAATCGTGCGGTAAATTTAGAAAAAGCCAGGTAGTTATTAAAAATGCCCAAACTGGTCAAATTTCTTATACTCCGCCGCCTGCTGCAGAAGTGTCTTATTTAGTTGAGGACTTAATAAATTGGATTAATGATTCAGAAGTTAAAGATATGCATCCGGCAATAAAGGCAGGAATAATTCATTATGAGGTTTCCAGAATTCATCCTTTTTTAGATGGCAATGGAAGAACAGGGAGGGCGGCTGCAACTTTGATTATGTTTTTGGATGGTTATGATATAAGAAAGTTTTTTTCTTTGGAGGAGTATTTTGACGAGAATCCGATGGATTATTATTTAACCCTTCAGAAGGTGTCGAATCAGTTAGTGCTGGATACACATGAGAGAGATTTAACGCCTTGGTTGGAGTATTTTATAAAAGGTGTGGCGATAGAACTTAACAGGGTGAAAGACCGGGTGAGAAGAGTTTCAACAGATGCGAGAATTAAGAATCAGCTGGGAGCGCAAATAGAGTTGAATGAGAGACAAATGTTGATAATGGAATATTTACATAGACACGGCAGTATGCAAAATAAAGATTTTAGAAAGATTTTTCCGGACTTTTCAGACGATACAGTTTTAAGAGAGA
The DNA here is from genome assembly GCA_964392925.1 of uncultured Gammaproteobacteria bacterium. Lineage (GTDB taxonomy): Bacteria > Patescibacteriota > Microgenomatia > Daviesbacterales > UBA10151 > JACPKO01. Next base: position 96,022 of record CAYMRP010000003.1, read on the forward strand.
TGCGGTTTCTTAAGAAAAAAGGGCTTATCAAAAAAGTGGGTGGAACTAAAAAAGCAAAGTATTTATTAGATAAATAGGTACCATATGTATCAAAAGTATCAAAGGGAGAGCGCATGATTTATCTGCTTACTATATTTTTAGAGCTTACTGTATTACTTCTTTTTTCGATGATTATTCCGAGTTTGTTAACTCAAATTTTTTACTATTTCACCAAATCACATAAAGTTTCTGTTTGGATATTATCGTTAATTGTTTTACCAGGAACTTTTGTTCATGAGATGGCGCATCTTTTGAGTGCCGGAGCAATGCTTGTTAGAGTTGGAGATATAAGTTTGATGCCGGAAATTAGAGAACATGGGGTAAAGCTGGGACACGTTGAAATCGAGAAAACGGATTTTTTTAGGCGAGCAATAATCGGCTTTGCACCGGTTTTCTTTGGAATGGCAATACTTGTCGGCGGAGTTTGGCTGGCTGATGATAGATTTTTTAGTCAAGGTAATTATCCAATTTGGCTCGTAATAACTTTATTTTATCTGGTGGTGGTTATTGGAAATACGATGTTTTCGAGTAAGAAGGATTTAGAAGGGACTTTAGGGTTTGTGGTGCTAATGGTCTCTGTTGTTGGCGCTATGTACTTTTTGGGGTTAAATCAGATATTTAGTTATATTCAGAGTATGATTGAAAACCGGATTAGCTTTTTTCAGAATTTTGCTTACTTTTTAGCGATTCCTGTAGTCGGTAATATTTTGGTGTATATTACTGCGAAATTGTTAGTTCGAAAAATGTATTAATGGGGTATTGAGAAACACTAAGTAGCAGGGGTGGGGCTCGAACCCACAGCCGCAGCGTTATGAGTGCTGTGCTCCACCATTGAGCTACCCTGCCGGATTGAGGCTAATTGTAACAAATCTGAACCTTTCTCACAAACACGTATACTGATAGAATATTCAAAATGCAAAAAGTAAATCCTTGGAAAAAGTTATCTTCAAGAGCTGTTTATAAGAATGATTGGTTTTCTGTTCGCGAAGATGAAGTAGAAAAGCCGGGGAATAGGACTGGGGTTTATGGAGTGGTTGAGACAGATCCGTCTGTTTTTATTGTGGCTATTAACGATCAAGAAGAAGTTTATTTAGTCGGGCTTTTTAGATATCCGGTTTCCCAGTATAGTTTAGAAATTCCGGCTGGGAGTTCTGATGGAGAAGATCTACTTGAAGCCGCAAAGAGAGAATTGCTTGAGGAAGCCGGACTTAAAGCACTAAGGTGGGAGAAAATTGGGAGTTTCATACCGCTTAACGGAATAGCCAATGAAATAAGTAATATTTTTATGGCTAGGGATTTGGAGGAAACAGGCAGCGAACTCGATCCTAATGAAGGAATTATGGAAGTCAGAAAAGTGCCTTTTGAAAGAGTGTTTGATTTGGTAAGATCTGGGGAGATATCAGATGGGCAAACAATTTCAGCATTAACGTTGGCTAAGATCCATTTAGGAAAGTGGTCATGAATTGTTAAATTGCTTCATTGCTAGAAGCTCAAATATATTATGATTCTATATGAATTTGAAGGAAAAAAGTTATTAATAGATGCCGGAATTGCAGTTCCCTCCTCGCAACTTATTAGCTCACTAGATGAGGAAGTTTCTTTACAATATCCGCTTGTTTTGAAGGCGCAAGTTTTATCAGGAAAAAGGGCGGATGCCGGTGGAATATTATTTGCTGAAAATGAAGAAGAGTATAGAAATGGGATTAAGAGGCTCTTGGACTCAGTTATAAATAAAGAAAAAGTAGAACAGGTTTTAGTTGAGGAGAAGGCAGAAATTGAGAAAGAGTATTATGTTTCAATTTCTTATAACACAGAAACCCGCGGAGCTGTTTTAACTTTATCTGAATCTGGGGGAACCGGTATCGAGGACAGAGAAGCAAATACGTATAAAGTATCAAGTGTTAAGTATCAAGCCGGCGAGGAAGCAGTTAAGTTTGATGAACTGGGCAAATTAGAGGGAGTAGATGGAGAGGTTATTAATGATTTAATTAAAATGTTTTTTGATCAGGATTGTTCGCTTTTGGAAGTTAATCCATTAGTTAAAACCAGATCAGGGGAGTGGATGGCTTTGGACGCAAAAGTAAAATTAGATGACTTTGCAAAACCGAGACACAAGGATGAGTGGGATTATTCTCCGAGATCAGCTCCAGGTCATACGCCTACCAGAGGCGAAATTGAAGCTAAAAAAATAGATGAAGGTGATTATAGAGGGACTGCTGGTTCTTCATATTTTGATATTGAGGGTGGTGATATCGCGGTTTTGTCATCCGGAGGGGGTGTTTCTTTGACAGCTTTGGATTCTCTAATTAATTACGGAGGAAAGCCAGCTAATTTTACTGAATATTCTGGGAATCCACCAAAAGAGAAGGTAGCAAAGCTAACTAAAGTTGTCCTAGATAAGCCTAATATTCATGGCCTTTGGGTTATTGGGACTGTTGTTGCGAACTTTACTGATATTTACGAGACGCTATCGGGATTTATTGAAGGATTAAAAGAAACGGAAAAGTTACTGGGCAGGAAATTTGATTTTCCAATTGTTATCCGCAGAGGAGGTCCTAGAGTAGAGGAGGCTTATGAGATGTTGAAGAACGTAAAAGAGTTTGATTTTCATTTGCAGGCTGGGGAGACTTCTATAGCGCAATCGGCGAAGACTATGGCAGAGCTTGCTAAGGAGTATGAATTAAGAATTAAGGGCTAAGTATTATGGGAAATAGATTATTAAAAAAGGATGCTAAATTAATAGGACAAGGGTTAACGGGGACTGAGGGGGCGAGGGCTTTGCCTAGGATGACTTCTTACGGCACAAAAATCGTGGCCGGAGTGACACCTGGCAAAGGTGGGCAGGAAGTGGAAGGGGTGCCGATATTTAACTCAGTTAAAGAGGCTGTTGAAGCAGTTGGGCCAGTCGATGGTACGGTTCAATTTGTCCCTCCGTTATTTGTTAAAGGAGCTGTTAAAGAAGCGATTGAGGCCGGATTAAAATTTATTTTAATCAGTGCGGAGAAAGTCCCAACTTCTGATGAGGCGTATATGTATGAACTAGCTGAGAATAATGGGGCGAGTATTATTGGTCCAAATTCGGTGGGACTTTTAAGTACTCATAATAGAATTAGATTAGGGTTAATCGGGGGTTCTGATCCAGAGAAAGTATTTATGCCGGGGGAAATTGCGATTGTCTCTAAATCCGGATCAATGACGGCAGAGATTGGGCTTCATTTAAAAAATAATGGTTTAGGAACATCATGGGCTGTTGGGATAGGCGGGGATATTGTGGAAGGAACTGATTTTGCGGATTTTTTACTTGAACTTGAGGATGATGCAAATACGAAAGCCTCGGTCATTTTTGGAGAATTAGGGGGAACATATGAAGAGAAAGTGGGGGATTTAGTTAAAGCAGGCAAAATTACAAAACCTGTTGTGGCTTTGATCGCTGGAGACTTCACTATGAAATTACCTAATGAGGTTCAGTTTGGTCATGCAGGTGCTATTATTGAAGGAGAGAGAGGACTTCCTGACTATAAGCGGAAATTCTTACGAGAAGCGGGAGTGAAAGTGGCAAACTCGATTGATGAAATTGCGGAGCTTTTGAAGCAGTCTTTAAAATAAAAATGGCTATTACAATTACACATGTTGATGATGATGAAACTAAGCCGGCGCTTTTTGAGGAGCAAGATCTTTTGGAGTTAGCCCAGAAGATTTCATTTGCCGAATTGATTTTTGAGATGTTGACTGAGAGAAAGCCTTCTGAGGCAGAAGCTAAGCTGCTTAATTTAATTTTGAATTTATCAGCCGATCATGGACCTAATGCCCCGTCAGCAGTGGCGACAATTGCAGCTACTAAAGAAGGCAAAACAATGGGTGAATCGGTTGGGGAAGGTATGGCGCAGATTGGTGATCGGCATGGCGGAGCAGGAGGGCCTTTGATGGAATTGATGTACAGGATCAAGAACCAAGGGACAAGTATTAAGGGAGAAGTTGAAGATGTCTTAAAAGAGGGAAAAAGGATTCCGGGGATGGGTCATCGAGTCTATAAAGATATTGATCCGAGGGCGCAGTTGATTATGAAAACGGCAGTTGATAATGGAGTGGGTGAGGAATTTGTGAAGCTGGTGAATGAAATAAGAGATGAGATTGAGAGACAGTCTGGTAAGAGCTTGCCGGTTAATATAGATGGAGCAATTGCTGCTGTTTTTTGCGGATTTGGCTTAAAGCCGGAATTTGGGATTGCAGTATTCATAGTGGCGAGAGCTCCTGGGCTATGTGCTCATTTTATTAATAATTCCTAAAAAAGTGTTTGGATTTTATTGCGGGGCGAGCTTGAAAATTTTCACGGATTCTGCCTATAATAATCATCTACTTAGGAAGACGGACCTGGGTTACTTTCTGTATGATAAAAGGTCTGTCTCTTTTAATTCTCGGCGGTGGAGTATTTGTATTAATGCAGGTTGTGATGCCGTTTGTGTCTTTCAAAATGTGGGAGATTTTTGCTTTTGAAAATGAGACGGCGTTAGTTGATCCAGCACCTGTAAGCACTAATGGGGATTTGGCTCCAGAATTTCAAATTGAAACTGTCAATAATTTTCCGATTTTTGTAGCGAAACCGAGAGCAAATGCGCCATCGTACTACGAATTTAAAGTGTCTGTTCCGAAGATAAAACTTGAATCTGTAACAGCGAAAGTTGAGAGTTTGAAGTTCGATGAATTTTTAGGACATCTGCCTGGATCTGCTTTGCCAGGAGAGAAAGGGAATGTTTTTCTTTCCGGGCATTCTATGTTGCCTAATTTAGCTTCAAAAGATACAAAGGCTTTTTTTGCAAAACTTCCCGATGTTAAAAAAGGAGATGAGATTATTGTTGATGCTTTGGGTCAAAGATATGTTTATAAAGTGACAGAGCTAAAGATTGTGGATCCTAAAGATATAAGTGTAGTTTATCCGCCGGATTCGAATGGGCGTTATATTTCCCTGATGACTTGTGTGCCGCCAGGGTTTAATGCGAAGAGGCTAGTTGTTATAGGAAAACTTAGCATTTAGAATACCCTAACTAGTGAAAGACTTAAATAATGGAATCGGTTGGATCCCCGGAATTTAAAACTCAAAACGAAATACTATCAGATGAACTTAAGTCTTTATTTGAAAGAATGCTTCCTATGGATCTAAGAGAAGCGGAGGCAGTTGATGTGGTAAGTGTTGCCAGCGGCCAGTTTGTACAAGAGTTAGCGGGAGTGTACTCATTAATCCCAGGAGTAAGAGAATTTAGGGCTGTGGATAGAGGAATTCAAGAAGGACTATTAAAAATCCTTAATGATCAAAAAAGTAGTTTTAAAGGGTTTAGACTTGAGAATGGAGATGTTAGCAATGGAGATGTATTAGGTCAGTCCCGATATGATCTAGCAATTCTGAGAAATCCTCAAGTAGGCTCACTTACAACACCGGGTGAGGTAAATCCTGAGTGGAAGCTGATAATTCAAAATACACTTGATTGTGTGAAGCCTGGAGGGTATTTATTGATCAGTGGGCATTTTCCTGATGAATTCGAAAGGACTATGGATTTTATAAAGAGGACAGGGGTGGGATGTGAGATTTTAACACAGGAAGATCCAATAACGCCATCTCTCAAATCCGGAATACCCATGAAAGAGAGCAGTATTGCATTATTGAGAAAGCCGGTTGCACCTATGGCTATCCCTACTTCACGTTAATAGCTTGTGATTTTACAGCATGTTAGAAATCCTTTACAATCCAGTCATGACATTTAAAAAACTGGCGGAGTATTTTGAGAAATTAGAAGAGACTTCTTCGCGATTATCCTTAATTGATATATTATCGGAACTTTTTTCTGAGGTTTCTCCTGATGAGGTGCCGATGGTTTCTTATTTAATACAAGGAAGAGTAGCCCCTTTTTATGAGCCTGTTGAAATTGGAATGGCGGAAAAGAATGTGGCGGCATCGATTGCTAGAGCATATGGTGTTGATAGAGAAGAGGTTTTAACACTATATGGAAAAGTTGGAGATTTAGGAAAGGCTGCTTTGGAACTGAGCCAGAAGAAAAATCACAAAAGCCAGAGCCTAACAATTAAAGAAGTCTTTGAGACGCTAAAGGAAATTGCAGGATTTTCAGGAGACGGGACTGTTGAAAAGAAAATCTCAACTTTGGTGGGATTGCTGGAAAAAGCTAGCGGAATAGAAGCCAAGCACTTAGTTAGGATTCCAATCGGAACATCACGCCTGGGGATTGGTGATCCGACTGTTTTAGATGCCTTTGCTAAGGCTAAATTGGGCGATCGATCAAAGAGGAAGCTCTTAGAGGGGGCATACAACAAAGTGTCTGATTTAGGACTTATTGGAAAGACTTTGTGGGAGGGCGGGCTTCCAGCAGTTCAAAAGCTGGATGTAGAGTTTGGAAGACCTATTAGAAGTCAGCTTTGCGAAAGATTGCCTGACCCGAAATCAATTTTGGAAAAATATGGAGGAGATGCTCATGTGCAATATAAATACGACGGTTTTAGGATTCAGATACATAAAAAGGGAAAACAAGTAAGATTATTTTCGCGTAATTTAGAGGAAACAACGCCAATGTTTCCAGATATTATCGAAGGTGTTTTAAAACAAATTAAAGCTGATTCGATAATATTGGATTCAGAAGGATTGGCGTATAACCCGGAGTCAGAGGAATTTTTGCCGTTTCAGGAAACTACGAAAAGAAGAAGAAGACACGGAATTGAGGATGCGGCAAAAACTTTACCACTCAAAGCATTTGTTTTTGACATCATGTATATCAACGGAAAATCTTTAGTTGACACCCCGTTATCTGAGAGATTGCAAATTATGGCAAAAGCGATCGATGGAGATGAGGTTTTAATTGAACAGCCAGGAATATTTATGAATGATGCTGCTAAGATGGATGCAATGCTGCAGGATGCACTGACTAAAGGGTTAGAGGGGTTAATTGTTAAAAGGCCTGATTCTTTGTATGAGGCTGGGGCGCGTAATTTTAACTGGATTAAATTAAAGCGTCATTCCTCGGGCGAACTTAAAGACACGATTGATTGTGTAATTTTGGGATATATTTTTGGTAGAGGGAAACGGGCTGATTTTGGGGCAGGGGCATTATTAGTTGGGGTTTATGATAAGGAAAAAGATGAATTTGTGACTGTTTCTAAAATAGGGACTGGGTTAACAGATGAAGAGTGGAGGGAGATTCATAGACGGGCAGATAAGATTAAGGTTGATCATAAACCGGCAAGAGTGAATGCAGTCATGGAACCTTCAGTTTGGATTAAGCCGGAAATTGTGATTGAAGTTTTAGCAGATGAGATTACAAAATCTCCAACTCATACGGCAGGTAAAACGGATACGGAGCCTGGATATGCTTTACGATTTCCAAGACTGGTTAAGTTTAGAGATGCGGATAAAAGAGCTGAGGATAGTACGACTGTTTCAGAGCTGGTAAAAATGTATAGCGCTCAGTATTCGAAAAAGTAGACTTTGTTAAAATCTTCGCGTCATGCAAATATGGGTTAGAGATATCTAAATTTCGTGGCTAAACAAGTATTTATCTGTTGAGGTGCTCCTGTAATTCGAATAACTCTTTCGGGTTGTCCACTAAGCCCTGAAAATGGCTCACTCATGCCAATCTTGAGCTCTGGTAAATCAAATAATCTTCTTATTGGATCGCCGGAGCCATTCCTGAAGTCACTATCAAGAACAAAAACATCCGTTGCGCCGGGATTATTTAGTTCTGGTGTTGCCAAAACTCCTAGTACCGGTATTCGTTTAGGACTCACTTCTAAAATAATTCTAGGTTTTCCGACAAGGTCCTTGGGTTTTGCATTTAGTAGAGCCCAGAGGCCTTTTCTAAGAGAGAGGATCTCTTCTTTATTAGGATTCCTATCAATAGCTGTGGGGTCGATGGCGGAAGCTCCTTGTGCTAACCTCATGACACCTTCCCTTAAAGTTTCTGGCATATAGCCTATAATTTAAACAGAATGTGTCCATTTGTACTTGACAAATTTCTGACATTTTCTATGGGTTCATTTTTTAGATTGGCGATGAAATTGGCAATTATTTCTAGATTTGCCGGTTGATTTAAGGAGGTGCCTGCTGATTTTAAGGGTTCAGGAATAAAGTAAGGGGAGTCCGTTTCCAGAACTAGTAGGTCGAGAGGGAGTCTTTTAAGGAAATCTTGTTTTTCGGAATCGTATGTTATGTCACCGTCAATGCCAATGAAAACTTGATGTTTTAAGGCAAAATCCAGAATTTTTTGATCAGGTTCACAGCAATGAAAGACTGATCTTTGCTCTAAGAAAGGATCCCAATTGGCTTCTAAAATTTCTAATAGTTCAGGGACTGTTTCGCGGTTGTGGATGATTAGGGGTTTTTGGTGTTTTATAGCCAGCTTTATTTGCTCTTTAAAGAAAAGTTTTTGAAGATCAATAAACTCTTTAGATATTATGTAATTCTGGTAATGAGTCTTTTCGTAGATATGGCGGTCGAGGCCGGTTTCACCGATGGCGATTACTTTTGGGTTGTTGATGAGGGATTCCAATTCGGAAATTGCTTCTAAAGCGTTATCAGTCCCTACAAAAGGAAAAACATGATGGGGGTGGATGCCGATGGCGGCATATAATTCATCATATTTTTCTGCGAGATCGATGGCTTTTTTGGAGGTTTCGAGGTTTGTTCCGACAACAATCATTTTCTCTATACCCACGTTTTTAGCTGACTGAATGATTTCAGCAACTTTCCCCTCAAAAGCCTTGAATTGTAGATGTGTGTGGCTATCGATCATATTGTTGGAACTACATTTTAGTTGATTTTTTGGACTATTAGCTATAACCTACTTTAACTTATGGGGTTTGTGGCGGATTTACATATTCATTCAAGATTTTCTCAAGCTTGTTCGAAATATCTAACGATTCCAAATTTAGCACTGTGGGCCAAGTATAAAGGAATTGATTTAATGGGAACCGGAGATTGTTTGCATCCTTTATGGCATGCGGAATTGAGGCGGGATTTAAAAGAGACGAAAGATGGTTATGAATATAACGGTATTAAATTTTTGCCGACAGTTGAAGTGTCGTGCATTTATAAACAAGGCGGAAGCGTAAGAAGAATTCATACTTTGATTTTTTTACCGACTTTAGAATCAGCAGAAATGTTATCTAAAGTCTTAGCCAAAATGGGAAAAAATTTAGTGTCGGATGGAAGGCCGATACTCGGAATGTCATCTAAGGAGTTGTGTGAAGTAGTGTTTGGGGTAGAGAAAAAAGCCTTGATAATTCCGGCCCATATTTGGACTCCGTGGTTTTCTTTGTTTGGTTCAGAGTCAGGGTATGATTTTTTGGAAGAATGTTTTGGCGGGTATTCTGATCAAATTTATGCTGTTGAAACTGGTTTATCGAGCGAACCTTTAATGAATTGGCGGGTTTCACAGCTTGATAATAAGGCAATCGTATCGTTTTCAGATGCACATTCATTACCCCGACTAGGAAGGGAAGTGACGATATTTAAAGGCGAGCCGACTTTTGAACAACTAAGAAATAATTTGATTAAGAGGCAGATTGTGGAGACGGTTGAATTTTTTCCTGAAGAGGGGAAGTATCATTATTCAGGGCATCGCAAATGCGGAGTTGTTTATGACACAGCAGAACTTAAAGCGAGAGGAGAGATCTGTCCTGTTTGTGGGAGGAAATTGACATTGGGGGTATTGAATAGGACTGAGGAGTTAGCTGATCGGGGGACGCAGGAAATAAGAGTGATAAATCAAGGAGGAGTAATAAGTTCTGGGGTATTTCCCGATAGAGCGGGGTTTAGGATGCTGGTGCAGCTTGAGGAAATTATTGCAGCAAGTATGGGGTTTTCGGTTGCTTCGCAGAAAGTTCAAAAAGAATATTTAAGACTTGTAACAACACTGGCTCCAGAATTATTAATACTCACTAAACTTTCAATCGAGGATATTGAAAAAAATGCTGGTGCTAGAATTGCTGAGGGAGTCAAGAGAGTTCGGGAAGGCATGGTTGCAATTAGGCCAGGGTTTGATAATACTTATGGCAAAGTTAGGATTTGGAGTGATGAAGAGAAAGCTCAGAATAAACAAATTGAATTGTTTTAATGATTAAACTTGGAAGATACAAGCATTATAAAGGCGGATTATATAAAGTTTTAGGTATAGTTAAGCATAGCGAAACACTTGAAGAGTTGGTTTTGTATGAATGTTTATATGAGAATAAAACTGCTAAAGCTTGGGTTAGGCCGCTTAAGATGTTTAATGAAAAAATAAAATTAAATGGTAAAATGGTTGCGAGGTTTGAATATTTAGGAGAAGTAGATGACTGAATCAAAATTATTAAAAGTAGCGAAAGAGGCAGCAATAGAAGCGGGTAAAATTGTAAAAAAATATTATCAGTCTGAACTTGCCCTGCAAGGAAAAGGACATTTTACAAATTTTGCAACTCAAGGGGATATAGAATCTGAAGCCAAAGTAATTGAGATTGTTACCAGAAATTTTCCAGATCACAATATTATTGGCGAGGAGTCAGGCAGAGTTGATAATGGTTCGGAGTATTCTTGGGCAATTGATCCAATCGATGGGACGATACCATTTGTTGACGGGATTCCGTTTTTTGGGGTATCAGTTGGACTTTTGAAAAATAATAAACCATATATAGGAGTTATTAATATGGTTGGTGCAGGTGATATTTACTGGGCTGAAGAAGGGCAAGGCGCTTTTAAGAACGGGGAGAAAATTCAGGTTAGAAAAAAAGAAGGACTTGAGAATAGTACGATCGCACTTGAATTTGGGCATACAGGGCGAGATAAAAAGATTGAGAATCATTTCAGCCCAATTGTTAGCAAGGTTAGATATGTTTATGTGTTTGGTTCAGCGGTTAAATCATTAACATTAATAGCGCAAGGAAATTTGGACGGGGCATTTATCAGTGCTTATGTGTGGGATTTTGCAGCGGGGGCAATTTTGGTTCAAGAATCAGGAGGAAAGATAACAACTCCTGAGGGAGGAGAGCCTGACTATACAAGAAATCATTTTGAATTGATTTTTAGTAATAATTATATTCATCAAGATTTAGTCAGCATATATAAATAAGCTATGTATTTAATAGTCGGTTTAGGTAATACAGGTGAGAAGTTTAAAAACACCCGACATAATTTGGGGTTTGAAGTTGTTGATGAACTCAGGAAGAAATTGGATTTACCTAATTTTACAAAAGAAGATAAGTTCAAAGCTGAAGTCACAAAAGGGGAGGATCTCATTTTGGCTAAGCCAGTAACTTTTATGAACTTATCAGGACTGGCTGTGGCACCTCTTGCTCAATATTTTAAGATTCCTGTTGAAAATATCATTATTGTTCATGATGAACTAGATTTACCGGTTGGTCATATTAAAGTTAGAATTGGCGGCTCAGATGCAGGACATCATGGAGTTGAATCAGTGATTCAAATGCTTGGAGATGAGAAATTTATTAGAGTTAGATTAGGAATTAGTATTTGGCAAGCAATATCAGGCGAGCATAAACAAGCGGCTTTTAAAGCTGAAAAGTTTGTAACAGAAGGATTTGAAACGAGTGAAAAATCAAAGGTTAAAGCTATGATTAAAAGAGGAGTGAAGGCGGTGGAGGCGATTTTGGAGTTAGGTTTAGATAAAGCCCAAAATCAGTATAATGACAAAGGGGTTTAGTACTGATAACCTAATTGGTAGATGTTCTTCTATCATTCATTACTTCATAACAAACAATTCCGTTATCTAGGTGCATTCTATACTCATTCAATAGTAAGGCTATTTGCAACTGCGATTTTTCAGATATTCAGCGGAATTTATATTTATCAAACGTTAATGGGGTTTGGGCTAGATTTTCAAAAAGCCATAGCCACTACAGCCTTGATATTTGGATTAATATTTTTGATTCAGGCTTTGGCAGTTGCGCCCTCTTTATGGCTAATTGAGAAGAAAGGCTTGAAGTTTGCGGTTTTTTGGGGGAATGCCGCACAGATTTTATGTTATGTATTTTTGGCATTGGCAGTGTTTGATCCGATATTCTTTTTACTGGCTGCGATTTGTGATGGAATTCAACTATCGCTTTATTGGACTGCTTATCATATTTATTTTGCTAATCTAACTGATGATGGTAATCAGGGGAAGGAGATGTCATTTAATGCTTCTCTAGCCGCGATAGCAGCAATCGGGGCACCAGCGTTTGGGGGATTGGTGATTGCCTTTTTAGGATACGGGGCGGTTTTTGTGGTGATTTCTATTTTGATGGTTGCGGCAATGGTTCCACTGCGGCATTTGCCAAAGCAAGATGATAAGGTGCCAATGGATATTTTAAAAACACTTCTGGCAATATCGCCAAAGAAAGAGATTAAAAGTTTGGCGGCATACGCAGGGATAGGAGTAGGGCAAATTACAACAACTGTATTTTGGCCAATTTTCGCGTTACCGATTGTGGCCGGAGTGGCAGGAATTGGGTTTTTAGGATCTTTGATAGGATTATTTGGTTCGATATCAGCTTTAATTGTAGGGCTGAGTATAGATAAATTTGGTGTTAGAAGAATTCTAAATATTGTATCACCGCTTGATTCAATTGCTGGACTTATGAGGATGTTTGCGATGAGTCCGCTTCAGGTGTTTGGAATATCTACTATTGCTTCAGCTTTTACAGAGAGTCAGTTTATATCGATTGATTCTTTGGCTTATGCGCGCGGCCGTCATAGCAACATAGTTGCAATTATAGTGCAAAGAGAGGTAGGATTGGCGGTAGGGAGATTTCTATTTCTACTTGCTATGGGAATTCTCTTTTGGTTTGGGTTACCGTTACCGATGATATTTTTAGTGACGGCATTGGTGGTTTTAGCATCAAGACTATATCCTGGAGATAAATAAATATGGAGTTACTAATATATATTTTAGTTTTTACATTTTTAGGCAGTATTGCTTCATTGGTAGGAGGGATTTTTTTGCTGTCAAAAAAAGAACTGGTTGGTAAGATTTCGCATTATTTGTTTTCATTTGCGGCTGGAGTTTTATTGGGTACGGCTTTTTTTGATCTGCTTCCCGAGGCATTTGCTGAGATTGAACATTTAGCTGAAGAAGGAATTATTGTAGAGACAAATATATTTCTTTGGACATTTTTAGGAATTATTGGCTTCTTCTTTTTAGTTAGATTTTTGCACTGGTTTCATCATCATGACGATCATTTTAAAGATGAGCCAAAACAGACAGTGTCGCTTATTGTAGTCGGAGATACTGTACATAATTTTATAGATGGAATGATAATTGCGGCTTCATTTTTTGTAAGTATTCCGCTGGGTATTCTTACAGCTATTGCGGTGGCAATTCATGAGATACCACAAGAGATAGGAGATTTTGCAATTTTAATTAAGAGAGGTCTGCCTAGGAAAAAAATCATTCAGATTAATTTGATAAGTGCGGCGGCAGCAATGGTAGGAGCGATGCTGGTGTTTATTTTAGGAGAATCAGTCAAGGCTATGCTGCCGATGTTTTTGGCACTGACTGCAGGATTCTTTATCTACATAGCGACGGCCGATTTAATCCCTGAGATTCATAAAGAAGATAACCAAAAGGTGGCTTTCATGGAAGCTTTACTACTCGTAATTGGAGCGCTTACTGTTTATGGTTTGGCAATAATTTTAGAAAGCGCGAATCTTCATGGATAGTAAAAAAAATTTAAATTCTGATAATCAGATAATATCGGCGGTTGATAGTGCAGGTAACTTTATTCGTTATATTTCGAAGGAAGATGGACATACAGGTGAAGGCATTCATCATTTAGCAATTACAGTTTTTATTTTTAATTCAAAAGGGGAGCTACTTTTACAAAAAAGGAAACATAAGGTATTTGATAATTTTTGGGATAACACAGCGTCAACTCATCAGCTGCATTTGGAAAATGGCCATGACGAGAGTGACAAGGAGGCAACTTTACGAACACTGAAAAGAGAGTATGGGATAGAGAATGTTGAACTTGAGAATTTGGGAGGATTTAATTATTTCGAGAAAATTGGTGGGCTTTGTGAGAATGAGTTTTGCAAATTGTTGATTGGAATTTATGATGGTGAAGTAAATTTAAATCCTGAGGTTGGATATTCGTATAAGTGGATTTCAAAAAAAGATTTTATGAGAGAGCTTGAGGAGATACCTGGGGAATATACACCATGGTGTAAAGCAGCAGTAAAGATTCTTCATGATAAAGGTATTTTGTAATGGATCTTGAAGAGGAGTTGGTTGATATTGTTGATGAGCGAAATATTGTTATCGGGCAATCTTCCAGAAGAGAAGCGCATGCTAGAGGGCATATTCACCGGGCGCTATCCGTATTAGTTTTAAATTCTAAAGGCGAGATATTACTTCAAAAGAGATCTGCTAATAAATCGGTCCATCCCATGTCTTGGGATTTATCAACCTCAGAGCATGTGTTGAGTGGAGAGAGTTATGAAGATGCGGGATTTAGATCTGTAAAAGAAGAACTCGGTGTTGAGGCAGTTGTAACAAAAGCTACGGAAATAACTTTGCAGAAAAGGAAATATCAGGTTAAGGGGGAGACGGTTTTTGAGAATGAAATTGTTCTGATGTTAAGGGCGATTCATGACGGTCCTTTTGAAATAGATCCAGAAGAGGTTAATGAAGTTAAATTTTTTAAAGTGGAAGAAATTGAGCAGATGGTAAAAGGCGGTGAAGACTTCACTACTTGGTTTTTGGACGAATGGCTGAATGTAAAAAAAGTAGTTAGTTCAATCACATAGCTCAATCCGGCTGACGGGAAACGTTAACTCCGGATAAGTGGCTGATTTGGCGATGCTAGTTGGTATCGATCGAGTAACCTCCAGGTTCCGTTCCGGTAGTTGATCGGGGCGAAGTAAAAATGAGGCTAATTTTGGTACTTCGAATCCTCTAATTGTAACTTCTCCTGAATCTGAGACGGTAAAGCGGCGGTGTCTCTTTACTATTCTTGATTGAGAAGGAGAGGTGTCGATTTCAGGACTTATTGCCATCAGAAAAGATGTGTCTTGGACAATCTTACTCCGTCTCCTGGATAATTTACAATAATGTTTTTGACTTCCGAGAGCTCCTTTAAGTTTGCTTTTAAACTTTCAACATGGTTCTTTTCAACAATTAAATGGACATCCTGGCCGGTGTTGACTGTGAAATAAACAGGAATTCCCTCTTCGCGCCATTTTTTGCAGAGCTTCATTAATAAAAGTGAATTGGGCATAAGGTAGATTAAGGCTGGTTTTTGGGTAATATAAATCGAGTGGAGTTCGAGAGCTTCTGATTCAATTAGTTCGCCGAATTCTTTAAAGTTTTTTTCTGTTATTAATTTCTTAAGTAGTTCGTTTTTAGCTTTCATTCCTTCTACTCTAATGTTCATGAAAGGGGAGGTGTTGGCTCCTTCATGGGCATCTGAAGTTGAGATTTCTTTTCTGCCTTCTGAAACAACTGCTACGACATCTGCGATCTCCCAATGGTCTTTTTCAAATATAGTTTTAGCATAGGAGGTTTCAGAAGTGTCGCCATCTAACCATTCTACAATTCCTGCAGGAATTGAGCGGCAGGCTGATCCGGAGCCTTGTCTGGCAAGTATTGATAATTCTGATTCAGATAATTCAAGACCAGCAGCATTTGATCCGGCTACTGTTAGGGCTGCAAATCCTGAAGCGGAAGAAGAGAGGCCGGTTCCGGTGGGGAAAGAATTTTTTGAAACTACTTTAGCGAAAGTATTTATACCGGCAATTTTTCTAATTCTGTCTAAATGTTTTATAACTTTTGCGGCTTCTTTTTCTCTTTTTTCGTCATTTATAGTTATATCATCGGCGGTTAAGTTTTCGTCAAATTCTACAGTGGTGGTAGTTAAAAGATTTGATAAGGACATGGAGATGCTGCCGTTCATCGGCAGTCTTAAGGTTTCGTCTTTGCGGCCCCAATATTTGGTGAAGGCAATATTGGATGGAGCTATAGCTGTTGATTTCATATTAGGAATCCGTATTCTTTAAGAGTTATTTTAGATGATTCTGAGAGATCTTCAAAGACTTCTTTTAATTCTTCCCGAGTAAAGAATCTTAGTTCGTCAGTTTCTTCGGGATTAAATTTAAAAGGGCCATTTGACTGAAGAGTGTAAAGCTTAGTCATTGTTTTGTGAGCAGGATCATCTATTATCATTCTTTTGAGAAAGGCAGGTTTGGCGCTGAGTCTTAACTCTTCAAGGATTTCTCTTTCTGCGGCTTCGTCATAGGTTTCTTCTTCACCGACATGTCCGCCTACTGCATTCGACCATTTTCCTGGGTTACTATCTTTTTTGACACTTCTTTTTTGAAGCATCACTTGTCCTTTCTCGTTAAATACTAAAACTGAAATAGTCCTATGAAGCAGTTTCTTGGTATGGGCTTCCTTTCTGGGCATGTAATTCATGACGTAATCGTTTTCGTCAACAACAATTACTAATTCTTCGGGATCTGTGTAATTCATTGCTCAAGTCTAACTCCATCTGTATTTACTTCAACTTTTAAAACTTGGCCGCCGGCGTTTTGAATTGCTTGCTGAACTGCCTTGATTCTATTTTCGGGAGCAAGAGCAATCATACAATCGCCGCCGCCGGCACCCGATAATTTGGCACCAAAAGCTCCGGCATTTCGAACTGCATTGATAATTGAGGAGAGTTTATTGGTGGAAACTCCCAATTGTTCAAGCAGTGTTTGATTCGAATTCATTAATTCGCCGAGTTTTTTCAGATCATTATGAGCAAAAGCCGCTTTTGCTTCTTCAACAATTTCTTCCATGTTGTTATAAATTTCGTTTAACTCTGCTTGTTTATTCTCGAAGCGGGCTTTGACTTCTTTGACTATTGTGGCGGTATCGGCTTTGACTCCGGTGTAGCCAACAATGAGTGGTAGATGGCTAATAGCTAATGGTTGAATGGTTTTGCCGCCGGCTACAAAGTATAAAGTTTCGCCGTATATTGCGGCTGCTAAATCAAAGCCAGATCCTAATCCCTGGACATCCAATACCGTTTGATAAGCAAGGTCAAAAATTTCTTTCTGAGTTAGTTCTGGTTTAAATATTTCTGCCAATGCTTTGACCGTACAAACTGCGGATGCAGAAGAGGAGCCAAAGCCAAAAGTAGACTTAAATTGGGCAACAGTTTCTAATTGAATTCCAGCATGTGGGGGGATAGCAGCGGCGTATTTTTCAAAGAAATTTTTAGTTGCGAATTCGACAAATTTTGCACCTTTTGGAATTTCGTCTTCTCCGAGATGAGACATCAGTTTATTGTAATTTTTAATATCAACGTCGGGGGCATTTAATTTAAAAACTGGTTCATCGTTATAGGAAGCGGTTAGAGAGAGCCTTTGATTTACGGAAGTTACAATACATGGCTTACCGTAAACAACGGCATGTTCACCAAAAAGCATTAATTTTCCGGGAGCTGAAACTGTAATCTTTTTGTCCATATTAAATAATTCCTGTTTCTGAAATCTGAACTGAATAGTACTTTAAATTATTTTCCTTGGCAAATTCTATAAGTATATTTATGTTTTTATGAAAGGCTAAAATCATTCCTGATCCTTTTTTAATTCCTCCAGCTCCAGTTATTTTAGCGGCTCCTTTTAAGTTCTCGATTTTTGTAATGATATCACGGGTTGTTTCACTAACGACTCCCAAACTTTCTAAATTAGATTCCGATTGTTTAATAATTTTAAATAATTGAGACTCAGTATTGTTTAATAATGCGTCTTTTAATTGATGTGCTAGAGCTTCCTGACTGTTGATAATTTTATTAAATAAATGTTTGTTTTGTTTAGCAAAATTTGAAACATGTTCCACCATGTCAGATGTTTTTTCAAGAGGCTTGCCTGAATCGATCAATAGAAATTTTAAAGCAGATTTAGTAGAGATTCTAGAATAGTCCTCACCTTTTCTAAACCAAATAAGTCCACCATAGACAATTATAGTGTTATCTCCGCCAGAGGGATTTCCTTGAAATATTTTTTCACCCTCATAAACTAATTGATTTAGTGTTTCGAGGTCACAATTAACATTCAAAAATTTTAGCAGAGCTGAGGTGAAGACTGCGCAAAAAGCGGCGGAGGATCCAAGGCCTGAACCGATTGGAAGATCATTGTTAAATTTGATTGTGTAGTTTGGAATTGAGGAAAGAGCGAATTTTTTGGTGATTAATTTTTCTAGATTGATTTGGAATTTTTCGATTGCATCATCATGCTGAATTATGCCAAGGATTTGTTTTTTTTCTGATGAATAGATTCTACCTGTAAATCTTAAATTTATTGCAGCGAGGATAGCAGGTTTGCCATAAACGACGCTGTGTTCGCCGATCAGGTGAATTTTTCCGGGGGCTGAAACTTTAATAATATTAGAGGGGTTTGAATTTGATTCCATATTCAATGATGTCGGCGGCCTGAGGTTTGCGGGATCTTCTGACAACTGAAATAACTTTAAGTCCGATTTTTAAATCTGATTCTTCGCAGTCAATTATTTGAGAGGGTACTTTAGTGCCGTTTTCAAGTTCAATTATACCGGCAAAATATGGTGCTTGATACTCAAAACCAGAGGGAGCGGTGAAGATTTTTGTCCATACTAAAAGCTTACCTTTTTGAGAAAGGTTTTGATTTAATTTCTTAGTATCCCGCCAATGTTTTACTGGACTGCTCATATAATTTAAATTGTTAAATTGTTAAATTGTTTCATTTTATTTTTGTAAAATATGTATAACGACAGTTGCTCCGGTGCCGCCGACGTTTTGAGTTAAACCAATTTTGGCATTTTTAACCTGTCGTTGGCCAGCGGTGCCCCGCAGTTGTTCAGTAACTTCAATAATTTGTTTAACTCCGGTTGCTCCTACTGGATGGCCGCAAGCTTTTAATCCTCCGGAAGTGTTGACGGGGATTTTACCAGATAGGAGAGTTGCGCCACTAAAAATAAATTCGCCGCCTTTACCTTTTTGGCATAATCCTAAATCTTCCATGGCTAATATTTCAGCAATTGTAAAACAATCATGGACTTCGATAACATCTAAATCCGTTGGTTTAAGTCCGGTTTTTTGGTAGGCTTTTTGAGAAGCAATCCGGGTGGCTTTTATTTCAGTCAGGTTATCCCTGGCTGCTAAATCTAAGGTATCAGTTGCTGATTCGGAAGCAGAAATATAGACATCGCCAGCTTTTCCCTCCGAAGATATTATGACAGCACCAGCGCCATCAGTAATAGGGGATGAGTCAAAAATTGTAAAAGGATCGGAGACTATTGGGGCGGAAAGGGCTTTATCTAAAGTGATTTCGTAAGGAAATTGAGCATTAGGATTAAGGGAGGCGTTATGATGATTTTTAACAGCGACTGATGCTAAATGTTTTTTTTGAGTTTGATATTTTTGGATATGAGATTTGGCCATTAAAGCATAAAGGGCAGGAAAAGTTAAACCTGCCTGGCGTTCTGATTCTGATCCGGCTCCCATTAAAGCATGGGAGATACGAGAAGTTGAGACATCAGTCATTTTTTCAGCACCGATTACCAAAACATTTTTGTAAGCTCCGGCTTGAATTGAATGGATGGCGCTTTGAATTGCCAGCCCTCCAGAAGCACAAGCCGCTTCAACTCTGGTTGCCGGGATATTAAGCTTTAAGAGCGAGGTTGCAAGGGCTCCAAGATGATCCTGATCTGAAACTTTTCCATATAACATGTTGCCAATAAAGACCGCGTCGATACTGTCTTTTTTTATTCCCGAATCTTTAATGGCTTTTTCGGAAGACTCTAAAATAAGGTCGTCTAAATTCTTATCCCAAAGTTCGCCAAATTTTGTAAGTCCAACACCTTTAATAAAAATTTTCATTGTTATATGTACTCCTTTGATTTAAATAATTTTACGAATTGAGGATAGCTAATGACTTTTTTGTTTTTGACTTGAGAGGCTACGGTATTTTGATTTAACTCTTGGTATTCAAGAATTTCTGGAGTTGTTTCAAAAGCAAAAGCATCGGAGCCAGAACCAGAGCCATAAGAGCAAACAAAGATCTTTTGATGGGGTTTGGCAATATCTAAAACTGCGGCCAGACCAACTAAGGAAGAGGCGGAGTAGGGGTTACCGATGCTCTCAACGATTAATCCAGGTTTTAGCTGTTCACTGGTAAAACCTAATTTTTTAGCAGCTTGTTTAGGAAATTTCGCATTGGGCATATGAAAAACTGCATATGCAAAATCAGAAGGCTGGAGCTTGGTTTTTTGAAGTAAGTTTGAAGAAGCATTTAGAACATGATCGAAGTAAGCTGGTTCACCTGTAAAACGGCCTCCGTGTGAAGGATATTTTTGGCCGTCTCTGCGCCAAAAATCAGGAGTGTTTGTGGAGTATGAAGTGAAATCGATAATCCGGGCAATTACATTTTTGTTGCCGAGAATAAAAGATCCACTGGCAGAAGCTGCAGTATATTCAAGGGCATCTCCAGGTTTGGCTTGGGCGGTATCAGAGCCAATTATCAACCCGTAATTAATTTGTTTACTTTCGGTGAGTCCGGCAACCAGCTGCAATGCTGCAGTGCCGGCTTTACAGGCAAATTGAGTGTCAGCACCAAGATAGTTTTTGGTTATTCCAAGGATTTCGGCAACTGTGGTGGCTGTTGGTTTAACTGCGTAAGGATGAGATTCAGATCCAATTAAAACGGCCTCAATTTTTTCAGGGGTGACTTTGCCATTTTGGAGGGCTATTTGGGATGATTCGACAGACATGGTGACAGAGTCTTCATCGATCGAGGGGACTGATTTTTCTTCAAGCCCAAGAGATTTAACAACCGAATCGCCATCTCTCTCCCAAAATCCGGCAATTTCGGAAATTCTAACTCTAAATCTAGGAATGTAGGTTCCGTAAGCCACGATACCGGTTTTCATCTCTGGCCTTTCCTCGCGAGATTAATATGAGACTCTCCTAAAGTACCAGCGGATTGTGAAGCTAAAAGTGAAAGTTCGCCGGCGAGAATTGTGGAAGCAATAACTCCAGCAAACTTAGAAGTGTCCCCCTGATTCTTAATGCCCATAATACCTAAAGCCTCTTTTTGGGTGGGCAGGTTAGTGCCTCCGCCGACTGTTCCAACCATTAAAGAAGGGAGATGAATAGAAAAATATAAATCGCCATTATCGGTAACTTCAGCCGAAGTTATGCCGAGACTGCCTTCAACGACTTGACCTAAATCCTGACCGGTTGCGGCGAAAATAGCGGCTATTATGTTTGAGTAGTGTGCATTAAAACCCATTGATCCAGACATTATAGATCCGACGAGAATTTTTCGGTAAACTAAATCGGCAATTTTTTCGGGTGTAGTTTTAAGAATACTTTTGACTACTTCTTTTGGAATAATAGCCTCAGCCCAGACTCTTTTTCCGCGGCCGGTAATAAAATTTAACCAAGCAGGTTTTTTGTCAACGTCAAAATTTCCGGAAACCGAGATGCATTTGGCATGAGTTTCCTTTTCGATCAAGGGAATGACTTGTTCGACGGCTATTGTTGCCATATTCATACCCATGGCATCTTCGCTATCAAAATGAAAACGAATGAATAAGTTACGGCCGGAGAAATTAGAATCAATTTTGAGTAGTTTAAGATGAGACGAGGTGCTTTCGGAAAGAGTCTTTAATTCTTCGTAATTATTGGTGAGCCATTTTTTTATCTCGACAGAATGGGTGATACCACTCGTTTTAAAAACCGGGGCTCTGGTGACTCCAACATTATTTAACTGAATACGGGTTCCTCCTGATTCGTAAATAGCTTTGCATCCGCGGGAAACTGAGGCGACTAAAGCGCCTTCCGTGGTGGCAAGTGGAATATAGTGGATTGTTGAGGTTTCATCTTTAATAATCGATAAAGGGCCAGCAATTCCTAGGGGGATTTGGGTTGAGCCTATTAAGTTCTCTATATTTTTACCGGTAACCAATTCCTCGGTAAAAGAAAATTTTGAAATGTTTGAAAGATCAGTTTTTAATTCTGATTGTAAAAAATCTCTTCGTTCTGCTGAATTTTTATAGTCTCTTAAGTTGCCCATAAGTAGTATTTAGAGAAGAGGTCTCTAAAAGCCGAGATGTTATTCTACCAAAAAATGCCTTTTTAAACAAAATTATGTTAAAGTATCAGGCATGGATTTTAATGATTATTTAAACAAACAGGCTCAAATACTAGATGACAGAGTGGAGGAAGTCCTGGCTGACGTAGCTAGTAAATCTGAGCAAATTGACCCAAAACTAACTAAAGTGTTTGAAAAATTTAGGTTGGCATCTAAGGACGGTAAGAGAATTCGAGGATCACTTGTGTTGCTGGGTTATAAAATAGGCGGTGGACGAAAAACCGAGAATATTTTAGATGCAGCGGCGGCTTTTGAAATATTTCAAACATCAATATTGGCGCAGGATGATGTGATTGATAAAAGTATGACCAGACGTTTAAAACCGACCCTGCATCAATCACTAGGAGGAGATCATAAGGCAATATCCCAAACTATCTGTTTGTCTGATGTAGGGCTATTTACTGCCTATAGATTGATGAGTACTTTAAGGATTGAAGATTCACTAAAAATCAAAGCGCTTAATTTATTTTCTCAAACATTAACTCAAACTGTGTTTGGTGAGATGCTGGATATAGAAGCGCCATTTTTAGAAAGGGATTTTACTGATAAAGACAGTTATAAGATAGCTCTACTAAAAACAGCGAGATATACTGTTTCAGGCCCATTAATGGTGGGGGCAATTTTGGCTGGGGCGAAAACTGAGATTTTGAAAGAGCTCCAGTTATATGGGGACAATCTAGGAATAGCTTTTCAGATTCAAGATGATATTTTGGGAGTGTTTGGAGATGAAGGGAAAACGGGTAAATCTGCCAGTTCAGATATAAAAGAATCGAAGGCAACACTTCTAATTGCTTATGCACAGAAACAGGCTGATAAGGAACAAAAAGCAATATTAAAGAGATATTATGGGAATGAAGATATTGATGATTCTGGTGTGAAGCAAATCAGGATGGTTTTTGAAAAGACTGGTGCTTTGGATTATGCAAATAAACAGGCAGAAAATTATTTTATAAAGTCGAGTAAATCTTTGAAAAATATTAAAGAAGAGCTGCTTTTATCATTGGTTGAATATTTAAGAATGAGGGTTAAATAAAAATGGATAAGAATTTAACTGCAGGTAAAATTATACCGAAACATATAGCAATTATTATGGACGGGAACCGGCGATGGGCGAGAACCCGCGGACTTCCGGAGATAAAAGGTCATCAAAAGGGCTCAGATACTTTAGAAGAGGTAGTGGAATCGGCTGCGAAAATGGGAGTTAAGACGATAACGGTTTATGCGTTATCAACAGAGAATATTAAAGAAAGGGCGAAAAGGGAGGTCTGGGGGTTATTTAACCTGATTAAAAGTTCTTATCATTTGAAACTTAAGAAAATGATGAAGAATGGAGTAAAGATTGAAATTTTAGGGGAGTCGGAGGGGTTACCAGCAATAATTAAGAGGATAATCGACGAGATCAGGAAGACTTATATTGAGAATGAAGCAATTCAACTAAATATAGCTTTGAATTATGGGGGCAAGAAAGAGCTTATTGAAGCATTCAAGGATTTAATTAAAGAAGGTATTGATTTAAATGAGCAAAGCTCGAAATTCAAAAAGTATATTTCGAAAATCGATGAGGGGGATATTAATAAAAAGCTTTATACAAAAGGACAGTCAGATCCGGAATTGGTTATTAGAACCGGGGGAAGAATTAGATTATCTAACTTTTTACTTTGGCAAACTGCATATTCGGAATTATATTTTACAAAAACGTTGTGGCCGGATTTTGATGAGAAAGAATTTAAGAAAGCTATAAAGTGGTATCAAACTCAAAAAAGAAACTTTGGTAAATAAAATAGACTAAGGCGAATAGGGTGTACCAGCTCCTAAATTATAAAGGGATGTAATTTGGGCATCTGATAGAACATCAGTCCAGATACCAACTTCATCAAGTTTACCTACCATCCGTTCATTGGCATTCCAGGGGAATTTGCCAAATCGGATAGGGATGGCGTTTTGGCAAGTTGTGGTAATAGCGGTTGATCTTTCGTCAACTTTAACTCCATCAAGATAGAATTTAACAATTCCCAGTTCATTCTTAGTAACCGCGACAAAATACCATTTATTAGCAACAGGAGGAACAGTAGCGTTTATTGTAGTGCCGACACCACCGCTGCATCCCGAGCCAACAATATTGAAATGGATATTAAAGCCAGTATTGTATGATAAATTCCAAGCATTTTGTCCCGAAGAATTCTCAAATTGGCTAACTATGGCATTCCAATTAGGTCCTGATCCTGTCGGCATGATCCAGGCTGCAACGGTCATTCGAGTTAGATTAAGATTAACCGGACTAGTGGCTATTGAATCAGAGGCGGTGGCGAACTGTCTGGCGTTATTAATTTTGCCTGTAGTTGAGATTGTCCCCAAGATAGTTCCTGTACGGCCGCCTTTGGAGTCGGCAATTGTAGTTCCAGAATTCTCATCCATTTTCCAATAGGACGTATTAGTAGCAAATAAAGGATTTGGGGTTGCAGTAGGTGTAGGAGTTGGTGTGGGTGTAGGGGTTGGTGTGTAAGAGGGGATAACATAGTTTTTGTTTTCCTGAGTCAGGATTAAATCCTTGGTAAATAAGCCGTTTCTAAGAATATAGAGAAACTTAGGCTGCTTGTTAATGACTTCTGCGGGCTGATTATTAGTTGTTAAATTTCTTTTCATTAATAAGGCACTCTGGCCATTAGGAAGGGGAGTCTTGTTTAGTGAAATTAAACTACCATTAATGGTTAATTGAGGGGTAATGCTAAATCCAGAGAGGCAGCTGGAGGTGCCAACATTATAAGCGGTACAGATCTTACCCGATGAGATAAGTACAGCATTGACCTGAGTTACTGTTGAGGCGATATTAATATCTCCGGAGGCGATGAACACTAATCCGCTATATGGGTCGGTGTTTGCATAAATAATGTTATTGGTGATGGTTAAATTCCCAGATATAAATATTATTTGAGCACCGGTCCCTGATGCTGAGCTTATTGACAGGCTGCTATTTTGGCGGTAAATTCCATTCTCTGTAAAAGCAGGTAAAGCACCGCTGGGAAGCTGAGTAGTTTTTTTAGCAGAGGACTTAGAAAAAGTAAAATATTGGCTTTCAAGATCAGAATATGACGGCACATTAAAATCTCGGTAGGTAGCCTGATTATTCAGGACGCATGTTTGATCTGAATTGCCGATAGTACCACCAGAGACTGAAAGGGCAGAAATGAGTCCTTGATGCAATGCACTTGATTGACAGTTTTGTGCCAAAGTAATTTTGACTGCGGCGAAAGCTAAGAAAAGAATTACTGGTGTCAGCAAGAATAGGGCGGTTAAAAGAGGAGATTTCTTCATGGTGTGATAGTAATGGTTTCGTTGGTGTGAACGTCACCACCGGTGGTTTGGATATATGGCCTTGGGAATGTTAGAACATTAAGCTGGATAGAGCTGGCCGTTTGGGCTGCTCCGACTAAACAAGTCAGGCTAAAAACATAATTTCCTGGGGTAGCAGTGGGAATCGATTGTGGACCTCCAGGATTTGGAGGCGGTCCTTTGGATCCGTTCCAGGCTGCCGTTATAGCTCCAGGAACTGCTGATCCGTCACCTGAGGCTACCGAGGCAGTACAGGAATTATTGGTAACACCAGCTACACTCCAGGTTAAATTAACGGGCTGATTTTGGTCAACCTGAAGAGGAAGTCCGCCACTTTGCTGGCTGGAAGAAGGCCCGGTTAGTGTGAGTGTTATTGAGCTGCCTGAACAAACAGGGAAGGGTGTGTAGGAGCCATACTTTTCATGACTCCACTGACTATTGTCTGAGTAAGCAATGATAGATCCAGAACTATTCAAGGCCACAATTAGAAAACTATATTGTTTGCCTGGTATAAGCGGACTTGACGAACTAAAAGTATAGTTTGTTTGGTTGGTAACAAGATTATTGTCGACATATGATGCAGCTGTGCTTTCTAAAAAGAAAACTTTATAGTTTGCGGCTCCTGGTTGTGCGTTCCAGGTGAGGGAGGTTGATGGATTTACACCTGAACAGGGGGATTGAGGGAGATTTTGCTCGAAATAATAAACTCCAAAAGATTGGATACGGCTCATATTAATATTTAAGGTTACTGAGTTGGTAGAAGGGTTAATACGACTGAAACCTCCGGCAACTGGCATAGTATGACGGACCTCGTAAGTCCGACTGGCGATGTTAGGAATGCTGTAATGACCATTTGCGTCAGTTTGGGCGGTGTATCTTATTTCCTCAGGATGATATTGTGCTGGGTGATCAATAAATCCGGTGGGGTTGCCGTTTTCATCTGTACTCGTTACCTCAGTCCAGGCTGCAGAGGTATAAGCCGGTATAACGATCTGGATTGTGCTTAAAGGAATTCCTGTATCGCCGTTATTAAATGAGCCATCTTTATTAGAATCTAGATAGGTATAGCCTGAAAGTGTTATTGCGCCTCCGCAAGGACCATAACAGCCATCGTAGCCACCGTCATTGTAGCCTCCGTCTTGGCCACCGTAACTGCCATCATATCCGCCATCTCCTCCGTAACCACCATCGTAGCCGCCATCGCTAACATAACCTCCGTCATACCCTCCGTCGTATTGGGCTTCAGAGTGCCTAGGCCAGATCATTAGAGCCAGAGTAACTAGAAATAATGTTAGGATAGGTGTTAAACGCATAGGGGCAATATCATATTAATTAACATTTATGGACTTATCAAGTTTGGTGTTGAACTTACAAGTAAAATATTTTTTTATCTGCAGGTTTTTTTTGACTATGTTGTTAGGAGCATTATTAATTCCTCATCAATTTTCAAAGAATTTATACATGAGTTTACCATTTTGGATGATAGTTTTTTGCGCAATTGTTGTGATGCCGCTAGCTTTTTTGCAGACAAGACAAAAAGATAACAATGTAATACTTTATTTTTTTGTTTATATTATTGTAACCCTGATAACTACTGTTCATTCTTCCGACTTTGCAAGAAGTTCGCAAATATTACTTTTAAATTTTTCATACTTTTTGATTTTTTTAGGAAGTGGTGCAGCATTTTATTCCTTAGGACAAAGAAAAAAATTTATAAATTTATTTGTTTTTGTAGTTTTCATTTTGGGGATGATATCTAGCTATAGTTTTATTAAAGGATACATAAACCTGACACAGGAGGGTATAAGTTTTATGTGGGGATACTTTGGTCATAACCATATTTCAGTACTATTAATTGTTGGTATCCCTCTTCTCATTTACTGCCTGTGGGTTTCCCCAAAATTGATACGAATAGTGGGATTATTAGTATTATTATTTTTTCTGCACACTCTTTTAATATCATTTTCTCGCTCGGCTATTTTGGCCATAATGACATCGCTTATTTTAGGTACTGTCGTTTTTTTTCAGGTGAAGAAGGGTATTAATTTTAAAGCCGTTTTTTTTCTTGGAGCAATCTTTGTGGTGCTCATATTTTTTAGCGTACTAATTATGGAGAGAAAATCACTTAGGACTGTTCAGACTCGACTTAGTGAATATCAGAGTGCGGTTGATCTATTTACGCAAAGACCATTTGTTGGTTTTGGGCCGGGGACATATGCACATGTGAATATTAAATCTGATTCTCCGGCACAACGTTCATTTTTCGCCCATAATTTGCTTATTCAGACTCTTGTAGAAGGTGGAGTGCTCTTGTTTAGTTCTACTATTTTTTTGTACTGCTCGCTTTTTGTCCATATCACTAAGTCCATTCAAGAAATTGCAGCAAAAAAAGAAAAGTATTTTTATGTGGCGTTATGGGTAGGACTAGTTGCTGTATTTACTAATGAAATGATGGATTTTGATCTGCAATTACCTTCTGTAGGCGGTATATTTTGGCTTATAGCTGGGATATGTGTTTTTAGGAAGCAAGGAGTTCGATCTATTGTTGATTTTTATAATTAGACGAATCTTTTTAATCAACACATGCATAATTAAGACTATTATTTCGAGTCTAAAGAAAATAAGAGGTTTTATTAGGGAATGAGTTTTGGACAAATAATAGATATTTTTGAACCTTTCAACTCCGGTTTCAGTATGTTGTGACTCACTAAATATCGAAGTTGTTTTAATGATATTTGTCATTTGTTTTGACTTTCTCGATTTAATTTTTTGTAGAAAATTCTTAGAAAAATTCGGATTATAATATTTTCTCAAAAGTGAGAAAGTACAATAGAGAAAATTTTCAAGTTCGTAATCTTTTATTATTTTGATAATTAGATCCTCATCAAAATTAGAAGAGTTAATAACTTTTTCAAGAAATAGATATTTGTGATAACCACTAAAATTATCATGGAAGAGATGAAGGGCGAGATAGACTATTTGGTATTCGGTTTTCAAAAGTGGAAATCTCTGTCTATAAATTGAAACTTCTTTTTTCTGGATCAGCAAAATTCTAGAAAACTCCATTACTAGTTTGTAAGGATAAAGCGGAGTAAGGTTGTTCGATTGTACGAAAAATAACGTAGGCTGGGTGTGGATATCAATAACTATTTTAAAAGGACCAATTCTTTTCCAGTAATCACACTCTGTTTTTTTTCTAAGAAACAGGTTAGTTATTTTGTGAGGTATGTGCTCCTTTTTTTTATAGCCGAGTGAAGAAAGTATTTTTTCTACATCGCTCTCTTCACTTGAGTCTATTAGAATATCGCAGTCAGCAAAGATCCTTCTTGGTATTTGTTTACCGTAATATAAATGAAGGGGTAGGCCTTTTAGAAAAACGTAATTTATCTGCGAATCAGTCAAAAGTTTGTTGATAATTTTAATTTCTTCAAAGTAGATGCTGGATTGAAACAGATAAAATGATTCAATATAAATAGTCTGATTTTTCCTTGCAATTGCTTCAACTTTTCCAATGACATCTCTTCGCTTAACAGGTTTATCAGGAAAGAAATTATGATCACCTTTGGTTAAAATAAGACCTGCCTTACTAATGTAAATAATTCGATGAGTTATAAAAAAGACTCCCTGCTTGATTGTGATTATATCGTTAACTTTTAATCTACTTTTCTTAAGTTGACGGACAAAAATTGTATCCTGATGACGTAATAGAGGGAACATGCTGTTTCCGCTAGATTTGATCTTGATGTAGTCAGATTTATTTTTCAATATTGAAATTTCCTAGACAGATTCTAACAGTTAGATACTCAAAATTCGTAGAAGTTAGGTAAATTTTGCTAACCTCCTAATGATAAATGATAAGATGGGTATATCTTTGAATAAGTTGGACTTTTTTGCCGAGAAGGGCGAACTTAAAAATAATATAGATAATATGATTACATTATGAAGGAAGATTATGTTCATTGTTAAATAGGTGGAAATGTGAAAGATTATTAGTAATATTGCCCAGGGTTTATAGAGAGAGGGCTTGAATAAAATTACTAATGAAAATATCTCTAGGCACAAGATACCAATGAAGAATGGCCAGGCTACAATATAATTATCAATTACCCAAGGTCCCAGAATGCTTTCACCCTTACTTCGAAGCAGTTGTTGTGAAATATGCAGAGCTACAGATTGAGGAATAAGTAAATGAACCTCGCCTTTTAATAGCTGTTCCATCAGAGCAAATAATTTCCACAAACCGGATAATGTATAAGTTGCCAGCACGATTCCTTGGCATCCCAAGAATATAAGTAAAGTCTGTTTACTTTTTAAGTTGTATATTTCAAGTTTCTTATTCCAATCATTTGGCAAAAAAATTAAAATGAATGATATGAGGATGAGAAGGTGAAAATCATGGTCAATCTTTGATGAAGCATAAAGTGATGCGACATACATTAGTAAAGCGGTAAAAGTTAAAGCCCTTAAGGCTCTTGATCCTGGCAAAATTGCGGTTAATAGGCTCCCAAGAGTGAATCCTAGAATGATAATTCTAATTCCAGGATAAATTCCTGATATGTTGATCCATAGTATGGGCCAAAGAGGATCAATATTCTTTAATGACTCGAGACTTAATATGTGGGTAAGCGACTCGTAGGAGATTAGTAGTAAATAATAGTAAAAGAATCTGATACTTTCCTGAGCTTTAGAAATATCGCCTTGGAGAATAATATTATCTATTAATTTTGAAAACTGTTTAATTATATACCTCATTCGATTTCTCTACTAAACTCATTTATAGTAGTTATTTTTTCAGTGCCATATTTGTATTTTTGCAGAGGTTCATATTCGATCATTATTAATTCATAACGGGTTGTTTTGAGTAGGTAATTATCGATCAGTTTTTGCTCTATTTTGAATCTAGCCGGATTATTGTGGAAGCTTTTGCCCATATCCTGAATAATTCTTTCTGCATGGGTAGATGTTGGGTTTATAACCCGACCAAATGCTTGCGCGAAGAGGACGGGTTCGATTTTTTGATTACGATATTCAGTTATTCTGAGGGTATATTTTTTGACATTATTAGGTACTTTAGAATAAAGTGACCAGCTAAAAAAAGGGAAAATCTCTTCGTTCGGATAATCAACTGCTCCTAATAGGATACCTATGAAAAAATATGTTGATATAAATGCAAAAATAAGAATCTTATAAGATGTCATTACCAGATAAAAATATAACACGAGCTTCAGTATTCATCCAATAGCTTATATATATTCTGTGAAATGAATTTCTTAATCATTAAGCAAGAGCGGCGATTGATATAACAGATCAGTTTCAGTTATAGGTAGTTTGAAAAAACTGCATATAATGTATTTGTCTGGCTATACTTATTAAAGGTTTTATTTATAATTGCTACTAATGGATACTCTTTATTTTGAGATGGCTGGCTTTTTGATAAGAATTAGGCTGTATAAATCTGTGTGGCCCTTTTTCACAGAAAAATCATTTAGAGATAGATTAATGGTTTTATATGGAGGATTTCTAGTAAATAGTATCCCAGAGAAAGAGCCGGACTTTACAATAGATTTCGTGTATTCGCAATTACCGGAAGTTTTTATTAGGGTTCGTGAGAAAAAAACCTATATGATTTTTTATGAGGAGATACAAAGAAGGAGAATTAAGACTTTTTATCATATTAGTGATGCGCAATTTATTTTAATCCTGAGACACGTTATTCAGAAACTTCTGGCTTCAAAAGGAGGGGTGATGATTCATGCATCCGGAGTTCTGATCAAAAATAAAGCATATATTTTTACTGGGAGCTCGGGTGCAGGAAAATCTACAGCTATGCAATTTTTAGCGAGTAAATATACTGCCATAGCTGATGATTCAGTAATAATAAAAAGAGAGAGTGGGGAGTTCTTTTTATACCAGACACCTTTTAAAGAAGCACAGGAGTGGGTTATTAAGAAACTGGGTAAATATCAGTTGGGAGGGATCTTTGCCCTAGAGAAATCATTAATAGATAGAATTGAAATAAATAATGATACAGAGGCCTTTGTATCATTGCTAATGGAGCAGTTTTTTACAGAAGCTGAGGATGCAGATGTTCAGGTTAAAGAGGTGTTGAATCTTGCGGCAAAGTTCAATAGATTTTATAGTCTTCATTTTGGATTGCAAGATCCAATTAGAGTGGTAAAATTGTTTGACATTCTTAATTAAATTTTATGAAATACTTTTTAAATAAGGGATTTATTACACAGAAAGTTGGTGATAAAACAACAATATATTCGGGAGAAGATTCCATTCTGTATACACTAAATGAAACAGCCTCGTATATGCTAAATGGTATAAAATTAGGTTGGGAGGGGCAAAAGATTATAGAAAAAATAGTGAAGATTTATGATGTCAAACAAGAAAAAGCAGAGTTGGATTTCAAAGACTTTATTCTTGATTTAAGAAAAGCGAGAATTTTAGAGATGGTTAAGTAGTAACGTTGCTGTCTTGATCTTTGATAGTAAGATGCTAGTATTACTATGTAGCTACAGTATATTTGATTTTTTTGAGATAATTTGATATACTATAAGATATGAAGACATCGTTTTCTCCCGAAACTGAAGTGATGCCACAAAGAGCATCTTCGAAGGGTAGCTTTGCCAGGCTTGTTAGATATGGTGTCTACGCATCGCTTGCAATGACTTCTGTTTTGCCAATGGCTGGTCTTGCAGTTGCTTTTGAAAGCTCTCCAAGTATTCCTCCTTTATCAACTAATCCACAAGAATGCAAAAGAATTATATCCGGTGGTGCTCGTTTTGATGCTGAAGTAGGATCTGGTGTTTCAGAGAGAGGTGAATTTTATGCAGCCACTAACTTCTTTAGTCATAGCGAGATGGACACTACAGCTGAAGACTTGCAGGCAATTGCATTTGAAGTACCTGGTGAAGTTTTTGAACAGTTGGGATTCCCTAAGATTGCAGTAGTAGGATACTCTTCAGAAGTCTGCAATTGGATCAAACCTGCACGAACTGTAACTGCTAACTAGTTGTACCAGTACCAGAATCAGAACCTCCTCCGCTTGAAGCATAGATATTTCCGATAATATTGAATTGGTCAATATATGAAATTTTAGTTAAGAAGAAGCTGAGCTTAACTTTTTTATTTGTTATCTGTGGTTTTTGGTATTTCTTCTTCATAAAGGATGAATAGTATTCTGAAATTGTAACAAATAGAGCCTTTTTTTCCTATGAGCAGGAGTGTCTTAGCTAGGATTGGCACTTTAAGTAATCCGCTCCAAAGATTATTCCGAAATTAAGATTTTAATAATAACCAGACAATCATTTGCCCAGAGCAATTGTTTGTATGACCGTCTCTGTAACACCTTCTATATCGAGGAGCTTATTAAGTTTATTTTCCACAAAGCCGGCTACAGCACAGCATTTTATGTTTAGAGCAGATGAGTTGAGATAAAAATTCTGAGATAGATGTCCACACTCCATAAAGCAAAACCTATATCCCCGATCTTTATATTTAATTGTTGTACGCCTAAAGCAGGCAGTAATCACTACTATACATGATGCACCGCTAACAAAATCATAGTTAAAATATTCAACAATGTTAATCTTTTTTAGATCAATGAGTAACTCTAAGGAGTGAGATCTTAGGTTGTAGTGGTAAACTGCCTTAGGAAGTTCGCTATTTAGTGATATTAAATAAACCTCCAGAGGGTATCTGCCTCCACCAGAGGGGTAGAATCTGTTTGCAATCCAGGGTCGTTTATTTTCTCTAAGGCCAGCACTGTAATACAGAAGGGTGCTAAGCTCTTCGAGAGTTAGGGGTGACTGAGAGAAGACGCGAGAAGATTTACGTTCTCCTAAAACCTCCGCTAAAGTAATATGGTCAATACTAGATGGCTCCGGAAGAATAATATTGTCTAGCCGTGGGTATTCTTTAAAAATGACTTCTTTCCATGCTTTTGGCCAATTTTTTCTCGGTACTAGTGTCATTTTAGTTTTAATTTTGGTTTTTTCATGAAATTTCTCGTATAGCGAGGTGGGTTTTCCCAGTAAATCTAAAATATTAATGTTTTGTTTCATAAGAATGGGTGAGCGATGGTATTTAGAGCGTATTTATCCTGACCAAAAAACTTGGACACTGTTTTAAGACGCGCCTCTCTAAATTCTTTAGACTTTTCTCGCAGATAGAGAGGTTGTAGCTCAGGTATAATTGCCTTATATACAACAAATCCTGAATTAGAGAATTTTGGGAATGTTATATCAGCAAAATAAGCGTGAAATCCCTTTTTTTTGATTATTTTCTTTAATATTTCTAGTTCTTGCATTGAGGTGAGATTTGTTTTGTTTATTTTTATTTGAGTAGGAATTTGATCAAGTAAAAATTTTAAATGTTTGATCATGGAGATTGAGGTCCAATAATATCCTCTTTCAAACTGATCATTTATATCTTCGGGATTAATGTTGAGGTGTGGCTCTTTGGCGTTAAGAAGCCGAAGTTTCAACCACGGTCGGGTGTGAAAGCCTTCCTCTATACTGCCCAAAATGGCAGTTTCACTAAGCAAAGAAGCCTTAGCACCAACTGAAACGCTAGGTCCCATTCCAGTTTTGTCGAGGACGATTGTAAGGAAAACCGGTATATTTAAATCGTTAGTTATATCGAATAATTTAATTTCAAGATTATACTGGTCAGCAGCGGTAATTATTTTCTTAATTTGAGATTGAGTTTTTTTACTTAGTTGAGGTAAAAGTGCAATAAGATCTACCAAAGGAGCCTTGCTTTGGGTGAGATAGGCTGTCATAAAAGCATCCCGCTCTATAACCTCATATATTCCTCGTGCTATAGCTGAGAATTTATCAGAACCTCCTGCTGCACCTGTAGATATGGGTACGGAAAGATATGGTTCGCCTAGCCGAAGTCGATAACTGTAGTATAGAAGTTGGCTAGGAATCCAGCACTTACTATCTGTCAGAAAATCAAAACCCTGAGACCAGCTTAATTTCGGGTTAGGGTCTTTGAGGGTCGGGTGGTAAAGGTTAGGATTTATGGCTGCGGTTTCTATATCATCATAAGACTTATATAAAAAATTTTTATTTCTGTAGCAAATAGATGATATACGCTCAATAGCTTCAACTAGGCATTTGAGTAACGCAAGTTCTCTAGAGCTAAAAGAGTAGCCTCCAGCGTTACTTTTTTGGTGAATACCATCCGAGACTCTGCGAATGTTTTTGATTTTAGCTGCGTAACAATGCATATGAGGCTCGTCAGTAAATTCAAGATGTCTTCCAACGGTATCTAGAAAACGATTAGAGTAGAGGAGATTAAGAAGAGTGGTGATTTTATTTATCATTGAAATTAATAATAGATTCGAACCTCCGTATCTTATTAAGATTAAAGTCAAAAAGCAATTTGAAGATTAATTAGTTAATTTTTCTTATTTACTACGATAGCTATTCTCGAAACAGCCCATTGTTTGGAATCGGAATCGTAGGTTAAAGAAATAATTACTTTATCCCCAGGCTTGATTTGGCTTAGATCGGCTCTGGTGAGTAAATTGGCAACATGGTCATAATAATAGACACCGATGTCGGGTGGAAGTATGAATTTTGGTATTCCACTACCCATTAAATCGGTTAACATTTCCGTTTTTCCTAATGAGGTCGAGATTTCGTTGACGTTGGCGAGGAGATTGTAGAAGGCTCCTCTTTTTATCAAAGAAGCTGGATCAGGTTGAAAGCTTGGGTCCACGGTTACTTCAAGATGGTCCGGCGCTTGGTTGATAGAATTTAGTCGATAGTATCCATAGACTAGAGCTATGCCTTCAAGGAGTACTAGAAGTATAAGGGTGAATATAAAAACATACGTAAAACGACTATGCCGCGGAGCGAGAGGAGCTGTACTAGCCGATGTAGACCCATTTGGGAAAGTGTTATTATAAGTTTGTCTGGTTTCTGTTGATGATGTGTTTTCGCTCATTTATTTAGTGACCTTTGGGGATAATAAATTTTATGCTAATGCGAGTTGTTTATTCAATAGGGCTAACGTCATTACTGACAGTAATGGCTTTAACTTTTCTTACAAGCAATGTTATTGCACATTATGTCACAGGGACTTCTGTTGTACATATAACAGGGGAGGGTTTTGAGCCGAATAATCTCAAGGTAAAACAAGGGGATTTAATCATGTTTGAGAACACGGATTCAGTACCGCATTGGCCTGCATCCGATTTTCATCCAGATAAAAATATATATCCTGAATTTGACGGAAAAAAACCCTTAGAACCGATGGGTATGTGGATTTTTAAAGCTGATAAGGTTGGAAAATGGGAATTCTATGATAATCTTAAATTGAACTCGGTAGGGGTTTTGATTGTCGAAGAATCAGGGGTCGAAATTAACAGTCAATTAGAATCCGCATCAAAATTTACATTTAGTACTATTCATAATTTTATTTTAAAGAATTATTTTAATTTATTCCCCTCTGAAAAAAACAGATATTTACAATCACTTACGATAAGCTCGATGGTTCATTCTAAAGATTCTAAATTGAAGGAAGCTATTTTGTTACTTGGTCCAGAGCCAATAATGGAAAAGTTGTTTACAGAGTCAAAAAGAGATAGGAACGTTAATTGTCATAGTTATTCGCATATGGTAGGGAGATCCGCTTATGAATTGCTTAACGCACAAGGCCTGGCAAATAACATAAGCCTATGTGGTTATGGATACACTCACGGTCTAGTTTCCGGGTTTATAGCAGAGAATGGTATAGATCATTTTACCGATAATCTTTCGAGAATGTGTGAGAATCTAAAAACTAAAATAGCCCGGGTTCAGTGTTATCATGGCGCTGGCCACGGGTTGATGGGTTATTATGATAATGATTTACCAGCAGCTATTAAAAAATGTAAAGAGTTCAGGTTGCTTAGGCAAAAACATAATTGCTACATAGGTTCTTTCATGGAAAATGTCGCCTCAGGAAAGGATCAGGCCTACAACCCACACAAGACTAAATGGTTAAGTAATGAAGATCCTTTTTTCCCTTGTAATGCTGTAGATGGTGACCCGAATGTTCAAAATGCCTGTTA
Organism: uncultured Gammaproteobacteria bacterium; assembly: GCA_964392925.1. Classification (GTDB taxonomy): domain Bacteria; phylum Patescibacteriota; class Microgenomatia; order Daviesbacterales; family UBA10151; genus JACPKO01. Next base: position 132,609 of record CAYMRP010000003.1, read on the forward strand.
TATTTTGGTTCCAGCTTGGCTAAGTTATGTTCATAAAAATGATATGGATAGAATTGTGGAAGTTTGCAAAAAAGCAAAGGATTATGCAGAGTCCTGCTTTAATGGATTTGGTGACAGAGCAGTTATATATACCAATATGGATATAGAAAAAACTGTTGATCTTTGTAATAAAATCAACTCTGATAGTGCCTTTTATGGCCGTTGTATAGAATCGGCGCAGAGACTTCTAATGGAGAATATAGGTCCAGGTTTTGAGGAAAAAACTATCAAATTTTGTGACTTATTATCCGAAGCTCAAAGAAACGAGTGCAAACGAAGACTTAATGATCGAATCAATGATTTGTCTCGGGATGTTTAACTCCAGATTTAATGACTTATTGATTTTTTAAGACTCTAGCCTCTGTGGTTTGGACTATATAATTATTTATCTGTATATGGAAGAAAAAAATGTAAAAGAAGAGGAGGGGAGGAAATATAAAATATTCGATGGTCTCTTAAGACTTGAGGTTGCAGGAGTGGCTATTTTGTTATTAAGTAGTTTGTTCTTTCTGTTAGCTATTAAGCCGGAAATATACGATTTTTCTAACCTGCTATCATCCGATTCTGAGGCTGAAAATATCGTACAAATGTGTAAGCAAAGTATTAATTGGAGGGATTGTTATGGGAAGCAGATTGCGCAGTTTAATTATCGGATGGATCTTAAGGAGACGCTGGAGGTTTTGAAAGAGATTGAAAAGCTGGATTCCAAGACAAGAGATTGTCATTTAATATCTCATAGGATTGCGACATCCGAGGTGGATAAAGCGCCTGAGAAATGGCTTGATATATTCAATTATGTCGATCAAACGACCTGTAATAATGGATTTGTGCACGGAGTTTTGGAGGGTAGAAGTAAGTATGATTCGTCGCTAGTTTTAAATGAGAAAACGATTCCGGAGATTTGCAGTCAAATTGAAGAGCGGACTTCTGCGAGAGTGGGAAAGACTAGAGAGGGGGCTGATGATGCATGCGCTCATATAATTGGCCATATATTATTGGCTCAGGAAGATGCTCAGACAAAGACTGCGGTTGAAATTTGCAAAAAAATTCCCGAGGATATAATGACGGGGTGTTTTGACGGAGTTTTTATGGAGAACATAACCCGCGAGAACCTGGAAGCTCATGGGTTGACGGGCAAGTTGGAATTTAACAAAGAGACGAGTATCGAGCTGGAAGATAATTGTCGAGGATTTGAAGGGACAGCAGGTAAGAGTTGCTGGCGGGAGCTGGCACATATTTATACAATAATTACCGGTAATAATCCGACTGAGGCGTACGAATTATGTTATCAGTCAGAAAATTCAGATTATGCGAAAGAGTGTTATATGCACTCTATTAATTTGATGGTTCTTTCAGATAATTATAGTGACCAGGATTTAGCAGATACATGTAAAGAATACTGGTTTGCAGAAAAAGAAGCTAAATCTTGTGTGAGCAGAACACTAACTCCTTTGTTGGGGAGTTCGGTTGATTTTGTTGACCGGGCAATTATTTTTTGTGACTCACAACCTATTTCGTATAAACAATTTTGCTACACTAAAATTGGGCAGGAACTTAAAGTAAGAACAAACCAAGAGAAATTAGGTGAATTATGTCAAAAGGTGCCGGAGGAGTATTTCAAAAACTGCATGTCGGAAAAGTGAGATTGTTATTGTTCTCCTGTTTGCTGATATTAATCAGTGTATTAATAATTATATATTCATTTAAAAGTGAGAAACCTGAGACGCGCGAAATAGCTAAGAGAATTGTTAGCCAATGCGAGAAAGATTCATCGAATAGGTGTTTAAAAAGCTTTTTTGAGGAATTTGCGAAGGAGCATGAATTTGAAGAGACTAAAACTGTGCTTGGCGCAATCCAGCAGATTAAACCCTCGACAGAGTATTGTCACCCTTTTGCTCATGCAATTTCGATTGCTGAGGTTGAAAAAGATTCAGAGAATTGGCTGAATGTTTTTTCATATGTACCTGAATCAGAATGTTCTTATGGATTTTTTCATGGTGTGATTGAAGGGAAGTATAGGTCAGATCGTAATTTTATGATTGATGATCAGTTGATAAGTTCGGTTTGCGCAAGAGAATTAAATAAAGTCGGATTTGCCCGGAGTTGTACGCATGCATTTGGTCATGTTCTATTGGTACAAGAGGATGGAGTTGTCACCCATGCATTAAATACTTGTGACAAATTATCTACTAATTTGGCGAATCCATGTTTCCAGGGAGTTTTTATGGAGAATATACAAAAGAATAATCTGACAGAGGGGGAAGTACAATCTGAGTTGTGGGATGAGAACTTTTTTATTTCTCAGATTCAACTTTGTAATGAATATTCGGGAAGTAAGCAAAATGAGTGCTGGAGAAGTTTGGGGCCGGTGATCAGGGCAGTGAAATCGGAGTTTGATATGGCAGCTGCTTGTCAATCAGCAAAGGAATATTTATCTAAACGAGCTTGCATCAGGGAAGTGTTTGGCGGGGAACTACTCCAAAGATTGCTGAATGGAGATATAGAGAGCATGGATTATTGCCAATTTGTTAATGGCAATCAGGAGTACAGGGAGTGTATAAGAGATTTAATAGACTATGTTTTATTAACCTCAAGTTCACTTAGAGGAGGACTGTCGGATTATTGTAAAAATATGAAAGATGGTGAGGTTAATTACTGCAATGAGCAAGTAAATACGTTTTTTAAAGACTTGGGCTGGCGATTGGAGGAAGTGAGGGCGACGGAAGAATAAATTGGATTTGAGTAACCTGATAAGAATTGCCGGCCTTTTCAAGTGAGATTAGAGCTTCCTTGTTAAGCTCGATTGAGGAAAGTTCAGGCGAAGGGGTTTTGCCGGGCTTGCTTATCAGTATTCTTGAAGAAGCCTGTCGAGCGCCTTCTTCACCATTTGTCAGGTTTTTTATAGTTAATGTACTATCGTTAATTTTGGTAATTTGTCCCCTGATGGCAGCGGTTTGCGAAGAATATAGATTATCTTCACTATTAATAGCTCCTGCCTCTTTTTGTTCGTCCATTCCGTTTTGATTTGGTGCGAGAGTACGGCCAAGGAAGAAGCCGATGCTCAGCGAAAGGATAAGTAATGAAGTGATTAATAAATAGAACGGGAATTGCTTCGGCATATATTCATTTTTAAACTAATCCCAATCATTGTCAATATTTTGCGTCAAGATGCCGATTTGTTGTCCTATAAGTTTTTTGATAAAATATAGTTATGAAGATGGATGCAAAGCAATTAAGGGCGGGTCAAGGAGCAAGTATCAAGGGGCAAGTAATTAAGAATGAGATTTATATAATACTTGATAATGTTTTAGATACCTATAATATTGGGGCGATTTTTAGATTGGCGGATGCGGTGGCTGCAAAACGAGTTATTATTTGTGGTCAATCTGAAACACCCCCGAACCATAGGATAAAAAAGGCTTCTATTAATACGACCGAAGTAATGGATTGGACTTATTCGGAAACGACAGTAAAAGCGATTAAGGATTTAAGAGAAGAGATTCCTGGTATTCAGATTGTGGGGGTTGAACTTGATGAAAGATCTGTGCCTTATGATAAATTCGAATATAAATTCCCGGTAGCTTTGGTTGTGGGGCATGAATCAGATGGAATTTCTAAAGAAGTTCTGGAAGTTTGCGACGGGATTGTTGAGCTGCCGATGTTTGGGATTAATATATCTTTGAATGTGATGGTTAGTTTAGGAATAGTTTTGTATAAAGTGATTGAAGTTAATAAGCTGCGGCAGATTTAAAGAGTTATTGGCTTTTGATTATCGAATAATTAATTTCTCGCTAATCGATTCTCCGGATTCTATGCGCTGGATAGCAGCGGCTATTAAGATCGCGACACTAATAATTTCAAATTTTGGATTTTTAATGACTGCATCTGATTGAGGGATTGAATCAGTGATAATAACTTTTTCAATTGGTGAATCATCAATTCTTTCGATGGCATCAGCTGAAAGAACTCCGTGAGTGGCAGCAGCCCAAATAGATTTAGCACCCTTTTCTTTTAAGAGCTTGGCTGCATTAACTAAGGTTCTGGCAGTATCGATCATGTCATCGACGAGCAAAACAGTTTTTCCGGAAACATTACCAATTAAATCAAGGGCTTCAGATTGGTTAACTGCATTAACATCCCTTTCCTTGTAAACGATAGCAACACCTTCTGCGCCTAATCGTCTTGAGTAAGCAGTTGCAATTGGGACACCACCCTTATCGGGTGAAGCGACAATAAGATTGGTGAATTTTTCTTTTTCAAGACGGGGGACTAAGCTGAATGAACCGAATAAATTATCCCATGGGATTCTGACAAAGCCTTGAGACTGGTCAGAATGGATATCTAGAGTACAGATTTTATCTGCGCCTGCTACCTGAAGTAAATTAGCTATTAACGAGGCTGAGACAGGAACTCTAGGGCGATCTTTGCGATCCTGGCGAGCATAACCGAAGTAAGGAATCATAACAATTATTTCTTGGGCGGAGGCTCTTTTGGCGGCATCTATCATTAAAAGCAGCTCCATGATGCTGCCGTCGATATCTGGAGGACAGGTTGGTTGAATGATGACGACACTACCGCGTCTAATATTGACGGGAATTTGAATTCGTCGTTCGCCATCTGCGAATTTAGTGACTGGCTGGTGGACTTTTTTGCCAAGGAGTTCGCCGATTTTTTGAGCTAGGGGTAGATTTGAGGTTCCGGTAAGTAGAGCAAAGTCCGCGACTTTTTCAGTTAATAATTCATCCGAAATTATAGATACGTCAGAATCTTCAGCCATCTGGTTGAGATTATATTATATTGACTCATAATTTCCAAGGAAACAGATATTTGAGTTAAATTTAGCGCCTGAGCTTGGGGAGTATTGAAGAGTAATCCATGCCGTTAACTGTTCCGTCGCCGTTTAAGTCGGCTTTCTGCTGAGTTTCAGTTTCGGGATCACCCCAAGCGCTGTACATGAGTGAAATATCAATAGAATTGGTTTGGCCATCGTTGTTGAAATCTGAATTTTCGGAAGATTGGGGCTCTGCAGATGCGCTGCTAGCTGAGGGGTTTTGAGTAGTTGAAGGAGATTCAGCAGACGTGAGCTGAGCGATCGTAACTTGAGTTTTGCCGAAGGTGTCGCCGGAGTTTCCGGAATCGCGGTTTAAAACTTTAATTTGGCTTTTGCCTGAGTCAAAATTGATAGTTGTTGATGTTTGAGTAGTTGTACTCATGACTTTAAATAATAAAGTAGCGATGACACCGCTGCCAGAAACTCCAGATGTTCCTTCGGTTCCAAGAGATACAGAAGCCGAGCCGGAAGCAATCTTAGGCGGTACCAGAATCTTAGGCAAAAAATCTTTTGGGGTGATACTTTGTAAAACTAAAACTTCAGGATCGTAGTCTAAATTTAAATCAACACTGGTGATCTGATTATTTCCGGCTAAAGAAAAAACGTCTACTGTAAATTCTGCACCAGTTTGAGTCTCAATTTGGACAGGCTGCAGATTCATAGTGACTGGTGATAAGGAAGCCTGACTGATGGTTTGCTGAGGTCTTTGAATTAAATAAACTCCAGTCCCAACCCCGCCGACCAATAAAAGCATCACAGTCATTGCGCCAAGAAATTTTGGATTCACCAAGCTGTATTTAAAAGGGTTTTTTCTTGGTCCATCTGAACTTATGACAACAGGCTTTTCTTTTGGAGTCTGGTTTTCAATGGTTGTAGGCGAGTCCATTAAAATTAGTATAGCACTGAGGTGTAGGTATTCAGTCAAGATTATTTGACAGAGGGTGGATAATATTATGCCTTAGAAGAGTTGAATATCTTTTAAGGACGGATTTAGTATGTCACAAGAAAAAATAGTAAATATTTCTGGAAATAAGCCAATAAGAAAAGTACGACTACATCATATATATGAAGTATTTTCTAACTTCTCTGAAGGTGATGTAGCTACCGGCGAAAACACTGTCCGGTATTTGAATGCAGCTCAGATGCGTAATACGAGAGAGATTATCTCTAATAGTTTGAAATCGGTTGGCCGAAAATCCGAAGTGTTTAGGACGATGACGACTGAAGTTGATCCGCATGCTTATGATCAAACAGTTGGTATGACTCAAAAAAGTGAAGATGGAGGAACTTTTGTAACTACAGATGTAGTAGTTGATGCTCAGGGTAGAAAGGGATTATTCTCTCTAGCTTTTACGACTAAACTGAGGGAAGAAGTTAGAGGAATGTTAGGAGAATCAAATAATCCCAAACAAGATAATCTTGAGCAAGCAGCTTAGCTTGACAGTCTAATTAAGTTTAAATTATTGTAAGTATAGATGTCAGAATTCCCTAAACCCCCGATAAGTGAGACGAGTAGAACTCCTGAAATTCCAGATGTGCGTTCCAGAGTAATTGGGGCTTTTAATCGTACGCTGGATAGGATGCAGCACGAGCGAGACGGGATAATGAATAAGGTGAAATCTGAGGGGCCTGGGTTTTTGACAGATCACGATAGAGGAGTGGTCTTGGGGCATGATTATGCCGTTGAAGGGGCGAAAAAAGTGTCGGGAAGCACAAGGCTGACTGATAGCGTGAAAAGCGACTTGTTTGATGTAGAGGTTGAGGACAGACAAACAAAAATGCTTTATAAAAGAAAAGAAGGAATTCCTGTTGGGGGGATGATTAAGTACTTGGTAGGCGAAAGAGCCAGATTAGATAGTTTGGCGAATAGTGCATCTTCTGAGGGGCGATATATAGATGCATCAGAATTGAGAACAGAGTCAAGCAGACTGTTTAATGACCAAATGACACTGACTATGAGTTCCCAAGGTACTTCTTCATCTTTGCTGAGAGATTGGAGAGACGACAGTGTTCCGGCCAAGGTTAAAGAAGCCGCAAAAAGTGATCCTGACTACAGGACTATTGAATACTATGAGCGAAATAGGATAGGGACTGAAGCTAAATTAAGATCCCTGAATGAAGTTATCAAAGATTTGGGTGGAGAAAGTCAGGATGAAAATTGGCAGAGAGCAGCGAAAGATATTCTTGAGGATCGGCGAGAGCTGGAGATTCCTTCAAAGAGCAGTGAGGTTTTCGGGCTCCCTCCGACAGTTCCAGTTGAACTGGCTTTAGCCGAGGGGGTATCGGCGAGTGAAGCTGTAACTATCGCGACTGAAGGGGAGAAAGTTCCGGAAACCAGAGTTACTGCATTAGCTGTTCCTGAGAAAGACACGCGTGGAGCTATTAAAGTTTATGTACCTGGTGAGGATAGCTCAGGAGATGAGGGGAGTACAGAAGATTCTTTTAAAGGATCTTCTGAGAAGGTTACTCCCTGGTCCGAAGCAGATAGAGGTGGTCGGGGTCCGATAAGAGATTCATTCGGAATTTTGGAGAAACCTAGAAGCAGTGGAGAAGGAGATCGGGATTCCTCAGAAGGAAGAATCATTGAGGGTTCTGCGATAGATGTGACTGAGAAGCTAAAGAAGGAGAAAAGAGACGATCCCGGAAGAGATATATTGGAAGCCGCTTTAGCGAAAATGGGTTCAGGTAGAGCAAGAATTAAAAGTTTCGTTGGTAAACTCCCTAAGCCTGGTCTGAAGAAAGCATTGACATGGTTGGGGGTGGCTGCAGGTGCCGCAGGAGTGATGTTGGCTCAAGATAACAATAGAGATGTCAGCCTGAATACTACCGGAATTGGTACGGGATTAAGTCCAGTCGAAGGGTTGGCAAAACCTGCTACTGGATCACCTGTGTGGGAGCCTGCATCCATTCCGCCAGGATTAGCAGTTTCAGAGTCTGCGAGGCCTAATGTTGAAAAGGGGAATAATAGTGGTTATAGAAGGGTAGAGGTTGAGATTCCAGGACAGGGAAAGCGAAATATTGATGTAAAGATACTAACTGGAAATGAAGATTATATATTTAATGTACCTACAACAGGAGGAGCTTTGGAGAATAGGCCATCTCCAGTAAGTGTTTCCGGTGCAGAAGTCAGAAGAACCCTAGAGAATCCTAAGGCTGATGATGAGACTGCAAAAATGATCCGCTCATATTTGGATGAAGAAACTATAAAACTGGTCAAAAGTTTGCCCGAACAGAGATATGAATTTAAAACAAAGGGTCCTCAGGGTGAGAGGTTGAAGGAAGATTTTGCCAGTTTTAAGGGGGCATTTGATGCCCAATGGGCTGAAACTGCTTTGGGAAGGCCTTTTGATATGCGTTCAGCGGAGGATTTATCTAAGTTGCAGGAAGCAAAGAATACCCCTGAGTATAAACAAGCCTGGAGGGCTGTCGTGGCAGATCGCCTTCTTAGATCTCTAGACCTCACAGATACAGGTAATTTTGGAGTAGCAGGATACCTTGCTGACGGAGGAGAGTTTACTGAGGTAGTAGTATCTGCTCCGTTCAACCATGGGTATAAAAGCCGGGATGTCTCTTCACTTTACAAAGGAGGTCAGCGATAAATATGAATGATGATAACCAGAATTTGAATGACGATCAATTAATTGATCAGATTACCGACCAGATTTTGGAGCGGATTATTTTGAAAGTGGGTAGGGATTTATCAGATGAGGATTTAGAAACTTTGAATAAATTAACAGAAAGTGATAAAGACGGTCGAAAAATAAAAAGGTATTTGCTGGAAAAAGTGCCTAATTTAGAGACAATTATTTTTGAAGAACTGCAAGTATTACGTAAACAGGCTTCCTCTTAATCTTAATTTGGCCAGCTTAGCTTGACATATCTATTCAATCTTGAGTAAAATACACTTTACCTCAAAATCCGTAAGGGTTTGGTTAGACTGGAGAAAGTTCTCAAAAGAGCAAAACTACTTACAGTTGAATATCCGCATCAGCTCATTTTTTGAGCGCGGGAAGCACCTTAACAACCGAAAGACAACATCTCTCTTTCGGTTTTTTCTTGCAATTTTGCAGGAAAATGACCTATCAAATTTACCGAACCGGGTAACTTTGATTCCAAAAGAGTGGTGGGAAACAACGAATATCGCCTTAAAACGATATTTGTGACAAGAGTGAGGTTTCACGAAAATTGAAGCCAATCTTTGTCAATTCCAATTTAGTAGTAATACTAACAAAACAATAAATCAAAAGTTTATTTTTCACGAAATAAACCAGCGTTTTAGAGTTTGGAAAAACCTTTTTTAAATGTTTTTTAAAACATTTTATTTGAGAGTTTGATCCTGGCTCAGGATGAACGCTGGCGGCGTGCCTTAAGCATGCAAGTCGAACGGCTCCGCAAGGAGCAGTGGCGGACGGTCGAGTAACGCGTGGGGATCTACCTTGAAGTTGGACATAGCTCGTCGAAAGGCGGGGTAATTTCCAATGTGAACGTAAGTTCAAAGTCGCAAGACGCTTTAAGATGAACCCGCGTCCTATCAGCTAGTTGGTGAGGTAATGGCTCACCAAGGCATCGACGGGTAGCTGGTCTGAGAGGATGATCAGCCGGAATAGCACTGAGACACGGGCTATACACCTACGGGTGGCAGCAACTGGGAATCTTGCGCAATGGACGAAAGTCTGACG
>CAYMRP010000004.1:0-6481 GCA_964392925.1 uncultured Gammaproteobacteria bacterium
AATTTACCAATTTCCATAAAAGCCCAAAGCATAACTCACATCACCAACAAAATGATTGCCGGAAAACCCGCATTTTCTGATTCCAAAATAAAAAAGGAATTAGAAGAATTATTAAAGGAAAATATTGTTGTTGCCCATAACGCTCAGTTCGATTTAACTATGTTAGCCCACGAAAACTTATCCGCCCCTAAATTTATTTGTACTTTAAAAGTCGCTCGTTTCTTAGACGAAGAAAATAAAATCCCCGAGTATAAACTTCAATTCTTAAGATATTATTTTGAGTTAGAAATCGAAGCCACCGCTCATTCTGCCGAAGGCGATGTGCTCGTTTTGGAAGGGGTTTTTAAAAAGCTTTACGACATGATGCTGGAAATAGAAGGGGACCACGAAAAAGTTATAAATAAAATGATCGAAATTTCCGGCAAGCCTTCGCTATTTAAAATTTTTACTTTTGGTAAACATCGTGGAAAAAGGGTAGAGGAGGTAGTTAAAACTGATAAGTCTTATGTTGAATGGATGTTAGAGCAAAAGCTTCAAAACGACCGGGATGACGAAGACTGGATTCATTCACTAAAGCACTACTTAAAGAAATAATTATTTAAACACAATTGCATTAGGCAATTTTCTCCCAGGCCCAGCTCGATACCCTCCATTATAAAGTGCACTTGATCCCCCTCCATCTAAATTAAGCGCATTTTGCGCCCCCAGAGTTTTAAACACTGTAGCGAAATCAAACATATCAACGTTATAAGCGCAAACTAGAAAAATGTTTGAAGAATTGAAGCCCATACCGCATTTACTTCCCTTAGCTCCCTGTTTGGCAGATAAAGAGCCGCCCTCAACTGTTATGTGCCCATTATCCAAAATCCCCGGATAATTAATAATTCCGGCCTTAATCCCGCCAACTCCTCCGGCACTTTGACGATAATGATATTGTCCCCCGTTATCTTGATAGATCATACTTCTGCCTCCCCAACCCATATTCCCTTCATTAATCCATTTACCTAAACGGGTGTTATAAACCGGAAAATCAAACGAGTCTTTTTTAGATGAGCAATCGGCATAATCAGCCGGACAAGTATAAGTTCCAACTATTCCGGCATATCCGCCAAAATGATTTATGTAATCGGCCAAAGGTTTAGTAGCGCAGTCAGCCGCACAATCCGAGTCATTCGCTGTATCTGTAATCATTTGGGCTGAAATTGGCAGTGTTACCACAGTCGCTCTAAAACTTCCTCGCTCGGTTTGAATATTGCCGCCTCCTGTGGCTCCTGCTGCCGGTGCTGGAGCTGTAGTGGCCGAAGGCTTAGGCGTTAAAGATGGGGCTGGTGTCGGGGTCGGAGAAGGACTAGGCGATGGGCTAGGGGACGGCGATGGTGATGGCGAAGGGGAGGGTGAAGGCGATACTTCAGCTGATGGAGAAGGCGAGGCTTTCATTCCTTCAGGAGACATATAAGACCTCGATCCGGCATAAATAGTTAGTCCTAAAAGTGTTGCAAAAACTAGAATCAAAGGCAGCGACACAATTCCTAAACTATTAAATCTTTTGGGCATTATCAACTATCGTATCAAACTTCAGCTCCTTTAGGGAGTCAACAGTTTCACAATCCTCAATTCTATATTCTCCCACCCGTGTCCTGATCAATTCTCTGACATATCCTCCAACTTTCAGCTCCTCACCAAGTTCCCGGGCTAAAGATCTAATATAAACTCCGGGTCCGGTTGTAACTTTAAGTCTTAAAAGCGGCCATTCGTAACTTAAAATTTCGATCGATTTTATTAATACCTGTCTTTTTCCTAAATTAACAATTTTGCCTTTTCTGGCATTTTTATACGCTTCCACACCTCCGACTTTTACAGCCGAGTATTGCGGCGGCATTTGCCAAATCTCGCCAATAAATTTCTCTAAAGCCTTTGATACCTCTGACACATTTGGTACGCTTAGTACTTCCCAAACCGTCTTCTCGCCTTCCTCGTCGTCAGTCACGCTTTCCTTACCCAGCTCAATTAGAACCTCGTACTCTTTTTCTTTCTCCAGCTCAGCAAATAATTTTCGTGTTGAATTACGTCCAACACCGACTATTAAAACTCCTTCTGCTAAAGGATCAAGCGTACCGGCATGCCCAACTTTTTTAATCCCTGAAATTTTTTTAACCTGAGAAATAATTTGAAAAGAAGTCGGGCCTTTTGGTTTTAGTATTGGAACAATCATTGATCAGAATTTGGCTCAAGGAGGGGAGCTCCTGTTATTTTTAGTATAGCAGCAGTCATTATTTGGTTTAGTACTAAAGTCTGCTGGTGGTCAAATTGAGCTAAATCCTCGGGAGTAATCTGACGAGGTGCTCTAAGAGGTTCCCTAAAACGATAATCTGTCCGGCGAGGATCATCATAGGTTCGAGATAGATCAGTCCCTCTTATTCTTTTGACTACATAGGAAAGAGCTGTGGGCGTTTCTTCAACCTCAAATGTATAGGAGAAGGGTATTGATCTGTCTGTAGAAGTGATTTCAGCCCTTAATGCTCTGCCAGAAAAAGAGCCCTCAGCTCCAGTTGCAAATAAGTCTGCTAAAACAGGTACTGTTTGTATTCCCTGCGGCGTTTGTTGTTCATAAGTCAAATGAGCAACCAATCTAGCGATATCAGGTGTGACCTGGGCAACTCGAATATCAGAGTTGGTAATATTCATACCAGCTGCACGCCGTATCTCAAAAGAAGTTAGTAGAGGACTTCGTTTAATCTCCATAGTTTTTTATACAGGATGTATTCTAACTGAAGTTATGACTGAGTTCAAACCTAGAGTTTAATTATCTGCTCCCAAGGGAACAGTGGATTACCAAAGTGTCCATAAGCGGCTGTTTCTAAATAGATCGGTCTTCTCAAATCAAGTCTTTCAATAATCGCATTTGGTCTGAAATCAAAGTGTTTTGCAACTAGTTTTGCATGAGATTTACCGTCTTGGTCAATTGCCTCTACCATCAAAGGATCCGCCCGTCCAATCGCATATGAAACAGATACTAAAACTTTCTTAGCAATTTTATTTGCCACCAAATTCTTCGCTACAAATCGGCACATATACGCAGCTGATCGGTCTACTTTTGTGGGATCTTTACCTGAAAAAGCTCCGCCGCCGTGAGGCACCAGTCCGCCATATGTATCCACAATAATTTTGCGTCCTGTTAATCCAGTATCTGATTCAAACCCCCCAATCACAAATATCCCTGTTGGATTAACTAAAATTTCTATTTCTTTTGTATCGCCGACTAAAGGTTTAATCAAATGTTTTAAAAGATCGGATTTAATTTCTTTTTGAGAAACTTTTTTATCGTGCTGAGTGCTAATTAAAATAGTCCGGATTTTACTGCCCTCCATAGTTACCTGAGCTTTACCATCAGGTCCCAGCCATTTTAAAGTCCCGCTTTCTCTTAAATCCTGCAGTCCTTTTGTTAATTTATGAACTAAAACTACTCCTTTAGGTAGATATTCTTTGGTTTCGCTAGTTGCATAACCGTACATAATTCCCTGATCTCCTGCGCCTCCGGTATCAACTCCTTGTGCGATATCTGGTGATTGCTGAACTACCTGAGTCACTATTTTAAGTGGTTGGGTGTAGCCAATATTTTTATAAATTTCAGCCGCGAGCTTTTTAAAATTGACTTTCGCTGTTGTTGTTAACTCTCCGCCGACTACTAATAGTCCGTGACATCCAAATGCTTCAATAGCCACTCTTGATTTAGGATCTTGTCTCAAGCATTCATCTAAAATAGCATCAGAAATTTGGTCACAAACTTTATCCGGGTGACCGCAAGTAACGCTTTCTACAGTATAAGTTTTAGGGTTATATAACATATCAATTTGAGCAAAGCTAAAATCAAGCTCTGCCTATCTTTCCTCGCCATTTGGCGGGGACGGAATTAGCACCGTTCCTTTAAGGCTTGCCGTTCCGAAGCCTTGGCGAAGGATGGTTGCTGGGTGGTATAACGAGCCGTATCTCCGACACTTTGCACAATGTGCTCTGCGTCGCCCCGTAAAGTTTAAACGAAATGGGGAACCACCTCTCTTGATACCATTGAGGTTCAAGAAGTTATAACGAATATAGAGGCTCCGGAAAAAAATGTCAATAGTAGTAGTCTATGCGCGAGTGAACTCAGCAGTAAAATTATACTTTTGGCTTAACTAAATTTATAGGGGCGGAATTTTGGAAGGCTTTTATATTATCAACACTTGTTTGACGGATTCGATCCATTGCTTCTTTCGTGTTCGACGCATTATGCGGAGTTACAATCACATTGCTCATTTCAATCAATCTATCATTCAATTTCGCTTTCTCTTCATCAACCGACTCGCCAATTCGGAGAGCAATTTCATTCTCCAGAACATCGAGCCCGGCCGCTCCCACAATTCCAGTTTCCAATCCGTGAATCAAAGCTTCAGTTTCAACGATCTCACCCCGGGATGTATTAATCAAAACGGCACCTCTTTTAATAAAACTTATATTCTTTTGATTAATTAAATGATTTGTTGATGGCAAAAAAGGTACGTGCAGCGAAATAAAATCAGACTTTGAGAATAATTCCTCACGTGACATATATTTAAATCCTAATTTTTCCGACAATTCTTGATTAGGGAAAGCATCAAAAGCCACCACTTCCATTTCAAATCCCTTAGCAATTTTAATCGCTGAAACTCCGATGTGTCCCGTTCCAATCACTCCAAAAGTTTTACCTTTAAGATCCCATCCGGCTAGACCTTCGCGGCTAAATTTTTCAGTAATTTTGACTGAAGTAGAAGCCTGGATAATTTTTTTGGTAATTGTTAAAAGCAGTGCAAACGCAAATTCAGCCACTGTCGATTCGCCGTACACCGGCACATTAACAACAGCTATCCCTTTTTCAGTAGCATGAGCTAAATCAATATGATCAAATCCGGTCGAGCGGGCCGCAATTAGCTTTAGATTAGGCAAACTATCGATTACCGATGCATCGACTTTAGAATCAGTAAAAACCGACAGCACTTCATAATCTCTTTTAAGCGGTAATCGTTCTGGAGTAATTGATTCACTAAAACAATCTATCTCATTGCCCTGCAAGGCATTTTGGTAAAAAGATTCTTCATCATCCCGGATATTAAAAAAGACAATTTTCATAATAAATTCAAGAAAAGAGGCTCTGCCTCATTTTCATAATAAGTTCAGCAGCTGCTGTCTAGATTATGTCATAAATCTCCAGCTCTTGAAAATAGATATATTTAAAATATTGACTAATAAATATAAAGGATTATCATTATCAGTCCATGAATAAAAAGTTCTCACTCGTAATCACTATATTACTGGTTATCGCCGGCGCTTACCTGTATACGACCCTGCCAAAAGATAAACTATCTACCTCAGATATTACTCCCGTTCAAAACGAATCAAATGTCAGCGTCGAGTTGTCTCTGAAAACTTCCAGTCAAGCCAGTCAATCAGCAGCTATCGTAATAGATCTCCCTCAGGGGTCGGACCACTGTGCTGTTTTAACCAAAGCCTTAGCCGAAGGAAAAATTTCCGGTTTAGATATGCGCTATGATGAAAAATACCAAACGAATAGCGTTTTTGTAGTTAATGGAATTGGCAAAACCGATAGTCCTTGGTGGGTTTATGAAATTAATGGTTCCGATGCTCCGGCCGGCTGCACCCAGGTAAAAGTCAATCAAGGTGATAAAATAGTCTGGGAGTATCTTGGAGGATGAAATTAATAATCTTTTTTATTATTGCTGCAGTTCTACTCAGGCTTATGCCTCATCTCCCTAATTTTGCTCCCGTCACCGCAATAGCTTTATTCGGCGGAGCTTATTTAGGTAAAAGAGTCGCTTTGCTGCTTCCGCTCATCATAATGATTATCTCTGATTACTTACTTTTATACTGGACAGGCACAGGCTTTAATTTTCAAAAATTTATTTCCCCGGCTTTTCTTTTTCATTCAACAACTCTATTTGTTTGGAGCAGCTTCCTTATCTCCTCATTAATCGGAATTTACCTGGCAAAAAGAAAGACTGTTAAAAATGTTGGATTAGGCGCTTTAATAGCTTCTCTCCAATTCTTTGTGGTTACTAATTTTGGGGCTTGGGCAATGAGCACTATGTATCCGCACACCTTTGCCGGACTTCTTCAAAGCTATATTATGGGAATTCCTTTTTACCGCGCTACTCTACTTGGGGATCTTTTCTATACGGGCATGTTTTTTGGCAGTGTCGAAATTGTAAAATCCCTCTCAAGAAAATATCGTTTCCTTTTATAAATAAATAATCCAGAGTCGGGGTGAGAGGAATAAGTCTACCTCGCTTCGCGACGATCTTGATCCTCTCTCCCGCTCCTTCACTTCGTTCAGTCGGGGTGAGAGGAATTGGACCTCCTACTTCTCGACCCCCAGCCGAGCGTTCTACCGATGAACTACACCCCGAAAAATATTTAAACTATGTTCCACCATCACCCATCGCTTTGGTAT
>CAYMRP010000004.1:6491-138316 GCA_964392925.1 uncultured Gammaproteobacteria bacterium
AAATTCTGATTTGCTCCAGTTTACATCTGCTTCTCCTCTCCAAATTGCTCTGCAATTTGATAGGAATATTTTTTGTATTCTACAAGTATTCAACTGAAATTGCACTAATTTTGATCCATTTTGATCCTTTGAATGTATATTGCCAAAGTTTTACCGAAAGCTATAATGTGAACATATAGGTATAGCAATCAGTTTTAGCTATCCCAATAACAAACTCTATGGGCAGACCAGCAGGTTCTACAAATTCTAATACTCCACCAGTTGACTCTCAGGCAGACGGCAAAAAAGCTGCTATTGCAGCGGCAATGGCTCAAATCCAAAAGCAATACGGCACTGGCTCAATTATGAGACTAGGGGAGCGGGCTGAGAGAATGACCAAGGAAATTATCTCTACCGGTTCCCTGGCTTTAGATTTAGCTCTTGGTGTTGGTGGTTTGCCAAAAGGCCGTATTATTGAAATATACGGTCCTGAAGCTTCTGGTAAAACCACTATCTGTCTTCACTTAATTGCCGAAGCCCAAAGAAAAGGGGGAGTTGCCGCTTTTATAGATGCTGAACACGCTCTCGATCCTCAAAGAGCCAAAAAAGTTGGTGTCAATCTTGATGATTTACTTATCTCTCAGCCTGACACAGGCGAACAAGCCTTAGAAATTGCCGAAAGCCTCATCCGTTCTGGCGGAATCGACGTGATGGTTATTGATTCCGTTGCCGCTCTTGTTCCTAAAGCTGAAATCGAAGGCGAGATGGGGGATGCTGTTATGGGTATGCAGGCCCGTCTTATGTCTCAAGCCTTAAGAAAATTAACCGGTGCTATCTCTCAAACTAATACCATTGTTATATTCACCAATCAGCTCCGCCAAAAAATCGGTGTCATGTTCGGTAATCCTGAAACCACCACCGGCGGTCAGGCCTTAAAATTCTATGCTTCAGTCCGCCTAGATATCCGCAAAATTGAAAATATTAAACAAGGCGACCAAGTTGTCGGTTCTCGCCACAGGGTTAAGGTTGTTAAAAATAAAGTCGCTCCTCCTTTTAGAATTGCCGAATTCGATATGGACGAAAATGGCGTAGTTCATCAAGGCGAGCTTCTAGATATTGGTATTGAAATGGGCTTATTAACTAAGTCCGGCGCTTTTATCAGATGGGGTGAAAACTTAATCGGCCAGGGCCGTCAGGCAGCCACTACCTATCTCAGAGAAAACCCTAAAGAATCTGAAAAGTTAGAAAAAGATATTCGCGATGCTTGGGATAAGCAAAAATCCGGCGAAGATAAGCTCGTAGTTGGTCAGGAAGAAGACAGTGACAACCCTGCAATAGAAGAAGCTGTTTAAAAGTTTGAAACCTCCGTATAATAATTTCTATGTCTGAAACCAAAGCGGGTCCTCCCAATCCATCTCGTCGCAAATTTATTAAAGGATTAGCAGCGGTTGCTGCAGTAGAAATAGTGTCAGCTGCAGGACTTGGGACTGGGCCGATAGGACATTTGGGAGAATATCTAACATCTTTAGCTAAGTTACCAGAAGGTAATATTACCCAAAGGCTAGGCCGGTTCGAAAGATTAGCGCATTTAGTAGCTCAAGAGCCAAGCGAAGAAAATAAATATTTAGCTGCAGCGTGGGTGAAGTTCAATCTTGCAGAAGTTTATGCAGCTTCAAGCGGATTACCTTTATCATCTCAGCTAGCAAAACATTTTTTATACGGACTCGGAGAAACTGTTGATATCTCTGAGCGATACAAAAAAATAATCCTTTCGGAAGCTGCTAATCCTCCGCCTCAAAGTCAAGAAGTTGCAGATGATCTTATATCAGGCTATTTTGAATTTAATCTAAATGCTGCTCCATCTTTGCATCTAGTTAACCGGGAGGACATGAAATCTATTCATGAAAGAAGGGCTCCGAGTGTACTTGCTTTACGAGCCTTGGTCCAATCAGAAACTCGTGATCTTAGAACGGCGCTCCATAGTCACACAGTTAGTATATCTGGTCAAACTAAACGGGCGGACGAAAGGATAGCCGACACCGCGATTACTCTGGATAATCCAACATTCGCTATTTATGATAGATATGATTGGGAAGATAAAATAGATGGACCTGGTGTTGATATAAATACTCATCAAGCAGCTATTCAATTTTTAACTAAACTAGGGGTTGATAATCCAGAGAAAAAACTAGCAGATATGCTTGGTGAACAAAATGTAACTGAGCTAACTAAACATGGATGGAGGTTATCAGATAGAGAAGGAGCTGTCTTAGCTCAAAGAGGGTTTGCTCGGGAGTTTGATGTTAGGGCAAATATTAGCTCGTCAAAGCCAATAAATCTTACAATACGTAACAGATAAAAAACTTCTGCTCTATTTGAGAATGTACGCAATTTTATGAAGATTACTTCATTAGAACCTCAACAGAAAAATCCTCACCGCTTTAATATCTTCCTCGATGGCCAGTTTGCCTTTGGTGCCGATGAAGATCTTGTAGTCGAGCGCCGGCTGGTAATTGGTAAAGAAATTGAACCGGCTGATCTAGAAAAGATATTCTCTGAAGCTGAAGTCGGCAAATTGG
Organism: uncultured Gammaproteobacteria bacterium; assembly: GCA_964392925.1. GTDB lineage: Bacteria > Patescibacteriota > Microgenomatia > Daviesbacterales > UBA10151 > JACPKO01. The sequence goes on from CAYMRP010000004.1 coordinate 9,050, forward strand.
TTGAAAAAGTTTATGGTCTTCTAAATATCCGCTACCGCTCAGAAAAAGAAATCCGTGACTACATGAGAAATCTCTCCTTTAAAAGAAAACTTAAAGACAAAGAGGAATTATCAGAAGTAATAATAGAAGCTTTAATAGAAAAACTCAAAAAGCGCGATTTAATAAATGACCTGCGATTTGCTACAGAATGGGCTGCCGCTCGCCGGAAATCCAAGAAAAAAGGCATCAATGCTATTAAATCAGAGCTTTTTCAAAAAGGCATTGATCGGGAAATAGTTGAGCAGGTTTTGAGTGAAGACCGTGAGGAAGGCTCAAGTGAGACTTCTTTAGCAAAAGAAGCGCTCGAAAAAAAACTCCGGCTATGGAAAAGTTTGCCTCCGGTAGAATTTAAACAAAAATCATTAAGATTTCTAATGAGTAAAGGCTTCAACTACGACATTGCTAAACTGGTTACGGAAGCGGCAATGGAAGATGAGACAGAAGAATAGGTTTGGCTTCTAGAAAAAGCCCATCGGTTTACTCAATCTTGTTTTTTTTAGTTAAAAAACGTAAGATATACCCATAGTAGTAACTGAGGATTCAAAAATGGTGAATACTAATTTAATCATTCTCTAGTTTAATTTAAAACTCTTAAACGGGTTTCTTCTGTAGCTGCTATATAAATAATGAAACGCACATTTGGTTCGCCATCTTCATATCAGCCCTCATCAGCTCCAGCAGAGCCTAGAATAGACGTTAATGCTAAAGAAACCGAGCTCGCTAAGCGCGAAGGTATTCTTGAGGAAAGAGAACGTTCAATCACCGAAAAACTTCAATCTTTAGATAAGAAACTCGAAACAGTAGAGAAGACTCGCAAAGATTTAGTTGAAAAGTTAGAAAAGTCTTCCGGTATGAGTGCCGAAGATGCTAAAAAGATCCTGCTTGAAAATGTTGAAAAAGATTTAAGCAGCGAGATCAGCAAAAAAATAACCGAAGCTGAAAGTGAAATAAAATTCACAGTTGATGATAAAGCCCGTCAGGTCCTGGCAGAAGCTATGTACCACGGTGTCGCAGATTATATTTCCGAATACACAACTTCAACAGTCAAATTAGCCGATGAAGAAATGAAAGGCCGGATTATTGGTAAAGAAGGCCGTAACATCAAAGCATTCGAGCAATCTACAGGCGTTGATGTCGTTATGGACGATGAACGTCCCGATTCCTTAATTCTTTCTTCTTTTGACCCAGTTAGACGTGAAGTCGCTAAAATTTCGCTTGAAAGATTAATGGCTGACGGCAGAATGCACCCTCAAAGAATCGAAGAAATCGTTGAAAAAACTCAGTTAGACGTTGAAAAAATCATGTTCGAAGCCGGAGAAAAGCTTTGCTATGATGCCGGAGTCTTTAATCTGCCAAAAGAAGTTATCGCTATGCTTGGCCGTTTCAAGTACCGCTACTCATTTGGCCAAAACTTAATCCAGCACAGCTTAGAATTAGTTAGAGTTGGTGTTGAAATAGCCCGTGAAATTGGTGCTGATGTAAACGTCGTTAGATTAGGTTGTTTGCTCCACGATATTGGAAAAGTAGTTACCGATGGTGAAGAGGGTACACACGTTGAAAAAGGCGTTATTTTTACCCGCCAGCATGGTATTCCTGAGCCTGTTATCGCCTGTATTGCCCAGCATCACGAAGACGAGCCCTTCTCTTCAGTGGAATCTATAATCGTTGCTATCTCCGACTCAATTTCCGGTGGTCGCCCAGGCGCTAGACACGAAAACGTCCAAGACTACTTCAAGAGATTAAACGATATTGAAAGAATTGCCAAATCCTTTGATGGTGTTGATAAAGCTTTTGCAGTTCAGGCAGGCAGGGAAGTTAGAGTTATCGTTATGCCGGATCGGATTTCCGATGATGAATTGCCAAAACTGGTTCACGATATCGGTATTCAAATCCAAAAAGAAGTTATGGTTCCAGGCGCTGTTAAAATTACAGCGGTTAGGGAAACCCGTTCCCAGGAATCTTTCTTAACTTCAGGTTCTTAATAATTGCTCAGTTTTGGACTGATATATTATTGTCAAGACTTTACAAACCTAAAGTAATTCGTTATATTTGCTTAACTTAAATGACAAAAAATCAATTAATCGAAAAGGTCGCAAAAAAATCTCATCTAACAAAACGTGCAGCTCAAGATGCTGTTAATTCAGTTTTTGATTTAATTAAAGATAATTTAATCCGCGGAGAGAAAACAATCATTACTGGTTTTGGTACATTCTTAGTTCGTTCTAGAGCCGCTCGCCGGGGCCGTAACCCTCAAACTGGTCAGGCAATTCAAATTCCTTCAAAGAAACTTCCATCTTTCGTTGCCGGTAAAACAATTAAACGCTTCGTTAAATAGCTAGGTCTCAGCTCACCCAATAACTATTAATATACAGTACAGTCAAAAACCCCAGCATTGTTAAGGAAAAATACATCCAGATTTGTGAGTAAGTCTCATTTTTAATTAAAGCCAGAAGTATAAAAATAGGAAAAATAATTAATCCATATCTGTGAATCGCTGTTAATGTTCCTGTTGAAAGAGGAAGTATTAAACAAATAGCAAAAAATACCGTGTAAGATATTCTCAATTTAAAATAAGAAAATACCAGTAAAACACTAAACATGACAAAGAATAAAAACTCAATCAGGGTTTGCGCCCTTCCGCCTAATTGAAATATACCCACCTCAACCAGCGATTTAAAATATGTAATTGGTGAGGTCCATGGTGTTGTTAAATGCCGGTGCCAAAGTTCTTCATGCTCAACAAATGCAAAAAAATTATCTTGAGTCAAACCAAGAAAAGTACAATAAATAATAAATGGTAAAAAAGACACTCCAATAAAAAACGTCGGTATCGAAATTATTTTTCTATAATCAAAATTCCTAAAAATGAATCTTATAACGAAAAAGGAAATTAAAAATAAACCAAACAGCATTAAAAAGTTGGCTGTGCTTCTTGATAAGCCGGCTAAAATGTAAAGTCTATTATTAAGAAGCACTTCCTCCGCAATAATAAATAACACCCCAATACCTGCCATATAACTTCCAATTCTATTCAAAAAGTTGGCCCAGAATTCTTTCATAACCGGTGGTTTACTGGTTTTCAAAAAGTATTCTATCGCGACTGCTAAAATCACCGCCAGCCCGGTTAGTCTCGTTACTGCGGAGAAGCTGGCAAACAGTAAAGCAATTATCCAGGCTTTTTTCCGGGCATAATAAAAAGCCCCAACTGTTAGAAATAAAAATAATGCTTCAGAGTAAACCGCTCCAAAATAAAAGGCAGTTGGAAAAGCTAAAGTTATATAGATTACTTTTTTAGCAACTTTCTCTTCGTAATCAAGAGCCGTCAATTTATACAAGTAGAATAAAGCTCCAATTGTCGCCAGGCTGGAGACTATTAACCCGCCCCACAATGAATGGATATTAATAATCATCAGGCCCCGAATCAGCATTGGATACAAAGGGAAAAATACCACCTGAAAAGGAATATAACCGTTCTCAGCAATTCCTCTGAAATGTCCGCCATCCCAATTCGCCCATTTTATCCAGTAATCAGCTCCAGCCCCTGCCCAGCCAGTTTGGCCCGGAGCTATTACTTGAGGTAAAAAACTCAGCCCAAAAAACCCAACTAGCGAAATAATAATTCTCCAGCCAGTAAATAGAGTCGCTGCTTCTTTAAGTATTAAAAAGTCATCCGAAGTAAAATATTTTTTGAAAGCCCTGATCATTATTAGGGAGCAAATGGATTCTTAGTTAGGTTAAAATCAAAAAACTTACTAAACACATCCCGGGGTAATGGGATTCCGGTTAACATTGGATAAACCAGCAAAAATCCTAAAACGACCATACCTAAAATTACAAAACCAATTAGCCGGCTTTTTTTGCTTCTAACCATAAGTTCGACTTGGTAACCTAAAGATAAACATAAGAAAGGGATTGAAGGACTGTAATGATAAAGAAACATAATTCGGGGCGAGAATATCCAAGGCAGCCAGAAAACAAAAAATCCTAACAGTATAATTATAAATCTGTCCCTGTCTCCGAGAATAATCGGCGGATTCTTATCTCCTTGAATTTCATGACTTATCGCCGATTTACCTTTTCGATAAGTCACAAGAAAATCATAAATCGTAATCAGCATCGCCCCAATCCCCATCCAAAACAAAACTGGATTCCCAGATGCAAAGATATTGCTTACCAGTCCTCCTTCTTTATGATACTCAACAAAATACCAAACTGGATAAAGATTCAAAGGCCATGACCAAGCTGGTGAAGAGTAATCATGAGTCGCCACCAGATTTGAGTGATACCACCACATTTGTTTTTGCAGCTCTACGAATTGATCAGTTGTATGACCTAGAAAGAAAAATGGCAGATAGCTTATTAGATAAATAATTGGAGCCAGAACTGCAAAATATGAAACTGCTCTAACAGCCTCTTTAAACTTTATCTTACCTCTTAAGAAAAAATGTCCTATTAATAAACCATTCAGTCCCAGCAGATAAAAAGACGACCATTTGCTCGAGAATGCCAAACCTAAAAATATAGCTGATATAAAAAACTTTCGGTTAAGCAAACATAAAACACTCGCCAGCGCAAAAGTAACTAAATAAATATCATTCATACCAGTTCTTGATTGAACAAAATTCAACCCGTCAAAAGAAAATAGAAATGCTGCAATAAGCCCAGTATTCTCATTAAAAATTCTCCGGCCTAATTTATAAACTAAAAATACACTAATAACTCCGAGTATTGCTCCAGGAAGTCTCCAGTCCCAAGCATCGGTTCTGCCTGTAATAAACATCGAGGCCGTCATAATTTCTTTAGCTAGAGGTGGATGGGTCCATTCAAAAGCTACCCCTGGCGGAGGGACAGTCCACCATTCCCAAGCTTCTTTATTACCAACTAAATATTCTTTTGCTGTAAAGCCGTGATAAACCTCATCAAAAACGTATGCATTTGGATATTCTAAGCGGAACAAATGAAAAAACGCCGAAATTACCAAAATTATTATTAAGAGTCTGTTGGCCTTTAGTTTATTAAGAAGCATGTTTATGTTTGATGGCTAGTTTGGATATGGTAATGATTATCACTACAAAAATCAAAGTTGAAAATATCGAAAGTACCTTCCCGTAACTTTCAACCGTCTCGTAAAAGCCAGGAATATACAAAGTCTTAGGTAATTTTAAATAGAACTCATTGTAATAAATATAAACGTAATACAAATTAATTGTATGCAGTAAACTCAAAAGTACTGTACAAACTATTAGAACTCTATTTTTAAGATAAACGGAAATTAGGATTAAAAATGGTATAGCTGAAAATAAATATCTTTCGTGAACTCGGGTGGGCAAAAAGAAAAACGCCAGAAATCCTAATGTCGCGAGTGTATAAATATCAGAAATTTTCTTCTTATAAAACAATATAAAAAAGTAAATCCAAAATACCGCCATAAGTAAAATCCCCCATGTTCTATATGAAAGTGGTCCTAGTGCAGTTGAGTCATCGATCCAAAATCCAAACACCCCCCACAAGTTATAGGCAAATAATGAATTTGCTTTATAGTCCTGAGCCATTTGAATAAATAAGTTTAAAAATCCAAACAATCTATCGGATGGGAAAAAAGGCATTGATAAAAGGAAGATTGCCGCAATTCCAGGTAGAGACAACTTTAATAAATTATTAACAATCGTTTTACTCGAATAAGTAAACCACAACCAAAAAACAAACACCGGTCCTATCGCAATTGCTTGAGGTTTTACTAGAACTGATATCCCAAAAAATAGCGATGCTAGAATAAGTTTCTTATGTGCTAAATAATAAATTGAGAGAAATAAGAACAATGTCATAAATCCATCAAATGCTCCCCAAATTGCCGAATTAAAAATAAGTACCGGATTAAACAAACAAAACGCCAGACCATAAAGCGCTAAATGTTCACTAACTGCTTTGCGTAAAACTTTATATACAAAATAAGACAAAACTAAGTCAGATAAAATAGATGGTAGTTTTAAAACAAAAAAGAAAAATTGATCCGACATAGAGAATAAACTTTTTATAAGCCCCAGCAGATATAAAAGATAAATCATCCCCGGTGTGTAGTTGGTCCAAATATCTTTTGAATAAAATTGCGACAGCCCTACATCAAAAGCCCTAACGCTCCAGGCAAAAAAAGTATCAGTATCAACATGAAATCCAGGAAAGGATGCAAAAATAAGCCGCATTAAAAATCCGGCTAAAATTAAATAGTAGACGACTAAATTCTTATGTAAATTATGCTGAATCTTTTTTAAATAAGTCATAAAACATTCTTATAACCAAAACGGGCATTATAAAACTCGAGATTATCATAATCCAAACCAGAAACATACTTATTCTACCTCCATTTAAGCTTTCAAGCCATTCACTATAATTTAAAGGATAAATATATGTATGCAAAATCGTTGTCAGAATAATTAAGAAAATATTTATAATCCATTTTCTTGACAGCAAAGTTTTAATCTCAATTAGCGGCAGCAAAAATAAAAACCAGGCCCAATATTGATTCGAAAAAACTTTATAGAAAACCAAGAATATCAACAAATTAAGTGCCACAAATTTATAATCAATCTCGTCGGATCGTCGAAGTGTTTTATAGAAATAATATATGTTGAAAAAACCAACAGGCAAAATCCAAAAATAATTATAAAAGTTAATTGAAGGATAAACCTCACTTCTTAAAATTGCATTAATTCCGTAAGCACTCTCCATCTTTGGTAAAGGAATTCCCTGGATAATGTTCCAATAATAAAATAAGGAAGCCCAAACACTTTCTGTTGCCACAGATTTTAAATTATGAAAGTTATAGCTTACATAACTGTCAACAAAACTTATCTGGAAAACAATTGTGTACAAAAGAAAATAACTGATAGCCGCTGATATAAAAATAGAAAGAAGATAAACTACGCTTCGAAGGTGATGCCTTTTAAAACTTAGGAATAATAAATATGGCAAAAGTATTATTGGGTAAACTTTAACCAAAACACTAAACGCTAAAACCATCATTGCTACTTCCCGATGTCCTTTTTTCCAAAGATAAAAAACCAGAGTCAGCAAAAAGATAACTAATAAGTCAAATCTAAAAAGTAAAATCGGCCCCAAAAAAATAAGTAATACCGACAGCAAAATAATACCCCCGGTTTTACCCATTTTATGAAAAAGCCCCGCCGTCAAAACAATCAAAATAACATTAGCTATAAATAATCCCCATTTAAAAGTCTCAATTGAAGGATCAACAAAAAAGCTCAAACCCACTAGAAAGAAAAACACTAAAGCTCCGGGCTGATATTCATTATGGCCAAGATCACTAAGAGTTAAATTATTCCAGAAAAAAGTCGCCCTATCATGAAACGCAAAAACATCCGGATAAAGATGCATATAAAAAGTTGGATTAAGACTTGCAAGCAAAATATAGATAATTGCGATTATTAATGAGAGAATTGCGCCAAGCAGCATGATATCTCTTATCATATTAATATGAAGGCAAAATTACTAGTTATTTTAGGTACAACCTCAACCGGCAAGACAGATCTTGCACTTAGTTTAGCCAAAAAATTTAACGGCGAATTAATATCTGCAGATTCGAGACAGCTTTATAAATTCTTGGATATCGGTACCGGAAAACTACCGGCCAGCTACGAGTCTCTTGAGAAAGGCGATGGTTATTGGCAAATTGATAATATAAGAATCTGGATGTACGACGTACTTAGTCCAGACAAAAGATATAACCTTTACGATTATATTAATGAAGCCAGTGAGAGAATAAGAGATGTTTCCAAAAGGGGCAAATTACCAATTATCATCGGCGGCACCGGACTATATCTGAGATCGCTCCTGGAGGGAGTTTCAAATTATGGAATAACTGCTGATTCCGGACTAAGAGCCGAACTCGAAGATCTCGACATTCAGGATATTAAAAAACGAATCTCTCCATCTGTCTTAAGCCATTTAAACAACTCAGAAATTAATAATAAACGCCGTCTTATTAGACTTGTTGAATTATCTTTAGCTGAAACTCAAAAATCTGGAGAATCTTTCACAGGTTTGGCAGGGGAATACGATTTTCTAAAAGTTGGCTTAGAAACAGATAGAACTATTCTTAGAGAAAGAATTAGCCGCCGTTTAATATCCAGAATAAATCAGGGCATGATAGAAGAATCGCGCGATCTTTTAGATAAAAATATATTAAGTTACGAACGGATGGAAGAATTAGGACTTGAATACCGCTACCTAGCCAAATTTATCAAAGGTGAAATTAAATCGGTAGAAAAATTTCTCAATTTATTAACGGTTAAAATTTCTCAGTACGCTAAACGTCAGGAAACCTGGTTTAAAAAAGATACTGATGTTAATTGGTTTGATATCTCAGACAACGATTTTACTCAGAAGGTAGAAAAGCGAGTGCTGGACTGGTACAATTAACTTCTGTGAATAGCTATAAGATCGATATTTCTCATAAAACAATCTTCTTCCTTACTGCTTTCCTTGCTCTCTTGGCTGCTTTGTTCTTAATTCGCGATGTCATTATCCTGCTTTTTGTTGCGGTTATCTTTATGTCAGCCTTGTCCCCAATTGTCACTCGCCTGGAAAAATTGAAAATACCTAAAGCCCTAGCTATTGCTTTTATCTACGTAGTTATCATATCCGTTGTTGCAGCCCTTATTACCTTCGTTGTTACCCCCTTCACTGAACAAACTGCCACTCTAACTACAAATCTTCCAAAGTATCTGGTCACCATAATTCCTGAAACAGGCTTAATAGACCGTTCCGTGCTTCAGCAGGAATTTGGAAATTTCTCCAAAAATGCTCTTGAAGTCAGCTTGGCAATTTTTAACAATTTCATTGCTTTCATCTCCATCGCAGTTCTAACTTTCTATCTTCTTTTGGAACGGGATAATTTGGATAAGCTGCTATCTCAGTTTTTCCTTAGAAAAGAAGAGCGGATCACAAAAACAACCAAAAGAATTGAAGAAAAACTCGGATCTTGGATGCGTGGACAAATAGCTTTAACCTTAATTATCGGGACAGCGTCCTACATCGGTTTAACAGCTTTAGGAGTTCCATACGCCTTGCCGCTGGCGATTTTAGCTGGAATAATGGAAGTAATTCCTGTTATCGGACCGATTATCTCAGCAATTCCGGCAATACTAATCGCTTTTCTAATATCTCCCTTTACTGCCGGCATGGTAGCCATATTTTATTTTGTACTGCAACAGCTAGAGAATCATTTAATAGTCCCTCAGGTCATGAAGAAGGCCGTTGGTCTAAATCCATTAGTCGTTATTCTCGCCGTCGCTATCGGCGGTCGGCTTCTTGGTATCTCTGGGGCTCTTTTGGCAGTACCTATTACAGTGGTCATCCAAATAATCACTGAGGATTTAATCACTACTGAGGAAATAGAACAAACTGAAGATAATATAATTAACGGCTAAAATATTACTCGTCTCTCGTCTCTCGTCTCTCGTCTCTCGTCTCTAATTTTGTGCCTAGGAAAATCGTAAGCCAGATTCTGTTTCTCGATGATAATTTATCTGATGACATGCTTTCGCTTGTCTGTGCTCCTTATTTCGACGATATGGCGAGCAGCCAAGTCGGTTCTAGGATTGCAGCGGGGAGGATTGCCACCTTGCGGTATCCAAAAGCTTGATCGTTTCATCCGTCGCTACTCGGTTCGTCACTGTTGCTCTAACTGGGTCTTGCGACCTCCGGCTTACACCGGACACCCTGCTCTCTGCTGTCTGGACTTTCCTCCGTCTTGCGACGGTAATCACCCATCTTCCTAGGCCTGTATATTTTACCAAACATTTCCCAAAAAACCAAAATCTGGTATACATAAATTAATGCTCGTTAAAGCCCTTTCGGGCGTTAATGTTGGATTCTCTCCTCAATTAGTTTCTGTTGAAATTGATATTTCTTCTCACGGCCTTCCGTCCTTTTCCATAGTTGGACTTCCGGATAAAGCTATTGATGAAGCCAAAGACCGCGTCAGGACAGCAATTAGAAATTCCGGTTTTGATTTCCCAATGAAGCGAGTCACTATAAATTTAGCCCCGGCCGATCTTCCTAAAGAAGGCCCTCATTTTGATTTACCAATTGCTTTAGGCATCCTAACAGCCTCAGGTCAAATCGATATCAATCTCGATGATTTAATGATTCTCGGAGAACTATCTCTTGACGGTACTCTCAGACGCACCCACGGTGTCCTACCTTTAACAATCCTGGCCAGCAAAAAAAAGCTTCAAAAAGTTTTAGTGCCTTCGGATAATGGTTCAGAAGCAGCCATCATCTCGGGAGTCGATGTGTTCGCTCTAAAAAGTCTGACTGAAGCTGTCCGTTTTCTCTTAAAAGAAATTGAAATAACCCCCATCCCCAAAGTTGACTTCTCCACACTCGAAGAAAATATTAATCATGAATATGATTTTGCTCAAATCAAAGGTCAGGAGCAATCAAAACGTGCTTTAGAAATCTCCGCTTCAGGTGCCCACAATGTTCTAATGAAAGGCCCTCCAGGTTCTGGTAAAACCATGCTTGCCCGTTCATTTCCCTCAATCCTGCCTCCACTTTCTGAAGATGAATCAATCGAACTAACGCAGATCTATTCAATTACAGGTAATCTTTCTGATGACAATCCAGTAGTTGTAGTTCGCCCCTTTCGTTCACCCCATCACACCGCCTCTTATGTCGGCTTAATCGGTGGTGGAAATAATATTAAACCAGGTGAAATTTCTTTAGCTCATCGCGGCGTTCTTTTTCTTGATGAACTCCCTGAATTCCCCCGTCAGGTTCTAGAAGCTCTCCGCCAACCACTCGAAGATAGAAAAGTCACTATCTCGCGAGCAAACGGCACTCATTCCTATCCAGCTCAATTTATTCTGCTCGCCGCCTGTAACCCCTGTCCCTGCGGATACTATTTGAATACTAGCGGCAAATCATGCATCTGTCTTCCAGGCCAAATCTCCAATTACACCAAAAAACTTTCCGGTCCGCTTTTAGATCGCGTCGATATCCACCTCGATGTCCCCAACATAGATGTTGAAAAACTAACCAATGATGTTATCTCTGAGGATTCTAAAACCATCCGCAGCCGTGTTGTTAAAGCCCGGAAAATTCAAAACGAAAGATTCAAACAAAATGGGATTCTAACTAATTCCGAAATGACTAACGCTCTAATTAAGCAATTTTGCAAGCCCGATAAAGAGGGGATTGATCTACTCAAAATGGCCATCACGAACTTAAACCTCTCCGCCCGTTCCTATTACCGAATCTTAAAGCTCGCCCGAACAATCGCCGATCTCGCAGAATCCGAACAAATAACGGGCAACCACATCGCCGAAGCCCTCCAATACCGCCCTAAACAAATTTAAATTCTGTCAATAAATCAACCAATATAACCAATGAAATGCTACAGGTAAAAGAATTGCTATTCCATCAAGAACAATAATGGCTACTAGAAATGTTAATGCATCGCGTAACTTCTTCTTTACAAGATAAATAATAATAGATCCCACAAGCGGTGAAATATAAATCAAGCCCCATGCGATTAAACGGGATATCTCTTTTTGACTAGATAAATCATTTGATAGAGTAATGTGTGGGATATACAAAACAAAACTCACAAATTGAACAATTAAAACAACAATTGCCAGGAGAAGCGTCACCTCTTAATAGTAGCATAGAAAGTTTTTCTTAAAAAAATCCCCTCCGTTAGGAAGGGATTTTTCAGTACTAATCGTCTAAAAGACTACTAGGAAGCGGCACCAATTCTGTACATTCCTGTACCACAAGTTGGACACTCACCTTTAGAAGCGGGCTTACCATTCTTCATGGTGACCTGCTGAACATTCTTAGCTTCTCTTTTAGTGCGACATTTAACACAATACATTTGCATTTTAAAAGATCACCCCCTCTCAAAAGGATTTTTTGTTATCGGCGTAAGGCAAATATAAAATCTGCTTTAGACGAAAATCTCAAGCTGACTAATTAAAATAATTTAATTAAGCCGTTTCGGTTTGCAAAGAATAAGGAGAATTGAATTCCGAGTGCTAAAAAGGATAAAACAGATATCTTCAACAAGTCCGACTTTAAATTAATAGAATCAAGAGTTGCTGCCGGATTCTTTGAAGTTGAAAGCTTTGGGTTCTGTGTTGGGCTAAGTTTATATGTCGAATCATCTTTTCCGAAGAGTTGTTGTTTTAACTGTTCAAGCTTTTTTTGTTCTAGGGTGACAGAAGCCATGTGTGTCTTCGAGCCTATCACGCACAAAGTCTGCTTGTCAAGCTCTGTATTGGTCACAAGTTGACTTGGTTTAATCAAACTGATTTACTTAATTTGAATGAGGTTGGATCAAAAAGGCTTTGCCCATATTCTTTTAATACTTTTTCTGATTCTGGCGATAGCAGGAGGCGTTTTCTTAGTTCAGCAAAAAACTAATATTTTTCCTTTCGCTAAAGAACCTACATCTTCTCTTCCCGGTTCAATTCCGCCAGGTTCTTTAGAAGAAAATGATGATTATTTTGCTACAGCTGTGCTGCCCAATCCGGCAACTTATGACTCAAGTACAAAAAAAGCAAATCAGCAGATCCAAGAGCAGAATTTGTTTTCGGCTTTAACTTTAAAACCTAATATTGTCTTCATAATCACCGATGACCAACCGGTAAATACTCTCGGTATAAATGGAAATAACATTATTAAAACTCCAAACATCGATTCTCTTGGAGACAAAGGAGTCAATTTTAAGAATATGTATGTTCCATTGGGGATTTGTAGTCAGTCCAGAGCCAGTATTTGGACCGGTAAATTACCCCATAGCCATGGTGTAACTCAGCTTGGGTTTATCCTACCTCCTGATCAAATAACTCTACCAGAGATCCTAAAAGCTAACGGGTATAACACTGCCATGATTGGAAAGTGTCATTTAGGTGATCCGGCAGATCCTCAACTCTACCAAAGAGGGTTTGATCAACGGTTAATTGCCTTACCCGATAACGGAACTGTTCCTGATTGGTACAATTATCAGCTATTAAGAAATGGAGTTGTAGAAAACCATACAGAATACATTACTGATTATCTGACGACTGAATCGGTGAGTTACATAAAATCAAAAGCTCAGGAGTATAGATCTACTAAAAAACCATTTTTTCTCTGGCTGGCCCATCCGGCACCGCACTCTCCTTTAATTCCACCTAAAGGTAGTAATAGATACAATCTTGACCAAATTCCATTGCCTGTCAGTATTAATAATGACATTACGACAAAATCTCCTCTAATTAATGCTACAAGAATGCATAAGAAATTCCTTGAAATGGGACCGGATGGGGTGAGAGCCAAATTAAAAGATGCTTACGAAGTAATTTCTAATATTGATGATAATGTCGGCCGAATTAATCAGGTTCTTGAGGAACAGGGCATTAAAGATGACACTGTCGTAGTTTATGTTTCAGATAACGGTTTCTTTTACGGTGAACATCAGATGTATTCTAAAGGTCCGTTTGCCTTTGAAGAACAAGTTAAAGTGCCTTTTATCATTTCCTACCCAAAACTTACAACTTCAAAAAAAACAACAGAAACACTTGCCTCATCAATTGATATTATGCCAACCCTCTTAGAGCTTGCCGGCATTCCACAGCCTTCAACCATTCAAGGTAAAAGTTTTGTTCCCACCCTTAAAGATTCGAACAGTATCCACCGTCAATCGGTTTATTTTGAGAGCTTTTTCCGCGATCCGGACGGAGGCTGCTTAGTTCATCCGTTAAGAGCTATTCGGTACGGGGAGTATAAATTAATTCATACTATTGAAGGAACATATTATGGAACACGTTGCCCGGGGTTTGATATTTTAGGCGACGACATAACTTTGGATGGGTATGATAATGAACTATATAATTTAAAAGATGACCCATATGAAATGCATAATCTCCTTACAAGAAACGGACCTTCGGATAATCCACTTGAACGTCTGCTCACAGATCCGACTTTAGGAAAGATCATTCAAAAACTAAGAAAGGAACGGGCGATTTGGGCTACAGATACCAAAGACTCAAAGACTTTTATCTTAACTGATGGCAAAGTTAGTGCTTTAAGTACTACATCCTTAGAAGTTAGCTGGAAGGTTAATACCGGTAATCCTACAGCCGAAATAGAATACCAGGAAAAAAACTGTCAAGGTTGCCCGGTAATGCAGCTTGATGATTTTAGTCACAATCCTAGAGAGTATAAATATACGTTGCCAAACCTTAAGCCTGATACCTCCTATACAATTCGGATCTTTAGCTTTGGCGCAAGAGGTATTGGAGGATATATGGATCTTGAAGGCACTACGACCCCCGGGCAAAATTCACCGGTTCCCTCACCAACCCCTGTCGGCAAAGCAGGTGATATAGATAAGGATGGTGATGTAGATATTTTTGATTTCAATTCTTTTATCCAAGATTTTATTAATAAGAACTTAAGATCGGATTTAAATAAGGACGGGAAAGTAAATATATTTGATTACAATCTGTTTATCCAAAGTTATCCGAATTGATTTGACAACAATCTTTTAAAACCTGTATATTTAAAAAACAACTTTATGTATTCGGTGTGGGCAGTCGCCGCAATAGTTGGGATTTTGGTATGGCTTGGAATCCTAACTTTCATAGTTTTTAGCCAACGTAATTTCTTAAAAGATTTATTTCCTAAAGACAACAGTCGGGACATCAGAAATAAGTTTAAAGAAGTTCTCGAAGCTATTTCGGGGTTTGAAAAAAACAATCAAATCTTGGAGAATAGATTAGTAGGGTTTAAAAGAGACAGTCTGGAAAATTATTCTAAACTGGCTGTTTTAAAATATAATCCCTATAACGATACCGGTGGGGACCAGAGTTTTTCTTTGGCATTACTTAATGGTAAGATGGATGGAGTGGTGATAACCAGTCTTCACTCAAGAAATAGCACTCGGATATATCTGAAGAATATAAAGATAGGTAAGAGTGAGTTAGAGCTCTCGAAAGAGGAATCTAAAGTTTTAAAGGATGCGCTTGAAAGTTAATTTATGAGAAGTTTTTTTGAAAATCTGACCAAAGCTCAAAAGATTCTAGTTTTAGTAATAATGGCTGTGGTTCTCTATACAGTCTCAGCCGGGGTGTCCTTCACCATCTTCTCCAATTCATCAGGCGGCTCCAGCAAAATGGCTTCTGGTGATAAATCCGTTATTCCTGGATCATCTGGAATAGAACAGGAAGACCCTTCACTTCCCAGAACCGAAGTCTGTCCTCTAAACGGTAATCTTCATACTAAACCTGCCAAAGAAGCTTGGGATAAAAGACGGCCTCTGGCAGTCATGATCGAGAATCATCAGGAATCCAGGCCTCAATCAGGCTTGTCTTCTGCCGACGTAGTTTATGAAACTGTAGCTGAAGGTGGAATAACAAGATTCATGGGAATGTATCTGTGCTCCTTTGGAGATGTTCAGGTTGGTCCGGTTCGTTCAGCCAGAACCTATTTCCTCGATTGGCTTTCAGAATATGATCCGCTCTACGCCCACGTTGGAGGTGCTAACACTCCTGGACCTGCTAATGCCTTAGGCCAAATTATTGACTACAAAATCAAAGACTTAAATCAATTCGGTATCGGTTACCCAACATTCTGGAGAGATTACCAAAGATTAGGTAGACCTGTTGCCACCGAACACACCATGTACAGTACTACTAAAAAACTTTGGGAGATTGGTGAGAAAAAAGGCTGGGGAGTCGCCGATAGTCTAGGTGTTAGATGGGATAAAAACTTCGTACCTTGGAAATTCTTAAAGAAAGATGAAGCAGTCAATACCGGTAGTCCTGCTACTAAAATGACTGTTAACTTCTGGGAGTCCCAATCAGACTATCAGGTTGAATGGAATTATGATCAAACCTGCAATTGTTATAAAAGAAAAAATGGTGGCAGTGGTCATACTGATCTAAATACCAAACAACAACTCTCACCCGTCACAGTTGTTGTTCAGTTTATGAAAGAATCCCGGGCAAACGACGGCTATGAAGGTAACGCCCATCTTCTATATGCTAACAAAGGCCCTCAGGCTCCGACTGGCAAGGCTCTAATCTTCATGAATGGTAAAGTAATCAAAGGCACTTGGAATAAAGCTAACCGCTTAGCCCGCGAGGTCTTCAAGGACGAAGCTGGTCAGGAAATCTCCTTTGTTCCAGGCCAAATCTGGATTCAAACTGTCCCTGAAGGCAGCTCCGTTACCTACTAATCCCTTAGAATTCTAGCTGATGTATTTACTTAATTGAGGAACTTTGGTATACAATAGTTCTAAGTTAGGTTATAAATTAAGTATGGAAGAGCTCTTCGTTTCTAAAGTCCGGGTTAAAATACTACAACTGTTCTTAACCAGCCGCGATGATTTAATGCACGTTCGGGATATGGTTCGCCGTGTTGATGAAGAAATTAATGCCGTAAGACGAGAACTTGCCCGTATGGAGAAATTTGGTATGGTTTCCTCAGAGTGGCGTGCCAATAGACGCTTCTATAGATTCCGCAAAGAGTATCGCTTTTATCATGAATTATTAGGTTTGGTTGTAAAGTCAACTGGCCTTGGCGGAGGCATAATTAAAAATAAAGCGTCACTTGGTAAAATAAAATACGCCATAATGGCAGTCAGATTTGCTCAAAACGGCGAATCTGGTCCGGAGGATGTCGATCTGTTAGTAGTCGGTCAAATCGTCCTTCCGACTCTTCAATCACTAGTTGCTGACGAACAATCCAAAAGAGATAAAGAAATAAATTATTCCTATATGGATGAAGCTGAGTTTAACTTTAGAGTCAAAAGACGAGATCCTTTTATTCTTAAAATATTAACCCAGCCTAGAATAATGTTAATTGGCGATGAAACATCACTAATGAGTAATGTTATTGTCTAGTCATTTTCCGTTAAGATTTAAATTATGAGATTTAGGTTCTGGCTCATTTTAATATTAGTTCTGCTGGCCAGCTATGCTATCGCCCCTAAAATAAATCTTCCTCAGACCCTAAAAATCCCTTATTTCAATTACGAGTTAACTAGTCTCGCCGGTAATTTTCCGTTGAAACTAGGCTTAGATCTTCAGGGCGGAACTCAGTTAGTTCTTCAGGCAAAAATGGATCAAATCGCTTCTGAGAGCCGCGATAATGCTCTCGAGTCCGCCAAAGAGGTTATCGAGCGCCGTGTCAATTTATTTGGCGTTTCTGAGTCTCTTATTCAAACTTCAAAAATAGGTGATAATCGTAGGATCCTGGTTGATCTACCTGGTGTCAAAGATGCTTCAGAAGCCGCTGACTTGGTCGGTAAAACCGCCCTCCTGGAATTCCGTGAATTAGTCGCCACCGACTCAGCTGAAGCTTCAGGCTCAGGTATGACTGATGCTCCTACCGGACTGACTGGCGCAGATCTTAAAAAAGCTCAGGTGGTTTTTTCTCAGGGCGGCGGAAACTCCGGTGCTCAAGTCTCAATTGAATTTAGTCCCGAAGGCTCCCAAAAATTTGCTGAAATAACCAAAAGAAACATCGGTAAGCCGCTTGCTATCTTTCTAGATAATGAATACATTTCAGCTCCAACTGTTCAGCAGGAAATAATTGGTGGAAACGCTGTAATCTCCGGCAATTTCTCAACAGAAGAAGCCAAATCTCTTTCAATTCAGTTAAACGCTGGTGCCTTACCCGTTCCAATAGAAATAGTCGAACAACGGGTTATTGGTCCCTCTCTTGGCGCTGAGTCAGTTAAAGCCAGTGTTATCGCTGGTGTGATTGGTTTAATAACCATCATGCTCTATATGGCAGTTTATTACGGATTATGGGGAATCATTGCCGACATCGCCTTGATTATCTATACCATTTTTGTCTTAGCAATCTTTAAAACCGGCTTGTTCTTAATTCCCCCTGTAACTTTAACACTTCCTGGAATTGCCGGATTCATCCTTTCAATCGGTATGGCGGTTGATGCGAATATTCTTATTTTTGAAAGAATGAAAGAAGAATTAAGATGGGGTAAATCCCGCCGGCAGGCTTTAGAGTTAGGTTTTGATAGAGCTTGGTCATCAATCAGAGATTCGAACATTTCCTCACTATTAACTGCGGCAATACTTTACTTTATTGGAACTGGTCTTGTTAAGGGCTTTGCTATTACTCTGGCGATCGGTGTTCTCGTTTCAATGTTCACTGCAATTTCAGTTACCCGCACGATTCTAAAACTAATTATAAAAAATAAGAAATAATGAACAAATTTAAATCCCAAAACCCCAGCTTTGAACATTTAAGAAAAAAATGGACTGCCAAGCATAAAGAAACAACTCAAAATTTAATTGATAAACACGTCCGTCATATTGCCGCCACCTCTTTGGGAAGTCTGATGCTTCTCTCAACCCCCGGCCTGTCTGTTTCTACTCCTCCGGCCGAACTAACACAGGAGCAGCAGGGAAAAATCTCAGCCTCTTCCAGCAATAATGCCCTGCTCGCTTCAGAGTTAATAGACAAGTTGCCAGGGGATGTAACTAAGTTATCCAGCGAACAGGACGATCTTATTATTGGCTTAATAAAAAAAGATCTTGGTGTTGATGTCAAAGCTGAAATTGACAATAAAAGACTTAATCGAACATACGGTGTTATAGGCGGAGAGCAGCATCTATATCGTTATCCCGGAGATATTCTTCAATCTCACGCCAGAGATGCCCAGGATTGGGCAATGTATGGGGGTTCAGGAATTGCCCCAGGTTTAGGAGCTTATGGCTATTTTGCTCCGTCTAAAGAAGCCATGACAGAAGAAATCGAACAAAGAGAACGCTATTATCTAGCAGTTCAAACATTCCTGTCTCCTGGTTTTTCCGAAAGAGTGGGTGAGTATCGTGACTTTTATCGCTTCAGAAAAATGCTGGTTGTTAATCCTAAAACCGGTCAAGCTGTAGTTGCTGTTATAGGAGACGCTGGACCAGCAGAGTGGACAGGTAAACATTTAGGCGGCAGTCCAGAAGTCATGCACGAGCTCGGATTAGCAGGCGGTCCCAGAAAAGGTCCGGTGTTATACTATTTTATTGACGATCCGGAGAACAAAGTCGCGTTAGGTCCAATAAAATTAACTGAAGCCTTAGCCGAAAACTAAAGTATGAAAAAATTCTACAGTCATTTAGTCGAAATAGAAACCGTAACTATAGAACTTGATTCTATAGATTTAGCCGATCACGAAAAGCACCAACTGGCAGGTCTCGTCGATTCTAATATGCATAATGTTGTTATGGATGCGATTCTTTCGAAGTTGTCCGACGAAGATAAACGAAAATTCGCCGAGATCGCCCACAGTGATAATCATCAAGCTGTCTGGGAATTTTTAAAAGATAAATCATCTGATATCGAAACTGAAATAAAAAAAGCTGCAGCTGATTTTAAGGCAGAGCTACACAAAGATTTAAAGGAGGCTAAAACTAAAAATGCTTAGATTAATGAAATACAAAATATTCTTCTTCATCTTTTCTACCTTACTAATTATTCCCGGCATAATTTTCATCTTCATGGGCGGATTAAAATTTGGAATTGATTTTACTGGAGGTGCACTTCTTGAATATAAATTCCAAAATCAAATTTCCAAAGACGATTTAAATCAATTCGGACAAGTAGTTGAATCCGGACAAAACACTTATATCCTGCGGACTCCGGCCGTTTCCCACGACGATCTTCAAATATTAAAGAAAAATATTAACGATAAATTTGGCAGTTTTGAAGTTCGTCGTGAAGAAAACGTTGGTCCGACTATTGGTAAGGAACTTGAACAAAAAGCCATTCTGGCCTTGGCAATTTCCTGGATCATGATTGTTCTTTATATTACCTTTGCATTCCGTAAATTACCTAAACCTGCCTCATCATTTAGATTTGGTATTTCGGCAATCGCTGCCTTAGTTCACGATGTTCTACTTTTAGTTGGAGCCTTCGCCATCTTTGGATATTTTTGGCACGTCGAAATAGATACATTATTTGTAACTGCGCTATTAACTGTTGTCGGTTTCTCAGTCCACGATACAATCGTTGTGTTCGATAGAATCCGCGAAAATCTACCAAAAAATATTGGTAAGAAATTTGAATATGTTGTTGATATTTCTATAGCTCAAACTCTCGCCCGTTCACTGAACACATCCTTAACCGTTGCTTTTGTTCTAACAGCACTTTTACTTTTTGGAGGAATAACCATTAAATGGTTTGTAGTTGCGCTTCTAATTGGTATTATTTCCGGAACTTACTCTTCAATATTCAATGCTGCTGCGCTTCTGTCATGGTGGGAAGAAAAACTCGGACACTAATGGCTCCCTTACGCTTCCTCTCTAATTCAGTATAATGATTAGATGTCCATTCTTTCAGTTAGTAATCTAACAAAAACTTTTAAAGAGTTCACCGCTGTTAATGACATTTCTTTTGATCTAAAACAAGGAGAAATACTAGGACTACTAGGTCCAAACGGTGCTGGAAAAACTACAACTATCCAAATGCTTTTAGGTATTCTGACCCCAACGTCGGGTTCGGTAGAATATTTTGGTAAAAATTTATTAACTCACCGCGAAGAAATCCTAGAAGATGTCAATTTCTCCACAACTTACACAAATCTGCCTTGGGTGTTAACCGTAGCCGAATGCTTGAAATTCACATCTTATCTTTATGATATTAAGAATCGTAAAGAACGAGTTAAAGAGATAATTGATATTTTTGATTTAGAAAAACTTTTAAATAAAAAAGTTGGCTCGCTCTCCTCAGGTCAAAATACCCGGGTTAATTTGGCAAAATCATTTCTTAACAAACCTCGCGTTCTATTGCTTGATGAACCAACTGCCTCTCTGGATCCCGAATCAGCTAACTTAGTCAGAAAAGTTCTACTAAAGGAGCAAAAGGATTTTGGAATCTCAGTTATTCTCACCTCTCACAATATGAATGAAGTCGAAACAGTTTGTAACAGGGTTATTTTTATCAATGAGGGAAAAATTGTCGCTAACGACACGCCAAAGTCTCTGGCCAAAACTATAAAAATTTCTCACTTAGAACTTCGCTTCGATGAAAGAATTGGCGATGTAATAAAACTTTTAGAATCAAAAGATCTTAACTATAAAAAGAATAATGAATATTTAATCATTGATATTAATGAGATGAAGATACCCGAATTACTAAAAAACTTAATTGATAGAAAGCTTTCCTATTCTGAAATAAGCATTGAAAAGCCCTCATTGGAAGATTTCTTTTTGGAAAATGTCAGAAGAGAGGGGGTAGAGTAAATGAAACTTCATCGTATTTACGGATTAATGCTCCGTAATTATTATTCCTTCAAGAAAAATCTTGACCGCATATCGGATTCTTTTTATTGGCCGACTATCGATTTATTAATGTGGGGCTTGACCAGTCAATTCTTTACACTAATGGGTGGGGGAAATAATGTCATGCTTTTTGTGCTTAGCGGTTTGGTGATGTGGCTGATTCTATGGAAAAGCCAGTACGAAATTTCTGTTAATTTACTTGATGAACTTTGGAATAGAAATTTAATAAATCTATTTGTATCGCCTCTTACTTTTACGGAATGGTTAGCATCAACTTTAATACTAGGAATTATAAAAGTCTTAATGAGTTTTTCATTTGCAGTTCTTCTGGCCTATCTGCTTTATTCTGTCAAAATCTTTGAATACGGTTTCCATTTGTTACCCTTCATGTTAATCCTTCTTATGAGTGGTTGGACTGTTGGATTATTTGTGACCGGTCTGATTCTCAGATACGGCACCAAAATTCAGGCTTTTGCCTGGGCACTTGTATGGGTTTTTGGTCCCTTTTCTGCTATCTACTATCCGGTTTCAATACTTCCTTTATGGGCACAAAAAGTATCGGCTTTTATCCCGATGAGTTATGCCTTTGAGGGTATGAGGACAGTTCTTTCTACGGGTCAAATTGATTATCAAAAAGTTTTTCTTGGCTTAACAATTGTCACAATTTATTTGTCTTTGGCTGTAGTTTTTACCTATAAAAGTTTTGCTAAAGTAATGGAAAGGGGACTGCTAAAGCTGGATTAGTTATCTTTATGCTTTTTTACTTGTTCAGTTAAATACTCTTTATTGTTTTTGGCCGCATCTTCTAAAACCTCCTGAAACAATTCATTCAAAACCTCTCCAACCTTCCGGCCCGGTTTAATCTCTAAAATTTCCATCACTTCAGTTCCTGTAATTTTTAAATCAGAAATTGAAAATGGTTTTTTCATCACTTCCTCAATTCTTTTTTTAAATTCTTCAGTTCTCCAGGAAGTTTCTGTCATAGTCCCTCCGCCTAAGCGATCGGCAACTCTAACAGCCATCATGTCATCAATATTCTCAAGTCCAACATTCTTAATAAATCTCCTGATTGCCGAATCAGTCTGGTGTTCTGACACTGTAAACATATGCCATCTGATTAGTCTGTATAATCTGTCCGCATCCTTTTTAGACAATCGTAATCTCTCAGCAATATTTTTCGACATATTAGCACCCACAGTTTCATGTCCAAAAAAAGTAACATTTCCCGCGTTGTCCTTCCGGTACGTTCTTGTTTTTCCGATATCGTGCAGCAAAGCCGCCAGTTTTACTAAAGGATCATCACTCGGACAAAAATTTAGAGCCAAAAAATTATGTTCGCCAATATCATATTTTCGATCATGATTAGGTCCTTCCTGTGCCACACCAAAACATTCTGTTACTTCAGGTAAAATCTTTTCTAAAACTCCTGTTTCGCGAAGCAAAACGATTCCTTTGAGGGCTGCCTTATTGCTTAGTATTTTAAACAACTCATCACGAACCCTCTCACCAGAAATATTCTTTATTAATCCAGAATTGGCCTTTACTGATTCTAAAGTTTTATTCTCAATCTCAAATCCTAATTGAGTAGCGAGCCGGATAGCCCGCATCAATCTCAAGGCATCCTCTTTAAAACGGGTATCAGGATCTCCCACCGAACGAACTAATTTATTTTTAATATCTTCTTCTCCTGAGAATGGATCGATAATCAGTGGCTTTGGATGAGTTGAATCAAGCTCAATAGCAATTGCATTTATTGTAAAATCCCGTCTGGCTAAATCCTCTTCTATTTCTTTAGTCCAACTCACCTCAGATGGCCTTCTTGAGTCTTTATATTCTCCCTCCTTGCGCATAGTTGTCACTTCCAAAATTCCCAAATTAGTTTTAATACCTACTGTACCAAAAGTATTCTCATAAAAACCCTCGGGAAACATCTCCAAAATCTCCTCCGGAGTTGCATCAGTAGTTAAATCCCAGTCCTTATGAGTCTTTTTCATCAATAAATCACGAACAGCTCCCCCGACTAAATATATTCTATAGTCGGATTTTGTAAATTTGCTTATGACCTGATAAATTTCATCTGGTAAAATGATTTCCATTACCTAATTGTACTAAAAATGGCAAAACTTTGGAGAATCAAGCAAAAATCATCTGAGGATATAGTTGAACTTCTTCTACTAATTAGAGGTTTAAAGTCTGAACCAGATCGGTTGGATTTCTTTAATCCTAAAATTGAGAATTACCAACAAGAATTAAAAATTCCCGGCATCGAAAAATCTCTTAAGAGAATTAACAAAGCCATAGAGGATAGGGAGCAAATAGTTGTATTTGGCGATTATGATGTTGATGGTATCAGCGCCTCGGCTATTTTATATAAAGCTCTGACCTCAATTGGTGCAAAAGTTATGCCCTATATTCCTCACAGAGAAAAGGAAGGCTATGGATTATCCAAATTAGGATTAGAATTTGCCCGGGACTCAGGAGCTTCATTAGTAATTACAGTCGACAATGGCATCGTAGCTATTGATCAGGCAGAGTATGCAAAGCAGATTGGCTTGGAACTAATCATTACCGATCACCACACTCCTGGTGAAAGAAAACCAATTGCCCATTCCATTGTTCACTCTACAAAAATCTGTGGAGCAGCAGTCGCTTGGTGTTTAATAAAAGATGTCGTTAAGCCAGAACTTTCGCGTGAACTGCTTGAGTTTGTCGCAATCGCCACCGTCGCCGACATGATGCCCCTTATCGGACTAAACAGAGCTTTTGTCAGCGAGGGCTTAAAAGTTTTAAATAAAACCAAGAATTTAGGTTTTCAAACTTTGCTTTCAGAAACTAAACTTGAAAAAGGGAGCCTAAAATCCTACGAATTAGGTCATATACTAGCTCCGCGAATAAACGCTATTGGCCGGTTGGAACATGCCATCGATGCTCTTAGACTTCTCTGCACCAAAGATCCTATTAAGGCCAAGCGGTTAGCAAAATTATTAAATGATACTAATCTCAAAAGACAAGACCTTACTATCAAAGCTTATCAGGAGGCGTTAATGATGGCACAGGAGAAAGCAAATAAAAATAAAAAGATTCAAATTTTATACTCTAAAGATTGGCATCCGGGAATAATCGGTTTAATCGCCGGCCGGATTACTGAAAATTTTTCCACACCAACACTTGCTATTTCTGTTGGTGAATCAATCTCCAAAGGCTCTGCCCGCAGCGTTAAAGGTCTTAATATTACCGATCTCCTAAGGTCTTGCAATGATTTTCTGCTTGATGTCGGTGGTCATGCCGGAGCTGCCGGATTTAGTTTATCAACAGATAATATAGATAAGTTTAAACAAAAAATGGAAACACTTGTTATTGATATGGAAATTAGTCCGCCGGGAGAATTTCTTGATATTGAAGCTGAGGTTCCAGTCTCTAAAATTAATAAGTCACTTGCCAAAAAACTAGAAGATTTTGAGCCTTTTGGACTTTTAAATCCCCGTCCAATTCTTGCAACAAACAATATGAAAATTACAGATATCAGAACTCTTAGTGCCGGTAAGCATTTAAAATTTAAAGCCGAAGGTATAGATGCCATTGCTTTTAATATGGGAGAACTAGAAAGTCTTATGCACGCTGGTCAGATTATAGACTTGGCTTACAGCCTTGAAATTAATAAGTTTAACGGTAATGAAAATCTTCAATTCAAAGTGAAAGATATTCGTTTTGAGAAATAATTGTTTCTAGACATTTTTTAATTTAGTGATATACTTTAATTTAATGGTTCATAAGAAAAACTGGTTTAGCTTTACATATTTCTACTTCCGCAAGGAGGAGGCCTCTTAATGTCCTAAATGGACACTAAAGAGAATCAGGCCTCCCGAATGGGAGGTTTTTTTTAGGTCAAAATTATGGGAAAAATGACAAAACTAACACTAAATAAAATAATAATTGCTGGTCCTTGTGCGGCCGAAACGCGTGAACAAGTTCTAGAGAGCGCTAAGCAGGCAAAAAAACGCGGCGTTAAAATTCTTCGCGCTTCTCTGTGGAAACCAAGAACTGAACCAGGTTTTGACGGTGTAAAAGAAAAAGGCATTGATTGGTTAGTTGAAGTTGGTAATATGGGTTTGACTCCTGGTACAGAAGTATTAAACGCAAGAAATACTAAAGCAGTTCTAGCGGCTATTGCCAAGAATGTCAAAAATCCTTCAGCCCTTATTTGGATTGGTGCCCGAAATCAAAACCATGACGAACAAGTTGCCATTGTCAAAGCTGTCAAAAAATATCCCTGGGCCCGCTTCATGTTTAAAAATCAGCCTTGGAGAAATGAAAAGCATTGGAGAGGAATTCTAAAACACGTTTTAAGTACAAATATTCCTAAAGAAAAAATCTTTTTATCTCATCGAGGTTTTGACCCCGGAACCGATGAGCCGCGTGATCCGAAAGAATTAAGAAATTTTCCAGATTACAAAATGGCCATGAGAGTTAAAACAGAAGAAAATGTTGAAATGATAATTGATCCATCACACATGGGCGGCACAGTCGAAAATGTCATAAAAATCACCAAAGAAGCTATGCGCCACAAAGAGGCAGGTACTTCCTTTGATGGTTTTATTTTTGAGATTCACCCGAATCCTTCTATAGCTTGGACTGATGCTAAACAGCAGCTTACTTGGGAGCAGTTCGATGACTTAATGGAGGAGTATCATAATTTACACAAGGAGCCTTCCAAGAAAGCTAAAGCAGTCAGTACACCAGCATCACTCTAATGTTACCCAAAAATTCTAAAATCCACATAGTTGGAGGAACTGGTGCAATGGGCACCTGGCTAAAAACTTTTCTCGAATCTTTAAATTATTCAATCACAGTTAGTGATGAGAAAAGTAAATCTTCCCCGGCAATTTCTGAAGCAGAAATTATCTTTATCTCAGTGCCTATTAGTATAGCTCCAAAAATAATCGCTGAAACAGCCAAAAGTTCCTTAAAAGATGCTTTAATTATCGATCTCTCATCTATCAAAAGTGAAACCAAAAAATCTTTACAAGATTGTGATCGACAATCCCTCTCGCTCCATTTCCTCTTCGGCCCCACAGTTCATTCAATCGAGAATCAAAAGATTATTTTCGAAAAGTTTGGTGACTCCTCAAAAATAACTGATGTTTTAGGGTTGTTTAAAACTCAGGGTGCCCAGTTAATTAATCTGGAAAGCAGCAATCACGATTTTCTGATGGCTCATATCCAATCATTAACACATTTTATCAACCTCTCTCTTGCTGAAATACTTATAAAAAATAAAGTTGGTATATCCGGGCAGGTATCAACCCCGGTATTTCTTTCTCAGATTTCCTCCACCTTAAGAGTCCTCTCCCAAAATCCAAAGCTTTTAACTGAAATTCAAACATTAAATCCTGAATTCATAAATGTTGTTGAGGAATTTATAAAAATCCAAAAAGAGTTAATACAAAAAATAAAAACGAGTAACTTTTCAGAGATCGAAAAACAATTTATTCGTCTAAGAAAAAATTTAGAATCCGTCACTGGAGAAACAAGCCCTAAGTCAGAGTCGTCTGTTAATAATTTGAACAACTTTAGCGATTTAAAAATTGGCTACTTAGGACCTGAAGGGACTTTTTCTCACCAGGCAGTTCTCTCATCTTTCAATGAATCTATAAATTCGCTAATTCCTTCAAAAAGTATTTATGATTTATTTCAAATTCTTCAAAGAGGTGATGTAGATTTAATTATTGCACCAAGTGAAAACACTATCGAGGGAACAGTCAGGGAAACGTTAGACTTACTATTTGATCACGAATTTAAAGTTATTGGAAAAATTGATTTACCGGTCACTCAATGTTTGCTCTCCAAAGAATCAAACATTAATTCAATCAAAAAAATTATCTCCCACCCTCAAGCAATAAATCAGTCTCATAAGTTTATTGAGTTAAATCTCCCCGAAGCAATAATTAAAACAAGCCCTTCAACAATAGCCTCGGTCGAAGAGTTAAACAACAAAGGTGTTGCGGTGATTGGATCTGAGTTAGCAGCGAAAATCTATAAATTAAATATTTTGGAAAAGAACATTCAAAACTACAAAAACAACACTACTCGTTTCAATATAATTGCCAAAAGCGATATTCTTAAATTGTCAGGCCGCACTAAAACCTTGCTTTTTCTTTCTGTATTCAATCGAGTCGGAGTTCTTCGCGACATATTATCCGTCTTTGCTGACTTGTCGATTAATCTTAATAAAATTGAGTCACGCCCTTCAGGAGAAAAACAGTGGGATTACTTTTTTTATATCGAAGTGGAAATAACCGATGAGGATCCAAAATTACAACAGGCTCTAAATATCTTAAAGCAGTATTGCCCAAACATAATAGTATTGGGTAAGCTCTAATAATGAACAGAATTAACAATCTAAGAAGTATAATAGACATAATCGACGACCAAATATTTGAGCTAATTAAAAAACGCTTAGATGTAGTGAAAGAGATTGGCGAAATCAAAAGACAGGAAGCGATCGAAGTACAGGATACAAAAAGAGAACAAATAATCTATGATCGGCTAGTAGAAAAAGCAATCGAGAAAAATATTGATCCGGCTGCTGTAAAAAATATCTGGAAGGCTTTAATCAAAGCAGCCTATGATGTCGAAGGAGTAAAAAATGGAAATCGTTAATATTCTTAATAAATATCAAGTCTACATTGGATCAAAAATAATTGCTGACTTAAGTAATTTTCTCAGCCTGGATTCATATAGCAAAATCATCGTCATCGCTGATGAAAAAGTTCCGGACACTTTTCTTAAGCCCTATCCTAAAATTCTTATCAGTTCAGGAGAAATAAATAAAAACATCGATACAGTCCAAATCATTTGGCAGAGACTTTTAGATCTTGGAGCTGATAGAAAAACACTGGTGATAAATCTTGGAGGGGGAGTCATTGGTGATATGGGTGGCTTTGCAGCTAGCACCTATATGAGGGGTATCGAATTCCTACAAATTCCAACCACTCTTCTATCAGCTGTCGATGCCAGTGTTGGGGGAAAAGTTGGAATTGATTTTCAGGGAGTTAAGAATTTAATTGGCTCATTCAATCAACCTATTGGCGTAGTTATTGATGTTGAGACTTTTCAATCTTTGCCAGAAAGAGAATTCATCTCCGGTTTTGGTGAAATTATTAAACACGGCATAATTGCCGAGGAGCCTTATTTTAAATTGGTCACTTCAAAAAAACCCCAAGATTTCTCAAACTTGGAACTCATTGAAATTATTAAAAGGTCATGTCAAATAAAAGCACAAATAATTTCATCTGATGAAAAAGAATTAGGTAGTAGGAAACTTCTAAATTTTGCTCACACAATTGGTCATGCATTAGAGAGCGCTTCATTAACAACCGGCAGTCCTCTGCTTCACGGAGAAGCGGTTAGTATTGGAATGATTGCCGAAGCAAAACTATCACAAGAATTAGGATTGATAAATGAGAATGTTCTTGAGGAAATCAAAGAATCCCTAGTCAACGCGGGATTACCGGTTAAAACATCGTTGAAAGATATAGATCTATTAATAAGTCTCATATCAAAAGACAAAAAAAGTGACGGTGGAAAAATAAATTGGACACTTATTAAAGGAATAGGCGAGGCAGTCATAAATCAAACAGTTGATGAACAAAAAGTCAGAACTGCCCTCGCATTCATCCAAGACTAAAAGCTATGTCAAACTACAAAATAATTCCATCATCAAATATCTCCGGAGAAGTATATATTCCCGGTTCAAAAAGTTACACCAATCGCGCTTTGATAATGGGCTCAATTATCAAAGGTGAAGTTTCTATTAAAAATCCATTATTCTCTGATGACACCAAAGTGATGATCAACTGCCTAAAAGATCTGGGTATAAAAATAACTCAAGATCCCAAGGAAATTAAACTCCTCGGCAGTATTCTTGATATCGAAGACAAAGAATACAAGCTTAATG
This sequence comes from uncultured Gammaproteobacteria bacterium, assembly GCA_964392925.1. GTDB lineage: Bacteria > Patescibacteriota > Microgenomatia > Daviesbacterales > UBA10151 > JACPKO01. Next base: position 38,354 of record CAYMRP010000004.1, read on the forward strand.
CCGGCTTGTCAGGAACATCAATCAGATTTCTCCTAGCATTATCTTGTATTGTTCCCGGTATAAAAACCATCTCTGGTGATGATTCTTTAAACAGCCGTCCGATTGGCGAACTTGCAGGTGCACTGAAAGATCTAGGTGCGGTTATAGAATACACTAAGCAATCGGGCTACCCTCCACTAGTTGTTAAATCTTCAACATTAACGAAAAATGAAACTATTCTTCATGGCGACATCTCCAGTCAATTTTTTTCAGCACTTCTTATGATTGCTCCAGCTATTAATGGGATAGATATTGAAGTCATGGGAAATCAAATCTCAAAGCCATATATTAATATGACAATTGATTTAATGAAATACTTTGGAGTCACGGTTAATAATCAAAACTTTAAGAACTATATAGTTGAAGGTGATCAGAAATATGAAAAAAAGGACTATACAGTTGAGGGGGACTATTCATCAGCCGGATACTTCCTAGCTATTGCTGCATTAACCAAATCAAAATTAGTGCTTAAAAATCTAAAAGAAGGTTCAATTCAGGCCGACAAAAATTTTGTCGAAATAATTAAAAACATGGGGTCAGAAATCAAATATAGCGAACAAGGACTGACCATTAAAGGTTCAGGTGTAAAACCTTTAAATGTAGATATGGAAAATTGTCCTGATCAAGTCCAAACTCTAGTAGTTATGTTAGCTTTTGCCAAAGGTAAGTCCACAATAACCGGAGTTAGATCTTTAAGAATTAAAGAAACTGAAAGAGTTCTCGCTCTTCAGAACGAGTTATCAAAAATGGGTATCAAAACCGAATCCACATTTGATTCACTCACTATCTTCGGGGGTAATCCAAAACCCTCCCAAATAAATACTTACAATGATCATCGCATGGCAATGTCATTTGCAGTCGCCGGAACATTGCTTGATGGCATGATAATCGAAAACCCCAAAGTCGTTGATAAAACGTTTCCTGATTTCTGGGATAAACTAAAAGAGATAGGAGTAAATACTAATGCCGTCTGAAACAAAAGTAAAAAGAATATTTTTAGTCGGATTTAGAACCACTGGAAAAACCACAATTGGCAAATTATTAGCCCAAAAATTAAACTGGTCATTCTGGGATTGTGATTTTCTAATCACTCAGGAATCAGGTCAAAATATTGAGTCACTTACAAAAAAAGGCACTGACTGGACTGTTTTTAGAAAATTAGAAAACGAAACTCTAGAAGAAGTCTCAAAACTAGATAATGCTGTAATTAGTTGTGGTGGGGGAGTCGGGGTGAATGATGTTTTAAGTCAAGATTCTAAAACTACCTTTGGCGAGCTAAACAGAAATATCTTAAGTAGTGCAACTGATAGCCTGATAATTCTCTTAACATCAGATACCAGTAAAATCCGTCAGCGCCTAAAAAGACAATACAAAAATAATAAACTTATGCCTTTTCTAATTACTGAAAATGCAAAGAAAATGGAGACTGAAAAAGACAAAAATATTCTAATAGAAAAATTGATTGATGATTCAATCGCCACATATGAAAAAAGAAAAGATTTGTATGACTTGCTAACAAAGGTTAAAATTAATACCGACTCGCAATCATTAGAAAAAACATCGGAGGAGATTTTAAAATATGTTAGATGACAAATCCAAAATAAAGGTCTGTTTAATAATGGGCTACCCGGTGAAAAATTCAAAATCTCCTGCTATGCATAGTGCCGCATATAAATCTTTAGGAATTGAGGATCAGTTTATTTTCCTGCCTTCTGAGGTTAAGCCAGAGAAGTTAGAAGAAGCAGTTAACTCAGCTAGAAAATTAAAAATTCGCGGCTTTAGCGTCACAATGCCTCATAAAGAAACCATTATAAAATATATAGACACCCTTGATGATGCAGCCGAAGAGATAGGTGCAGTAAATACTGTTCTAAACGATGAAGATGAATTAATAGGATTCAATACCGATTGGTTAGGATTTTTACAAGCTATTAAGAAAAAAACGGAACTTACAGGCAAAAAGACTGCAGTTATTGGAGCCGGTGGTGCTGCCAGGGCTATTGTTTATGCTCTGGTTAATAATGGCGCAGATGTTAAAATTTTCAATCGCTCTATCAATAAGGCAGAAGATTTAGCCAAGGAATTTGGTACCAAATTTGGCGGACTGGAAGATCTCTCTGAGGTCGAAAATTACGACATAATCGTTAACGCCTCCTCAATTGGTATGAATGAAGAAATCAGTCCCGTCAATAAAAATCTCTTGAACAAAAATCAAATTGTTTTCGATATTGTCTATACGCCAAAAGAAACCCAGCTACTAAAGGACGCTAGGGATCAAGGTGCAGAAATAATATACGGATATGAGATGCTTTTATACCAGGGTGCTGAACAATTCAAAATGTTCACCGGATTTGAAGCCCCACTCAAGGATATGGAGCAGGCACTTCTTAAGGACTCAGTATGATTAAATATTGTCTACCGATAATTAAAGAATCAAAAGAAGAAGTTTTAAATTATATTTTAGAAAATCCTGATTACAGTTTTTATGAAATTTGGCTATCTCATATTAAAGATCTTGATACTGATTATATTTGGAAGATTTCCGACCTTCATAACGGAAAATTAATCTTTCTATTTCGAAAACAGAACTTAGAAAAATCAAACTTTGATCAAGAGTTTAAAGAAAAGATAATAAAACTTCTTGAAAACTCAGATAACCTTTTAGATTTCGACGTTCAGGAAAGCTCCTGGGGTTTAGAATATATTAAAGAGAATAAACTTCAAAATAAAACCATCGCCTCATTCCATAATTACAAAAGTACTCCGGACTCAGCAGACTTATACAAAAAAATAACCCTCATGGAATCCTACAGTCCGGATATCTTCAAAGTTTCCACTTTTTGTAAAAATCCTGAAGATGGTTTAAACTTACTAACCCTGCTTCTTAGATTAAAGAAAGAACACAAGAAATTTATCGTTTTGGGAATGGGGGATGAGGGTGTGATGGTCAGAATATACGGAGCTTTATGGGGAAATGAATTCAATTTTGCGCCAGTGTCTGAAAATGAAAAATCAGCCCCAGGGCAATTAACAAAACAAAAACTAGAAAGAATATTAGAAGTCATGACACAATAAACTATGCCTGGAAATACATTTGGACAATTATTTAAAGTAACTACTTTCGGAGAGTCACATGGTGGCTGTGTTGGTTGTGTGATTGATGGCTGTCCTCCGGGGATAGAAATTTCAGAATCTGAAATTCAAAAAGAACTAGATAAAAGAAAACCGGGTCAATCAGAGATAACTTCTCCTCGCAAAGAACAGGACGAAATAAAAATTCTATCTGGCTATTTTGAAGGAAAAACTACCGGCACACCGATTCTAATGCTCGCCTACAATAAGGATATGCGCCCCGAAGACTACAATCATCTCAAGGATGTTTTTCGACCTTCCCATGCAGATTTCACTTACCAGCAAAAATACGGACTTCGGGATTTTAGAGGTTCAGGCCGGGCATCCGCCCGCGAAACTTTAGCCAGAGTTGCCGCTGGGGCAATTGCTAAAAAATATTTACAGGAAAAGCTAGGAATTAAAATCTTATCTTTTGTTACCCAAGTCGGTGATATAAAATCCAATATCGATATTAACTCCGTTACAGAAGACCAAATAGAATCAAATATTATTAGATGTCCAGATTCCAAAGCAGCCCTTAAAATGATTGACTTAGTAGAAAAGATGCGAGATTCAGGTGATTCAATTGGCGGTGTTATCACCGGTGTTATTAAAAATGTTCCCGCAGGACTAGGGGAGCCGGTTTTTGATAAGTTAAGTGCCGAACTGGGAAAAGCTATGCTGTCAATCAACGCCGTTAAGGGATTTGAAATTGGCTCAGGATTTGCAGGTGTTGAAAAACCCGGTAGTCAGCACAATGACGAGTTTATAATTTCGGATGGCAAAGTAAAAACTAAAACAAACAATGCGGGTGGTGTATTAGGCGGCATCTCAACAGGTGACACAATTTATTTTAGAGTCGCTTTTAAAAGTGTTTCAACTATCAGCAAAAAACAAAACACAGTCAATAAAAACCTGGAAGAGGTTGAACTGGAAGCTTCAGGCCGCCACGACCCATGTGTTCTCCCGCGAGCCGTCCCGATAGTTGATGCCATGTCAGCCCTAACAATAATGGATCACTACCTCCGCCACAAAGCCCAGAATTCTTGATCTATTTACGTAAAGCTAATAAATCAAATAAACTGATTAAATGAACCAAAAAGGCTTCTCTGCTCTGATAGTCTTAATATCTGTCATGGTCCTTGTGGGTATTGCAGGGATTTCGTATTACATTGGAAGATCTTCCTCGGGTAATACAAAGACTCCGGTTACCCCAAGTCCTGTAGCCTCTCAGCCCGAGGATAGTTTAATACCATCTCCGGCATCTTCTCCGTCAAACATATCTTTGCTAGGCAACCCTATAAAGCGTCTCTATTTTCCTGGCGAAAAAATATTTACCAAAATGGATTATCCAATAGAAATGACAGGAATCAATGATGGGGATCTGCACAATCTTCAATGCAGTCCGGATTATTACAGAGATTACGAAAAACAGCACTATACTTATCAGGAAGATCCAAGAGTCGCAGCGGTGGAAATGAAAGATCAAAATCTCTATTTACTTGCTGAAAAAGCATTCGAAATAGATCTTGATGCAGATGTCTATCGAGCATGTAAGGTTGATGATGGCAGATATATTCTGGAGTACGAAAAACAAGGCGGTGGAGGGGGAAGTAATAATAAATCTATATTTGGAGTCTTGGGTACTGATAAGACTTTCCAAAAAATTACTGAAATTCCTACAGACGGCTCTCCTTATTTTGGTTGCTATAAAACTCTCCAGCTGACCAAATCCAATATACTTTGGTATCAGTGCGGTGGAGGGGATGGAGGGTATGGGTCGGTGTCTGTATATAAGATTGATCTGAGTAACAAAAATCACACCTTAGTAACTAAGTGCGAAGCAATCTCTGACCCTATGGATTTGGATAAAACAGATATGAAGTGTCAGTAATCTTGTCTGCATTGTAAGCTAGCCTCCATTTTGATATCATTTGCAGACTGTGACTCGAACTTTAATACTCGATTGTAATGACAAAATAGGTGAAGAAGTGTCCATCTCCGGATGGGTTCAAGTCAGACGTGATCACGGCAAGATCGGTTTCCTCGATGTCTCCGATCGGACTGGCACTATTCAAGTTTTTTGTACAAAGGAAAATCTAGGAGAAATCAGACCTCAAGATGTGGTTCAGATAACAGGTAAAGTCGCCTCGCGTCCTGAAAAATTAATTAATGAACATCTAGAAACCGGAAAAATCGAACTCCAATCCGAAATTGTTAAAGTTATAAGCAAAGCGGCTGAATTACCTTTTGATTTAGGAATGAAAGAGTTAGATCTTCAACTCCCAACTCTATTAGATTTCCGTTCTTTAACTCTTAGACATCCTCAGGTTAAAGCTATTTTTGAAATTCAGGCAGCCCTTCTTGAAGGTTTTAGAAAAGCCTGTATTGAGCTGGATTGCAAAGAAATAGTCGTTCCAGAAATTTCAGCCTCTTCAACAGAAGGCGGCGCTGAAGTTTTCAAAGTAGACTATTACGGTTTCCCGGCCTTTATGACTCAAAGCCCCCAACTCTACAAGCAAATGTTAGTTCCGGTTTTTGAAAGAGTTTTCACCATAGCTCACGCTTATAGAGCTGAGCCTTCTGTAACTACCAGACATCTTTCAGTCTCCACCCAAATGGATTTTGAAATAGGCTTTGCCAACTTTAAGGAACTGCTGGATTTTATTGAAGAAATTGCTTTTAAAATGTTCAAACATGCCGAGGATAAATCGGCTAAATATCTAGAATTATTCAATGTCGAAAAAATTGCTTTTAATAAAGCCGTCCGCTTAACTTTAAGAGAAGCCCAAGAAATTATATTTAAAGAGTTCGGCCGGGATTCTCGGACCGAAAAGGATTTAGCACCTCAAGACGAAATTGATATTTGCAAATGGGCTCTAGAGAATCATAAAACTGATTTTGTAATTATTACTCATTTCCCAACAGCCAAACGGGCTTTTTATACAAAGCCAGATCCTGAGAATCCTGAGTACAGTTTGAGTTACGACATTTTATTTAGAGGACTGGAAATTTTATCAGGTTCTCAAAGAATTAATGACTACGATGAATTAGTCAGCGTTATAAAAGAGCGTAAAATGGACCCTAAAGATTTTGAAATGTATCTTCAAGCTTTTAAATATGGAATGCCCGAAGAAGGCGGAGGTTCATTTGGTCTCGAAAGACTAACAATGTTGCTTTTGAAATTAGGAAATGTCCGCGAAGCTTCACTTTTCCCTCGCGATATGGAGCGCGTTGATGTCAGGCTCTCAACTCTAAGATAGCAATTTAAAAATTCTACTATGAAAAAAACTCTGCCAAAATTCTCTATCTCTAAAGCATCAGAAAAAAAACTAAGACTTGCCGCACTTGCTCTGATTTTAATTATGGCTTCGATTATTTTTCTGATGACCGGCCCCCAAGCTCTTGATCTAGTAGAGAGTAAAGTTGTTTCAGGTAATCTACCCGAAGAATCGATAAAATCCGAGGGCCTAGTTCTTTCTGAAGCCAAAGAACCGCCAAAAGTTGAGGTTATTTCTGCACATATTCCAGAACCAGTTATGAGTGCTGTGGCTGTTATTGCTTATGATGTTGCAGAAGATAAAATTCTTTTTGAAAAAAATATTCATACTAAACTTGCTCCTGCTTCAACCACTAAAATTATGACTGCTATTATCGCTTCTGAATATTTTAACAGCGGTGATTTACTAACTGTTCCTGCAGAAGCCATAGTTGGGGGTTCAACAATGGGTCTGAACGCTTTTGAGAAACTAACCTTCAGAAGTCTGCTTTACGGTATGATGCTCAATTCAGGTAATGATGCCGCTTTCACAATTGCTTATAATTATCCTGGAGGCAGAGATGCTTTTATTGCCAAGATGAATTCAAGAGCAGCAGAGATAGGAGCTCTCAATACTCATTTTGATAATCCTGCCGGTTTTGACAGCCCCTATCATTATTCCTCAGCCTATGATCTTTTACTAATTGGCAGGGAATCAATCAAAAATGCCCGTCTTGGCAAAGTCTTCTCAACCAAAGAAACATCAGTTACCTCTCTTGATAAAACCCAAAATCATCCTTTAAAAAATCTTAATAAATTACTAGATGAAGAAGGTGTAGTTGGAATTAAAACTGGCACTACTGAAATGGCCGGAGAAAGTTTTGTCGGATTAATTGAAAAAAATAACCGGACTGTTTTAACAGTTATGTTAAATAGTCAGGATAGATTTGGCGAAACGAAAACATTACTTGATTGGATATTTGCCAACTATACTTGGCAGGTCAATTAGTTTTTTCTACATACTCACTTTTTATCGCCGGCACATATCCTGCAAATCCAGTTCCTTCAAATACATATACCGGCTGCAAATAATTAGAAAACTGTTCTGATAAAAAGTAGGCCAGATAAACTTCACTAAGTGAAACATTACTATTTCTTGGTTCAACAGCAATATACCCTCCACCTGATTTAAGCTCTTCAAAAGCCTCAGCAGCAGTTTTTATTGGATAAGTCCCAAAATTCTCAAGATCAATCGGCCAGAAAATATAATCAAGCGAAAGATATTTCCTGTCACTGCTTCTGTTTGCATTCCCTGTCGCTTTAATTAGCGACTCATTAAATTTAGGAGTCACAATTGGGTAGTCCTCGATCCTTTCCTGTCCTAAGTTCACAGTCACCAGCGTACTGTTCTTTTTTACTGCGTTATTATAACTAACAACAGTCTCACCTCCACTTAGCTGTTCCTTAAGAAGTCCCTTAGAAGATAAAAAGCTCTTAAATGTCTGTCCTTGCCTTGCCTCATCAATAAAATCTTCGACTCTTTCAAAATTCTCTCCACTACCAGTAGCAACATTCCTTCTAAATTTAAAATTACCGGTATCCAAATCCACAATCAACTCGCCTCCATTAAGATCATCAATAAATTTATATTGAGTTGCCGAAATTGCTTGAGGAGTCTTATTAAAGCTAAGGGACCCGGCCAGTGCTTTAGCTCTATCAAGCGCCAGTAAGTCTGTTGCCAGTTGAGCTACAGAATAAACCTTAAATAGTCTTGGAGTATCCTCAGGCAGTCCTCCAGTCTCAGTATCAAGTGAATAAGAGAAATTAGAAGAGGCTATATTCGATTCAGGAAACGCCACCTGCGGTAAAGGCCCAAATGCAATCGTCGGCTGCTCAATCACCGGAGGAATCCCAGGTAGATAGACATAGTTATAGTACAAATGCCAGGCTCCCCAGCCTAAAAATATCACAAATAAAGTCAGTATCGAGACTATAATCCCTTTTTTCGTTAATGCAGATGCTTCTGTCAGGGTCATATAATGATTATACTTTATGGCAAAAGATCTTGGTATAATTCACCCAAGGTAATCTCGAAATGACTGAAATAAGAACCAGAATAGCACCTTCCCCAACAGGAGAAGACCTACATATCGGCAATCTCTATACCGCTCTCATAAATTGGGCTTTTGCCCGCAAGAGTGATGGCAAATTTATTGTCCGTATCGAAGACACAGACAGGGAAAGGTTTGTTGAGGGCGCTGAAGCAACAATTTTGAGCTCAATTAAAGCTTTCAATCTAATTCCAGACGAAAGCCCTGAAGTCGGTGGTCCTTTTGCTCCCTACAGGCAATCTGAGCGTCTTGAGCTTTACAGTAAATATGCTAATGAACTTCTCGAAAAAGACTTAGCCTATAAATGCTCCTGCTCGAAAGAGAAATTAGAGCAAATCAGAAACGAACAAACTTCAACCAGAATAAAAAAAATGCATCGCGAATATTGTGATCAAAATGCCGTTGTAGAAAAGTATGTTATCCGTTTAAAAGTCCCCCGAAATGAGAACATTACTTTCAAGGATCTTATCCGTGGAGACATAACAATTTCCAGCAATGAGCTTGATGATCAGGTCCTACTTAAGTCTGATGGCTACCCGACTTATCATCTTGGGGTTGTAGTTGACGATTACTTAATGAAAATCTCCCATGTCATCCGAGCCGAAGAGTGGATCTCTTCCACCCCAAAACATATTCTTTTATACAAAGCTTTTGGCTGGGAACTTCCCGTGTTCGTCCATCTCCCAATACTAAGAAATTCTGATAAATCAAAATTATCCAAAAGAAAAAATCCTGTTTGGGTAACCTGGTATTTAAAAGACGGTTATCTTCCTGAAGCCATACTAAATTTCCTGGCACTGATGGGTTGGTCTCATCCAGAACAAAAAGAGATTTTCTCAATTGATGAATTTATCCAAAAACTAGATCTTAAAGATTTCTCTCCAGCCGGTCCGGCCTTTGATCAGGTAAAACTCGACTGGATGAATGGAGAATATATCAGACAAATGACAGATGACGAGTTAACAGACCGCTTAGAAAATTACTTAACCAGCATTGATCACGTAGCGAAGAATATTCCCGACAAAAGCGTTTTAAAGAAACTGGTTCCTCTAGTCAAAGAGCGTATTAAAAAGCTTTCTGACTTTATTCCTTTAACTGATTTTATTTTTGGTAAACCAGAATACGATATGTCGGTTTTTAATAAGCTTAAAATAGAAGACAAAAAAGCTGCTCTGGAAAAAGTTACTGAAAATCTAAACGGCTTATCCTTTCCTTGGAAGTCTGAAGATTTTGAGAATGCTTTTAAGAACCTGGCAAAAGAATTATCACTATCAAATCTCGACATGTTCCAACTAATAAGAGCCGCAGTCGCAGGACAACTCGTCACACCTCCATTATTTGAATCAATTCAGATCTTAGGAGAAGAGGAAACCAAAGCCCGAATAATAGAAGCTGGATCATTTATCGAGAATCCCGAAGAAGTAGAATATTAATTCTAAATCGCATTAATTTTCGCAGCCATCACAAAATCATTTTCGGTTAATCCTTTAGCTGCATGAGTCGTTAAAGAAACATTCACTTTATCATAAGAAATACTTAGATCTGGGTGATGTCCTTCCTCTTCCGCAATATCCGCCACCTTATTTACAAAACTCATTGACTCTTTGAAATTTTTAAATTTGTAATCCTTACGGATGGTGTCGCCCACCAAAAACCAATTCTCAACCAGCAGCATATATTCTTTAATTTTATTTATCTCTAATTTCCCTTCACCGTTTTCACAGGGGACACAATGTTTTTTAGTTAAATCACTCATTAAAATTATACTACCACAGGTGATTGATACTTGCGAAGATGAGGCACTCTCCAGGCAATCAACAAAGTTAGCGCCACAGTAATAATTCCTCCTGATACAACTGAAAAAGGTGCTCCAAAAAACTGAGCTAAAAATCCGGCTTCTGCCTCTCCTGCCATTGGTCCGCCCTGAACAAATATTGTATTAACTGCAATCATCCGTCCTTTAATATGATCAGGAGTTAACATTTGTCGAATTGTATTTCTCAAAACCGTTGAAATCATATCTCCGACCCCGACCAAACTCAGAAAAACCAAAGCTAAAACAAACGAGTTCGATAATCCAAACGCTGTCGTTGCCGCGCCGTACAATATAACCCCTCCTAGAATCCACATTCCCTGATTCTTTAAATTATGAACCGAAGCTAAGACCAGTCCGGCAATAGTCGATCCAATTGCCGGTGCAGAATATAAAAGCCCGAGTCCTCTCGGTCCGGTTTCAAAAATATCTTTTGCAAATATCGGCAGTAGAGTGGTCGCTGAAGAAAAGAAGTTGGCTATAAAATCTAAAGTCATTGTATAAATTAAAATCTCATTAGTAAAAACAAAATGAATTCCTTCCCACATTGATTTAAATGAATATGAAACTTCTTTAACTATTTCGTGCGGTTCAATATGTATCGGAATCAAAAGAAAAATATAAATTATAAATGTCACAGCATTAAATAAGTAAACTCCTTCTACCCCAAAAAATTCAATCGTAAATCCTGCAATCGCTGGCCCTAACATCATCGAGATTTGTCTGCTGATTGTTTGTAAAGAAAACGCATTAACAAAATATTCACGGGTTACCAGTTGCGGAATAATCGATTGTCTAGCTGGCCCTTGAAGTGATCTCGCCCCAAAACTCAGGAAAACTAAAATATAAATTGCCAAAGGAGTAATTGTATTACTAAAAGTCATCACCATTAAAATAACTGCGAATATAGCCGGTATAATTTGTGAAATTAGCAGAAGTTTTTTACGGTTTAATTTATCAACAATCAGTCCCGCCGGCAGAGAAAAAATAATAATTGCTAGGAAAGCTGATAACCCCACAAACCCCAAAGAAGCAGCTGAATCAGTCAGTTCGTAAACCTGCCAATTTATAGCCACAATTTGCATAGCTGAACCAATCTCAGAAAAAGTTGTCCCAAAATAATAAAGTCTAAAATCCGGAAATTTTAAAGATGAAAATGTTTTCAGTTTATGCATCACAAATAGAAATTTTAGCAAAATACGGTATCCGGTTAAATGAGCAGGGTTTCATATTTAGGAAGGTTTCTGATAAAATTCCCTTTGTAGCTTATTGCGGATTCGTCTAGCGTGAATACGCCAGACGAAAACTGCTATGTTTGTTCATATTGCGGATTCGTCTAATGGTAGGACGACAGATTCTGGATCTGTCTATTGGGGTTCGAATCCCTGATCCGCAGCAAAGTATTGAGTTCTGGTATTATTAATTATGTCCAGAAAATTCTTGGTTTTAACCGGCATGACAATAGGTTCGCTTATTGGAGGATATATCCCGGTTTTATTTGGAGCGGATCTATTTTCATACTCCTCGATTATTTTTAACGCCATTGGCGGTCTTACTGGAATTTGGATTTCTTATAAATTAACCCAAGGTTTCTGAATATTGAACTAGATTTTAATTTATGAAATAGTTAATTTATGTTTAAGCCTCAATCGCCTATTAAGCAATCCGGCTTTAGCCTCCTTTTTATAATTTTGGTTATTGCCGCTTTTATTGTTGCGGGGAGTACTGCCGCTTATTTTATGATCATAGAAAACAACTACAAAGAAACTCCAGTTCCTCCGGTTCGGTATCAAACTCCTGAAGAAAAAGCAGAGGAATCAAAAAAAATGAACAAAAACCCTTTGTATGATGGAGCAACATTGGCCAATCCGGCTTCTGAATACTGTATTAAAGCCGGTGGAACCCTTCAGAGCGAAACCCGGGGTGATGGTGGGGAGTACAGCATTTGTAATTTCGAGGATGATCAATCCTGCGAAGAGTGGGCGCTTTTTAGAAAGCAATGTCCGGTAGGAGGAGTTAAAACAATCGGATACGATAATCCTGAAGAAGTTTACTGCGTTCAGATCGGGGGACAAACAACAGCAGTCTCAGATTCTAAATGTACTCTACCCGGAGGAAAAGTTTGTTCTAATCTAGATTTATACAACGGCAAATGCCAATGACAAAAATAGCCAGAGCCTACTTCTTAATTTTTGGTTTCCTTGATCTGATTGCTGCTGGTACTGCCTTCTTCCTTTCACTGAAGGTTATAGTCTTTTACTTCAGCTATTTTACTGTTCTAAGTAATTTGCTGATTATTTCGGTTTTTATATATCTCGGAATTCATAATCCCAAAAGAACTTCCGGAACTTTTGACTCAATTCGCGCTGCCGCAACTCTATACATGACAATCACCGGGGTCATATATTGGTCTATACTAGTCAACCAGCATTCGCTTTCATTGGATCCCTGGATTAACTTAACTTTGCACGGAGTTACGCCGATTGCATCTGTAGTAGCCTGGGTTCTATTTCCTATAAAGACTAAACTAAAATCTAAAAATGTTTTACACTGGTTAATTTTCCCTTTACTATTCGTCGGCTACACACTAATCCGTGGTTACTTTATAAATTGGTATCCATATCCTTTCTTTAATCCAGTTACATCAGGGAGCTATCTGCAGGTATTTGTAAACACCGCAATTATCCTCATCGGAGCCTGGATAGCCGGACTGATATTAGTTTATATAAATAATATATCTAGAAAAAAGTAACCCAGTTGTTATAAATCTTGATGTCTGATACCTTACAGATTATGTCAAATTCTCAAACAACATCTACTTTAGTTATGGTCTCTCCAAATCATTTTGGCTTTAATGCTCAAACTGCTGGCAGTAATATTTTTCAGCATCAAATATCAGCCTCCGATAGTGATATCCAGCAAAAAGCACTTCTTGAATTTAATAACTCGGTTGAGATTTTAAAAGCCTCGGGAATAAATGTTCTCATTCTTGATAGTCGTCAGGATGTAATCACTCCAGATTCAATATTTCCTAATAACTGGTTCTCCCATCACTCAGATGGCAGACTTGTCGTTTATCCGATGCTTGCTCCTAACAGAAGACTAGAAAGGCAAACTCAAAATCTCGAGGAACTCCTCAAAAGTAATGGCGCTAGGCTGACTGAAACCTTAAACTTAGCGTCCGACGAAAATCAGGGCCATATCCTTGAAGGCACAGGCAGTCTAGTTTTAGATCGGGAAAATAAAGTCGCATTTGCAATGGAATCACCCCGTACTACGAAGGAAGAATTTGATAAATGGTGCAATCTTATGAATTACGACGGGATTTTCTTTCATGCTTATGATAAAAACGGTTTTCCGATCTACCATACCAATGTCACAATGAGTATAGGTAAGGAATATGCTGTTATTTGTCTGGACTCAATAACAGATGTAAGAGAAAGAGAAGAAGTCCAGGAAAGGCTGGCTTCCTTAGACAAAGAAATAATAGCTCTCACCAGGGATCAAATATATAATTACTGTGGTAACACTCTTCAGCTTCAATCTACAGATAATACCCCCAAGATAGTAATGTCAAAAACTGCATTCAATGGTTTTAATCCGGATCAGATTAAATCTCTTAAAAAATTCGGGGAAATAATTGAACTCGATATTCCAACAATCGAAACTATCGGTGGAGGATCAGCCCGCTGCATGCTTGCCGAAGTCTTCTTGCAAGATTAATCGATCCATGGAATACTTAATTAATGCCCTTTAACCTCCTTTACGACATCTCAGTGATTGTTAAACTCGGGACATTCGTCGATGCGCTTGGAATCTTAATCATCGTCTTTGGTCTGGTCTTGTCTGTCTTAATTTTCTTTAAAGATTGGTTTAAAGAAAGCGCTCTAAAGAATTCTTATATCCGGCTGCGTCAAAATCTTGGTCGGGCTATTCTGCTCGGATTAGAATTCCTTGTTGCTGGTGACATAATTAGATCAGTTGGGGGCGCGAACCCAAGCTTTACTAGTATCGGTATACTTGGACTAATCGTCATTATCCGTACCTTCCTCAGCTTTACATTCGAGCTAGAAGTTGAAGGCCGCTGGCCTTGGCAAAAGAAGTCTTCGTAATTAATCTGTTTTTACTTTCTGGATATAGCTCAAATCTTAATAGGAACAAGGATATACTCTAAACAGGAGTATTATTTAGCGGTTAACCCAATCACAATCAAGCATTCTATAAGTAAACTCGAATCTTCCAAACTTAAATACTTTTGGCTTGAATTCGCATACCAAATGTTTTCTTGGTCTTGGTGTAGCTGATGGGCTTGGAGTTACTGAAGGCTGTACAGTTGCTGAGGGTGAAGCACTTGGACTAACTGATGGGCTGGCAGAGGCTGAAGCTGAAGGAGATGGAGATACTGATGGGCTGGCAGATGGACTTGAAGTTGGGGTCGCGCTTGGAGAAGCACTAGGACTTGCAGACGCTGATGCACTGGGACTAGCTGATGGTGAAGCAGAAGGAGATGCAGATGCTGAAGCTGATGGGCTTGGGGATACCGATGGACTTGCCGAGGCCGATGCGCTTGGCGATGCCGAAGCACTAGCTGAAGGTTGACTCGAAGTAGAAGGCGCAGGTGAAGCGCTTGGATTTTCTGTATTCGAAGATGAATTTTGAGGATCGGGTGCAGTTCTATTTATAAAGTCGAGTAAATTATCATCGGTGTCCTCACCGTTACCCAATAAAACATCAGCTCCAGTCTGCATTGATGCATTTGTCGAAGCTGAATTAGCTTTTCTCTCAACACTTCCGTTTGAAGGCGGATTACCCTTGGCTGCAGTTTCAAAATCATTTGCAGACCCAAGCCCAACTTTATCAATTAATACATCAGATCCATTCTTTAAATAGATAGTATTATTAGATGAGATTGGATCAGCATTGTATGTGAGATCCTCAGTCACAGAACCCAGATAATCAGTATGAGCAATTAGATAATATCCATGAGAATTAATTGAAGTCCCGCCGGGTATAGTTGCTACCAGCACTTGATCAACCGCCGGATCCCCGCCTGCAGTTTTCTTCATTAATTTCCAGCCGCCAATATTAACAGCACTAGCGGTTGGATTATAAAGCTCAATAAATTCATTTGCTCCATCTCCGGTTAATCCGATTTGAAGTTCAGAGATAACAACATGACCAGCAGTAGCCGATTGAACAAGATTAGGTTTTGCCAAGGAGATAACAGCAGTAACTAGAAGAAAAATATTAATTATAAAAAGCCAGGACAGTTTAGCTTTTTGCATCTATGTAAACTTTATACATTATCTTATCCATAGTCTGTCAATACTGTCAAAATATATCAAACGCCAATCGAATCTGAAAAATGAAAACTATATTTTAGTTGGGTTTATCCGGATAATCCGGTCATCCGAAGCCCCAGCCACACCTCGGCCATCCCTGTTGCTGGTTGTTATGTAAAGCATCCCGTCAGGTCCTTGAATCACTTCTCGAATTCGTCCATATCTGCCTTTTAATAATTCCTCAACAGTTCTTATTCTCCCATTCTCAATTTTTGATCTATATAAAGCTTGGGCTCGAAGTCCGCTAAAATATAAGTTCTCCCCAACAACTGCAGTTCCACCAGGAGCCCAGGCAACCGAAGGCGTTGAATTCTTAATCGGAGTTACCATACCGTCTCTGGTCTGTTCTCCCTGAATTTCCGGCCATCCATAATTCTTTCCTGCTTCGATAAAATTAACTTCGTCATTCCCAGTCCCTAAGCTTCCGCCAGAAGGTCCGTGCTCTGTTTCCCATAAATTGCCATTACTATCCCAATCAATTCCCTGCGGATTTCTATGCCCAAAAGAATAAACCTGACTGTTGTTCAAATTCCCCGGAACTCCCTCACCAGTTTCTGGATTAACTCTTAAAATCTTTCCAGCATCTGACATCGTGTCCTGCGCCAGAGATGGTTCTTGCGCATCTCCGGTAGTTATATATAAGTAGTTATCCGGACCAAACTTAATTCTTCCGCCATTATGATTTGATGCTCCGGGTATTCTATCTAAAAGAATTTTTTCCTCCGCTAATTTACCATCTGTATATTTCATACTGACAACTCTATTTTGGGTATTATCTCCCTCAGCAGCATATGTGTAATAAAGATAAACTAAATTGTTCTCTGAAAACTTCGGATGCAAAGCCAGTCCGAGTAACCCTCCCTCACCAATTTCTTTAACCGTTGAAATAGTTGCCACTGGTGCTTCCTGAAGTGTGCCATTCTTTTGAACTAATCTCACAGTCCCTTTTCTTTCAGTTACCAACATATCTCCAGAAGGCAAAAACGCAATCGCCCAAGGTGTATCAAGCCCTTCTACAATAATCGTTTCTGCCAGAATATTCGCACTAGTTTGCGCACTCGGACTTCCGGAGTTTGGATCATCAGGACTATTTATTAAATCGCTTAACTTCGGTGTGTCAGTATTATCCGGCTTTAATCCGTAAAGAGTAGGGTAGAGATAATATAGTGCTCCCGCCCCGGCTATTAAAACTACCAGAATAACCGCAGTCAAAATTTTCATATATATTAAATGCTAACACGTTATTGTAAGAGAAATATCAGCAAACTGCTCAGTATCTGTAATTAACGATTAGAAGCACTAGGCGAAGACTGATTCATTCTATTTTGCTGGGGATTTATCTGAATATTTTGTGCAGTTACAGTCCCGTTATTATCTGCTCCAAAAACCCCAACGCGCGTGCCAACAGTCAAATCGGTTTTAGAACCTGCATCAGATTTATTTATAGAAGTCGAATCAGAAACCAAAACAATCTTCGAGCTGCCGTCCTCCATTTTTACAGTTATAGAATTTTCATCTGCTGCAATAATCTCTCCGGTAACCGGCCTCATTCCCTGATTCATCATTCTTGTTCCCTGACCATTACCTCCACCTCTTTGTCCGCCAGTCATCATAAAATTCCCCTGACGGTCCCCGCCAAAAGCCGCCGTCCGCTGCGACTTTTGAAACTGCATCCCGCCAAAAAACCCCAGCCCTGCAAAAACTAGGGAAGCAATAACAACAGGAACAACAATTTCTTTTTTCATACGTACTTTATTGATGAGATTATAACAATACAAACCTGAAAGAATGCTTAAGAAGCTGCGGGCGCATCTATTGACTGCTGCGCTAAAACAACATCTGTAATAACTATCTCCGGTTTTCTGTAAAGCGATTTCCGTTTTATAACCCCGGTCATTAAAGCTTGTTGTTTGTAAAAAGGCATATAGTCTTCAGAATTTTTTCCAACTGCAGGATATGCAACCAATAGGGAATATGTTTCAGGTAAATCAAATGCTTTGAATTTAAGGCTTTCGCCCTGTGTGCTTTGAAGCGCTTTGATCTCTCCTAGAAGGCTGACTTCAGTTCCCTCAGTTAGCTCTGGGAGAATCTCTTCTTCCTCTGCAAGATAATCCTCAAAATTACTCTCATTAATTAAAACTCCGTTTTCATAAGAAGACTCCTCACTTACTAAAATAGATTCTGTCTGATTTTCTATTACAGGTAAAAGAACTTTTTTATATCCACCTTGATTTATAGTCCGATGTAAATTGCGAGCATACTTTGGCGGAATGTCTCCTTCGCTTGGGTCTCTGACAACGGGATGGTTTTTCATCAAAGGTGAAATCCGAAGCATCTTTATAAAATAATGTCTTATAAACTCATAACTCACCATCAAAAGCATGGGGTGGGCAGCCATAAACTGCTCAACATTTGTATAACCGTCACTAGCTAAATTGAGTATGTTTTGGACATCTTTAGGGGCCTCACTTTTTACGAACTGTAGAAAAGTAATAAAATCTTGAATATTTTGGAACGGAAGATTTGATAGCAATTCCAGCGTGAGCTCTACGTCTATAGAGCCTTCCGATATTTTTGTTGTCATAACTGAAAGCTCTCCTTCAATTTCTGCTATCCCAACGAAAGTTTTTAGGAGTTTTTGAAAACCAATGAACGACTCCCCAAGAAGTTCAAGATTTAGGCCTTGAGAGCTGGAGTTGTATTTAATATAAAGTTTTGTTTTCATAAAAAAACCACCTCATGGGTGGATAATGTAAACTAGCATAATTGGATTTATATATCAATCTATTCTCTATTCATACCTTAACGCTTCAATCGGTTGCAAATTCGCCGCTCTCCTCGCCGGATACCATCCAAACAAAATCCCAATCCCCGCCGAAACCACAAACGCCAGTCCTATCGCTTGCGCCGAAACCACAAATGCCGATCCGGTAAAATATGAAATTAAATAAGAGGCGAGTACCCCGACACCAATTCCAATAACCCCTCCGACGAAAGTCAAAATAATTGATTCAACTAAAAACTGCGTTACTATCGTATTTTTCTTTGCACCGAGTGCTTTTCTCAAACCAATTTCTCTGGTTCTTTCTGTAACCGTCACCAGCATAATATTCATAATCCCAATCCCTCCAACGAGTAATGAAATCGCTGCAACTCCAGCAAGCAGTGTCGTAAAAGTTCCGGTCGTTGCTGAAACTGTATTTAATAAATCCTGCTGATTAAAAATCGAAAAATCTTTATTTGCCGGATCTGAAATTTTATGACGGGCAAGTAATAAATAACCAACTTGATTTTGAGCTTCAACCATCACATCCGCCGACTTTGCTTCAACAGCAATAGAGGATAAATTATCAACTCCAAACAATTGTTTTTGGGCTGTAGATAAAGGCACCCAAATTATATCGTCCTGATTTTGAAATCCGGTTCCACCTTTTGAAGTTGTTACTCCAATCACCGTTAAATTCTGGCCATTAATTCTAATAGTTTGTCCAACCGGATTTGCACCTTCCCCAAACAAATTAGAAACTACAGTTGGTCCAAGAACTGCAACTTTGGAAATTGAATCAACCTGGTTTTGAGTTATAAAATTTCCCTGCGCCATGGTAGTTTTTCTAATTTCTGCATAAGAGGGTGTCACCCCAACAATAGAAGTATTAGTATTTGCATTCCCGGTCGTAACCTGACTTCGACCTTGGTATTCTGGAGAAACATTCGCCACAGTTGTAATTTGCGCAGAATTTTTAATTGCCTCTGCATCCCCTGAAGTTAAAGTTGTTCCTCCGCCAGCCGCTCCCTGAATTCCTCCCGAGCGTTGACCCGATGGTTGAACAGTTAACAAATTTGATCCAAGCGATTGAATTTGTGATTGAATAGATTGAGATGTTGCCTGTCCAAGTGAAATCAGGGCAATAACCGACCCAATACCAATCACAATTCCCAAAGTCGCAAGACCTGTCCGCAGCTTATTAACTGCCAAAGTCCCAAATGCATCTGTAATTATTTCGATATCCATAAAAAAATTAAATTGTTAAATGTCTAAACTGTTAATTGTTTTCCAGCAATTTAACAATTCTAAACCTTTACCTTTCTCCGTTGATGTTTTTCAGAATCATCCACGATCCGTCCGTCACGGACGTGAATGATCCTTTTAGCGTGTTCCGCAATGTCAGGTTCATGAGTAATCATGACGATGGTGTGCCCTTCGTCATTTAATTTTTGGAAAATCTCCATAACTTCTTCAGCTTGTGCTGAAGCAATATTTCCGGTCGGTTCATCAGCGAGTAATATTGCTGGATTCATTGCTAGTCCGCGGGCAATTGCCACTCTTTGCTGCTGACCTCCGGATAATTGATTAGATCCGTGATTCATTCTTTCTCCCAGTCCCACCATTTTTAAATATTTCTCAGCTCTCTTTTGGCGTTCTTCTTTAGGTACTCCAGCATATCTCATCGGCAGCATCACATTTTTTAAGGCTGAAGTCCGGGGCAGTAAATTAAAAGCTTGAAAAATAAATCCGATTTTTTTATTTCTAATGACTGCCAATTCGTCATCTTTTAATACAGAAACATTCTCACCATCTAAAATATATTCACCTGAAGTAGGGGAGTCGAGAGCGCCTAAGATATGCATCAGTGTTGATTTACCAGATCCTGATGGACCCATGATTGCCACAAACTCGCCTTTTTTTATTTCAAAAGAAACATCATTCAAAGCAATAGTTTCCAGATCCCCTAATTTATAAATTTTAGAAACATGTTTAACATTAATCATAAAATTGCTAAATGGTTGAGCTGTTAAATTGCTAAAAAAACATTTAACAATGCAACAATTTAATAGTGCAGCAATTTAGCAGTTTAACAATTTATCTATTTATCCTAACCGTTCCGCCGCCTCCCCCAATTCCTCCTCCGAATGGGGAAGTAGTTGTCGTAGTTGAAGTTCCCGTAGTTCCGCCGCTGGTCCCGGTAACTACTAAATAACCCTCGTTAATTCCAGAAATTATTTCCGTCTGAGTATCGTTAGATTCTCCAACTTCTACTGTCACAAACTCAGGATTTCCATTTCGCATTATCCGAACTGTAGATGCACCGTCCGCTGTAGTTACTGCTGAGCTAGGAACTAATACGACGTTGTCTTTAACCGAAGTTATAATTGTGGCGCTGACTGCCATGTTTGGATAAGCCCCATCAATAATCGTGTCAAATTCAATAACTGTCGGATATGTTGTAACTCCAGATGAAACAGAACCATTGGTATTAATACTTAAAACTTTTCCGGTAAAAGTTTTGTCTCGGAACGCATCCATTGTTAGAGTTACCTTTTGTCCTGCTTTTACTTTTGTCACATCAATCTCCGTTAAATTAACCGTCGCTTGAAGCTTTCCATTAGGTAAAACTACAGTGCCCAAAGTTTGAGACGATGCCCCATTTTCTGAGTTTGCTGTTGAAGATCCCGATATTGCAGACCCCACAGAAATTGTCATCCCGCTAACAGTTCCGGAAAGGGGAGCAGTAATAGTAGTAGAAGTTTGCTGATATGATAACCAAGCTGAATTAATTTGGGATTGAGAAGTAGCTAAATTATTTTGGGCATTATTCAGAGCCACTTCCTTTGCAGTCCGCGCCTCTCTTTGCTCCATCGTTTCATTCGCGGACCCCACATTATCAAACCCGCCATTTCCATATTGAAACAAATGAATATCATCCAAAGTTTTATCAAGAGAGGCTTGAGAATTTCTAACATTATTCTCAGCATTCTTTAGATTATTTGAGGCGCTAACATAAGAAGCCCAAGCTGCCGCCTGATTTTGCTGCGAATTTAGATCCGGAGTAATTTCAGCAATTTTCTGCCCTGCTGTTACTTGATCTCCATTACTAACATACACTTGACTGACGACTCCAGTGGCTTGTGAGGTAATACTTAAGCTGCTTCCTTGGGTAATAGTTCCGGAAGATGAAATAGAAGAAATTAAAGTCCCCTTTTCTGCAGTAGATGTTTGATAACTTACTTCAGAACTGGCAACAAAATAATTTTGATAAACATAATATCCGCCACCTATTAATATAAGTAGTAATATTCCTAAAACTAATTTTTTCTTTAAAGAACTTTTAATGAACTGCCAAACTTTTAACATATTTGTTTTGTATTATTAAGCAGTTTTATTGGTATAAAATACCAGCAAACTGCGATCCAATATTGAGCAGTTTATAGGATAAATCTGAGAGAAAGCTGAGATTAACGTAAGCAGTGTTGGCAGCAGCAAAATGCATTCTACACAAAAACAGCCCCCGGTGCACCAGGAGCTGTTGTAAAAAGAAGTTAGGGATTGCTTTAATGCCTCATCATCATTTTTCCTCCCATACCTCGATGACCCATTACTTCCTGAAGTTTTTCTTGAGTCAGTCCATTTTGAGAAAGCCATGCGTCCATTTCCGCTCGTCTTTCATCCATCTTGGCTTTTCTTTGCTCCTCAGTTAAGTTTTGAAATTCGCCCCGATTTGGGCGGCTGTCTTTCATTGCATCATGATGAGTTAGAATTGCCTGCTTTTGCGCCTCAGTTATCTTGCCGTCTGCAACAGCCTGAGTCAATTTGCTTTCCATCTGAGATTTCATTTCTGCTTGATGTTTGCTTCTTTGCTCGTCAAAAACAGTTTGTACATCAGATTGATTTAAGTTAAATTTTTGAGCAATTGCTGCAACCATTGAGTTCGCCCCAGTCGTGTCCTGTGCTGAAACTAAATTTGTACTCATAAGTCCGGCAGCGATTATCGCCAAAGCCAAAACTGGAAAAAATACTTTTCTTTTCATAATTAATTCACCTCCTTTCGTACGTCATTCCTGCGCAGACAGGAATCAAGTTTTTTATTAGATTCCCTCATTCGCGAGGATGACAATATATACTCTACTGAAGGATCCTGAAAGAAGGCTTAAGAAAATTAGTGTTTTATAGGAAGTTTAATTGTAAAAACAGTTCCAGATCCGGAAATACTTTTTACGCTAATAGATCCTTTATGTTTAGTAACGATCTCTTTAGCAATCGACAATCCCAATCCAAATCCATCAGCATCTTGCTTGGTTCTCGCTTGGTCTGCCCGGTAGAAACGATCAAACAAAAATGGCAAATCATTCTTATCTATTCCAATACCCTGATCTTTAACTTGAATCAATACATTTCCTCCAGATTTTTTTGCCTCAAAATTAATTTTTTTATTCTCATCTGAATACTTAATAGCGTTATCTAGAAGTATTACTAACAACTCAGTTATGCTTTGCTTATCAGCTTGGATACTAATATCCTCAACCTCTTTTTCGATAGTTATACTTTTCTTTTTAGCCAGTTTCTCAACTTTTCTCAAAGCTTCATTTGCAATTTTTACAATTTGAACTGTCTCAAATTTAACACTATTAGGTTTATGAGTTTGTGCAAGCTTTATTAAATTATCTGATAAATATTGTAAATTATTAACTTCCTCTAAATTACTTTCCAGCAATTTTCTTGATTCCGCCAAAGTAAGTTTTTTATCACGCAGGTTAACTTCTATCTCACTCCTTAAAGAGGTAAGGGGAGTTCGCAGTTCATGAGATGCATCTGTAATAAACCGATTTTGCTCATCAACCATATTTTTAATTGGTTTAAGAGTCAGCCCGGCTAGTAGATATCCAGCAATTCCTGATAGCCCCAAAATTCCCAGATTAATTAATATAAGTACAAAAAGAATTCTATACTTTGCTTCTTCCAGGACTTCAGAACTAGGTGCGGTAATTAAAACTCCTGGCTGGTTCGGTTCGTTTAGTTGAATAATAAATCTTTTGTTCGGAGAATAAGCGCCTTGCTGTCTCATTTTCTCCATCCGAATTGCCCGGTTAATTTCTGAAGTTGAAAATTGGTAAATTACAAAACTGAAAGATAAACTGACCAGCATAATGATCAGTAAATACCAAAGTGTTAATTTTAATCGCGCTTTGTTAAACAATCGGAGCAAACCTCCTTACTAAAAATAATGAAGTTTGCGAGATCGCTTGCTTCAAACCTTCCTGTGGAAGGTTTGTTGACAAGGGAGAAGTTACTAAATGATTATTCATTGCTTATCTTGTATCCAAATCCTCTTACTGTTTGTAACAGTGGTTTTGAAAATCCTTTATCAATCTTATTCCTCAAGTATCCCACAAACACCTCCACTGTATTAGGTAAAACATCTGCATCATAATCCCAAACATGTTCAATAATTTGATCTTTTGAAACAACCTGATTCGCATTCCTCATCAAATATTCTAAAAGCGAAAACTCCT
This sequence comes from uncultured Gammaproteobacteria bacterium, assembly GCA_964392925.1. Taxonomy (GTDB): domain Bacteria; phylum Patescibacteriota; class Microgenomatia; order Daviesbacterales; family UBA10151; genus JACPKO01. The sequence goes on from CAYMRP010000004.1 coordinate 62,318, forward strand.
TAGCAGATAATTTAATCTTTTTCTCACCACGTTTAACCTCATAAGTTAACGTGTTTAGGCTTAAGTCAGAAACAGAGTATATAGAGCCCGTAGAATTTTTAGGTCTTCTTCCGAGAGCTTTTACTCTTGCCAATAATTCCTCAAAAGCAAACGGCTTAGTCAAATAATCATCAGCTCCTGAATTAAGTCCTTCAACTTTATCTGCAACCTGGCCTTTTGCAGTCAGCATTAATATTGGAGTATGTATATTTTCTTTTCTTAATTTTGCACAAATTTCTACTCCAGTCATTTCCGGCAGCATCACATCTAAAATCAAAAGATCATAATTCTCGCTTGATGCAAGATCGTATCCCTCATTTCCTGTATATGCTAAATCAACAGCAAAACTTTCCTGCTCCAATCCTTTTTTTATCGAGCCGGCAATTTTATGCTCATCTTCAACAACTAGAATCCTCATAGTGCTAAATTATACTCCGAATACTTAAAAACAGCTGAAGACTAAGGGTTTTAGGGCTTGCGGCGTTTTTGTCTTTCGACTCCAATAGGTGTGATGGGTCCTAACGAGCGTGATTTATTAACTTCCTTTACAATTTCATCAAATGCAGCTTGAGCCTCAGGTGACAACGGACCAAATATTCCTACTGCATCTAGGGCTTTTTGTAAATCTGAAGAAGCTCCTTCCATTTCTTCTCTTCGAGTTGTGAATCTTAATCTGTCAGTATCGAATTTAGCTTTTATATCAAAATCTCTCATATATTTTAGAACTTTAACCAGCTGAAATTATACTATTTGATGAGGAGAAATTCAAATTATAGGCCTTAAAATATTATCCGAAAGTAAAAGCATAAGCCTCCGTATTCGCATCTAAAAACTCCAACTTCAAAATATGCTTACCAGGCTCCTGTAACCTAATTAGTTTATAAAGCGAATCTGAATCAACTATAACTTCATTATTAATAACACTTTCCCCAGCAGCCCCTGTTTCTGAAACTAACTTATTATCCAGATAAACTCTTACTTTCCCCGGCGTAACCCCGTCCCGAGGTCTCATAACTAAATAAACCTCTTTCGATTCAAAGTTCAAAATTAATGACGACCCTTTCGCTGGACTGGAATATTCCTCCATCACATCCCATCCTCCGGTAAATGCAAACTCATTATCAGGAATATCATTAGGCGCAGAGTACAAAGCGCTTCCATTCTCAACGACTTTTTCCGGAGAAACTAAATGCTCCATCCTCGCGTAGCCTAAATAGAGCTCCGGAGTTCTGGCATAATTTTGATACTCTGGGTTTGAAACTTCTGTCGGCAAATCTTTAGCCCCTGCTTCTGCTAGCAATTCCTGAATAACTCTCTCTGACTCATCGTACTCGCCTTCCCCAAAATGCGTATATCTAATTTTTCCATCTTTATCTATAAAATATTTAGCCGGCCAATATCTATTGTTATACGCTCTCCAGGTCGAGAAATCATTATCCTGAACTACCGGATAAGTTATCCCAAAATCTTTTAAAGCCTTTTCAACATTTTTAGCATTTTTCTCAAATTCAAACTCCGGAGAATGAACTCCAATAATAACTAAACCCTTATCAGCATATTTCTGATGCCAGGATTTCAGGTAGGGGAAAGTCCTTTGGCAATTTATACAAGAATATGTCCAAAAATCAACCAAAACCACTTTACCTTTAAGATCCGCCAATGTCAGGGGAGGGGAATTAAACCATTCTCCCCCAGGAAAAATTTCAGGGGCGAGAGGTCCGCTTTTATCCGAATTTACATCAAACATCGCTTTACCCATTTCCTCACTTCCAACAGGAGTTCCTGAGAATCGATCCAAAGCATCGCGTATTAATGGAACATCTTCGAATTTCGTTAATCCCGTTCCGTAACTAGGAAAAGTATTCAAAATAAATGTCTGGAATTTGCGATCTAAATTAAAAAATATTGCTAAGGCTGTAAGTATCATTAAAACTCCGAAAACTTTTTGAATAGCCCCAGAATTTTGTAATAACCACGGTGCTTTTCTTAAAGCAGTTTGTCCAGCAATCATAATAAAAAACATCGGAATCGCCGTCCCCAGCGCATAAGCCAAAGTAATAAAAACCGCCTCAATATTCACAGATCCTGTAATCGCCAAAGATATTACTGAAGCCAGTATTGGTCCAACACAAGGTGTCCATAAAAGTCCGAGTGAAAGTCCAATTAAAATCCCTCCTCCAAATCCAGTTTTACCCTGTGACTGTGGTAAGAATTGCGATAATTTTGAAAATAAAATCTCAGTCCAATATTGAAACTTGGGAATAAGCATCGTCACCCCAAAAAGTCCAATTACAATAACTGAAAAAACTCTTAAAGATTCAGCTGGTATTCCTATTAATTTCACAATCGAAGAAAGGAAAAGTGTAAAAAAAGTAAAACTCAAAATAAAACCTGTGATAACTCCGAATGGTCTCATCTTTCCAATATTCTGATCACCAATTGAAGAGGATAAAATAATCGGCAGCACCGGCAAAATACATGGAGAAAGAATAGTCACCACTCCCGCCAGAAATGCAAAAATAATCAGTAGAATCATTTAATAGACGAAATTAATTTATCAAGTCCTCCGCCATTCCATTTTGTTATTTCATTCCCATCCTTATCAATTTGAACGAAAGTATGCTGGTAAGTCACTCCATATTTCTGAGCTAAAGCCTTTTCGGCCTCATCGGTTTCTGAATCATTATAATTAACCCTGTATATCTCTATTCCAGCCGGAATTTTTTGTACATTTTGTTTAAACTCTGCATCAACTGGTCTACAAGTCGGACACCAATCAGCATAAAAAAATAGAACTGTTTTCTCACTCGTAGAATTTTTGTATGCATCAGCTCCCCAACCGGTAATATAATTACCACCAAGGTTAGGCGAAGTCTGACTTACAGTATCAGAGCTAGTAGTTGCTGTATTTCCTTGAGTTAAAGATTCTTGCTGAACTAAAGATGAAGAGTTTGAGGTTTGGTTTAAATAAATAACAACTCCCGCAGAAACTAAAAGAATAACCAATAATCCAACAACCCACATCTTCATATATATCTGATTCTACTATATAATCTCAGCATAATGTCAGCTCAAGTATCCCAGCGACTTACTTCTCTTCCAGTCTCCGCCACCCGCAAACTAACGCCTTTTGCTCTGGAAGCCAAAAAATCAGGAGTTAAGGTGCTGCATCTTAATACAGGAGATCCAGACATCAAAACCCCAGAAGTCATGATTAATGCTTTAAGAAATTGGAGTATAAATCCCATACGTTATGCTCAAAGCTCAGGTGAACCACATTTTATTAAAGCTCTTTTGTCTTATTATTCGAAAATTGGTTTCCCTGAAATTTCAGAAACAGAGATTATTGCCACAGTCGGCGGATCAGAAGCGGTCAATTTATCATTTTATTCAGTTGCTTCCCCAGGTGAAGAAATTTTAACTTTCGAGCCTTTTTATTCTAACTATGCATCGGTTGCGCATTTCATGGGAGGATTAAAAATTGTTACAGTTCCAGCAGGGAAGGAAACAAACTACCATCTTCCAAGTAGGGAAGTCATTGAATCCAAAATTAGCAAGAAGACTCGCGCAATCTTGTATTGTTCTCCTGGTAATCCAACCGGCGCAGTTTTTAGTAAAAAAGAAGTTGAACTTCTCGTTTCAATTGCCAAAGACCATAACTTATTTTTAATTTCAGATGAAGTCTACCGAGAATACATTTTTGAAGGCGAACATACCTCACTTTTATCCTATATGGACGAAATTCCAGATAATGCCATTCTTCTTGATTCTCTTTCCAAGCGTTACAGTCTATGTGGAGCCAGACTTGGAGTAATAATTTCTAAAAATACTGAATTGATAAAAGGCATAACCAAACTTACTCAAGTTAGACTTTCTGGAGGGTTAATCGACCAAGAAATGGCTTCCCACTTAACCGAAGTTCCAGATTCATATATAGAAGATGTTAAAACCGAATATAAAAAACGCCGCGATGTTTTATATGAAGGATTAACAGCTATCAATGGTGTAGAAATGTCAATTCCAGAAGGCGCTTTTTATTCAATGATTACCCTTCCTGTTGAAAATGCCGAAGACTTCTCGATCTTTTTGCTTAATAAATTTAGAGTCAATAACGAAACAGTTATGCTTGCCCCGGGCGCGGGATTCTATGCAACAGAAGGTCTCGGCAAAAACCAAGTCCGAATAGCCTATATTTTAAACACCGAAGATTTAAAAAGAGCAATTAACATAATTCAAAAAGGTCTGGCAGAATACAAAAGAGAAAGTAGTTGACTCCTTTAAAAACTTTTGTTATAAATACTTTCACAAAGCGTTATACCCAAGTTGCGATTGGGGAGCTGAAGGTAAAAATACCTTACGGTCTAAACTTAAGCCGTTTAAATTAAGAAATCAGTGTCATCTAAAAAAGAAGGAGCTGATTGTAAGTCTAAGACAGTAATGTTTTAGAGTAACAAGGTGGAACCGCCGACAAGGCCCTTGTTTGTTTATTAGTTATCTAATAAATGAGCAAGGGCTTTTTTTGTGGAGAAAATATGACAGATAGAGAAAATGGGAGAGATTCAGAAAATAGAAAAATAATTCAAAATAGAGTTTTTGAGGCTATAGTAGGCCTTGGCGGCGGTGTCAGAGTCTCAAGGTTCGACGCAGACTATCTGCAGTCGCTAAAAAATGCTAGATCATTTCCAAGTTCTGCTGTACTCCGTCAATCGATAAGGGTTGATTTAAATTTTGCAGAAAGAACAGGCTTAGAACTTAATCCGGATCTAACTCAAGTAGCAAAAGAATTACTAAATCAAAAGAAAGGAGGTGGTGATGATGGCAGTTAATAGTAATGAGAGATCGAGTAGTGTTTCTTGGCAGACTAACAGCTCAGAAACATCTATGCGTTTAGGACTCGCAGTATTAAGCAATCCTGGTGATAGGCGGGCTATTACTAATATATTAGAAAATTCTCGACTTCCTGAGTTGGGTTTTTATGCAAAAACACTGGTAGTGAGTGGTGCATCTTTTGCAGAAAAGTCATTAGGATGGGCATTAGATCATGCTAAAAGAAGTGATATACCCGTTGACCCTCAGCTTGCAGCTCAGGTAGAAGCAAGATTAAGAAGAAATGGAATATAAGTTTATTGGGAGGTTAGGTTAAAATCACTAGCCTCCCTGTCTTGCTCCAATAATGAAGGTGGAAAAATCTTTATCTTATTAAATTGTTCCTTATACATAAATCTCCTTAAAATCTTATACACATCATAATCAAACTCCAAATCCTCCAAACTTCTATCATCCCCCTCCTGTTTTTGAACAATGCACCAATTATGAATCAAAAAATGCTCTTCCTTACCCTCTAGCGGATCAACTTCCTTAATAATAATTGGTCCCTGATGCGGCCAGTCTTTAATCTTAGTTTTCAAAAACGCCTCAATAAATCGTAAGTTATATTTCATCGGCATTTCATTTCCCGCACAAATACCCTTACATCTTCCAAGCTGGTAATTAAAACAAGGTCCTTTTGTTTTCTGAAGTCCTAAAAATTTATCACATAAGTTGTGCTCTTTAGCCAGATTAGTGAGGGTTTCTTTAGCCTGTCTTTTCGTTTTAAATACCGCCATAACATCTCCTAAATTATTAATATCCGGTGCATCAGTCTCAATAATCTCTATCGTATAAACCCCACCTGTCCCGCAAAGCTTCAGCGAAGTGGGGTCAGCCTCTTTCTTAACCGCCATCACCATCTTCTCTCTGTATCTCAGCCTTCTATTATATAGAGGCATTAATTTCTTAATCGTTTCTGACTCTTTTAATAAAGCCCCTAACTCTCCGGCAGTTTTTATAAATTCCATACTCTCAATCGTGTTATAAATCTTCATTTCAGAAGAGTCTCCAGTACTTAACGAGAAATGAGACATAACTCGATCGCGGATATTCTTAGATTTTCCTACATAAAGCGGCTGGCCGTTCTCTCCATAAAAAATATAAACTCCTGCGGTTTCTGGTATTTCTGCATAATTAAAATTCTTAATTTTAGGCGGAATATTAGGCTTCTTTAATATATGCGAAATAACCTGAGTCACCTTTTCTATTGGAAAAGCAGTTTGAATTTTCTGATAAAACTCCCAAAGAATTTTGGCATCTGAAAATGCTCTGTGTCTATTTTCTATCTCGAACTGAAATCTCTCAATAATACTGTCGAGATTATGATGACGGTGCTCAGGGTAGAGTAGTCTGGACAATTTCACTGTGCAAAGCTGCTTCGGTGCAAATCGCTCGCCAAATCTCAGATATTCCTGTTTTAAAAATCCGTAATCAAACCTGGCGTTGTGAGCCACCAAAACCGTATCCTCAAAATAACCAGCCAGCTCATCTTTAATATCAAAAAATGACGGTGCTTTCTCAAGATCCGCCGGAGAGATGCCTGTTAAATTGGTTATCTCGGTCGGCAAAGGCCGGTCCGGATTTAAAAAGGTCTGAAAAGTTTTCTCAAGCTTATTATCTCTAACCTGGAGAATTCCTACCTCGATAATCCGGTCAAAAGTAATTGATCCTCCGGTAGTTTCAAGGTCGACAAATGTTAGATTTCTAGGCAGATTCATATAAAATCATCATCAATAAGTGGCACACTTAGTATCTGAAAGGGTGGCAGTTATCAGACGTAAAGAACCCAAATACTAGTTTGTTTGGTAAAATATTTCAAGTAACCTCTTATGGCTAAGTTCGTCAAAATTATTGTTTTTGTACCGGTCAAAGATGCAGGTAAAATCAGAAAAGTTCTTGCTGATAATGGAGCTGGGAAATTAGGTGATTATTCCAGAACCTCCTTTTCATTTAAAGGTAAAGGTCGTTTTAAGCCCGAAAAAGGAGCCCACCCTTCAGTAGGCGAAGTAGGTAAATCAGAAGTGACAAGCGAAGAGAGAATTGAAGTTATCGCCCCTAGTAAGAAGTATTTAGAAATTGTGGAAAAAGTTAAACAAGCCCATCCCTACGAAGAACCCGCCATTGAAGTTTATGAGCTGCTTTATCCTAGTTAAAAAGGACTTAAGGTTGATTTTTTAGCCTCCAGAAGCTATTGTATAACCAATGAAAGTCTATCTCGCAACCGATCACGCTGGTTTTGAAATTAAAAATAAAGTCGCAGAACTTCTAAAAAAAGAAGGATATGATGTTGAGGATTGCGGGCCTGAAGCTTATGACAAAGATGACGATTATCCTGATTTTATTTCTAAAGCCGCTAAAAAGGTTTCCGAAAATCCTGATGAATTCGGGATAGTTTTCGGAGGCTCCGGTCAAGGTGAAGCAATCGTTGCTAACAAATTTGATAACGTCAGATGTGCTTTGTTCTATGGTCCGGTTATCCCTCCAATCGCCACTGACATAACCGGCAAAACAAGTGATGATCCTTATGAAATGCTCCGCCTGACTCGTGAACACAACAATTCTAATATGTTGTCTATCGGTGTCAGATTTATGACCGAAGCAGATACCATGAATGCTATTAAATTATTCTTATCCTCAAAATACTCAGGAGAAGAACGCCACGCCAGACGAATTGATAAAATAAAAAAACTGGAAGAAAGTATTTAAAAGATACTGTATTTTCTCGTTTCACTCGAAAGATAATTGTAGATAAGTATTTTTCGAACGGAGTGAGGAAATACCTAATAATAAACATGATCCAAATCGTTCCCGCCATTTTAGATAAAACACCCGAAGAATTTAGTGATCACGTCGATCAGCTAAAAAATTCTCTTGGTTTCCAGGAAGGTTGGGTGCATATCGATTTTGCTGATGGTAAGTTCGTTGAGAACAAAACTCTGGATCCCGAATCAATAAAGAAATATCCGCTCAATCTAAAGAAAGAAGCCCATCTTATGGTCGCCCGCCCTTTATCATGGATAACTAAATTAAAAGAGGCCGGATTCGATAGAGTTATCTTTCACTTTGAATCAGAAGATAGTGTTAGCGAAGTCATAAAAACGATCAAAAACGCTGATATGGAAGTTGGTATTGCTGTAAACCCCGATACTAAAATTGACGAACTCGAATCAATAAAAAATCGAGTTGATCAGATCTTAGTTATGGGTATAGTTCCAGGATTCCAAGGGCAGCCGTTTATTCCTGCCACAATCGATAAAATTAAAGATTTAAAATCAAAAAACTGGCCAATTAAAATCTCAACCGACGGGGCTGTTAGAGATGATAACGCTAAAGGCCTCGTTGATGCCGGCGTTGATCAGCTGGTATCAGGCTCATTTTTACTAAAAGGTGATATTGATGAACAAGTTGAAAAACTCTGGGAAGCTATAAATACATAAATGCTAAAATTTCTAAGCCGCAAAAAACCAAAATCCCGCGAAAAAGCCAAGCACATCCAAAATGTTGCCATATTTGGTTACGCTAATCTTGGGAATAAAGAAAATCTTTTCCAGGAAGTCTTCCAGGTTTCTAAAAATTTAGCTCAAGCAGGCTATACAGTTGTTGATGGCGGAGGTCCAGGCGTTATGTTAGCCGCTTCTCTCGGCGCTAAAGAGGGCGGGGGAAAGGTAGTCGGCGTGACACTTTATCCTAAAGACATGAAAAACTTTGAAGGTAAGGATCCGGCAAATCTTTTAGATAAGGAAATTAAAACCTCAACATATGTCGAAAGAACACTGACTTTAATGAAGCAGGGCCAGGTTTATGTCATATTCAAGGGCGGCACAGGAACAGTCTCAGAATTCGGCATGGCTTGGGGTCTAGCTAGATTATACTTCGGTCATCACAAACCTCTAATTCTCTATGGAAAATTCTGGCATAAAATAATGAAAGCCTTTAAGGAGAATATGTTTGTCAGGTCAGAAGAGCATAAAGTCTATAAAATCGTCGATTCCCCGGAGGAAGTGTTAGAAGCCATCAACGCTTTTGAAAAAGAAATTGAAAAAGGCGACCACGGCGATCACCTCAAAGCCTCAACCGAAGGCTTCTCTATTTAAACAACCTAAGTATAAACTCTATTTTGTGCCTCCTGGTACTTGTGGTACTTTTGATACTCGTGGTACCCTTAAACTATGCAACTTTCCCCTCATGATGTTAAAGATTTAGAACTAAAAGCCAACGAAATCCGTACAGATATTATAAAAATGTTAGTTGAAGCTAAATCCGGCCATTCAGGCGGTCCATTAGGCTTAGCCGATATTTTTACAGCCCTATTCTTTAAAGAATTAAATATAAATCCTGAAAAGCCTGAGTGGGAAGAAAGAGATAGGTTCGTTTTATCCTGCGGCCATACCTGTCCTGTCATGTATGCTACCATGGCCCATCGCGGATTCTTTCCTATTTCCGAACTAAAAACCCTCCGAAAACTTGGCAGCAGACTCCAAGGCCATCCGCATAGAGAAGCACTTCCCGGATTAGAAACAACCTCAGGCCCCTTAGGCTCAGGTTTATCTCAAGCTGCCGGCATGGCTTTGGTTGGAAAAATGGATAATAAGTCTTGGCGGGTATATTGTGTAACCTCAGACGGCGAACACCAGGAGGGAAATACCTGGGAAGCAGTCATGTTTGCAGCCGGCCAAAAACTTGGAAATTTAACAGCCATAATGGATAGAAATAATATGCAAATCGACGGCCATACCGAAGATGTTTTGCCTCTTGATCCGGTAGCCGATAAATATCGCGCCTTCAATTGGAATGTAATCGAAGTAAACGGCCATAATTTTGAGGAAATACTCGAAGCCTGCGAATCGGCTAAAAAAATTACTGATAAACCAACTATGATTATCGCCAACACTGTCCCTGGCAAAGGCGTAAGCTATATGGAAAACCGCTACGAATGGCACGGCGCACCTCCAGATGGAATGGATATTGAAGGAGCTCCTAAAAAAGGCGAGCAGGCAAGCGAGGCACTACAACAATTGGAAAAAATTGAAAGAAGTCTTAAAGACTCAAGTTAAAAGTCATATGCAAAATAACCTAAATCCAAAATTATTTGATGATGATATCGAGCAAGTTCCGTCCCGGAACGGTTTTGGCGAAGGCTTAGTTATAGCTGGTGAAGAAAATCCAAACGTCGTTGCTCTCTGCGCAGATCTCACAGAATCGACTAGGATGGAAGGATTTAAAAAGAAATTCCCTGAACGCTTCGTTGAAGTTGGAGTTGCCGAGCAAAACCTGGTAACTGTCGCCTCCGGCATGGCGCATGAAGGCAAAATCCCATTCACCTCCTCATACGCCACATTCTCCCCAGGTAGAAACTGGGAGCAAATAAGAACCACAATTTGCTACAACAATCAGCCAGTTAAAATAATCGGCAACCACACCGGAGTCTCAGTCGGTCCCGATGGCGCAACTCATCAAGCGTTGGAAGATATCGCTCTGATGCGTGTTCTCCCCAATATGATCGTCGTTGTTCCGGCAGACTCAATCGAAGCTAAAAAAGCCACTATCGCTATCGCCAAAAATGGCAAACCAAGCTACCTTAGACTTTCCAGAGACAAGACCCCGGTTATTACTACTGAAGACTCATCGTTTGAGATAGGCAAAGCCGAAGTTCTAAATAATGGTAATGACGTGACTATTATTGCTTGTGGCCAAATGGTGTACCTCGCTTTAAAAGTTGCTAAAACCCTTGAAGAGGATAAGATTAGTGTTCGGGTAATAAATTGCCACACAATTAAACCTTTAGACACAAAAACAATCCTAAATGCCGCAGAAGAAACTGGTGCCATAGTTACAGTCGAAGAACACCAAATAGCTGGTGGTTTAGGCAGCGCAGTCGCAGAAGTCGTTTCAGAATCATATCCTGTGCCCATTAAACGAATCGGCATTGAAGACAGTTTTGGCGAAAGTGGTTCGACTGCAGAGCTGATGACAAAATATGGCCTAACTGAAGAGCATATAAAGAAAGCTGTTCTCGAAGTAATTAGGCGAAAGTAATCTATGTGTAATCTCTGCGGTGTAGTCACCATACCTCTCGATTTCCTACTCTCACTCTTAATGCTCGCCCTATCATACTTAATAATGATTTCTCAAATGGCCGTTATGTTTATATCCCGTTTTCTTGAATACAACCTCCGCAAATTCACCCAAAAATAATCTCCACTTTTCGAACATAGTGAGAAAATGCCTTAAGGAAGCAAATCCGGGAAACTGCGGGGTTTACACGCCAATACTCTTTGTGTAGAATCTTTTAACTAACGCATGGACAAGACTGAGACTACTTCTTTCATTACCACACCAACAGCAATCTTAATCGGATCGATCTTAATCTCTATTTCCTTATTAATCTCTGGCGGTGCTGTTCAAATAAAAGGTTTTAATTCTGGCGCGGCTGGTGTACCTACAGCCCCAGGAGCTCCTGCAGCTCCAGGCGCACCCACAGCTGCAGCCCCAGCTGAGCCAACATCTGCCACAGTCTCTATAGACGATGATCCCATCTTAGGAAATGCGGACGCTCCTGTCACCATAGTTGAATTCTCCGACTATGAATGCCCATTCTGCAAAAGACATTTTGAACAGACTTATGCTCAACTAAAAACTAACTACATAGAAACAGGCAAGGTAAAGTTAGTTTTCCGTGATCTCCCGCTTTCTTTCCATGATCCTCTAGCTACAAAAGAAGCAATCGCTGCCAATTGCGCTAGAGAGCAGGGCAATGATCAGACTTATTTCAAGATGCATGAGGCACTTTTTCAAACCACAACATCAAATGGTAGTGGCATGACCATGGATCAGCTTTACGGTTTAGCCGGGAAAGTCGGTATTGATCAAACTGCTTTCAAAACCTGTATCGATGCCGATAAATATAAAGATGAAGTAGCCAAAGACTTAGCAGATGCCGGTGCAGCCGGAGCAACTGGAACTCCTAGTTTTGTGATTGGTAAATCAGGCAAAGAAGTCTCAGGTAAGTTAATAGTTGGAGCTCAGCCGTACGCAGCATTCCAAGCCGAAATCGATGCTTTGTTAAAGTAACAATTTAACCATTTAACAATTCAGCAATTTAACCATTTAACAATTCAGCAATTTAACAATTAATTTATGCTATATTGTTACTACCTGCTATGAATTTTGATCTTGAAAATGATTTTCAAATTTTTGATGAACTCCTAAAAAAACGGCCCGAAATCTCGACTGATTCTTTCAAAAAAGATCTTCAAAACTTTTTCCTCCCTTATGCCGAGAAGCTTCTAAAGCTTAAGGAATCAGCAGATAAAGCTATAGTTATCGGAGTCTCTGCCATTCAGGGTGCTGGCAAAACCACGCAGGGTGAAATCCTAGAGATCCTCCTCCGGCATTTTAATAAAACATCAGTTAGTCTTTCGATTGACGATCATTACATTACTCATAAAGAGCTCTGTGAATTAAGACAACAGGATTCAAGGTTTATCAGGCGTGGAGTGACCCACGATATTGGTCTTGCGATAAGAAATATTAATGATTTAGTAGATTTTAAATCCCCAATAATCATTGCTCAATATGATAAAGGTGCACAAATGGGGGACGGAGATAGGTTTGCCTTTATAACACCTGTTGAAAATTTAACTCTTAAAGCCAAAGTTTTTGAAGAGGATCTGATTATTAATAAACTTCCTCAAACTGAAAAAGCTCTTAAGTTGTTGTCCTCTCAGTACGGCTCTGAAGATTTGAAATTGCCCGAAAATATGGGTTCGGATATCCCAATAACTGAGGAATTTCTTCCTCAACCGCTTTGCGACTTTCTTTCCAGAATTGATAATCAGGTTGTTACAATTACCCGAGTCCAGGATAAGGTCTATTTTAGAGGTGGGGAAGATTTAGAAGTAAATATTAGTGATCTGCCAAAAGGCTGGAGACTAGTTCCTCAAAAACCCGATTTTATTTTCTATGACGGCTGGATGTTAGGTGCTAGAAAAGTTCAGGATGAGTCTGCATTTAGTCCTGAACTGCCTGCGCTGGAAGGCCCTAACTCTAGGGACTTCGCAATTTTTATTAATAATAAGCTCACTCATTACAATCCTTTATGGGACTTAATAGACTTTACCTGTGTTTTATATGTGCCTAATTATCAAATGTCTCTCAAATGGAGAGATCAGGCAGAAGAATCCTTACGCACTCAGGGAAAAGGCATGACCCCGGATCAAATCCGTGAATTCGTTTACTATTTCTGGCGCTCAGTCCATCCGGCCATTCAAATTAAAAATCTAGCCCAAGATCCCGAAACAGACCAGGTAATTATTATTAACGACGATCACACAATAAAAGAAGTATTGAAGCCGGAAGAAGTAGCAGTTAGGTATCAGTAAAATTTCTAATTTCTAAGTGCTCTAATTACTAAACAAATCCCAATACTCAAAATTGGGACTTTGGTTATTTCTTAGGTTAATTAGAAATTAGGTTAATTAGAAATTAAACCATGTACGATCTTATAACTATCGGAGACACAGTCATTGATACCTATCTGCCGATTGATGATGCCCAAGTTCTTGATAAAAAAGGCGTTAAATATCTTGGTTTAAAGTATGGTTATAAAATCCCCGTTTCTGACGGAGTTTCTGTGGTTGCCGGCAATGCCGCCAATAACTCTATCGGAGCCTCCCGGCTGAAGCTAAAAACCGCAATCTATACTAATGTCGGGAATAAAGACGACGAGCAAAATGATGATCGTATCAAAGCTAAATTGAAGCAGGAAGGTGTGGATGTTCGCTATATAAAAGAAACTGACGATCTTCCTTCAAATCACAATATCGTCCTGACTTATAAAGGTGAGCGAACAATACTAGTCCATCACCAGCCATTCAAATTCGAGCTTCCAGACTTGGATAAATCTAAATGGGTTTATTTAACTTCAATGGCCCCAAATTATATTGAAACTCCCCTTGTAAATCAGCTTATCAATTACCTAGAGAGATCAAACGCTAAGCTTGCTTACCAGCCAGGCACTTTTCAGGTCAAACTGCGAGCAAAAAAACAGCACCGAATATTATCTTTAGTTAATTTCTTGATTATGAACGCAGAAGAAGCAATTCATTTTCTGGAGCAGGAAGCCAATGAGCCCGTTCCAATTAAAAAACTTCTTAATATGCTTTATCAATTAGGTCCTCGGTTAGTTGTTATCACTGATGGTAAAAAAGGCTCATTTGGTTTTGATGGAAAAAAGTATTTCTCGCTTGATGTCTTCCCTGCCAAGCTTGTCGAAATGACTGGTGCAGGGGATTCATTCGCAACCGGCACTCTGGCCGGCCTCTTTTACGGACATTCACTTGAAGAATCAATGCGCTGGGGCGGAGTTAATTCAGCCTCAGTCGTCGAACACATGGGATCAACCCCCGGATTATTAACACTAAACAAAATGGAAGAAAAACTAAAGGAACACAAAAAAATTACTGCAAATGAATTATGATGTTATTATGTCCATAAACCAAAAAGGCCTGACTGCAATATTTATTATTGTAAGCCTGCTGGTTTTTAGTAGTGCTATAGGCGGAGCCTATTTTTTTGGCACACAATCTAAAGCACCTGTCCCTTCCCCAAGCTTAGGCCCCTCATCAACGCCCTCTGTTGCACCAATTCTAAGTCCTCTTCCTTCCCAAACAGCAGCCACTCCGAGCCCAAGTGCTCAGGCTTCAGTTGTCACCACTCCTGTAACCGCTGTCAAAACCGAGCTAAAAATTACTTCAACTGTCCTTAATAACTCTCTCCCCTCAGGTTGGAAAACCATAAACAGCGCTAACAATAGCTTTCAGGTAGGCTATGATCCAAATCTGTATGAGGGAGAACAAACAGCTTCATTTGCTGATAGTATTAACATTGAGAGAAGTAAAGAATGCTGTTTTAACTTTAACATTAATATAAAACCTTACAATGGTGGTTCAAGACATTCATTCATAGGTAATTATGATAAAACTCCTCAGACTTATGAAAAAGATTATTACATAAAAGGTCGAAATGGCTTAGTGATATACAACATAATCTCCTCCTCAGCCTCAGCAATTGGCATGGTCAATATAGACGGTAAAAGAGCTTTTTATCTTACTTTCTATGGAAGCGACCAAGCATATATAGAGAAAGTATTGGCAAGCCTGAGAGTCCTACCCTAGGAGCATCAGGTTGAATTCTTTCATTTTCTCGGAATCAAGTTTAGCCTCCAAAACTTTAACTTTCAAAGCTAAGTTAGGAAAACTCTCCTCTGAAACTTTTTCTATAAATTCATCAAAACTAAATAAAATGGGTGTAATTCTTTCCCCTCCCTCTAAATTTTGCGGTCCAACTTTACGGCATCCCCGCGCCACATACGTATAAACAGTCCAATCAATCTTATAAATTGGATTTTCTAAATACCAAAGTTCAATTTCTTTACATTCATAACCAGTCTCCTCCAAAAGCTCGCGTTTGGCGGTATCTTCTGGTTTTTCCCCAGGATCCACTTTCCCGGCGACATTCTTTAAATGAAGTGGAATATGAGGCTGTTCTTCCTCAATCAGCATAATCTTCCCGTCCTCAGTAACGGGAATAACAGTCACAGTCTCACTTCTTTTTAATGACTCAAAAATAGCTTTTGAATCATCAAACAACACCTGTTCCCATTGATATACGTCAAAGATCTTACCTTTAAAAACTTTCTTTGCTGCATCTGGAATCTTCTTCATCTCGACTCTAAGTTTAATATATGTCAAACTAAATTCAATGCCTAATATAAATCAAAATGGTCTCGCACCTCTAATATTAATCGGGGTTTTGTTATCTATTGGGGTAATTGCTGCCTCCGGAACATACTACGCTTTGAATTTAACCCAACCTGTAAAGCAGGAATCTATCATCCCGGCGCAAAATCCAATTCCTTCGCCAAATGTAAATGTCACCATAGAAGAAGTTAAACAAACAAACGAAGATGCTTTATTAAATATGGAAGGTGTGGAAAAAGTCGAAGTGGGGGAGAAGGATGGTAAACCCTGTGTAGTTGTCTTCAGCTTCAAAGAAACAGACGAACTTCAAAATCTGGAGAATAATGGTTTAAGTGGCTATGAGGTAGTTGTCCAAAATACTAAATAATTAGTAATATCTCGACAATCCCAAAGCGATATGCCAAACTAAATATTAATGCCCAATCTTTCTAAATTCCAAAAAGACGGAAAATTCTTAATGCTGGCTTTTGATCACCGCGGCAGCTTCAAAAAACTAATGAATCCTGAAAATCCTGATTCAGTAACTGACGAAGAAGCAATTTCTTTAAAAAAAGAAATTATTGACTCACTTAGAGGCCAGTTCACAAGTCTTCTGATTGATCAGGAAATCGGCTTAAAAGCTTATGAACCCAGAGATGTGCCTTATCTTCTTCCAATCGAAAAAACTGGTTATGAAGTAACGGGTGAAGAACGTTTAACTGAACTTGAGAATTCCGTAGAATCACTCAAAGCAGCCGGAGCCTCAGGCGTAAAAATCTTAGTTTGGTTTAATCCCTACGTTGAATCGGCTCAAAAACAATTGGAAATCAGTAAAAAAGTTATGGAGGAATGCCAAGCTGCAGATATGCCTTATTTTCTCGAGATCAGAACTTATGACGGTAAACGTGAAGCCGATAAAATGGACGATGATGAAAGAGAGAAGATAATCCTCGAATCAATAAAAATGTTCTTAAGACATGATATATTCCCTGATGTCTACAAGCTAGAATACCCAGCCTCAGCCCTAGCCTGCCAAACAATCTCCGCCGCACTCCAGCTATCAGAACGGGAAATCCCATGGATCCTCCTCACAATGGGCTCCTCATTCGACGACTTCGTCGCCCAGCTAAAAGAAGCAAGCATCAGAGGCTGTAAAGGATTCTTAGCCGGCCGTGCAGTTTGGCAGGAAGTCTGCGCTATGAAAGGCGAAGAAAAACAGAAATTCCTAAAAGAAACTCTACCCGAAAGATTCAAAATAATCTCAGAAATAATGGTTGGTAATGCGGAAAATGTCATTGCGAGCGAAGCGTCGCAATCTTAACTAAACCAGCTTGGAGTATAAATCTTTTAACAGCACTCACAGTGACTTTTTACTTCTTAACACCTTTATAATCTGCAACAGTTATCCCTGCCCCACTTAAATGAGCCTGAGAGTATTCGTGCGTCGCATCCATCTTCTTATGCGGATTAAAAATTCCCCGGGGATCAAATATCTTCTTCACAGCCTTAAACAGCTTCAGCATCTCCGGTCCATACATCTTTTCTAAATATGGTCCCCGGACCAATCCATCATTATGCTCGGCCGCCATAGATCCCCCAAATTCAAAAACCAAATCAAAAACTTTCCTTGATATCTCCGGAATCAAATCACGGATCTCTTTTTTATGCATATCCATCAAAGGGATAATATGAAAATTCCCATTTCCAATATGCCCGGCAATTGTATAAATAATCTTCTTACGATATGGACTTAATACTTTTTGCAGTCTCGGCAGAAAAGCTGGCAATTTCTCAACCCGCACTACAATATCATCAATAAACGGCGCAGTCCTTAAAGTCTTTCCTGAATGATTTCTTAAAATATTAAAGCTATCTCGTCTTAAAATCCAGTACTTATCAGAATCGCCATAAGGCACTACCCGGCTTATAACTTTAGGATATTTCTTTAGAGAGCTGTGCACACTCTCAGCCTGGCTCATGACTTCTTCTTGGGAATCCCCTGTAAACTCCGCAATCAAAACAATCTTCGGTAATTTTCTAAACAAATCCCGCATAAACCCAGGCAATAATTTTAGTTGAATCGGGTCAGAATTATGCTTTTTGAAATCCTTCTTAAAATCTGGAATAAATCTATACGAAAATTTGATAGTTTGATCATCAAAACACTCAAAACTCTCCGGCTTAAACTTCAACACCTCCAAAACTACTTTATCCAATTGGTCCAAAGACGCAAGCTCAATCTCCACCATCGCTTTTTTAGTTTTAGGCTTAATAAGTCCAAATTTAATCTGCGTTATGATCCCGAGAGTTCCTTGTGAGCCTACAATTAACTTATTTAAATCAAATATCGCCCGGTTTTTATCCCAAACATTCCATAAATAGAGTCCAGTCGAATTTTTTGATGTCTGTGGTTTATGCTTTTTAATTAAGTCTTCATTTCTCTCTATTAAATTAAAAATCTGTTTATATAAATTTCCCTCGAAAGTTTTCTCTTTCATTTTCGCATCAAGCTCTCTTTTAGTCAGAGGCTCAATAACATACTCCTGGCCATCAGCCAAAACCACTTTGAGCTCACGAACCCATCTTTCTGTTTGACCATAGCTTAATGTTTTTTCACCTGCTGAGTTATTGCCCACCATTCCACCAACAGTATTTAATTCTCGGGAAGAGGTATAACAGGGGAGCAGCAAATTCTTCTTAAGAGTTTCTTTTTCAAAATTTCTATAATAAACTCCAGGCTGAGTTACAGCATAGTCGTTTCCAACCTGAATCACCCGGTCAAAGTGCTTTGTCATATCAAGAACCAACGACTCGGATAATGATCCTCCTGACATACAGGTACCTGCGGCTCTTGGGGTCAGGGATATATCAACCTCTGGATGATCATTAACAAACTGAACCAGCTTTTGGATATCCTCTGAGTCCTTTGGCGCTATTACCAGTTCTGGTTTCACTACAAATATTGATGCGTCTTTTGAAAAAGTTTCTAAAACTTCTGGTGTATCGATAACCTCTCCTTTAATAACTTTTGACAACTGATCTTTAAGCTTCATTAATTAATAATAGAGGCTTTTAGTATCTCAAAACACCCCCTAAAAATAGACCTATAGATTTGATTATTGACCCATAGTATGGTATTATATTCACTTCAGTTAAAGCTATTTAGGCTCAAAACTGACAAATATGATACAAACTGCCCTAATTTCAGTAATGCTTCTTTCAAACGTCGCCTTTACCCAGGCTGAATTTCCTACCACAGCCTCCGCCCAGTTGAAAACTGAGGCTAGCCAGGCTCAAACTATCCTAGGCTCAAGATCGATGTCTTTAAACATGAGATATGGCTACGACGTGCCTGAGAACGTTTATAAAGACAATATTTTACTTAATTTAGCCTATCTCTCAGGCACAGTTAAATCTAAAAACGACATCAATTGGGACGTTTTAAAACAGCCTTCATCTACGAAATTCACTTTAAAACCAGGTGAAAGATTTGCTTATCACGATTTAATCGATCCTCAATATCAAGATAATGTTGTTGTAACTGCCCATACTAACTTTGGAGCTGGCGATGGTTATAAATTCGAAGGTGGACTATATGGAATGGGTGTTTGTCACTTAGCTTCTTTAATCCATTGGGCTGCGCTTGATGCTGGACTAGAATCAATTGCTCCAAGCAACCATGACTTTTATGCTATACCTGAAATCCCTAAACAATATGGAGTAGCAATTTACGCAAGCCCTGATGCAGTTTCTTCATCTGTAAGACAAAATCTTTATATTAAAAACACTCTGGATTCAGAAATAACAATTAAATTTGATTTCGACGGAGTAAATCTAATAGTTAGCGTTATTAAGTAAGTTTAGTGAACTCTTACCCTTGTCCCAGGATTATCTACAGATGCTCTTAAAGCATTAACCCCAGGCGGTAAAACAGGTCCAGTCCAATCGAATAACTCAGCAACTTCAGCCAATGGTGAATTAACACATCCATGACTCATTGGGTTTCCAAAATTACTGTGCCAATACGCCCCATGTATCGCATAACCCTGATAAAAGAACATATTATGAGGCACATTCGGTAAGTAATAATAAGTTCCTAATTCTTTTGAGCCCCCTTTCATCGCCTGAGAACGGGTCTTATACCAAATTCTAAATTCCCCCTTTGGTGTTGCAGCCCATTTACCAGAAGATATTAAAAACTCTTTAACAATTGTATCGCCTTCATAAGCCCTTAACTTCTGCTCATCAAGCGAAACATCAATCCATTTTTCCTCACCTGCTGCATTTGTTATTCCGAGTACACTCACATCTTGAATTTGATTATTGGATAAAATTTGAGCCAGAGATGTCTTTGGGTAATCTATGATCTCATTATTGTAAATTGCCAAATTAGCACCCTCATCAAAACCTCCATCAGATAAATTATTTACATCACAGCACGACAATGTTGTATCTCCTGAAATTCCAAGTCTATAAGCAGCCTCACGGCGAATTGGTGTGTAATTAAAAGCGCCCACAATCAGGGCTATAAAGACTAGTATGGGCAGAAAACGTATCATCACTTCAGCGAAGAAAATAAAGCCTCAACGCTTAATATATTGTCCGGTTTGCTAGTATAATAAGTCAAGACTTCAATATGAGAATCCACTGGTTTTTTAAAGTTACAGGTTTTTTTGCGGCGATTTTTATAATCTGGCTGCTGTTTTATTATGCTCTCCCGGAAATATTACCTGCGCAAAGAGTCGAGTCATCAGAAGTCTATGGACTAATCTTCTCTGATCAAATTTGGGGAGGAAATATTAAAATTGTTGGAGATGTTTATACTCTCACAAATAGTAAGGTAACGATTCTTCCGGGAACTAAAATAAAAGTTGCCATTAATAGTGATAAATCAAATATGGATCTTCTTCCTTGGCATAGAAAGGAAGGAGTTAACACCGGAGATTTTTATAAAGGTGTTAAAACTGGTGAGCCTTTCTGGAATGAAAGCCGGAAAATTCAAATCCATCTCAATACAGTCGAAATGATTGGAGAGCCCAGCAATACTATCGAAATAACCTCAGAATCAGAAGACCCTAGTCCATATGACTATAATATTTTAAGTATAAGATCAGGTAAGATTACGCACGCTTTATTTTCTAACTACCGCCGTTTTGAAACTAATGGCGATTTAGAAGTAATGAACTCTACCTTTCGTAATACAGGTGAATGCGCACTCTGTATAACTGGTGGAACACCCAGAGTCTACAACAATACTTTTGAAAATAGCTTACGTGAGTCAATTTGGATTAAAAAAGCCAGCCCCATAATCGATAATAATTTATTCATTAACCTAACCGGAGATGGAATAAAAATAGATCCTCAAAAAATTGCCGCACCTCATATCGTAAATAATGTTTTTGAAATGCCTCAACGAGGAGCAATTGATATAATAGCAGGAAGTCAACTTGGGGAAATATTAATTGCCAGAAATATTTTCTCCGGAAATTCGCAGATTAAAATCGCTTGTGATGCACAAGTCAAAATAAGAGATAATGCTATCTTTGGGCTGATTAGTTTTACCAATGGTTGTACTGGTGGATTCACCTTTGGGTCCAATTTTTGGGGAACTATTGACCCGCGAATTATCCTCAGTGAAAAAATTCTCAGTAAATATGAAAGATTCCGCATTGAAATACCTAACGTTCTATTTATGGCTCCTAAAGGAGCGGGGAGGAAATAGTAACTGAAAAATTTATTAGCATTCTTAGGAATATTACTTCTTAGTAGCTTTGTTTTGTTTAAATCTGGTGAATTCTTTACTAAATCCAGCTTAACGTCACCCGTGCTTGGAGTAGCGAAGGAAAGAGTTTCTGAAAACGTCTGGGCTCCTCATATAGAGGATATCACTTTAAATCAGTTTATTGATGCCCCAGAAATAACCGCCATCTCAGCATTATTTGTTGACACTACAACCGGTCAGGTTTTATATGAGAAAAATTCTCAGCAGGAATTGTCTATTGCTTCGTTGACTAAAATAATGACAACTATAATTGCTCTGGAGAATAAAACCCCCGAAGATCTTTTTACAGTGTCTGAACATGCCTCCAGCATGGAGCCCGATAAAATGTATTTGATAGCTGGAGAAAAAATCAGCCTAAGCAACTTACTAGATGGAATATTCCTGGTCTCTGCCAACGATGCAGCGGAAGTTATCGCTGAGAACACCTCTGGGAGAAGAGAGGAGTTTATTAATTTAATGAATTCTAAAGCCAGGCAACTAGGTATGAATAATACTTTTTTCCTCAATCCCTCCGGTCTTGAAGAAGATTTTGCTAAACAGTATTCAACAGCCCTTGATGTCGCTGTTATGTCTAGATATTTAATTACCAGGTGGCCTAATGTTGTTAATATTTCCTCGCAACCCCATGTTTATATCGAACGGACAGACTATCACCAAGATTATGATATGTATAGCGGTATTAATTTACTCACTACTTATCCGGGAGTTTTAGGATTAAAAACTGGCTATACTCCTGTTGCCGGCTTAACTCTAGTAACTTTAGCTAGGCGTGGCGATAAAGAAGTCTTAGGCGTTTTACTTGGTGCTGTTAACCGTCGGGACGATGCTAAGGCCTTACTAGACTATTCCTTCAAAAAACTCGGTTTAGAGATATAAATCTTACCCCACTTCTTCATACCCAAAATAAACTATGAGCTAGCTTTCAGGATTAGAGTATGTTATTATAGGCCCTCATAATTTTCCCAATGAATCTGGGAATAGATGTTATGGGTTTAAACATGAGCAATTTAGATATCATCATCCCGGTTAAAAACGAAGAAGGCAATATTCTTGCCTTAGTCCAGAGAATCAGTCAAGCAATGAAGCTTGGAAATCTTTCCTATAAAATGATTTTCATCGATGATAATTCAAGCGATAAAACTGTCTCCTCTCTAGAAATACTAAAAAAAATCTATCCAATTGAAATACATCCAAAAAAGGGCAAGCCAGGCAAAGCTTATTCAATAATTGAGGGAGTCGATTACGCAACCAGCGATAACATCGCCATGATCGATGCCGATCTTCAATACCCCCCAGAAGTTTTGCCTCAAATGCTCAAACAATTAGCAGATTCAGGGGTAGTAATCGCCCGCCGGAAAACAGCCCAGGGCTCAAAGTTGCGAAGATTCGTCAGTAAAGCTTTTACCAATGTATTTGGCGGCCTTCTTCACAACCTAAACGTTGATGTTCAATCAGGACTCAAAGTCTTCAAAAAAGAAGTAATTGAAAAAATAGACCCCAAGAAAATAACACCTTGGACTTTAGACCTCTCACTGGTTTTAGTTGCCCGGGATTTAGGATTAGGCATTTCAGAAGTTGATATTGAATTTGATAAAAGAAAAAATGGTAATTCAAAAGTAAGTTTAGTCAGAACTTCAATTGAAATCGGCAAAAACGCTTTAAAGCTTAAGTTCTTTAGAAAAAGACAATTCACTATTAAACCAACTAAAGAAAACTCCATGATCGGTGGAGGCATAATACTTAAGGGTAAAAAATATATTACTCACACCACCTTAGAAGATAAGCATCTCGCTCTCAAAACATTTAGCACCACCCAAAAGTTCATTATTGGCTCACTAGTTACCGCTGCCATAGTTGGTTTAATCACAAATCCTCTTGCTGCAATTTTAACTATAGTCGCGATTCTCAGCGTAATTTATTTTATTGACGTTGTTTTTAATATTAGTGTTGTTCTGAAGAGTCTTCATTTTCCGCCAGAAATTAAAATACCCTCGGAAGACATCGAGGCTGTAGATGATAGTAAATTACCAACCTATACAATTCTCTGTCCTCTCTATCGAGAAGCGGATGTATTGCCGCAGTTTTTGGAGTCTATCGAAAAACTTGATTGGCCTAAAAGTAAGCTTGATGTCATACTTTTACTTGAGGAAGATGATAAAGAGACTGTCGCTGAAATTAGTAAAAAAAGACTTCCATATTACGTCAGGGCTTTAATTACTCCCGACTCTCAGCCTAAAACAAAGCCCAAGGCCTGTAACTACGGTTTAGCCCATGCTAACGGTGAATACCTAGTTATTTATGATGCCGAAGATCGACCTGATCCAGACCAATTAAAAAAGGCCTATCTCGGCTTTAAAAATTCCGGATCTAAAATTGTCTGCTTGCAGGCAAAATTGAACTATTTTAATCCTCACCAAAATTTACTCACCCGTTTCTTTACCGCTGAATATTCACTCTGGTTCGATGTTATGCTACCGGGACTCCAGTCTATTAATACTGTGATCCCTCTGGGCGGTACCTCAAATCACTTCAGAACCGCCACCTTAA
The DNA here is from genome assembly GCA_964392925.1 of uncultured Gammaproteobacteria bacterium. Classification (GTDB taxonomy): domain Bacteria; phylum Patescibacteriota; class Microgenomatia; order Daviesbacterales; family UBA10151; genus JACPKO01. Next base: position 86,294 of record CAYMRP010000004.1, read on the forward strand.
GAGATCTCGAAGGATGGGATCCATTCAACGTCACAGAGGATTGTGACTTAGGAGTGAGAATCTTTAAAAAAGGCTGGTCAACAGCAATTATCGATTCAATAACTCTAGAAGAAGCCAATTCAAATTGGGCTAATTGGATCAGGCAGCGTTCAAGATGGCTCAAAGGTTATATGCAAACCTACCTGGTTCATATGCGTAATCCTTTCAGTTTTATTGCTCAAAACGGCTGGCACGCTTTTGTTTTTCAACTAATTATTGGTGCCCGTATCTCGTTCATGCTTATTAACCCGATTCTTTGGTTAACGACTCTTTCCTATTTTGCTCTCTACGCCTATGTTGGTCCGGCAATTGAAGAGATTTTTCCTTCAGCAATATTCTATATGGCGGTCTTTTCTCTTTTAGTCGGTAACTTCTCATATATCTATAACTACATGATAGGTGCCTTAAAGCGCGAGCACTATTCGCTTATTAAGTTCATTTTCTTGATCCCAATCTATTGGCTGGTGGCATCCTACGCAGCTGGAGTGGCTGCTTATCAATTAATTGTTAAACCTCACTATTGGGAAAAAACTGTCCACGGTCTCCATATCAAAAAAATGACTATAGAGAGTATAAAAGAAGAAATACTGCCCACGCTTACTGCCGATTTAATTAAGCCCTCTGACGGAAGAATGTCATTCTACAAGAAGCTATCCTTACCAAAAGCTTTAATACCAAGTGCAATTTACACCTTAGCTACTTTTATCTCAGGGATTCTTAACCTAGGATTTAATGTCTTCTTAGGTAGAGTAATCAGCTTTGAGAACTTAGCGACCTTAAGTTTAGTAAGCAGTTTTTTGTATTTTTCTTCAGTGCCTCAGAACTCCTTACTAAGCACTATCACCCATAAAGTTGGTTATCTAGAAGGTAAAGGTAAGTTAACATCAGCACTTCATTTTTTTAAACAGGCAACAAATAGATCGCTTTTAATATCTTTTATTGCCTCGGCTGCATGGCTTTTTTCAATTCCCTTTCTAATGGATTATTTCCAATCAGATGATATATTTCCTTTTCTTCTCTTTACCCCTGTTTGGACACTTGGTACGGTTTTCGCTCTGATGAAGGGGTTTTTAGTAGGGAGATTAATGCTTGCCAGAGTAGGGTTTATTCTTTTTGCTGAAACTGTATTTAAATTTAGCATAGCGCTCATTTTTATATATTTTAATCTTTCCCACTGGGCATTTGTTGCTCTACCAGGATCGATTGTGCTCAGCGCAATTCTGATAATTCTTATCTCGGGAAAACTACTTAAAGTGCCAGAGAATGCTCCACAGTTAAAAAATGAATTTAGCTTTCCTCTTAAGTTCTATTCTGCTTCTGCCCTATCAATACTTGCACCCATTGCCTTTTTAAGTATGGATGTCCTCTTGGCTAAGCACTACTTAGCTCCCGTTGAAGCGGGTAAGTACGCCTTGCTTTCTGTCATTGGAAAAATCATTTTCTTTATGGGTGCATTAGCTAATCAGCTAGTGCTGCCTCTGGTTAGTCGAAATGAGGGCGCGGGTCGAAGTTCAGAAAAGTTTCTTGGCTGGGTATTTATTGGAACATTCTTAGTCACAAGTCTGGGCTTCATTTTCTGGGGTTTACTTGGAGGCTATACAGTACCTCTAGTTTTCGGAGAAAAAGCCAATGAAATAACACAATTCTTAGAAATATTCACTTTTACAATGATATGTTTCTCACTCTCAAGAGTATTAGTGTCTTATTTTCTGGCCAAAAAAGTTTACACCTTCCCTATTGTTTCATCTCTAATTGTTATTCTCCAATTCGCTTTAATTTATTTTAATCATTCCGACTTAGGGTCAATAGTTTTTGATATGTTCTTGGTCGGAGTAATTGATTTACTTGCTATGGCTATTCTTTATTTATTCTTGCCGTATGTAAAAATATTTGAAAATAATGTTAGCGATTTATTTGGATTATTTACCCGATCACTTCCTTTTAGTAAAGCTGAAGCTAACAAAAAAGTCCGAATTCTCATATTCAATTGGAGAGATATCAGCCATGTCTGGTCTGGTGGAGCAGAGAACTATATTCATGAATTAGCAAAACTTTGGGTGGAACAGGGTTATCAGGTAACTATTTTTTCAGGTAACGATAACTTAAGTAAACGGTATGAAGTTTTAGACGGTGTACAAATAGTTAGAAGGGGTGGGTTCTATACAGTCTACTTCTGGGCAGTTTTATATTATATTTTCCGTTTCCGCGGTCTATATGATTTAGTTATAGATTCTGAAAACGGCATCCCTTTCTTTACGCCTCTATACGTTGGAAAAGCAAAGCTTTTATTAATTCATCATATCCACCAAGAAGTTTTCAGAAATCACCTTTCTTTGCCACTGGCAATTTTTGCATCATTCCTTGAAGGCAAACTTATGCCATTTATTTATAAAAATCAAAAAGTTATAACAGTTTCTGAATCTTCAAAGCAGGAAATCTTAAAACTGGGCAAGGATGTATTTGGTGCAATTGAAATTGTTAATCCTGGAATTCACACTCATAAATTCCTCACCCTAAAGAAAACAACAAATCCATCATTCTTATATCTCGGCCGACTGCAGCCTTACAAGAATATTGAAGTAGCAATTAAAGCATTCGCACAAGTTATTTCTAAATACCCTGATGCCACTTTAACAATTGCCGGTTTTGGTGAAAGTCTGATATCTCTTAAAAAACTAGCCGGCCAATTATCAATAGAAAAATCAGTTATTTTTACTGGCCGTGTCACTGATGAGAGGAAGTACGAGCTGTTATCAGAAAGCTGGGTTATGCTTCAGCCCTCAATGATTGAAGGCTGGGGGATCACTGTTATAGAAGCAAATGCGTCCGGAACTCCTGTAATCGCCTCAAATGTTAACGGTCTTCGTGATTCAGTTGTCGATGGTAGAACCGGCATGTTAGTTAGACCAAAAGATGTTCAGATGTTTGCCCGGGTCATGACAGATCTTATTGAAAATAAAGAATTTAGAGATTACTTATCAGCTCAGGGAATTAAGTGGTCACAAAATTTTTCTTGGAAAAAACAGGCTGAAAAATATACTCACATTATAGAAGAGACCCTCTCTGATCATACCAAGAAAGGTATAAATTTAACAAAATCATGGAGTTTAAATTTTAGAAAGTAATTATGGGAAAAACGATATCAATCATCTTACGAGTCTTTAAAAAAACACAAGCCAAAATATATACCAGATTTTGGAAACTATTTCTAAAATCCTTAGGGAAATACAGTGTTCTATATCCTGGGAGCACCTTTGCCGGGGCATGTAATATCCAAATAGGTCATCACGTATTTATTCATCAGGGAGCACATTTATATACTGGCGGCAGCAAAATTACCATTGGGAACTACGTACTCATTGGTAGAAACTGCTCAATTATCGCCGCCAACAGAGACTATGCGAATTGGACTCGGCCTATTTATTTTGGTACAGAATATGTGAAAAAACCTGTAGTTATAAAAGATGATGTTTGGATTGGTGAACGGGTAATTATTACCGCTGGTGTGACCGTTGGGCGAGGAGTTGTAATAGGTGCGGGTTCAATCGTAACAAAAGATGTACCTGATTTCGCTATTGTTGCTGGTGTTCCTGCCAAGTTAATTAAATATCGATTTGATAAAAAAACTATTCAGCGAGCGATGCGGATAGACTTGTCCAAATTCAAAGATATCAAAAAGGAGAAAAAATAATGTCCGGAATAATTACTAGAATTTCTACTTTGGCTTCCAAAAACAAACTTATAACTACAGCTGGATTATTTGTGGCAGCCTCGATGTTGGCAAATATATTCAATTGGCTTTTAAGTATCCTAGCCGGCCGGGTTTTAGATACAGATGAATTTGCAGTCTACGCTGTTTTTGTAAGCATATTAGGCATTCTGTCTGTTCCCTCAAACGCTTTAGCAACAACAATCAGCAGATACTATGCTTATTATTCGGGAAAAGAGAGCAGTTCAGATATTAAAGCTTTGATTAACTATTATAAAAAAGTAGCGCTGATTTTAGGAGTTCTTGGTGTCCTTATAGTCTATTTCACAAACGACTATATCAGAGCTTTTTTAAAGCTACCATCAGATAGCATGGTCGTTGGGTTTGCACCCGTTGCTTTCTTTCTTTTTACGGCGGCTTACTTCAGAGGAATTTTAAAAGGAAAACTAAAATTCGGCATAGTTGGACTGATGATGATAGTAGAAACATTTACTAAGCTGATACTTTTATTCTCCGGATACATGTTAAACCTTCCTGTTCTCGTAATAGCCATCATTTCCTTACCACTTTCTTGGTCGCTTGCATCTCTGATCGGGTTTTTAGCTACTTTTGAAAACGATGATAAGACTAGAATCACAAAGAAAACAGGAACCTTAGAATTTTCAAAATTAGATAGTCATTTTTTTATGACAAACGCTTTTTTTGCTAGTGTTGGTATGATGCTAATGAATAGTGTCGATATTTTGCTAGTAAAACATTATTTTTCCGATTTTGAAGCTGGAACTTATGCTCTATTAAGCCTTTTCGGGAAAATTCTTTACTTTGGAGGTGGAAGCTTCATAGAATTATTTGTTCCACTCACCGCTAAGTCACATGCGAAAAATTCTAACAGTAGAAATCAATTTTTTAAACTTCTCGTATTGGTATCATCAGTAGCGATCCCCACACTAATTCTATTTCTTTCATTCCCAAACTTCACAACATACCTATTCTTAAAGGATAAAGGCTACCTAGTAATTCCGTATTTGGCACCTTATCTTATTGCAACAACATTCCTGCTTTATACCAATTGTTTTAATGCATATAACACGGCTAAAAAACATTTCATCTCGACATACCTGATAACTGCGATGGCATTAGTCCAGGGAGCTTTGATTATGATATGGCACAAATCGCTTACTGATATTGTAAACATTGTTCTTTTCACTCAAGTTGTACTTTTTGTACTAGTTCTGTTTTATGAATTTTTTATATCTCCAAAACACTCTGAAGAAAAATCAACTTCGTCACTATGGACAAAATGGTCTCCAATTTGGGAAAGGACTAACAACAATGTCTAAAACTTTATTAGTACAACAGCAACAGCTCCACTTTTTCTTGGTGATGCTTATGTCGTTATTCAGAAAAAAACAAACAGCCATCTCGCCTCTCCCAGCTTTAGTAAATGGCTTCGCTCTAGAGAGGGAGCTAAATTCAGGTGAGTTAATAAAGCCTCACAGAATAGGAATATACAAAAATGATCGCGGACAAAAAGGTGTAGTTAAATGGTGGAGTGGAAACAAAAAAACATTTGCAGCTATATCATTAGAGAATGAACTTTCAATGGCCAAATTATTAGAGAAATTAAACCATCGGACAATTAAAAATCAAAAACCAAATTTGACTCAAATTGGAAGTGCACATGTTATCACAAGTAGAGTAAATGAAAAAACAGTTTTTATAATGTCTGAATTTCATGAGGGAAAACTTCTTAGAGAAGTAGCAAAGGCGATCCAGATTAAAGAGTATAAACGGGCACTAAACTATTTAAGTAGTCTATCTGGCAATTTAACCCAAATTGAAATTGACGCGCTTCCCAAGAGAACATATATTGATTACCTATTGCTTTACCCAGCTTTGTTAAGTGTCTCTATTCTAAGACAACCGAGATATTTTTGGACATTTATAAAAGGCCTGCCCCCAGTACTTTTCTCACTTACAAAAATTAGAAAACATCCTTTAACCATAGTGCATCGAGATCTTCACACAATGAATATTATCTATTCTCCATCTCGCACAACCATCATCGATCTACAGCGTGCTGTTCTAACTTACGGGTTATATGAGCTGGTAACAACTTTAGCAGTTGAATGGGACAACAAGGAATTACGTCAGGCGATTCTAGATTATATTTACTCATCATATTCGAATTCTTTAACTATCTTTAGAGGACTAATGATTTATTTTGCAACTCATGCTCTGACTGCCAATAACTTGCCGGAGTATTATCTTAGCCGCTACAAAGCAATGCTTAACTTCGCGGTCTATAAATATTCCAACTATTATTTAAAAACATGAAAACAAAAAAAACATTAACTATTTGTATACCCGCATTTAATGAGGCAGAAAATCTAAAAAAACTGCTTCCATCCCTACTCGCTCAAAAAAGGTCAACTTACATTCTTTCTAAAATAATAGTAGCCTCTGATGCAAGCACTGACACTATATATAATGTGGTAAAGAAAATAGGAAGCAAAAAAATAAATGTTATACATGGAAAGGAGAGAAAAGGTGTCGCTTATCGTCAAAATCAATTATTAGAAAAATCGACCTCTGATATTGTAGTTCTTCTTAATGCTGACATCGCTGTTATCGATTTCAGATATATTGAGAAATTAGTTGCTCCAATTATAAAAAATAAAGCCGATATGACTTCATCAGCTCTCATGGAAACAAGTCCCCGCACTTTTTTCGAAAAAGCCCTATATACCAGCATGCAAGCAAAAAAATATGCTTTCAATAAATTCAAAGACGGAAATAATGTCTATACCTGTCGCGGACCTGCAAGAGCTTTTAGTAAAAATCTCTATAAAATAATTCGTTTCCCTTCTGGTATCGGGGAGGATGCATACTCCTACCTTTTTACAATCAAACGAGGCATGCGATTTATCGCTGTTAAAAACGCTACAGTCTACTATTCCTTGCCCACAACCTTTAAAGATCACAAAAGACAAAGCCTGCGTTACCTGAGTTCTAAATCAAATTTTACTTCCAAATTTGGCGAAAAGTTTGTCAAAGATGAATACAACCTTCCCCTAAAATATATATTGGAAGCAGCTCTGTTCTACTCAATGTCGAATCCTATCTATATGCTTTGCTACTTCATGATCTTCATGCAAATAAATCTTAGATCTCTATTCAAAAACACCCAGAGTGAAACATGGGAGGTGGCAACAAGTTCAAAGTTGCTAAATGTATAAAATGAAAACCAATCCAATATTTATCATTCGCCGTTATATATACAAAACTCTAAATCTGGTCGATCGCCTTTTTGACAACAATACTAAAGCATTTGTTCTTTGCTATCACGGAATTGACTCCAGTGACTGGAGGTTTAGTATTTCGCTTATCATGTTCAAAAAACAAATTAAGCATCTGAAAAATGAAGGCTACTCTTTCATAACAACTAAAGACATATTGGAATATTGCCAAGGTAAAAAAATTCTACCTAAGCCTAGTGTTGCAATAACTTTCGATGATGGATACAAAAGCATGAAAATAGTCGCTAAATTTCTCAAAGAAGAAAAAATTGAACCAACCCTATTCCTCCTCTCTCAAACAGTAAAACCTAACTGGAAAGAAATTGGTAAAAAGGACAGTTTCTTAAATTTCTCTGAGATAAAATCCTTGGAAAGAAATGGCTGGTTAATGGGAAGTCACAGCAGCACACATGCTAACCTTTCAGAGCTATCAAAAGAAGAGTTGGTAAATGAAATCTCAAATTCTAAAAAAGTGTTAGAACAAAAGCTTAAGAAATCTATTTCAGATTTTGCATACCCAAGAGGTAAATACAATGATTCCGTACTAAAGCAAGTAAAAAAAGCTGGATTTAAAGCGGGTTGGACTATGGACGATGGATTTTTGGGTCCACAAACAAACTTACTTCAAATACCCAGAATAGGAGTTGACAGAACCCATTCCTTAGAAGAGTTTAAAACGCTATTCAGCCCATCGGCAATATTAATGCGAAAACTTATAAAACAATCTCCCATAGGAGGATTACTATGAAAAGTAAACAAATTGATGTTGTAGTGAAATATTTTCACCCTGTTGCGGCGGGTATAGAAACTAACATACTTAATACATATAGTGTGCTTGCCCAAATGGGTTGGGATGTTCGTATTCACACATCTACAAACACTCACACGGGTAAGGACATACTTCCAAAATTCGAAATAATCAGAGGCTTAAAAGTATATCGCTATAAACATCATTGGTATGGAATACAGCCTAATATAGACTATACGAAAACTTCTTTAGTTTGTATCCATAATTTTAATATCTTTCCTCATATTCAAATAATGACTAAAGCGATACTGGGTAACCTAACGAAAACAAAGAAGTACGGGCTGGTCTTGACCCCTCACGGGGGTTACACTCCTGATTGGAACGTTTTTGGACCAATATCAAAACAAATTAAGAAAATCTATCACAGAACCCTAGGTAAAATTCTTATTAATTTATCTTGTGATGCAATAAGAGCAGTCTCAGTATGGGAGAAAGACCAAATAATTAGCCAGGGAGTTAATAAAGATATTATTCAAGTTATAACAAATGGGGTAGAGAATGAAGCATTTGTAGATTTAAATAAAGAAGCAAGTAAACAGGTCAAGAATCTCGCTCACTCATTAGGCGACTATATAATCCAGGTTGGAAGAATATACCCAATTAAAAACTACGAAACGACAATTCGAGCTCTTAGTCTGATCCCAGGTAACCTAAAATATGCTATTACTGGAGCAGATTCAGAGAAATCCGGTTATTTTAATTCCCTCAAAAAATTAATTAAATCGTTGGGGCTTGAAGAAAGAGTTGTCTTCACGGGAGTCATTTCCGGGGTCGATAAATTCTATCTCATGAATAAAGCCCAGATGATGGTCCATATGGCACATTGGGAGAGTTTTTGTAATGTGGTTCACGAAGGAATGAGCCAAGGATTAGTCTGTATCGTGGCCAACAATACTGCACTTCCATATCTAATAAAAAATAATGTGAACGGATACTGTGTTGAAACTTTTGACTATAAATCTTTAGCAAGCAAGATTGAATATGTCATAAAAAACAAAAACAAGAAAGAAATTATTCAAATCGAAAAGAATAATAAAAATATTGGTTCTCAGGAAACTTGGGGTGCAGTTGCTGAAAAAATGAATAACTTGTATCTAAAGCTAATATGAAAAAGAAATTAAAAATATCAATCGCTATACCTACTTACGAAGCCGGAGAAAGTCTTGTTGTCACACTCCGCTCTATCTACAATCAAACTTTTTATTCGGAAATAGATAAAATTTATGTGGCTATAGATGGTAATAAGATAAAAAGCAAAATCATGAATAAAATAAAAAATCCAAAGCTGAGTCTACTTCACTATAAAAGAAGAGAAGGCCAAGCCCAAAGAATTAATAATTTATTCAAAAAATCGAGTTCTGACATTTTGGTATTAACCAACGATGATATCTACTTAACCAATACCTTAGTCGAGGAAATTGTCCGCACTTATAATGGTGACCTGATATTAGGAAATGTCCTAGGTATCAAGCCTCAGACATTCATTGAGAGACTCGTCTTGGTAGGAGCAAATATTAATAAAAGAGTCGCAGAATCCTGGAATTCAGGCGACAATTATCTTTCCTGCAACGGCAGACTGATCATACTTTCTAAAAAATTATATAAAAGAATAGAGCTGCCGAAAACAATTTGGAATAGTGATGCTTATATTTATTTCTATGCAAAAAAACTTAAATCTGAAGTTAATATCGGCAAAGAACTAAAAGCATATTTCAGAGCTCCTAGCAATCTTGAAGAGCATATTAAGCAGAGTGATAAGTTTCAAATGTCTCGGGAGGAAAATATGTCTTATTTTAAAGAGGATATATCTAAACAATACGACATACCTAAAGCTCTAAAATTTAAATCCCTCATTCTTGAATTCCTATTAAACCCAGTGATTACTTTTTGCTACGTACTTATTTATATCTATACAAGAACCCATAGAAAATACTATAATATACAACATAAGGATTTTTGGGAAACTGATAAAACAACTAAGCAATTGAAAATATCATGAAAAAAATAATTACTTCAATACTATTAATAATCTTCAGTTTCGTAATTCTAACTCTTTCTATAAGGGGCATAGCTGGTAATCCTAGTGATGCTACCATTAACGAACCGTACTGGAAAGATAATGGTCCTTTAGAGCTCTCACCTGAAAGAGGTAAATTTGCTCTGACATATTCCTTCGTTGAGGATAATTCTGTTCATTTCTCGGTTCCAATAGCAAAATTCTCGACACCCGACTTAGGTTATAGTAAAGGTAATTATGTCTCACTTTTTGCACCAGGCGTAGCCTATATAACAATACCAGGATATATTATAGGTAAGGAATTTGGCTCTTCGCAAGTTGGCACTTATGCTGTAATAGCATTATTCGCGATAATGAACGCAGCCTTAATAAATTTAATCCTCCTAAGGCTTGGTGTAAGGAGTATTTTATCTGCTATAAGTAGTATCATTTTTCTATTCGCGACACCGGCTTTCGCATATGCCGTATCTCTATATCAGCATCATATATCCACATTTATAATACTTCTAAGTGTATATCTGCTGCAAAGATTTAAAGGAATTTGGCCACTGGTAATTATATGGTTTATCTTAGCCATATCTTTAGCAGTAGATAATCCAAATCTTTTTATGGTTTTCCCGATCGGGATATATGCATTAGGGCGAGTAGTTTACGCAAAAATTGATCAGAACAAGGTTAAGGTAGGAGTGAAGACATTAGCAGTTCTGACTTTAGTCACTGCTTTAGTCCCTCTTTTACTTTTCGGGTGGTTCAACAAAATATCTTATGGCGACGCTATGAGACTTGGAGGTACTGTGGCATCGGTTAAAGAAATAGATGAACAAGGTAAGCCAGCTGCTCCAAAAAATACAGGAACAACTAATGTTGCCCAGTTTATCAATCCTGATCAGCAAAAAAAGTCAGCTCTCAGATTCTTTAAGACCAGAAATATATTAAACGGCTTTTATATTCATTTTATTAGTCCTGACAGAGGCATTATATATTTTACACCGGTCATACTATTGGGTTTCATTGGAATGTTTTATTTTTACAGGAAAGATTCGGGATTAACGTCTCTTCTTATTGCAATCATGGGAACAAATATCCTGCTGTATTCTATGTGGGGTGATGCATGGGGAGGATGGGCGTTTGGTTCGAGATATTTAGTACCTTCTTATGCAATACTCGCCATTTTCCTTGGTGTCGCCCTAAACAGGTTCCATCGGAATATTATATTTATACTTGTGTTCTTATCTCTTTTTGTATATTCGGCAGCTATAAATACCGTAGGTGCTATTACTTCCAATAGAAATCCTCCTCAGGTTGAAGTTTTGGGTCTGGAGCAGCTAACAGGCAAACAAGAAAAATACACTTATGAAAGAAATTTTGACATGCTAGGCATTAATCAATCTAAATCTTTTGTATTTAATACTACAGTTAACAAATATTTCACTGCATGGGAATACTACTATTTCCTGACGGGGCTAATTATTCTCTCAGTGGCATTGCCATTAATTACACTTAACGCACTAGACTGGAGAAGAAAATGATAAAAATAAATAAGTTAGCTGAAATAGAAATAGAGCTTAATGTCTCTTTACTAGACAAAATTAAAGATTTTTTCTCTAAGTATGGACTCTACTTCATAATTTTAATACTTTCAGGCATTTCCGTAGGCGGATTTCTATACTTTCTTGAAAACGGATTAGGGCTCGCATACAACGATGCCAGATCCCATTTAAATATTGGCCGAAGAGTAGTAGAAGGGTTAAAGCCAGGTTTCGCCCAAATTGGTAGTGTCTGGTTACCTCTACCTCACGTTCTAATGATTCCTACAATCTGGAATGATTTTATGTGGCACACAGGTTTATCCGGTGCAATTGTCTCGATGTCCTCCTTTATTGGAACAGGTGTATTAGTCTATAAGTTCCTTCAAAAACTAGGAGCAGGATTAATGGGTAGATGGATGGGAGTTCTTGTGCTGGTAGCAAACATTAATATTCTATATTTGCAATCTACCGCAATGACTGAACTATTATTACTTTTCACAATGACCGCCGCAGCCTACGACCTAATGATCTGGCACCAATCAAGCAGAATTATTAATCTGGTTAAAGCCGCATTTTGGATAATGTTATCAACTCTCGTCAGATATGATGGTTGGTTCCTATTTTTCGTATCAGTTATTCTTATAGTCATTAATCTTATGCGGGTGGGTAGTTTTAAAATAAAGGATCTCCCTGCTAAATATTTCAAAATAGAGGGAGTCGTCATTGCTTTCTGTACGTTAGCAGGTCTTGGAGTTTTTCTATGGTTACTATGGAACCTATTAATTTTTAAAGATCCGTTTTTCTTTGCCTTTGGCCCATACTCAGCTCATGCCCAGCAACAGCAATTAGAAAGTGCGGGGGAGTTAATTACCAAACATGATTGGTTTCTTTCAGCTAAGTTTTATACATATGCTCTAGCCTATAATTCCGGAGCTTTCTCAGCACTTCTTGGGATATTTGGGTTAGTAGCTATTTGGTTCGATAAGAAGCTATTAACACCGGTAAAATTTGCAGTGTTTGCTTTAGTTGCACCACTTTTATTCAATATATTAGCATTATACCTTGGGCATTCAGTTCTATTTATCCAAGGACTTTCTGGTGATGTCTGGTTCAATGTCCGATACGGCATTATGATGATGCCATCAATAGCAATCTTTATTGGTTTTCTTATCGATAGGGTTAAGAATCTTAGAGCAGTCCTTATCGGGCTTTTACTACTTACGATTTTCTTCCAGTTCCAAAACTTTGATGCAGTTACTATTGATGATGCCAGAGTTGGATCTTCTCAGAAAAATGTCAGCGAAGTATCAGATTGGCTATCTCAAAATGCTAAAGATAGGGATGGGTTCATTTTAATCTCAGCAGCCTCACACGACGCTATTATTTTTTCATCTGGATTACCAATGAAAAAATTTATCCATGAAGGTACCGGCAGATATTGGGAATCCGCAACAACAAATCCTGAAAGATGGGCAAGATGGATTATTGCCAGAACTCATGACAATAACGATTCTACGTGGAGAGCTGTATCGCAAACTCCAGATATTAATAACTATATTCTTGTTAAGTCTTACCCGTTTGCAGATATCTACGAACTAAAGCCAGAGTTCCTCCCTAACCTCAATACAAAACCTATCTTAGGCAAGCAAAAGTAGTATTCTAATATGATCAAAAAAGTATTAATAGTCTCAGCTATAACAATAGTCATATTCTTGTTATTCTCCTACTTCAACTCAAAAATTGAAGAATATCATAAAGAATCTGCTCTAAAAAGAATTCATCTGTGGGATTTTCGTTCGGTTGATACTGTAAAATATTCAAGAGATCTCGCACGCGAAATGATGGAGGATCAAGAATTCGATACCATTATTAGTAAACAAGTTAGTGACATAGCATTGCTAGGAGCTTCACATATTGCCATAAGTACTCCATACGATGCCGAATTCCTACCTTTCCTGAAAAGATGGGTTACCGTTGCAAGAGAGAAGAATCTTAAAGTCTGGTTTAGAGGTAATTTTTCAGGCTGGGAAAATTGGTTTGGCTACGAAAGAATGACCAGAGAAGAACATAAAATATTACTCAAAGAGTTTATTGAAAATAATCCTGGTCTATTTGAAGATGGAGACATTTTTACCTCATGTCCTGAATGCGAGAACGGTGGACCAGGGGACCCGAGGCATAATGGTGATGTAATAGGACATCGTAAATTCCTAATTGATGAATACAATATTTCTAAAGAATCATTTGCCAATATTGATAAGCAAGTTCAGCCTGGTTTTTATTCTATGAATTATGATGTCGCAACTCTAGTTATGGATGAGGATACAACAAATAAGCTCGGAAACTTAGTAGTTATTGATCATTACATCAAAGATCCTGAAAAACTTGCCAAAGACGCAAGAAAGATAGCTGAGAAATCAAAAGGTGAAGTTGTTCTGGGTGAATTTGGTGCACCGATTCCTGACATACATGGAGCAATGACAGATAAGGCACAGGCTGACTGGATTAACCAAGCTTTGCAAGAAGTGAGTCTTGTTGAAGAAGTAACTGGTGTAAATTACTGGACTAATGTTGGAGGTTCTACCGAATTGTGGAATTCAGGAGGTACTCCCAAAGCAGCTGTAGATATGATAAGAGAATATTATAAAAAAACAAAACTAATATCTCCACGTTGATTTAAACCCATAGTCGTGATACAATAACCCATAATGTTTTTTATTATGATAAAAAACATGCGAAATTTTTAATAAAACTTATGAAGATAGTGTTCGTTATTTTTCTCGTTATTTTCAGCCTATTAATTAATTCAGGTCAAGCTCTCGCGTACGAAATACCTACCTTTACCTCCTGTGTTAACCCTCAAGGAGATCTCAAAGCTAACTATGAAACTGGTACTCACGGAATTGCTGGCCGTCCAGGATTATTTGAAGGAAAAGACACCGTCTATGCAGTCGCGAGTAACGCCATTACTCAATGCTTTTGCCCAACCGATGGTAATGGTGTTCAGACAAATTTCTGGAAAATACCCGCTTTGACTCAATCTAAAATTAGTGTTCTTGAGGCTCAGGGTTGGATTTATATTCCCAACGGAGCATTGTGGGGATTAGAAAACGCTCCGTACCTAGCAAAAAATTCAGACTATAGCTGTAAATCATCAGGTGGAAGTAACGATAGTTCAGGTAGTTCTGGAGGTAGTAATGGATCTGGATCATCAGGCAGTAATTCTGGAGCTGGGGGCTCCTCATCTCTTTCAGTATCGGGCGGAGTAGGGCAGGTTTTAGGTCTCGCCTCAACCGGAAATACAATTTTTGTCTTAGGCACTGCTCTAACTTCAGGAATATCCCTGCTTCTGGGCCTTATTCTAAAAAGAAGAACAACAAATTTATCCAAGTAAAATGGCAAAATATAATGAGGGTACAAAACTAACTCAGTCTGTTTTTTTAGGTAACCTATTACTTATTTTTGGTCTAATAAGTTTTATAGCCTTCAGCTACCTGATATTCCAAAGATATAATCCTCAAAACTTAGCTTTTGATTTACCTGAAGCAATCGCCGTCTCTGATAATGAAAATTCTGAACTTCAGCCTATTGGTTTAAGAATAAATTCTATAGATTTAGCTCTCTCAATTACTCCTGCGGAAATTAAAAATAATAATTGGCAGGCTTTTCCTAACGCAATTTCCTATCTTAAAACTACGGTTGTTCCAGGAGCCAAAGGTAATAGCGTTCTGTATGGTCATAACTGGCCAAATCTATTAGGTGATCTAAAAAAAGTAAAACCCGGCGACAATATTAATATAATTTACTCAGACAACTCATCAAAAGATTTTGAAATCGAATTTATAACAAAAGTACTTCCTTCCGAAACCTCTATCCTTAAAGATTCACCAGACAATAGGGTAACTCTTTACACCTGTACCGGATTTCTCGACTCAGAAAGACTAGTGGTTATCGCAAAACTTCTTAATTCTTAATTAGTCCTGTTAGAATAGCTCTGTGGCCAAAGCAATAATTAGATTTATCAAAAATGACACAGTTTTTTGGCTATTCTTTATAGTCCTTTGTTTTATTATGCTGACATTTATTATGAAGAAAGAGGATATAAAAGTAACTATAACTTTGAGTGAGCCTTACGATAATAAAGTGATCACATTATTTGGTCGTTGACTGTGACTGGTCCGCTTGCCAAAAAAGAATGATAGTGGTATAAAACCTGTTGGGATGAGTGAGAAGTCGTTTACAGTAATTTTCATAGCTATAACAATTGTTGCCGTTATTGGAATAATTGCGACCCGGTTAATAAGTTCTACTTCACCGGCTCCTTCTCCGTCTGCGGCTTCAGAACCGCAGCCAACCCAGCCAGTGCAGGAAGAAGCTACTCAAGCCGCCAATGTTATGAATGATAAAAAATCTTACACCCAAGCCCCAACCCCAATGCCTGCAGCTCAGTTAAAAAATAAAAAAGCTGTCATTGAAACCACCAAAGGCAATATTGAGTTTGAAATTTATCCTGAAGCCTCTCAGGCCGCGACTAACTTCATCTTCCTTGCTAATGAAGGATTCTATGACAATTTAACTTTCCATCGTGTCGTTCCCGGCTTTGTTATTCAAGGCGGAGATCCTCTAGGTAATGGGACAGGCGGTCCAGGCTACCGATTTAATGACGAACCCGTTAAGCGCAAATATGATAAAGGTATAGTCGCTATGGCTAATTCAGGTCCGAACACAAATGGTTCTCAGTTCTTCATCATGCTTGATAATAATCCTGATTTACCTGCTAAATATACTATTTTTGGCAAAGTTACTAAAGGTCAGGACATAGTAGATGAAATAGCTGTCGGGGATGTCATGACTAAAGTTACAATTTCTCCAAAATAATTTCTCTCTTTCTTAAATCCAGTTTATGTAAATGAAGATTAATTAAGTGTGGCTGGGGTATTTAGTGCGCTGATACTGAAGCTGCAATCGAAAAAACAAAAAAAGTAAAAACAATTGCTATTAATATAAGTGCTTGAATCCGCATCTATCTTTAAAACTACCACACACGCTCATTAGAGTCAAAGCTTTATAGATCTTAACTCCTGATTCTTGATACACTAATCAAATGACCGGCAGAACTCACGACCTAGCAGCCTTTACCGCTTTATCATATGTGATCGCCACTCAGCCTCTTCCAGAGCACATCTCTTTGGCCACCGGTATTGTTGCTATCTCCGCCAATTTTATCGGCGGACTGGCACCTGATATTGACCAATCAACAGCTACTCTTTGGGGCAGGCTTAGAGGTGGTTCGGTATGGGGTAGAATATTCGCTCCTCTTTTTGGAGGCCATCGGTTCATCTCTCACTCCTTAATAGGTATCGCTTTATTTGGTATTGGCTCAAAGTTAATTCTTCAGGCAATGAGCTCTGTTTTGATAGTTGATATGGATATAGTTTGGTGGGCTTTTATGATTGGTTTTGTCTCGCACCTCTTAATGGATACTATCACCCGTGACGGCGTTCCTTGGCTTTTTCCAATCCCAATTCGCTTCGGCGTACCTCCACTCAGATTTCTTAGATTAAAAACCGGTGGTCTATTAGAAAAATCATTTATTTTCCCCTCACTTATCCTGATAAATATCTGGATTTACTATCGTTACTACGATCGTTTCTTAGAAATTCTCCGGAATTACATAAAATAAAGTCCTAGCTGAGCTTGCAAGTTATATTTTAGGCTAGTCTAATACAACATCTAGTGTATTGACAGTTACCTAAGACAATATGTTAATCTTATTTTTACATTAATACATGTTGAGTCTTCAAGACCAATGAGGTACAATATGTTGTATGTATTGCCCATTTTGCAGATCCTTACAGAGCAGTGTTATCGATAAAAGATCGGTAAAAGGCACTGGTGAAATTAGACGTAGAAGAGAGTGCCTGAAATGTAAAAGACGCTACACTACCTACGAACGGGCAAGCGCAGTCGAGTTATTAGTTATCAAGCGGGACGGTAGAAGACAGCCTTTTGATATTGAAAAACTCAGAATGGGACTTGAAAGATGTCTGGAAAAGCGTCCGGCTTATCAGAATCTAGATGTCATCCTGGCTAAACTTGAGCGTAAAATCCGCTCTAAGGAAGTAGCTGAGATTGACAGCAAGGTTATCGGTCGGGAAGTACTCGGAGAACTTAAAAAGCTGGACCAAATAGCTTATTTAAGATTTGTTTCCGTTTACAGACAATTTAAGCAGGCCAGCGATTTTACAAAAGAACTCGCAAACCTGAAGCTAGAAGAGTAGAGTTCGTTGAAAGCTTCGCTTCCAAAAGAACTTGCCAACTTAAAATTAGAAGAATACTAAAAATAAAATGAAAAAACAAAATCAAAACAAAGCAGTCGCTCTACAAATTCAAATCCCAGCAGATAACGCCAAAAAAGCCGAAATCAAAGATGTAAACAGAGCCTTTGATGAAGGAATACTTCCAAAAATCCGGACCAAAACTGAATTAGATGGTATCCGTCAAAAAGTCTTTATGGATCGCTACTCGCTTAAAGACGTTAACGGTGAACCAACCGAATTTATTCCAGAAGAAATGTGGCAAAGAGTCGCCGCTGGAATTGCTCAAATGGAAAAAACCCATCCTTTAAGAAAACATTGGGCAAAAGAGTTTTATTCTGCCATGGAAGGATTTAAATTCGTTCCAGCCGGCCGTATTCTCTCCGGTGCCGGCACGGGCTACGAAGTCACGTTCTTCAATTGCTATGTTATCCCTTCTCCCAAAGATTCAAGACAGGGCATCATGGAAAACATCACTCACACCGTAGAGATTCAGGCAAGAGGTGGAGGAGTTGGAATCAATCTTTCATCTTTAAGACCTCACGGTGCTCGTGTTAAAAAAGTTAACGGCACATCCTCAGGACCAGTCTCTTGGGCAAAATTATATTCAGCCGCCAATCACGACGTTATTCAGCAGGGTGGTTCAAGACGCGGCGCTCTAATGCTCATGCTTCACGACTGGCATCCAGATGTTATTGAATTCATTCACGCCAAAGAAGATGGGGTTTCAATTCCCGGAGCTAATCTCTCAGTCTGTGTTTCTGATAAATTTATGGAAGCCGTTCAAAAAGATGAAGAATGGGTAACTGTTTTTCCCGATGTTTCTGACCCTGAATATGATGAAAAATGGGATGGTGTTTTAGAAAATTGGACAGAAATGGGTAAGCCAGTTATTGAATACACCAGAATGCCAGCTCGGGAAATTTGGGATCAAATCTGCACTTCAGCCTGGAAGTCCGCTGAGCCAGGTCTTCACTTCCTTGAGCGAAGCAATAAATGGGGAAATACTTGGTATTTTGAAAAATTACTCTCCACCAATCCTTGCGGTGAACAGCCTTTAGGTGAATGGGCAGTTTGTAACTTAGGCGCTATGAATCTCTCGGCTTTTGTTAATGATGAAGGGGTGTTCGATTATGACGATCTCGATGCTAAAGTCAGAGTCGCTATGAGATTTATGGATAACGTTGTTGATGCCAACTATTATTTCTGGGAAGAGAACGAGAAAAAAGCTAAAGATATTAGAAGAACCGGCATCGGCACAATGGGCTTAGGTGATGCCTTAATCAAGATGAAACTTGCCTACGGTTCCGAAGATGCTCAACCAGTCATCGAAAAAATATATAAAACAATTAGAGATGCCTCTTATGACACATCTTCTGACTTAGCCGCTGAAAAAGGCTCCTTCCCGATGTTTGACTCGGAAAAATATTTACAGGGCCATTTTATTAAACAGCTGCCTCAGCCAATCAGAAGCAAAATCCAAAATCAGGGCATTAGAAACGCTGTTATTTTAACTCAGGCTCCAACCGGAACTACCTCACTTCTAGCCGGTGTTTCCTCAGGAATCGAACCAGTTTTTGATTTCAAATTCACCAGAAAAGATCGAATAGGCGAGCACGTTATTTATCATCCGCTATACGAAGCCTGGATGAAGCAAAATCCTGGAGCTGATCGCCCTCACTATTTCGTCGGCGCAAATGACATGAGTCCTATGGATCACGTTAAAGTCCAGGCTTTAATCCAGGGATACACTGATTCCTCGATTTCCAAAACAGCCAACGCTCCTTTTGAATTCACAGTCGACCAGGTTAAAGAGCTTTATATGGAAGCATATAAATTAGGCTGCAAAGGGGTAACTTTCTTCAGAGACGGCTCAAGAACTGCCGTCTTAACTCATGGTGATGATAAAAAAACTGAGGTAGCCAAAGTAGAAATGAATTCTGCGACCACACAAGATACTGTCGTTTCTCGCCCAATGATCTTAAGAGGACGCACCTATAAAATGCAGACTCCAGTTGGAGAAGGTTTTATTACTATCAATCGTGATGAGCAAGATAATCCTTTTGAAGTCTTCATTACTGTTGGTAAAGGCGGAATGCACACAATGGCTGATGCTGAAGCAATGGGCCGTTTAGTTTCTCTATCCTTAAGACTCGCCAGAAGTGCTTCAAACGCTGATCCTAAAACAGTTGCCCAAAAAATCTCGGCCCAACTCCGGGGAATTGGCGGCGCTTCCCACGTTGGATTCGGCAAAGATCGTGTTATGTCCTTAGCTGACGCTATTGCTAAAGCTTTAGCTGAAGATTTAGCAATAACCGCTGAAAATCCATCAGAAAAAATTGAAACTGTCCCTCTTAATTTAACAATGGAAACAGAAACCGCTTCCCCAGTCGAAAATACTGGTGCAGATGATGTTATCACTTCTCAAATGCCGTTAATAACGGAATCTACTCAAAAAACCGCCGATCTTTGTCCGGAATGCGGACAGGCGAGTTTTGTATTCGAAGAGGGGTGCAAAAAATGCTACTCCTGCGGATACTCAATGTGTTAGTATCGAAAAAATAAAGAAACTCCGAAGTTTGTGAAACTCAAACACTGTGCCGCAACCGTAATAGCCGGGTCGAAGGTTTCTTTGAAAGTGAATAAGTCTCACGAGCAATGAGGGTGATATTGAAAGTTACCTTCTCCAAAAGAGAAGGTTTTTTTATTTTCAAGCGAAAGCGAGAAAACAAAGTTTCTTTAACCCCAATTCTCCAAAGACTCCAAAATAATATGATTCAAGATTTAGAACAATATAGAAATAGGCGTGAAGTAACGAAGGCACCAATAATTAGCGGTGCGAATGCTTTAAAGTTGCAACCGCTTGTTGAAATGACACCTCAGCTTAGGGTTGTTACTGAGCTTCCTGCTCCGATTCAAATAGACTCGTTCTTGAAAAGAAAAGTAGAGCCTCTTGCTGAAATCCCTAAAACTCCAGAAGTCTTGGCAAGGCAACAGATAATAAATAATACAGCTGAAGCAGAGCCAGAGCGATTTATAGAAAGAGAAATTGACCCAGATAAGCCCTGGAGCGCCTTTGGACAAGTCATGTTTATAAAAGAGCATATTATTGATGGAAAATCAGTAAAGAAAATCGCTGCGATAAGTATGGCTTATCCAGGTGGGGTAGGAACTAGAATGGCAGGGGAAGTGTTGAGTGAAACCGTCGGAATTAACCAATCTGAATTTGTAAGCTGGAAAGGTCAATCTGAAGGGGGGATTATAGCCGCAAGCAAAGAAGTTCAAAATATTACTGATCAATTTGGACTTATGGACGACTTTATTCAAAACTCCGGTTCAGTAATTAAAAACCGTCATGCTCAAGGTGAGCACGAGGTGGTCCAGCACTTCTTCGGCCTGCAAGACACAAGGAAAGAATTTCTAGATACTGTTAAAGAAGATGCAGCTGCAATTTTAGAAAACCCTAATTTCACGAGTAGGTCAGCGTTTGATGAGCGTTACAAGGACAAAGGTATTTACTTAATTGAAGGTATAGTGGTCGATGGAGTATGGGAAGGTGGAGATCCTCAGGGAAAAAGAATGCGTCTTGTTGATATGGCCGCAGATGAAGCACATCTAAAATGGTTGCAATGGGCTGAAAAAACAGCAAGCGAGATGAAAGGTGACGGAGTAATTGTTGATGCAGAAGATACTGAGACAGTAACAGACTGCGGTGGAAATAAAGGATGCTCTGAATTCTTTGAAAAAATGGAAGGCAGCACATCTGAACCAACCATCGATCTGAGCCGCTACTCTGTATCCACTGGAATAGCAGGCTCTATTGCTGCATCCGCATATTCAAAATCTCAGATTTCTGGAGGCGGAGCTCCAGCTTATGATAGTGAAAATTGCTCATCCTGCGGCAAAGACCGCTATAAAGAAGATGGCTGCAAATGCTCTACTAATTAATAATGAAACCCAGCAAAAAATTTAAAGAAACAAAGCACGGTTTAACAATTATCTACACCGGTGAAGGCAAAGGTAAAACTACTGCCGCCTTAGGTTTGGCTTTACGTGCCGCAGGCTACAAAAGAAAAGTCTTAATTATCCAATTTGGCAAAACCTGGTTTTCAGGTGAGCTGGAAGGCATCAAAATGTTAAAGCCTTACGTCAAAATTATTCAGGGCGGTTTAGGTTTCGTTAAAATCTTTGATGACCAATCCGATATAAAAGACCACAAAAAAATGGCTCAGCAAACTTATGACCTATTATATAAGGAAGTTGTATCCGGAAATTATGATGTAGTTATAGCAGATGAAATAGTTGGAGCAATTGCTGGAAAAATGGTCACCCAAAAACAAGTTATTCAACTAATAAAAGACAAACCTAAAACCCTCGACTTGGTTTTAACCGGCCACCACGGCAAGCCTTCACTATTCAAACACGCCGATTTAGTAACCGAAATGATGCCAATAAAACACCCCTTCGAAAAAGGCTTCCTAGCTAAACCAGGAGTAGACTACTAATTTTTAGTTTGCACAATAAATAACTATAAGATATAATATCATAATGTTAAGAGATATTGGTGATATCGGAGCTGAGTTAAAAATTCAATACCTGCAAAGCGATAAAAAAAGTCGCCAATTTACGCGCATACGCTTAGGAACAAAGGGTATACTGGTTGCAAATAATAGTCACATTTGGACAAAGTCTTTTTCTTTAGAGCACGACAATTCTATAAGAGATCTAAATGAATGGGCCGACTTATTAAGTTGGGATCCACCTTCTAATTTTAACAGATCTTATAATTGGCTAAAAATCTCAAAGCCTAAAAAAGTGTACAGATTACGGTTAAGTGAGGGCTTGAAAAGTACAGTCTGTTCTACGGGTACAATTGAATGGGCACCTGATGGGGTTCGTCATTTGATAACGCAACTTGAAGCATATGCAGAAAAGAAGAAGTAATTCCCTCTAACCTTCGTTTACCGGGTTGACACTCTTTAGCACTCATGATATATTACTGCTAAATCCAGTTGAAGTTATCTCTTGAACAGATGTGGTAAAATAAGCTCCACTGTCCAATAACCTCTAACTTGGACTCCCAATTTTTTTATGGATCCAATCTCTAACCCTATTAAACTAAGTAAAACTTTACCAGTAGGTCCTTTACGCGGCACTGTTATTTTCCCTGGCAACACAGTCCCAATCGTCTCCGCCCGTCCAAAATCACGCGCGGCCCTTGATGCTGCTTGGGCTACTAATCGTTTAGTAGTTTTCGTTGCCCAAAAGAATGAGCGCATCGATGATCCCAAAAAAGATGATTTATTCCAGGTAGGCACAGTTTGTTTAATCAAAAGAATTTTAAAAGTCGATAATGAATACCAACTTAGTGCCGAAGGCTTAACCCGTGTATTTATTAAAGGCTTCACCCAGACTGATAATTATTTAGAAGCTGAAATTGAAGAAATTCCTGAGCTATATGAGAGAAATGAAGAAACAGAAGCTTTAATTAGAACAGTTCGTGAGCAATTACGAAAATATCTGGAACTCAACGGAAATCCGTTATTTGATATGTCCTCACTTACAAACTGGCCGCTAATTTCCTCAAGCGATGATCCAAATCAGCTAGTTAATACAATTTGCCAAATGATCGAATTTAAAACAATCGATAAGCAGCAAATTTTAGAAATGGTTGCAGCCTCAGAAAGACTTCAAAGAGTCTCCGAATTACTCGCCAAAGAAATCAGAATTCTGGAAATTTCTCAAAAAATCTCTTCCCATACTCAGGAGAGAGTTTCCCGGATGACTAAAGAAGCTATTTTAAGAGAACAAATGCGCTCAATTGAAGAAGAGTTAGGTGAAGCTTCTGAAAATTCCGAAGTCCGCGAGTTTGAACTTAAGATCCGCAAAGCCAGCATGCCTAAAGAAGTTCGTGATAAAGCTAATAAAGAGCTTGGTCGTTTGGCAAAAATGTCCTCGTATAATCCTGAAGCTGCCTATATTAGAAATTACATTGAATGGTTAACTGATTTGCCTTGGAAAGGTGCACCCAAAACAAAAATCGATATGAAAAAAGCTGAAAAAGTTTTGGATGCCGAGCATTACGGACTAAAAAAAGTTAAAGAGCGAATTATGGAATACCTAGCCGTTTATAAATTATCAGGCAAACTCCACGGCCCAATCTTATGTTTCGCTGGACCTCCGGGTACTGGAAAAACCTCAATCGGAAAATCAATCGCCAAAGCCTTAGGCCGAAAGTTTGTTAAAGTTTCTCTCGGTGGTATCAGAGACGAAGCTGAAATCAGAGGTCACAGAAGAACCTACGTTGGTTCTATGCCAGGACGCATGATCCAATCAGTCAAACAAGCTGGAACCTCAAATCCGGTCTTTATGTTAGACGAAATTGATAAAATCGGAGCCGATTACCGAGGTGATCCTTCAGCAGCCTTGCTTGAAGCGCTTGATCCTGAACAAAATCATTCCTTCTCAGATCATTATTTAGAAGTGCCTTACGATTTGTCTAATGTTATGTTTATAACCACAGCAAACATGCTCGATACCATTCCTCCGGCACTGCGTGATCGTCTCGAAGTCATTACTTATCCAGGCTATACCAGAGATGAAAAATTTAATATCGCTAAGAACCATCTATTACCAAAAGTAATCGAGTCTCACGGACTAAAAAATTCTAAAATCAAACTCGATTTTGATGAAAGCGCTATTTATCAGGTTATCGATGGCTACACTCGTGAAGCCGGAGTCAGAAGTTTAGAGCGGGAGCTCTCCGCAGTAATTAGAAAAATCGCCAGAAAAATCGCTGAAGGCGAAATTAAATCTAGCTATCCGGTCACTGAAGAAGTTGTCAGAAAATTATTAGGTCCTGTTAAATTCTTGCCAGAGCTCGCTGAAATTGAAGATATGATCGGCGCTTCGACTGGCCTCGCTTGGAGTGAAGTTGGCGGATCAATTATGTTTATCGAGGTTACTTTAATGCCTGGTAAAGGTGCAATTCAATTAACAGGTCAATTAGGAGACGTTATGAAAGAATCAGCTCAAGCTGCAATGTCATATGTCCGTTCAAGTTGGGCAGCTCTAGGCTTAAATGAAAAATTCTTCCATAAAGTCGATGTTCACGTCCACGTTCCTGAAGGCGCAGTTCCTAAAGACGGTCCCTCTGCTGGAATCGCTTTAACTACCGCTATTGTTTCAGCTTTTACTAAAATCCCTGTTAAAAAAGACATCGCCATGACCGGAGAAGTTACTTTAAGAGGTCGGGTTCTAGAAATCGGCGGCTTAAAAGAAAAAGTCCTCGCTGCCCACAGGGCTGGTGTTAAAGATATTATTATTCCTGAAAACAATAAAAAGGATTTGGAAGATATTCCAGAACATATTGTTGCTGATCTAAAATTCCACACAGTCAAGCATATGGACCAGGTACTGGAAATCGCTCTAATCAGAAATCCTTTTCCTAAAGCCAAGAAAATTCATTCAACCCTTCCTCCAGCTTTTGCTTAACCATCTAGACCTATAGATCTTTTTAGATTATAATTCGCAGATGAGAATTGAATCAGTCCAAGCTCCTATAGAGAGGCTAAAGTTTCTGCGTAATTTTAAGACTGAATCTTTAAGTGTCTTAGCCGGTGTTGGGATAGGGATATATGCCGCTCTGTCAGGTTCTATAAATAATGACCCAGCCTTCAAAATATCTTACTCCTGCGAAGAAAATAAAATGACGAATAATCGTGCAGAGGGAAAACACATAGAAATTGAAGTGGTCAGTAATTATCGGACCCGCGACGATTCTCTTCTCATTTTCTGGACTCCTCAACGACTAAGTCGGTTTAATCCCGAGCGACCATTTAATGGCTCTGCCAAGGAATCATTTGAGATGCCTAACGGCGTGAGTGTGCCTAAAGGTACGGTTGCCAGATTGAGAATCGTCCACTCTGACAGTCCCGATTTGAAACACTCTCTAAGCAGTGGCCGAGAGGTAGCTGCCCAAGCAGTACCAATAACTTGTGAATAGCTTCTTATATTTGACTATAAGTCCTAAAATTTAGTATAATTCCTCAATCAAAATTAATCTCTAGGTAACCCCAAAGATTATTGATATACTAAAATGACAGTGCATAATATTGGTGTCGGTAAAAAGTTTCCAAACGAAATATATGTAGTACTAGAGATCCCAAAAGGATCTAGAAACAAATACGAATTCAACGAGGAATTCGGACTAATCGAACTAGACCGTGTTAACTACACAGCCATGGCTCATCCATACGACTATGGGTTTATACCTGGAACCAGAAGCGAAGATGGCGATCATCTCGATGCTTTTGTTTTACTTGATCATTCCGCATTCCCTGGAGCACTCGTCTCCGCTCGTCCGGTAGGAGTTTTATTCATGGTTGATGACGGCGAAAAAGACGAAAAAATTATTGCAGTCCCTTCTAAAGATCCTAGATTTAATCATATTAAAGATCTTTCAGATCTATCTCCTCACATCAAAAAAGAAATCGAGCATTTCTTCCAGCATTACAAAGATCTTCAAAAAGTTACAGTTGAACTAAAAGGCTGGGGCGGAGCAGAAAAAGCTAAGGAAGTAATAGAGAAAAGTAGAGAAGAATAGAATTTCTAATATCTAAGTGCTCTAATTGACATAAGAAAATCCCAATATCCAAGTCCCAAATTTAAGTCATTCTAACCTTGGTGCTTGTTTAGATAAATTAGAAATTAGGTTAATTAGGTCAATTAATTCCACATTCCCTCTTGACCTGTAACCTGTAGTTGTTGTAATAATATCCCCACTGCCGCCAAGGTCTATATGGGTTTTGAATTAACACCACAAATTTTAAATTACTTTATTTGGTCCGGCTCAATCGCCGCCACAGCTTATGGACTCATTCTTGCTTGGTTAATCTTAAAACTCCCCACAGGTAACGACAAAATGAGGGAAATCGCCTCAGCAATTCAGGAAGGTGCTACCGCATATTTAACCCGACAATACATGGTTATCTCCCTGGTTGCGCTAGTAATAACTGTCCTGATCGGTCTCTTCATCTCCTTAAATAGTGCAATCGGCTTCGTTATCGGTGCTTTATTCTCAGCTGTTGCCGGTCTCGTCGGTATGGTTGTAGCCGTTAGAGCAAATATCCGATGCGCTGAAGCTGCAAAAAAAGGTTTAGCTCAGGCATTTGATGTCGCCTTTAAAGGCGGAGCAGTCACAGGTTTTATAGTTGTTGGCTTGGCTTTAGGCGTAACTTATGGCTTTTACCAATATTCTCTCGATATCCCAGCTTTAGTTTCTTTAGGTTTTGGAGCTTCTTTGATCTCAGTTTTTGCTAGACTCGGTGGGGGAATCTATACTAAAGGCGCAGACGTTGGTGGTGACATGGTTGGTAAAGTTGAGGCCGGAATTCCGGAAGATGATCCTCGAAATCCTGCTGTTATTGCTGATCTTGTAGGCGATAATGTTGGTGACGATGCTGGAATGGCTGCTGATATTTTCGAGACTTATGTTGTGACTGCAATTGCCGCAATTCTGCTCGGTGAATTCTTAATCCCTGGCTCTGAAACAGTTATTTATTATCCTCTGGCATTAATGTCAGGCGGTATTTTTGCTTCAATTATTGGTTCATTCTTTGCCCGTCTCACAGGTGGCCGGATTATGGGTACTTTATATCAGGGTCTTGGCGTAGCTGTTGTTTTATCTGCAGTTTCTTTTTACTTTATTACTGATGCTATGTGGGCAGGCAACGCAATCTTCTCCTCGACAAACTTATTCCTGGCCAGCCTTGTTGGTTTAGCAGTTTCAGCCGGCATGATGATAATTACGGAGTATTACACAGGGACAAAGTATAGTCCTGTTCGTTCAATAGCTCAGGCTTCAGCAACTGGCCATGGCACTAATGTTATTGCAGGCCTCGCAGTTTCTATGAAATCTACCTTTGCTCCAATCATCTTAATCTGCGCCGCTACTCTAATCTCTTTCTTCTTAGCTGATCTCTATGGAGTCGCTATCGCTGCAGTTGCCATGTTATCTCTGGCTGGAATAGTTGTGGCTATCGATGCCTTTGGTCCGATAACTGATAACGCCGGAGGAATCGCCGAAATGAGCGGTATGCCTGCTAAAATCCGTGCGAGTGTGACTGATCCTTTGGATGCCGTTGGCAACACCACCAAAGCAGTCACCAAAGGTTATGCTATTGCCTCAGCCGGCCTCGCAGCACTAGTTCTCTTTGCAGCCTACACACAAGAACTAGGTTCAGGAGTTATATTTGCCCTTAATGATCCTAAAGTCTTAGTTGGATTATTTATTGGTGGCGCATTGCCTTATGTATTTGCCTCCTTTGCTATGGAAGCAGTGGGTAAAGCTGGACAAGCTGTTGTTGAAGAAGTCCGCCGTCAATTCAAACTTTACAAAGGCATTATGAAAGGCACTCAAAAACCAGATTACGCTGCCTGTGTTTCAATAGTTACTGCAGCTGCTCAAAAAGAAATGATTATCCCAACTCTAATCCCTGTCTTAGCTCCAATCATAGTTGGTCTTTTCTTAGGTCCTATCGCCTTAGGCGGAATGCTCGTCGGTATAATTATCACTGGTTTATTCGTTGGTTTATCTATGACAACTGGCGGAGCCGCTTGGGATAACGCTAAAAAATATATTGAGCAAGGTAACTTAGGCGGCAAAGGCTCCTTCGCTCATCAATCAGCAGTCACTGGCGACACAGTCGGCGATCCTTATAAGGATACTGCCGGACCAGCCATCAACCCAATGATTAAAGTTGCAAACATTGTTGCCCTACTTCTAGTCGCTCTTCTCAAATAATTATTATTCTCTCAGTTATAATTAGTGAATGTTTCAGCAATCCCGAAGAAATGTTTTAAGAAATATTAAGCTCTTATATCTCTATGATTTTTTCTCAGACTTTAGATTTTATTATCCTATTGAAATATTATATTTTTCTGAAATAGCCGGTTCTTATGCTTTAGGAATGATGGTCTGGGGTGTTATGAGTGTTTCTTCATCTTTATTCGAAGTTCCAACAGGGATTTTTTCTGATTATATTGGCAGGAGAAAAACAATTATTCTGGCATCTATAGCCTGTGTTATGTCAGTCTTTTGTTATGCATTAGGTCTTTCATATTGGTTTTTAATTCTCGGGGCAGTACTCCAAGGCCTTTCGAGATCGTTCTTCAGTGGAAATAATGAAGCTTTACTTCACGATTCTCTAAAAGAAAAAGATATGCAAAATGAATATCACCACTTTCATGGAAAAACTAACAGTATGATGCAGACAGGAGCCGCAATATCAGCTTTGGCCGGAGGCTTTCTCGCATACTATTTTTCATACAGCTTTGTTTTTTGGCTAAGCCTTATTCCACTGCTTATAAATCTAGGACTATCTTTTCTATTCATAGAGCCGAAAGTTAAATCGGAAAAAAGCGGAAATTTATATAACCACTTAGGTGAAGCAATTACCTTATTTATTAAAAATCCTAAACTTAGATTATTAAGCTTTGCCAGTATTTGGGCTTATGGTTTAGGTGAAAGCGGTTGGCTTTTTAGATCGGCTTTTGTTGCAACAATTTGGCCAATTTGGGCTGTCGGAATACCTAAAGCTCTTGGGAATATTGGAGCAGCATTTGGATTTTTTATTGCAGGTAAAGTAATCACAAAATTTAAAGCAATTAAAGCTCTTTTGTTCGGTAGTATATTCGCCCATACAATAAATATTATTGCTTTTGCTTTTGTAACGATACTTTCTCCAATAATATCTATACTAGGTTCTCCAATTTTTGGAATTTCAGAAACTGCAAAATCTACCCTTTTTCAAAAAGAATTTACTGATAAGCAAAGAGCAACAATGGGTTCTTTAAATGCATTGGCTGGATCTTTATTCTTTGCCCTCGCTTCTTACTCAGTGGGATATATCGCAGATTTACTTGATCCGGCCAAAGGACTCTTGATCTTACAAATACTAATGCTTGTGAATATTTATATTTATTGGCGACTTCTTAAAAGATAATTTGACACCAAGGACTATAATTTAGGTATGAATGAGAGATTCATAGCCGATAAGCTTGCTGAATATCCCAAAGGCTGGAGTGCAAAAGTAAGACCTATTATTCCTTATGCAAATATTTCTTTAAGTAAAACTGCCTTACACGAAGCAAAGCATTTGGTATTACTGCACGCAAATGGAACGGGTGCCAAAAGCGGGACAATTGAACCCGGACCCGGATATTTAGGAATGGTTGAGCCTCATGGCTTTGACGCTGTTGCCGCTTTAGGTCCAGATGCAGACGGAGATACCGGGACTGATCATGATAAAAGAGTTGCTGCATGGGGCGGCGCAGATATTGATTCATCTAGAAAAGTTGCCAGAACTATGCTTAATCGTTTAAGAGAAGAGGTCAGATTAGTAGCAGGGCTTCTAGAAGTAGAAAGAACTGTCTCCGGGGGCAGGGTATCAGAAGTTATAAATAAATATCAGCAAGATCCTGACGAAGAAGTAGAGGTGGTCGATCCAATTGGTAACATAACAACAACTAAGACACCCCGAAGTAAAAGACACGAAATACTTTTCGGGGTAAATGAAAAGAATAAACACTTAGAAAATAAAGATATAAAAAAAGTCAGGAATTTCAGACCTTTGAATAATAAGTTAAAAATTTCTACTAAAATAGCAGCTTGACCTATAGTAGAGTATTGCAAAAAATAAAATTTATGATAGTATATTCATACAACTAAATATCAAAAGCGTTTGTACTTGTAGTCGCGCACAAGGAGCTGGTTCTCAAAATAGAACACGGAGACGAAACCGTAAAAGACAGTAACATGTGTCGGTAACGGAGCATGTCAGGAATAAGTAATTCTTTGACATCTCGCGAAAGCGGGATTTTTTTGAATTAGTACAAGGTGGCACCGCCAATTTAAAGGCCCTTGTGATTTTCTTAACTAAAGTTAGGGAATTCACAAGGGCTTTTTTAATGCCCTAAAAAAGGAAAAAAATATATGAGATCAATATATAAGGAAAAGCTAAGTAATCCAATATCGGAACACATTCCTGGGAAAATTATTATGGGCGGAGAAATTGACATCCTCTCTTTAGGGGTGAGGCAGGGGTATGCAAGTTATATTAGTGAGGAGCTAGGTAAGCATCAAGATAAAACTAAACTAAGAAGTTCCATAGAATTAGAAAGGGATATGCGAGAAGCCAGAGCGATTCTTTGTCTTCACCCCGAGACTGAGCAATTATTAGCATTCGCCAAGCTCGAATATTTTGGAATAAATGATGCAAAACAAATTATATATGAGTTTGGTTCTTGGATTGGTAAGAATGGCTATGGAAGAGATGTCTTAGAGGCTGGAAGAGATTTAGCCGCCCAGCAATTTCCGTATGCCAGACTGATAGCAATTGTCAGACCCAGCAACCTAAAAGCGCAAAGAATAATTACTGAGAGTGGGGGAATAAAAGTGGGTTATCTTGATCCTCTCGTGAAACATATTTACGACATAACCAGAAGACAACAACCAACAAGTGTAATCAAGCTAGGTCAGGGTGGAATTTGGATTAATCAACAAAATCAAGGTCATATTCTATAAGGAAAAAAGTTATGAAAAAATCTACAGCAATAAAATACAAGACAATAGGTGTTTTAGGAGGCATGGGCCCCTCTGCCTCAGCATACTTTTATCAGCTTTTATTGAAAACTCTACAGCAAAAGCATAATGCTGTGCAGGATTATGACTATCCTCAAATAATCATTAATTCATTATCTCTATCGGATTCCAGCGAGAATGGAATGGAAAGTTCGACTAGAATTATTAATCAGTTAACCAAAGGGATTAATGCATTGGAAAAGGCGGGTGCTAATTTTATTACAATTCCTTGCAATTCAGTTCATA
Organism: uncultured Gammaproteobacteria bacterium; assembly: GCA_964392925.1. Classification (GTDB taxonomy): domain Bacteria; phylum Patescibacteriota; class Microgenomatia; order Daviesbacterales; family UBA10151; genus JACPKO01. The sequence continues at coordinate 117,900 of CAYMRP010000004.1, forward strand.
ATTCAATTAAGGTACTGAGGAAGAAAACAAAGTTACCAATAATCAGTATTATTGAGAAAGTAAGCTTGGAGGTTATTAAGGATAAATCTAAGAAAATTCTTATTCTCTCCTCAAAAACAACTAATAATTACGGTCTTTATGATAGTTTGAAAAATGAGGGAATAATTATAATAAAACCTAACAGTATTCTTGAGGAGCAAGTCACTAGGTTAATACTTGCTGTAATGGGAAATAAGAATATTCAGAACGTAAAAAAACCTGTTATCAAAACAATTAACAGCATGTTTAACAGTGGTGATATTGATTCAGTACTTCTAGGTTGTACCGAGTTACCATTAGCAATAACTAAGGGCGATGTAGATTGTAAGATTTATGATTCATTAAGAATATTATCGGAGGCTTCTGTAAACTACTCACTAATCTCGGCGAAATAATTATTGTTTTAATTTTTACACAGTTTAAGCTATAATAGGCACTATAAACGAAGACTTCATTAAAAACACATTATCTTTAAGAGGCAAGGTTAAGGGTCAAAAATGGTTGGACAGTTTGCCAGAACTTGTTAAAAGTTATGAAACTAAATGGGGTATCAAAACTGGCAGCCCTATCGAAAATCTTTCAATAAATTATGTTCAAAATGCTCAGGCCAGAGAAGGACAAGCTGTTCTAAAAATTGGATTTCCAGAAGATCAAGTTTTTCTCTATGAAATAAAAGCACTTGAAGTTTTTAATGGTAACGGCGCAGTTAGAATTATCAGAGAAGATTTTGAAAATTCTGTTGTCCTTCTTGAATCATGCATCCCTGGTAAATCTTTAGATACTATTAATGATGAAGAAAAAGAAAATTTAATTTTTACAAATGTTAGTAAAAGAATTTGGAGAAGAGTTTTTGAAGATTCAGAATTTCCTAAACTCTCAGATGAAATAAAATACTTCGACTGGTACTTCAGCAATAAAAAAGCTGCAACACTTTTGCCGGTGGAATTAGTTACAAAGGCAAAGGAAAAATTTGAGGCATTAATAAAAGCCCAGAAAGATTTATATCTTTTACATGGTGATTTACATCACGGTAATATTCTATCTTCTGAAAGAGGATGGCTCTCTATTGATCCTAAAGGCATAGTCGGTGAAAGGGAATACGAAATAGCTTCTTTTATTACCAACCCCCGATCCAGATTTGAAAACAACAATGATCTAATTGATAAAGATTATTTTGCCAAAAAAATAGAATCAATAGCAACCATCCTCAGATTTGATAAGAAAAAAATCACTCAATGGGCTTTTGTTAAGCAGGTTCTATCATTAATTTGGACAATCCAAGATCATGGTAAAACCGATAAGCTAGGACTAAGAATTGCTACCGAACTGGAAAAGTTAATATCATAAACCTCCTATAAACTCGAAAAAAGAAATCTAAATGGTGAATTTGCTTAGTAAAGTAAAATGTTAAATATAACTGAGCTTTTAACTAAAATAATAAATTGGGGAAATTCTGAAGAAAGTATTCAAGCCATTGGTTTAGTTGGATCTCACGCCAGAAAAGCAGCAACAGATGATTCAGATGTTGATCTAATGATCATTTGTAAAAATCCCGAAAATTATATTTCTGACGAAGATTGGATTCACAATTTCGGTCAAGTAAAAGAAATAAAAAATGAAATATGGAGTCAGTTAAAAACCAAAAGGGTTTTCTACACGAACGGCTTAGAAGTTGAATTTAATTTCGACAAAGCTTCTTGGGCAAATCATGAAGATTCAGGAACTAAAAGAGTTATTACAGATGGAATAAAGATTCTAGTAGATAAAGAAAAAATTCTGGAAAATTTACAAAAGTTTTTTAAGTAGCGCGTACGGGAGTCGAACCCGTTCTGCTAGATTGAGAATCTAACGTCCTAACCGGTAGACGAACGCGCCAAGAAGGTTAATTTTACCAGACTTCAGCCTTCCATGCCAATTGATATGCAAAGTCGATACTTGCCAGGAATATTGAAAGTGCTAAACTGATGGAATGTTAACGAAACAAGATATACGACAAATAGGGGAAGTAATAGAAGTTAAATTAATGCCAATCGATGAAAAAGTAACTGGACTTGATGAAAAAGTAACTGGACTTGATGAAAAAGTAACGAAGCTCGAGAAATCTCAAAAAGCATTGAAGAAAACACTTAATAGAGTTGCAAGAGAGCAACAAGCGATTCTAGGCTTCCTGAACAAAGAAGATGTGGAGACTCGCAAGCGGGTTGATAGAATAGAAGATTATCTGGGACTTTCTTCTTAATAACTTCCAATATAGCCTCAAAAAATATATACTTAAGCCTCTATGTATTGGGCAGATAAAGTCGCTAAACAAATTATTGATTCAGGAAAATTTAAGCCATATTTAGTGGACGATATGTTCACGCCATCCGGTTTTCCTCACATCGGATCCCTTCGCGGTCCTATTGTCCACGATTTAATTTTTAAAGCCCTCAAGAGTCAAAAACAGGATGTTAAATTTACTTTTGTCATAAACGATTTTGATCCAATCGATGGTTTGCCTCCTTCAATGGAAGAAGAATTTACGAAATATATGGGACTGCCTTTAAGAAATGCGCCTTCTCCCGTTGAAGGGTTCACTTCATTTGCCGCTTACTTTGCAGATGATTATAAAAAATCTATGAAGTCTCTTGGTGTAGAACCAGAGTTTTTATCCTCCTGGGATATGTACCACGAAGGTAAATTTGATCCAGCCATAAAACTTGCTTTAGATAATGCCGGTAAAATTCAGGACATTTATGAAGAAGTTTCCGGTAGTAAAAAAAGACAGGCTGGTTGGTTGCCTCTCCAAGTTATTTGTCAAAACTGCGGCAAAGTCGGAACCACCAGAGTTTTTGATTGGGATGGAGAAACTGTTGCCTATAAATGTGAACCTGATTTAGTTAAATGGGCTAAAGGCTGCGATAACGAAGGCCGCATCTCTCCATTCGGCGGAAATGGTAAATTACCCTGGAAAGTCGATTGGCCATCTCATTGGCTGGTGATTGGTGTAACCATTGAGGGTGCCGGAAAAGATCACTCTTCTGCCGGCGGCTCACGTGATATCGCCCGAGAACTTTTAAAACAAATCTTCAAAATAGAAGAGCCGTTTAATTTGCCGTATGAATTCTTCTTAATCGGTGGTAAAAAAATGGCCTCCTCAAAAGGCTTGGGTTTAAAAGCCCGGGATTTAACTGAATTATTACCCTTAGAACTCGGCCGGTTTTTATTTTGTCGGGCCGACTATCGGCAGCAAGTTAATTTCGATCCTATTAACACCATGGCCATTCCGGATTTATTTGATGAATATGATCGTTGTTTCCAGGCTTTTGTTAGCAGTACAGATCCAGATTTTGCCCGGGCTTTTGAAATGAGTCATATAGGGGAGCTTCCGGAAAAAGCAAAAATATTTCTGCCCCGTTTTCGGGACGTAGCCAATTTTATTCAACAACCCACAGTCAAATTGGAAGAAAAATTCGCCGAAATTAAAGGCTCAGACTTAAATCCAATAGAAATAGAAATACTAAATGAAAGAGTTAAATATGCAAAAATCTGGCTGGATAAATTTGCCCCAGAGGATTTAAAACTTAGCCTCTCGGAAGATACTAAAAATAATTTCCAACTTTCTGCAGAGCAAAAACAATATCTTAAAGAAGTCATCAATTTAATTGAAGAAGATTCTGATGCCGAGGAACTTCAAGCTAAACTCTACGAACTAACAAAATCCCAAGGCATAAATGCTAAACTTGGTTTTCAGGCAATCTATCAAACATTGATCGGCAAAGATTTTGGTCCTAAAGCCGGAGCATTCATTAGGCAATATGAAAAACAGGAAGTTATTGGTAAAATAAACCAGGTTTTGAATTAATATGATCGATATTAAATTAATTAGAGAGCAAACAGATTTAGTTAAAGAAGGAGTTCTTAAAAAGAACTTCGATGTCTCCAAAGTTGATGCAGTTCTTGAGCTTGATAAAAAAAAGCTTGAAATGCTTCATAAAATAGAAACCCTGCGTCAGGAACGCAATACTTTAAGCCGTGATGCCATAGACAGGGGCAGAGAAATAAAAGAAGAGCTAAAACAACTTGAGCCGGATCTCGAAGTTGTTGAAAAAGAATTTAAACATTTGCTACATGAAATTCCTAATCTCCCATCTGATGAATCTCCTGTAGGTAAAGGTGAAGCCGAAAATAAAGAAGTCAGACTGGTTGGTGAAAAACCAAACTTCGACTTTGAAGCCAAAGATCATGTTGAAATTGGAAAAAATCTTGATATCTTGGACTTTGAAAACGGTGCCAAAGTTGCCGGTTCCGGCTTCTACTATTTGAAAAACGCTGGTGCAATGCTTGAAGTTGCCTTAGTAAATTATGGTTTACTCTTTTTGTCTAAGAGGGGTTTCTCTCCAGTCATAACTCCAGACTTAGCCCGCGAAAAATTCTACTTAGGTACTGGCTACAATCCTAAAGGTGATGAAGCTCAAACATATAAAATTGAAGACTCCGATCTAGGTCTAATAGCCACCTCAGAAGTTACAATCGCTGGGTATCATGCAGATGAAATAATCCAGAACTTAGATAACCCCAAGCTGTATGGCGGGTATTCTCATTGTTTCCGGATGGAGTCAGGGGCTTACGGTAAATACTCAAAAGGTCTATATCGGGTTCATCAGTTCACAAAAGTTGAAATGTTTGCTTACACCAAAAAAGAAGAGTCTAAAAAAATGCACGAAAGATTTCTTGAACTGGAAGAGGAATTCTGGAAGAGTTTGGGTATTCCTTACCGGGTCCTTGAAATGTGTACTGGAGATCTCGGTTCGCAAGCTGTTCGCAAATTCGATCTGGAAGCCTGGATGCCTGGCCGCGGAGATTGGGGAGAGGTTACCTCAACCTCAAATACTACCGACTACCAAGCCCGCAACTTAAATATTAAATATAAAGATGGCGGCTCGACCGAATACGCTCATATGTTAAACGGCACATTAGTCGCCACTTCAAGAGCAATCATTGCCATACTAGAAAATTTCCAGCAGGCTGATGGTTCTGTTAAAGTTCCTGAAGTTCTGGTGCCGTTTGTTGGAGTCTCCGAAATTAAATCCTCTTAAGTCAAAATCCCTTATCTTAATTTACCGGTAAGCTTGATGAAGTGCCTGCCGAAGCAGCTGGACTGCCGCTAGGTGTTGGTGAAGCTTTTTGCTGAGCAGCTCTCATCGCCGGGCTAAGCGATGCTGCTGGACTTGAAGCAGGGTCTGGTGATCCGCCTACTGTAGGTGCTGGTAATGCAGTGTCTGTTGTTGGTTCCATGACTGGAACTGGAGATGGGGCAACTATTTGTGCCGGAGGATTAGTTAATGGAGCTTGTGTCTGTTGTGTTTCTTCAACAGGTAAAGAAGTTTCATCTGTAGGTGTTGGATTAGCTTGCCCCACTCCTAATATTAAATAAGCACTTAAAGCTGCAACTATCAGGATAATTGGAATACCCGCAACTAAAAGTACTTTTGTTAAATTTAAATGCTTACCAGGAGGTGGAGCATCGCCTTCTGCTGATTGTGGTGTTGCAGAAGCCGGAGCCATATTCAAGTTCTGATCAGCTGCAACTGGTGGGGTATAAACTCCATTCGTCTGCGAAGGTGCTGTCTCGTCACCTGCAATTAAATGCGATAAATCAGTTGGGGCATTCTCAACAGGTCCCATGTCCGGAAGAGGGGAGGCTGTAGGTGCGGCTGCAGCCTGATCAGGTTGTATTGGTGCTTGCATAGCAGCTGGATCTGCAGGCGGAGTAGTTGTAGCCCCGAGTCCCGATTGAAGTCCTGATAAATCCATCGATCCGGGTTGCGGCTGTGAGGACATAGTTTGATCCTGAATTTGGGCAGTTTCTTGTGGTGGGTTTCCAGGCTGGACATTTAGATCAATAGTAGGTGTCGCCATTGGGTCAGACATCGAAGCTGCTACTGGCGCTGCGGTTGGCGCTGAGAACTGTGACTCTGCCGGAGCCGGTTGATCCCAAGGATTAACAGTTGGTGCAGCAGGCTGAGTAGGATCACTAGGTAGCGCCGTAGCTCCTTCAAACGGACTCTGCGGAGGAGTCGGAGTGAATGCTGTATTCAAAGGATCAGGTGGAGTAGTTGTCTGAGCACCGTATGGTGCGGCTGGTTGTTCAGGCAAAGGCGTAGGTGCTGCAGGCTGTTCAAAGGGAGGTGATGTATTAAAAGTCCCTGCTTGAGGCTGTAAAAAAGGATTAGCGGCTGCCGGATTTTCACTTGGCACTGCTGGTTCTGGAGGTGCCATCGGAGCTGTTGGTACATCTGTCGGAACAGTCGCTTGTGGGGTAGGCGGCCACGCCGCTCCTGAACTTGCGGTCGGTGTACTTGGCAATGGTGAAGAAAATCCAGGTTCTGGTGCAACAGTTTCAACCGGTACCGGGCTCCAAGGATTAGGAGCAGCTGTTGGGTTTGATTGGGCTGGATCTGACACAGGCATACTGGAAGAAAGGGGAGCTGATGTTGCCGATTGGTCAGGACTGCTGGACCATCCTGGAGTTTGTTGTGGAGGGGTTAATGGATCAACAGGGGCTGCGCCAAAAGGTAAACTAGGATTGTTATTTGGATTATTAGGGTCATTACTATCCATGGCAGTTACTCTATAAGTTTATGCGAAGATAGCCTTAATAATCAAGTAGTCGCATAAATTACGGTAGTGCTTTTTGCTCATTTCAGGTATAATCCCTCACACAGGGGAATTCCCAAAGTAAGAGTCAGTAATATGCTTAATTTTTTTTCTTCATTAATCGATGCCAATAAACGGGAAATTAATCGCCTCTCAAAAATCGTTGAAACCATTAATAGTTATGAAGCTAAAATCAAAAAGTTTGACGATAAAAAGTTTAAAGAAAAAGCTCTAGATCTACGTAAAAGACATGAAAAAGGTGAAACCTTAGAGTCTCTTTTACCTGAAGCTTTTGCTTTCGCCCGCGAAGCCGCTAGCCGCAGCCTAGGCATGCGTCACTATGATGTTCAGCTAATGGCAGCCATCGCTTTGCACAGCGGTAAGATCGCCGAACAACGAACCGGTGAAGGAAAAACTATGTCTGGTGTTCCGGCCATTTTTCTAAATGCTCTTTCCGGTAAAGGTGTCCATGTAGTTACGGTAAATGATTATTTAGCTCGCCGCGATGCAGGTTGGAATGGACCTATCTTTCATACTCTAGGTGTTTCAGTCTCAGTTATTATTCATGAAAAGGCTTTTCTTTTTGATCCAAAATATAAAGATCCAGACACAACAGATAAACGGCTTAAGAATTTAAGACCAGTCACTCGCAAAGAAGCTTATGCTGCTGATATAACTTACGGCACTAATAATGAGTTTGGTTTTGATTATCTAAGGGACAACATGGCCAACAGCTTGGATAATATGGTTCAGCGAGGTCACAATTTCGCCATCGTTGATGAAGTAGATTCAATTTTAATTGACGAGGCCCGTACTCCATTAATTATTTCAGCCCCCGATACTGAGCCCACAGGTAAATATATTGAGTTCACCAAAATCGTCAGTCAGCTTGATGGTAAAACAGATTATGTAGTTAACGAAAAAGAACGTGCAGCCCACATGACAGAGGAAGGTATTCTTCATATCGAAAAAATTATGGGTGTCGATAATCTTTATGAAAAAGATTTTTCTGCTCTTCACCATATAGAAGAAGCCTTAAAAGCCAGAACCCTTTTTCTTAAAGACCGCGACTATGTTGTTAAAGATGGCGAAGTAATTATTGTTGATGAATTCACTGGCCGTTTAATGCCGGGCCGCCGTTACTCCGGAGGTCTACATCAATCAATCGAAGCCAAAGAAGGCGTTAAAATCCAACAAGAGTCAAAAACTTTAGCCACAATTTCTTTCCAGAATTACTTCAGAATGTATAAAAAGCTTTCTGGTATGACTGGAACTGCAGCCACCGAAGCAGAAGAATTCTTTAAAATCTATAAGCTGGAAGTAGTTATTATCCCAACTCATCAACCTATGATCAGAAAAGATAATCCTGATGCTATCTTTAAAACCCAAACCGGTAAATTGATGGCCGTCGCCTCAGAAGTTGAAAAAATTCATGCATCTGGCCAGCCTGTTTTAGTAGGTACAACTTCGATTGATAAAAACGAATTCTTATCTGAACTCTTAAAGAAAAAGCGGATCTCCCACGCACTTTTAAATGCTAAAAACCACGAACGCGAGGCCGAAATTATTGCTGATGCCGGTCAAAAAGGTTCAGTAACTGTAGCCACTAACTTAGCCGGTCGTGGTGTCGATATTAAGCTTGGTAAAAATGTTGAAAAATTAGGCGGACTTTATGTTATCGGTACCGAACGTCACGAATCAAGGAGAATCGATAATCAATTAAGAGGCCGCTCAGGTCGTCAGGGTGACCCGGGTGCTTCCAAATTCTTTGTTTCTCTTGAAGATGATTTAATGAGAATCTTTGGCGGCGAGCAAGTCGCAAGAGTCATGGGCTTTTTAAAAATGCCGGAAGATACTCCTATCGAAAACGGTATGGTTTCCAAAGCAATTGAAGGCGCACAGAAAAAAGTTGAAGGTCATAATTTTGATATCCGTAAACATACAGTTGAATACGACGACGTTATGAATCAGCAGCGCCAGATTATTTATGGTGTCAGAAGGAATGTCCTGGATGTCTTAGCTGGAAAATCCAAAGATGGTAAATCTCTTAAGGATGAAATCATCGAAAAAATCGGCATTGAAGTCGAAGCCATCATTGATGACTATGCGATTGAAGGGGAGATAGAATATGAAAAAATTATCGAAGATTTCTCAACCATAATTAATTTTGATCAAGCCAGCCGTAAACAGCTATTAGGCCAAATCTCAGATATCAAAGATGAAGCTAAATTAAAAGAATTTTTAGTCCGTCTCGCCGAAGATCTCTACGGTGAAAAAGAAAAAACCGTCGGTGCCGATCTGATGCGCCAAATGGAAAGCTTTGTTTACTTAAACACAATTGATACTTTTTGGATGGAACATCTCGATACAATGGATGATCTTCGCTCAGGTATCGGATTGCGCGGATATGCCCAAAGAGATCCTCTAATCGAATATAAAAAAGAAGGCTTTGAGTTATTCGAAAAAATGATTGCTGAAATTGATTCAGAAATTGCCAGACGTATCTATAAAGTCTCAATGCATAATCATGGGCCAGTCCAGGTTGTTTCTCCAATCGATATGTCAAAAGCCGTCGCAACCCACGATGAGGCGCTCGATGAAAAAACCTTACTTGAAGAAGTCGGCCAGCTTATGCCGTCAGTTCCTGAAGTTCGCCACAGCGGAACCAAAATCAAAGTTGAAGGCTCAAGTAATGATGAGGCATACTCTCAGACTCCGACTGTAGTCGAAGAACCAGTTGCTGCCGGCACCCGAGTTACTGTTGAAAGAGCCGGTCAGGTTGTCTCACAAGATGTCTATAACGATACAGGTTCGCTCCAAAGGAAAAAGCCTGGCAGAAATGACCCCTGCCACTGCGGTTCAGGCAAAAAATATAAAAAATGCCATTATCCTAATTAGGTTTTTCTATGATAAAAACAGCCAGCGAAATAGTTGACCAACTTAGAACCGAAGGTCACCGTATCACCCCGATTAGAAATCGGATTCTCGATATTCTCTCCAAGAGCACAGAGCCTATTTCGGCATTAGATTTAATAGCAGACTTTAAATCCTCAAATCTTAACGTTAACAAAACCACCATCTACCGGGAAATAGAATTTTTATTAGGCAAAAATCTTATTAATGAAGTTGAATTTGGAGATGGCAAAAAAAGATACGAGATGGATAATGGGCATCACCATCACTTAGTTTGCTTAAAGTGTGGCAAAGTTGAAGATGTTAGTTTGGAGACGGATTTATCATCGGAAGAAAAAAAGATAGAAAAAGAAACAGGTTTTAAAGTTGAATCTCATTCATTAGAATTTTTTGGAATTTGTAAAACCTGCCAATAGAACTTTACTAAAGGTAAGTTGTTTACTAACAGCGATTTTCGTGCTAACTTAATCAAGTCAAATTCAAAACGAAAGGGGGTGTTTTATGGAAGAACAAGTAAATACACAAGGCAGTTTGCCGAAGTTTGTAATGCCCACTGTTGTTGCAGCTCTAATAGTGTTCGCAGTTATCGGTTATTATTTTTATAATTCCGGCTCAAATAACTCGTCTCAGCCAGCATCCACTATGGAAGGCCAAGGTTCTCCTGCAGCGGTTTCAGAAAGTAATTCGAATTATAAAAATGGTACTTACACCATTAACGGGGAATACGTTAGCCCAGGAGGGCCCAGAGAAATTGGGGTAACTTTAACTTTGACTGATGGTTTAGTAACCGCAGCAGAGAGTCAGGTGCTCGCCGAGGATGCCACCTCTAAAAGATTCCAAACCGAGTTCGTTGAAGGTTTTAAACCAATGGTTATTGGTAAAAGTCTAAACGAAGTCGTTCTATCAAAAGTTTCGGGCTCATCTTTAACTCCTAAAGGATTTAATGATGCTGTCGAAAAGATTAAAGTTGAGGCTCAGTCTTAAATGATTTGGGATCAAAAGTTTAATTTTGAAGAAATAGGAACCTCATGGACTATTGAATATTCAGGAGTCTCAAAACTTTCACCTGAATTACTTATAGAAAAGATCCGCGCAGAAATTAATAAATTCTCGCGGGTTTTTTCTAGGTTTGACAAAAATTCAGCGGTTTTTAAATCAAGTAAAACCGCATCTGAGATTATTATTCCGGAAGCTTATTTACCGCTTCTAGCTATCTATAAATCTTTATATAAATTAACTGACGGTTTATTCACTCCTCTTGTTGGAAATTTACTTTCTGAATCAGGCTACGACGAAGATTATTCTCTGGTTCAAAAAAAATTAAATCCTGTTCCGCAGTGGGACCAAGTTATTGAGATTTCCGGAGAAACAATTAAATTTAAAAAGCCCTGGCTTCTAGATTTTGGCGCGGCCGGCAAAGGATTTATTGTTGATCTGATAGGGGAGTTGCTGGAAGATCAAAATATTAAGTCCTATTGTATAGATGCCGGCGGAGACATTCGCTATAAATCTGATAACAATGAAAAACTAAAAATCGGCCTTGAGCACCCCGATAATTTAGATCAGGTTCTTGGAGTTGCAGATCTAGAAACAGGTAGTATTTGCGGCTCATCTGGAAATCGCCGCAAATGGGCAAATCTTCACCATATTTTCAACCCTAAAAAACTTGATTCTGTTAGAGAAGTCCTGGCAGTTTGGGTAATTTCAGATACTACTTTAATAGCAGATGCTCTCTCGACAGCTTTATTCTTTGTAAACCCGGAAAAGCTTTTAGGAGATTTTAAGTTTCAATTTCTAATAATTTACCCGGATTTCACTTTTAAAAAATCCCCAAACTTCCCCGGTGAAGTATATGTGGCATGAGATGTCCAAGTCGGGTAAACTAGAATAATGTACTTACTTAATAAAATTGATTCTCTTCTAAATTCAATCACCATGTACCGGCTGGTGCTATATGTATTACTAGTCCAATCCGCATTCGCAATAATTCTAGGTTTTCTAAATCTCCTACCTTATTCCGGAATCCAATTCACACTGACGCTTCTAGTTTTAGTCATAGTTAGTTATATATCCAATTTAATTTTTGCCTGGACCGTCAAAGCCGTAGTTAACGTAGAGTCCTGGTTAATAACTGCCTTGATTCTTTTTTTAGTCCTGGCCCCGATAAATAATTTTCAGGATTTTATAGTCACCACTGTTATCGCGATAGTGGCTATGGCTTCCAAATACTTTTTAACTTATGACAAAAGACATATCTTTAATCCGGCCGCTTTAGCTATGTTTCTAGCTAGCCTTTTCGGTTTCGGAAATTCTATTTGGTGGATTGGAAGTTCAATTATGCTGCCTGTCGTTTTAGTAACCGGCTTATTAATTGTTAGAAAAATTAGGAGATTTAGGTTAGTGATTATGTTCCTTGTCACAGCTGTCCTAACAGTCAGTGTCTTTAATTATTTAAATGGTATTCCTCTTACCCAAGCCTTAATCCAAGTTTTTACATCTTGGCCTTTAATCTTTTTTGCAACGATTATGTTAACAGAGCCATTCACAACTCCTCCCAACAGAGAGTTCCGAAATTACTACGGAGTTTTTACTGGAGCATTATTTGGCTCTCAATTCTCAATCGGTCCTCTTTACGCTTCTCCAGAGCTCGCCCTAGTTGCCGGTAATTTTGTGTCATTTCTTTTAAGTCCTAAGGGTAAATTAATCCTTAAGTTTAAACAAAGAAACCAACTCGCTCCAACAATTTTCGAATTTATTTTTTCTCACAATGGGAAATATAATTTTACTCCTGGCGAATATTTAGAATGGACCCTGCCTCACCCAAATTCAGATTCAAGAGGTGTCAGAAGATATTTCACTATTGCCTCCTCCCCAGAAGAACCAGATTTAAAACTTGGGGTTAAAATTATTCCTGATAAATCAAGTAGTTTTAAAAAAGCTCTCTTGGCTTTACAGCCCGGCAGTACACTTGCCGCCGACCAACTCTCGGGTGATTTTGTCCTGCCTAAAAATCCCTCTCAAAAATTAGTTTTTATTGCTGGAGGAATCGGGGTAACTCCGTTTCGCAGTATGATTAATAGTCTAATTGTTAGTGGCGCAAAAAAGGACATAGTCCTTTTTTATAGCGCCGCAGATCCAAAAGAATTCGTCTATAAAGATATTTTCACTCAAGCAGAATCTTCCGGACTTAAAACAGTTTATGTTTTTGGCGGTAAAGAAGTACCGCCTGATTGGCAAGGGGAGACAGGATTTCTAAATGAAGCAATGCTCAGAAAATATGTCCCTGATCTGAAAGAACGGAAATTCTATATGTCAGGTCCTGTCGCGATGGTTAACAATTATAAAGGCCTTCTGAAAACCCTAGGCATCTCCAACTCATCAATCGTTACCGACTACTTCCCCGGCTTCTAGTTATATTACGTTTCGAACGCAGTGAGAAAAACATGCTCTTCATATTTTTCGAGCATAGCGAGAAAATACTTTACTGTGTTTCGCTAACAAGTTAGAATATTGACAAACGCCACAAAGTTGCATATACTTAATGCCACAAGGTTGCAATTATGGAAAGAAGAGAAGCCTCTAACGAACTAAATAAATCACTAAACTCTGTTGGCTTAAGACTTGAAGGTGCCCCAAAAGTTATAATCCCTAAAACGCTTAGTGCTGAAATTCTGGCAGCAAAAGCCATCGCTATGTCAGAAGACATGCAATATGGTTTTGATTTAGCAAATATAGTCACAGATCTCAGGCAATCTGCAATCAGAACCCTAAAAGACGGAAAGTCCTTTCCATTAGTACTGGATATACCAAACCTCGCAGATCCGAATTATGAACCTACTCCAGCTGATATTGCGCCTTCTTTGCTCGCCGCAAGTCTTGGAAGTTTTGCAATTGTCAGGATTGCTATGCCAAACTCAGATCACAGTATATCGCAGCTTTACGGAACAACTACACCCAGAACAAACATTGATGAGGGGGAACTGCAATTTACTTACATCGGATTAAGAGTCTCGAGTAAGAGCGGTTATAAATGGGAGTCCCCCGCGCAAATAGATCCTTTAAGACCAGACCTGGTCTCTCCGGCCGATATGGAAACTTATTTATCAGGTGCAAATCAACTCGGCCTAGTTGGTGATCACGATAACTCAGGAATAAAAGTTTCAGATCCAAGACACTTAATAAATCTCCTCCACGGCCTAGCAAATCCTGGACTTAGCGGACATTGGGCAGATGCACTTGAAAGTAATGGTCAAAGAAAACTTTTGACCGAAACATCAGCAAAAAGAATAATTGCCCCTAACGAGTTTGGCGACAGCTTGTATCAAGACCCCCTAAACACGACCCCTGTATTCACAATAGGTGCAGAGAGAATTCCCATGGCCATAGTTCTGGCCCCTGAACTTATGGAAGATATAGATTCTCTTGAAACCAGACGCAGTAATAAACCGGGAAGTCTTGAAACTTTGCAAGGAATGGCGCTCGCTGCACGTTTCGCGCAGAGATTAGGGGATAGCTTAGATCGGGCAATACCTAAAAGCGGAATGATTTAACTATGCTAGAGACAGCATCACCTAAAAAATTATTTGGAAAGAAAAAAATAGAATCTCAGGATATATCAACTCATTCTTTGGGAAACCCAATTCTAATAACAGAAACTCTCGACATTTTTAACCAAAGCCTGAGTGCCGAGATTATAAAACAGGACCAGCAAATTACAGAGGTCCTTAAAAAAACATCAGATAACTTTATTAACTTCACAGGTCCTAAAGTTTTAGATTGGAATAAAAGTACTGGAAGAATAGCATTAGCAGAAAGTGTCATCAAAAATTCCGAAACCGAGTTTTTAGCATTCCGGCAAAGAATGACCGCTATGGCAGATGCTGATGGTTGCGGTGGTAAAAATGAAATTGCAAAATCTTCAGAGTCTGCTCTTTCTTCAAATGCGAATGTTATAGATTTTGGACAGGCGAAATTAAACAAAGCCTTAGGGATAAATAATAAACATACTCATAAATCAGGGGAACACGATCATTGTTCTCACGGCAATGATTACGGAGAATGCCCTAGCGGTTGTAAAAAAGCAGCCTAAACTCTAAAATTAGCTGACTAAATGAAAAAAATCCTAGCAGTACTTCTCCTTTTTCTTGCGTTACAAATATCTCCTGCTTTAGCTCAGGAAAACTTAGATCAGACCATAAATTCCTCTGGGTATTCAACCCCGACCGATGAAATAAAACTTGAAGGTGTAGTTTTAGAAGATGGAAAAAAAGTCGAAGTGACCTCTCCTAACCGGCAGGGCGAAATTCTAAATACTGAGCAATCTTTTAATGCCCCTAATTCTCCGAGTTTTAAAAATGGTGATAAAGTAAAAGTTTCAATCTTTACGAATCCTGATAACTCTCAGCAAATTTTCATTACTGATTTTATTAGAACCAGCCCGCTTTATTGGCTGTTCGGGTTATTTGTTTTGCTTGTTTTAATAATAGGAAAAAAATCAGGACTCGGCTCGCTCGTCGGTATGGCTATATCTTTTGCAGTTCTATTCCTTTTTATTGTTCCCCAAATAACCGCCGGTCAAAATCCAATCTGGACTACTTTAATTGGAGTATTATTTATTCTTCCTATAACTTTTTATCTATCCCACGGCATCAATAAAAAAACTACTATTGCTCTTGTTTCAACTTTTCTTTCTGTTTGTTTTACCAGTCTATTATCAATCTTCTTTATTAATACCGCCAAAATTTCCGGCTATGCTAGTGAACAGGCCGGCTTTATTCAAACTGCCAGAAGCGGAAGCTTCGATATTCAGGGATTATTATTTGCCGGAATTGTAATAAGCATAATTGGTATTCTGGATGATGTCACTATTTCTCAGGCCTCCATTGTTAATCAACTGAAGATCGAACTACCAAAAGCTAAAGTGCTAGAGCTTTATAAAAAAGCTATGAATATTGGTCGCGATCATATTGGCTCTGTTGTAAATACGTTAATTCTTGTTTATGCCGGCGCATCCCTGCCGCTTTTAGTTTTATTCACAGACAGCAGTATTGGTTTTAACGAAGCGCTCAACAATGAAATAGTCGCCGAAGAAATAGTAAAAACTCTGGTTGCCAGCATCGGACTTGTTCTATCAATTCCTTTGACCACAATTCTGGCTGCTTATTTTCTCAGTAATGACAAAGAAGCTTAAGAATTAATAATTGCTCTTGTCGCTTCAACATCCCTGGCCATTTGTGCAGTCAAATCTTTCTTATCAGGAAAATTCATAACTGGTCTTAAAAATTTAATAACTTCAACTTCGAATTCACGGGAATTCGGAATATCCGATTCCTTCGTATCAATTAAAAAGAACTCCAATGTTTTATCATCTTCTAAGAAAACCGGAATCGGCCCGTAATGCATTGCACCAATAAATTCTTTGTCTTCAATAAAAACTTTAACTGCATAAATTCCGTCATCTAAAATTAAGTCTGTTGGGATTTCTAAATTGATTGTTGGGAACCCTAAGATCTTCCCCCGGCCCTTCCCTTTAACTTGTGTGCTCTTAAACCTCATGCTTTAATTGTAGTGAAGATAATCTCCAAATACTAAACATCAAAACCGCAGCTGCCAATAATTGAGTTGGAGCCAAGAATGTTTTATACAAAACTGCATCAATAATAATAGTTAACACCGGAAACACTAATTCCAAAATAGTCGCCACCCTAACTGGAGTCTGTTTAAGACCTTTGTAATAGATAAGCAGTGCCACCATACCAGTCGATAAAGCAATAAATCCAAATTTTAGAAACTGCGAAAAATCTGGTGTAAACAATTGCGGCATCGCCCCTAGAAAAATAATAAATGGAATAGCCAAAATTGTTGTAAAAATAAATCGTAGTCCGGTAACTGTATTAGAGTCATACTTTGTTAAAGCCATTTTAGAGAATGTTGTCGAAGTTCCCCAAGCAAACGCTGCTCCTAACGCAAATAAAGCTGCAGTTGCAGTTCCGCTGCCAGTCCCAAAATTAACCACCCCACCAGGGAAAGTGACAAAGTATGCAGCCGCAAATGCTAGGAGTGCCCAAGGTAAATAACTCTTTTTAATCGGTTCTTTAAGAAAAATTATCGCCGAGGAAATTGCAAAAATCGGCTGTAGTTTTTGGAGTAAAAATACGACAGAGAAAGGGATGAAGTTAACTTGCAAAAGTGCAGTTGTAAACCAAAGTGTACCTAATACACCGCTAAGCAACCCAATCACAATTAAAAGTAAAAATTCTTTCCGGGTTAAACGGACAGTAATTAATTTTTTCCAGATAAATGGAATTAAAATTAATAGTCCTATTAGATGCTCATAAAATACAATAATAATCGGCGGTAAAGAATAAAGGCTCCGTCTAACAACTCCGTCCAAAGCCCAAAGCACTGCTGCCGTAATAATTAATACTGGCCCTACTTTTAAAATATGTTTAATGAAGTGATTCATATAGATCCCCACATCGCTCCGCTCCTCAGGATGACAAATTGAATTTTAAATTTTATTCCATTTGTCAATTTTCCAAAAAAAATCCCCGACAAAATCGGGGGTAAATTTTGCACATCAAATGCGCAGCCTTCTTTCACTCCACTTGCGCCTAATGGCTTGGTGGAGTGTTCCGCACAGCTTTATTAAAAGCGACGTGGAACATCCGGACTATACCGTCGACTTTGGAATTACACCAAATCCTGATCATTTCTGATCTCGCGGGTTGTAACCGCCGATAGGGAATTAGCAGATTTCTCATGCTTCACCCAACCCCGAAGGATGAGTTCATGTTAACTGCATTCCCTGAATCTGTCAACAACTTCACTTTTGTAAAGTTGCTAATTTAGTCACAACTTAGTACGCTTATTCCATGCCCCTGCCAACAGATGAGCTAATCGATAAAATAGAACACGCTCACTTGCGCTACATTCCTGAAACCTCCAAAGGCTACTCCAGAAAAAAAGTCGGGGAGCATTATCAATACTTCAATACTGATGACAAAAAGATATCTGAAGATAAGATTATAGATCGGATTAATAAACTAAGAATCCCTCCAGCCTGGAAACAAGTTTGGATTTCCCCTTCTGCAACTACCCATCTCCAAGCCACCGGCTTCGACGATCGCGGCCGTAAACAATATATCTATCATCAAAAATGGATTGAATTATCCCAACAAACAAAATTCGATAAGTTAGTTGATTTTGGTTTAAAACTACCCAAGGTGAGAAGCCGTGTCCGTTACGATTTATCTGGTAAAAAGCCTGATTTAAAAAGGGTAGTTGCCACAATAGTTTGGCTTTTAGAAAATACTTTTATCCGGATCGGTAACGAAGAGTATGCTAAGGAAAATGATTCTTTCGGTTTAACAACTTTAAGAGATAAGCACGTTAAAGTAAAAGGCTCCGAAGTTAAACTTAATTTCAAAGGTAAATCCGGAGTTATGCATTCCGTTGAAATTAACAATCCTAAAATAGCTGAAACACTAAAAATGTGTATTGAACTCCCGGGCTACGAAATCTTTAAATATATTGATGAGAAGGGGGATCAGCACGTTATTGATTCCGGCATAGTAAATGAATATTTATCTGAAACTATGGATGATAAATTTACAGCCAAAGATTTCAGAACCTGGGGAGGTACAGTCCTTTCCGGCACCACACTTCATAAACTAGGAGATTATGAGAATGAAAAGAATCTTAAAGAAAAGGTCTTAGAGTCTGTCAAAACTGTTGCTGATCACCTAAGAAATACTGTTGCCGTTTGCCGGAGTTATTACATTCATCCGGTAATTTTTAAAAGCTACGAAGATAAAAAATTAATCCCTCATTTCAATTATTCATTCTCCAGTTCCTCAGCAGGTCTGCATAAAGATGAATATCGAGTTTTAACTTTGCTGCAAAAATACTCTTAATTAATATAGGTAGGGGAGGAATATAGTGAGTCCGACGATCACAGCTGTTATAGAAGCGACTAAAACTGCCGCCGCTGCTACATCCTTGGCTTTTTTAGCTGAAGGATGAACCTGATCAGTAAAAGAATCTACAACTTCCTCTATAGCTGTATTAGTCAGCTCAAAAGTTATAACTAGACCTATGGTTATCGTCAAAGCTAGCCATTCAGCCTCCGTAATTCCTAAAAAGAATCCTACAAATACCACTGCCCCAGCAGCAATAAAGTGAAGTTTTAAATTCGGCTGGTCTCTAAAAGCTGTAATTATTCCTTCAAATGCATATTTAAAAGACAGCGCTCTTTTATTCTTCATGACATTTATATTATCAAAGTTTTAGCATCAATGCGAGGTCATAGAGGAAGTATTAGCTTCCCCTATAGTTTAGGGGGTTGTAAAAACGTTCAATAGTATATATACTCGGTTCTTAAGTCTGCCAACCGCCCAAACTTCTTGCCCAAGAATAAATATAATGAACATAACTAGACCAGAAGGTGCCCCATATAATCTAAGCAGGCGAGATCTTTTGATTAATACAGTGAGACTCGCCACTGCTGCCACTGCTCTTAAGGTTTTAGAGCCTATTACTCCTGTAGCTCAAGCGTTAGAAAAGAGAGTTCAAGTTGCAGTTAAAATTTATGAGGTTCAAAGGTTCTTAGATGGACAGGGAAATGTTACATCCGAGAGAACAAGACCTAGTGAAGAACAAGGTAATGCCTATCTACTCATGCCTTTTCAGGAAAGAGGTCGTGAAAGATTACATGAAGGACAAAGAACCGTCGCTTATATTGAGCGAGGCCAAGGGGTTGGAAAAGAGCTAATTAGAGTAGAAAAGGGAAATGGGGCATATGAAAGCAGGCTTGGCACTGATACTTTTGTTTTTGAAGGTCCAACAGATACAAAAGCTCCAGTAGAATGTAGAACCCTGGAAAATCCTTGCGGAGTAGAGTGGAGAGATGGATTAAAGATTGCAGCATTCAGAATGAGACCAAATAATCAATTCGACCCAGAACCAGTATTTGTGATCGATGTTGCTGAAGAGTGCGAACCTAAAGTAAGAAGAATAAATGATGATTTAAGGGAAGCAGCGACTGTGCAGACACCAATTGAAGCCACTCCTAACCCAACACCAACTACTGAGGTTAAACCAGCTCCAGTTCAAGCACCAGCTCAACTACCCCGAGTACAATCAAGTCCGTCATTAGTAAAAGAATTTGGAGCTGTTGCAACTCTTCCAGCCGGACAGCTTATAAGGATCCAATATGAAGGATAAATTATTACAATCTTTAATTGAAATTAATAGAACTTTAATACTAGTTGGCGTACTTGTTTTATGCTCAGTTGTAACTTTTGGGTATTCTAAAGGCTATATAAATACAAGTTCACTTCTGTCATCTGTTTTCGCTCAAGATGCAGGTGACCCAGGTAGTGGAGATAGTGGTGGTCAGCCCTCTGATGGCGGTGGAAATAATCAAAGCTGCTGCGATAATAGCTCCGGTACAGATAATAACGATCAGGGTAGCGGCGGTTCAAACCAAAACGATTCCCAGGATAATCCTGATAACACTCAGCACACTCCTACTCCAACACCAACACCTACACCTACTCCAACTCCAACACCTACACCTACTCCAACACCTACACCTACTCCAACACCAACACCTACTCCAACACCAACACCTACACCTACTCCAACACCAACACCTACACCTACTCCAACACCTACTCCAACACCTACTCCAACACCAACACCTACTCCAACACCAACACCTACACCTACTCCAACACCAACACCTACACCTACTCCAACACCTACTCCAACACCTACTCCAACACCAACACCTACTCCAACACCAACACCTACACCTACTCCAA
>CAYMRP010000005.1:0-21563 GCA_964392925.1 uncultured Gammaproteobacteria bacterium
CTTGTCGATTAGGAGGTCCTCTGTTGAAAGGAGACAGAGCAGTTTATGAAAGAGGTCTTCTTATTGCTTAACCTTCTTTAGTTCCCACCAAGTAAACCGCTTGCCAAGGTCTAAAGTTTGACCTGACTGTTTCATCAATATAAGTTATTCCTCCTCTGGTAACTTTCCTTTTAAAAACCACATTTGCTCCAGCTGCTGCCCAATCAACTTGTTTAACAGTGCCTTTAGGTAAAGAAGGATCGTCCTGTCTTATCTCCGGAAGTGCCGGGGTCTGACTAATTATTGTCGGTGTTGTCATTTCAACGGTTCTCCCATCAGATGTCCCGTAAAGATCAACTCTTAAATCAGTTCCCTCTACTTTTGCCTGAACCAGAATGTGGTGTCCTGTATCATTTTTAAATTTAAAATCAACAGAAGGGGAGAAGATAGTGGCATCAAGTCCAGGTGGAAATCCTTGCTCATAATATCCAACTCTGTATGCATGTGCTGTTCTCTCAGTGATAGGCAATCCTGTATTTAATGCCGCTCTATATATAGTAGTTGAGACCTGACAAACTCCACCACCGTCATCTAAAACAGTTCTTCCCGATTTAATTACATACGCTTGTTTATAACCTGAAGCTCCTGAAATATCACCAACAGTATTAACGAATGAAAATTCTTCGTTTGGCGGAATCAAAACACCATTAATTCTCGAGGCAGCCAGTCCGACATTATATTTTCTATTTTCTATAGATCCGGCAAAGTGAGACAGCCCAGTTCCAATTAATTCTTTGATCCCTAAATCATTAGCCAGTTTATTTTTAGGCTCGACAACTCTGACAGGAAGTTTAATCTCAACTTGCTCATCGGCAATCAAAGCCGAGTTAATAGCTTTAACAGCTTCAGAAATTTGTAATTCCCTTCCTTCAATCGGAGCCCTAAATTCAGTGATTTTTGGCCTGCTTTGATCAGAAGTTGGGTCAACCGCCAGCAAAGGTTCTTGTACCTCTCGGTCTATTTCCTTAGCAATCGTTTTTAAATATTCTGAAAGCCGCGAATTATTGAGTGTTAGTTTACTGTCGGTTGTTTCGGATTCATTAATTCCCAACGAAGAGATATTAAATTTTTCATCTCCTATATGAATCAGTGCTAGGGAGTTCTGAGAGTTTTCTAGATCCACCAAAGATAAGATCGTATTTAAGTCCAAAGTATAATTTAAATCTTCAAACGTTAGTTTTAATGGCTTCTCTTTAATCAGGTCCAGTCTTTTTTTAATTGATACGGCCTCAGTGAAATTCAGCTTCGGTTCGCTTATTTTCAGTTCTAAAGTATCATTAGAAAGGATCCCTGTATTAAGATAATTATCAATTTTAGAGTAAACATCTTCCTCATTTAAGATAGTCCCATTTTGTGACGGAGTGACAGTTATTTCACCATCATAAACCTTCAAAGTTGAGTCAATCGCCGGAGTATTAACAACAGCCGCAATATTCTGGGTCTGCTTCTTTATCGCCAAAGACGGTTTAATATTTAAATTTATCTCCGCCTTAGGAAAGTATGCTTTTTTCCTTCCTAAATTAAATGCTTCATCAATCGCTTCCTCTACCGATCCCGCTGTTTCTTGCTTGTTAAGTTCCACTCCAAAAGAACCAGGCTTCTCACTATCTAAGGCTAGATTCTGCTCCGCCGAAATCGTTCCATTCTTTAGTTGCAGCTCTAGTGTTCTATTGCCTCGTTTTGAAATCTCACTGCTGACTTTACTAAAAGCCTCCTCCCGCCTTAAAAGTCCAACATCGACTCCGGCAACCTTTATATTCGGATACATTCTGTGGGATAAAAACAACCACCCTCCTAAGAATGAAATCAACACTACAGGTATCAAAACTAAAGTAGATAGTAGGAGTAGAATTTTTTTATTTATCTTAAACGAGGGGACAGTTTTCTTCTTTGTCATTCAGATGGATATTTTAACCCAGATTCTCTCAGCAGGGAAGACTTTCCTATCATTATATATTCCGCATGCCTCTATCTAGCTGGTATACTTTATATATAATGATGAAGTATTTAATAATCGGCGTTTTAGCTTTCTCCGTTGTCGCCGGCTTTCTTTTTTGGAAATTCGCTCCTTCCTTCAATCAAAAACCAGAAGAAAAAATCCCGGTCACTCTAACTATTTGGGGATTATGGGAAGAAGAGTCTTTATTTAAGCGGGCAATCGATGAATACAAGAAAGTCAAACCTGACGTTACGATAAATTATGTTTTCCAGTCTTCGCAAAACTACCGGACTCGAACCCAGACAAAAATAGGAGCCGGCGAAGGACCGGATATTTTTATGATAAATAATGCCTGGACGGCAATGTTTCTAAAATCCGGCTCAATGTCGCCTGCTCCAAAAGAAGCCTTTACTCCACAGGAATACTCTCAAACTTTTTATCCAGTTGTCAGAGATGATTTCACCAACTACCTAGCTCTTAAAACACTTGTTGATAAAAGCCCAAACATTGCCGATAAAAATAAAACTTTAATCGATCAATTTAATGCTAACGGTAAAATATATGCCATCCCTAGGGGCATTGACGGTATAGCTCTTTACTACAACGAAGACATTCTTAATGCCGCTGGAGTCACAGTCCCTAAAACTTGGAATGAGTTTAGAGATGCGGCCTATAAACTCACTGTTGTTGACCAAACAGGAATAATAAAGACGGCCGGAGCTGCAATCGGCGGAACCGGCAACGTCGACCATTGGTCCGATATTGTGGGACTGCTTTTTCTTCAGCAGCCCGGAGCTAAAATTGAAGCACCCGGTGACCAAAACGGGGCTGATGTCCTAAAGTTCTACACCGATTTTGCCAGAGTCGCTGAAAAAAGAGTCTGGGATGGCACATTTGAGCCTTCAACCCAGGCTTTCGCAGCCGGCAAAGTTGCTTTCTATTTCGGTCCTTCTTGGAGAGCCCACGAACTTCGCCAAATAAACCCTCAGCTCAATTTTAAAGTTGCTCCTATGCCTCAACTAGCCGGCAAACAAGTCGCCTGGGCAAACTATTGGGGCTATGCAGTCTCCTCAAAATCTAAATTCTCAACTGATGCCTGGGAGTTCTTGAAATTCTTAACCTCAGCCGAAGCCGAAAAAGCTCTTTATGAAGAAGCATCAAAAACCCGACTCTTCGGATTGCCCTACTCAAGGGTCGATCTCCAAAAAGAATTAATCAATGATCCTTTGGTTGGCGCTTTTGTTGCTCAAGGTCCTTATTACAAATCTTGGTATCTTAATTCATCGACCAGAGACCAAGGACTAAATGATGAAATGATTAAGTATTATGAGGATGGAGTTAACGCCGTATACAATAATTTTGATGGGGTTGCCGCCCTTCAAACAACCGGTAGAGGAGTCCAACAGGTTCTAGATAAGTATGTCCGTGCCGCCACACCTCCACCATCACCAACCCGCTAACTGTCAGCTGTTAAATTAATCTATTTCAATTTTGACTAGGAGTACCTGGTTGGTGCGGTCTCAGATCATTCCTAAGAAATCGATTTATCAGCATAACCGATGTCTTTGTCGCTTCTGGGTTCATCCTGGTAAAACCTATCTTAGTATCTCTTGGTAGGGTACTATATGCAAACGTTCTAAACTGACCATCACCCATTCTCTTCTCAATCGTTAATTGAAAATTGCCATCCTTCTGTATTACCAGCCCTGCCTCATTCCCATCCTTCTCAATTAAGCTAACTCTGACTTTTCCATCTTCCTGACCGTTTTTAAACAGCTGAATAGAGTAGGCAGGTTTATCCTCGCTTATAAATGCTGTTACAACGGTCCCTAGAATATGATGAGGACTCTCTATCTTCTTAAATCTCGATAATCCAGCAGTCAAGTCATCCATATCCTCACTCCTTCTCTCGACCTCATTTTTTAAAACCTCCATCATCTCTATTGTTTTAGCCATTTCCCCTGTACTCATTAACGCCCCATTTTTAGAATTATAGGGATTGTCCCAATCATCAATGTCCAGTAGCTCTTGGGAATCAACCTTTTGGTCTGAGTTATACAAAGGCTCGGGACTATATTTTTCAAGACCGCTAAATTTATCCATTCTTTAAATTATCTTAATACATTATAATCCAAAAGTGACAATAATCTGTTTTGGTGATTCTATTACCTATGGCAACTGGGACCCAAAAGGGGGTTGGGTTGGACGGCTCCGGGGCTCTTTAGACTCGAAATCGCTGGCCGCTTATAAAGGAGAAAATTTATACTCAAAGTATTACACTTTGACCTACAATCAAGGCATTCCTGGTGACACCTCAACTGGTTTATTCACCCGTTTTGAAAATGAATTGATCCCCAGATTTAACCCAGATGAAGAAACATTAATTTTATTTGGTATCGGTATTAATGACTCAAGATACTGGATTTCATCTAATAAACACGAAACTGATATTGAAGTCTTTCGTCAAAATATTTGGGATATGTGGGAAATTGCCCGCCAATATACTAAAGAAGTTGCTTTTATTGGTCTTACTCCTGTAGATGAAGATAGAACCAACCCCTTATTTTGGGAGTCGGATGCCGTATATAAAAACGAATATATTCAAAAATACAACGAAGTTATCGCCGAATTCTGCCGTTATCGTGATGTGCCGTTCGTTGACATATTCTCTCAAATGAAAGAACTTAATCTTCATGAATTGCTGGAAGACGGTATCCACCCCAACAGTCAGGGTTACCAGGTTATCGAAGAAATAATCAGAACTTCTATTTTTGAGAATAAATAATCTATTTAAGAAGGGGAGCTGCGGCTCTTGCCGCATCTAAATAAGCAGCCTCAGCTGCTTTCACCGGTACTCTATTAGTACTCGTCACCATAATGGGCGGGTTATTATGTTGACTCCCGTAAGTGCTTATCCTTAATCCATCTCGATCAAGTTGATAATTAGTCACTATATCCCTATCAGGCCTGTCAGTGGCGGATCTCTGTACGGTCATAGTTATTTCACCTTTATCTCCAGAGTCCCTTCCGTTGGAGGTATCAAGAATTATATCGACTTTGACATTATCATCTGGTATTACATATGTCCTCTGATAATCTCCAAAATCTCCTTCAGCGTTAGGGTCAGCCTTAAGTTTTTCTTCGATCCTAACTTTCAGATCAGCTATCCTCTCAAGCACCTTTTTATAATCGGAATCAGATTCATTGCTCAATGCTTCGTTCCAAGCGTTAGCCGCCACAACTTCAAAAATCGATAACTTGGATGGTTCTTTATCAGGCATAGTCTATATATAGAGAAGTTTGATCTAAAAATCAAGTTAAACTTGGCAAATTAATCAGCTGCACTTCAGGTTCAAGAATTACCCCAAACATTAATTGAACTTTCTCGACATATTTTTTTGCTAAATTATAAAAGTCAGTTGCGCTTCCACCGCCTATATTTATAAATAAATTCGCATGATATGGCGCAATTTTAATTCCTCCCAAAAAATCCCCTTTAGCCCCAGCTCTCTCCAGTAGGGAACCGGCAGGAACTTTTCCATAAACAATAATCTCCTTGGGGATTCTGGCTAAGATCTCAGGCGACAGCTCCGCTGCCACTAAATTCTTAAAAAATGAACCCGGACATTTTATACCAGCAGGATACTTAACCGCCCTTTTCTTTATCGTCTCTGTCGAAATCGTCTTAAGCTGGCCCCCATCTCCTTGGTTTAAAGAAAATAAAGCCTCAAGAATTACATTTCTACTCTTTTTAAATGCCGAGTATCTATATGAAAACTCACATGCTGTCTTGTCAACATTAGTAACCTCAGAATTATTTATACTAAATGATTTAACTGAAGTAATATGATCAGAGATTGTTTGTCCATAAGCCCCTGCATTACCATAAATTGCTCCACCCACAGTTCCGGGAATTCCTGCCAAACTTTCGAGTCCAGATAAACCATAATGATTCGCGTAATCGACTAAGTCCTGCAAAATAACCCCGCCTTTAACAGTCAATTGAAGTCCTGCCTTCTTAATTCCTGTCACCTCATTTTTAATAACTATTCCATTAAATCCTTGATCTGAAACTAACAGATTACTTCCTCCGCCAATCACTATAAAAGGCTCTTTTTTAATCCTAACTAAATCTAAATTATTCAGCAGCTGCTCTTCATTTTTCGCCGACACAAATCCCTTAATCGGTCCGCCTATTTTAAGAGTAGTCAAATCAGAAAAATTCATAGCTTAACTTTATTATAACCTTTAAGCTTTCTACTATCACCTCTAACCTTAACTCTGGTAAACTCGGAGCAAATGGACAAGGCTATTCTCAAAACAATTATCTACTACGATATTTTTAACTTTCCTTTAAAAGCTTGGGAGATCCAAAAGTGGTTAATAGGGCGAGAAGCATCTCTTAATCAAATAGAAAAACGTCTTCAAAAACTAATCAAAAATTCGAAAATTAGTGCTTCAAGAGGTTACTACTATCTACCAGGAAAAAGTTCTTTAGTTAAAAAAAGATTAGCAAAAGAACTGACATCCAAACATCATCTCTCAACTGCCAGGAATATCTCTTTACTTTTTAAACTAATTCCCTGGGTTAAATTAGTTGGTATATCCGGCTCGCTTTCAGTGATGGGCAGTAGTGAAGAGGATGATATTGATTTATTTATAATTACCTCCCAAAACCGAATATGGATCAGCCGTTTATTGATTCTTCTCCTGACTTCTTTAACCGGACTAAGACGCAAAAGGCGTGAAAAAATACTCCAGGCCACAGGTAAAATCTGTATAAATCTTATACTCGAAGAAAACAGTTTAGAGCAAAGCAAAAAGAATATCTATGTGGCCCACGAAGTTCTTCAGATGAGACTTCTTTGGCAGCGTACCCAAATTTATTCCCAATTTTTACACAACAATTCTTGGGCCTTTAAGTATTTGCCAAATTGGAAAACCAGTATTATTGAAATTCAAGACCCAAAGAAAAAATCTAAAATTAAGTTTTCTCCTAAAGATAATGTTTTGCTTGCGGCATTAGAAGTTCTTTCTAAAAAACTCCAACTAAAAATTATGGGCAGTCCAGACAAATCAGAAAAAATTGAAAGTGGAGCATTATATTTTCATCCGGAAGATAAAGGAGTAAAAGTTTTGGAGCAATATAAAAAAAGAATAACCCAACTTTAAAAACTTACTCGCCCTTTTTACTGTTCTCGTTATCTGCTAAATGGCTCTGGTCATTCCATGTATCAACACTCCAAAGCCCATCTTTAAAACTGCATACAGTTAGTCCTGAAGTTGCCAGTTTTAAACCCTTATATGACCTGTTAAATATACTCGGGGTTAACTCATCACCGGCAATAATAATAAGACCAACCATCTTTATAAATACTGAATGCGAGACAACAGCAATATGTTTTTCGCTATATTCTTCGAGGTGTTTTAAAAATTCAAAAGCTCGATTTTTCAGATCATAGAAATTTTCTTCATCTGAAAAATGCCAATCCGGATCATCAATATTTTTATCCATCAATTTTCTAATCTCTATATTCTCAGGTAAATCAATCCGTTTTCCAGCAATCTCCGAAGGCCTTTTTACTTCAACTGGTAGGTCAGATAGTATATGAGGTTTGTCGCCGACCTCTTTAATTATGATCTCCGCTGTCTGCTGTGTTCTTTTATAAGAGCTGACAATAAATAATTCGATAGGCAAACTTTTTAATCTTCCTCCTGCCGCTTTTGCCTCCGCCTTACCTTTTTCTGTTAGCTCGAAGTCAGGCAGGGAATATAGATTATTGGCATTATGATGCCCCTCACCATGTCTAACAAAATACACAATCATTACAGGGAATTATACTTATTTTATGATTGATAGACAAACATCGAGATTCAAAAGTGGAGCAATATAACAATTTAACAATGAATAATCTAACGTTTTAGCACCCCTTGACATTATCTGCTAACTTATTGTATAAATTGAACCTAAATCTGCTCCACTCAATTACCAACAATGGCCAAATCTAAATCTGAAGTAAAATCTGAAACCAAAAAAATAACTGTCCGTCCTTTAATGGGCTATATTCTAGTTCTTCCATCAGAAGCTGAATCCAGAACTGCCTCTGGTTTATACCTTCCTGATTCAGCCAAAGAAAAACCAGCTCAAGGCACAGTTGTTGCGTTTGGAGAGGATATCGTATTAGAATCCGGCAAGGCAATCACAGCCCCAGTCAAAATTGGCGATAAAGTTATCTTTAAAAAATGGGGCGGCGATGAAATCAAAGTCAGCGGCGTAGAGTACAAACTAGTAAAATTCGACGACCTAATGGCAATACTGGAGTAAAAATATGAATGTCAACCGTGTTGAAA
This sequence comes from uncultured Gammaproteobacteria bacterium, assembly GCA_964392925.1. Taxonomy (GTDB): domain Bacteria; phylum Patescibacteriota; class Microgenomatia; order Daviesbacterales; family UBA10151; genus JACPKO01. The sequence goes on from CAYMRP010000005.1 coordinate 8,330, forward strand.
ATAAGCCAAATACTAGATTTCAGAGGGAAACAGCTCTTGGACTAAGGTCTCGGATCAAAGATATGGAGGGTGCGATGATAGATAACGCTTGGGGAGAGAGACAGGGAACAGCATCTCCCGACTTCAAGCTTAATAGGGCATTTATGGTAGCTAAAGCTGTTCTTGCTGAACGACAAGGAGATATTACAGAAGCACGGCGCTTAAGAGAAACCTTGAAAGGTGTTGAAGTAGAAATGCTTGGATCAGTAAGAATCAATCGTCAATCAGGTCAGGTTCCTGAGTTAGATCAAATGATATCAGGGTTTAGGCTGATGAATCGACTAGCTGAATTAGTCGCTCAGCGGTCAGAGGTTAAAAGTAGTAAATAATTATGGCAAAAATAATTAAATTTGATATTGATGCAAGAGAAAAACTTCTAAGAGGAATTAATATCCTGACAGAAGCAGTTTCCGCAACCCTCGGTCCAAAAGGCCGCAACGTTGCCATCGACAAAAAATGGGGCGCTCCAACTGTTGTTCATGATGGTGTTACTGTTGCTAAAGAAATCGATTTAGACGATCCATTCGAAAACATGGGCGCGCAGCTTCTAAAAGAAGCCGCCTCCAGAACTAACGATATTGCCGGAGACGGAACTACTACAGCTACAGTTTTAGCGCAGGCAATAGTCTCTGAAGGTCTAAAAAATATTCAGGCCGGCGCAAATCCAATGGTCTTAAGACGCGGAATCGACAGAGCAGTTGAAGCATTAGTATTAGAACTTCAAAAAATGAGCAAGAAAATTACCAACTTAGAAGAAATGAATCAAGTTGCCACAATTTCTGCTCAAAACGAACAAATCGGAAAATTAATCTCCGAAGCTCTAAACAAAGTTGGCAAAGACGGCGTAGTCACAGTAGAAGAAAGTAAAACCATGCAAATGTTAGTCGACTATAAAGAAGGTATGGAATTTGATAAAGGCTATCAATCTCCATATTTCATTACAGATTCTGACAGAATGGAATCCTCTCTTGAAGATCCCTATATTTTAATCACCGACAAAAAGATATCCACCATGGCCGATTTAATGCCTTTCCTTGAAAAATTCGTTCAGGTTTCAAAAACTCTGGTTATTATTGCTGAAGAAGTCGAAGGCGAAGCTTTAACTACCTTGGTTCTCAATAAATTAAGAGGCGCATTCAATGTCTTAGCTCTTTCTGCACCAGGCTACGGTGATAAAAGAAAACAAATGCTCGAAGACATCGCTATTTTAACTGGCGGAACAGTCATCTCCGAAGAAACTGGACGAAAACTTGATACTACCGAAGTTGAAGATTTAGGTCGTGCCGGTCGGGTTACTTCCACCAAGGATAAGACTCTAATAGTAGATGGTAAAGGCTCTAAAAAAGCTATTGATTCCAGAGTAAATCAAATCAAAAAAGAACTTGCTGCCTCTGATTCAGACTTTGATAAAGAAAAACTTCAGGAAAGATTAGCCAAACTTGCCGGTGGAGTAGCAGTAATTAATGTCGGTGCCGCTACCGAAGTTGAGATGAAAGAGAAAAAAGAACGGGTGATTGACGCAGTCGCTGCTACCAAAGCTGCAATTGAAGAAGGTATTGTCGCTGGAGGAGAAGTCGCCTTATTAAGAGTTGCAGTCGCCTTAGATAAATTAAAATCTGATAATCCTGAAGAGCAGCTCGGTATAACACTCGTTAAGAAAGCTCTTGAAAAACCGTTTAGAAAATTAGTTCAAAATGCCGGTTTAGACGAAGGAATTGCCTTAACTAAAATTCTGGCTTCCTCCGGCAATATGGGTATCGATGTTATGGACGGAGAACTTAAAGATCTAGTTAAAGCCGGAGTCATTGATCCAGTTAAAGTAACCAGAACTGCACTGCAAAATGCAGCATCAGTTGCCATTATGGTCATGACCACAAACGTCTTAATCACCGACAAACCAGAACCAACACCTCCGCCACCTCCAGGTGGAATGCCAGGCGGCATGCCTGGAATGGGCGACTACTAGACGCTTCAACGATCTGTTGCCCTCGCTTCAATCCAAAGTTACTCGTCATTTAAGATAATGTAGTAATATTAATCTAATGTTAGGCCGCAAACGTCACCCTGAAGAAGTAAAACGCCCCAAAAAAGCTTTTGAAGAATTTTTATCCGAAGATGAAGAAATGGTTCTGGCAACCGGCTTTGGCAAAAATTACATGCGCCATAAATTTATCTATCTTCTTCTTTGGCCAGGAGTAATCCCTTTTGCAATTGTCGCCGGAATTACCTACTATCTTGGATTTAATCCCGGTATAGGAATGCTTCTAGGCTTAGTTGTCGGATCAATTTGGGCATTATTGTTAACAATTTGGCATTATCACGCTCACCGCTATATCCTCACCACCCGCAGAGTAATTATCAAGCGGGGCTTAATATCTGTTAGGCTCACTTCCGCTCTTTATGACAAAATAACCCATATTGAAGTCGAGCAGGGAATCATGGATCGCCTAATCATGAAGCACGGTAATATAATCATTAATACCGCCGGCGGCAATAAAGACGAAATCCACATTACCGCAATTGACGAGCCAATCCAGTTTAAAAATCTGCTAGAGCGGTTAATTAATAGAGAAAGAGAGCGATTTGGGGGCCAGTCTGGTCCGGTGGTTACCTTGGAAGGGGAGTTGGTAGATTAGCTAATCTTAAGAATCCTGAATTATTTTTTACTTGCAAACAATGCAAAATTTCTAAAAGATACTTTTCCTCCTTGAGGCAGTTGTGCGACTGGAGAAGCAGTCGGTTTAGGGCTTACTAGATTTAAAATATTACTTACACTTTTCTCCTTAAGATCAATCTTTTGCTCCTCTGCAACTTCCTTAACCTCTTTAATATCCTCTTTAATCCTCGCAGCGCTTGTTGAAGCTGTAGCTTTAGTAAATACTTGTGCAGATTCACTGGAAACCGGCTTAATTACAGGTATAGCAACTGCTGAAGGTGTCGCTGAGGTAATTGTTACAAAATCAGCTTCATTAGGATATTTACGTATCTCAGGCAGTATTAATAAAGGATCGATCTTTTTGCCATCTTTTGAGATCTCCAAATGTGTATGAGGCCCTGATGTATGTCCTGTCATTCCGATTTCACCTAAGAAATCATTCACATCAACTTCTTTTCCTTTTTCAACAAAGATCTTGCCCATGTGTGCGTATAAAGAACGGTATCCGCCTTCATGCTCAACCTCAACCACCAGTCCTAGTCCGAAAAAATTATATCCCGCTTCAACAACCTTGCCTTTAGCAATAGTTTTAATCGGCATTCCTAGACCTGAGCAAAGATCGATCCCTGGATGGTAGGACGAAAAATGGGTTGTTATATAACCCGGATGGGGAAGTTGAAATGATACTGGCGAAATTTGAGGTGAAACTGACTGTTCTTGAGTGATCTCTGCAAAAACCACATTACGCTTAATCGGAGGAAAAGCGATAGCCGGTTGGTAGTCTAAAAAGAGCGAAAGACAAAGCAAAAGCCCCCCCAGCTTGATATTGAGCTTGAAATTGGGGAAACGGTACTTATACCGAAATGGTGGTAAGTTAACCATTAAAAAAGCCTGGGGAAAATCCCAGGCAGAGCTGTCAATACTACCATAGGATGAGCTTAAAGTCAAATTAAGAGGTCTACTGGGAGTATGCTTTTTTTGTTATCATTATCCTTACATCTTTATGCGCAAAGTTTTACTGCCCATTTTAGTTTTCTTATCAGTCATTTCAATTTTTCTCCAATTAGGCTCAGGTTATATCAAAGAAACCTTGGGCCAGGGTGCAAAAGCTGGCATTCGTGTCGAGTCAAATCGTGAGGCTAAAGTCTTCTTAAACAATGAGGAAAAAGGCACCGCCCCTTTTCAGGATGATAATTTAAAACCCGGCGACTACCTTGTTTCCTTAAAAGGTAATGATATTTCCGAACCTGATAAAGTTCTTTGGGAAGGCTACGCTAAATTGAATGAGGGAACACTCACCATCGTCATCAGAGATATTACCGATAAAAAAGAGAACTCTTCTGGTGAAATAATTAGTCTGGCTAGCGGTCAGGGTGCAACTATTACCTCCTCACCTTCAGGCGCAGAGTTGTTTGTTGACGGTAAAATGGTCGGACGGACCCCGATTGCACTCTCCGATATAGTTGAAGGCGAACATCAATTCATAATCAGTAAGGAAAACTTCCTTAAAAGGTCAATTCGCTCTAAAGTAATTAATGGCTTAAATCTTAATCTCTCAGTCGATTTAGCCATTTCCGAGCCTGATTTAACCAAACTTCCTTCTACGCCTATATCTTCAACGCAGGAAGTCACCATTAAAGCCACCCCAACCGGCTTTCTGAGGGTCAGAGAAACTGCCAGCACCAATGCCAAAGAAATAGGCCAGGTGAAGCCTAAAGAGACATATGTCCTTCTTGAAGAAACCCCAGGCTGGGTCAGAATCAGACTCAAAGACTCCAAAGAAGGCTGGGTCTCCTCAAGCTACATCCAAAAAACCCAATGATCATTACGGCAATAAATGAAGATTTAATGAGATGGCTAAAACAGTAAACTCCATCTAAGTCCCCAGGTAATAAATAATTCCCACAACTGACACGATCCATAAAATTACCGTTATCAGCAGTGGTTTATCAGTCAGTAAAACTCTTTCCGGAGACTCGCCTTCCTTCTTCTCATAAATAATATATAGATATCGCATCACGCCGTAAATAACCAAAGGAACCGTTGCCATTAAAAATTTAGCCTGTGTGAATGGCAAAGAAAAGTTATCAAACAACAGCGATATTCTATATCGGGCCGAAATCGGCGGCTGCAAAAAGGCAAAGAACGCATAAGCCAGCCATGTTGAATTAGCAAACATCGCAGTTAAAATATCAAGTAGATTTTCCGGATAATGAAGCAGTGTTTCTCTGTGCTTAGAAGCTTGACCATGTAGTAGAGTGAGCTCCGATCTTCTTTTTCCAATCGCCAAAAATAAAGCAAATGATGTCACTGCTAGCAAAAACCAGACATTAAGATGAGCATCAATAACCCAAACCCCAGCATATATTCGGAGCACAAATCCAGCTGCAATTGCCATTACATCGATTAAAATTATTGATTTCAAATAGGCACTATAAAACAATTGCAAAATCAAATATCCTAAAATTGCCAAAAATAACGCCGGTGATAATAGATATGAAAGGGGAAGCGTAAAGATAATTATAATCAGCGCTAAAATTACCACAAATCTTGCAGAGAGAGCCCCGGATGCGACTGGCCGCTTTGATTTAAATGGATGAAGCCTATCCCTTTCAACATCAAAAACATCGTTAAGTAAATAAATAGCAGATGACGCTGCACAAAAAAGAAAAAATGCTTGAGTCACCAGAGAAAATGATTGAGGATTAATCAGCTGTCCTGAGAATATTATTCCGGCATAAAGCGCAAAATTCTTAATCCACTGCCTTAGTCTAACGGCTTTTCCTAAATTCCAAAAAAATCTAACGACTTTATTATTCATTTTTTTCCTGTCTGCTTCCTAAAAAGTGAAGTGAGACTATTGCTCCAAATATCACTACACCCGCTACTATTATAGTAAAAATCTTCCCCTGACTGTTCAGGTTAGTTGCTAAAATCCCCAAAAGTCCACAACTGGAAGCGTAAATTAGCGAGATCTGCGAATGGTTTAACCCTCTCTGTAGTAATAAGTGGTGTAAATGTTTTTGATCTCCTTTTAAAGGCGATTTTTTCTCTAGGATTCTTCTAAAAAAAGTATAGAAAAAATCAATTGCCGGAACCAATAAAACCAGTAGTGCAATTGCCAATTTCGCTCCTGACATAATCGAAAGTACTGCAATCATAAATCCTAGAATTGTTGATCCGGAAAATCCGGGAAAGATCTTAGCCGGATGCCAATTAAATATTAAAAACCCGATTGCGCTCCCCGCGCAAATAAACGCCAAAACAGCCGGTGTTAACTGATTCATATCTCCGATACTGTAAAAATTAAATGAAACTAAACCAATCGTTAGAAAAGCAATCGCTGTGATAGAAGGCATTTGTCCATCGACCCCTTTTGACCAGTTAACCATATTCATCATCCAAACAATCCAAATAACTGCAAAAGCATCAGCTATCAAATTAATCTCACCCAAACCAAAAAAATTATAAGAGTAGCTGTTCAAGTATAATATTCCACCAAGTGGATTAGTTATAAAATCAATACCAATTCCACTGCCTACTGCAATCAGCGCCGCTAAGAACTGAAGACTAAGTCTAATCCAAGGCTTAAATTCTGTTAAAAAATCGTCTAACAATCCTACGATAAGGAGTACTGTTAAAGCTAAAATTATTTCAATATTAATAAAACTTGCACCAGCAAAAATAAGCATGCTGACAACTATACCCAGAAAAATCGGAATCCCTCCGGCCCGGGGGACAATCCTTTTTTGAATATGTGCTGGATGAGGCCTTTTCTTTGGATCATCGACCAGATTAAATTTTTTTGCAAAACCAATTGCTAGTGGAGTGGTCAAAACTGTAATCAAAAAAGAAGAAATAAATCCGAGTAAAATTTGAATCATTTAAATAAAAGTAAATATTATTTTGAACGCTGCAACTCCGATTAACAACGACATTATTAGTGATGCAATCGCCAAAACTCTTTTTATTAGAATTTGCGAAAAATGCAAATGCCAGCTTGTAATAAGATTGATTAGAATGATTAGAATAATAAGTGATGGAAAAAGAATAAATTGGTTAATATGACCAAACTGGCCATCACCCCAGGGGAGCGAATAGAAAATCGGTATTTCCAAAGGTAAGCTGAAATAAAAGAATGCCCATACCGAAATGACTGTCAACGCAATTAATACCGAAATACTAATCGGCCAGAATACATAAGTATCCTGTTCTTGATAAAAACTTGTTACGTCCTTAATATATTTCATTCTATTAATATGAGAGCTTTTAGAGATTGTAGCTCTACAATGCAACCATCATTGTAAACGCAAAAATCTCGCTAGGTGAGGGGCTATCTATTTGCCCCGAGCCTTATTAGTTACCCGGAACTCTAAATATCGCCCAAACATTAGAGATGTCTGTGCGTCGATAGCTGGAACTGTAGTAATAGTCACCAGCACTATTGGCACTAATAAATACTGTAAAAACGTCCAGCCTTTTTTCAGCTTTGACCAGCTCTTCGGCCTTGGCGGAGCTGTTTTTTCCTGAACAAATACCGTTACAAATAGCCCCAAAAATGCTGCAGTTAAGATGTACGAAGAAATGATCGGCAGGTTAATTGCTACAACAGATTCTGAATACTGAGGGTTAATATAAGGAATAATAAGACCAGCAAAAGTCACCAGCAAGGCGAGTGATCCCCATTTTAAATTAGCCCAAAGTACAAATAATAATTTATCCGTTTTATCCCAAAAATCGATATCAGTTCTTTTAAAATATTGTTTAAAAACATAAGGAATATGTTCAACTCCATAAGCCCATCTTTTAAGCTGTTGGTACTGATTTTGAAAAGTCTTAAAAAGAGACACATCTAAATTCGCATCTGCTGAAATCGGTAAATAATGGGGAAGTACTTTATAATCCCCATTAAAGTGAAAATACGCCTTCCAGTAAAACCCAGAATCATCATTAACTTTATCTGGCATCCATCCGCCTATTTCTAAAAGGGGTTGCAAATTAATAGACAGCGATGAGAAATTCTGATATTTATCAGATCCAGCCATCTCAGCTAGTTGCCAGAAAGCAGTCCCTGAAGCAATCAGCCTCATTGGTGCTGGAGCCTGCCAAAAATTATTATAGTAGAGGAATGAGCCTGTGTATGTTCGTTTATCTCGTTTATCCTCAGGTGTTGAAAGATACTTGTGTAAAGCTCCTGATAAAAATTCTTTATGAATCACGAAGTCTGCATCTAAAGTTGTAACAAACACCTGATTAGTATCAATCTTCAGCTTTCTAAATTCAGTAACCGCATGACTAATCATCCAGTTGCGGTTCGTGCCTGGACCCTTAACTTCACCAGGCTGTAACTCATGGGTGGTAATAAAAACCCCACCGATTTTTTTCTCGAATCTTTTTAAGTACTCTTTTGTTGCTTTAATTTTTTCTGGATCATCCCAAGCTTCAAATCCAACAGCAATGAAAATATTCTTTTTCGGATAATTTGAATTAGCTATCGCATCAAAAGCTGGAGCTAAAATCTCAACTGATTCTTTATATGTGGGTAATACTAAAAGATGGTGATAATTCTCCCAGCTCTCAGGGAAATCCCTCTTAAGATTATCCAGCCATGGTTGTGCTTTTGCCCATGTCAATTTGCGATAACCTACAAATATTAATACTGCCACCCGAAGTGCGCTGAATAACCAATAAACATCAGCGGCAATGATTAAGTAAGCTACAGCAAATGGCAATGTTAAAGATAACCAAAAAGGCGAAGTCAAAGCAGTCCAGGTTAACGCAGCCGGCAAAATTTCCAGCAATCTTTCTATCAAAGTCTCGTGCCTTCTATAAAACTTCAACTCAATCTTTTCAGAAATAATATATCGCCGCGAAAGCAAATGATGTAGCGTTAGTCCGATCCCAGCCCCAATAATAAATAGGGCTGATAACAAATCCAAAGGTGGATATATAAATTTTTTCCCGAAAAATCCCACCACAAACCCCAATACTATCGTTGAAATACCAATAAAACTCGGAATCGGCCGGCCAAAAACCTTTTTAAAAGCTTCAGAAAGAAAGAAGAAAGAGAAAAATCCTAATATAAAGCTCAATATTATGCGCATAAATTATTTGTGAACCCACTTATATGGTAGGAGATTAACCCCTGTCAATCAATGGCCCGGTTGGAAGTTTACCTTTTTGCGCAGTAAAAAGGCAACGTTCTTGCACGGAGGCGAGGTTGTTCCATGTTAAGCTAGCAAGTGGCAATACTAGGGAGTCTGTCAGAAATCAAGCTTAAAAAGCTTCATGCAGTTTTCTGAAGTTGCCTTAGCAACTTCCTCAAAAGATACGCCTTTAATCATGGCAATGAATTCAGCGATCTCTTTAACTGAAGACGGCTCGTTTCTTTGACCTCGGATTGACTGCGGCGGCAAGAACGGACAATCTGTTTCCAAAACTATTCGCTCTAGTGGAATTACTCTAACGGCTTCCTTTAAATAACTGTTCTTTGGATAAGTTAAATTGCCTGCAAAAGAAAACATAAAATTAGTCTCTAGTGCCTTAATCGTAGTAGGCATCAGTCCGCTATAACAATGCAAAATTCCATAATGCCCAGCAGTCATCTTCAATACTTCATCCCAGCATTCCGTATTCTCCGGATTCTGCCCCCGGTCATCCCGGCAATGTATTAATATAGGTAGCTCTAGTTTCTTCGCTAATTCGATCTGCGCCTTAAACAATTTTCTCTGCAGCTCCATCAATTCCTCTAAACTCTCTCCATTAGGCGCGTATCGGGGATTAAATAATGAATCCAGCCCGCATTCTCCAACCCCAATAACTTTCTCCGGATTCTGCCTATAAATCTTTTCTATAGCCTCAATATCCCTATCTAACTCGACTCTAGATTCTGGGCTCTTGTCACTATACTTACTTGCTTCATGAGGGTGAATTCCGATACTTGAATAAAATTTCATACCAGGATTACCTGATTCAAGATCTGCAGCTTTTTGGCTGGTTTCAATATCAACACCCACATTTACAGCACTATTAACTCCGGCCTCAATCGCCCGCGAAATAACTTGACCATAATCTTCTTTATAAGTATCCCAAAATAGGTGAGAGTGTGTATCAACTAACATTTAAATCCTTGGAAAAAGCGATGCCTGAGAAGTAACTTTTCCTGAAAACTGTTTCAAAATCTTCTCTGAAGTCTCCGGCAAAAACGGCTGCAGATTATATGCCACATCCAAAATCAAACTAACCAGTTCATCCAAAATCTCTTTTAACTCCAACCCTTCTAGCTTCCAAGGTTGGGTTTCGTTAACCCGCATATCTGCTCTTTGAATAATCTTCCAAATCCATCCTAAAGCCTCATTAAATTTAAATTCGCCCAGCAGCTTTTCTACTTCCGGATCAAGTTTACTAATTTTCTCTTTTGCCTCAAAATCACTCTTCTCACATAACTTGGCAACTCTAGCCGCTAAATTTCCTAAACCGTTCGCCAGATCTGAGTTATACGCTTGAATGACTTTCTCTTCTGAAAAATCTCCATCCTGAAAAGGTGAAATCTTAGCCAGGCAAAAATAGCGCAGTGCATCAGCCCCATACTTTTCCAAAAAAGGAATTGGATTATAAACATTGCCCAAAGTCTTACTCATTTTCTGTCCATCTACAGTAAAATATTCATGAACAAATAATTTCTTTGGCAGGGGAATACCCGCGGATAATAAAATTGCCGGCCAATAAACCGCATGAAATCGAATAATTCCTTTCCCAATTACATGTAAATCAGCAGGCCACCATTTATGATACTTTTCTTCATCACTCTCAAATCCTATTCCTGACTGATAAATATTCAAAGCATCAAACCAAACATAAATCCTCTGAGACTCATCACCTGGAACCGGCACTCCCCAGTTTTTGGCTCTGGCGTTTGATCGGGAAATGCTAAAATCATTCAATCCTGATTTAATAAATTTTAAAATCTCGTTCTTTCTGAATTCCGGTACAATCTGGTATTCACCTGACTCAATAATTTGAATTAGCTGATCCTGGTATTTAGACAATTTAAAGAAATAATTCTCTTCCTCAATCTCCTCAAGTGCTTTTCCAGGATGCTCAAAACATTCACCATTTTCATTTAACTCCTCTTTCGTATAAAAAAGCTCGCACCCAACACAATAAAGTCCCTTGTAAGACTTCTTATAAATATCTCCTGACTGATTACAAAGCTCCCAAAGTTTCTGACTCGCCTTATAATGATCAGAATTTGATCCTTTCTGAAACACATCAAATTTAATATTCAGCTTCAAAGCTAATTCCTCAAAAATCTTGGCATGCCGGTCAACAAATCCTTGAACTTCTTCACCCTGTGCTTCCGCCGCCTGCACATTCTTAACCGCATTCTCATCCGATCCGCAAAGAAGTAAAACTTCCTCACCTCTAAGTTGGTGATAGCGCTTTACTGTATCTGATTGAATAAATTCCAAAGCATGACCGATATGTGGGGAAGCGTTCACATAAGGAATTGCGTTAGTAATATAAAATTTAGCCATGGTTTAATCTCCGCAGCCTTCTTAATTTAGGCGCTTCTTGTTTTCGCATATGAAGTTTAGGTATTTTCGATCCTGCTGTCAATCTAAAACGGGGCATCCTCATTACAGGAAAGATTCTAAAACAAAATGCTGTTGTCAAAACAACCAGAATCCCTGTTAAATAGTTCAGCTGCCCAGCTCCATAAAAAGCTAACAGTAGAATTGCTCCCAGCGACAAGATAAAGCTGCGGGGGACATAATGAACCAAGATGTCAATTATTGATGTTAAAGCAAGTAGTATCGGTAAAAAGAAAGCTACAATTTGAAACACCATTGCCTCTTCCCAGCTGTTAGGTGGTTCAACATATAAGATTACGAGTACAAACAATGAAAGAAAAATTATAAATGCAATTAGTTTACTGATAACTGATGGAATTCTCGGCATTCTTGTAATTTTAACCTAAAACCCTTTGACTTAAATACTTTAAAATATTAATATAGGAAACTACCGAAGAAAACATGAATCCTTCAAAAATTAAATGCCCCAATTGCCAGCACCAATTCTCTCCTGATGAAGCATATTCTCATCAACTAGCAGACACTATAAAAAAAGAGTTTGAACAACAAAGAGAAAAAGAGCGCCAAGAAGAACGTAAGCAAATGCGTGATTTTAAAGAAAAGCTCGAAAAGGATCAGAGTGAAAAAGAGTCCCAGTTCCGATCCAAGATAGAGGAGAGCCTTAAAAAGAAACTCCTGGAAGAGAATGAAGCTGAGCAAAAGCAAATGAAAGACGAGCTCGAAGAAAAGAAGCGACAGCTTCAAAAATCCAAAGAACGCGAACTCGAATTTATCAAAAAACAGGAACAAATTGACGAACGGGAAAAGAATCTGGAATTAGAACTAAAACGTCAGTTAATGGAGGAGCGGGCCAAGATATCAGAAACTGCTGAGAAGCGAGTTAAGGATGAATACCAATTAACTATGGCAGAAAAAGATAAAATGGCTCAGGATTTACTAAAACAAATTGAAGAGTTAAAACAAAAAGCTACTCAAGGCTCGCAGCAAACTCAAGGTGAAGTCCTGGAGCTTGAATTGGAACAGGTCCTAAAAGCTGAATTCCCAATAGACGAAATTATGCCTGTTGGCAAAGGTGTTACTGGTGCTGATGTCCTTCAAAAGGTCAGAGATAATAATGGTAAGGAGTGTGGAATTATAGTTTGGGAGAGCAAACGCACTAAACATTGGGATGACAAATGGATACCTAAATTAAAAGATGATATGCGCGCTTCCAAATCTGATCTAGCCATTTTGGTTTCTACCTCAATGCCCCAAGATTTAAAAATGTTTGGCTTCAAGGACGGCGTGTATGTCACTAGCTATGAGAACTTCCTACCCATCGCCAAAATATTGCGTCTTAAGATAATTGAACTTTGCTATGCCAAAATGGCTGGTGAGGGAGTTAGTGATAAAAAAGAAATTCTCTGGAAATATTTAACCGGTGGCGAATTCCGTTCTCGAGTTGAAACAATCGTCGAAGCTTTTAATTCTATGAAGTCAGTCGTCGATAAAGAAAAACTATACTTTACTAAAAAATGGGCTACTGAGGAAAAACTAATTGATAGGGTTATAACTCAGACAATTGGAATTCACGGCGACCTTCAGGGTTTGATGGGTTCGGCTTTGCCCGAAATTAAATCACTTGAGATGGATAGCTTTGAGATTATCGAAACCACTCAAGTCCAAATCCAACTCACCTCAGAGATAACGGAAGAAACTTCAAAAATCTAATTCACGCACCTTGATAGCTTGTGGATAAGACTATACTACTGATAAGATAAATCTATCCTAAAATGACCACCATTCGACTGTTCGCAGCCATCATCTTATTGCTGTCTCTCGCTTCTAGTTCGAATTTCCCTGCCTACGCCCAGTCAGGATCTGCAGCACCTTCAACTACTTCTCAAAGTTCAAATAATGTAAATATTCCTCAGCTTGCCGGTGGTCTACAAATAGAAATTCCTAG
>CAYMRP010000005.1:21573-94517 GCA_964392925.1 uncultured Gammaproteobacteria bacterium
ATTTTCCTCCGGGGGCGGTGGTAAAAAAAATATAATTGCTTGGGTATTATTTTTTAATTGGGTTACAACAATAATAATTATTAAAAAACCACGACTCTGAAGCTAACATTACAGGCTTAAGATATGGCATTCAAATCTTATCACCTTCAGGCAGGATAGCTAACCTGCCTTCGGGAGTCAGCGGGGTTTCATCAGGAGCTATCGTAGGATATAAGGATTATGGACTCTTTGCTCTAAATAGCAAAGAAATTAAAACCAACAGCATCGATTACAATCTAGGTGAAAACTTTGAGAGCGGTGTTTACAAGCTGCTTGTTACAGTTAGGAGTCAGGATGGTCAACCTTTGGCATTCCAAGCCCAGACCTTTCCTCTCAAAGGAAATGGCAGCTTCTTGAGAGTTAATACATCCTCATGTTTACTACGCATTGGTGAAAAGACTTATCATCCTTCTGAGGGTCCAATAGTAAATCCTGGTGAAAAAGGAACTTTTAGTTGTGCAGTTTCAAATCCCGGAACAACAAGAATTGAAGCTCTGGCAGATACCGAATACGCTGTCAGATCAGTTTCTGGTAGTAATAAAAATGGAATATCTCAGATAGAGCGCCCCACTAAGCTAAGTTTTGAGCCTGGTTCCACACAAGAAGTATCCTTTGAAATCCCCTCAGTCGCCAAGCCTCAGTCATATGAAGGTTATGCTTATCTTACGGATAGTTCAAAGTCTCGCCTCACCCCCATGATGTCCTTTAAGTGGACAGTCCCTGGTGAATCAGCGACTATTCTTTCATTAAATAGCGATAAAGCGGCTTACTCAAATGGTGATACGGCGAAAATCACAGTCAATGCTGATGCATCTGCTGATTTAACCTGGAGACATATGAGTTTGGATATCGGAAGTAATTCTGCTCAGCTTGGACAAAGAGGCACCTCGATCGACAATTCAAAGCTTAAAGTCACCTTGCTTAATTCCATGGGTTTGCAATGCGGCACAAACACTATTAATCTCCCCTCAACAAAAGAGGATGCTTTTTGGCCCATGCAGGAAGTCCCCGTCAACATCACTCGGGATTGCCCTAATTTTAAACTGGAGGCTCAAATAATTCACAACGATCAGGTTCTCGCCTCATCTGAAAGAAGCTACGGAGTAGAAGTTAAAGAAGACCAAACTTCTGATAGTTCAGCGACAAACACAATTATGATAATTGCTGTCAGTGCCTTATTGTTGTTAATAGCAGCTGTTTCTTATTTCTTCTGGAAAAAAAGAAAAACAACCCCCCCCACAAAACCTGGTGTCGGAGGAGGGACGGATACCGCTACAAGTACCGCGGCTCGCTCGGTTGCAGTAATAATTATGGCTTTGACGATTTTCGCGCTTGGTACCGGCAGAGTCTCCGCTGATACAATAAAATCTCCCGTTGACGAGCCAATAAATAGCAAAACAGTTACTGGTCAAGATTATCGTGGAACTTTTTGGACTAACATTTCCAGTTTTTATGAAGCCTCATCTTCCGCATCTTCACAAGGCAAAAGCACTGTCACTACTAATGCTGATTGTTCGGTAACAGATGTTTTCCTTCACGGCTATGCTGATTTCGCCCAATGTTCTAATTTTAATCCCGGTTTTAGGGCAAAAATATTTATCGATGGTAAACCGGCAAACATCCTCAGTCTAAGCACTCCTGGAAACTCCTCTGAAAGTCGAGGAGGTGGTGTTTTTGATGTTTATGGTGAGCCAGGCCTGAAGACTGCTCGAGCCTCACTAGCTGTGCCTGCTGAAGCCTCTGCTGCTGGAATACATAATGTTGAAGTCCATGTGGCTGCTTTAGGCAGGCACTATATTTCTAATAATGAACAAGGTGATTTTTATGATAGTGATAATAATTTGATTAAAGGTGGCAATATTGGTCGCGTTCAATATGAAATTCGTCACACTTTTGGCACCGTTAGAGACGTTAAACCCTGTGGCATAGACGAGCCCTGCTATATTAAAATGTCTGCTCAATACACATGTAATAAATGTCCTGCAGGGCAAAATAAACCTCACTTTGTTTGCGATCCGACAACCAAAGCCTGTAAAGAGATAAACGAGTGCGGTGTTACCACTTGTACTCCAGGCCAGAATAACTGCGAAAATTGCGACAACCCTAACGAGCTTAAACCTCATAAAGCTTGTGTGAATAATTCTTGTACCACCATAGAAGCCTGTGGAGCTCCAAGCTGTAATTCAACAGCTGATTGCTGTCCTGCGGGCCAAATGTATAATCCTGAAACCGGACAATGCGGACCACCTCCAGCCTGTAATGTCAGCTGCACCAGCGATACTTATTGTCAAAACGCCCAAGATGGCTGCACCTCATGTCTGCCCTCTGATACTGGCACAGGAAGTGTTTGCCGCCCTCCTGCAGCATGTAACGTCGCTTGCGCTAACGATAATCAATGTTCAAAAGCAGTAGATGGCTGTACAGCTTGTGTCGACGGCGCATGCAAAGTCCCCCCAGCTTGCGGAAGTGCCTGTACTACTAAAGCGGAGTGCGGTGGAGCCAAAGATGGCTGTACAGAATGTCTAGAAGGTAGTTGTACAGATTATGCTGACAGTATGTGTAAATGCGATGGTATGGTCGCTGAAATGAATTACCCAAATAATTTTAATTTTGAAGCATTTGGAAAAGTAGAAGGAGCGGATACTTCCAAAGCCGAAATCGCAGATATCACATTCAGAATGACAAAAGATAATCAGGTGGTAGCCAAATCAAATCCGATCACCCCTGAAATAGTTGAAAACAGCGGCACTAAAACCCGTTTCAAAGCCGCCTGGCAAACAGCCCCTCCAGCTGTTTCTGCTAACTCCACATACAGGGTGTTTGCTGATGTTAGATGTAAGCCAAAAAGAATAGTCGCCGATGCCTCAGTCGCCAATACTTCGAGCCTGGCTTCTAAAGATTTATCACCACAAACACCAAAGCCCTTTACTCCTAAAGGCCTAGCCCTGATAACAACAGGAGTCAAGCAGTTATTTGGCGGTAATAACACTTTTGTTAATTCTCAAGCAGAAAAGCTCCTTACACTATTATCTGTGTCCTCAGCCAGCGCTCAGGGATCTAATCTACAGCTCCAGACTTTAAATTTCGTTAAGTTGATGGACACAGATAACTGCCGGTTCGTCATGTTTAAGTACGACGAATCCCTATTCTGACCCGAACCAACTTTGAATTGAACAAAGCAGCCGATCATGGTAATAATAAGACATGGGATTTTTTGGTATGCCTGGGGGGTTAGTCTCGTATCTAATGAAGACTAAAGGAAGACACATCTTATCGGTTATTAGTGGTTCGGTTAAAGTCCTGCTGTCTTTTTATATCTTCTTGTCTTTAAATTCTTCAACAGTTATAGCTCAGCAGTCCTCACAGATCAGTGATCAAAGCATTGTTCAGCCTCAAGAGGGAATTCAGGTTAAAGTATCAAATCCTGCATTCAGCAATGGGAATTTAACTGCTACGATAACGATCTCCAATACCTCTAAAACTAACTATTATCAAAATCTATATAGTTACCAATTAGAATCTCCACCTAAACAAAAAAATTACGTTATCGGAGGCCAAACTATTCCCGGCCAAGCCTCTGGAGACGTTTTTGCTTTTGGTAAGTCGGCCTTATTCGACATCAGAAGCGGTTCAACTCAGACTTTTAATATAAGTTCTAAAATTGGAGTGCATATTCCCTCCAAATCTTATCTACTGACAGTCAGTATCATCGGCCAGGGAGAATCGCAGCTGGCCTACCAAACTACTCCTGTTGAAATCACAGGCGACGGTAATTGGATCACAGCTGTGCCTGATAGCTGCAAAATTTTTGACGGAAAACGTAGTTTCGCTACTAACGAGGGACCTATAATTGCCGATCCCAAGACAGCCTATTTCTTTTGCACCTTCGATAATAAAGGGTTATCCGATATTACTGTTAAATACAATATGAGTTATGCTCTGGGATCAGTCACTGAACATTCTGAGGTATACACAATAGAATCTCCAGATGAGGCTGTAATTCCCGCTGGGGGGAAGAGAGAGGTAAAATTCTCCATACCAACTATAGATAAACCTCAAGTTTACGAGGCATTAGTTTCTCTTCGTGACTCAAATAACAATATTATTTCCCCATACTCCATATTCCGTTGGACTGTGCCGGGCTCCTCTACAAATATCTACAATACCTCAATAAATAAGAGCTCTTTTCAGGGCGGTGAGGTTGCAGTTATAAAGGCACAGGTTGATCCATCAATGGATACTTGGTGGAGATCGTTTCCCAATGAATTAGGTGTTGCAACTTCTGAGGCATCACGTATAGGCACAGACCTTACTAACGCCAAACTTCGTGCAGTCATCACCGATGACAAAGACGTTCTTTGCGGCCAAAAAGAAACTCCATTACCTAATTCTTCAACCGGTTCATGGGCTGAGCAAAAAATTGAAATTCCGATTACTCGTGACTGCAGCAATGTTAAATTTAACCTGACTGTCATTAATAACGACCAAGTATTATTCGCCTCAGAGAAGTTTATGGGAGTCCAGCCAGGCGATAATAACTTAGGAGCCTGGAAAATCGGACTAATCCTCGCTGGATTATCAGCAATCCTCCTAGGGGTTACCGGCTATCTTTGGTGGAAAAAGAAAAAGCACCTGAATCAGCCTCCTCATTCAGATTCTTCTACCCAGCCGCCCTCTGCTACCGATAAGCTGCCTCAGTCTTTGGTTCTGTTAATCTTAGTCGGGCTTGGTTGGATAACTTTAACGAATGTTCTCGTCTCTCCAGCCTACGCTGATATTGTCCGCTATCCAATAGATAATCCTATTAATACTCCTAATGTCAAAGCGGGTGGCCTAAATCAGCTTTTTGATACTTGGGGAAATGTCTCAAATTTTTCAACGGCCTCCTCCAGCGGCCAAAGCACTCTTAGCATTAGTCCTGATTGTAGAACTCTCACCGTTAAGATTATTGGACATTCAAGCGGTGGGATCTGCCGCAATGCCACAGCTGGACTCATTTTTAGAACATTCATTGATGGGGTACCAGCCAATATTTCCGGAATTTCATCAACAGACGAAAGTGGCAGATCTTTCTATCAGCCTTACCAAGGAGGTAATCAGTACATGGTTATGCAGGAAAGACCCGGAGCTCGAACTGCCGATTTACAGCTTCAAGCTCCAGCAAGTACCAGTTCTTCAGTTTTACATAAGGTGGACATCCATGTTGGCGCTGCAGGTTCTCATGGCAACATCTGGAGCAGCTTCCAGCAAGGGGTAGGAGATTGCGACGAATCTCCAGGCGAACCATGTTACATATTATTGTCCGGCACATATAGCTGTCAGGGCCCTCCGGCACCCTCACCTACACCACCTCCACCTCCAGCCTGCAATCAACAATGTAATACTATAAATGATTGTGCCGGCAACTTAGAGGGCTGTGTTGAGTGTCGTCCCAACGCTCAGGGTCAAAACACTTGTCAACCACCTCCACCTCCAGCCTGCAATTCCTTCTGCAGCAGTAATAATGACTGCACACGTAATAGTGATGGTTGCACACAATGCGTTGCTGGTCAGTGTAGAATCCCCCCAGCCTGCAATGTCAGTTGCACCAAAGACGCTCAATGTGAGAAAGCGACCGATGGTTGTACCTCTTGTCTTCCATCTGATACTGGAACGGGGACTGTCTGCCGTCCTCCAGCTGCTTGCAACGTTGCTTGCACCAGTGATAATCAATGCGCTAAAGCTGCTGATGGTTGCGTAGCCTGTGTCAGCGGATCATGTCAGCTCCCGCCCGCATGCGGTAATTCCTGTACTACTAAAGCGGAGTGTAGCGGAGCAAAAGATGGCTGCACTGAATGCCTTGAGGGTTCATGCACCGACTATAACGACAATATGTGTAAATGCGACGGCATAGTTGCTGAAATGAACTATCCAAATAATTTTAACTTCGAAGCCTTCGGGAAGGTTGAAGGATCTGATACCGCTAAAGCTGAAATAGCAGATATCACCTTTAGACTTACTAAAGATAATCAGGTGGTTGCCAAGTCAAACCCCATCACCCCGGAAGTCGTTGAGAACAGCGCAAATAAGCTTCGTTTTAAAGCCGCTTGGCAAACAGCTCCCCCCGCAGTTTCCAAAGGTTCGACCTACAGAGTTTTTGCCGATGTGAGATGTAAGCCGAAGAGAATAGTTTCCTCGGGCGAAGATTCCTTCAGCCCGGTTACTAAAACTCAGGTTGTCCAATCACCATCACAACCGCCTAAAGGTTTAGAATTTGCCCTAAAAGGCATAAATCAACTTTTTGGAAACAGTAATACTCAGCTAAAAGCCGTAACTGACAGGCTATTAACAATGTTTTCCACTTCAACTGTTAATGCTCAAGGTTCTAATCTCCAGCTTCAGACTTTAAATTTCGTTAAGTTAATGGACACCGATAACTGCCGGTTTGTTATGTTCAAGTATGACGAGTCACTTTTCTAAATAAAACAAAACTGCCTATGCCCCAATCAAATACTTGCTATCCCAATAAAAACAAAATTATTGTATGCTAAATAGACAGTTCTTTTTATGAACACCAAAACCATTGCCATAGTAGCTGTCGTCATTTTTCTCCTGGCCTCAATCGGTGTCGGTGTCTATTTGGCGATGAATCCTCAAGACTTTCTGCCTTCAGCCCAGGAGTCAACTCAAACCCAAACTGCCCAAGGTGGATCTTGCCCAGCCCCAGGTACTCCAGCCACAGTGACTCTCAGCTATCCTCTTTGCGAGAGCGTCGGTGGGGGGCCGGAAACATGTGTTTTTGAAAAAGCCGGTTGTGTTTGGGAAGGTGTCTCAGGAGCCACCAAATATAGTGTCAAAGTTACCGAAGTTGAAACAGGAGCCTCAGTTTCATCAGAAACTATCAATGCTCCGGCCTTAAAAACCTCCTTCCCTGTGGTTCAGGGTAGAACCTACAAATGCGAAGTTTCAGCTATAAATAGTTGTGGTGCGACTGGAGGGATTAATGAAGACACACTATTATGCGAGACAGATGCTTTCGTTTCACCAGCTCCTGTCTCAACCCCACCACCACCAGCTCCTGTCTCTACTCCTACACCAACCCCAACGCCTTCTCCCATAGCTTGCGGATTCCAAGGATGTAGCACAGCCGTTCCTTGCCAGAACGGATTTATTTGTGTTGAAACCTCAGCCGGTCAAAATTTCTGCGCCAGAAGCGAGTATCAAAGCATGTGTTATAAAAGTCCAGGTGTTGCTTCCTGTTGTGAAGCTCCTCCAGCACCAAAGCCAACCTTGCCTCCTGCAGGAGCTTTAGACTCTACTTTGATACTTGGTGGAGCCGGACTCGGACTAGTTATTCTTGGCGCAGCAGCCCTTCTCCTTCTCTAATCTTACTTATCATCGATAGCATCCTGCTCCATCACATGCTCAGTCCATACTCTTAAATTAGCTTCCAGCCCATATCTTCTTGAAAATGGGGCAATATGTATCTCTATTCCCGCAGTGCCTGTTTTCGAAAGCGGTCCAGGAGGGGGAAGTTCAGGTCTCAATTCTTCAATGCTATGCCCTGTGTTATAGGTGATCTGAAGATCGCCAGTTTTGCGATCAAGTGCCACACCCTGTATTAGAACAAAAACCTCTGTCTCGCTCGGTTTATTTGGGTGGAATTTGAAAACAAAATCTGGTAACTGCTCCGGACAAAACTCGACAGCCCCAATTCTTTGCTTATTCTGCATTAAGGAATCTAGTTGTTGAGTTGGAGAATCATGAGCACGCCTTTTAACATAGCTTCTTATCCGTTCCAAATTCATCAACCAAAACTAGCACAGTCAAAAAACTCCAGCAAGTGATAAAATTGCCCCATGCAGACTCCTCAGTTCAAGGAAAGCTACCAAAAACTAAATCCCGCCCAAAAGCAGGCTGTCGACTCAATTGAAGGTCCGGTTATGGTAGTCGCTGGTCCCGGTACCGGAAAGACCCAAGTCCTGACTCTTAGAATTGCCAACATCTTGCTTAAAACCCAAACTAGCCCTGAAAATATATTGGCCCTAACTTTCTCTGAATCAGCTTCCCATCAAATGCGCCAGCGCTTACTAAAAGTTATCGGGCCTCCAGCTTATAAAGTAGAAATCTCTACTTTTCATTCTTTTGCAAATTCTATAATCCAGGACTTTCCTGAAGAGTTTCAAAATCTAATCTCTGCAGAAAGCATCCTTGAGGATGAACAAATCCAATACATTGAAAAAATAATTGAAACCACAGATTTATCTCTTCTTAGACCATGGGGTGATCAATTTTTCTATGTTCGCGACATTCTTTCTTCGATCAGTGATTTAAAAAAAGAGGGTATAACACCAGACAAGTTAGCAGCCGGCTTAAATCGGCAGAAGGCAGATCTTGATGTTGTAAAAGATCTATATCATGAGAAAGGCCCCCATAAAGGCAAAATGAAATCTGTCTATGCCCAAGAACTAAAAAATATTGCCAAAATAGAAGAATTCATTAAAGTCTACACTGCCTATACAGAGATTCTTACTAAGAACAAAAAATATGATTTTAATGACATGCTTATCGAGTCAGTCAAAGTTCTTGAGTCAAACCCCCAGCTCTTACTTCTATACCAAGAAAAATATCACTATATTCTGGTTGATGAACATCAGGATACTAATGCTTCGCAAAACCGGCTAGTTGAACTGCTTGCCTCATTCCATGAAGTGCCAAATCTATTTGTAGTTGGTGACGAAAAACAAGCGATTTATAGATTCCAAGGTGCCTCTCTTGAAAATTTTCTCTACTTTCAAAAACGTTACCCGCAGGCCAACCTAATTAATCTTAATTTGAATTATCGTTCCCATCAAACAATTCTTGACGCTTCCATCTCATTTATATCCAAAAATATTAGCGCCAATATTTTGACTGAACAAATAAAACTGATTGCCTCCGCAAATATCAAAAGCCAAAATATTAAAGTTGCCCAGCTTAATGATTATTTTGGAGAGTTTAAATTTGTTGCCGATTCAATTCAAAAGCTCATTGAGAATGGGGTGAACCCCTCAGAGATCGCCGTCCTAGGTAGACGTAATCAGGAATTATCCGATCTCTCCAATTTTCTAAAACAGAAAAAAATTAACTACTGTCTTGATGCGGACCTAGATGTCCTATCGGATCTATGGATTCGCAAATTTCTCCTAATATTGGAGTCTGTCAGTGATTTTGCAAGCGAAGAAAAGTTTGCCAAAATCCTCAATATTGATATTTTAGGTAATGACCCTTTCAATGTTTTTCATTTAATTCAGCAAGCGAGAAAAGAACATCAATCAATTTTCGAACTTCTGGAAAGTAATGATTCTCGTTTTGAAAAAATTAATTCCTTTTATAAAATCTATAAAGGCTGGGTAACTCTCTCTAAAAACATCCAGCTTGACGATCTATTCATCAAGATTCTTAATGAATCTGGAATCAGGCAGGGCTTTTTATCTCTTCCCGACAGGAACGAAATCCTGGCAAAATTTATAACTCTCTTTGAAAGCATTAAAGAAAAAATCTATAAACTTCCGGACTATTCCTTAAGCGACTTTTTATACAAACTCGAACTAGTTAGAAAACACAAACTATCTATCAAAGCAAAATCCAATATCTCTCTAAAAGAAGGAGTTCGGTTATTCACAGTCCACAAAGCCAAAGGTCTTGAGTTTGAATATGTTTTTATTCTTCAATGTATCGCCGGGAGATGGGGGAGCCTAAGAAAGCGCTCTGAAAAAATTAAGCTTCCATGGAATTACTTGGGCGAAAAAGTCAAAACAGCCGTTGAATTTGAAGAGATTGAAGACGAAAGAAGATTATTTTTTGTCGGGTTAACCCGGGCCAAAAAAGATGTTATTCTTTCATATTCTAACTTATCAGAAGAAGGCAAAGAGCAGCTACCAAGTCAATTTATTACAGAAATTGATTCTAATCTCAGAGATAGTCTTGATACGTCAGACTTTAATTTTGATTTCTCCCAAAACAAAGACATTCTTTTTGATGAAATAATCCCCGAGATTGATTTAGAAAATGAACACCAATTCCTCAGAAAAATATTTCTTGAAAAAGGCTTAAATGTTTCGGCTGTCGATAACTTTCTGACCTGTCCCTGGAAGTATTTTTTCGTTAATCTAATCTCAATACCTGCTGTAAGAAATAAGTATCAACTCTTTGGTACTGCCATTCACTCATCTCTTGAAAGTCTAATAAAGAAACGCAAAATTGAAAAAAATCCCAAGCAGCACCTACTTAAAAGCTTAGAATGGTATCTCTCTCTTCAGGGTTTAACTGACAAAGACTACCAGGAATATTTAGCAAAAGGCAGGCTCGCTCTCAACGGTTTCTATGACAATACCTTTATCAATTTTCCCGATTCAATTCAAAGTGAGTTAAATGTCAGAGGCGTTAAAATTTCTGATAGACTGACCCTTAATGGCCGGATAGACATGCTCGAAGAAGAGAGTGGTAAATTTATAGTTCACGATTTTAAAACCGGCAAGCCGAAGTCCCGGACAGATATAAATGGCTCCAAACCTGAAAGTAACTCTAATTACCTAAGACAATTAGTTTTTTATAAAATCCTGCTGGATGAATATAAAAATGGTCTGATGAACGCTGACACCGGAGTTATTGATTTTGTAGAACCAGACGACAAAGGTCGTTTTAAATCTGAAGTATTTATTCTTGAGGATAAAGATAAGCAGTCTCTTCTTCAGCAATTAAACGTCATTGCGGATCAGATTTATAATTTTACTTTTTGGAACGACACCTGTGGGGAAAAAGATTGTCAGTGGTGCGAGCTTCGCAAAATGATGGGTTAGTTATAACTATGATTACAAATAATCGACTTAAAAATTTACAGGAAGAAATTAAACAGCAAAATCTGGAAGCAGTTTTAATCTCTAAAACTTCGAACATTATCTACCTCACAAACTATTCCGGTTTTTCAAATGAAGAGCGAGAGGCGTATCTTCTTATCACTATGAATAATCAATTCATATTCACAGACGGCCGTTATAAGGAAGCAGTAAAACAGCTAATTCCGGATTTTAGTTTAATAGAAATTTCCTCCAAAAATAAATTCAATGATCTGCTAAAAAATGTTTGCCAAAAGTTAGAAATCAACAAAATAGGAATTGAAGAAAGCGATCTAAAAGTTAGCGAATGGAAAGCAATTAAAAAAACTGTTAAAGATCTAAGAGGCTTTAAATTCCACCACCATCGCTCAATTAAAACTAAAGAAGAAATTGAACTAATAGAAAAAGCCTGTCAAATAGGGGATGAAGCTTTTGATTTTATAAAGACAAAAATTAAATCGGGCATAACAGAAAAAGAAATAATGTTCCTCCTGGAGAATCAAATAAGACAACAGGGTTTTGAGCCCTCATTCAAAACAATAATTGCTTTCGCCGAAAACTCAGCAGTCCCACATCACCAAACATCAGACAAAAAACTAACATCCGGCGACTTTATATTATTAGATTTTGGAGTCAAATTTAAAAACTACTGCTCAGATATGACCAGAACTTTAGTTTTTGGTAAGTCTTCTGCAAAACAAAAAAAGATTCACCAAACAGTCAAAGACTCGCAGCAAAAAGCTTTTGAATATTTAAAAACAAATTTCAAAACAGGAGTTAAAGCCTCAGATATAGATAAAATTGCCAGAGATTATATTATAGAAAACGGCTTTCCCTCCATCCCACACTCCTTGGGCCACGGCATCGGCATAGAAGTTCACGAACATCCATACTTAGGTCCAAACAGTAAAGACATCCTTACAGCCAATATGGTTTTCTCCATTGAACCAGGAATCTATCTCCCTGAATTTGGCGGAGTCAGAATTGAAGATTTATTCGTCATAGAAAATGATAAAGTGAGACAGTTGACTAAAAGTAATAACGATCTGGTATTTTTGTAGTATAATTTTCGTTATGGAAGACCCCGCACTGCAGGAATTATTAAAAACAATCGATCGATCAGTTTTTAAAAACCTGCCTTTTATTAAAAGAGTTGATAAACCTTGGGGTTATGAGTTAATTTTTACATCCGAAGATCTGCCTTATACAGGCAAACTAATGCACATCAATGCCGGTAAAAGATTATCTCTCCAGGTTCACGATAAAAAACAGGAAACTCAAATTCTAATTTCTGGAAAATGTAATTCCATAATTGAAAATGTTAATGGGGAAATGGAAACCATTGAAATGATTCCAATGCAGGGTTACACCATGATGATTGGCCAAAAGCACCGCCTTCAGGCCGTTGAGGATTGCGATGTTTTTGAAGTCTCAACTCCTGAGATAGGTAACACTTTTAGATTAGAAGATGATTACGCGCGTCCAACAGAAACTGATGAAATGCGCAAAGACCCCAACCGCGGTTGGAGTAACTAAACTAGGGCACTCTATACAAATAAAAATCTCCGCCCACTCTGAAGTCTAAGTTCTTCTCGCCCATTTTCTTAAACGGTTTCCAATTCTTAAAATGATAGGTCTGAGTAATAACAATAGCCCCTTTATTTAGTTCTTTCTGAAGTTTACTTTCAAGCCTGTCTACCGCTTTCTGCAAAAGATAAATATACACAATATCAGCCGGGTAATAATTCCTTTCAAAAACATCTCCATGACAAAAGTGAGTCATCTTGTTTGTTCCCACCATCCGCGACCTATATCTTGAATACCAAACCCTCATCCATGATTGTTCAACCCCGTTCGATTTAGCTCCTATTTTTGCCGCTTCAATTACAACTCTTCCATCACCGCTCCCAAGTTCATAAAAAACTTTATTCTTCCGTACGCCTGCGGCTTGTAAAACTTTCCGGATTAAATGCATTCTAGTCGGCACATAAGGCGCATCCGTACCAGCAAACCACGATAAAGCCAAAGCAGACCCCCCAAGTAAACCTAGAATTAGTATTAATGTATAGTCCATATGAGAAAAATCCCGTGATACTTATCTTCCAATCGCTTTAAGTAGCGCCACCTTTACCTTGGTAAATTTATCTACAGAATTAAAAGCATAGTACAAAGCTTCATTCTCAACAAGGTCAAAACTCCCTAAATATTCGGCTAGTCTTCCTCCATAGCCCTGCTTAAATCTATGGAAACCATACCACGAATCTTTAGGATCAGCCAGTGGTCCCAAGGCTCCCCACATATCAAATTCTCTAAGCCCTAAACTTTTTCCCAGTTTGATTGCCTCCCATGCCACTAAATTTGATGACATTACATCCCGATGTAAATGAGAGGATCCGCCGTAAGGATAATACAGTTTATCTTTGAAGATAAGCAGCATCCAGGCAGTTAGCGGAATATTATTATATGAAGCAATCACAAACTTTACCTGTCCGGTTTTCGAAAAAGTCTCATACACTTTTGAATGATAATTCTCATTATGTCCAAAATATCCTTGGCGCTTTGTCGTCTCAAAATATAATTTAAGATATGTTTTTAGTCCCTCATCATTATCCAGAACCTCAACTCTTACTCCTTTTTTTACAGCCACTTTAATATTGTATCGAGTCTTTTGATGAAAACTTTTTAACAAATCCTCCTCAGAAGGGGATAAATCTAAAACAAAATTGTATTTTGTAAAAAGCGGCTTGATAGCTTTTCTAAATCTATGATCTAGCCTCTGTTTATCAGTGATCTCAACGTCAGGCTCAGTCTTTATAAATATACAGTTTTGTTCTTTAGAGATTTTAGTTAAAGCCTGAGCCATCTCCGAATCCGGAAAAGGTCCTTTAGGTAGATATCCTACAAACCGTTTAACTATCGGCACCTCATGAAAGCTTAACTGGAATGCTCTTTCTAACTTATTATCCTTAAATATTCCATATCGCACTAGCGGAATACCTAGAGATTTCCTAAATTCACCCCATAACCAGGACTGAATAACATGAGTTACTTTTGTATCGTATTCCTGCCTGAAGCTGTCATCTAGAATTCTTAAGTCCATTACTTAGAGTATAAGTCACCCAGTCTCCTTTGTCTAAGTAGCTCCAAAAGAGAAGCCGATAGTAGATATTATTATAACTTTATGATAGTATTTCCGATTATGGAGCAGCAGCAGAGAAGTTTAGTCTTTACAGCCGCAGTCGGCTTAATAATTCTAGCCATTATTGTCGGTTCAATATACTATTTAGTTAAGTTCATTCAAGGCCGTGTAGCCTCAACCCGACAATCTCCTAATCCTAGCATTGAAGAATTAGTTGAAAGTTCAGCAAGTGCTAGCGTTCTGGCAAATCAGATTATTCCCAATCCTCAAATTCAAACACCAACACAGCAAAATCAGCCTCAAAATCAAAATCAACCAGCTGCTGTAAGTAATCTACCTGCCGATAAAAAAGTCTTTAATGGCGGGGCCTTTCAATTCGTCTATCCCAAAGATTGGGGTATATTAGCTTGTGATAACTCTCAAAATATCGAACTTGACCCCACAAATAGCGCCGACTCTAAAATTGCCTGTGGAACCGCCGCCAAACCTATTACTGTCTTGGTTGGAGATGTCACAGGTTGTGAAGGTCAAACTGCTAAAGTTGGAAATATTGACGTTGTAAAATCCCAGGAAACTGAAGGCTCCTATACAAAATATCAGTGGTGCACTAAAACCACCCCAGTTTTTAACATTACACATCGTGTTTCAGAAGCTGGTGAAAGAGCTACCTCAAAACAAGATTTCTCAAAGCAAATAGAAGAAATGATCGCTAATCTCTCCTTCTCAAGAGGATCATAACTCGGGCTTGTGGTACTTTTGCTACCCGTGATACTCTTAAATCATGCAAAAGGGCTTTGCCTCAACCCTCTTTCTTGTTTTGATTCTTCTGATCGCCTCCTCTCTAGCAGGCTATTGGTTTTTAATCCGTGAAACGAATCCTCCAGCCCCAACTAAAGTCATCTCACCAGCCATCACTCCTAAAGTAGAGGACCGGCCCCAAACTTCTTTATATAAAAATCCTGACTTGGGAGTTGAATTCACTCTGCCTGAAGGTCTCATTGTTAAAACTGAGACTGAAACAGAATATTTTAAACGGGCCAATGGAAATATTCGAAATAATTTTACCTACTATGTTCAGTATTCTCCCGCTGAATTCGCCAGCAGTCTCTACGTCATTAATCAGGATGAAAAAGACCTAGATAAAGCAGTTTTTTCTCTTCTGGTCTTTCAAAATCCGGAAAATCTAACTCCCCAGGCTTTTTACAATCGTTATTGGTACTACCCATTCATTTGGGGCGAATTCGCAACTGGTGAGAAAAATAAAATATCTCCTAAAAACATTAAACTGATAAGTGGAGTAGAAGCCGGTTCCGCTACTATAGACTTCCGCCCTGGAAATCCGGAATTCATATATCTGCCGGTAGGCAAAAAAGATCAGATGATTCAAATTCATTTCCCTTCACAGAATCCTCAGGCAAATGAAATTCTTGGCTCATTTCAAATAACTGACTAATCTCCTACAATACAAAAATGCGGGGAGTCCAAAGAAGCATCACCCATTCATTCACAATAGTAGCCATTCTAATCATAGCCACCGCTTTAAGCGCCGGTTATTTTGTTTACTATATAGATGCCAAGAAAGCCGGCAAACTAGGCAATCAAAATATAAACTCATTCGAGGACTGCGCTAAACATTATCCCGTAATGGAGTCCTATCCTGAACAATGCAACACCCCCGATGGAAAACATTTTACTCGAGAGCTCTCTGAAGAAGAGAATAAAAACCTTATCCCCATCTCTGAAGAATCACACCAGGACCCCGAATCAGTAGAAGGCTTTCCAGGAAGCGGCAAGGAAAAATACAATAATAAGCTAGAGTAAGTAGATATCAACATATCTCGCCGACCATCCCGCAGTCCTCGCATCTTCAAACCCCAAATCAATAATATTTCCCTTAATGGCTCCACCAGTATCTCCAGCTACAGCTTTCCCGTACCCGGGAACATAAACATTCGATCGTAATTTAATCACAGATGGGTCAACCGCAATAACTCCTTTTCCGGCCCTCATCCCAATAGCCGTCCATTCATTACACCCCGGACATCTTGAATCATAATGGACGGCATAAACTCTCATTTTCTTCCAATACCGGATCTCTCCCTCAGGTGTTTGCATAGTCTTCCAGACAATTTTCGTTCCCCGCGAAATTATTTCACTAACCGGCTTCTCAGTTCTCACATCCACCACATCTTTATCAAACTCCTCATCATTATAAAAAGTAATTTTAGTCGTAGTTATCTTCTTGCCATCCTTACCTTCTTGGACCACACTCTCAATACCAGCTTCGACTTCAGGATCATCTTTAAACTCTTTCTCAAACTTTATTTTAGCCTCATCAGTTGCAAATTTCTCTTCAAATAAAGATTGGGTTTTAATCGGTTGGGTGATTCCTAAAACTTCCGGTTTTGCAGCCTCAGGATTATTAGCTAAATCCGGACCCGAAGCTGAAACAATATTAAGTGACATCAATCCGGCAATTGCAGCATTTAGAAGATTATCCATTGTGGGATGCCAAAAACTTTAACGGATTGATGAGTAAAAATCAACTTGACGGCTTATGAATTTAGCTGTTTAACCAGTCGTCATCATCCTTCAAACTTGATAAATGATCTGATTCCCAATCCGGTCGATCCACAAACTGATCAGCATCCTGATACTGTAATTTTTGATCAAGCAGGCTCTCTGAAATATTAGCCAGAAACCTGGATGGTAAATTATTTGATCTGGTTCCAAAGTAAAGTCTGGAGCGCGCATAACTCAAGAATAATTTTTGTTTAGCTCTCGTTATCCCAACATAAGCCAATCTTCTTTCTTCTTCCATCTGAGTTGGATCAAGCATGCTTCTTGAATGGGGGAATAGTCCTTCCTCAAGTCCCACTAAAAATACCGTTTCAAATTCCAACCCCTTGGCCGCATGAATAGTCATCAATGTCACAACCTCCTTTTGCTCCTCAGAAATCCCATCAGGCATTTGTTTGTCCTGAATTAAAGCCACATTCTCTAGAAACTGCACTATATCTGGAAAAAGTTCCGCTACAGATCTCAGCTCTTTCACATTTTCAATCCGTTGTTTACCGACTTCCGATCCATCATCTAGATATTCCAAATACTCAGTCACTCTTAAAATATCATCTAAAATATCAATAGTGGCATCAGTTGGGTTGATCGTAATCTCTAAAAATTTCCTCGACCTGATTTTGCCTGTTTTCTCGATTCTTTTTAAAGACACCGAATCTTTAGGATTTGCCACCAGCCTTAAATAAGCTAAAACATCTTTAATCTCTTTTCTTTCATAAAACTGAACTCCGCCCACTAAACGATAGGGCACACCTCGTTTTATAAAAATTTCTTCAAACGACCTTGACTGGGCATTGGTTCTATAAAGGATTGCAAAATCATTAAGCGAACTGCCTGATTTTTTAATCTGTTCAATAATAAAATTAGCCTCATCCACTTCACTTCTAGCCTCATAAAGCGTTAATTTCTCACCTTTTGAATTCTCTGTCCAAAGCTTCAAAACCGGATGTGATTTATTAAGAGATATAACCTCAGTCGCGGCATCCAAAATATTCTGAGTGGACCTGTAATTCTGCTCCAGATTAAAAACCTTCGCTTCTGCATAGTCCTTTTTAAAATTAACAATATTTCTATAGTCCGCTCCTCTAAACGCATATATAGATTGGGAAGCATCTCCAACAACACAAATATTCCTATACCGAGCAGCCAACATCTTCACTATTAAGTATTGGGCAGAATTTGTGTCCTGATACTCATCAACCATTATGAATTTAAATAGTTGCTGATAACGGGATAGTGTTTCCGGATCATTCTGAAAAAGTTTGATTAACATGTGCAATAAATCATCAAAATCAACCGCATCGTTTCGTCTCAGAATTTTCTGATAACCCATATAGACCTTAGCTACAGTCTCCTGAAAAAACCCTCGCGCATAATTCGGGTATTCAAGATCCGAAATCATATTATTTTTAGCCTCAGAGATAACTTTTTTAATCGCCCAGGGGTTAATTTTTTTGTCGCCGCCTAATCCAAGTTCTGCCAAAGACTCTTTTATGGCATCCAAAGTATCCCCGTCATCATAAATAGTAAAGTTTGGAGCCAATCCAATTCTACCGCCATCTTTTCGTAAAATTCTCGCCGCAAACGAGTGAAAAGTGCTCAAAAGGGGAAGTGAATGAATATCAACACCGGAAGTCGAAAGCAGTTTTATAGTTCTTTCCTTCATCTCCTGAGAAGCTTTGTTGGTGAAAGTAATCGCTAAAATCTCATGCGGCTCGCAAACCCTTTGCTCAATTAAATAAGCAATTTTATAAGTTAAAACTCGAGTTTTCCCAGATCCAGCACCAGCCAAAATTAAGATCGGCCCTTTAGTTTGCTTAACAGCTTGTTGTTGAACAGGATTTAATTCATCTAAAAGCGAGGGCATATAAGAAACCTAGTTTAACACATGATTTACTAGCGATAGTGCAGAATAAGTTTGAACAGAAATCGAATACTCAAATAAATTAAAAGCACAAAAATTGGCCCAGATATATACACTAATTCCAGAGGATAATTTAGCTTTGTAATGGGAAGGATTGGTAGAAGAAAAGTATATTCCAGGACTAACCCAGGCTTGCTCCCTGACATTGCTGAAGCAAAAATATAAAAAGCATTATAAAAGCCCCATGCCGCACCCAGCAGAGTCGAAACTATAAGAACAACCACGGTTTCTAAAAAGATTTTAAAATCTCTTGACATAGTATCTTTAAATGCTAACAAACTAGTAACCACTTTACAAAATAGAAATTTAGAGTTAGGATGATTATCCCGAAAGGAATTAATTATGGCAAAAGTAACTTTTCTAGATTTTTGGGCTCCATGGTGCGGACCCTGTAAAATAACAACTCCTATCGTCGATGAACTCGAAAAAGAGTTTAAAGATGTTGAATTCCAAAAAATAAATGTTGATGAAGATCCTGCAATGTCTTCAAAATTCGGAGTTATGAGTATTCCAACATTCGTAATTATGAAAGACGATAAAGAAGTAGGCAGAAAAATCGGCGCTATGCCAAAAGCCGAACTCAAAAAATTAGTTGAATCAGGCCTCTCTTAGTGCTTCATGGAAGAAACTTCCTTCAAAGACTTAGTTATCGAAATAATTAAAAGTATCCCTTACGGCAAAGTCACAACCTACGGTACTGTCGCAACTCTTGCAGGTTCTCCAAGATCCGCTAGGGAAGTCGGCTATTTATTGCACTCCCTAACAGAAAAACACAACCTTCCCTGGCAGCGGGTGATCAACAAAAAAGGCTTTATCTCGATTCGCGGCAATGATGTAAATATGAAAAATCTCCAAAAATCTTTACTAGACGAAGAAGGTGTAGCAGTCTCCGAAGACTTCATGGTAGACTTAAAAAAATATGGATGGTGGGGAGATGAAAAAGATTTGGATAGTAGCCAATTGGAAGAGCAACTTAGGGCTTTCTGAGAGCTTAGAATGGATTAATAAAGTCGGCCCTCAATTAAATAATAGGCAGGATCTTCAGGTAGTTGTAGCGCCTCGTTTCTCAGCTCTCCCCGAACTAAAAAAAGAAATCCAGATAAACAATTATCCAATAATTCTTGCCTCTCAGGATCTGTCACCATTTGGAACCGGCTCATACACCGGCGAAGAACCAGCAGAACTTTTAAAGGAACTAGTATCCATGTCTATTATTGGCCACTCAGAACGCCGCGATAAATTTGCTGAAACTGACGAAATGATTGCCGAAAAAGTAAAACAGGCTAAAGCCGTAGGTATTGAGCCAATTCTTTGTATCCAAAATTCTGAAACTCCAATCCCTGAGGGTGTCACATTAGCCGCCTATGAGCCTATTTTTGCCATCGGCACCGGAACACCGGATACTCCTCAAAATGCCAATTCAGTCGCCAAAGATATAAAATCCCGAAACCCAAATCTAAGCATTCTCTATGGGGGAAGCGTGAATTCTGAAAACTGTCAGACTTTCGTTGATGAGGAAAGTATCTCTGGACTTTTAATAGGCAAGGCCTCCCTTGATCCTGAAGAATTTTTGAAAATTGTTGAAAATTGCGCTAAAGTATAGAGTCTGACATAAGATATTTTGAGGTGAGAAGTGTCCCACATCAAAAATTCCAAACAAAACATGGACCATGATTTCAAAAGCATAAAATTTAATAATGTTCCATCAGGTAAGAAACAGACTGCCTTTATAAAAATCACGGTTTTGATAGCCGTTCTGGCGATCACCTTATATGCAGTTTGGTGGTTTTTTACCAATTCCGGCGCTTCAGCAGTTGAAATGGTTTTCAAAAAAAATAAGATAGAACAGACTGAGGATAAAGTGAATGTTCTCCTTTTAGGTAATGCTGGTGGCAAACACGCCGGTGCAACTTTAACCGACTCGATAATCGTCGCTTCTTATAATACTAAAACCAATAAGGCTACGCTTTTTTCAATCCCCCGCGATCTATGGTTGGATAATGTAGATGCTAAAGTGAATACCGTTTATCAGCAAGGCAAAAAAGAAACCGGCAACGGCCTTAAATACTCCGAAGAAAAAATTGGAGAAATATTAGGACTACCCATTCATTATGGTGTCAGGGTTGATTTTAATGGTTTTGCCAAAGCTATTGACCTGGTTGAGGGGATAGAAGTTAATGTGCCGAACAGCTTTGACGATTACGTCTACCCAATCGAAGGCAAAGAAGAGGATCTCTGCGGTCTAACTGAAAAAGAAGTTGAGATTAGGGAAGACCAGCTCAGCTCGCTCAAGCTTCCAGCTGGAACTCCTGTCTCCCCAGTTGTAGAAGGGAAAATTAAAATAAAAACTCTCGTCGGCCCCAATGATAAAATCGCTACCGAATCCTCAGATTTCGCTTGCCGTTTTGAGCATCTTCATTTTGATTCTGGTCTAACAACAATGGATGGTGAGACTGCTTTAAAGTTCGTCAGAAGCCGCCAGGGGACTAACGGTGAAGGCTCTGACTTTGCCAGGTCAAGACGGCAGCAGCTGGTACTGGATGCTTTTCGCTCCAAAGTACTGTCGCTAGAAACACTTCTAGCTCCGAGTAAGCTTTTAGGTCTGGCTTCTACTTTTGGTGAAAGTTTCGAAACTGATATTGCTAATGATAAATTCCTTCAATTCTTTAACTTGGCAAAAAAACTCGAAACAACTGAGAATATCGTTCTTGGTGATCTTGGAAAAGGGGAGTCTCTTTTAGAAGTTGGGGCAGCAGGCAAATACGGCGCTTTTGTCATGGTCCCCAAAAATGATGATTGGAAAGTAATCCCCGAATTTATAAAACTAAAACTTGAAGGTTCTGCCTCAGCTATACTTGCTCCTTCTGCCTCACCAAAGAAATAATTTTTATATTATGAAATTGATTCTAATACATGGCAGTTTTCAAGAACCAGCTTTTAGTAAGCTGGTCCAAATCAAAAAAGACTTTAACCCTTTATCTATAACCGAGAGCTCCGGTTCAGTTTTTAACATCTCCTCGCTAGGACTTTTCTCCGAAAAGCGTCTGATTATAGTTGAAAATCCGGATCTAAAAGTGCTTGAGAGGGTTATCGATCAAACAGATTCCGAACTGACTATCGTTCTTAAATTCTCCAAACTTCTTGAAAAATCATCCCCAATTTTAAAAAAAGCTTTAGAGATAAAAGCCGAAGTTCTGACTTTTACTGAAGTTAATCAAACATCTATTTTTCCACTATTAGATTTGCTCGGCAACAAAAGTCAGAACTCTTTTAAAGAATTTGAAAAAAATTATTCAGAGTTTGGAGCCCAATATTTATTAACGATGTTGGCTTACTTTTTACGTCGTATGACCCAGAAAGAGAAATCATCATCAGACTTTATGAGGCAAAAAATAGAATCGCAAAAAAGAAACTTTCCCTTAAATAAGATAGAGGAGTTATATCGAGAAATTATTGAAACTGATTTTAAAATCAAACAGGGCCTTCTCGAGGAAAAACTTGGTTTGACTATGCTTATTGGCAAAATCCTCAACTAGAATTAATTCTCAGTTATCTGTCTGGAAAACTCATCAACATCTTTTTGATCAACCGCTCCATCTCCATTCACGTCAAACTTACTACCGCCTCCACCCAGTAAATTACCAGGTTTTGCAGTCTCTTTCAAAAGTGCCAGATCAAGCGAATTCGCTTTTCCATCCCCATTAAAATCCAGTCCTCCTGAAGTCGCATTAAAAATAATATTTGTTATTGGCTGTGCCTCAAAGTTAGTTAAATCAAGATTGCTTCCAATCGGAATTGGCGGTAGGTTAACTGAAGATTCGGATATGCTTATTTTAATATTTGAGCGAAGCGAGCCTTTAACAACTGTCAATTCTGCACCGCTATCAGCTGGCACAATAAATAGCTGGCTTAAGTTTTCACTTAAAACAGTTTTTAAAGGCAGAATAAAATTCCCCGCTGTAGAAGAAAATGTCGCCATCTTCTGAGCCCCTGGTATTTTAAGAAAAATTAATGATTCATCAACCGGATTCAAACTGGTATTTAGAATCGTGCCTTTTAACGGTTTAATAAATGAGTATTGGTCTTCTTCCTCAGCTGTCGCAATATTAGCCGTTTTAAAGCTTAATGCCTGCTGCATTAATTCCGAATTATTTTTAACTTTGTAATAATACTGAGTATTCGGTTTGAGATTATTGAGAGTTACAAAATGAACCAGTCTTGGTCTGACTTGCCGGCGGTCGCGATTATCAATTGCCTTGTCCGATAAAGAGGCTCCATTTTCTGAATACATTACCTGGCCCGTTGAAGGCGATACTGTTTGCCAAACAATAGTCGCTGTAGTATTTCCAACATTAACGACT
Organism: uncultured Gammaproteobacteria bacterium; assembly: GCA_964392925.1. Taxonomy (GTDB): domain Bacteria; phylum Patescibacteriota; class Microgenomatia; order Daviesbacterales; family UBA10151; genus JACPKO01. Next base: position 44,470 of record CAYMRP010000005.1, read on the forward strand.
TCAACATCGCTAATTTGAAAAATAGCAGCCTGAGTTTGACTTCTATAGTAAAAAAACATTCCTACAGAAGCCAGCAAAGCTATCAGCAATGCAATTCCTACAAGTGTTGGTATCTTCATTGTATTAACTCAGCGCCTCCTGTAGCCGCAAGCGGACTTGAACTTGGAATAGAAGCTGGCAAAATAGAGGCAACAGGGGATGCAGAGGCTGTCGGTGCTGAAATTGGAATATCAACACCAGTCTCTGAAACCTCAGTTCCTATTATATCTAAAACTCGGGAATTAAAATTCGGATTAACCGGCTCCAATGATGTCTCTAGTTTTGGGCTGATTGGAATGCTCGCTTTTGTGTTAAAGATAATATCTGAAACCAGCCATACCATTCCCACGAAAAATGTTATTCCAACTATCATTGCAAATTGTTTACTGTTCATACTAGTTTTTCAAATAATAAGCCTTTCCCGAAACGGACATTGATAAATTCGCATCAGAAGGTTGCCCAAAATTTATACTCGTAATTGTGATCAATCTATCCGCCCTTTTAATATTACTTAACAACTCCATTAGATTTGAAAAACTTCCTTGTGTATTAAAAACAAAATCAATTTGATTTATTTGCGCTGCCTTCGTTAATCGAGTGTTTGGATTCTCCAAAATCACTGATTGTATCTGTATGCCGGAGATAGAGGCTTCCGCTGTTCTGGCAGCTGTCGTCAAACTATTTATCAGCGAGGGCAAAGCCGGATTATCAGGCACCAAGCCTTCAATCTTATCCTTCACAGGCAGCGGTATATTTTCGTAGTTTCTTTTTCCTTCTACTAAATTATTAACCTTTTCTTTTAAAGTGTTCAGTACTGTCGTCTGCTCTTGAATGCTTTTCTGTAAAGAGAGAATCGTAGTTACTGTTGGCCGGATGGCATAATACGAAAAAATAGAAATAGTTATCAAACTAAAAATAAGCGAGCTGTATGTTTTTACAAACCTATTTTTGATAACCGGCCGCACATAAGTGTAGTATCTGCTTTTTCTTGGATTCATTTTTAAGTTTTATTCTTAGTACCAGTTACAGTAAATACAATTTGATTCTGTTCAAACGCAATACTGGCTAAGTTTATTTCTCTGAAATTTTCCATTTTTCTCAAATTATTCAAAAATATTCCCAAATCAGAATTTGAGCTGGTTGTCGCTCCAATCCTAAAAGCCACACTTGTCTCATCTTTCTCCTCCAGCGCCAAGCCTGTAAAAACAATCGATTGTGGAATTTGGCCTGACAATTCAATAATTGTTTCCTGCCACTTATCAGAATTTAAGTAAGTCTTATCGATGAGTCCCAGCTTTGTTTGAGTTTGTTTAATTAACGCTTCGTCAGGCTCAAGTCCTTCAACATAAGGCAAATCCTGATTAATCTTGGTCTTTAAAGTATCAAGATCAGCATCTAACTTAAATCGTGCTAGGAATGCCCCCACCACAATAATTTCAACCAGAATAACAATGAATCTTCCATAAGTTATCAGCCATTTAAGGAATCTTTCCGGCAGCTTAAGCGGAGCCTCTTTAGGGTGCAGTAGATTTAAGCTGATACGCAGCTTCGAAGACTGTTGGGCAGAATCGGCCATTAATACTATTTTAGTTCACTCAGAGCAAAAATTTAACTACCAAACATCTCATTAAAATATCACTCTTGTAACAGTGTAGTATTCGCAGACAACCGGAAGTTTTGAGCTTATTTGTTTAAAACCAGGGGAGAAAATTAAAACAGACTATTTCTTAGCAGTAGACGCAGCTGCAGGTTTAGCCAAAGTTTTTGCCAATCTGCTTTTGAGTCTGTTAGCTTTGTTCTTATGTATCAAGTTTGTTTTAACTGCTTTATCAAGTTTTGAAAAAGCTGCAGTCAAATTAGGAGCGCTTGGAGTTTTACGCATAGTTTTGACTAACTTTTTAAGAGCAATCTTTTTATCTTTATTCTGTAAAGTGCGCTTTCTGTCATGGCGCATCTTTTTGCGTGCTTGTTTAAGTAACGGCATGTGGGGAATAGTACCATAGTTTGAGGCTGTGAAGCAACAGTTATACAGACCCCTTAAAACTTTTGGTACCTGTGATACTTTTGGTACCTGAATTATTATGTAAAGTAATGGTTAAGTCCTTTCTAAATTTATTGGCTACAAGACAAAGTTCCATTCTTTCCGGCGCGACCGTACTCATGATTGCTGTTTTTGCCTCCCGTTTCCTTGGATTGATCCGCGACCGGCTATTGGTCCAGAATTTTAATACCTCAGAAGCCGCTATCTTTTTTGCTGCTTTTCGTCTGCCTGATTTGCTATTTCAAATACTAGTATTCGGTTCTTTATCTGTCGCTTTCATTCCGGTTTTTGCTGAAACTCTCCATAAGAAAGGGGACGAAGAGGCCTTTAAATTTGCATCCAGCATCCTCAATCTCTCACTCCTTCTTTTTGGTGTAGTTGTTACGCTCTCTATCATCTTCGTTGCCCCCCTAAACTCTCTTTTTGTTCCTGGTTTTCAGGGAGAGCAAAAAATTCTGACAGACCAGATAACTCAAATTATCTTAATCGCCCAAGTTATATTAGTTGTCGGCACTTTCTTTTTTGGGATTGCCCATACTTATCAAAGATTCATCATTCCCGCACTTGCTCCAATTTTCTATAACCTTGGAATAATTTTTGGCATTGTATTTTTGACAAAGTTCTTTGGCATGCAGGGTCTTGGGCTCGGTGTTGTCCTCGGAGCGTTTCTTCATGTTGTCGTCCAAATACCTTTAATAAAATCTCTTGGCTTCCAGTATAAATTCACTTTTGATTTTTTTAACTCAGGAGTCAAAGATGTTTTTAAATTAATGAGCATTCGCAATATCGGTTTAATCGCCGAACAAATAAATGAAACTGTCGGCATAGCTCTGGCTTCAATTTTATCCTATTCCTCAGTTACTCTTCTAACTTTTGGTCAGCATCTATTTGCTGTCCCAATCGGTTTATTTGGAGCCACAATTGCTCAGGCCGCTTTACCGGTTCTCTCGAAAGAATATGCCCGAAACGAAATTGAATCTTTCAAAATCACCCTCCTAACTACAATGCATCAGATACTTTTTCTGACACTCCCTGCAGCCGCGATCTTAATAGTTCTGCGAATCCCGGTTGTTCGTTTAGTCTTTGGAGCCGATCAATTCTCATGGGACGACACAGTTTTAACCGGCAGAACCGTCGCCCTTTTTGCCCTTGGTCTGGCTGCTCAATCAATTGTCCTTCTTCTAGTCCGCGCCTTTTATGCTATGAAGAACACTAAAATCCCCGTTGTTGCTTCTCTTATTACAGTCACTGTTAATATTATGCTAAGCAGCTTATTTGTTTTGTATATGAAGCTTGAGGTCTGGAGTATCGGTTTGGCTTACTCAGTATCTGCAATAGTTAACGCTATTTTTCTAATATATTTCTTAAATAGAAAGATACCAGGCTTCAATAATACCAACCTAACTATCCCAATCCTTAAGATGTTAACAGCCGCTTCCGCCGCCGCTTTTGCACTATACATTCCTATGAAATCCTTAGATCAGCTGGTTTTTGATACTACCAAAACTATTAATCTGATATTCCTGACCGGAATTGCCTCAGTAGTTGGTATATCAATTTATCTACTTCTTGTCTGGCTTCTGGACGTAAAAGAACTAACAACATTCATTAACTTATTTAAAAAGTTCACCAAGATCAAATTTTCCCCCGACACCCAGGAAATGGCTGAAGATACTCGAAAAATGTAGCCTGCAAATAAAATTTCAGAAATCAAAGCGCATAAGTTACAATACACTCCATGAATATTCGCAATTTTTCTATTATCGCTCACGTCGATCACGGCAAGTCGACCCTGGCAGATCGATTAATTGAAATCACCGGCACCGTTGCCAAAGATAAAATGCAGGCCCAGCTTCTGGATTCTCTGGCTCTCGAACGCGAGAGGGGAATCACTATCAAGCTCGCCCCTGTCCGTTTGCAATATACATTGAACGGCGAACCCTACACGCTGAACCTAATCGATACTCCCGGCCATGTAGACTTTTCTTATGAAGTTTCCAGAGCTCTTGCAGCAGTTGAAGGTGCCGTCATCTTAGTCGATGCCACTCAGGGAATTCAGGCTCAAACTCTCTCACACGGTTTAGCCGCTCTTGAACAAAACCTAACCCTAATCCCAGTTTTAAACAAAGTCGACTTGCCTAACGCTGATGTTGAAAAATATAAAAAACAGTTAGTCGACACCTTCGGTTTTCTCGAGTCAGAAATAATTATGGCCTCAGGTAAAGCTGGTATTGGTATCGAAGAAATACTAAAAGCCGTCATCGACAGAATCCCTGCACCTAAGCAGGAAGTAGAGAAACCTCTTAAAGCTTTAATTTTTGATTCCTACTTCGATGCCTATAAAGGTGTTGTCGCCCAGGTCCGAATTGTCGAAGGCCGGGTTCCTGCTCTTCAATCCAAAATCGTTTTTCTTGGAACTAAATCTGAAGGCCAAGTTTTAGAAAAAGGTTATTTCGCGCCTCAACTAAAAGAGGTCGAAACCTTAGAAGCAGGCGAGATTGGTTATATAGCAACTGGTATAAAAGTTTCAGACACAGTTAGGGTTGGAGATACTATTTCAACTTCATTCGAGCAATCCCAAGTACCAGGCTATAAAGAGGTCAAACCAATGGTTTATGTTGGCCTTTATCCGATCGACTCTTCCGAATACTTTGATTTAAAAGAAGCTCTTTCTAAATTCAAATTAAATGATCCCGCCTTCTCTTACGAGATGGAGCAGTCGGCAGCCTTGGGTTCCGGATTTCGCTGTGGCTTCTTAGGTCTGCTTCACGCTGAGGTTGTCCAGGAGCGCCTTTCAGGAGAATTCAATGTCGACCTTTTAGCAACCGCCCCTTCGGTTGAATATTTAGTCAACGGCCAAATAGTTCACAATCCAGCTGATTTAGATCTATCTCAAATGAAAACCATTGATGAGCCTTGGATAAAACTGCAAATGTTTTGCCCTCAGGAATATATCGGAAAAGTCATGGAATTAGTCCAGGAAAAACGCGGCAAATTTATTAATATGATCCATTACGGTATGCAGGCCGAACTTATTTATGAAATGCCTTTAGCCGACATGATCACCGATTTTTACGACAAACTAAAATCCGTCTCCTCAGGTTTTGCCTCACTCGATTGGGAATTTATGGATTTTCGTCCTGTTGAAGCTGCTAAAGTAGATATCCTGGTTGGCGGCGAAAAAGTCGATGCTTTAGCCTTCGTCACTGTTCGCTCTAAAGCCGAATCCGCCGGCCGACGATTAATCTCAAAGCTGAAGGATGTCCTCCCAAGACAAAATTTCGCCATCGCTCTCCAGGCCACAATCGGCGGCAATGTCATTGCCAGAGAAACAATATCGCCATTCAGAAAAGATGTTACCGCCGGTCTTTATGGTGGAGACAGAACCAGAAAAGACAAGTTGCTGGATAAACAGAAAAAAGGTAAAGCCAAAATGAAAATGGTCGGCCGCGTCGAAATCCCCCAAGAAGCATTTCTGAGTATTTTAAAAAGTTAAGGTTTATAGACCAAATGATTTAAGCATAAAAAAAGGTGGAGAAGTCTTCAGACAATCAGCTAAATCATCATGTAATAGCTGAATATTCAATACTCTCGAGCTTTGTAAAAGTAAAATAAAGGTAAGTTGCAAACAGAAAAACAACAGCTGCGCCAATTGCTATCGCCGGTCTTGATCCAATTTGCTCTGCCACCCATCCAACCTGAAAGTTACCCACAAATAACATCCCCTGATGGCATGTTACAAAAATACTCATCACTCTTCCCCGGAGGTGATTCTCTACATTATTCTGAATTATCGACTGCATTAAAGCCATCTGCGCCGCAATTCCAGCCCCAGCCATAAACATTAGCATCAGCGCTAAAGTAAAATTTGTCGTTAACGTAAAACTAAATAAAGCCACAGTAAAAATAAAACTCCCACCAAGCAGCAATCTTCGAACCGAATAGCGGTTATTAAACGCCGAAATAAACACCGTCCCCAAAACTGCCCCTGTTCCAAAACAGGAATAGAATAATCCTAAACCAAACGAATCCTGATGAAAAACCCTATCTGCCACAACCGGCAGCATTGAAACATAGCTCCAGCCAAACACCGAGGTAAAAATCGTAAACAGCATAATATTTTTAATAATTGGGTGACGATATGTGTACTTAAGTCCCTGCTTTATGGCCAAAAGAGGATGCTGAGTTGATTTAACTACCGGAGGCAAATTTAATTTCATCGACCTGACAGCAATAATCGGCCCTAAAAATGTTAGCCCGTTAAGGATAAATGTTATACCAGTTCCTAGTCGGGCAATTAAAATACCTGCCAAAGCCGGTCCAAAAACTCTGGCGCTATTAAAAGATCCCACATTAAGAGCAATAGCCGAAGGTAAATGTTCACGTCCTACCATCTCAATAGTCAAAGCTTGTCTGGCGGGATTATCAATTGCCTGAACCAACCCTAATAGAAACGCAAAAACTGCCACCCCCCAAACATTAATATGTCCCGTTATGGTCAGTACTCCTAAGGTTAAAGCTAAAACCAGAGAAGAAGCTTGCGTATAAATAATTAATTTCTGTTTATCAAAACGGTCAACAATTAGTCCTCCAAAAATACCAAAAAATAAAATCGGCATATGATTAAGTGCTGAAACTAGACCGACCATAAAAGGGGAGTTCGTTAATTGAAATACCAGCCATCCTTGGGCCACAGTCTGCATCCACGATCCCGATAGCGAGACTAACTGGCCTTGGAAGTAATATCTATAGTTCTCGTGTTTTAATGCTGGAAATATCCGGCCGGCTTTTCTCCTGAGTTGCTTAATGCTTATCATAAATTTGATCTATCTGCCCAAAAGTCCTGTCCCCGAAGATTATAAAAATTTGAAGGTTAAACTTAAAAGCGGGCTTACTACCTACTCATTTTCGAACAAACACTCTCAAGTTTCAAGTCTATATCAGAAAGCAATATAAGCAACCCTCTTGACAGTATATTAGCACTCGTTATATACTACTGCTAAGCCTTAAGGATATGAATCTATCGGATAGACAGAAAGAATTGCTCAAAGCAATTGTTGAATTGCACGTTAAAAACGGAGAGTCCGTAGGTTCGGAGACCATTGAAAAGGAGTTTAATCTGGGGGTTTCCCCCGCCACCATTCGTAACGAAATGGTTAAGCTGACTGATATGGGCTTTTTAAAACAGCCCCATACCTCAGCCGGCCGGGTTCCAACATCAATGGGTTACCGGGTTTATATCCAGGACTTAATGAAAGAAAAGGAATTGCCCGTTGCCGCCGAAGTCCAAATGAAACAGGATCTTTGGCAAAAGAGGCACACCAGTAATCTTTTAGTCAAGGAGGCCGTCAGAAGCCTTTCGCAAAAGCTAAAAATGCTGGCCCTCGCAGTCAACGAGGATGATGAAGTTCTTTTCGCCGGAGCCTATCATATTCTGGATTTTCCGGAATTTGAAGACATCGACGTTACTCGGTTTGTTTTATCATTATTTGATGAAAACCCGAGATTAAAAGAGATCATCGGCAGAGCCCTAGGTCCCGATCCTTTACATGTCCTGTTTGGAGATGAATTGGGGATGGAGTATCTTGATCCGACAAGTTTTGTCTTTTGCAAATTCGAAGGAGCAGGCAAAGGCGGAATAATCGGAGTTATCGGCCCGGCTAGGATGAACTTTCCAGTCATTTTGCCTTATGTCCGGTACACAAGCAACCTAATTGACCAGGCAATTAAGTCTTATTAATTTAACAAAATGGCAAAGAAACAAGACGACAGTCAAATAAAAGAGGAAGAAAAAAATGAAGCAGTCACAGAAGTGAGTGTTGAAGAATTTGAAGCAGTGCAGACGGAGCTTCAAGCTCTTAAACAAAATTTTGAAACAGTTGATTCTCAATTCAAAAGAGCATTAGCTGATTATCAGAATTTAGAAAAAAGGATTGCTGATGGCAGATCTGAAATGAATAGTTGGGCAGTCACTGACTTACTAACTAGGATCGCCGGCGTAATGCATTATTTTGACCAGGCCTTTAAAGGCGTAACGGATGACGAGCAGAAGTCCGGCTGGTTTAAAGGCGTGCAAATGGCAACCTTACAGCTTCGTCAGGTTTTAAAAGACCAAGGCTTGGAAGAGATTGAAACAGACGGTCAATTTGATCCAAGCCTCCACGAAGCTGTAGACACAAAAGATGGGGAAGATGGTAAAATATTGGAAGTTATTGAAAAAGGCTATAAACTAAATGGTAAAATATTAAAACCAGCAAGAGTTATAGTCGGAAAGAAAGAGTAAAAATATGGCAAAAATTATTGGAATTGATTTAGGCACAACAAATAGCTGTATCGCAGTAATGGAGGGTGGTAAGCCCAAAGTTATTCATAGTGCAGAAGGCGCAAACACTATTCCTTCTGTAGTTAACCCGCTTAAAAATGTTGTCGGAACTCCCGCAAAACGTCAGGCGATTGTTAATCCTAAAGAAACTATCTTCTCTGTAAAGCGTTTAATGGGGCGAAAATTCGACGACCCAGAAGTTCAAAGAGATATTAAATGGCTTCCATACAACGTCAAAGCCGGCAAAAACGGCATGGCTGTGGTTGAAATTAGCGGCAAAGAATACACTCCACAAGAAATTTCAGCCATGATTTTAGGCAAAATTAAAGCCGATGCTGAATCTTATTTGGGCGAAAAGGTCACTGATGCCGTTATCACAGTTCCGGCCTATTTCGATGATTCTCAACGTCAAGCCACTAAACAAGCCGGAGAAATCGCTGGACTAAATGTTCAAAGAATTATTAACGAACCAACCGCCGCAGCCTTAGCCTATGGTCTGGATAAGCAAAACGCTCATACCATCGCAGTTTATGATTTAGGTGGAGGTACTTTTGATATTTCAGTTCTCGAACTCGGTGATGGTGTCTTTGAAGTCAAATCCACCAACGGAGACACTCATTTAGGCGGCGATGATTTTGACCAAAAAATAATCGACTTCTTAGCTGATGAATTCCAGAAAACCGAAGGTATTGATCTTAAAAAAGATAAACAGGCGCTCCAAAGACTAAAAGATGCCGCTGAAAAAGCTAAAATTGAACTCTCCTCATCTCAGGAAACCGATATTTCTATTCCTTTTGTTACCGCCGGCGCAGATGGTCCAAAGCACCTTGACGTTAAAATGTCTAGAGCTAAACTTGAATCAATTGTTCAGGAGTTAATTGATAAAACTTTTGACGCTGTCAGCAATGCGCTTAAAGATGCCAAACTTGATCCTAAAGGTATTGGTGAAGTGGTTTTAGTTGGAGGCATGACCAGAATGCCTGCAGTCCAAGCTTCAGTCGAAAAATTCTTCGGCAAAGAGCCTCATCGTGGTATTAATCCTGATGAAGTTGTAGCAATAGGTGCAGCCATTCAAGGAGGAGTCTTAGGTGGAGAGGTCAAAGATGTCCTTCTTCTGGACGTTACTCCATTAACACTAGGTATTGAAACTCTTGGTTCTGTTTCAACACCATTAATCCCTAGAAACACAACAATTCCAAGCTCAAAATCTGAGACTTTCTCTACAGCAGCAGATAATCAAACCTCAGTTGAAATCAATGTTCTTCAGGGTGAACGCCCTATGGCCGCCGACAATAAATCTCTTGGCCGCTTTATATTGGACGGAATTCCACCTTCACCTAGGGGGGTTCCACAAGTCGAGGTTACTTTCGATATCGACGCTAACGGAATCTTAAACGTTTCCGCCAAAGATAAAGCCTCTGGCAAAGAACAAAAAATTACAATCACCGGCTCAACTGGTTTAGATAAAGACGAAGTTGAAAAGATGACTAAAGAAGCGGAAGCTAATGCTGAAGCAGATAAAGCTAAAAAAGACGAAATAGAAGCCAGAAATCACGCTGACACTCTAGTCTATACCGCTGAAAAATCATTAAAAGATGCTGGAGACAAAGTCCCTGCCGATGTCAAAACCGAAGTTGAAGAAAAAATCCAGGCTGTTAAAGATGCTAAAGATGCCTCGCTGGAAGATTTAAAAACTAAAGCTGATGCCCTTTCTGAGAGCTTACAAAAAGTTGGTGCAGCTATGTATAAAGATCAGGCATCATCAGCTAATGCTTCTGGTTCAGAGCCAGCTCAGGGCGACTCCGAAGCTCAGGCTTCTGATGAATCAGCGGGTTCAGAAGAGTCAGCAAAACCAGCTGAAGGTGAAACAGTTGAGGGTGAAGTCGTCGAAGAGAAGAAAGATTAAAGTAAATTCTAACTAGTTGTTAGGGTAACGCCTCGGATAACCGGGGCTTTTTTGTATAATACACAACATGGCAGCTAAAAGAGACTTATATGAAATTCTAGGCATCTCAAAATCCGCCTCCGAATTGGAGATTAAATCCGCCTACCGGAAATTAGCTAGAAAACATCATCCCGATATTGATAAATCCGCTGGAGCTGCTGAGAAATTCAAGGAACTCTCAGAAGCCTACCAAGTCCTCTCAGATCCCAAAAAGAGGCAATCTTACGATCAGTTTGGTCACGCTGCCTTCGACAGGGGAGCTGGTGGTATGGGTGGTGGCAACCCCTTCGGAGAAGGATTTAATCCTTTTGGTGGGGGACAGGGCAATCCTTTCGGGGGCTTTTCTTATTCTTGGTCTTCAGGTCAAGGCCAGGGAGGTCCAGATGTTAATTTCGAGGACCCATTTGATTTGTTTAATCAAATTTTTGGCATGGCTGGAGGAGGTCAGTATGGTGCTCGCCGCCGTCCAACTTACTCACTGTCAGTCACTTTTGATGAAGCAATTAAAGGTGTTGAAAAGGAAATTGAAGTCGAGATTCACGATGATAAGGGCAAAGCTACCCGAAAGCGTCTTCGCATTAAAGTCCCAGCCGGTGTTGATAATGGTACCCGCATGCGCTTTGACGACCTTGATATAGTCTTTAAAGTTGGCAAATCCGATAAATTCCTAAGAGAGGGTTCAGATATCTTTACTGACATAGCTCTAGCAATTCCTCAAATTGTTCTCGGCGGCACTATGGATGTTCAAACTGTCTCCGGCACAGTCAAAGTAAAAGTCCCTCCCTCAACTCAGCCAGGATCATTAATCCGAATTAAAGGTAAAGGTGTTAATAATATGCGCGGCGGGTTTGGCGATCATTATGTTAGAGTCAGGCTCGATATGCCAAAAACCCTCTCTTCAGAAGAGAAAAAACTCTACGAACAGCTCAATTCTTTAAGAACCAAGAAAAAAGGCTGGTTTTAATATTACACAACTCACATAGATATCTAATAATTGAATGATATATTTAATTTATGAATGAAGACTCTAAAAAAGCTAACGAGACCTCCTATATTTGTGAAGGTAGCTGCAATGCCCAAATTACTCAAAAACAATACGATGAAGGTTTAACAAAATGCGGAGCCAAATCCTGCAATATGCACGGCAAACCCTTCACTAGACTAAAAAAATAACTTCCTGGATCAATTTAACGATAAAACAACTCGAAGGCTATTTAAGCTTAAAGTAGTAGGCAACTCCAACATATCCAAAATAAACTGAAATCACGCTCGAAACAATTGACATTAATAATCCTCCGATAAATGAGTTCTCAGCACTTATTCCTGACACGATTGAAGACACCACCCCGGTTAAAATAATTGTAATCACAAACAAAGCAAAAGTTTTCCACCAATTACCTGTAATCATTTCCTTACTTTTCTTTAAAGCAGCCATACCTGTTAATCCCTGATCCAGTACTACGTAAGAAAACACATACCAATAAACCATAAAAATAATACCTGGAATAACTAGAAGTAAAAATAACAGCATGATTAAAAATGCATAAATAATATAAGTTATAAACAATTTCCAAAGAGTAGGCTTCAAGGCAGTATCCTTCAGGCTTAAAATCTGATTAATATCAAATTTTGTGTAAGCCTGCTTATGACTTTTAAAAATCGCAATTTGCATAAACAGCACAACCGGAATCATTAAGAGATTTAATAGGGATAAGTCAAGAACATCAGTCAGAACGAAAATTAATGCTTGTAACCCAACAAAGAAAACCAAAACAGAGTTAGCATTTTTCTTTGTTGACTCATAACCCTCTCGAAGTAAATCTGTAATCTGTATCTTATTAGTTGCCATACTTAGATACTAACTCTTTTTATTATTCATTCGCAAGAGGCTAAAGGCTGAGTTGTTATCGGTTTGGTTTATCAAAATTCTGAAAATTTATAGTCGCCACACAAAGAGCTATTAGTGTGAATAAGAATGGGAATCCAAAAAAGCCTGTAAATAGGCCTGTATTAAATAAAATAAGGTCTACAATGAAAGCTAGGGTGGAAGCATAAATAGCCGTAATAAAGGCCGTTTTGTAGCTCAAGCGCCATTTAAATATCGCTGATAGAAAATACACTAAAACTGCTAAAAATAACATGTAAACCAGGTTAAATATAAACCCGATCAGCATGCCTATAAAAACTATCACCAAAAGCAAAGGTCCTACAATATTTAACCAGGGGTTAATTTTATTAGCTAAATCATCTATAAATTGTCTATTAACCGTAAAATTCTCTACATCTGTCAAAGGAATAGATCTTTGATCAAAATCTCGATTCTCGAAGAATAAAGAGTCTTTAGTTAGCCAGGCTAGGGTTTTGTATTGCTCAAACTGAGTAACTGAAAAAGGAGTTTTTGTATCAATCACCAACAAATTATTTATCCCTGCATACTCATCATCAGTTTCCGGAAAAGGCACAAAAAATGGTTCTTCAGCATTAGTTGAGGCTTGTCCGTCATTGACGCTTACCTCAAGATTCTGGGGGTAAGAATTTACAGATTGGGAAACAAAATTCTTTATCTCTGCCGGAACTCTAATTAATAGTTCCTGGGACAATAAAATAGTATTAATTATGCTAAGTAAGAGTGTTAGCAAAAAAAAGTACTTGAAGACATCAGAAAGCTTACCATTCTTTATTCTCTGATAGAATTCTGGATCAAAAATAGCGGATCTAATGTTTTTTATAAAGCCCATTCTTGTAATCTTAGGGCTATGCAGTATAGCTGTCAAATAACCGGGCATAGATAAAATAGGGAAGCGCGAGCTTGACTTATCTTGTCTGGAGGATTAAAATTTACCTAAACTTAACCGTAAAGTTAGGGTGGGATTGTTCCCACCCATTTTTAAATCTAGCCGGTTAAAGAAAGATTAAAATGCCAATACAAGCACGAACTGAATTTGCAGCCGCCATCAATCAAATCGCCTCTGAAAAAGGGGTAGAGACTGATGTGATCATTGATGCTATTAAACAGGCTGCTTTAGCAGCTTACCGAAAAGACCTTTCTTTCAGAAACGAATCTATTCCTGATGATTTTGAAGAACTTACCGCCAAGCTAGATCCTTCTTCAGGTGAAATTTCTATTTGGAGAGGTGAAACTAATATCACTCCTCCAGGTTTTGCCAGAATAGCCGCCCAGACTGCGAAGCAGGTTATAACTCAGAAACTTCATGAAGCTGAAAAAGGCGCAATCATTAATGAATATGAGCAAAAAGTCGGTACTGTTGTCTCCGGAGCCATCCAAAGACAAGAAGGTAATACTTATTTCGTTGATATCGGCCGCGCCGAAGGTCTTCTTCCTCCACCTGAGCAATCCAGAGATGAGTTCTACACTCAAAACCAGAGATTAAAGTTCTTTATTAAAGAAATTAGGGAAACCTCTCGTGGACCTGAAGTTATTGTTTCCAGAACTGATCCAGGCTTGGTTAAGGGACTATTTGCTATGGAAGTTCCAGAAATTCAGTCCGGGGTAGTTGAAATTAAAGAAGTCGCTCGCGAAGCTGGAGGCAGATGTAAAGTTGCTGTTGTCTCAAATCAGGATGGTGTTGATCCTGTGGGAAGCATGGTTGGTCAAAAAGGCGTTAGAGTTCAGGCTGTTATTAATGAATTAGGCGAAGAAAAAATCGATATTATTTCTTATTCTGACGAGCCAAAAAGATTCATCGCTGCTTCTTTATCACCAGCCAAAGACGTTGAAGTTTCTCTAGACGAGGAAAATAAAGTCGCCACAGTTAAAGTCTCCGATTCACAACTCTCGTTAGCTATAGGTAAGGGTGGTCAAAACGTTAGACTGGCAGCTAAATTAACTGGTTGGAAGATCGATATAGTCGGCCTAGGCGATTCAGTTGAAGCTATGGAAAAAGCTAAAGCGGAGGAAGATGCGAAATTAGAAGTCAAAGAAGAAGCAGCTCCTGTAGAGGAAGTCAAAGCTGACGAAGCACCAGAAGCAGAAGCTAAAACTGAAGAAGCAAGCGAGGCTGTTGAAGCAATAGGCACGGATGAAAAAAATGAAACTATCTCAGAGGCTCCAGCAGACGACGCTCAGCCTGAAGCTGCTGCAGAAGTTGAATCTGTAGAAGCAGCCGCTCCTGAAGAAGCTGTCGCACAGCCAGAGTCTTCTGATGCTGAAGGTGTCGCTGATGAATCTGATTTTGATAAAATGGAACAGGAAAAAATAGTTAAAGAAGAAGCCTCAGAAGTTGATGCAGCAGGTGGAGAAGAAAAAACCGACGCATCTGAAGAAGCAGTTCAGACTGAAGATGAGGCTAAGGGCTAAGAATCAGGAAGTATGTATTAAGGGAAATATGCAATATTTAAATTATTCTTTTAACCCATAATACTTACCGCTTGCTAGCACAGCAAGGTAGCTTCATTCTCACCCTATTAAAAGTATGGAACAAAAAAGACCGCCAATTGTAACTATCTTAGGCCATGTTGATCATGGAAAGACTTCCTTGCTCGATTTTATTAGAAAAGCCGCTGTTGCCGCCCGAGAACACGGCGGAATAACCCAGGCTATTGGAGCCTACCAAATTATCCACGAAGGCTCGCCAATCACTTTTATAGATACTCCAGGCCATGCTGCTTTTGAAAAAATGCGCTCTCGCGGTGCCAAAGTTGCTGATATTGCAGTTTTAGTCGTCGCAATTGATGACGGACTAATGCCTCAAACGCTCGAAGCTATTAAGCACATTAAAGCCGCTAAAGTTTCTATGGTCGTTGCAGTCAACAAAATCGACCTACCCGGAATAAATAAGGTCGCTCAAATGGAAAAAATAAAAAAGCAGCTTTCTGATCGGGACGTTTTAATTGAGGAGTATGGGGGAGATGTCCCGATAATTGAAGTTTCAGCAAAAACTGGTCTTGGTGTCGATAAATTACTAGAAATTCTCCAGCTTGTTGCCGAAGTTAATGAATTCAAAGGAGATCCAGATGTCCCTGCAACAGGCGTAGTCGTTGAATCCAAATTAGATAAGTTTAAGGGACCCGTAGCTACAGTTATCGTTCAAAATGGTACTTTAAAAAAAGGTGAGCCTGTTGTCATCGCCGGCATTAAGGGCAAAGTCCGTGGTTTGATTGACTTTACCGGCAAACAACTAGACTCAGCTGGTCCCTCAACTCCTGTTGAGGTTTTAGGTCTAGAAGAAGTTCCTCAGGTGGGTGCTGAACTTGGCAAAGACAGCTCAACCAAAGAAGAAAAGCAAGTAATTATCACCAGTATTGTTGACCGTCTAAAACACGACGACACTACGACTCTCAAAGTAGTTATCCGGGCTGACGTTGCCGGTTCACTCGAAGCCATAGAAGATTCCCTAAATAAATTTAATGAAGAAGCCGAACACGTAAAAATAGTTTCTGCCAACACCGGTAACCTGACTGAAAACGACATCAAAATGGCAGCTTCAACAGGAGCTATCGTCATCGGGTTTAACGTCAAAGTCCTGCCTCAAATCACCAAATTAGCAGAAATAGAAAAAGTCCTACTCCGCAGCTACACCATTATTTACGAATTAATCGAGGAAGTTGAGGCTGTAGTAGAAGAGATGCTCAAAGTAGGAGCCCTCGAAGAAATCTTCGGTACCGCTCAAATCCTTGTTGAATACCCTTACGGAAAGAATGATAAAATCGCCGGCTGTAAAATTCTAGACGGCGTTTTCACTAAAGGTCCAAAAGTAAAAATAATCCGCGGCGAAGAAATAATCGGCGAAACAAAAATTAAATCCTTAAAAAAGGTTCGCGATGAAGTCAGTAAGGTCGAAAAAGCCGAAGAGTGCGGTATGATGTTTGAACCCAAAATCGACTTCATAGTCGGCGACCTCATCCAATCCTTCAGAACAATCTAAGTTATCTCGCCGCTGGTAGGGATGTTATAAATACTATCGGCTTGCTTTTTAGGCATCGGTTTGATACAATTTGAGATCTTGGTATTGCATTTTTAGCCTCATTCATTTAGTCTAGGCCTAAACTGCTCCAGGTAAACAAATGCTCAAATACGATCAACAATTATCCGAAGTCAAATCCCGTCTTTCTAGCGCAAAGCGTATCCTGATAGTTCTTTCTCAAAACCTAAATACCGATAATTTAGCTGCTGGCCTGGCTTTATCTCTGAGCCTAAAATCTGCCGGCAAAATGGTTGATATCGTCTCTACAGGCACACCTCTTGTTTCTCATTCAAATCTTTTCGGAATCGGCGAAGTCAAAAATCATGCCGCTAAATCAGGGGCCGGTAACTTCATCATCTCCCTTGACGGCGTAGTTGATACCACCGGAACTATGCAGCAGGTCCCGGCTCTTGAAAAGCTTGATTGGTATCCTGAAGGCTCAAAATTAAATCTAGTCTTCCATGTTGTTCCAGGCCAAAGATTTGAGCCGACCAACATTAGCTCCCGACACGAAGAAACAGGTTACGATTTAACTTTTGTCATCGGCTGTCAAAACCTAAACGAACTAGGGGATCTCTTTATTTCTAACAGTCAATATTTTGCTCAGAGCCAGGTCATTAACATTGATAACAACCAGACAAACGGCTTATTTGGCTTCGCTAATATTATTGATGCCCAGGCCTCATCTCTTTCTGAAATCACTGCTCAGATCCTGCCTTCATTAACTTTGAATTTAGACCGCGATATGGCTTCCAATATTATTTCTGGAATTTACGCATCAACTAATAATTTGACCCAAAAAGTTAACGCCGATACTTTTATGGTTATCTCTCAGGCAGTACAAGTCGGAGGTGTCTTGCCAAATTTATCTCAGCCAGCTCAAGTCCAGCCGATTGCTCAGCCTGAGCCTCAGCAGCCGCAGCCCGTTGCTGTTACGCCCGCACCTGCCCCTCAACCAGCCGCAGAAAACTATCAGCAGCCGGTAATAACTCAACCTCAATATGAACCACAACCTCCTGTTCAGCCTGAACCTCAACCCCAACCGTCACTCGAAGGTTCACCATTTATCGTCGCTCCTCAGGATATTAATATTCCGCTACCTGCATACCAGCCACCAGCACAACCTGACTCTCAACCACAGCCTCAATTTCAATTCAGCCAGCCTCAACAGCCTATCCAATCAGCTCCTGTAATTCCTCAAGCCAATTCTCAAGGCTTTGATTTAAGACAAATCTTCCAGAATCCTCAAATGGCAGCCAACGCAGTTCCGGCAAGCACTCAATCAGTTGAAACAGCCCCATTTCCTACAGTTGAACAGATATATCAGCCCACCGGCGGACATCATGAGCAGGAGCCTCAGCTATATAGTGCTGACCCAAAGCCTGCAGAACCTCAACCCTCAGCTGAAGAGCGTCCAATGGGAGAGATTGCCCAGTCACCAAACCCTGAAGTCGAATCAACCCCAACCCCTGATTGGTTAGTCCCTAAAATCTTCAAAGGCGGCAACCTAGGCTAAACCTCCGCAACCCATCACGATTATGGCTGAAATAATTAGACTATCCTCCAAAATAACCGCACCCAAGGTATCTACCCCTCTTCCTGAAAGTTTCTCAAATAGATTAAGAAAATCACTCTCTCCTCAGCAATTGCTTCTAGCAGCGGCAAATTACTATATCCGTCATAAGATCACATCAGCCGCTAAATTAGAGGGCAATAAACGCCTAGTAGCTGGAATCGTTATTGCAACTTCGCTATCATTCCTTGAACAGGCTGCTTATAACATAGGTACAAATATTGCCAAAGCCACATCAGAAATCTATCAGGATCTTAATCGTCGCTAAACACATCCTTGCAGAATCAAGCCTATTCTGCTAAAATTCAAAAACTTAATAAGTATTACTTCTTGGCACCGAGGTTATACCCTTATTATTAAGTAATAGGAGATGCCAACAAAATGCCTTTAGATCCAAAAAGAAAACAACAAATTATTGAAGAATTCGCTACCCACAAAGGGGACACGGGTTCACCTGAAGTTCAAGCCGCGCTTCTTTCTGAGCAAATCAAAAACCTCACTGATCATTTAAAAGAACACCCTCACGATATTCACTCAAGACGTGGTTTACTTTCTATGGTTAATAGAAGAAGACGACTTCTCCAATACTTACTTAAAAAAGAGGCTGATCGTTACAAGTCTGTTATTGATAAATTAGGCCTCGCTAAATAAGACTCCCGTCTTTTCACTCAATTTTTAAATTTGATTCCGATCTATCTTGACAGGTTAATTACAATTAATAAAAGGTTAAAACATGGTCTTCAAAAAAATAAGCTTTGACGGAGGAAAAAATTTTTACATCGCCCCAACCTGGGATCAACTCGGCCATCTATGTTTCAAGCTGGGAAAACAAATCACTCATCAATCAAAACACTACGACCAGATAGTTGTTATCGCCAAAGGGGGATTAACTTGGTCCAGAACTTTGGCTGACTATCTTCAAATACCTGACATTGAAACAATCAGAGTAAAATTTTATCAGGGAATAGGCAAAACATTCAAAAAGCCTCAGGTTATTCAGGACATAAAGTCAGATATCAAAGGCAAGAGTATATTACTTTTTGATGATGTTGTTGATTCAGGTCAAACTCTAGAATTCGTCGTAAAACTACTCAAAAAACAAGGCGCTAAAACAGTTGATACTTCCGCCCTCTTTTTTAAGCCTTCCTCAAAAGTCACTCCTGATTTTTTTGACCATCAAACAGATGCCTGGATAGTTTTTCCTCACGAATTAAGAGAATTTATAGAAGAAGCAGCCGGTGATTGGTTAGCCAAAGGTCTTACTAAAAAACAAATTTCGGCCCGCTTCTCAAGGCTTGGTCTGCCCGAAGATCAAATTAAATATTTTCTCGACAAACTTGAAGCTTAGAGTGAGACAAGCAGTTTGCATTCAGAATTGATATAGTATATAATAGTTTCTGTTGGTTGATTGGGAATTGCAAATTGTAGACGATTACTAGATTGTCTTCGATTATACAGTTTCCTAATCCCCACTTTTAGAGACAAGAATCTAGAATCAAGAATCTAGACAACGCAAAAGTCACGCTAGTGTTTTATACTAGACTCTAGACCCAAGCGACTTGACTCTCCAAATCAATGAATAAAGTTATTACAAAAGAACTAGATTTAAATGGTACCAAGTTCAAACTTGAAACCGGAAAACTTGCCTTACAGGCTGATGCTGCCGTTATGGCCACACTAGGCGAAACAGTTGTTTTGGCCACAGTTGCTACAAAACCTTTGACTGAAGACAAAGGTTATTTTCCTTTATCAGTAGAATATGTTGAAAAGCATTACGCTTCAGGCCGCATCACACCCCAAAAATTCATCAAAAGAGAAGGCCGTCCATCAGAAAAATCAATTCTTTCCGGACGTGCTATCGACCGCTCAATCAGACCTCTTTTCCCTAAAGATTTCCAAGACAGCGAAGTTCAGGTAATCATCACTGTTTTATCATTTGACGGAGTTAATGATCCAGTTCTTCTTGCTATGAATGCTGCCTCAGCTGCTTTAGCAATCTCTTCAGTACCATGGGCCGGACCTTTAGCCGGAGTCAGAGTAGGGCAGTTAGAAGGAGAATTAGTAGTAAGCCCCGAGATGACCTCTTTTGAAAACTTAAGTCTTGAAGTAATTGTTTCTGCAACTGAAAAATTAGTCCCTATGATCGAAGCCAAAGGTAAGCAGATCAAAGATGAGACAGTTTTTGAAGCTATCAAACAAGGTCACGCTGCAGCACAGCCGATCCTGAAATTAATTAATGAATTAGCAAAAGAAGTCGGTAAGGAAAAAATGTCCTACAAATCAAATCTCGACGGCATTGAAGAAAAATTACTTGAAACTGTTAGAAAAGATATTCAGGATCGAATTGAAAAAGCCTTATTCGACACCAAAAACACTTGGCATGACACTACAGCTCAATTAATCAAAGCTGAAGTTACAACAACCTATATTGAACAGCTAACTTCAAACCAAATCTCTGCCATTTTTGACAAAATTGCTAAACAAATCATGTCAGACACTATTTTGAATAAAGGCAAAAGAGTCGATGGTCGAAAAATGGAAGAAATCCGCGAAATCACTATGGAAGTTGGTCTTTTACCAAGAGCTCACGGTTCAGCTCTTTTCCAAAGAGGCGCTTCTCAATCACTATCTATAGCTACTTTAGGCCCGCTTTCAGTTTCTCAAACTCTAGAAGGTATGGAAGGCGAAGGCACAAAACGCTTCATGCATTACTACAACATGAGTATTAATCCTTTTGCTTCCGGTGAAGTTAAAAGATTAGGTTCCCCAAACAGGCGTGATATCGGTCATGGTAACTTAGGTGAAATTTCTTTGGCTCCTGTTTTACCAACTGAGGCTGAATTCCCTTATGCCATTCGTGTTGTTTCCGAAATATTAGGTGCAAATGCTTCAACCTCTCAAGCTGCAATATCAGGCTCAACTCTCGCAATGCTCAACGCCGGAGTCCCAATCGAACCAGTGGCTGGAATTGCTTTAGGACTTATTACTGACCACGCTGATGATAAAAAATTCCAGGTTATTACTGACATGCAGGCAACTGAAGACTTCTATGGCGAAATGGACTTTAAAGTTGCTGGAACTGTTAACGGTATTACTGGAATCCAAATGGACACTAAGCTCCATGGTCTAACTTTTGAAATAATCGAAGAAGCTTTAAGACAAGGAAAACAGGCTAGAGAAGATATATTAGCCAAAATGAAAGAAGTTATGCCAGCAGCCAATCCTTTGTCTGAATATGCTCCAAAAATCGAAATAACTCACATTAAACCAGAAGAAATCGGCATGTTAATTGGTCCTGGTGGTAAAAACATCAACGGTATTATTGCTAGAACCGGAGCTCAGATCGACATCGAAGACGATGGAATGGTCATGGTTTCCTCTATGGATTCAGAAGCCATCAAAAAAGCTCTCGAAGAAATCGAAGGCATGTTCAAAAAAGTCCTTCCTGATGAAGAATATGAAGGAAAAGTTGTTAGAATTGCTCCATTCGGTGCTTTTGTTGAGATCTTACCAGGCAAAGATGGCTTAGTTCATGTTTCTCAAATGGCTCCAGGCCGAGTTGAAAATCCTGAAGATGTAGTTTCAGAAGGTCAAATAGTTAAAGTTAGAGTCGTTTCAGTCGATCCAATGGGTAAAATATCTCTTTCAATGTTATTTGGTGATGATAGAAAACCTGAATCTGAAGGTCGTCCAAGAGGCGGAGGCGGTGGAGGATTCGGTGGTGGTGATCGTGGTGGAGACAGAGGTGGTTATCGCCCAGGTGGTGGAGACCGCGGTGGCCGTTCATCCGGTGGTGGGACAAGAAGAGATTTTGGCGGCAGTAGAGATAGTGGCAGACGTGACGATCGCGGTGGACGCGGCGGCTCCAGCAGATAAAGCCCAAGAAATTTCGACTCCTCAAAATAGAATAAAAGTGATTAAGCCTTCTTTGTGTTAAAATCTTCAAAACTTATGAACTTCTTTAAATCCAAAAAATGGACTATTCCGGCATTACTATTACTGATATTTCTTTGCATCGGAATCTTTATTAAATTCGCAATTGGTACAGATGCTTTTAGCGCCAATGTCCGCTCAATATTCCTAGGCACTTTCTCTCAAAACCCATTTAAAAAACAAAGCGAGGCGCAGCTTTCCTTAATCGACTCTAAAATTAATCTAAATTTCCAAATCATAGAAGAAGATAAACCTCAATTTGCCGCCTTTATCAAAAATTGGTTTGGAACAACTGAAGAAATTAAAAACTTAAGTTTTGGCATTGACGATAGCCTAAAATCAAAGCTGACTCAAAACCAGCCGGTTAATTTAAAGCTGACTATCTCAGATAAATCTTTAGCTTGGAGCAGTAACGCTCTTCCTGGTCTCCAAAACGCTTTTATTAAAAGTGATATAGAATTCGCAACTGGATCTTCAAAGCTCAGCTCCGAATACTCTAGCAGCTCCAAGTATCAGCTTAAAATAGAAAATCCGGCCGACCTCGCAAATTACGCTACAGCCTCCGGAATGCTTACTGCCTCGTCTAAAATTGAGGGGTTATTTAAAAGCTTACCTAAAGTCGCTACAATAGAGTTGTTCGTTAACGGAAAAAATATTTCAGGCAAAATTGTTCTGAAATAAAATTTATTAATCATGGACCCATCTGCCACCACTCTAACCCCTAATACGGGTCAGCCCTCAAATCAAATCTTAGAGAATCTTAAAAAGAAAATCGCCGCAACTCAACTTCCACCTGAAGTTGCGGAAAAAATAGCTGACGAAATGACTCGTCTGGAACTCGTATTTAAAACAGGTCAGTTCACCACCGAATTCGACAGACAAATAAATTATTTAAATTTCGTTACCGACTTACCTTGGGGAAAAGCCGGTCAGGATATTTTAGATCTAAACCGCGCCAAACAAATCCTGGATAAGAATCATTTCGGTTTAGAAACAATCAAAGGCCGTATTTTGGAGTACCTCTCAGTCATGATTTTAAATCATATGAAAGGCCAGGTTGCCAAACAACCAATCTTAGCTTTCGTCGGTTTAGTCGGATCCGGTAAAACCTCAATTGCTTATTCAATCGCCGAAGCCTTAGGTCGGCCTATTATCAGAATTCCCTTTGGAGGTTTAGGATCTGCGCTCCAACTAAGAGGCGAGTCTCGCGTCAAAAGTGAAGCTGAACCGGGTTTAGTCGTTAGAGCTCTAAAACGTGCTCAAGTCAAAAATCCGGTTATTCTTTTAGATGAGCTTGATCGTGTTACCGAAGCGGCCCGTGCTGATATCATGGGAGTCTTAGTTGAGCTTCTCGATCCAGAGCAAAATATGTCTTTTATGGACCATTATGTTAATTTTCCATTTGATTTATCCCAGGTTTTATTTGTTGCCACAGCTAATAATACCGGCAATATAGCCACTGCTGTTATGGACAGGCTTGAACTTATTGAGATGCCGTTCTATACTGACGAACAGAAAGTAGTTATAGGACGGGATTATATTCTGCCTGAAGCTCTCAAAAGCGCTGCCATTGATCCGGGCATGGTTCAAATCGCGCCTCAGGTCTGGTTAAATATTGTTAGACCTCTAGGTTTTGACGGCGGTATTCGTTCTCTGAAGCGTCATATTGTAAACATGGCTGGAAAAATAGCCCGCCAAATAGTTGAAGGCCAAAAAGGCCCTTTTGTTATCAATGAACAA
Source organism: uncultured Gammaproteobacteria bacterium (assembly GCA_964392925.1). Classification (GTDB taxonomy): domain Bacteria; phylum Patescibacteriota; class Microgenomatia; order Daviesbacterales; family UBA10151; genus JACPKO01. The sequence goes on from CAYMRP010000005.1 coordinate 67,987, forward strand.
AACGTTGAGCTTTATCTGGCCGCATAATTATTTGAACAAACATTTGAAATAAATATATGAAATCTTTTAAACCAAAATTTGAATTCACTTCAAAAAATAATAATAGCAGCAGCACCCAATCCTTAAGATTGATTCCGTTAGGCGGAGTAGGTGATGTTACTAAAAACATGTACGCTTATGAATACGGCGACGATATTTTGCTGATCGATTGTGGAGTCTCTTTTCCTGACGAACAAATGCCGGGTGTTGATTTAATCATCCCTGACATTAACTATCTCCGCGACAAAAAGCATAAAATTAAAGGAATAGTCATTACCCATGGTCACGATGATCACTATGGCGCATTGCCTTATATCTGGCCTGAATTAAATGTCCCAATCTATTCTCAAAAGCTTACCTGCGGTCTAATTCGTGCCAAACTCGCGGATAACAAAGTTCCAACCGACCGGGTAAAAGAATTAAAAATTGACGACACTTTAACTCTCGGCGTTTTCAAATTAAGTTTTTATACCGTTTCTCATTCAGTCCCTGATTCAACTGGTATTGTCATAGAGACTCCTATTGGCACTATCATCCATCAATCAGATTTCAAAATTGATTGGACTCCGGTTAATGGACAAGTCACCGATGTCGGCCGGGTGGCCGAAATTGGTAATAAAGGTGTTTTGCTTATGACCATCGACTGTCTTCGCTCTGACCGTCCAGGTTATACTTCCTCCGAAAAAGGCATTGAGCAGGAATTTGAAAAAATAGCTGTGGAAACTCAGGGTAAACTGATCATGACTTTAATTACCTCAAACATCACCCGCATTCAACAGGCGCTAAATGTGGCTTCCAAAACCGGACGTAAGGTTTGTTTCGTTGGTCGTTCTATGGAAAATAATACTCAAGTCGCCCGTGACCTTGGCTATCTCCAAATCCCATCTGGAATTGTCATTGCTCAGGAAGAACTAAAAAGGTTTGCCGCCAATAAATTAGTAGTTATTATGTCCGGAGCTTTTGGTCAGCCAGGATCGGCCTTATCTAGGGCAGCCAACGGCGAACATAAAAATGTTCAAATACTAAAAGGCGATACAGTCGTAGTTAGCGCCGATCCAATGCCTTCTGCTGAAATGTCCCAGGGAGTCTTAATAGATCATCTTTCCCGGATCGGCTGCCGCCTCTACTATTCAGCTTCGGACTCTGCTCTCCACGTCTCCGGTCACGCCGCCCAAGAAGAGATTAAAGTTATGATCAATTTAGCAAAGCCAAAATTCCTCATGCCAATCGGCGGCGGCTTCAAACAAATCAGAGCTTTCGTTGATTTAGCTATGGATTTAGGTTATGCCGAAAATGAAATAATCACTCTTACCGAAGTTCAGCCAATCGAGATAACCTCCGATAAATTTAGAATCTTGCCTCCGATTCCATACCAAAACGTTTATGTTGACGGGCTCGGTGTGGGTGATGTTGGCAGCGTCGTTCTTCGTGACCGTGAGCACATGAGTGAAGAGGGGGTTGTCGTGGTTGTTGTACCAATCGATTCCCAAAACGGTAAATTAGCCGGCCGGCCAGACCTTATTTCCAGAGGCTTTGTATTTGGACCTGATGAAGCGGATCTTTTGGATGCAGGAGAGAAAATTGTCCAGTCAATTTTTGCCGATCACAAAGGTGGACATATTGACATGCGCTACGCTCGTCACGAAGTAGAAAAAAATCTTCAAAAATTCTTCTTCCAGGAAACCAAACGCAAACCTTTAATCCTTACTGTTGTCATGGAGGCTTAGATTATCTCTTCAGTTCTCCAAACTTTCTTAAGAGATGATATACTAATTTATACAGAAATGAAGCTAAACTTTGTGTCCCATAGTCAAAAAGCTGTGGTATAATGAATGTTAAATCGGGAATCTGCCCCCTTGTCGAAAACTCTCCACTGGAGAATTTTCGCAAGCGATCTCCTCGCTTCGGATCGGAAATTAATGAAGCGAGTCCGATATGAGTCGAAAGAAATCACTTTATTCACTACCCAAATTAAAACTCAAACATAAAACTATTATTGCTGTGGCAACGTTCGTTTCTTTTATTTTAGCCGGTGTCTCAGCTGCAGCTTTTTTAACTAACACTCAATATTTATTCTTTTGGAGACAATATCTAGTAGAGAACATCGGTTTCACTGCCTTTTTAACACCAGTACTTTTTATTCTAATAGGTCTCGTTTTGCAGAAGGTTAAATGGGCTTTCGCCCAAGTAAATGTCCTCCTAGGCCTTTTAGTTATGATGATCGCAATGATGGGTCTTCTAGCCGGTGTCGGTGATACTCCTGGTGGTATCCTTGGCGCTTTTATTTGGGTTCAACTCTCCGCAGTCGTTACCCCGATCTTTACCGTCTTAATACTTATAATTATTTTTGCCATCGGCTTAGTCGTATTTCTCAACACCAGTCTTGAACAACTTATGGCCTTTCTGGGAACTGTCTTCTCTGGGGCGGGCAGAGCTGCAAAAGCTACAACCAAAGTCGGTGGAGTATTCAAAAGAGACCCAGCCTTTGATGCTAAAGCTGGCCAAATTAAATTATCCGGCATTGATGATAAGCTCAAAGTGAATAAAGCCCCTGAACGCCCAATAAGAGGGGAACCTGTTCTTGCCGAGACCTTAGTTCAGAACGTTGCTGGACAAGCCAGAGTCTGGAAATATCCGCCTCTCAGTCTCCTTTCCGATAAAGGTGGAGCTCCTGCCGATCGCGGCGACGTTAAAAAGAACGCTGCAATTATTGAAAGGACTCTGGAATCTTTTGGAATTCAGGCCCGGGTTGCCGAAGTTAATGGCGGCCCAGCAGTTACCCAGTATGCATTAGAAATCGCAGCTGGTACAAAGATCACTAAGATTGCTAATCTTCAGCACGACATTGCTCTTGCTCTAGCCACCCGGACCGGAACTGTCCGTATTGAAGCTCCAATCCCTGGAAAATCATTAGTAGGTATTGAAGTTCCAAATCACACCCTCGAGGTAGTTACTCTTAAATCAGTTCTCAGTTCCGACGATCTTAAAAAACGCAAATCAAAGCTGGCTGTTCCTCTTGGAAAAGACACCGGTTCCAATGCTGTTATCGTAGATATCGATCGCATGCCTCATACGCTGGTAGCCGGAACTACTGGTTCTGGTAAATCCATTTTAATGCACAACTTAATAACCTCACTACTGTTTAGAAATTCTCCAGACGAACTAAAATTAATTCTAATCGATCCTAAACGTGTTGAAATGACCAACTATAATGATGTTCCTCATTTATTAACTCCTGTAATCGTTGAGCCTGACAAAATTCTTTCCGCCCTAAAATGGGCGATGGCCGAAATGGACAGGCGTTATAAATTATTCCAACAAGTCGGAGTCAGAAATATTCAAACTTACAACGAAATGTCCGGCTTCCAAGCACTACCTTATATCGTAATTTTTATTGACGAACTCGCCGACCTTATGATGTTTGCTCCGGTCGAAGTCGAAGATGCCATCACGCGCTTAGCCCAGCTTGCTCGTGCTACAGGTATGCATTTGGTTATTGCTACCCAGCGTCCATCAGTCGATGTTATCACCGGCTTAATGAAAGCCAATATCCCTTCCCGTATTGCTTTCAACGTTTCATCAATGATCGACTCAAGAGTTATCATTGATACAGGTGGTGCCGAAAAATTACTTGGTCGCGGAGATATGTTATTCATGCCGCCTGATGCTTCCAAGCCTCAAAGAATCCAGGGTGTACTGGTAACTGATGCCGAAATCGCCAACCTGGTTAACTACTTAAAAAGTTTAGGCATTGCCCCAAGCTATAGCGAGGAAATTACCAAAATGCCAATTGGCAAAATTGGTAAGGGCAGTGGAAGTAATAGTGGTGGAGGCGGTGGTGGGGGTGACGATAGAGATGATTTATTTGAAGAAGCAGTTCGAACTGTCTGTCAATATGATCGGGCCTCAGCCTCCTTACTCCAAAGAAGACTAAAGGTCGGCTACGCCAGAGCTGCCAGAATTATTGATGAATTAGAAACTGCTGGAGTTATTGGTCCTGGAGACGGCAGCAAACCCCGTGATGTTTTGGTCAGAAACGCTGATGAATTCTTAAATGGAGGAGCAACCCCTCCTGAAAACACAGCTGCCCCAGAACAATACTAGTCAGCTTCCTAAAATTTTGATATCCTAGACAAAAGTGGAATTTCAGGATCTTTCTTAATCCCGGTGTTTTCCCCAATCTAATTTAAATTATGGAGTGGTATTGGTATCTCATCATTAATATTTTTGTTTTTTCTTTGGCCACCGTTTACCAAAGATCGATTTTAAAACACAGTAAAGATCCGGCGCTTTTTTATGTAGTCAATGGTTTGGTTGCCGGTTCTATTCTGCTTGCTCACGGCCTTTGGGTCGGTTTTAAAATTCCTAATATTCAGGACATCTCGTTAAACCTGATAGCTATGACGGTTCTTCTTGGTTTTGGAAATCTTCTCAATTTTAATGCTTTAAAAAAAGTCGATGCATCAGAATTCACTGTTCTTTTTTCAACCAGAGCTATCTGGTCAGTTCTGGCGGCAGTTTTAGTTTTGGGTGAAAGTTTCGGCCCAAAACAAATTATTGGCGCTGCATTAATTATTTCCTCTGTTTTTCTGGTTTCTTGGAAGAAGAAAAGTTTTAGGTTGAATGAAGGGGAGATGCTCACCCTTGCTGCGGCTGCTTTTTTTGGGTTGGAATTTATTAATGATACCTATCTTCTTAACCGTGTCGACTTGCTATTTTATATTCCCCTAATTTTTCTATTCCCTGCACTTGCCGTGGCTGCTGTTAATTTTAAAAAGCTCCCTACTATTACAAGAGTAGTATCTTTTAAAGATTTTCTTAAGCTCTCATTCCTGGGATTGTTATTTGCAGTCAGCGCCACAGCAACACTAACAGCTTATCAGGTTGGCCATAATGCCGCTCAGATTGCTATTCTTAATCAAACATCAACCATCGTAATTGTATTTCTTGGGATAATTTTCTTAAACGAGAGGTCTCATATGAAATTAAAAATTCTCGGAGCAGTAATCAGTTTGATAGGAGTCTTCCTGGTCAAATAATTAATTATTCCGGCCCCAGGATTCTAAATCTTTAAAAACTTTCTCTAGTGATTTACCCTTCGGTGTTAGATAGTACTCCACATGCAAAGGCACTTCGCTAAAAATTTTCTTACTTATAATCCCGGTTTTCTCCAGTTCATCAAGTCTCTGCGAAAGTGTTTTAGGAGAAATTGTTTTAAGCTCTCGTTGGAGAAGTCCAAACCGATTTCTTCCCTCAAATAAGTTATGTAAAATCATCATCGTCCATTTAGATCCGATAACTTTTAAGGTCTTAGCAACATAGCAGTGCTCAGTTGTCATTATAGTTTGCATAAATTTATAGTAAGTATTATATCACCGCGCTACTATACTTTCTATAGTACTATCATATTAATAAATTTAAGCTTCAAAATATGTAACTACTTCAATTCTTAAAGTACTTCTGCTACTCTATTTCAGAAAGGAGAACTGTCCCATGTCTTCTAAAGAAATATCTTCTTCTAGCTCAGAAGTGACAGCACTACCTACTGTGATGGCACACCGATTCGAGAGTAAAAGACAATTCCTGCAGATCAAGTTAATGGAAATAGGTAGAAACCAGAATACCCTAGTCGATGCGCTCAGTAACAGGCAATTAGTAATCGAAGAGCCTTGTCGAAGCAGATTATGTGGAGCGCCTCCCTCGGCCCATGTTATGACAAGAGCAGCTTAAAGTTGATGAATTCGGGTAGAAGTTGGAAATTCATTATTATCGCCCTCTGTATCATCTAGTGAAGATTTTAACTCATTTTGAAAATCACTCTTAAAGCTCTGCATTAACGGATTAACCTCTGTGCTTGCCTGGTAAACAACAGATTCAGCCTTCCCTGATGCCTCCCTAAGCAATTCATCTATCGGCGCTAAAGCCTCACTAAATCTCTTCTCTTCTTCAGCTTTTCTTTTCTGTTCGATTTGTCTATCTGCAACTAGCTTAAATTTCCCAAACTGCGAATCAGTCATGTAAATATAAGCCAGTATCACTTTCTCCCCGCGGCCTTCAGAAAGTTGTTTTAAATTATTAAAAATCATCACATAAGAATCCTTATTAGAATCAGGTTGTTTACTATGGCTGAGCTCGATTTGATAATCTCTTAAACTAACCGAATAATGATCATGCAGAGTAGTAGGGTCAAATTTTTTTAAATCAGTTCTAAAAGCCTCAATCTTATTCTGGTTCAATAATCCAACTAATTGATTTATATATCTCTCAGCTTTTTCGAAGTCACCTCTAGGTGGAGTTTGATTGCTTGAATCGGACATTGGCCATATTATAGTTTGCCATCAATTACATCGCAAGGGCAATTTATCGCGATGGTGCATCTAAAAACCTTTGGCAGGCAGGTGCACAAAAGGGTATAATTCTCCTGAAAGGATAGTTTACGGTTTATTATAATAATCAATCATGAGAACCATCGGACAACTACTAAAAGAAGCTAGGGAAGCCAAACTCTATACACTAGATGAGGTTGAAAAACATACTAAGATCAGAAAAGAGCTTCTCAGGGCTCTCGAGAATAATGATTATGAAAAGCTTCCGCCTCTGACATTCATCCAGGGCTTTGTTAAGAACTACGGCAAATTCTTAGGTCTTGAAAGCGATAAATTGCTGGCAGTTTTAAGACGCGATTTTGAAGCCACTAAGCATCCTCCCTCAGTCATGGAAAGTTTTTCTAAGCCGCTTAGTAAAAAACGATTCCTAGTAACGCCTTCCCGGCTGATTGGTGCAGTCGTGGCCATTATTATAGTAACTTTCTTTGCTTACCTTTGGTTTGAATACCGCCAGTTTGTCGGCTCGCCGGTTCTTGAGGTTAACAGTCCTTCCCAAGGTCAAACTGTTGAAGTTACGACCATCTCAGTTGAAGGAATAACCGATCCGGACTCCAAAGTCACCATTAATGATCAAGAGGTGGGACTTGATACTGAAGGTAAATTTAAAGAGGAGGTCAAACTCTCATCATCAGTCAACAACATCTCAATTGTTTCAACCTCCAAATTCGGCCAATCGACCAAAGTTGAAAGAACAGTATATATAAAAAGCACGCAGTAGGAGGCTTTAAAAGTAAGGGCTAAGTTTTATAGGAAAACCAAAATTTGAATTTGCGCTTCCCTTGATACATAATACATACTACTAGTCCCAAATATATGACAGTTCTTGAAATTGCTTTAATTATCCTAGTCGCTATCTGGTCAATAATCTTCCTGATTATTGGAGCTGCACTCATCATGATTTTTATAGCAGTCAAACGAGCAATCGGCAAAGCCAACAGTATTCTTGATAAGACAGAGGCTGTTGCAGGGAAAGTTGATCTTCCTTCAAAGGTTGTCATCGCTTCGATAGTTGGCTTTATGGCTAAAAACTCTATGGGCACAGTAAAAAAAATTATTTCTGGTTTTCTCTCCCGAAAATAGCCTGACTTCTAAAAAAACTCCGCCTCTGTTATTATTCTAGGCATGCAAAGCCGTGACATCCGTCAAAAATATCTTCAATTCTTTATTAGCAAATCTCACAAGGAAATTCAGCCTGCCAAATTAGTCCTAGATAATGACCCCACAACTCTTTTCACCTCTTCAGGAATGCAGCCCCTGGTGCCATATTTGCTTGGAGAAAAACACCCGGAGGGCACCCGTTTAGTGGATTCTCAGCCCTCATTTCGCTCAGAAGATATAGAGGAGATTGGGGACAATAGACATACAACTTTTTTCGAAATGCTTGGCAACTGGTCGCTCGGCGACTATTTTAAAAAAGAGGAGATTACTTGGCTGCACCAATTTCTTTTTAAAGAACTCAATTTAGACCAGGAAAGAATCCATATCACAGTTTTTGAAGGTAATGATTCAGTCCCCAAAGATGAGGATTCATTCGAAATCTGGAAAAATTTAGGCATTAAAGATGACCATCTTCACCTGTACGGAGCAAGTAAGAACTGGTGGTCAAGATCTGGACCACCCGAAAATATGCCAGTTGGGGAGATAGGGGGCCCGGATACAGAGGTTTTCTATGAGTATCCGCAAATTAAGCATGACTTAAAATTTGGTTCTAATTGCCATCCTAATTGTGATTGCGGCAGATTTGTAGAAATCTGTAATGCGGTTTTCATCCAATATAAAAAAACAGGCGATGGAGAATTTGAAAAATTGCCTCAGCAGAATGTAGATTTTGGCGGCGGCTTGGAAAGAATCTTGGCTGCTGTAAATAATGAGCCCGATGTTTTTAAAACTGATTTATATACCCCCCTGATAAAAGTCATTGAAAAATACTCAGCCAAATCCTATTCCGATCCCGAGTCTCAGCCAAATATTCGTATCATTGCCGACCACCTAAAAGCAGCTACATTTTTAATCGTCTCCGGTGTCATCCCTTCCAATAAAATGCAGGGCTATGTTTTACGACGTTTAATTAGAAGGGTTGCAGTTAAAATGCACGAACTTCGGGGTCCTGTTAAAAAAGAAGCTATTCCAACCGATGCTTTTGAAGCTGCCTGCGCCTACACAGTCTTAGAAATTTACCATGGATTATTCGGCATAGATAAGAATAATCATAAAGAACTCGTCGTTAGGATCATTGTTGATGAAATGGAAAAATTTGGAAAATCTCTGGAAAAAGGCTTGAAAGAAGTTCAAAAACTAGAGCATATTAACGGTAAAGCTGCCTTTGATTTATATCAGACATTTGGCTTTCCTCTCGAATTAACAATGGAGCTTATTAAACAAAAAGGCCAATCTTTCGACAAGAAAGATTTTGAATCAGAATTTGCAAAACATCGTGATCTATCCCGAACCTCCTCAGCTGGCAAGTTTGCCGGAGGTCTTGCTGGACATTCAGATGTTGAAATTAAATATCACACCGCCACCCATCTTCTTCACCAGGCTCTAAGAGATGTCTTGGGCGACACAGTCTTTCAAAAAGGCTCAAATATTACTCCGGAAAGGCTCAGATTTGATTTCTCATTCGACCGGAAAATGACACCAGAAGAAATCACCCAGGTCGAGGATTTAGTTAATTCCAAGATAACAGAAGACTTAAAAGTTGACCGGACTCATATGACTTACGATCAGGCAAAAGAATTAAATGCAATCGGCCTGTTTGATGAAAAATACGATAAAACTAACGTCTCTATTTACTCCATAGGCCCAAACTATAAAATAGATCAAAACTCCAAAGATCAGCGGAATAGAGGTGGTTACTATTCTTTGGAATTCTGCGGCGGACCTCATGTTGAACATACCTCTTCAGTCGGTAAAATAAAAATCGTTAAAGAAGAGTCAGTCTCGGCGGGTATGCGCCGCATCCGAGCTGAGTTAATTTAGAGCCGTATCCTATTTATAAATATTGAATTTGTGTGCTAATATTAAGCTTGATCCTTTGTTAAGGAATCCAATTTATGGGGTTTTTAGATTCACTGTCCAAGTTCTTACCAAGTAAAAAAAGCCAGGTTCAAGCAGAATACTATTTCGGTTTGAGCATCAAGCACGGAATGGTCACAGGTTCAGTCTGGGGAATAGATGGTAATAAAGTCAAAATAATCTCTTTTAAAGATCATAAATTCAGTCAGGAGGGTGATGTCTCTGAAAATGCCCACAGTTTAATTGAGGCCTCCAACATCGCTCTAGACCAGGCTCTCGCCGACTTTCAGCCTGAACCCGATAAGATTCTTTTTGGAGTTCCTGACTCTTGGTTACAGGACGAAGAACTAAAAGGCAAGTACGCTAAAGTTTTAAAACAGCTGACAAATGAATTAGATGTTGCGCCATTGGCATATGTCTCCACAACTCACGCTATTTGTCATCTTCTTCAAAGGCAGGAAGGCATCCCGGTAACTGCAATTCTGGTGGAAGTAGGGGACCCGCTAAGCGTGTCTGTTGTTAAAGCAGGCAAGGTTCTGGGGACTAAAGAGGTTTCTCGAGGTGAGCATCTTAGCCGTGATATTGAAAAAGCACTCCTGTCATTCGGGGATGTAGAAGTTTTACCCGCCAAGATTTTAATTTTTGGTAAAGGTGATGTAGCTCGGTACAAAGAAGAAATGGTTTCCTACAACTGGATGGGTCAACTGCCATTCCTCCATCTGCCTAAGATAGAAAGTCTTGAGGATAACGCCTCAATAAAAGCACTCAGCTTTGCTGGGGCATCAGAGATTAATCCTCATGTTCACTTAGACCATCAAACAGTTCCAGTGGAAGCCTTAGCTCCGGCTTCAAATCACGCAACTCGAAAATTGCCTGATCATCATGATAATCTCAAGCCAGCTCATGGTACAGCAGCCTTGCCTGTTTTTGCCGAAGGTGATATTAACCAAAGAGGTAAGCAGCCTGCCGGAGAAGACAGTACTGCAGAATACGCTGTTGAAACTTATGAGCGTCCAATGCATCGACAACCAGCTCCTTTCAAAGCCAGTCCCTTAGATAAGTTGCCTTCTGTCGGATCTATTATTCCAGCCAGCCTTCTTAAGAATCCAATGAGGTTTTTTAGCGGCGCTGGCTTCACTCTTATAATTCCAGTTATCGTTCTGGCAGTTCTAGTCGGGGCTTATCTATTACTACCAAAAGCCACAGTTACTATTTTTGTTGATCCGAAAATTCTAGAAAAAGAAACACTAATCGTGGCAGATCCAACTATTACAACTATGGATGAAGCCAGCAAGCAAATTGCCGGTAAAATCGTTGAAACAACAGTTGATGGAACTGCCAAAGCCGCCGCAACAGGTAAAAAGCAAATTGGAGATCCCGCCAAAGGAGCTGTAGTTTTATATAACAAAACCTCCTCTCCAAGAACTTTCTCCGCTGGCACTGAACTGGTTGGTCCCGGGAATTTAACTTTTAAACTTGATACCTCAGTTACGGTTGCTTCCCAGTCGGCTGTTGAAGGGGGCATTTCCTTTGGTAAAGGTACCACTAACGCAACAGCCTCAACTATTGGGCCTGAAAGCAACTTGGCAGCTGGTAAGGACCTCACAATCAAAGGTGCTTCCGCTGATCAATTCACTGCCAAAGTTGACACCGCTTTTTCCGGAGGAGTTTCCAAAGATGTCACAGTCGTGACCGCAGATGACCAGAAAAAACTTCTCGCTTCTTTAACGTCCGACTTAAAAAAGCAGGCTTCAGACGAGGTCCAGGGGAAACTAACCGGCGATATGAAAATACTTGAAGAAACTTTTACCGAGAAAGTAATTTCCCAATCTTACTCCAAAAAATCTGGCGACCAGGCTACAGAATTTTCTCTAACCTTGAACCTCAATCTTAAAGGCACAGCTTATTCAGACACCGATCTTAAAACTATTGTTGGAAAACTTGTTGAAACGAATGTTCCCGAAGGCTACGACTTAGATCTTTCTCGTACTGAAACCCAGGCTACAGTTTCTAAAGTTGAGAAAGACGGAAAAATCGTTTTTACAGCAAAATTTAAAGCCAAGTTAATGCCTAGATTAGATCTTGAAAAACTAAAATCTGACATTAAATTTAAAACTCCGGTTCAGGTAGAAGATATTCTCAAGACTCACGAAAGCGTGATTGGCGCTGATGTAAAAATCTCCCCAGAACTTCCAGGTCCGCTTCTGCGCTTACCATTGCTGCCCCAAAACATAAATCTTGAAATATCTTCAAATTAGAATAATTCTCATCATTCTCATAGTTCTAAGTATTGGGATTTTCTCCCTTAGCTTTATCCTATCCCAAAATCCTTCTGCAGAAGTTTCACCCTCACCATCTCCAAAAGAAATTAGAACTGCTGTTATTGTTTCCTCAGCCCCAACCCCAACTCCTAGCCCCACCCCAACACCAAGACCATCTCCTTCGTTAAAACCTGCCCCGAATAAAGAGTCCTATATTATTGCCGCTTTTGGCGATTCAATGGTCGACACCATGGGTGAAAACCTTGATTATTTGGATAAAGAAATGATAGCCCGTTATCCTAAAACAAAATTCAAATTTTATAATTACGGGATTGGATCACAAAACGTAGTAGAAGCAGAGAAAAGATTCTCTGAGCCTTTCATTTACCAAACAAGAAATTATCCTCCTCTCGACGAGATTAAAGCTGATGTAATCATAATTTCATCATTTGCCTATAATCCACTCTCTCCTTATGACAAGAGTGCTTACTTAAAAAGCTTAACCAGTTTAATAAATAACGCCAAAAACACTGGTGCCAAAGTATATCTTTTAGCCGAAATCGCCCCTTTGAAAGTAGGCTTTGGTAAAGGAGTTGGTGGTGTTAATTGGGAGGATTCTAAAGTTAAAGAGCATGTCGGATATATCCTCCAAAATCTTGATGCTTCAGTTTTTCTGTCGTCTCAGACAAATACTCCACTACTAAATGCCTATAAAGCCTCTCAGGTCGACGGGAAATACGGCAATAAATTATATGTCGGCAGCCATGACGGAATTCATCCTTCTGTAGAAGGCGAAATATTTATGGCGGATTTAATAGCAGAGCAAATAAAACTACCTTAATTTCAGGTATGTGAGGAATCAAGCTCTGCCTAATTTGAGCCCCGCCAATATTCTGGAGTAATAATAAAAAAGTATTCCATACTCGAATAAATAGAAATCATAAAAATGACTAATAATGCAGCAGTGACTACAATCTGATTTAATCTTGATGAAGGTCTAACATTAATCAAAAACAGAAATAATAATAGTCCCGATATAACCCATTTCCAAATCCCTGAATATGCTTGAAATTCCTCAATGCTCATAATTTTAGAAATATTTACACCAATCGGAATAAGTAACAGCATGAATGCTGGAATAATATAGTCTTTATTTCTAAAAGCACCAACTATTATTCTGGCGATAGCAGCATATAAAAACGGAATAAAAGGATATCTGTACCAGCCGTGAGGTTCACTGCCAAACAGTAAAAAGACTGCCAAATAACAAACTAAAGGTGCGAGTATATACATCTCCTTCTTATCCCGGCCCGGAATCATGAATAGTGAAACAGCAGCCAGCCAGCCTGACAAAAACCAGCCGTCTGTTAAATAATGAACATTAGTTATTTTAGTCGTAGTTAACAAATCATAAAAAGCTTTTGATCCAATCCCGTAAAACCTTTCTCCGTTTGAGCCAAGAATTATTAGAAATTGTTCAAAATCATATGCCGCACCATAACTAAAAAACACGAGCAAAAACCCCATCGAAACTAACGCATATATTGAAACATCCTGCAGAGCTTTTCTGATCGACTTGGAAAAATATAGCAATATAAAAATACCACTCAGAACAATTGCAATTCCGGAGAGTTTTGCTAAAAGTGAAATCCCGGCAATGATCGCGCAAACCCAAAGCAGCCATTTTTTCTGATGCTCAATATATAAATAAAGCGTCACCAGGCTTGCAATAAATAAAGGAATTAGTAAATTCTCAGCTTGGACTGTTCTGCTGCCGATTATCGAAAGAGGGGAGACTGCCATAATCAATGATCCTCCAATCGCTTCTTTGTAGCCAAACACCTTATACAAGTAGATAAATAGAAGTAGTATCGAAATAGAACCTAGAATCACCATCGGTTTTCTTATAAAAGAAATCAGCACGTCCTCAAACACTCGAGCCCCTTTTGAATAAGCATATCCGCCTGTTATCAACCCTAAAAGCGGAGGATGATCAAACCACGGCGTATTTATAGAAAATGGATTAGCCCCCGCTGCTTCTTTAAAAACTTGATTAACACTAATGTAACGATAATCATAATTCTTGTATCCGGAAATCCCGGAAATTCCAATTGGCACTCCAGTTTGGATTAAGCTTAACCCAACCCAACCAAAACTATATTCGTCCATCGACTCTCCAGGGTAAGGAATTAAGGAATAATTATCATTCCTTAAGTAATATCCAAAAGCCGTTATTGATATTAAAATAGCAACTAAAATAATTTGATATTTCTTCATCTGTAAAAACAGTTAACATTATCACCAGGCGTTATGCTTTTCTCAAAATCTAAAATCTCATCATTATTAATAAAGCATCTCCAGGAAGTCTCATTAGAAACTAGATTTCCCATTCTAACTAGTCTTTTCGGCTCAACTTCTACCTCATACAAATTTATTCTGGCAACTAATTTTATAAGATCTGCATAGCTACTTGGATTAATAGCTTTAACAGCTAAAGTATTGGTCGAGCTTTCATTGCCATTGCAATAAATATTTAGTTTTACATATGCATCCTGCGCATCAGGGCTTCCAAGTATTGCATTTGTACACGGATTCTCTCCGAAGTATCTAAATTTTGAAACCTCGGATAACAACTGCTCTTTTTTCTGCTCGCTGAAATTCGCTTTTGTGTAGCTTTTGATAAACAAATAGAGTAAGCAGCTAATAACTAGAATGATTCCAAAATAAACAATCAGAGGTTTACTACTCATCCTCACGAACCCGATCTTTGAAATCCCGGTAAAGCTTTTGAATCTTCGGATCAATCACAACCCGGCAGTAAGAATTAGAACTCCTATTTTGGTCATAATAATCTTGGTGATAATCCTCGGCTTCATAAAAATTAGTCAGCTGTGAAATTTCAGTTACAATCGGATCATCATAAATTTTATCTTTTTCAAACTGCGCCAAAACTCTCTCAGCAATTTCTTTTTGTTCTTCATCGCTATAAAAAATTGCCGATCTATATTGCTCACCAATATCTGCTCCTTGTTGGTTAAGAGTTGTCGGGTCATGCAGTTTGAAAAATATTTCCACCAGCTGTTTATAAGAGATAATACTAGAATCAAACTTTATTTGAATTGCCTCTGCATGTCCTGTATCTCCATTTGAAACCTGTTCGTATGTTGGGTTCTCAACCCGTCCTCCAGTATAGCCTGAAATAACCTCCTCAACTCCTTTAAGTCTTTTAAATACCGCCTCAGTACACCAAAAGCAACCTCCAGCAAACGTTGCAGTTTTAAGTTTTAACATGAAATGATTATATTGCAAACTAAAAATTAAATACATGGGGCTTGCAATTTAATGTGAAATAGAAGTATTCTCAATGCCTAAAGGAGGTGAAATATACATGGCAAACAACGATAAAAAAACTGGTTTAAATCCAGTGGTTGCTTCTCTTGCAGGAGCTGCATTAGGTGCAGCAGTTGGCGCTGGGGCAGTAATCCTTTCCGACGAAAAAAATCGCAAGAAACTTGAGGAAGCTTTAGAGGGTCTCAAAAAACAGGGCTTTGATGTTTTAGAAATAGCTAAAAAAGAAGCGAGTTCAATCAAAAAGCAATTAACTCCTGCAGCCGAAGAAGCAGTAAAAGAAGTTAAGAAGGCAGCTAAGAAAGCTTCTAAATAGCTCATTAACCTTGCAAATAGCCTAATTTTAAAGTTAAAATTCCCCTCATGGGGAAAATAATTTCCGTATCTAAAATTAAAACTTTTGCCAAATCTTTAAAAAGTGAAGGCAAGACAATTGTTTTAGCTGGCGGTTGCTTCGATATCCTTCACATTGGTCACATTACTTTTTTTCAAAAAGCCAAAAAAACTGGAGATATTCTGGTTCTGCTTTTGGAATCCGACCAGGCAATTAAAAATTTAAAAGGGGATAAGCGTCCGATTAACAAACAAGAAAACAGAGCCGAAATCCTATCAGCAATAGAAACAGTCGATTTAATTATCCCGCTCCCAAAGCCGTACAAGAATGAAGACTACCAAAAACTGGTTACTGAAATCGCACCAAACATCATAGCAGTCACCTCCGGCGACCCAAACATCGAAAACAAAAAACTTCAAGCCAAATTAGTTGATGGGGAAGTCAAAATCGTCTTAAAACAAATCCCCGATCACTCAACAACTAAGCTCCTAGAATATTTCTAAGACAGCTAACTGTCACTAGGTCTTGCAAATAAGTTTTTAAAGGAGATCAAGTATCAATGTTGACCATCCAAAATTCTCTCTCCGATATCCCTGCCCTGTTTCCGGATTGTAATATTCTCTAAATCCCCATTTCTCAATCATCTTCACCATTCTGTCCACAATCAATTTCGCTGTCTTATCCTGTCCATGTTTTCGAAGACCTCTGACAATAAACCAATTAGTCGCAATCCAGGTCGGTCCTCTCCAAAGCATCTTCAATTCTTTATAAAAAGATAAGTAAATTTTATTAACTATCTTTCCCTGAATTCGATGTTCGTATTCTGGAAACTCCAGAGGAGAGTAGTTAATGTCATTTCTGGAAACTGTTGGTACAGGATAGCTTGTCCAAAACTCATCCGGATTAAGCAGATGCTTACTCACGAGTAGTTCCATTTTATCTTTAGGTAAGTTCCCTAAGAATAGCGGAATCAAAGAAGCCGCAGTTTTAACTTTAGCTTTTTTCTCCTCCTTAGAATAAACAGAATAAAAAATACTATCCTCCTCATCCCACAATTTTTCTATCAGAGCCTTCTCGGTTTTATCAGCTGCTTTATCAAAAAAATCCGACTCCTTTTTATGTTCAGCTTTCGCATTAGGACTTGAAGTCCGGTCGCTTGCCAGCGCCTTATATAACCGGGAAATCGCCCGCGCATTCTCTACAAAAACTGTATTAAATAACACCTCCTCAACATTAAAATAATCCTTCTTTAAAATCTTCTTACTATCAAAACCATTCATCTGATTTAATATATCTGGTTTTCTAAAAGCATAATGAAGTTGGATTAAGTTCCGCCCAGAGAATCCACTGACCACCTGAAACACCGGCAATTCATCCATACCAGATTCATTTGGCGATATTATCGACACCAAATGATCTTTATCCGGATCCCTATTTTCGAGAAGCCATTTATAATGCTTAGCCACTTTTGGCACAACATCCTTTAAAAATTCAACATCCTCATCCTTATCATAAATCTCTTCAATCGCAATTCCCAAAATAGGCGGTTGTGTTAACGCCGATGTGTGAGGGCGAAGTGATGGCTTACTTTCCAAAAAAGCCCAGTGAGGTAGATCGTATGTTTCTCCTTTCCAAAAAATAATATGCGGAATAAATCCGTCTTCCCATTGAGCCAGCAGATAATTTTGAATTTCTCTCTTCGCCCAATTAGTGTCGAAGTGAGAAAGCACAATCGCGTGAAACGCTGTATCCCACAGAAACTGATAAACATATTCTTTCTTAGCCGGAGCGATAAATTTATACTTAGTTTTTTTCCAGGAAGAATATCCTTCTATTAAATTATTTTCAAAAATAGCTTTCGCTTTTTGAATATATTTTTCTTTCAGGGCAGTATTATTCATAAATAAAAGTCTCATCAGCAATGTATCAATCAATCGGTCAGGAGTAAAGTAAGAATTAGGATAAAAATGAAATGTGGATTAGCTAAGTAGACCTTGTCTCGCAAGCGAGCTTCTTTTGATTCGTTCAATTAACACCTCTTGTGCCGCTTTTTTATTTGCGTCGTTACCAGCCCAAATTTTTAATGGAGCTCCAACAATCGCCCTCCCAAAAGATGCACTAATTTTTTCTATGCCCTTTTCTTTTGCTAACTGACAAATTTTATTTAAGTATTGCTCAGACAATTCATCACTAATTCCACCTGATAAAAAGTTCATTCCAGCAATCTCATTTGGAACATGACTCATTAATACTTCCAATGTTGCTTGGGCCACCTCTTCAACAGTAGGCGAGTCCGCGCAGTCTTCACCAGCAGTAATCATATTCGGCTTTAAAATTGCCTCTGAATAGCGAACACCAGCTTTGAGAGTTTCCGCAAAAACCGCATCTAAAACTCGTCCTGTCACTTCAATATCCTTTTTTAAAGAATGAGAGCCGGTCCTCAAAACTTCAGGTTCAATCATTGGCACGAGTCCTGCATCCTGGCTCATTTTCGCCAAAATCGCTTGAACTTTTGCGTTAGCTTGGATTAACTGTTCTGACGGTGTGATTTCTGAAATCTTAAAAACACTTCTAAATTTAGTTGCCGCCGCCCCTAAACTTTTCCATTTCAACAATAATTCTTCTAAATCTTCGGCATATTTTGTTGTCTGCTCACCATTCTCCCCAAAATCTGTCAGACCTCCATCAATCTTTACTACAATAATAACTTTCTGTTTTTTCAAAGCCTCAACAACCTCCGGCACCTCTAGCATCTCTGGATGGAGAATTATTCCGGCAGCCCCAGCTTCTGCAATTGCCGCATCAGCAATCAACTCTCTCCACTCAGACCGCATCTCAAAAGAATCAACTACCCCCACATTCTCTAGCCGGGTTTTCATAGTTGAAGGAGATTCATCAGCCGCCACAATAACTCCGGGGGGAGAAGATAGTTTTATTGCAATTTCACGCAAGTTATTTTCCATAAAAAGATTATCTTAATTAATATTTGATATTGCTAGACTTCTTCATGACTTTCTCAGAGAATCTGAAGTCCTTCCCAAGTTACAATAATTGTTTTTACTCGCGAGTTATTATAGCCGTCAACTCCAAACCAAGGATCCTCAGTTATCGGAGTAGCACTTATTAAAATTGACTTAGGGTCGGCCGGCACTAAATCCTCAATTTCCATGATCTTTGCCTGCTCGATAATCTCTTTATCCTCAGAATAAATTCTTCCCTGAGCCTGTCCGCCGGAAGCTTTAGCTCCCGCAGCAGCAATAATACCTTCCTCCCATCCGCCACTGCCCATTACTAAGACTGCTTTGATATTCTTACCAATCTTCCGGCTCTTAATTTTCTTTAGTACCGAAATATCCAAAGTCGCCAAAAGCCCTGGCATTAAATCTCCGCCAGGTATCAAGTTTAAAGATACCCCCATTTTTTTAGCAGATTCTATCTCGTAGCTATTTCTTGGTCTATCTAAAATAACCACTGCTAATTCAAGCGGTTCTTCAATATTAAGTTCCTTAAGTGCAATCCGGATATTCTCCTCAGGCGATAACTCCAGTGAAATTTCCCCTTTCAATTGAGGCGGCCCAAATAATTTACTCATATAATCAAAATTACCTGTTGGCACCAAACCATTTTTTTGATCAATTACCGCGGCGAGAATCGAAGTCGCACCTGGAATATTCCTTGAAGCAAAAGCTGTCCCTTCAACAGCATCATTCACAATTTCAACTTGAATCCCATTCTTTGGTCCGTATGAGCCATATAAATCAGGACTGGCAATTCCATCTCGTCTAGTATCTTTACGCCCCTCACTTCCTTTTATCTCAATATAAAAATCAGATTGAGTCTCGAAAACCTCTTGCATTGCCTCAACCGCCGCACCATCAATTAGTCTTCCGAAAGCCTTAAAGTCACGGGGTTCTGCATCAGAATCGTGAAGATCAAGTATCTTCTTATACGAAGCGATAGCGGCCTTCTGTGTCGCCTCGATGAAAATCTTCCTAAATTTTTTACTTACGCTTTCTTGCATAAAATAATTATAACTTCCTCTCCTTGACTTAATACTGACAGATCTTATTCGCAGCACGGATCTTTAAAACCGCAGTTCCTGCAAACTGCATCTACGCTTCCTGCTAGTACTCCGATAACAAAACCGCATTTAGGACAAGGCTGAGTATTCTCGTTTTGATAAGTCTTTCCCGGACCCTTGCTTGCAGTTGCCTTCATATTTGAATAATATATCACTCATGGCAAGGAATCCTCATTTTTATAAAGCTAAGTCACGGGTTGGTCTAACAAATCCGCCTATTAGACATAGCGACCTAAACACTGGAGTCGAGGATGCACCCCATCAAATTCTTAACGGCTTCCTCCACAATTTCGCAGCAGCAAAGGTTGACGAATATACTTTTTCAGCTCCGGAAAAAATCTCTGATAATTATTGGCAAACTGTTGCCAAAGAACTTCAGGCTTTAAAGAATCTAATAAACGACAATTATATTTACGGAGAAACGCAGGTTGTTTTAGGCGGCGACAACACAGTGACTTTATCTTCACTGCAAGCAGTTATCGAAAGAATAGGGGAGCCATCAAAAATAGGATATATTCAATTTGATTCACATGGGGAAATGCATCAGCTCAAAACCTCGCTTTCCAAAAACTTCCACGGTATGTATATGCGCCCTTTCTTTGATGATTTCGATGTTTCAGAGATAGACTTACTCGTCCCTAAAAAACTCAACCCGTCCCAAGCCTTAACTATTGGAGATATAGTT
The DNA here is from genome assembly GCA_964392925.1 of uncultured Gammaproteobacteria bacterium. GTDB lineage: Bacteria > Patescibacteriota > Microgenomatia > Daviesbacterales > UBA10151 > JACPKO01. The sequence continues at coordinate 88,136 of CAYMRP010000005.1, forward strand.
TTTGACGGCGACAATAGTGAGGAAGAAAGTTTTTATAAGGATAACCAAATCAGAAATATTAATAAGTCATTGTTTGATTCAAACCCGGAGAATTCTCTGGTGGAAATAAAAACTTTTGTCCAAAATTTTAAACATATTCATATTAACTTTGATATAGACGTTTTTCACCGTTCTGAGTCAGAAGCGACTGGTCTACCTGAAGATGGAAAATGGTTAAAGCCGCAAATCTTTCAAATTTTAGAAATCCTTAAGCATTCAAAAAGTTTTTCAATCGATTTGGTTGAGATAAATCCGCAAAAACCCGGCGGCCAAAAAACTGTCAAACTTGCGCAGGAAATCCTGCTGTTTTTACTAAAAGATTAATAATCCTTATATCCTATGTAATAATCACAGAGAATATTATTCCGCAAAACGCCTAAATTGGCCAACAAATCCTCGAAATAATAAACCATAGTCTCAGGACCCGAAACATAAAAAACCGTTGAATCAATATCCTTAACTACTGATTGCACAGCTTTCTTATCAATTCTTCCGGGCCGGATATTTATATTCGAAGCAATTTCTAAAGCCTCTGTTGCACCAGAAATAAAATAACTTATCTTAAATTCCGGGTGTTTGCTCGATATCGTATCCAACTCATCATCAAAAATAATTTCCTGATTTTTATTAGCATAGAGAAGGGAAATATTCATTGGCTGATTGCTATGATCCATATCCTTAATTATCGACCTAAAAGGTGTAATCCCAATTCCTCCAGCTATAAATATATAATTTGATATTCCCTTGCGGACAGAGAAATCTCCTCGCGGTCCATTTACCTCAATATCTTCTCCAGGCGAAAGTTTAAAAAGTTTCTTTTTGAAGCTGCTGCCATCATCATAAATTCTGGTAGTCAGTTGAATAGTATTCTCAAAAGGAGCCGAAGCTATCGAAAAAAATCTATTCTGTCCGCGCAAATCTGCCTCATTATCCTCAATCTTATAATGCAGATATTGTCCTGGAGTCCAACTAAAGCCTTCTGGAACTTCAAAATAGAAGCTAACAGTATTTTTATTTATTACTTTTTTTTCTTTAAGTCGAATCCTCATATAGGAAAAATAGTTTACCAAAACCTGATAACCTCAGCTAGCTTCAGACTCTTGCAAACCGAAGCTGAGCTCACTATACTATGGCCAACTGCTTAGAAAGGTAAATACCCATGAGTCGAAATATCACTATTGTCGTCATTATTCTAATAATAATTTTGCTAGGAACTTATTTAGTTTGGCTCAGAGATAAAGTTACCTCAAACCCAGCACCAACTCCGTCACCCGAGGTCATTGTTGTACCATCAGTAGATCCAACTCCTTCGCTCGCTCCAAGTCCTTCGGCATCTGCATCAGCTAGCCCCGCCACTGCCACAAAATCAGGTACAGTAAAATCGCCTTCCCCAAAAACAACCCCCAAAGCCTCAGTTAAAGCATCTGCTTCCCCAAGCGCATCCGAGTAGGAAATTGGTAACTACTTGAGAATAAAACTAAAATCCTGTAAGTTGTAGTCAATGGACACCTCAAAAACTGAAAAGTTAATCATTATTGGTTCAGGCCCGGCCGGTTTAACAGCTGCTATTTATGCCGCTCGCGGTGGGCTAGAGCCTGTGGTCATAGCCGGACGTGCAGCTGGAGGTCAACTAATGTTAACTACCGATGTTGATGACTATCCTGGCTTTGAGGATGGTATTCAAGGCCCCGAACTAATGATGAAAATGCGCAAACAAGCTGAGCGTTTTAACGTCCGGTTTGTCGAAGAAGACGTTGAGTCAGTCGAATTCTCTCAAAAACCATTTACTATCAAAACCGAAACCAAACAACTGAAGACAGAAACCGTTATTATCGCCACCGGCGCTCAGGCTTCCTGGCTCGGTTTGGAATCTGAAACCAGACTTCGCGGTCGTGGTGTTTCAGCCTGTGCAGTCTGCGACGGATTCTTTTTTAAGGGTAAGAATATCGTTGTTGTCGGCGGCGGAGATACCGCTATGCGCGAAGCCCAGCACCTTTCCAAAATTGCCAATAAATTATACGTTGTTCACAGACGCGATCAATTCCGAGCCCAAAAAGCCTTAGTCGATTTAGTGACCAGCAAAGAAAATGTTGAAGTAGTTTATGACAGCGTGATCGAGGAGGTCCTAGGTGAAGACAAAGTCAACGCAGTAAAACTAAAAAATATTAAAACCAATGAATCCAAAGAACTTCCAGTCGAAGCTCTTTTCGTGGCGATTGGCCACAAACCATCAACTTCTTTCCTTGGAGCAGAAGTTGAATTAGATGAAAAAGGCTATATCAAAGTCAAAGATGAGGTCTTTTCCTCAGTCCCAGGAGTATTCGTCGCAGGCGATGTCTCAGACTATCGCTATCGCCAGGCAGTAACCGCCGCCGGAGCCGGTACAAAAGCTTGTTTTGAAGTCGAACACTATCTAGAAAATAAACCAGTTGAAGAGATTACCAAGTAACACTTGTAACTGTTTTCATACTGGAAATTTACACTAAAAGCCTATATTCTTTAAGTATGAAATTGATTAACTTTTTAATCAGGTTATTACCTCTAAAAACAGCCTACGCCCATTGCGACATTCCATGCGGAATTTACGATCCTCACAATATGCAGATGGCAGCTCACACTGTAATTCGCATGACCCAGATGATATTGGACCTCGAAGAAGGAGAGGACCACAAAAAATTTACCCACCAAATGTCCCGCTTATCTAAAGTTAAAGAAGAGCACGCTGAAATCTGCAAACATGAAATAACCGTTTTATGGGCCGACTATTTTAAACCGGAAATGATTGAAAAATACCCCCAACTTCACGATTTAGTCTTCAAAACTCTCAAATTAGCCTCAAAATCAAAACAAGAAATAAATATGGAATCCTCAGATGAATTACTGGCAAATACTCAAAAAATTGCTGAAATATTTTTCGAAACAAAAGGTCTGAAATCAAAAAAAGTTAAAGCACCATATCCAACAGAACGCGAAATTGTCATCCAGGACTAATTGTTTTCTATCCTGTGATCTCGTGAACCCTTGATACCCATGATACTTATGCGTTTTAAAATCTCCGGACACAGTATGCTTCCAACTCTTAAACCCGGCCAGGAAATTATCATCAGTAGCTTGCCTTACCTTTTCTCCTCCCCAAAACTTCATCATTTAATTGCGTTTAAAGATCACAATAAATACATCATCAAAAGAATTGCCGAAGTCAAAGCAGATCGCTATCGGGTTGCCGGCGATAACCAGTCTGACTCAAAAGATTATGGCTGGATTGAAAAAGATAGGATAATAGGGAAGGTGATATACATTTACGCTTAAGATATAATGGTTATATGCCCAATACATCTGCCCCTCAGCAAACAGCCGCCATCACCTTCACCGAGGATCATTTAACTAGTCTTCAAAAAAACGTCGCCGATAATTTACAACAAGCAGGTATTAAAACTCCTTTAGACGGAGTCGCAAGCTCCGCTTACGTCGCAGTCAGACCCGTTCATGTCCCTGAGGAAAATCCAAAACGGATGGTAGACCAGACTCAAATTAACGCCGAAAGCAGCGTGCCAGGAAGTTTTAAATCGACTCCGGAAACTGCTCTCTCCCCACTAAAAGCTCTTTCCGAGCATTTAGATTATGCTGACCAAATAGTTACCGGCCGTTCCCATGTTTTAGATGAGGCCGAAAGATTTACCTCCTTTAAAAAAGAAAAAGAAGGCAAACGGATGGAATTTGCTAACACTCCTAAATCAGACAGTCGCGGCCCTGTCAAAAAATTAGTTGACTGGCTGCATCACTGAGTACTTGTGTTAGAATCATCACTCAAATGCTAAGTGTCAGGCTCATTATTTAACTTATGGAAGTAACCGAAACAACAGTCGCGGCCGAAGCCCCGGACTTATTTTTAATATCAGTCATCGTTTTAGTTTCACTTGGTGCAACTTTGGCCCTGGTTGGATTCTTAATGTATTTTTATCCCTACTTCAAAAATCTCTATAAATACCGCGAGCGGGAAAAGTACTCTCTCGGCTTTGTCTTAATGCAAATCACAGTCCCTCGCGGAAACGAAGTCAAAATAGACGCAGCCGAACAATTCATTGCGGCTATCTCTTCAATTAAAGTTGGAGCTGGTGGATTCATGGGAATGTTCAAAGACACCAAGCCTCAGCCTCATATTGCTTTCGAGATCGTGGCTCTGCCTGAATCGATCCGTTTCTTTATTGCCTGTCATAAAAAATACCAAGATCTGATTGAAAAACAAATTAACGGAGCTTACCCCGATGCCGCAGTTAAAGAAGTTCCTGAGTATAATATTTTTTCTGAATCCGGAAAGGTCGCTTACACTGCCTATAAACTAAAATCAGCTGACTATTTCCCAATCAAAACTTATAAAGAATTGCCCACAGATCCTTTATCAGGACTAACCTCCGCCTTAGGTAAAATGCAGCCTGGCGAAGGAGCTGTTATTCAGATTCTCCTTGCTCCTGCTGACGATAAGTTCAAAACTGCTGGCAAAAAATTTCTTAAAAAAGAACGTGACCCTGGTGATGGTGATAAACCTAAAGCCCCGCCTGATCAAAAACAGCTCGAAGCTGTTGAAGGTAAAATTACTCGTCCTGGCTTTTCTGCAGTTGTTAGAATTGTCACTTCTTCAACTTCTGAAGAATCCGCTAAAGCCCATCTTGGAAATATTAAAGCCGCTTTCGAACAATTTAACGGGCCGTATAACGGTTTCTCAGGCGCAAAAATCCCTTCCCAAAAAGGTTTTATCCGTGATTTCGTTTATAGATATTTACCTAGATTCGATAAATTACCTGTATTATCCGCCGATGAAATTGCCTCACTTTTCCATTTACCCAACAAGCAAGTAGAAACACCGCATATACAATGGCTTCCTGCCAAATCAGCCCCTCCTCCTGAAAAAATTCCTACCAAAGGCTTATATATTGGTAAATCCAAATTTAGGGGACAGGAGAGGCCGGTCTTTATCTCCGATTTTGACCGTCAGCGCCACATGTATATTATCGGAAGAACTGGTACCGGAAAAACTGAACTTTTAAAGTCACTTATGATTCAGGATATCTATGCCGGCCGGGGACTTTGTTTTATTGATCCCCACGGAGACGCAGCTGAAGAAATGCTTGAACGTATTCCGCCTAACCGCGCCCAGGATGTTATCTATTTCGATCCCTCAGATTCCGATCGGCCATTTGGCCTAAACATGCTTGAAGCCTCTAGTGAGGAACAAAAACATTTCGTTGTTGCTTCCATAATTGGTCTTATGTATAAACTCTACGATCCTCATAAGACCGGTATTATCGGACCCCGATTTGAGCATAACGTTAGAAATGCCATGCTGACTTGTATGGGTAAACCAGGCAATACTTTTCTTGAAGTGGTCCGCGTTATGACTGATCCTGAGTTTGTCAAAGAACTCTTGCCCTATGTTCAAGACCCGGTTGTTAGAAGATATTGGACCGACCAAATTGCCCAAACCGCTGAGTTCCACAAATCCGAAATCCTCGACTATAACGTTTCCAAATTCGGTCGATTCGTCACCAACATGATGATGAGAAATATCATCGGCCAATCTGTTTCCTCCTTCAATCTTCGTGAGGTTATGGACACCGGGAAAATCCTGATCGTTAATCTTTCTAAAGGAAAAATCGGCGATGAATACTCGAACTTCTTAGGATTGGTTTTGGTTCCAAAAATTCTGGCAGCTGCCATGTCCAGAACAAATATCCCTATTGACCAGCGCCGTGACTTCTTCCTCTATGTTGACGAGTTCCAAAACTTTGCAACAGACACTTTCGGCGAAATCTTAGCCGAAGCCCGAAAGTATAAATTAAACTTAACAGTCGCCAACCAATTCATTGGCCAAATCGGTGAAGAATTAAAGAATGCTGTCTTCGGAAACGTTGGTACAGTGGTTGCTTTTAGAGTGGGTGTTACAGATGCTAACTTTCTCCAGCACGAATTTGCCCCTACCTTTAATGAGCAGGATCTAGTCAATATCGAAGCCCGTCATATTTATGTTAAAACCCAAGTTGAAGGAGAACCGGTCCATCCTTTCTCTGTCGACACTACTTTTCCTTCATGGGATGACTGGCAAAAAATGCGCCGCCCCGAAGTTGGCAAAGCAATTCGCGAACTATCCAGGCTCACATATGGCCGTGACCGTACCACAGTTGAAGCCACTATTTCTGAACGCGCCAGGCTCTGATATAATTCCAAACAAGCGCGGATAGCTCAGTTGGTAGAGCGGTTGTCTTATACACAATTGGTCATAGGTTCGAGTCCTATTCCGCGCACAGCAAGGAAAAGGTTCATCCCTTATTCCGCGCACAGCAAGGAA
>CAYMRP010000005.1:94617-122861 GCA_964392925.1 uncultured Gammaproteobacteria bacterium
ATCCCTTATTCCGCGCACAGCAAGGAAAAGGTTCATCCCTTATTCCGCGCACAGCAAGGAAAAGGTTCATCCCTTATTCCGCGCACAGCTCTAGCCTGAATTATAAAATGGAAGATCAAAATCTAATCCCTTACACCATTAAAAAAGGCCTTAACGAAAAACAAATATCTCAGCTTATCGAATACGCAGCCACAGATGAAGGCTTAAAATACACCTCCGACCCCAAACGATTTAAAGATGAAGCAAGTTTTAATGAATTCTCCAAAGAAATCTTGGCATATTATGTGCTGGCTAATGAAAACGATGATCTCCTGGGAATAATCTGGTTCCATGATCTGGATTTATATTCAAACAAAGAAAACCCCTCAGAATATGGAATCTCTTTCGCAATAAGACTATATGGGGAAGCCCGCGGCAAAGGCTTAGCTTTACCATTCACCGAAGAAGTTATGGCAGATTTTGAAAACTCAGAAGAATACAAATCCCACCCCCACAAAAAAATTTGGCTCGCAGTTTCCCCTGAAAACGAACCAGCAGTCGCACTTTATAGAAAACTAGGATTTAAGGATCTGGAAGTAAACAAAGAACATAAGAAGCTCCTCATGGTTTTGGGATAAGAATTAGGGGCTATGTATTAAGGGTTAAGAATTTGTGGATTTAATCAAGCCATTAAGAAGTTTGCTGACTGAAATGGTGATTTCCGCAATCGTTTGAAAATCATTCTCAGAAATATATTCCAGATCACGGGCTATCAGAAGTTGATTCTGTAATTCAGTTAAAGATCCTAAAGCGATTCTATAAAAATGTCTCTTATCAGCTTTCCCATACCGGGAAAAACCTTCAGCGATATTACTTGTGATCGAAACTGCGCATCTTCTAAGTTGATCAACTAGAACAAACTTCTCTTCTTTGGGAAATTGCTTAGTGAGTTTATAAATAGTAAGAACTATACGATGCCCTTCTTTCCAGGCATGAAGATCTGTGAAGGAATGGATCTTGAGTGTATTGTCACTCATCTCCCCATAATACTTGTCCCTTGATTCTTAATTCAATACTTAGAGCTCGTCTAGAGTTATCTTACCTTCAGAAGTTTTTCCTTGAATAAATTGTAAGTATCTCTCAGTTGTAGAAACTCTTTTATGTCCTGAAAGTTTAGAGATCAAAAGTAGGGAAGTTCCAGCTTTTAAGTGATACGCAATCCATGTATGTCTCAAATCATTAACTTTAGCCTCTTTAATTCCTGCAAGTCTAAAATATCGATCAATTGCAGTTCTAATATTTCTTATAAGTAATGGTTTACCAGTTTTAGTTACAAACATTGCCTGATTTGGAGTTTGTGGTCTAACTTGTAAGTATCTTTTAATAGCGTCAACAGCTGGCTTGTTCAAAGGGATTGTTCTTTCTACAGTTCCTTCCTCAGGTCTTATGTGGAGTGAAGGGGAATTAGATTCCAAATCAGCATCAGTTACCTGAAGTTTTGCCAATTCTCCAATTCTAATTCCTGTCTGTAAAAACAGTTCAATAATGGCAAACATTCTTAAATCTGATCTTGAGGCATCCCGAAGAGCTCTATATTCAAGTTCAGATAAAATACGGGGTGGTTTATTCTCAAATTTAGGATGTTCTAAAGATCTAGCTGGGTCATCAGCAATTAAATTAGAAGTTTTAAGGAATTTAAAGAAAGTTTTTGTCGAATTTGTTTTTCTGGAAACTGATTTTGGAGTATAATTTTCACTGTTCAACTTATCCATGAACATCTTAAGATCTTCAGTCGCAACTGCGTCAGCAGCCTCTTTTCCAAGAGAAATAAGGAAGTTTATAAGTTGCTCAATGTCTTTGCCATAAGCTAAGATTGTAGCTGCAGCACGAGAGCGGCCTTTTAAGTGGCCCACAAACTGCTGATGTGCGTCTTTTAAAGAGATCATAAAGTCCTATAATATTAAAGCCCTATGTAAGAAAAGTCAAGTATCAAATATGAATTATAGGGTTGAGATAATAGCTGAAATGGCACTATTTGAGGGTAAAATAATACCTTATTAGGATTATTTAGGCCATTTAGCTGATTCTAAAAGGATAATCGAATGTTTAAGAAATTTCTTGTTATAGTTATTATTATTGTGGCAGTAATTATTCTGATCGGCCTAATGCGCCAAATCTACACTGCTCTCGGAAGCGATGACCGTTTCAACCAGGTTTTAGATGATGTAAATAAGTTAGAGCGCGAGAATAAAGAACTCCGTAAAAACCTCGCTCAGGCTGAATCACTCGATTCTATAGAAGAAATAGCCCGAGATGATTTAAATATGTCCCTGCCTAATGAAACTGTCGTTGTCGTGCCTGAAGATCTTCTTGACCGGGTCGTAAATCCTCCTCCTGTCTATGTTCCGCCTAAGCCCTCTAACCTCGAAGGCTGGCTGAGGTTGTTTATAAGGTAGTAAACGGGTATAATTCGGGAGCGGGGTAGAGCAGTGGTAGCTCGTGAGGCTCATAATCTCAAGGTCAGTGGTTCGAATCCGCTCCCCGCAACAAAATATTTTTATACGTAGTAAAGCTTTTGCTTAGCTTTAGTAACTACATCAAACTAACTCATAGAGGATTGGACTCTCGAACTTTTAAGGACTCATAGTTTGAGAATTAGCTTCAATTACTCTATAATTCCCTAATGAGTGAAATTTTGCCCCAATTAAGAAGTGGCTGGTTAAATAATCCTGAATCAGGAATGAAAATGTATCTTGAGAATATGATCAAAAGAGACCACTTTGACGATATTTCTTTGAGACAATCTGTTGAAAATCTTCATGACGGTTTTAATATTTGGGATAGAGAAGGTAGATATGACAAAAAAGTCGGTCCGCCCAAAATTGTTTTTGTTACAGCCACGAGTGCTATTCCATATGCTTTCTCTATAAAAGAAGCTTGGAAAACTGCATACCAATGTCCTGTCCCAAAGTTCTTCACCATTGACGTTAGTGATAAGCGTCTAGACATCAGTCTGGTAGACAATATGGATGATTTAGAAGTACTCGAAGTTTCTGATGCAGCAAGGTTAAAAAAGCAAGGAAATCGATATGGTGCATTTGGTGAAGCTGCTTTGTTTGATGAATACAACCTTACTGGGGCGACCCTTAGTAGAGCGCAGGACTTATTAGAAAAGTCTGGCTTTTATGACTTACGAGTTTTGGCTGGTCAATGGGGTAGCCTAAATCCTTACACAGGAATAACACGAAATATGCGTCCAGTTGTCCGTGCTGATTCAGTTACAGCTGGGTCTATTCACAAGAAACTATTACTGAATATTAATCCTGAAAGTACTGAATTGGTTCATGATATGAAAGTTGTTGGTAGAGCGATGGGTGAGGAAATAATCAGACGCAGAGTTCTGACTGAATTAGGCTAGTCTAAGCACAAAATTTCCTAATCTGATCCATTCCCCGCAACCGCTTTCTCCCTACCTTAATCCTAAATTGTAAATAAATTACTTATAGTCTATAATCCCATAACTAATTACTATGCAAAAAGTAAACTCATTTATCCAAAAAATATACACCAAATTCATAACCCGACGTTTAGGTTCTTGTGGTGAAGGGTGCTATTTTATCTTCTTCTCTAAGTTCTTTATTCCTCAAAATATTCACCTTGGTAAAGATGTTTTTATTAATCAGCAGTGCATTCTTGCAGCCGACGAAAAAATTATCATTGGCGACAATGTAAGTATCGGTTTTAGAGCCATGCTAATAACCTCAAATTATGAGCTTTATCCAGATCCTGCTACGAACAGAAGACCTCGTTATTTTGAGCCAATTACTATTGGTAAGAATGTCTGGATTGGATCAGGGGCCATAATTCTTCCCGGAGTGACAATCGGAGATGGCTGTGTAGTCGCAGCCGGAGCTGTAGTCACCAAAGATATCCCTTCTTATACATTGGTAGGAGAAGTCCCCGCCAGAATAATCAGAAAAATGGATAAAAAAGATGACCACAACACTATCAGAAAATTTCTTTATAATAGAGTCCCTCCATCAGCCCCAGCCATACCAAATCCGTAACTATTAAGCCTGCATCTGATTATTCTGGATTTTTTACACAATTTCTAAAAAGTGTTAGCATCGTAATATGGCAAGTGAAGGAGTCACTGAAGAATTGGTCCCTATTCTAGGAGATGAGTCAGCAATCTCCAAAGCAGAAAAACCCTTTACGCCTGAAGAGATTTGGCAAATGCTGGATTCTGAAAGCAAAATAATTAGCTGCCTGCTCGCCACGTATGGTATCAGTGTCACAGTGCCGTTTCTGGAAGCTGAAGTTGGTCCATATTTAAAGAAAAAATTCGAGAATGACGCAAATTTAAGCGAAGAAGAATCAACAAAGATAATATCTAAAACCGTTGAAGCAGATCTCGCAAAATTAATAGGTTATGGTGTTGTTGATTGGTCAACACCCAGGAAAACAGACCAAGACCATATGGAGAAAAATTTTAAACCAACAGAAGATTTAGGAAAGAGATTATCTTACAGTCAGGAAGCCAGGTCACTAGAATTCCAGGTAGCCAAAAAATCACTTGAGAATAGAGATCCTAATGAGCCTGGTTATAACAGCCAGTATGTTTTTATCAATAAACAATTTAAACAATTAGCTCTGCAGCACTCCAAATTGATCAAATTATCATAGCCTATTAATCTGGATTAAAGAGCTGAGTTAGAGTATAATCCCCCCTAAGTGGAGTTCATTTTTCAATTTCTTCTAGTAATCTTATTAGTTTTCCTTAATGGTTATTTTGTCGCAGCGGAATTTGCTTTAGTTGGAGTCAGAAAAACCCGAATTAACGAACTCGCCAATAAAGGTAACTCAGCCGCCAAGATCGTTCAAAAAGCCCTGGATAATTTAGATAGCTATATCTCCGCAACTCAACTAGGCATAACTCTGGCCTCCTTAGGCTTAGGATGGATTGGAGAGCCGGCAATCGCCCGTGTTATTGAGCCATCACTCTATAGCTATTTGGGAGCTGACGCTTCTTTTATAACCGCCCATACTTTGGCTGTAATTATCGGTTTCTCATTCATCACTTTTTTACATATAGTACTAGGCGAACTCGCCCCTAAGACAATTGCGCTTCAAAGAGCCGAAGCCACCTCTTTATACTTAATAATCCCTCTGGCCATATTTACAACCGTTTTTAAGCCATTCATCTGGGTTTTAAATGGTGCCGGTAACCTGGTTGTAAGATCTATCGGACTTCATCCTCCGCAGGGTCATCAACTAGTTCATTCAGAAGAAGAGATAAAAATGATTCTCAGCCAAAGTCAGGAAAGCGGCCTTATCCCTAAAGGCGAAGCAGAAATGGTTCAAAATATCTTTAAATTGGGCGATACAACAGTCCGTCAGATTATGATTCCCCGTACTGATATTATCGCCTTTAATGTTGTCACCCCGCTCTCGGAAGTTGTCAAAACCATTAAGAAACATCCTCACAGCCGTTTTCCAGTTTTCGAAAACTCTATCGATACGATTATTGGCTTTGTTCATGTCAAAGACATCTACCGCGAAGTCTTAAAACTCGAAGAAGACGGCAAGCATTCCTCTTCTTATAAACTTTCCCAGACCGACATCATCCGCCAAATTATCACTATTCCTGAAATGAAAAAAGGTGACTCGGTCCTGATTGAAATGAAGAAAAAACGGGTTCATATTGCAGCAGTTAATGACGAATTCGGCGGCACTTCCGGCTTAATAACTCTTGAAGATGTTCTTGAAAGTGTGGTGGGGGAGATAGAGGACGAGTTCGAAAAGCCTCTTAAAGATATCATCAGGCAGGCTGGCGGAGGTTACACAATAGATGGCTTAACTCCAATTGAGAAAGTTCAGGAAAAATTCAAGCTGCCTTTAAAGGGTCAGGGCTATACAACAATCGGTGGATTAATTTTCGGGTTACTTGGCCATGAACCAAGAATAGATGACAAAGTCCAAATTGGTGATATTATTTTTGAAATCGATCAAATAGAGGGCAAACGAATTAAAACCCTCAAAGTCAAAAAAGATACCTCCAAAAAGAAGATTTAACTATTTACCTGTCAAAAAATCATAAACCACCGGATATATTTCTTTCTCCCATTTGGCATATCCTAAAGCTGAAGGATGAAGTCCGTCACTAATATAATCTTCCTGACCAGTCATAGTTTGACTGATCGGAAAAATATCTGCGGTTTTTAAATTTCTTTTTTCAGCCTCTGCTTTAATAATCGAGTTATACTCAACAATGCTCTCAGAAATGCCTGCAGTATTATTTCCTTGCGCTGCCGGAGATAGTGAATAATCTGGAATTGTTATCAAAACGAGATTGTTGGGTTTTGGCATCAGTTCCTGCAGCCTGTCTAGAAATTTTGACAGCTCCTCTTTATAGCTTTCTTTGCTCTTTCCACCAAAGTTATCATTCGCTCCAATAAGAACAGTTACGAAATCCGGCTTAAGTCTTTCTATAACTGGAAGCTCCTTTTCTGAAGCATCCGCAACTCTATATCCCGAAACTGACGGATTAGCAATTAGCTTAATACTTATCCCAGCCTCGTTTAAATGCCTAACCAAAACATTCGGCCAGCGGTCAGCTTCTGCAACTCCATTCCCAATGGTATAAGAATCCCCCAATGCGATGTAGGTTATAGAATTATTATTTGTTTTAGTTTCCATTTTTTTCTCCTCAGTCCCAGCACTTATATACCAGCCAAACAGTAGCAATCCGGCAACTACAATTCCCAACCCGATTAACTGTTTGGTCATCAAGCTATTATACGACTCCTGTTTTTAAAAAAGTGTGCTTTAGTTTTGCTATCATCTTGGGATGTGGTGCGTATATATTCTCCTTTGTGCTGACGGATCTCTCTACACAGGCTCAACGAACGATCTTGATAAAAGATTTGCCATGCATTTGGCTGGCAAAGGCGCACGTTACACCAGATCACACAAGCCGTTAAAAATTATCTACACTGAAAAGTTTATAACCCGCTCCGAAGCTTTAAAAAGAGAAGCCGAAATAAAAAATTGGCCAAGAGAGAGAAAGATCAAAGATCTGGAACTAAATATTGATTAGCAAGTTACATTTTTCTACTATCGTATGCCCAATGTAAAACTGCCTGACGTTGAGTTTTTCTGCAATTCAAATCTCCAACTTCACAATGTTTTTTAATCTGCGCTATGTGCCGGTTGATAGCTCGCCATCTTTTTATCTGGCGTTTATCTTCATTCGGAATTCTTCGCCCCATATAATATCTGCAGTACCACTGAAACCATCCCCTCGGATCATCCGGATATATCCAGCCCTTCTTCCTCCAAACTGATAAAGGCTGACTGGCATTAACTCCAAAAAGATTTAATTCTCCCTCGTGAAATTTATCATTCAACTTCGCATCTTTAAACCAGTCTTTTGGAAATTCGTCTTTACAGTCAGTCATATACTTACCGCCAAACACCCCAAGTTTAAGCATTTGCTTGGGACTTAGTTCAGGTTTAAATTCCGGATCAAAATTTTTACCCTCAGGTTCCTGCAGTGTGTAAATATACTTTTTCTGCATTCTGTCTGAGACTTCTACAATCCTTATGCTCATTTTAGGGATTTAGGATTAATAACGAGAGATTAATAATTGATGCAAAACTCACCCAAAGTAAATATGGTATTAATAGTTTGCCTGCAACAGGGGAGATCTTAGAGAAAGCTTGATATGTTTTATAAATAGAATAAAGCAAAGCCAAAATTATTAAAAACGCCAGTGCTATGGACTGCAGATTAAAAAACACAATCGACCAGCTAAAATTTAGGGCTAGCTGAATGCTAAAGTAAATCCATGCTTGTTTACTCTTATTCTTATTAAGCCCCTTACTCCAAATTAAATAAGCAGCAACTCCCATAAGAAAGTAAAGCGTTGTCCAAACCGGACCAAAAACCCAATTAGGTGGAGAGAAAAATGGTCTGTTTAAAGTTTGATACCAGCCAGGGATAGCATTTGCAGTAAAGAGGCCTCCCGTAATTCCGACCAGCTCACATCCAACAATACAAATGAATAGTTTTAAAGGATTCTTCACTATATTTAGTATATGGTATGTTTAAACTTTTTCAATCTGCATGAAATACTATATAATTGCCTAACTTATGAGATATTTAGGTTTGGATTACGGTTTAAAGAAGATAGGGATAGCAACATCCGAGGGTCAAATTGCCTCTCCTTTAAAGGTCCTAGATATTAGCAGTCTGGCAGATGCAGTAAATAAAATACTCCACGTTATAAAGCAGCAGCAAATTGATAGGGTAGTAGTTGGAGTTCCCGAAAGCGGTATCGCCAAATCAGCAGTCAAAAAATTTATCACCAAACTGAAGGCTGATTTAAAAGAAAATCCAGTTTCAGTAATCGAAGCCGACGAAACTTTAAGTACTTCCTCAGCTAAAGATCTGATGATAGATTTAGGGATGGGAGAGAAAGCCCGCCAAAAAGAAGATGCCTATGCAGCCGTTATCATTCTCCAAAACTTTTTGGATTCTATAACTTAATATGGACAAGCGTAAAAAAGCCAACCCGCTATTTAGATTAATCGTATTAATGCTGATTCTCGGAGCAGTCGGTTTCTTCGGTTTTAAATGGTACATAAACTATCTTAAAAGTCCTGTTGATCAAACTAGTCAGGCTCAAATTGCAATAGTCATAGATCCAGGTCAAACCGTATCTGATGTAGCATTGGAACTCGAAGAGAAAAACATCATCCGCTCAGCAATGGCTTTTAAGATGAGCGCCAAAGAAGCTGGACTTACTGGAGTTAGTGTTGGAGACTTTATAGTTTCTCCTTCAATGTCTCACTCGGAAATAATTGATAGCCTAAAAGGTGGTTCTACCGACGTAAGAGTTACTTTGCTTGAAGGCTGGAGAGTCGAGCAAATCGCCAAAGAATTAAATCAAAAATTAAAAATCGATGAAGCTGAATTTACAACAGCGGCTAAAAAATACGAAGGTTATCTTTTCCCTGATACTTATTTTTTCCATCCCGAAGCCTCAATCGACACCATCATCTCCACCATGCGTAATAATTTTGATCGTAAATATACCCCAGAACTCCAAAATCAAATTAAAGCCCAAGGTCTAACTCCTGAACAAGGAGTTATCTTAGCATCTATGGTAGAAAGAGAAGGCCGCTCCAAAGAAGTCAGAACCCAGGTCGCTGGTGTTTTATTAAATAGAATTGATATGGGCATGAAATTAGATATAGATGCTACCGTTCAATACGCCAAGGATTCCCAAAAATTAAAAAACGGCACTTTACAAAAATTCTGGGAACCGATCCTCATTGCAGATTATCAAGGTGTAAGTTCTCCTTATAATACTTATACAAATAATGGTTTGCCGCCAGGACCAATTGCCAACCCTTCCCTAATGTCCCTTCAGGCTGTCGCTGATGCTGATTTAAACACCCCTTACGTTTATTATTTCCACGATCTCGAAGGAAATTCATACTATGCCAAAACCCTAGAAGAGCATAATGCTAATGTTGCCAATCATCGGTAGGTCAACAATTCAACAATTTAACAATTTATCTCATCTTAATCTCTTATCTCTCAAAACCACACAATCGCTGCACCTTAAAGTCCGCTCCACATATATTTTCGCATCATACGGCGATGCTTTAATAAGTATTTGATCTCCTTCTTTCAGGCTTTGAAGTTTCGGATTATTATCAGAAGATAAAGTCCCGGGACCCCGGACAATCTCAACTCTAATTTCATCCCCTTTTCTAAATTTGAAGTTATCTATAGGAAAAGTTGTGTTATTAAATGCCAGTCCAAAATCCTTATTTATCGTTTCTCGGGTGATACTTTCATAGTATCCGCTTGATCCAAACACTGTAGTTAAAACCACCCCATCTCCGATAATTACCTCCTCCCGCACCAGTTTCTCGTTCAAATAAACCCTGAATCTTAAAGCATGCATTGGTACAGAATTACGGATGACGATATCATTTAAAGCAGTAATCTCTTCGTTATTAAATTTAGCCTGAAGCTTCGGATAATCCTCTAGTTTAATTTTTTCTTGTGATAATTCCTTTAATAAATGCTCAGTCGTATGTAGCGGACATTTCTTGCAGACTTTACTATCTCTGATCGGTAACTTAGGTAAAGACGGATATTTTCTCTCAGCCGACAAAAGTGTTCCATCACCTCCGTACGAAATCAGTACTTCCGGATGATCATCAACTAGTTTTAAATCATACTCCGGAATCAAATGGCGGATCGTGTCAGAATTTTTCCCAAACAGCCCTACCTTAATCATCAAAGAGTATCTTTCAATTCCTCAAAGTACGTCGAATAATCTCTCATCTCCAAACTCTCAGCCGTATCTAGCAGATTTGTTGATCCGGTAATTGGTTCACCAGCGCCCGCCGGTTCAGGCAATTTTATTAGAGTTGGTTCTTCTAGGCTCTCAGAAACTGCTTTATCTTTTGGCAGTTCTTTAGAAGAAGTGGTTTTAGAATTAGACATTGTTTCAATTCCTGCAAAATTATTCTCAAATACCACGTATAAAACCCCGATTAAAATAGCCACTATTACTACAGCTGTTATTGATTTGATATTCATATTCTATTTCTCCAGCATTTTAATTAGAGCCTGTTTTGATTTATCCACCTTACCTTTTAAAACCCCAATATCACCCTGAAGAGCATTAATCTGCAGTGTTATATCTCTATCAATACTCGCTTCTGAGCTGAGGCTGAAAAGGTAATTTTTAGCAGCCTGGAAAGCAATTGCTTCATGAGCATAAGTTATCCAGTACCTGGCATTTTCCACTGGATCAGATAGATTCCTTTGAATGCCGTCAGTTTCAGGCACCGTTGGAATATCATTTCGGATAATATATTCATTTAATATTTCGCCCTGTATTAAAGTATTGTTCTCCAATTCCTTTGTAATAAATGCATTAAGAAGTTTTATTTCTTGTTCGTATTGGTCTAGCTTCTTCTGATTCTCTAAAGAAAAAGTCTGTCTTTTATTTTCATATGTCTGTCTATTAGCGTTATAAATATCCTCAGGAGTAGTCCGAGCAAATACTGAAGTCGAAACAGTGCTAAGAAGTAAAACTAAAACCAAAAGCAGTGATAAGGTTTTTTGCATTGAAAATCATTTTAATTGATAAAGCATCATTTGGCAAAGTATAATCCTATTCTCCTATGTATTCGCCGGTTCAAAAAATAAATAGTTACTCCTTAACCGACTTCCATGATTTTGAAGATTGCTCATTTCGCTTTTTCGTCAGGCACCATTTAGATAAAAAATATTTAATCTCCAAAGGCAGTCCTCAGCTTTCACTTGGTGTCTTACTCGATAAAACCATTAAGAATATTCATAAATATAAAGCCTATGACAAGCCTCAGGAGCGCTTAATCAAAGCTGTTCGTTTCTCAGCCAAAGAAATACTTGAAGCTGAAGCTCGTAATCCTAAAAAACCTAACTTCGATACCCAAACCGTCAAATTTTTAAACGAAGAAATTCTCACTGCGGCAGAAAGTATTTTTGCCAATTATCTAAGTGGAGTCAAAGGCGGCATAAAAAAATCCTTAGGCGAAATTGGTTTTTGCAAAAAGTATTTAAAAATAGACGATACCTTTTATTGTTTATGGGGTGGTCCGGATACTTTAGAAGAAGGTAATGATGGAATCCCGGAAATTATTGATTACAAATCTCGCCAGGATATTGCCAAAGGAAAGCAGTATATGGATATGGAATTAATGCCTAAAATGTACACTCTTTTAGTCGCCGACACCCTTTTAAAAAGAGGCTATAAAAAAGCCAGATTTATGGTTAGATTTTGGCAGGATCCAAAAGAAGAATCTTTTGCTCAGGAATTTGACCTTGAAAATTTAACCGAACATGAAGATTTATTCAAAGAAAAAATACAGGAAATTCTAAAAGCTGAAAAAACCCAATTTTGCATCACTGAATTCTGCGATGCCTGCAACTACGAAACAAAAGACCAATTTGCCTTAGATCTTAAAAATAAATTCGGAATAAGTATAATAGTAAGGTAATTATGATCAAATACAAAAACATCGCTATCTCTGGAGACATCGGCACTGGCAAATCAACTTTAGCCAAGCTGCTGTCCGAAAAATTAAACTGGAAATACGTCAGTGCCGGAAACTACTTTAGAGAATGGTATAAAAATCAGGGCATGGATGTCAGCAAGGTCTACGGTATTCCAGAAGAAGAAGATCGTAAAATGGAAGCCGATTTCCAAAAAGACATGGCTGAAAAAACAGATATTGTTTTTGAATCCCGCTTAGCCGGCTGGCTGGCCAAAGATTACGCTAAAACCCTAAAAGTCCTCTGCACAGTCGAGCCTGAAGAAGCCTACAGACGGGTCGCGGGCCGTGACTCAGTTTCCGAAGTAGAAGCCAAAGCCCTTTCCCAAAAACGCGCCAAAGACTTAGTAGATAAATTTAACAATCTGTATGCAGTCTCAGATTTCCTCGACGAAAAATATTTTGACCTGGTAATAGACACAACTAACTTGAGTCCGGAGAAGGTTTTGGAGAAAGTTTTAGATAAGCTAAATACAAATAATTGACAGTTAGTGCTAAACTATTTGGAATGACAAGACTAATTGAAAGAATGGAATCCGTAGTGAAAGGTTTAAGACCAGATAGAAGGGCTCCTATATTACAACAGGGACCGAACACTGAATATGAAGACAGAGCATTGTGGCAGGCATTGGCCAGAGTTGCGAAACCTACGACACAAACTATCGCTGCGTTGGAGAGAGCTGTAGATAACCGCTTTTCTATTTGGAGAAGGGGAGATAATACATGAGCCAAACACCTCCTGAAGGCATTTTTAAAAGCTACGACATCCGCGGAATTTATCCTGACCAACTTAACGAAGAAAACGTCGTCCCGACTACTAGAGCAATCTATAAATTTATCCAAAACCAATTCCCAGAAATCGAACAACTAACTATTGTTGTCGGCCGCGACATGCGTTCCTCCAGCCCCGGACTATTCAAGGTTGTTTCTGAAACTTTAGTTGAGTTAGGTGCGCACGTTATTGATCCAGGTCTAGTTTCTACTCCAACTTTTTATTATGCAGTTTTCAATAACAGCTACGACGCTGGCATTATGATTACTGCCTCGCACAATCCAAAACAATATAACGGCTTAAAAATCGTCGTTAACCCTAAAAACGGGGGACTGATCAAAGTTGGTAAATCCACAGGCATGGAAGAAATTAAAAACATGGCTATCGATGGAGTTCAAATCGATAAAAAGGGCCTCGGCAAAATAACCACCATAGACGGAATAGGGGAGGAAGAAGTCCAAAACGCTTTAAAAATTATGGGCAATCCTCAATTAAAATCATACAAAGTCGTCGCCGATGCAGCCAACGCCATGGGCGCTTTATATATTGAAAAACTTTACCAACACATCCCCGGCGATCTGGTAAAACTCTATTTTGAATTAGACGGCGATTTCCCAAACCACGCAGCCGACCCTTTAGATCCTAAGAATAACGAAGACGTTGAGAAAAAAGTCGTTGAAGAAGGTGCAGATTTAGGTCTCGCATTAGACGGCGACGGCGACAGAATATTTTTTGTCAACGAGAAGGGGAGTGTGGTCCCCCCCTCAATCATCACGGCCATTGTTGCCCGCGAGTTACTCCGCGAACACAAAGGTGAAAAAATATTATTTGATATCAGATATATTATGACCGCCAAAAGAGTTACTGAAGAAGAGGGTGGGGAAGCGGTTATCACCAAAGTCGGTCATGCTTTCATTACTGAAATGATGAATAAAGGCGGCGGAATATTTGCCGGTGAATCCTCAGCTCATTATTTCTTCAAAGCCACCGGAAACGCCGAGGGTCCGCTCCTTGTTTTGCTTCATGTTCTAAATGCTATGACCAAAACCGGTAAAAAACTCTCTGAGCTTGAAGCTGAAGTTAAACGCTCCGAACAATCCGGCGAAATGAACTTCCGCGTCAAAAACGCTAAACAAATTATCGAAAAACTAAAAGAGCTCCACGCTGATGGTGAAATATCAGAAATCGATGGGGTAGCAGTCCAATATCCTGATTGGAGATTCTCTCTCAGAATGAGTAACACCGAACCGCTTCTAAGATTAAACGTCGAAGAAGAAGTCGATAACTATCAAGCAAGACACGAAAAATTAATCGAAATAATCAAAGAACACGCTGAATTGGACGAAGATACCTCCAGCCACTAAGCTGCCCTAGCCCATTTTTCCCCAGGTCCAAAAAATACTTTATGCACATCCACAAAACCGCCATACACCTTCTCTATTAGAGGTAATTGGGTAGTCACAAACTCGCCGCCCGTCATCCTTCCAGCCTCATTACTGCTAATTCTCGCACTCGCTATCTGTTCTAAATAAGGTAAATCTGGAAGACATACTCTAACTCTTGGGACACTCATATTAAGATTTCTAGGCTTTAAAACTTGCTTGACCTCGCCCTTTTCAATATCAGGCACTATTCCCCAGACTCTTTCTATCTCAACATCTGTCAGGCTTCTGTTATAGTCTGATTCGAATCTTTTAATAATCTTCTCTTTTCTTATTGCAGTCTCAATGTTTGCGTTAGCCAGATAGTTGTCTAATGCCCATAAATGCACTGGATCAGTAAATGAGCCTTCATACCTGCGATACCTGTGTCTTGAAGCCCCTCCTGCAGCCTCTATAAAACCTAAGGTGGCCGCATTCATGTAAACCAAGGCCGAAAATCTTAAGTAGTCGAGATTCCCAAGCCGGGCGCTATTAGCTTTTATTAACTCTTTTTTAAAGTCAGATGGATAATCTTTCACCACAACGGAATCGAAATATGATTTCATAAACAGATCCCACGATTGAAAATTATTAATAGCTAAAGCATCCGCGCGATATCTTTCAGGTCCAATAATCATCTTGATATTATAATAGATTGATGTACAAAAGAAAACCTATAGTACCTTAATAAATTTGATCTTTAGATCCAGGAAGGCTAGAATACTGTCTTATGATAGAGAAAAAGGAGCCTAGAGGTCTTCGATTACATACAGCAGTGCCGGTAATAAGAGTCAGCCCCTCTGCTATTGAACATCCTGTAACGAGTACTGCATGGAAAGCAACAACTATTCCCTCAGTCAGTAAATCAGTAGTAAAAGAATAAAATAATATGTCAAATTTTAAAATCATTGCCAAAGAAGGGCAGGCTAGAGCAGGAGTCCTCAAAACTCCTCATGGTGATATAGAGACCCCGGTTTATATGCCTGTTGGAACTCAGGGAACCGTTAAAGCACTAACTCCTGATGATCTAAAAGAATTAGGAGCTCAAATAATTCTGGGGAATACCTATCATTTAAATCTCAGACCAACCTCTGAACTAATTAAAAAAATGGGCGGCCTTCACAAATTCATGGGTTGGGATGGACCAATTCTTACTGACTCCGGAGGCTTCCAGGCATTTTCACTTGGGGCCATGATTGAACACGGAATAAAAAAAGTGTCCCTGCCTAATCAGAAACAAGTCTCAAAGGTCCATAAAAGCGGCAAGGTCTATGACACCAAGAATAAATCTATCCACCGTCACGTAACCGTAGAAGTTAAGCCCAAAGCATCTTTAGCCAAAATCACCGAAGATGGGGTAGAGTTCAAATCCCATCTCGATGGGGGAAAGCACCTCCTAACTCCGGAGCGTAGTATTGAAGTTCAATTAAATTTAGGCACAGATATTGCTTTGGTCCTCGACGAGCTGATCTCCCCACTCCATGAGAAGTCCTACGTCGCACAATCTTTAGAGAGAACTCACAGATGGGAGCTTCGAAGTCTCAAATACTATAGAACAGCCGTGAAAAAAAATCGTGAAAAGAAGGGAAGTCTGTTTGGAATTTTACAGGGTGTGGATGATAAAGCTATCAGAACGCAGGAAGCCAAATGGATTGCTAAGCAGGACTTTGATGGGGTTTCTATCGGCGGCTCCTTCGGCACCTCTCCTCTCTGGAGTGAATCGAATACTGATACTGTTGAAACTGAATGGGCATCTACTAAATCAATCGAGCAGACAATGTCTTGGGTCACTCCCCTTCTCCCCGACTCCTGGCCGAGACATGCGCTTGGTATTGGTGAGGTTGTCGATTTTTTTCTTTGCATTGAAAAAGGAGTCGATATGTTTGATTGTGTCTCCCCCACTCGCCGCGCCCGAAATGGTTCTTTATATATAAGTCCCAAAAACGGCGGAAAAGTAGGGAATAGATTCGTCTTAAATATAACTAACGCCCAATTCACATTCGACCCTGATCCTATTGACCCAGGCTGCGAGTGTTATACCTGTCAAAACTTCAGCAGGTCATATCTGCGCCACTTACTTATGGCCAACGAACTTCTCTATCACCGCCTAGCTTCCATCCACAATCTCTACTTCATGGTAAACCTAGTCAAAACAATCAGACAGTCGATAATTGATAAACAGTTTAAAAAATTAAAGAAAAGGTGGTTGGATTAATGGGACTAAAAGACGCAGAAACCTGGAAGCCCAAAGAATGGCACATCCATACTAAAGATTGGAGTCCAGAAACAAAAAAAATTGCCAGAGAGATGTTTCAAACCCCAGATGATGGGCAAAGAGTTAGTGAAGATAGTGTCGATAAAATGTTAAAAGGAAAACCTCTAGAAAATATTAACCTGCAAAGAATAAATCTGGTTAGGCGTTTATCCTCTCTATCTGATGAAGCTTTATACAGGATGATGACCTCATTTCAAATGTCGCCTTGTTCTGTAGATGTAGGAGCTCTTAGATATGAACATCATCCTAAAATAAATCGCAGGCGCAGATTCAGAGGTTGAGTGGCTCGCATTTTTTTATGCGTTATGCTAAATTTTGCCTATGTCAAAATTAAAAGTAGGGTTCATTGGCTTGGGCCTCATGGGCAAACCCATGGCCTTAAATATTCATAAAAAAGGTTTTCCTTTATCTGTCTACAATCGCTCTCCTGAAAAATTAAAAGATTTCAAAAAGCTGGGAATAACCACATACGACTCCCCTGCTGAACTTGCTGCAAACTCAGATGTTGTTATTACTATGATCACCGCTCCAAAAGACGTTAAAGAAGTAGCTCTTGGAAAAAATGGAATTGCTGAGTCTGGGAATAAGGATTTAGTTCATATAGATATGAGTACAATTGGTCCAAGCGCTGCAAAAGAAATCGCCAAGGAATTAGCCAAGAAGAATATTGAGTTCGTCGATGCGCCGGTAACTGGATCTACAGATAGGGCAAAGACAGGGGAGTTGGTAATTTTTGCAGGCGGGGAAAAGAAGGTAGTTGAGAAATTAAAACCAATACTTCTAGCTATGGGGACTGAGGTTAATTATATGGGTTCAGTAGGAACAGGTCAGGCCATTAAGCTCGTAAATAATATGATTGTCGGAGAAACAATTGCCACTTTATCTGAAGGATTTGTCCTAGGTCAGGATTTAGGTTTATCAAAAAAACAAATAATGGACGCACTAAAAAATGTGTTTGGCCTATCCCCTAACATGAAAGCTAAAATGCCAATGATGGTAGAAGGGGAGTACCCTGTAGCATTTTCTGTAGCTAATATGCAAAAAGACTTAAAGCTTGGACTAGATGAAAAATCCCCCTCCACTCCCCTGCCCATTCTAAAAACTACAGAAGCAATCTATAAAAAAACCATGGATGAAGGTTGGGGAGAAGAAGACATTGCAGCCACGTTTAAGGTCATTAGCCGCAAAAACTAATCATCAACTTAGTGCTTGCATTTGCTATGAGACTTATTGTATATTACCCCTTAACCTAAATATTGGTAATTTTGGTAGGCATACTACTGATGATGTATGCGTACCTTTTTTGGTGTAGTGAACTTTGAAGCTAAAATTTATGCAAACCCAGGCAGCAACTAATACTATAAACGGCAGACTTTATTGGGGCAAACGTCCAACCCAACTAAAGAAATTAGACCTTACCAAACTTCAGCGCGACTCCTACGAAAAATTCCTTAACGAATCAATTGGCACTTTGCTCCAAGAAATAACCCCAGTCACCGATTTTACTGGTAAAAACTGGAAATTAGAATTTGGAGAATATTTCTTTGGTAAACCAAAAATGGCTCCAGATATTTGTAAAGTTAAAGGCCTTTCTTATGAGGCTTCTTTAAAAGTTCGCGTTACTTTAACTAATCTCCAAACAGAAGAAACCTACAAGCAGGAAGCTTTCTTAGGCGATATTCCTCAAATGACTGATAAAGGAACTTTTATCGTTAACGGAGTCGAGAGAGTTATCATCAATCAAATCGTTCGTTCTCCAGGCGCTTTCTTCTCAGCTTCAGATGATCCTATCACTGGCCGAAGACTATACGGCGCAGAAATCCGACCTCAGCACGGTTCATGGTTAGAATTCGGTGTTTCCCGATCCGACGTTTTAACAGTCAAAATCGACCGCAAAAGAAAATTTGCTGCTACAACCTTGTTAAGAGCCCTAGGTTTCTCTGAAGAAGAAATCAGAACCATGTTTGAGTCCGTTGATAACAACGGCGAGCACAGATATATCGAATCCACTATGGCAAAAGATCCAACCAAAGATCAGAACGAAGCTTTACTTGAGATCTTCCGAAAAATGCGCCCTGGAGATCCAGTCGTATTAGAAACTGCTAAATCATTACTTCAAAACATGTTCTTTAATGCTAGACGCTATAACTTAACTCGAGTTGGAAGATTTAAGATCAATAAAAGATTAGATCTTGAAACTCCAAACTCTCCTGAGAATTGGGTTTTAACCAAAGAAGACATCGTAGCAACTCTTAAATACTTAATTGCCTTAGCAAACGGTAATGGCAAAGTCGACGATATTGATCATTTAGCTAATCGAAGAGTTAGAATGGTCGGTGAATTAGTTGCACAAAACGCTTTCTGGATTGGTTTACAAAGACTTGAAAGAGTTATTAAAGAAAGAATGAGTTTGCTTTCCCTCGATCAGGAAATAACCGCAGCCGGACTCGTTAACGCCCGCCCTGTTATTGCTGCAATCAACGAATTCTTTAGATCCTCACAACTTTCCCAAATTTTAGATCAGACAAATCCTCTTTCTGAGATCGACCACTTAAGAAGATTATCAGTTACTGGAACTGGTGGTATCTCAAGAGACCGAGCTTCCTTCTCAATTCGTGATATTAACCATTCTCAATACGGACGTGTTGATCCAATCCGTTCTCCTGAGGGTCCAAACATTGGTTTAGTTACTTACCTAGCTTTATTTGCCAGAATTAACGAATACGGATTCTTAGAGACTCCTTACAAAAAAGTTGTTCTGGAAAAAGGCCGACCAAGAGTTACAGACGAAGTCATCTACTTAACAGCTGACGATGAAGAAGATCAATATATTACCGAAGCCACTATCAATGTCGATGAAGATGGTTTCATCGCTCAAAAAAGAGTTCCAGTTCGTCACTTAGGCAGTTTCTTCGAGACTGAATCTGAAAACATTAATTTGATCGATATTTCACCTCAGCAAATCGTTGGAACTTCAGCTTCTCTTATTCCATTTTTAGCTCACGATGATGCTAACAGGGCTCTAATGGGTACACACATGCAATGTCAGGCAGTTCCATTATTAATCCCTCAAGCTCCAATTATTGGAACAGGAATGGAAACTATGATCGCAGATACTATGGCCAGAACTGTCAGAGCTCCTTTTGATGGTGAAATTTCCTATGTTGATGGCGAAAAAATCATGCTTTCCGGAAAAGGCCAAAAACAGGAGTTCAAAGTTAAAAAATTCGTTAACTCCCCTGCTATGACCAGCTATTCTCAGCGCCCAGCAGTTGTGCCTGATCAAAAAATTAAAGAAGGCGATTTACTTATTGAAGGAACATCAACTGATAATGGTGAATTATCTCTTGGAACCAATCTCCTTATCGGCTACATGAGCTATGACGGTTTAGGTTATGAAGACGCTATCGTTATCTCAAACAGACTCGTCAGAAGCGACGTTCTTTCCTCAATCCACATCGAAGAATACAACACCGATGTTGTTGAAACTAAATTAGGCCCAGACGAAGTTACTCCAGATATCCCAAATGTCTCTGAAGAAGCTTTAGCTAACCTTGATGAAACAGGTATTGTTAGAATCGGTGCTGAAGTTGCCCCAGGCGACATCCTAGTCGGTAAAGTTCAACCTAAAGGTGAGACCGAATTAACAGCAGAAGAAAGATTGTTAAGAGCCATCTTCGGTGAAAAAGCTAAAGAAGTTCGTGATACTTCCTTGAGAATGCCTCACGGAGAAAAGGGTACTGTTATTGGAATCGAAATCTTATCTCGTGAAGCAGGCGATGACTTAGGAGCCGGAGTCCTGCAAAGAATTAAAGTTAAAGTTGCTCAACTTAGAAAAGTTACTGCAGGAGACAAACTTGCCGGTCGTCACGGAAACAAAGGTGTTATCTCTAAAATTGTTTCCCCAGCCGACATGCCTCACTTAGAAGACGGTACACCTCTGGATATTATTATTTCTTCAGTTACAGTGCTTTCCCGTATGAACTTAGGCCAGCTGCTTGAAGCTCATTTAGGACTTGCTGCTAAAAAATTAGGCTATAAAGTTGCAGCTCCAGTCTTCGAAAAATTACCTGAGAACGTTCTTCTTGAACAATTCGAAAAAGCTGGTATGGCAGCAACTGCTAAATCCAAATTAATTGACGGTCGAACTGGTGAATACTTCAAACAGGAAGTTGTTGTCGGAGTTGCCTATTTCCTAAAACTTATCCACATGGTTGAAGACAAAACTCACGCTCGTTCAACTGGACCTTACTCACTTGTTACTCAGCAGCCTTTGGGTGGAAAAGCTCAAATGGGAGGCCAGAGACTTGGAGAGATGGAAGTTTGGGCGCTCGAAGCTTATGGTGCAGCGAACATTCTTCAGGAAATGTTAACTTTGAAATCAGATGATGTTGTCGGACGTGCTAAAGCTTTTGAAGCAATAATTAAGGGAACTGAAATTCCACAAGCCTTGATTCCTGAATCATTTAAAGTTCTTGTCAAAGAACTCCAAAGCTTAGGTATAGAAGTTATTCCACAGGGAATTAAGGAAGTTACCGAAGAAGAAGTTAAAGAAGTTTCAGCCGCTGATGCCGCCACACTTGAAGCAGCTAAACAGGCACTGGGAGTTGGAGAGGTTGCTGACGCTTCTGAATTAAGCGCAGAGAACGGACCAATGGAAGTTCTAGACGCTAAAGGTGAGCCTGAAGTACCAGCTGAAAATGCTGTTGAAGCTGCAGGGGTTGAAGAAGTAGCTCCAGATATGGATAATACACCAGACGATGATGCCTTAGCTGATCTAGCTGCTCAAGAATTAGAAAAAGGGGAGTCACCAGAAGATGAATAATTTACTTGATTTTCAAAGCTTAAAAGTTGCCATAGCCTCACCTGAAACAATCAGGAGCTGGTCTTTTGGTGAAATAACTAGACCTGAAACTATTAACTACCGAACTCTTAAAGCTGAAAAAGACGGTCTTTTTGCAGAAAACATTTTCGGCCCTACAAAAGATTGGGAATGTTATTGTGGAAAATATAAAAGAATCCGTTACCGAGGTGTTATCTGCGACAAGTGCGGTGTTGAAGTAACTCAATCAAAAGTCCGAAGAGAAAGAATGGGACATATCTCTTTGGCTTCACCTGTGGCTCACATCTGGTTTGTTAAAGGCGCACCATCAAAATTGTCATTAATTCTTGATTTGACAATGAAGAGTCTTGAATCAGTTATCTACTTTGCTTCGTACTTAGTAACCGGAATTGATGCCGAGAAAAAAGAAGCAGCTTTGGAAAAACTCCAAAAAGATTTAGAAAAGAAACAAGAAGAATCAAAAGCCGCTTTAGATGAATTAATTGCCGCTTCTGAAAAAGAACTTGATGAAAATCTTAAAGAATTTAAGAAAAAATCCGGAGCTGGTGAAAAGTTTGAATTGCAGGCTCAAGAAATGCAGATTGCTTCCCGCCAGGGAATCGCCAAACTCAGAGATCAGAATTTAGTTGAGCTCGCTCAACTCGAAGAAATCTACAAAACAGTTGGTGATTTAGTTAAAAACATTTTAGCTATGAAATTACTATCCGAAGATGAGTATTTCAAGTTAGATGAGTACGGGGTTTCCGATTTTGTTGAAGTTAAGATGGGTGCTGAAGCACTTTTGGAAGTTCTCGAAAAAACTGATCTTGATAAATTAGCCTCAGAATTAAGAGTCGAAGTTTCAAAATCATCTGGACAGCGCCATATTAAAGCAACTAAAAGACTAAGACTAGTTGAGGGAATGAGAAAATCAAAGATTTCCCCAGCTTCAATGGTTTTGACAATTTTACCTGTTCTTCCACCAGATTTGCGCCCTATGGTTCAACTTCCTGGAGGCCGATTTGCAACTTCAGACTTAAACGATCTTTACAGAAGAGTTATCAATAGAAACAATCGTTTGAAAAGACTTATCGATCTTGGAGCTCCTGAAATTATCTTAAGAAATGAAAAAAGAATGCTTCAGGAAGCAGTTGATTCATTAATTGATTCTTCATCCAGAACAACCAGACGACCTGGTACTCACCAATTAAGATCTCTTTCTGAGATGTTAAGAGGAAAACAGGGACGATTTAGACAGAACTTACTTGGAAAACGTGTCGACTATTCCGGTCGTTCCGTTATTATCGTTGGTCCAAAACTAAAACTAGCTCAAGTCGGTCTTCCAAAAGAAATGGCTCTTGAGATGTTTAAACCATTCGTCCTTAGAGAAATTATCTCCAAGGGCCTCGCTTCCAACGTTAAAGGCGCTAAGAATGTTCTTGAATTCAGACCGCCAGAAGTTTGGGATATCTTAGAAGAAGTCATCAAAGATCATCCAGTCTTAATTAACCGTGCACCAACTCTTCACAGATTAGGTATTCAGGCTTTCTTCCCAATCTTAATTGACGGAAATGCTATCCAAATCCACCCATGTATCTGTGCTGGATTCAACGCCGACTTCGACGGAGACCAAATGGCTGTTCACGTTCCATTATCTGAAAAAGCTAAAGAAGAAGCTAAAACCTTAATGATGGCTAAAGAAAACATTCTCAGACCATCAAATTCCAGCCCAATCAACGTTCCAAACCGTGAAATGGCTTTGGGTTCATATTATGTCACTGCAATCGATAAAAACCTGGAAATGACCGATAAAGTCTTCTCCAAAGAAGAAGCTGAATTTGCATACCAGACTGGCAGCCTTGATTTAAGAAGGATGATCAAGCTTCGAACAATTGACGGCACAATCGAAACTACAGTTGGAAGAATTATTTTCAACAACTTCCTGCCTGAATCCTTAAGATTCGTTAACGAAACTATCAATGCTGGTGGAATTTCCAAAATCATCATGAAAGCTTTCAAACAGTTCACCAAAGACGAAGTTGCTCAGCTTATCGACGACATTAAAGAATTCGGTTTCTGGGGTTCGACAATTTCCGGTCTTTCAGTTGGAATCTTCGATAACAGAATTATTCCTGAAAAAGGCGCTTTAATTGCTGGCGGAGATAAAGAAATTGCTGAAATTGAATCTAATTTCAAAAAGGAAATCATTACCGCAGAAGAGAAAAGAGCTTTAGCCCAAGAAGTTTGGACTAGAGTTGGAGACGAAATCGTTAGAAAAACTTTTGCCGCTATCGAATCAGATAACCCAATTCAGGTTATTATCCAGTCCGGAGGAGCTCGTGCAACTATGGCTCAGATCGCTCAGACTGCAGGCATGAGAGGATTCTCAGTTGATCCAACAGGTAAAATCGTTGAACTTCCAACCAAATCTAACTATCGTGAAGGATTAGGCGTGTTCGAGTACTTCACTTCTTGCAGAGGAGCTAGAAAAGGTGTTGCCGATCGTGCTATTAGAACTGCTGATGCCGGTTACTTAACCAGACGTTTGGTTGATGTTTCCCACGATATGATCGTTAGAATCGATGACTGCGGAACAACCAACGGTTTCATGGTTGAATTAATCCACGACAACGCTGCTTCTAACACCTCAAGACTCTTAGGCCGAAAAGTCTTAGGCAAAGTTATTGATCCAAAAACTAAAAAACAAATCGTTGCTGACGGCGTTTTCCTAGAAGAGCCTGAAGTAGAAGAATTATTTAACAGCAGTGTCACTGAAATGACAGTTCGCGCTCCACTTACTTGTGAAGCTAGATACGGAGTTTGTGCAGCTTGTTACGGACTTGATCTTTCATCAAGAAAATTAGTCGGCTTAGGTACACCAGTTGGAGTCGTTGCAGCACAGGCTATCGGAGAACCTGGAACTCAGTTAACAATGCGTACTTTCCACTCAGGAGGAGTTGTTGGTGTCGATATTACTCAGGGTTTGCCTCGTGTTGAAGAACTTTTTGAAGCTAGAACACCAAAATCAACCAGCCCAATCTCTGAGATCGCTGGAAAAGTTACTATCTCCAACACTGAAACTGGCCGGGTTATCAGAGTTAGAACTACCACTAAACCTCACGAAGAGCGTGAATATGTGATCCCAATAACTGCTGTTCTCTCAGTTGAAGATGGTCAATTAATTTCTGCTGGAACTCAACTCGCATCCGGACACTTAGATATTAAAGAAGTTCTAAGAGTTAAAGGTATGAGAGCAGCTCAAAGATACATCGTTGATGCCGCCAAAGAAGTTTATGAGTCACAAGGCGTACATATCAACGAAAAACATTTCGAAGTTATCGTTCGCAAGATGTCTGATAAAGTTAGAATCGAGTCCCAAGGTGATACAGTTCTTCTACCTGGAGAAGTCATCAACAAAACCAGATTCGAAGAAGAGAACACTAGAGTTTTGGCTGAAGGCGGAGAGCCTGCAACAGCTGGAGTTATCATCTTAGGTATAACCAGAGCTTCACTGCAAACTGAAAGCTTCTTGTCAGCTGCTTCATTCGTTGAAACAACTACTGTTCTTGCAGAAGCCGCAGCCGCCGGTAAGGTCGACAGATTGATTGGACTCAAAGAAAATGTTATTATTGGCCGTCTGATCCCTACTAGCCCTGAAAGAGCTGGCATGGATCCATCAGCTTAAGATCTGAAAACGATCTTAGGATGAAGGACAATAACGATCTGAGAGCTTGCTCGAGGATGATTATTGGCCGTCTGATCAGCCTAATAAACTGGTTCGTCACTGACGAATTAGAGTAATCGCCGAAAGGTGGATGAAGGATTAGATAATACTTCTTGTATTCTTATTCCTTCATTGTTAAATTGCTGCATTGCTAAATTGTTGAAAAACAGTTTAACAGTTTAACAATTTAACCATTTAGCAATTTAATTTATGCCGACAATTAATCAATTAGTCCGAAAAGGACGCACAACGACAACAAAGAAAATCAAAGCGACAGCTTTGAGACGTTCTTATAATGCCAAAGATCGGGTTTATGTTTCTAACTTCAATCCTCAGAAAAGGGGAGTGGTAACTCTGGTTAGAACTATGACTCCAAAAAAACCAAACTCAGCTCTGCGTAAAGTAGCTCGTGTCAGATTATCAAACAGAACTGAAGTTACAGCTTACATTATGGGAGAAGGTCATGATTTAGCAGAACACGGTATCGTTTTGGTTCGTGGTGGAAGAGTCAAGGATTTGCCAGGTGTTAAATATCATTTAGTCCGTGGTAAGTTCGATCTTTCAGGAGTCGCAAAACGAAAAACATCAAGAAGCAAGTACGGCCAAAAAGCCGGAGCAGGAGGAGCAGGCGCTAAAACAGCCGCCGCCAACTAAATATGAGATCAGGCAAAGCACCAAAAAGAATAGTCTTAGGCGATCCAATTTACGGATCAAAAGTCCTAACCAAAATCATCAACAAAATCATGCGTGATGGTAAGAAAACCGTTGCTCAAAGACTTGTCTACCAAGCAATGGAGGAAATCGAGAAAGCTGGCAAAAAGCCAATGATAGTTCTCGACTCCGCACTTGCATCTGTCTCTCCAAAAATGGAAGTTAGAGCCCGACGTGTCGGAGGTGCTTCCTACCAAGTTCCAACTGAAGTTAGAGGCGAACGACGTGAATCCTTGGCCATTCGTTGGTTAATCGCCGGAGCTCGCGCTAAAGGCAATAAAGAATATCACGGCTTCCACTTAAAACTCGCAGCCGAACTTATGGATGCAGCTGAAGGTAAAGGTTACGCAGCCAAGAAGAAAGAAGATACTCTCCGCATGGCTGAAGCCAATAAGGCATTTTCTCACTTCCGTTGGTAGTTTATG
This sequence comes from uncultured Gammaproteobacteria bacterium, assembly GCA_964392925.1. Taxonomy (GTDB): domain Bacteria; phylum Patescibacteriota; class Microgenomatia; order Daviesbacterales; family UBA10151; genus JACPKO01. The sequence goes on from CAYMRP010000005.1 coordinate 120,873, forward strand.
AGAGCACATCCAGAGAGAAGCCGCGACATATTAAACCGTCGAAATGATTTTCAACTTTCCTTTAGAGCTCGTTTTTGTACTGTGATAAGACAAGATGGAGGTGTCGAAAATAATTACCAATCATTGGTGGTAGCATATATCCCCAATCTGTCAGCCTCGGAGTTCTAAGTATTGAAGCTGGTCGTATGGTTAGTCGCACCAACACACCTGTAGTAGTAGAAAAATTATCTCCAGGTCAAAGGTACTCAGCTATATGGAAAAAGGGTCAGCCAGCGGAAGTCCGGACTCACGGCATAGACGACGGTTTAAAATGCCGAAAACCCTAATTTTCCAGCCGAACTATCATTAATATTTGCAATTTCCTATAAATCTGCTAAAATGTCCTATAACTATGCAAAGAGAACACTATCGTATTGGTTCATTTAGAGAAGGCACGAAACCTCGCGCCCATCACATCATAGGAGAAATCACTGCAGATGGTGAATTCCGCGAAGTGGGAACTCCATTATTACCTTCAACAAGAGCAGCTGAGATTTACTCTGATCGTCTCGCCCTGTGGGTAACCGAACAAAATAACCGAAATTTTGAATCCCGTGAATTAGCGATTGGAGATAGATACTTAAGAAGATATGTCCGCTCAGATCGGCAGATTATGTATAAGCCCGTATTCCACGGGATTAATGATGGTAAGCATGGATCTGTTGACTCGACTAGCTCAATTGATACCGGAGAACAGTATTCCAGAGAAACTCAGATCGATTAGTTCTTACTTACTAATTTAAACCCTCTTGTCTTAACTGTAACTATCTCAAACTCTCCCTCCTCTTTCATCTTCTTTCTTAATCTTGCAACCAGTCTATCAATAGCCCAATCAGAGACCCCTAAAGCCTCTTCTTCCGGCCAGACAGCCTCTATTATTGCCTCACGCTCACAAATCTCATCTAAGTTCTCCTTAAGATAAGAAAACAACAAATGCTCTTTTTTAGAAAGTTCCAGCTTTCCGCGCGCACTCTCAACAGCTTTATTATTTTTCCCCTCTAAAAATTTCTCAAATAACGGACTAAATATTTTATACTCACCCTTATCTACCGTCACAAACCCCGAATCCAACAGATACTTTGATTCTTTCAGCTCTTTTTCCTCTAGAGTCTGATCTTTAAATATTTTAATAATTGATTGCTGTTCAACCGAAGTTAATCCCTCCCAAAGTTCCTCTGACTGCAAATTAATTCTCTCATCAGACATTAAAAACTTAGATAATTCCAGAGGCTCGTTAATATTATTCTCCGGCTCATTAAGTGAAATTAAAGCGAGTTGCAAATACTGAACATACCCTCCTGTCAGCCTGATCAGCTCATTTTCCAGATCCTCAGAGATCCTAAGTCCAAATCTTTTTATATAAGCGTCACAAATTGTTCTTAAATCTTTCTCCTCAGCCGGTTTCAAAAATATTTGCGCTTGTGCCAAAGATAAAGAAGTATGAGAAAACACTTTCGGTGAAACTGAATCAAGACCTCTGGATGTTGTAAATACAAAACTTAATTTATTATGGGTTGAAGTTTGAATACCCTCTAAATTGGCAAAAAAGTCAGCCGAAGCATCCTCAGCAATTCTATCAAACCTAATAAAAAATATAGTTGGATAGACTCCTTCGGAAATGATTTTAGCTAACGCTTTCTTAATATTCTCAATCAGTAAGAATAAGTTTTTAGATTGAATCCCGTCCAGGAATAAATTCTCAATATATTTCTTCGTTTTAGGCTCAAATCCAGCACTTTCAACCGCATCTAAAATTCTTTTCAAAGTTAAAATCCAAAACGGAGACACAGTTCTTTCAATTAGATCATTCAGATCAACTGGAATAAATAAATTCTTAGATTTGTGCAGGAATTGATGTTTCAATTTCTTGTGGTATAAGAAAAATCTCAGATAGTTGGAGATGCCGACTCTCCGCATTCCAATAAACACTACGCTGTGTCTTTTATCGAG
>CAYMRP010000006.1:0-11837 GCA_964392925.1 uncultured Gammaproteobacteria bacterium
ATATAGTTTCATCAGGCAGATTAGCCGAGATTAATAGCATGCTTGATATGGTGACATCACTCAATAAATATTTAATGATTGTAGTTAATACCAATGTAAACTGCGGAAATTATTCTGGCCAACCGGTGAGTTATTGTTACAACCAGACTAATAAATCTCAGCAAACCAATTTTCAAAAATATTACCTAACCCTTTTTCTAAATCTTTTCCGAAATAGTAAAACTACCTTGTTGTACTATACTCCTTTACTCACCAGTCCCCAATTTGATTCAGAAACCTTTTACCGGGACTGGAATTTAAAAATTGGCCAACCAACTACCGGAATGCAGGAAGTCTCCGGAGGAGTTTATTTAAGAAAGTTTCAAAACGCCTGGGTTTATTGGAACAATTCTAATGGAGGATACTCAGCAAACGGAGTCGGTCTTTTTAATCTTAACGGCACTCCAGCCACCCAACACTCTGTTCCGGCAAAGTCAGGTGCTATTTATGTCACCCAGGGAGTACTTACACAGTGGAATCAGCCACCTCCCTCGCCATCACCATCAGCCTCGCCTTCCCCTTCACCATCTCCCTCACCAAGTCCCAGCCCCAGCGCAATCCCTTCCCCTCTCAATTGTGTTACTCGCCCAATCCTCAGCAATCCGGCTGCTATGAGCTCCTCAGGCTTAACAGTTAACCTAACTGCTGGAACAAATACTGAAATCCCTACCAACCAAATCTATCAAATTAATTTTACCGGCTTTACTAACGGCACGGTCACGATTGGCAACACTGTTTATACCCAGCCTTTTGTATATAACGTACCTTCCGGAACTTCTACAGTCCAACTACTAATTAAACAAGTCGCTTACGGACAAGCTACTAACATTGATTTAAAAGTCCGCGACAAATGCGGAGATATTTCTAAGTTTTATGGTGGAGGAACGGGTGCCGGCTGGCCTAACCCAAATCCAAGCCCCAGCCCATCTCCATCTCCTTCTCCATCCCCATCTGTCTTAACTGTCAAACCAAACATCTACGCTGACCAATCCAGCAGCTATTGTATTGGGGATACTCCCAGAAACCACCTCCAATGGACCACTGTCCCAGGCGCAGTTATTTATAAAGTCTTCAGAGGAACTGAGGTTCCAAATAGTGGAATTAAAGTTGGCGAAACTTCCGGGATTGCTATGAATGATGATCAAGCCGTACCAGGAACACGCTACACCTACGGAGTTGAGGCGAATAGCGCCACCGGAGCCGCAATTAACGGCGACCCTCACATTATTACAACTCTCAATTGTGCAAGTCCTTCTCCAAGCCCGTCAAATAGTCCCTCACCAAGCCCCTCCCCTAGCCAACAGGCTAGCATCACTCCCAGAAAACCGGGTGACGTTGATAATGACGGTGATATTGATATTTATGACTACAATTTCGTTATCATGAACTTCGGTAGACAGAATAGTCCAAACATCAGCGGTGATTTAGATAACGATGGGGATGTTGATATTTACGATTACAATTTAGTCATCACTCACTTCGGCAGATAATTTTACACTTCAGTGTTGTATTATCACGCTCAGTTTGTTAAAATTTCTCACTATGGGAAAGAAGAAACTCGCAGTCATCGATGACTCACAAGAAACCGAAATTAAAAAAGACCAAACAGCTGAAAAATCCAGCGTTGTTGAGTCAAAAGAATCTTCATCAACTGAGGAAGTTAAAGCTGAAAAAGTTGCAGCTGAAGCTCCAACTAAAGAGAAGAAAACTAAAAAAAGTAAGGCTTCAGTTAAAAAAGGCCAGGCTAAATACCGAAGCGTAAAATACAAAGCTGCAGCTGAAAAAGTTGAAAAAAGCAAAAGATATAATTTAGTTGATGCAATCGAAGCCGCCAAAAGTTCTTCTTATTCCAAATTCGACGGTTCTTTAGAAATTCACATTGGCACCAGCGCTAAAAACATCCGAGGTTTAGTTTCTCTTCCATTTGCTTCCGGTAAAAAACTTAAAATCTTAGCTTTTGGAAAAGCTGCTGCAGATTCTGGAGCTGACATGGTTGGCGATGATGCTAAACTTGCAGAAATCATCCGCGGCGTTACCTCCAGCTTTGACGTTATTGTTACAACAGCTGAATGGATGCCAAAACTCGCTCGTGCCGCTAAAATCTTAGGCCCAAGAGGCTTAATGCCTTCTCCAAAAAACGGCACAATCACTGAAAACTTAGAAAAAGCAGTTAAAGAAATTCAGTCTGGAAAAGTTGAATATAAAACCGAGAAAAACGGCAAAGTCGTTCACTTAACAATTGGCAAAGTCTCTCAAGCCTCAGAAGAAATCGCTCAAAACACCAAAATCCTTTTCAACGCTATCGGTAAAACCAAAGTCAAAAAAGCCGTCCTCTCTCCATCAATGGGCATGGGCATCAAAGTCGACACCGCTACAATCTAATTTAATCAACTTAGTTGATTATCCTCTCCTCACTTCAAATATACTTACTCTTCAGTCTTCTAATAAGTACTAGAATTATCTAGACTAAGAAGGATCTTCCTTCTTCGCTATTTTTCTTCGATACTCTTCATCAGCAATATCTTGAACCTGCTTTTTTAATTGTGAAGGAAGATGTTCCCCGTCATTATGAATATAAAAAAGAGTAGCTATTGCCCCTGGATCAAATCTGTGATGTCCATCTTTATCACTTGGCACATTGACTGCTTTAGCCGCTATCAATTTCTGAACAACGCTCTTCTTTAAAGCATTAAATACCCTGTTAAGAGCCATACCGGTTGCCGGTGCAGTAAATTCAGGTCTAGACATAACATCATCAAGATAAGCACCTAGTTTTTGCCTGATATCAGGGTCTCTTTGTTCAACAGCTTTCGGCTTTGGAACTAATGGTTCAGCAGACACAGCTGTAACAAACTCAGGCATAACATCAGAATCATTATTTAAGCCCATGATCTCAGAATCTGGTACATCTATAGGAGCACCAGCATCCTTAAAAATAACAGTTACTCTAGCGGAGGGGGCAGTTTCAGGTTTTGATGTTAGATCTTCTTCAACATTCTTTTTGCTAGATTCATCTACAACTGCATTACTCCCAGACTGTACTACCCCGTGACCCCGCTTACTAAAATCCACATTATATGTATGGGATCCTAGATCTGTAAGATTTCTTCTAAAAAAATCTTTAATGTTCACCCCATGCTTTAACCCTAATTGACCATCGAGTGTTTTTATAGAATCCATAAATAACCAAATATCATCCCCTTCATTATCATCAGGTAATAACTGCTCCATCTTTTGATCTATACTCGGATCAACCAGCCAGCTCTGTAATTTATCAATAACAGATTCTCTTCTTTGAGTTAAAACCGCCTTAGTAGGGGGTATTTTTGGTGCTTCTTCTTCATGTTTTAAAGCTAATGCTTTAACAGCCTCCATTGAAACCACATCGGAACCCAAGATTCTTTCTATGTTTCTATGAAATGCCCCATAAAAGAAGGTTAGGTGCGATATATCCCCTGCTGTAAAACTATCAAAAACCTTAGGCTCCGACTCGGGCTGTTCAATTGACTGAAGTGCTTCGAATCTTAATGAAGCTTCTAGGCGATTCCTAACCACTTCAAGCGATTTATTAATCCCTACTTGCACTTTTATGTTATTTGCTGCCACTCTTATTAACTCTATCCCTGCAAAATCACGCGGGTTAAACTTAGGAGGCGGAGTAGCAGATCTTAAATCGCTACCAAAACTTTCTAACCTGCTGATAGCAAGTTCATGATCTCTTGATGCAATAGCGCTTGGAGAAGCCTCAGTTAACATTATTTAACCCTCCTTGATGATAGCTCTAAATAATATTCTGATATTTTTGTTCTAAGTGCATTATATTTATCGTGAAATAGATTAAAATTACTCTCATGTCTCGCTTCAACTAAGTATCTTAAATAGACGAAAGCACCTACATGCGCCAGATGCTCTCTTAGAGCAAGAGGGTCAACACTATCTCTTACTCTTAAATACGATGGGTGGTCAGCATTAAATCTTAAATATGGCCCATTCTTACCAACCTGTTTTTCACCAATTCCCATATTTCCAAAAACAATCTCTGCTTCTGTTTGCGAATTTCCGAAGGATTCAATGTCCCATCTCGCCAACAGACCCTTCCTCTTCACCAGGTCGATTCCGTCTGTTGCATCATGAGCGGGAGGAGTTTTTCCCTCTGAATCCTTTCTTGTCCTTCCTGTAGGAACTTCCTTCTTTTCCGCACCATCTTTCGCGGCAGGTCTTCTGCCTGAGGAAACCCCAATCAACTCGTCATCCATCAAAATATCAGAGCTGCTCAGTATTCCCTCCACATCTCTTTTTGCAGATTCTGCACTAGCTCGCTCCTTGGCTACTTTAGGATCCTCAACCGGTCTTCGGCCTTCTAATTTTTTAGCCCAGGGCTCAATAGTCCTCTGAACTGCTTCAGCAGCACTTATGTATCTTGGATCTCCGGTTGCAAAACCAGTCTTATTAGTCAATACTGTTGCTTCTCTTAATGAGACTTGCCCAACTAAACCAGGATAATTTTTTGGATCCATACCAAAAAACATTCCATCTGCGATTAGTCTCCCCCTGTAATCTGTACGGAAACCTGGAGTTAATCTGGGATCTGCTGCCATATCTGCGGAATCAACAACTCCTATTTCAACTCTAATTACTTCACCGGTGCTAGTTTGAACATTTAACTTCTCTGGAGTCAGTCCAGGTGTGGTTACATACGGTATCTCCAAAGGAGAGACTTTACTCATGCTCTTTCGATCAGACCCTACTGTAATAGATAATTCTCCCCCAAGAAGAGGTTCTCTATAAGTACTTCCTAGCCTTCTTGTGATCATTTCCGGAGTCATCAGTCTGGGGTTATATCTTAGATTCTCGATTGAAATTACCACATAACCTTGTTCGATTTCTGTTGCTGATTCAACTACTTCAAACGAAGACTGATTAGCCGACCAATCACCTATTTTTAGATCGAAACGTCTTGAACTGCCTGCTGGAGAGCTTGAGATATGGACACTTTTACCTAGAAAAGCCATCGCCGCTTTACCCCCAACACCAAATTGCCCTATAGAAATACCGTCATCTTTTTTTCCTGACTCACCCCAATGCATTAACTTAGTTAAACCTTCCAAGTCCATTCCATCACCACCAATATCACTAACTACTAAGCGGTTCCTATTTGCAGTTAAACTAACTGCCAAAGGTGATCCTTCGATTCTTGCATCCCAAGAATTATCAACTAACTCTGCAACAGCTTCCAAAGGATTGCGGTAAGAACCCGCCAGAGCACGTCTAACCCCTGGTGCTGAAAATTGTTCTTGTATTCTATGGATGGTTTCTGGTCTATCTACTTTAGCCATTTTATTCTTTCTCCTTTACCCTTCTTGAACCCATATCTAATGCTCTAGTAATTGCCATTAGTTGAATTCTTAACGGCCAGCCGATACGGTCAACTTTCTTACCTCTATCTGCGGCATACATTGCAACGGAACTAAATAATTCTCTTGTGTCCTCATCCCATTGAATTAATGGTTGCTGAGATTCTTTAATTAATTTCTCTAAAGCCCCGCCAAACAAGCGTATAATATCATTTGTCGAATAAGTTTCAACTAATGTTTTACCATCCTGCTCAAACTCTCTTCGAGGTTTCAATCTCGCTTTAAAATCATCATTATTTATATACTGCTCGTCTCTCTCCTTAGCTTCAGCAAGAAGCCCAAAAACAAATCCCAAAAGGTAACGCTCTTCAGGCTTTATCTTATCTTCCTCTCTTTGTTCAAATTGAATGACCTTATCTGCTTCAGGTTGCACAATTACAGTTTGCCCAGTAGGCAATTCCGGAAGAAAGTCCTCCAGCTCACTAGCAGCTCTTCTAGTAATTGAAAGTTTCGGTTCAATTATTGGCTGAACATCCTTCTCGACAACAGGCTCGCCCATAACCCCTTTATAGGTCTCCTGAAGCACTATCATAATCTCAGGATCCAAACTGACCCCACTTTTAAGAGATTCTTCTATTTGCTCCATAAGTAATTTTGCTTCTTTTTTAGTCAACTCGTCCTTATGAGAGTCAGAAGCCTCAATCCCTTTATGTTGGATTTCAACAGGTTGAACCGCAGAAACCGAAGGAGTTTCTGTTAAAGGAGGTAAAATTCTGGGAGTATAACTGCTCATATCCAAAGCTCCTTCGTAATCTTCCAGTTTTCTTATACCGTAGAGAGAAGGCGCATTTTTATCGGACTCGAAATTAATAATAGAGTAACCTGCTGCAACCAATTTTTTCTGAATTCTCAGCACAGTTTTCATAAAGCGATCCGGTCGGAGTAAGGGATCCGCATCGGGCCACTCACTATGTAATATTTCTGGCCTAGAAACTACCAAATCATCCTCAAGGGGAAAGTAAGACGCAAATTCCTGCTGGGTGGATGTCAATCCTACACTATCAGGTAATTTCAGAGGTTCTTCAGCAACCACAGCTGGTTCTGACTTTGTAGCAACTGCTGCCTGATCTACAGTAGTCAGATCTTCTGGTTTCACTAAAACAGTCTCAGCCGGCGTGGCCGCAGCCGCACCTTTAGTCTTTTTCTCTTCTACTCGCTCGCCCTCAAGTACTCTAGGTATCGTATGAGTTTCATCCAATAACCCATCATAATCCGCTCTTCTACGTATCCCATAAAGAGAAGGGCTCTTATTATCACCCTTATAATTAACAATTGTATATTCGTCTGGCAATTTTGATTGTATTAATACTAAATTGTTATCTATTCTTGACAGTACAGAAGATTTATCAGGGTAAAATGCATGGTGTAACTCGCTTCTTGGGATTACTTGATCAATTTCCTGAGGGATTACTTCTGCTATTTCTAACTGCTTCTGACCTAAACCTAATTTAGTAAGATCAAGATTATTATCTTCAACTGATGCCGGTAATGGTTTCTCCGCCTCATCAGAACCTAAAGGTGCGCCCAGAACTTGAGGATCTGTGCCAACTCTAACTTTAGCAGCCTCCTCAGCCCTTTTCTGTTCAGCCAATATCTTTAAGCCTTCTTCCACATTCCGATCTCGAGAAGCTCTCTCCTTAAATGCCTGATATTCTGCATCCCATACATCCCTCTCGTCAGAGGATACCTTAGCCAAATTTCTTTGCCATAAAGAATCTTCCTTAATATAAGACTTCGCTAAATCTACCTGAGTTGCTCTAACCTGAGGCTCCACTTTATTAATCTCTTGAGTAAAGCGGTCCAAAGAACGCCGAACAGACTCTCTGGCGTTAGTCGCTCTCAAGCGGCGTAAAGGTTGTTCTGCTGATGCTATAATACCAGTCAACTCACCTATTGTTTCCTCGCGGCTTTGCCTAGTTTTTTTCAGACCATCCAATTTTTGAATTTGATGATGCAACTGATTTTCTTGAATCATTATAGCCTATATTATATTTCATAAGGTTATAAATATCAATATCTACAGATATTGGATGAAAAACATCTAAAAATTCGCTTTGGGCATGGGAATCAAAGTCGACACCGCTACAATCTAATTCTATTCTTTCCTTAAAACCTTCTTCCAAACAAGTCCTAAATTAAACTTCAAAGCATAAAGTCCAATTATTCCAGAAGTTAATATAAATACTAAACTCAAGGCATGAATAATGATTGTTGAAGCCGACACATAAGTTTCATTTAACCCCAATCCAAAGCTAAATACCGCCAAACCCGCAGCCTCCGCTGACCCAACATACCCAGGAGCCGCCGGAATAAGAAAGGTCAAAGAATTAAGCATCGACCCCAGCCAAGCTTTCAATATTGGTAAATCAGGAATAAAAGCTCCTAAAATTACATACCAGGACATCCCCTCCATAAACGTTGCCAAAACAGTCAAAGCAGTTAAAGCCGCCCCTCTTTTTCCGCTTCCCTTAAGCAGTGAAAAGCATTCAATAATAAAATAACTGAACTGCAAAAATTTCTCTTTTAAAACTTTGACAAACAATAACTTACTGAGAGTTCTGGCAAAAAATCTAAATAACTCAGGCTTCGCTACAATTAAAACAATCATCAAAGTCAGTCCTCCTGCACCAGCAAAAAGAAAACCATTAAATTGTTGAGGTAAATTTGTCGGCACAACCGATAGAAGCAGTAGAGATAAGCCTAAAACTGCCCAAAAATCTAGAAACCTATCCAAAAACACCCAGACAACCGCTTTACCAAAATGAAGTCCATAATCAGTCGATAAATAAACTCCTTTAGCAATCTCCCCTAATCTAATCGGCACCGTAAAAGATAACAGCTGACTCAAAAAAGTTAGATTGATTATTTTAAATGCCGGAATATTTACCGCTTTCGATAACAAAATTTTGAATCGTATTGCCTTAAGAACACTTGCCGAAGCCGCAAAAACCAAAGCCGGAATCAGAATAAATGGATTAAAGCTTTCCAGAGCATGAATAATTTCTTCAACATCAACCAGCTGGAACCAAAAATAAATTAATACTGCCCCAATTGCTGTATTAATCCCAATCCTAATTATTGTTTTAACCATCCGATTATTATATGGCTGTTTTAAGCAATTTAGCAACGCAACAATTGAACAATCCAGCGATTAAAGATAACATACTTCTAATGCCAAACATTAGCATCAGCAAACGCGACCGTATAATTATTGCTTCCATTCTTATACTTGCTCTACTCATCCCTACCGGCACTTATGTTCTTTCATTAAGATTCAAAACTCAATCATCCGCTAGCCAATATAACACTCCTGTCACCTCAGCAAAGCCCAATCCCACAACCTCTTCTAAACTTCAAGACGCACTTGATCGCTTAGCCCAAAGTGAAAAATCAAACGAAAATGGAACTCAAACTACTACTGATACCGGAGAAGATGAATCTGACTTAAATGACTCTCAATTAATTCTTGGTCCAACTTTAGGCTTCAGTATCATAGTTCAAGGCCGGCCTCTTGATAATCAAACCACCAAAGCATTTCTCGGAATTGCTGCCGGCCAACCAACTGCTAGACCTACCTACTTACTCTCATTCATGGTAAATATCCCCGCCTCAGGCTCATTCGATGGAATCTCATTATCCGGTCTCGATACCGGTCAAACTTATACTGCCTATTTAAAGGGCGAATCACAAATTGCTACCTCGTCTTCATTCGTTGTTAAAGCTACCCCCACGAGTCTAGCTGCTCTAAATTTGCTGACTGGCGATGTTAATGAAGATAATGTGATTGATAATTTGGACTACAATTTAGTCAAAGCTGCCATAGGCTCAAATCCGGCCTCTTCAAAATGGAATCCTCTTTTTGATTTCAATTTAGACAATGTAATAAATTCCTGGGATTTAAATATAGTTCTCTCTAACTTAGGTAAAATCGGCGCTTCCGGAGCCTGGTATTCCTACTCTCCGATCGCATCATCCTCAGCTCAAACCTCAATCATTACTACCCCCAGCATCGGCTCAACCAGCGGTGAAATTACTACTGGGACTCAAAACGAAAACCGCCCCGGCTACTGGATGTGGGTCCCTAATTAAATTTATCCTAAACTCTTCCTTAAATGCGCACCTTTTTCTACCAAATCCTTTGTTGATTTTCCGGCTAAAACTGCCTGTAGAACCTTTGCTGAAATCTTCTGATGTTCTATCTCGTCCTTCGTAATAGGCTCTAATTTATAGCCCAAATACTCTTCAATCCCTAGAACATCCTCCTCAATCCCTTTAAAAAACTTATTCTTTAATGCTAAAGTCTTCAAATTTTTCTTATTCAAAAACGCCCCCGCTTTTCTTAAGTCCTGCCTAATATTCAAATAGAATTTTTCTAAAATATCCATCTTATTAGAACCCTTAATACTTAATACTTGACCCAAACCCCTACCACTCCCAATCAATTCCGGCGGCACTCCAATCGAATAAAGAGCAGCTGTAAATCCAATTGCTCGCGGCAGACGGACCTTACCTAATCCTCTTGAGTAACCAAATAGTCCAACATGTTGCACTCTCTCCCTTCTTTTAGGCAAATCGCCAGCAATCTGATTGATTATATCTGCCAGTCCTTCGATCGTTGGTTTATAAAACCCCTCAAAAGTCTTCATCATCTCCAAAATAACTTCTCTTTCAGAAACTAAAACCCGCTCCGCTTTTCCTCTTGGTAGTAATGATTCTAATTTTTTTATCGCAGCAATAACTTCATTCTTCGGATAATCATAACGAAACGCGCTCTGCAACAGCGCCGTTCTCACCCCCCGGTATTCGTTTGTAAAACTATCAACAGTTTCCGGAGTTAACCCCCCTCTAAATGGTAATGATGCTGATCCAATAATCGGATATAAAGGAATTTGATATTTTTCCTCAAAGCCTGCAAAATCTGAAAGAGCCAGTTTTATAGCTAAAATAGTCGGTATCATCCCTGAATTTAAAGCTGGATCAGACCGTGCAACATACGGCCTGATATAAATAGGCAGTCTCCCAAACTTTGATCCATAAGCTTTTATATATTCCTCTAATATCTTTCCGGAATTAGCAATCGTATCGACATCTTCAAATAGAGGAATCACTTTAATTGATTTAAGAGGCACTTTCTCCATTCGGTAAAGCTTGTGCTTAAGACCTGCCATCTCATTAAACGCTTCATGAATCTCCATCATCTCCGCAGGCCCTGTTGTCATAGGCAAAATAACCTCAAATAACGGCGTGTCCGGCAGATTAAACTGTTTAGCCATTGCAGCAGCAGATATCAAATTCATAAATGCCCGTCCCAACCTAAACTCTGTTTCTACTTGCGGATTAGGTAATCTAAAAGTTAAAAATCTCTCCTGACCAATTGGGTTATCTTTAAAGAATTCATAATATTCCTGTAAAAGCCTCTCCATCACTGATTCATCAACTAATTTTCCCTCCCAATCCCACTTATATTCGGAAACCCCAAGGTCCGAGAAAGATAAAAAAAGCTCCTTAGTTTCCTCCGCAGTTGAGATGAAGGCTGTGCCTTCCTTCCAATAAGGTACAGAAGCGTGATCAGGATGTTGGGAAACCATAGTCGCCGGAATTTTACGCATTGCACTCATACTCTGCGATTCTACCCTTTACGCAGTAAATGGGCAAGGTTCCCTTAAATTTTGCCCCAGCAAAATGAAAGCTCTGCTTTACCCTTTACGCAGTAAATGGGCAAGGTTCCCTTAAATTTTGCCCCAGCAAAATGAAAGCTCTGCTTTATCTTTTATTTTTAATAAAAGCAAGGCACTGATTCTTCCTCACCAGACTTTGGATCACATTGACACAATAAATGGCTTATATTAATATCCCACGATGCCAACTAATGTTGAAATATTTACTGAAGGAGAAGGTCCTGCTGAGAGAGTGACACTGGAATCGACTTCAAAATTTGAGATGTCTTATTTTACTGGAACCAAGCCAACTTATCAGTTAACTTCAGTCCAGACTCAAACGCAGGAATTTCCCTCCGTTGCTGATCTCGTTGAAGAAAACAATAGGGAGCGCCGTGGGAGTAGCTACAGAGCTGCTATCGGAACCAGCATATTAGTGGCACTAGCATTAAAGGGAGCTGAGCAGATTTCTCAGGCGGCAACAGGCAGTTATGCCGGAAATCCTTGGGTTGATGCTGGGGTTGATTTAGGGGCTCTGATCGGAGGAGCGAAAGCATTTCAGAGTGGACTGAGAGGTATTTTTCAGACTAATCGTGTCTCAGCAAAATTAAACCAGCTAACAAACCAGGGTGTAAACTCGATTCTACCGAGGAGAGATCAATTAAGGTAATCTATTTAAAATTGAGGCTGGATTTGGGTATAAATCTTCACATTATTATCTTTAGCA
>CAYMRP010000006.1:11937-52211 GCA_964392925.1 uncultured Gammaproteobacteria bacterium
TATTTAAAATTGAGGCTGGATTTGGGTATAAATCTTCACATTATTATCTTTAGCAAAAATTATCGCCGTATCAAAATCATATTTAACCTCGTCAAAGTTCTTTCCAAATAAGTTATCTAGAATCTCAGACCCTAGCTCTGCCTTCCTATCCGCATCTTTCTTCTTAACCCTTAAAATAATCGGATTCTTTTGAACCAGACTAATAAAGTTGGCGTGATATGGTAATACATCAAACTTCCCCATCGAGTTAACAGAAGATACAGCATAAGCTTCTCCTTCAAATATCGTTTGAGTAGGGGAAATAATCTTAACTTTCAAAACCTCTGAAGCCATAATATATTATAAATCAATAATTAACCTAATTTCTAATTGACCTAATTAACCTAAGAAAATCATACAATTCTAAAATCCCAAATTCATTTAACTTTCTTATAAATTGTGTTCAAAATCAGGTTTAATTCCTTGGCTTCCTGCCACAGTACTAGAGCTTCATCTCGTAAGGACGGAACAGCCACCACAATCATCCTAATAAAATGCTTGCACTCCCGAGATTCTTTTTTGCAAATCCCAATTTTATGCTTAAAATCCAGCTTACTTTCTGCATCATCAGCCTCTGCATAATTTGCCCCAACACTTGTACCACATTTTACAAACTGATTAATTAAAGGATCTGTAATCGGACCCCGAGGAATCTTCCGACAGAACTTAATTACTTCCTCCCCAAACTTAGCAGTCCTTTCTTCAAGATCAAATTTATTGGTATCCTGTGACATTCTTAGGTCAATTAGAAATTAGGTTAATTAGGTCAATTAGGTCAATTAGATTTATTTGATATCCTTAATATTCCCAACATACAAAAATTTCTCCTCCGGAATTGCATCTAATTTTCCAGAAATAATCATTCTTATATCAGCTACAGCCTGAGCCCTGGAAACATAAACTCCAGGTTTTCCAGTTTGCGCTTCAGTCATAAAAAACGGCTGCGTCAGAAAATTTATAACTTTTTTTGTTCTCTGATAAAGCAGCCTATCCTGCGCCGATAACTCTGATTCTCCGACAATCGCCACAATATGCTCAAGTGCTTTATATTCCGATAACATTTTCTGAAATTGAATCGCCACCTCGAAATGTTCATTACCAATAATCGATCTTTTTAAAGCCGATGTCGAAGACGCAGACAAATCTATCGGCGGATATAAATTATGCTGCGCCACACTTCTTGATAAAACAATCGCCGTGTCAAAAAACGATGTAATCGCTGTCACTGCCGGATCATTAGTTTCATCGGCCGGCACATAAACCGTCTGAACCGATGTAATTGAAGCATTTACGGTGGAAACTAGTCTGTCCTCAAGTTGTGACAATTCAGTTAGCATAGTAGCCTGATATCCTTGCTCTGAAGGCAGAGTTCCCAGCAATGTTGCCAACTCATTTCCGGCCTGAACAAACCTAAACATATTATCAATAAACATCAGCACATTCTTTTGATGTGTATCCCTAAAATATTCTGCAATAGAGGCGGCAGCCAGCGCTACCCTAAATCTTACTCCGGCATTCTCATTCATATTTCCTAAAACAATCGCCGTGGATGGCAAAACTCTTGTTTCAAATAATCTCTGATAAAGCTCCTGACCTTCTCTAATACGCTCTCCAACTCCGGCAAAAACAGACACTCCGTTATGACGAAGTGTAATGTTATGCAAAAGCTCAGTAATCAAAATCGTTTTACCAACTCCCGCTCCTCCGACAAATCCTGTTTTTCCTCCGTCCAAAATCGGAGTCAAAAAATCAATCGCTTTAATTCCCGTTTCCAAAACTTTTGAGTTGGTCGCAATCGTGTTAATAGAGGGAGTTTTCGAATAAATAGATTTCCTTTTCCCTGGCGTAAAAGGCTTACCGCCATCAAGCGGATTACCAAACAAATCAACTGCCCTGCCTAATAATTCTAAAGTTTCAGGCACTGATAATTGTGAATTTGTCCCGCTTATTTTCATTCCGCGGTACAATTTATCCGGATCAGATAAAATCAAACAAGATACATACTGCTTTTCCTGGAAAAAAACTTCCAGACATACACTTTTATCTTCAGGTGAAATTAAAGCCTCATTCAGTCCAGGCAGCCCACCACCTGAAGATTCTACTTGAGCAATCTGGCCTTTGACCGAAACTATCACTCCTTCAAATGTTTGTTTTTGCTCTTCAGCTAATTGGTTTGTATCTGTCATATTTAAAATTATCTGCGAAGTGCAGCAATTGTCTCCAAAATTCTGGCATTCTGAATACTTCTTCGGGCATTTATAAGCGATAGTTGCTGAGTCGATAAATATTTATCAGCTTCATTCTGAGCACTATCCATAGATATCAGCCTCGACGCAGTTCTAGCCAGTTCTGCCTCCAAAAAAGTCGACTCTAAAAGTAATACTTTAATTTGATTATCAAAAAAATCAGCCATAATTTTGATCTCCGGCTCTACAATGTAATTATTATATTCATCTACCATCGACTGGGAATCATTAGATTTCTTATCCACTTCCTCCTCCGAAAGAGTTATATCGGCTATGACCGGTTTTTGTAGCATAACGCTTTGAAACTGCGGATGGAAAACTAATACTTTAGAATAATCCTGCACCAATTCAGACAGTTTTACAAATTCAGCATTTGTCGGAAAATCAGATTCCAAAATTAGCGGAGTATAAGACAATGCATAGTTCATCGACTTCAAAGTTTCAATCCCACTCCTTCCGATCACTAATTTATCAGCTCGTATTTTGCTTATCTGGACAACAAAAAATTCTAAAAGCTCTCCAGTAATTTTTCCATAAAATCTTTCGTTAGAAGTTAACAGTAAAACTAATGTTCTTCCATTTTTTGCGGGCCTAGGAATATTTCTTTTTCTGGCAACTGCATTTACCAGTCCATAAATCCCTGATAAATCATGAAAGAAAATCCTATTCCTCTCAACGCCATTCCTAATCTTTTTAAGCTTAGAGGACGCGATCTGAGTGAAAGCCTGAGTTATTTGCCTTAATGATTTTGCTTCTTGTATTGCTTCAAGTATTTCTTGTGTTGTCATATCGGACCCGCTTCCTAATATTACGAATTCCCATCTATCTTCTCAGTCGCTGTATCATTTTTACCGGATTCTGCTACTGAAACAACTTCCTCTTTTGAAGATTTCACATTAACTAGATACTTACTAATCACCGGCAAAAGCTGAGTCAGCTCTTTTATAAATTCTTCCAAATTCTCAAGTGCCGGAATTTTTTTCAAGAAATCTATCAGCTGAGAATCCTGCGTAAGAGTATCCAAAATAACTAATTTTGCTTTCTTAATATACTCCGCATCCCGCTCTAAAAATAATGGAGTAAAAGCCAATCCCAAAAGTAATGTCTGAGCGGGAACCAAGATTTTGGTTGAATTTTCTTGATTCAATAATTCATCCAAAATCTCTTTTTGTTTCAAAATAAGTCTTGTTTGAAATGGAAGTTCTGCTGAAAATTTACTAATTGTCTCCAGCTCTGCGGCTTTAGCTAAGAGCTCTTTAATACGGCCAGAAAGTAAATTCTGCAGCCTCTTTTGAGTCTGCCTTCCAACCCTGGTGACTGACAACGAAACATCAACCGCTGGCGTTTGTCCCTGATTTCTAAAAGTCGAATTAAACAATAAATGTCCATCAGTCATACCTACTAAATTAGTTGGTAAAAATGTTGCAAAATCTGATAAATTTACCTCAAGAATTGGGAAAGCAGTTATCGATCCTCCTCCATTTTCCTCTTTAAAATACCCTGCTCGTTCAAACAAATGTGAATGCTGATAAAAAATATCTCCAGGATATGATTCCCGTCCCGGAGTCTTACCGGACAACAAAGATATCTCTCTGTATATCTTGGCATGAGAACCTATATCATCCAAAATGAGTAAAACATCGCGTCCCGTTTTCTGAAAATATTCGGCTACTGTAAACGCTGTTTGAGGAGTTAAATAAATTAATGGTGCTGCCTCAGATGAGGATGCAGCAATAACTACGCTATACGAAATCGCCCCTGTACTATTTAAAACTTCGAGGAAAGATTTTAATTGGCTAATAGGCTTACCAATAGACGCATAAATACAAATAACATTATTTCCTTTTTGATTTAAAATTAAATCAATCGTAAAAGCCGTTTTTCCTGAATGAGCATCCCCCAAAACCAATTCTCTTTGACCTTTCCCAATCGGAATCAAAGTATCTATTAAAGTAATTCCTGTTACAAATTGTTCAGTTATAAATTTTCTTAAGCTAATGTTTGGGGCTTTCTTATCTAGCTCACTTCTGGCTTCTTTACCCGTATTCAAGGCCCTTTTACCGTCGATTGGTACACCCAACGGGTTAATCGCCCGGCTTAATAAATGCTCACCCGTCTCAATCGAAAGCCTTGTATTACTACGCTTAAATAACTCCCCTGGATTTACCACCCCTTCATCCAGCATTAAAATTTCTACCTGATTTTTATTCAAAGAGTTAACCCAGCCTCTTTTGCCTTTTTCCGATACCACTAAATCATTAATTTTAGCGCTTGGCATACCATCGACGAACACCAAAAAATCGCGGCTAGATATCGCATAACCAACCTCTTGATTCACTGCAACCTGAGAAGATAGAGGATCACTCATTGTTTAAAATACTTTCTGAATTCCTCGATAAGTAAATTTTTATTCTTCGATATCTTCTCCTTTAAAGAGTAATCCTTGTAGACTCCGTTATAAACAATCGCACATCCACCAATAAGCGCCGGGTCAATTTTTACATTAAAGATCAGTCTATCATTCTTTAAATTCTGTCTTAACCACTTTCCAACTTCCTCAATTTGTTTTTCCTCAGGCACAAAAACAAAGTAAATTGTTAACGGATTCAAATTAGAAATGAATTTATCTATATGTTCACTCATAGCGCTAAACTGATTGCTGGTTATTCCCTCTAGAACACTTTGATCAAACCCCTCCAGCCATTTTTCTAAATCATTCTTTTCACTTTTTACATCATCCTTAATCTCGTCTTGATCATTTCCCTTATACAGCTTTCCCGACAACTGCATTCTTAACGCCTGAAAGCGCCTCTTAAAACTATCCGCTGTATAGGTATCTTTCAATATTTGATCCAGTATTTTTTCTTCCAATCGCAACAATTTCCTTTCTTTCTGGCAGCTTTAGCTGCCATCTATATAAAATAATTTGTGAGATCGCTTTAGAGCGAAGCTCGCAAGGTTTCCTTACTTGAACTTGCCAGTGGCAAGTTCTTGACAAGGGCTTTTAACTTTCAGCCTTAGGTCCCACTTTCAATAGATTAAACTAAAAACGACTCCGATTTAGCCTTCTCCAAACTTTCATAAACCAAATCCATCTGATCTTTTAGGTTCAAATTCTTGGCTAAAACTAGACTTAAAGTCTTCTCCAGCATCGCCACAATATTTTCATCAATAATATTCATCTGCTGAACTTTATAAGTATCAATTAACTGTCTGGCAGATTTCAGCTCTAAATCAACTGACAGCATCATTTTCTGCTCACTTTGAAGCAAAAAGTCCGCCATCTTCTGCTCAAAATTTTCAAATAATTGATTCACCCTCTCCCTAGCCCCTTCCCAATTCGCCGCCTGAGCTTTTTGGGACTGCTCTTGCAAATTCACTAAATGAAGATCAAAACTCTTTAAAGAAGCATCAGTTTTATTATCGAGCACTTGTGTTAAATGAAGAATAAACTTCTCAAATTCAGCTTCCTTAGCTTTAACACTTTCCTCAACTGTCAGGGCTGCCTGTCCCGTCTGCTTTTCTTCTTCCTGTAAATAAGAAGCCAGTTGTTGAGAAAAATCCTGAGTAGTTTTGGAAGAAAAAACTCTCGATTGATCCATCATCTTCTGAGCTTCTTGTTTTGCCTGATTTACAAGGGTATGAGAAGTGTCTGTCAGCTGCTGAATCGTCTGATAATTTTGCTTGTCTTGGTCAGAAACCTTAGAATCTTGTTCCAATTTTTTGCGCACTGAATATTCGCGTATATAAAAGGCTGTTGCGGCTATGGCAATCAAACCAAAGATAACTTCGGGCATTAATAACAGTATATCTACTCAACACTCAAGATAAAAGAACCAGCTCGCTGGTCACTGACTTGCGAAGCTAATTAAAAATACTCTATATTTAATACAGGAATAAATATGAACATTAACCGCGCTTTACTAATTTACACCGCTGTGATCACCTCAGGCATATTATTTTCTTCCCTTCGCTCTTCTTTGGGACCAGATCCAAATAACCGTCTGTCTCATGATCTAGCGGAGGTAAAAGATACAGTCGATAAAATGAATCAGCGGTTTGCAACCGAAGAAGGAACTTTAACTAAAGAAGTCACCGCCTTAAAAGCCCAAATTGCAGCTGCTGAAAACCCCCCTGCTGAAATCGCAGAAAAAGCTAAAAGCGACACGCTCGGGGCTGCAGCCACTTCATTAGGTTTTATCAAAGTCTCACCAGGTTATGAATCCCTTGATACTTACGAAACAACTTCCTTTTCCTCCCCTGTAGTCGGCAAACTCGTCTCAGACAAGTCTTACCCCTATATCAAAAAACAAGATAACTGGTTGTTGGTAAAATTTGATAATAAAGAAGGCTGGGTTAATAGCAAGCTGGTAACAAACACAGAAGTTCAAGATAGTTCTCCTTAAATTAAAATGAAGATAATAAAAACTGTCTTTCTGCTTTACTGTCTAACCCTTTCGCTTTTTCTAACTCTAAGTGCCCCTTTCCCTCTTCAAATTGTCTTCCTGCCGGCAATTCTTTTTATCGCAGCCACAGCCGCTGGTAAACGCGCTGGCATATTAGGCTTTCTGAAATCTAAACTTTTTCTTTACTATAACTTCGTCATCCTAACGATCGTAGTCGCCACCGGATTCTTCGATATAAAATCAACCGCCGATTTAGTTAGCGCATTAATCTTTGCCCCCCTCGCTTTATTCTTTGGACTAAAAATAATTCCCAAAAAACAAAAAGTTTTAATTTTGCCTGAAATAATCAGCCCAAACACTCCTATATCTAAATCAGTCGCCCACCAAAAACATCCATCCCCAATCTCAAAAACCCAGCCCCAAAAGCTAAAAGCCGAAAAAATGATAGATGATTTTGATGATGTTGAAGCAAAACAACAATTTGATAAAAACCGCCGCGTTTTTATCAAACTAATCGGCTCGGCTGGAATTTCGCTTTTTGTCTTTTCAATCTTTACAAAAAAAGCTCAAGCCGCTTTCTTTGGCAGTGTTCCAGGACCTGGAACTGTTGCTTTAAAAGATATCTCTGGAAATGCAATCGACCCAGCCCAAAACCAGCCCACCGACGGATATAAAATCTCCGAAGTCGACGATTCTTCACCCGCCTACTACGGTTTTATCAATAAAGACGGTGCCTGGTTTATCATGAAAGAAGATTCCGGTGTCTATCGATACATCAAAGGCTCATCAAGCTTCTCAACCAACTGGACCGGCCGCGCCGGCCTCACCTATGACTACTATCATAATGTGTTCTGATGGTAGAAACGTTCTTGAGCGCTAGCCTTGAAAAAAATCAGAAGTTGATGTATTTTTAACCTATGAAACAAGAGTACGTCCTAATGCTAATTGTTGGCCTAATTATCCTAGCCTACATTCTTGATGCCATAGTTAATCCTTTATCCCTAGAGTTACCAACTCCTTATCATTTCTTTGATCCTCAAACTTTATCTCAATACCCCTTTACAACCACCTCAATCATCATTAAAAGCATCGCTCTCTTCCTCGCCCCTCTAATTATTATGTCTATGTTGGGGTTCAATTCCTTAATTAAAGGCATTTCTCTTCTCGTTCTCTCAGGTCTAATGCAGCTTTACGCCCTACAAGACATCGCTACTAACGCCCAAATAATCCCCCTGGAATGGTCTCTTTCCCTAACCTTAACCGGAATGCTTCTTTTGATTCCTGCCATAATCTACTTCCTAATCGGTGCCGGCAAAAAAGCCAGCGCAACCGCCACTCATGATCCTTACTTCGAAACCACCCACAAAAACGACGACCTTTAAAAACTATTGATTCTTACTTGATTATCCTCTGCTAAAAACTAATAATTAAATATGCATCAAAAGATTGCCCTCTTCATCTCTCAAACAAGGGAAGATCCAACTCTAAAAAGAATCCTATTTATAATCCTACTTCACGCTATTACCCCAGCTATCTTCATTATTATCTACATGAGTATCGGCCAGAGACAAACTGCAGTTAAAACCTACCAAGAAAATTTAATTCAAATTGCCCGATTCGCCTCTAATTCATTTAACGAGGAGTTCCTGTTGATGAAGAGCACTCTCGTAACACTTGCCAGTCTACCTGAAATTAGGGAGATGGCCCCTCAACATTGTACAGAGATGGTCAGCGCTATCATTAAGAACAGCTCCCATAATATCTTAACCGCCCTCGGTGCCACCGATAAAGAAGGCAACGTGATCTGCACGACGCTTCCTCAAGCTCAGATAACCAACATCTCTGACCGGGAACATTTTATAGAAGCCCAGAAAACCGGACAATTCACTATCAGCAACTATCGGATCGGTACCATCACAAACCAGCCTATCATTGTCGCAGCAAACCCCATCTTCGATATGAATAACGAATTCTCAGGGATAGTTTTCGCCTCAATTGATCTGAAATCGCTTAACAAACTCGCCGAAAATGTTAAACTCCCTCAAAATTTCACCCTAACAGTATTTGACGATGCTGGCATAGTAATATCCCGGCACCCTAATTTAGACAAATGGCTTGGCTTTGACAGCTCCAATACCACGCTAGGCCAGACAATGCTCGAACAAACATCTAGTGATGGAGTCTTTACAGCCGACGGATTAGATGGCACTCAAAGAATCTATGCCTATTCTAAGATTGAAGAAAGTCTTGGCAAGGGCACT
The DNA here is from genome assembly GCA_964392925.1 of uncultured Gammaproteobacteria bacterium. GTDB lineage: Bacteria > Patescibacteriota > Microgenomatia > Daviesbacterales > UBA10151 > JACPKO01. The sequence continues at coordinate 20,890 of CAYMRP010000006.1, forward strand.
ATAACAGTCACTTTAGGTACACCCGAGTCAGAGATTAATAAAATAGCCAATCAAAATATTTGGCGGGATTCGGTGATATTACTTGCAATCATCTTTCTCGCAGTTCTCATACTCTCAGTTGATCTTCATTTTATTTTCCGCCGGCTAAAACCTGAGAATCATACCCGTTAGAGCATCCTTATTGACAACCTTCCTCAGGCACTGTTAGTTTAAATTATGGGACTGGAGTTATTTAAAAAAGAACAGATTTTTTTTCATGCCCAAAACATAGGCGTTGAAAAAAGAATAATCTTCGAAGACGAAAAAGATTGTAAACGTTTTATAGATACAATAAATCATTATAAATCAACCACTCCTCCTTCAAGATTTGCTTTCCGGAAACGCACCCGCGGTGAAAAAGCTGCTGACCCAACTCCTCTCGTAGACATCGTAGCCTATTGCTTGATGCCAAACCATTTCCATTTGCTTCTCAAAGAAAATCAAACCGGTGGGGTTTCTAAATTTCTTAGCAAAGTCTCGAACTCCTATACAAAATATTATAATTCTCGGCATAAACGCTCGGGATCCCTCTTTAAAGGCCGCTTTAAATCAGCCAAGATTGAAACTTCACAGCTTCAAGATATTGCAAGATATATTCACCTCGATCCATTCGTCAAAAAAATTGTCCGGAATATTAATAACTTTCCTTTCTCCTCCTATTATGAAATTAAAAATCAAACTTCTTTGATCTCTAATCCTAAGTCTATACTGTCGGCCTATCCTGATCTCGAAGAGTTCTTCAGATTTACCAACAATCACGAAGATTACATCACCAACTTAGAAAAAATTAAAAAATTAACTCTGGACTAGCTGACTGCTGAAAGCTAAATATATGAAAATAATCGACATCAATGGCAAACAAAGAGACTGTATCAAAGCTTTTCCGGATCCTTCCTACCCTGGGTTCGTTAGAGTCGAATACGAAAACCCTAAAAGAAAATATCATGTTTGGGTTCCGGTTGATGACTTTGAAAAGAACAACCCCGGCGTATTGGGCGGGGTTCTTGATCAAATCCACCACCCGCCACCGGAGCTAACCTCAACTCCAACCTCAGCCACCAAATCTACCCTGACCGATTCAACCCAACAGTGGGAAGAAAATACCTACCGCAGCTCACATGTCTGGATCGGCCGGGGTCCAGGAGAAGGTCAATCAAGAGAAATTTTAGCCAACACCTCAGATACTCTGATTCTGAAAGAGCAGTGGATTATTGTTCCGGATAAATCCTCTCAGTATGTCATTTCCGAGCACATCAAACCTTAAAATTACTGTCGTTGAAACTAAACCCTAAAAAGTTGTAAATTAGATACAGAATGTTTTCGTCTTCATAGCCGATCGTTGATTAGTTTCAAAGACTAAATTAACACTTTCTACAAACTAAACAATGGCAACAATCTCAGTTGATCAGTATAACGACGACAATACAACCGCCAGAGCTGCCGGTGAAGCATTAACTATTAATGGTGCAACATATACGCAGCGAACGGACAGTAGGTGGCACGCATATAGCCCAGCGAGTATGACAGGAACATACTCTGACATCTTACCCAGTGCTACCCTTGGAGGAAGATTTGTAATAGATGCAACCGATGTCAGATGGCTCGCTTATAATAGCGGCTCCGGAAACGTTCCGGCAATTGGCACCTCGGTAACTCAAGCTGGGGCTAGTTCGAGCTATTTATTGGGGGTATATGCCTCAATGACCGCGGCTCCAACTACGGTTGGTAGCGCAATGCCAGCTAGTGGTTTTATAAAATTCCGTGATGTGGACGGAGTGTTTACCTCCGGAGCACTTACTAATATTGGAGCTAGTGCTACTGGAGCAGATGTTACAGGCTGGCTAGAAATTGTTATGGATCAAGGAACCGGAGTTGATATCAATATCCCAAGACTGGGAGAATTTAAATCGCGAGGAAATTGGTTTTATTTGGATAATACGGATGGGACAACCGCACAAGTGCTGCAGGTTCCAACTAATGGAGGTGGAGCCAACACCCATTGTCCCGGAGTTTGGATCGAAAAAGCCTCACCGACCATTGCTAGCTATAGTCTGGCTAACAATATAATCACCATTACGCTCTCTGATCACGGCTATTACGTTGGTGATGACGTGGATATCAGTTTTACAACTGGCGGAATGAGCGGTCAAACGACTTATAACATATCTAGCGTGCCGACTGCTGACACATTTACAGTCGCACAAACAGGAGCTAATACAAGCGGTGATTGTAATGTTTCCCAGTTTGAGTTTTATCCGGCTCTATTATCAACCACTGGCTGGCTCCAGCGACATATCGGCAGCCCCGGTTTGGACGGAGCGAACGATGATTTACGACAAAAATTTGTTAAAACAATTGGCACTGGTCAGATCCAATTGGGTGAAAATTCCAGCCAGTCGGCTACTTATACCACAGCGTCACTGTCGGGCACCTATGCCTGGAGTGCAAATACAGTAACAATCACGTCAACCGCACATGGTTTACGGGTGGGAGAACAGGTCTATCTAGATTTTACATCGGGGGGTGCTACACCGGATGGATTGTATACGATATTAACTAATGCGGCCAACACTTTTACCGTTTCATTGGCTGGCTCTGGTGTTAGCGGTAACGTAACAATCTGGGCAAGAAGCACGGTAACTTTTGCGGCGCATGGTTATGCGATCGGCAACCAGGTTTATCTAAATTGGACTAGTGGTGGTATTACAACTGATGGAGTTTATATTATCGAGACAGTTGCCACCGATACTTTTACTGTCAACACGTACATTAATTCGGCTGCAGGGGGCAACGTAACCATCGAAATGACCATAGGATATATCCCCGCTTCTGGTCTGCGGACTCGGGTACCGAACATCTTTCTGAGACAATGTGCAACCGGCAGTAGAGCGTCCAATGCTGCCCCCCATGCGACCATTACCACCAGGCCAGAGTTTATCACCTCGAGTGCTGGGGCAATTGATGCCGAATATCTTTACGGTGATTGGTATTTCAATTTTTTGCAGCCTTATTCTGTACATATAAATCATCTGGCCACTTTTGACTCAATATTGCTTCAGGAATGCGCAACAGAAATTGACATCAATGACGTGGGTCTGGGAATGCACGGCAATCTGGATCTCAATGCTTTAAACTGTCAGTCAAATTTTGCTGGAGGAACAATCTCTAACTGTTATTTGGTTCGAGGTAACGCCCCAGGCAGTAGTGATCACGATATTATTATCACATCATGCAAAGATCTGGAGTTGATTAATGTCGTTAGTGGGATACTCCAATATGCAAGAAGTACGGGTTACTCACTGGTGATTACCAATTGCAACAACGTTACTTTGACCAGAGTTACCAGTATTAATTCCACGACTATTTCTCTAGTAACGTCGAAAGATATCACCTTTAATTCACTCAATTGGGTGGATCGATATATGGGAATGACCAATTCTACCGCCGCATCTTACTGTGTAACCGTTGGTGCGGGAATCGTAAATACGACCATTGATGGAATCGGTTTTGGTTATAACGGAGCTGTTGTAAATGTTCATCCGTATGCAGGACTAGTTTCTTTTACCGCGACCGTAAATACAATTATCCGAAATGTCGGTACTAGAACTACAATGCTGAGTGGTGGAACAATACCCCTTTGGAGAATGGGTATTCTATTTGTATCCGGAGGTAATAATGACACTGTAAAAATACAAAGAGTGTATATTGAAACTCTTACTACACGTACTGGAATTTTGACCGAATTAAATACCGATAATAATCTTATTTTAGAATCTGTATTCTCCTACCAATACACAACTGTGGCCGGTGTAGCTACCAATTACACAGTGACTCCATTATTTTTGAATTCTAGTCACAAGGGTATTGGGGCTGCACTGAACTCAGTCACCCCACAAGTATCGGTGTATGGCACCCACTGGATGGATCTTTTTACATCCGACACAACAGGTCGAATCCTAGCAATCATGAATGAACCAACCGAAGCCACTGCAACGTATAGCAATTTGACAGTAGCGGGATTGGGTGGATTTACCTCAGCCGGAACTTTGTCGCTCCAATCGGTTGACGATGAATATATCTTGGAGTGTCCTTACTGGATCTTGGGACATACCGCACTTAATAACGCCACGGCAACAGTGACGGGAACCAATGTGACGTATGTAAGCGGTCCTGATTATGGCAACCATGATATTTCTTACCAAATTGATACTGGAAATGGTTGGAACGGCAGCTGGAAAGATCTGACTGGTACGAACCTGAGTGGTGAGACCATCTCGGCAACAGGATTTCGGCTCAAATTTAGAATTGTCTGCGATACCGCCTCAACAACAAACGTAATTTCGTTTATTAGGATCGACACTACCTCCAGCACAGAAGCACAAACAGCTAATCTATATACCCTTGATACAGCAACTATTTCACTTACAAATTTAATCCCCGGATCAAGATACGAAATATACAATACAACGACCTCCTCAACTATAACCAACGCTATTGCGTCAGCTGCAACAGCAAGTGCAACTGCATCAGCAAGTAATGGGGATGTCCTACGCATCAGAGTAAGAAAATCTATAAATACGGCCCAATCATCAAATTATACTTGGATAGCTAATGTTGTTGAGATCACTTACTCAGGGCATGGTCGATATGTTGGGGAGCCAATTGAACTAGAATTTGATAGCGGTGATGCGGTTGGTCAAGACGGATCGTTTGTGATCGCTAGTGTGCCGACTTCTTCAACATATACAGTTTCATTGGCTGGATCTGGTACCAGTGGCACCGTCGATGTCACCCCGGTGAAATACTTGCCGATTGAAACAGGAGCAGTTATCGAAAACCTGGCCGCCAGTACATACATCTCTCAAATAGAGGATATTATTGCCTAATCCTTGACAACAAATATTTTACTTTCTCAATCAGCTCACTTAAAGATAGTTCGCTTTTAAGCATATAGTCATTGGCTCCCATCTCTTTAGCTTTAACAATATATTGTTCTTCCCCCAAATTTGTAGCCACAATAATCGGAATTTCAGACAATTTTTTATCTTTTTTAACCACTTTAAGAACTTCAAAACCATTCTTAATAGGCATGACAATATCTAAAATAATAATGCTCGGCACAAAAGTCTTCAGAATCTCCAAAGCCTCCTCACCATTAAAAGCTGCTTTAAATTTAAACCCCTCAGCCTCAAATTTTGTTTTAAAAGCATTCGAAATGAACTTATCATCCTCAACAGCTAATACTGATAGAGCGGATTTACTCATTGTTTGGATATTCGCTCAGTCTTAATTTCATTAATCCGATTCACTAAATCAGCTAGTGAAAGCCCGCTTTTGAAGACATACTCATTAGCCCTAAAAGATCTGGCTTTCTGCACAAACCCCTCCTCCTCTAAATTACTAGCTATAATTACCGGAATTTCCGACCATTTTTTATTTTTCTGAAGCTGCTTTAATAATTCAAATCCGTCACCCCGGGGCATTACCAAATCCAGAATAATTACATCTGGTATAAAAGTTTTTAGCAGCGCCATCGCCTCTTTACCGTCAAAAGCAAACTTGGATTTAAAACCCGCATTCTCAAATTTAGTTTTGTACGCACCCGAAATAAACTTATCATCTTCAACAGCTAAAACCCGAGTAACGCTCATACAATTTAAGCTATCACAAATACTACTTCCGGACTAGGCCTTAAAAATCGGTACAATCACCGTAAAAGTTGTACCCTTGTTCTTTTGACTTACGAAAGAAATCTTTCCTCCCGACTCTTCAATAATGTTTTTCGCAATATAAAGTCCCAGCCCATTTCCTTCTATTTCTTCACGGGTTATATTCTGACCTCTATAAAACTTTTGAAATATACTTGCCTGCTCTTTAACAGAAATACCGTACCCTTTATCCGAAATTTTTATAGCTGCTGACTCTCCTTTCTCAAGAACCTCAATTTTTACCGGGCTGTTGATAGGTGAATACTTTATGGCGTTATCAAAAAGATTAAGAAGTGCCTGGGTGAAGAATTTACGGTCAACAAACACTTTAATATTTTCTTTGTTCAATATTACTAGTTTAGACTTCTTTAAAGCAATTTTAGGACGTAAGACACTTACTAGATCCTTAAAGATTAATCTGAGTTCAATCGGTTCAGCATTCATCTTGAGCTTCCCCAGTTCAATTTTTGAAACATTAAGAAGTGCGTTAACAAGCCCGATAATCCTCTCGTTTGATTCGTTTATATTCTTGGCAATTTCAGTCTGCTTTCTATTTAATTTTCCTACCTCCCGCCCCAGTAAAATCTCCAGCAACATTTTCATACCTGAAAGAGGTGTTCTTAATTGATGCGAAGCAGTCGATACAAATTCCGTTTTTTGTTTATCTAATTCCTGCAATGTCTCAATTTGTCTGACTAAAAACAGGTTTCCCATCCTCCAGGAAACTAATATAAGCAAGCCTGAAGTAATGAACAAAATGGCTAAACTGATTTTAAAAGCCTGATTTGCTTCCTCAAAAATCACGTCATAAGGCAAACTGACAACAACATGAGCCGGCAACTCCTCAGCTGCAACCAGGGTTTTAAATGCATACAATCTCCTAACACCATCAGTCCCGGCCACATCCGATGTTATTTCTTTTTTTTCAATACCCTCTTTGATTAATGTATCTTCCTTAAAAACTTTACCTATCCAAATCTCAGGATCAGGATTACGGGCTAAAATAATCCCATTTTGATCAATTAAAGAAAATTCACCACCTTCTCTTAGGCTGGAAGCGGAGATAAATTCATTAACCCACGATAAATCAAGCGAAGAAAAAACTACTCCAATAACTCGCCCGTTATTGTCCGTTATTGGGTGACCGAAATTTAGAACCGATTTTTTCGATATTTGTCCTATTTGATATTCACCAACCGCGAACTTTTTCTCCCCGTAAGCTCTTTTAAAAAATGGCCTGTCAGCTACATTTATACTCTCCGAACTTTGAATTGCACTGCATACTAAATCTCCATTCTCATCTGCAACCCCAAAATTTGCATATCTTTTATAGTTCAAAATTAACTCGCTAAGAAAATTATTACAGGCAACATTATCAAGAGATTTTACTGAAGGAGCCGTTGATAAACCGATTAAAAGCTGCCTGGCACCCTCAACAGTCTGGCTTTGTTCAGCTGAAAAAGTATTAGCGACCTGTTTTAGATTGCTCAGAGAGTTGTTCCGGGCAGTTTCATATTGATCAACAATACCAAAAAGTATCAGTACCAAAGTCGGAATGATTGTTATCAGAATTAGTAACCCTAGCTTTAATCTAATATTAAATTGCCCCATAAACTCATCGCATAATAAGTCAAAAAAAATCCCTAATCAAGCCAATTGAAAGAGTGCCTAAAAAAGTTGTAAATTAGATACAGAATGTTTTCGCACCAAATTCACAGGTTCAATTCGGAGGCAAAGTTTAGATGGCAACAATAACGGTTGATCGAAGCATCAACGCCGATGATGCTTATGCTATGTCCGGAGGTATTAATTTTGTAGCCTTACCTTCTGGATCAGCCACCTATCAAACCCAAGCTACGGGTATTGCTACTTGGGTAACAGCCACAATCGTTTCCTCCTCTGCCTGGCAATCTGTCTGTTACGGAAATAATATTGTTGTCGCAGTTAGCTCAACCTCCGGTACAATTGCTGCCTCCTCTCCTGCTGGGGCAACAGCCACCTGGACACTCCGCACCATGCCTGCTACAGCTTCTTGGTATGCTGTTGCCTATGGCCTCGATAAGTTTGTTGCTGTATCTGGTGGTGCTTCAACTGCCGGCGCATACTCATCCGATGGTGCCAAATGGACTTCCACAGGTGCTCTAACCACTAGTGGTGACTGGCGAGCTTTAGCTTTTGGCAATGACCGATTCGTAGCTCTTTCCTATAACAGTACTGACTCCAATTACTCCACAAATGGCACATCTTGGACGGCCGGCGGAGCGCTTCCCGCAGCCCGTAACTGGACTTCTATAACCTACGGTGAGGGGACATTTGTCGCAGTCGCCTCCGGTAATACTAGTGGTGCATACTCCACAGATGGCGGTCTAACCTGGAATGATACAACTATGCCCTCAGCCGCCAGCTGGACTTCAGTCACTTATGGCAACGGCACTTTTGTCGCTGTCGCAACCGGTCCTTCAACAGCCGCAGCTTATTCTGCTGACGGAATAACTTGGCAGGCCAGCACTCTACCAAACTCCCGAAGCTGGGTTGGTGTCGCTTTTGGCAACAATCTTTTTAGTGCAATTGCCAGCACCTCTACATCAGGCGGAGCCTACAGCTATGATGGTATCGCCTGGGTTGCCCAAACAACACTGTCGCAGGCAGTATCTTGTATTACTCATACCCCAACTACTTGGAACTCTAACGACACGCTTGTTATAACTAACAACGCCACTGTTACAGTTAATACCGACCAGGGTAAATTCTGGAATGTTATAACCCTGACCAACGGCAAGCTAGCCATCACCAACAGTTCAACCTCAACGGGTATAAGATTTACCATGGGACGTGTAACAGGTGCTGCTGCTGCCTCTATAACACCTGGATCAGGTATCGGTGATATTGAAATTACTGGTAATTGGATTGAACTTGGTACCGGAGATGGCACATCAGGACAAACTATGACTGCTCCCTTTAGTGACTATATCGCCACACTATGGGTAGAGACAGCTTCTGGATCTGGGGTGTACGAGATGTGGCTAAATGCAACCGGTGCATACGGGGACACCGCACCCACTTTGAAAAACGGCCTGGCAGCTGTAGGCAAAGAAGAACGGGGGAAATTCTTTATCCAGCAGGCAGCTTCTGCAGCCTACGGTCCAACAGTAATCAATTCAACTGATGGAAGTTTAGCCCAAAAGCTAATCACAGCAACTTCATCCACTGGTCTCTATCCAGGTGCCTCAGTCTTCGGCCCCGGAATACCAGCAAATACAGTAGTAAACCGAGTGATATCCTCAACCCAGATTGAGCTTAACGCCAATACAACAACTGAAGTCTCTCCTGACTGGACAGGAGTCGCATTCGGCAACAGCACTTATGTGGCTGTTTCTGGAACGTACTCTAATGTTGCAGCCACTTCAAGCGATGGGGCAACTTGGACCAAACGAACGCTGCCGTTTGTTGCTGATTGGACAGCAATCACTTATGGCTCAGTCAGCGGGCTTTTTGTGGCAGTAGCCTCGCATGGTGTCTATGGTGTTGGTTATTGTGCAACTTCTCCTGATGGGGTCACCTGGACTCAACGTGCCTTGCCAGCAGTTCAAAGTTGGAAATCAGTTGCCACAAATGGTACCAGCTTTGTCGCAGTAGGAAGCACTGCCGCTGATGCAGCAACAACCATTGGAGCGTACTCTGCAGATGGTATCACTTGGACAGCATCTACCATGTCGTCCGCAATATGGAGATCCGTCAACTACGGAGCTGGCGCTGCAAACAGATACGTCGCAGTTTCCTCCACCACACTTTCCAATTGGGATGCCGATGGGACAGGAACCTGGACCAACGGAGGAGCCATGACATCTGCAAACTATTTAAGCATCGCCTGGAATGGCACACGCTTCTTTGCTGTATCGGGATCCAGTGCTGTCTCAATGTATTCAACAGATGCAACCTCTTGGACAACAGGAGCAGTTTTGGCAAATTCAACCAGCCGTGGCGTAGCATGGGACGGCACTAACTTTGTGATCGTATCGACAACAAATTCGGTTAACACCTCCAGAACTCCAAACGGAAGCACGGCAGTAACTAACACCACAATGGCTGCTGCTAATGCCAACAACTGGTGGGCAATCTGCGCAAACGGAACGACGCTCGTCGCAGTTTCAAATTCCTCCAATCTAAGAAGTGCAGCTATCACATCTACCAACTCTGGAGCTGGCTGGACGCTCCAAACAGGCACGCCTATGGATGTTTCCCTCACCTGTTTCAATCCATATGTGTCACAGCTGACCGATACTGTCGAATTTGGAGACAATATTAACGGGAACAAGGTCCCTAATGGTGCCAAAGTCCGCTGCCCGAATATTATGTTTACTTCAGCTGTTCCGGCAAATATCCAGACTGCATCCCGTCTGGTCGGCGCAAATATGGTAATGAGTGCCGGAGGTACTTTAACAGCCAGCATCTGCTTATTTGATGAATCGTACAATACTTTTACTCAAGCTGAGGCGATTTCACTTACTAATGTAGGCTTTTCGCTACCTCCAGTCTTAACAGAATGCTACGGAGTTTCTATGAATAGCGTCGGATTCGCTTTGGAACCAGTCAGACGTTATTACCAATTCTCTGCTACCATTGGCTCTAACGGCTGGTTCAGCCGGGATACCCGTTATGGACAAGGATCGACCAATGCCTGGAACTATATTAATGACGCTGTAATAACAGATTTAAATATGGCAATCGGCCAGCCTTTTGCCTTAGTTCTCTCTTCTGGTACAGGAACTGTCTCAGCACCAAACGCCGCTCTAACAATAACCAACACCGAGAATTCAACCTGGACAAATATCAGATTTTATGGACTAGGCATTGTTAGAAATTTCCAGGCGGCACTAAGCTTAACCTCTCTTTTTAATAACAACACCATTACTAACCTTGAATCCTACTGTATGTCACCCTTTTTCCTCGGAGTCTCCAATGACAACGTGATAACCAATATTCAGTTTTCAGAGGACATGTTCAATGGAATGAAAAACTTTACCACAGCCGCCCGTATCGGTAATGACCCAATCGCCGAGGCGCACCTACTGGATGATACAAAATATTATTTGAAAATCCGAACCTTCAAGGACTGGACTGACAGATCTTCAACTTCTTATGCTGAAAGCCGGGTCTATTCTGCGACTCCTTATTTAGGCTATAAGTACCATCCTCAGAGTATGTCCGCCTATAACAGCGGCCCCCGGGCTGTTACTTTAACCTGGGTCAGACGCGAACCAACCTCAGCAACAGTGTCCTATACCATATTCCGCGGCACCTCACCCGGTTTCACCAGAGACGCATCTTCCAGGATTTTTTATACACCTACCAGCACTGTAGTAACTTACACTAACGGTTATGTGGCTACTGCCACAGCCGCGGGTGGACGAACAATAACTTTTAACCAGGCGGGTCGTACCATCACCGCCAGCTCAGGCAGCTTTATCACTGATGGTTTTCTGGCAGGCGCTAACGTCACAGCATCGGGATTCTCCAGTAATAACGGCACCTATATGATTTTGTCCCTCACTGCCACAGTCATAACTCTCACCACCAACCACACCAATCTATCAACAAGCGCAGCGCTATCTTCAGGTACTCTGACAGGTGATGTCCCCTCAAACGGCTCAACCTACTATTACCGGATGCAGAAATACGAAGCAGCCAACTCAGGTATAACGAATGCCGCCGGCACTGCCGCAGGGACAACACTTACTATTCCATCAGGCAGCTTTAATACCAGCCTTGGGACGATTCTCAATTGTGATGGAGTGATCAACTCCAATAAAGTCCGTATTCCAATCGGGTCCACCACCAACTTCCTGGCCGCTAACGTTTGTCCAGGAATGCAGATCTCAGGCGGAGGTGTCGGAGCCAGCGCCACCATAGTATCAGTCGATACAGCCTGGCAAATAACCTTAAGCGTTGTTAATGCTTCAACTTTTACCGGTCAGACGTTGAGTAAAGGAGCTTCTGCCGGAATGTATATCTACGGCCCCGGCATCGCCTGGCCAACTAAAGTTGTCTCTGTAGACAGTGCTACCTCAATAACCGTCGATACGGCTTTTCTGGCAACCTTTTCCGGTCAAACAATCACCTTTATGTATGGCAGCGAAAGCTCCGAGTTTGAAGTCTATGTCAATGGGATGACTACTCCGGCCTTTAATTTCCTAACCTATGCTGATGACTTCTCCAATGTCGCCTGGGTCAAAACTAATGCCACAGTTACAGTAGATCAGAGGGTAGCACCATCACAGATCCCCTATGCAGTTGCCGCATCGATTACGGGCGTGGGAGATAGGCTTGTTTCGACCGGACCAAGCGGGAGGGCTGTTCAGACAGTAGCCGATCTGGAAAGCGGTCAGGATTATAACTTTTCAGTCTATGTTATGACTGATCCTCATGCCCAATTCCAAACCGTTGCCGGGGAAATATCAATCAATACTACTTCCCCAACCACTCAGGCTTTCACAGCTAATGGAGCCTGGCAAAGAGTTTCAACAGCATTCACCGCCACTTCAGCCAGCCATACTTTTACAATTCAGATCAATACTCAAGGGGCATACATATATGTCGCAACTGCCAATGTTGTTCCGGGATCAACTGCCTTAGCCCCTATTACAAATACCACATTAAAAAAAGCCGCCGGATCCGGTGGTCGTACTTTGACATTTGCCACAGCAAGCACTGTTCACACTATAACAGCCTCCACAGGATCATTCACCACCGACGGTTTTGTGGCCGGGGATAGCATAATTGTGGCCGGAACAACCTCTAATGACGGTACTTATCTACTGGCTACTGTTGCAGCAACTGTTTTAACAATCACCCCAGCCCAGCCTTTAGTTACAGAAGGTCCAATCTCAACCGGCACAATAACCGGATCTGTCCTCGCAGCGGCTGCACAGGAACTCACCCTAGCCGCAGCTTGGTCGAGATCATTAGGAGGCAACGACACCAATCAGGGAATTGAATTGACCCTGGCAACAGCCCCGGCCAACGCCTTTTTCTCTGAGATTTATCTTGGAACAGCTTCAAGTTTTACACCTTCAGACTATAACCGGGTAGGTTTTATCACTCAACCCGGTTCACATGCACCAATCAGCTTATCAAACGCCTCAAATAACCGGATTAGTAATTTTAGCCAGCTTGGTTACGGAGGTTTATCAGGAGCGCTGATCACACTTGTCGGTTCTTCGGACAATAATTTTCAGGATTTTGAAGTTGACTTTAACTACGCGGCAAACACCTCGATGGTACTAAGCAGTACAGCTCTTTCCAACAATAACGTCTTTGATGATTTTACGATTAATAATTGGAGGAATTATATTTCGGCGGTGACTCCTCTGACATTACTCAATAACGCCGCCGGAGTGACGCTACAAAACATCCATTTCAACCATTACGACATCCCTTACTATACTTCGGCTACCAACTCGGCCCTGGGTGTAATCATGAAAGGAGTGTCAGGAGGTAATGCTGATGCAATCACCACTACCACCACTTACGCTCTTGGTTCAGCGGTCGATGGCGTAGGTATTTCATTCACCACAGTTTATGACACCATGTTTCATGAGTTATATACCTCGCCCACTACCGGAGCGTTGGCCATGCGGTTTAACGCCAGTGCTGAAGATACACCCCCCTATACTATCGTCTCCGGCTCACCTGCCTTTTCTAACACCGGAAGACTTTATTTTAGAACCGCTGGAGACTCGATTGAGTTCACCTGGCCGCATCGAATCTATACTGTTTCAGGTTTCCGGGACATATTACCAAAATTCAGCAGCCTGGATCTTGGACATACCTCCAGTTTAGATGCCGCTTTCTCAATACTTTTAGAATATTCGATTGACACAGGTTCAGGCTACGGAGCATATAAAACTGCAACCCCGGCTAATTTAGCTGCTGAATCAGTCTCAACCAGTACCGGTTTTCTGATCAAAATCCGCATGACCGCCCGCCCGGGAATGATGTTTTCAACGCTAACCAATGCCTTTGTAGTTGGGGAAGAGATTGAAGGCACCACTTCAGGAGCCACGGCCACAGTTGATGAAGTCTATAACTTAACTACCACCACCGGTACAATTATTCTGTCTAATGTAGTCGGAACTTTCCTTCCGGCTGAATTGGTGAGACGCAATTCCGATAACCAAACCCGGGCTACTAACGTAGTTACCAATACTCAGTTCGCGCTCTTTCCATCGTTTAATAGCTATGTCGATGGAATGGAGATCTATACCAACACCGTCGGTCCAGGCGACTATCCCGGAACAACCGTTGATATTATTCTGACAAACGTCATTTCCGGGAGTCGATATTACGTTTATAAGACATCGGATCAAACCTTACTGGGTTCAGGTACTGCTGCCAGCTCTACAGTTACTATTTCCGGAGTCGAATATGTCTCCGACTTTGCCATCACCATCCGGGTTCGCAAATCCAGCGCCGCCCCTAAATATGTTCCCCTTGAAACTCAGGCCACAGTAAATTCAGCTGGAGTCTCAGTCTACATAGGTCAACAGGCCGACTCAATCGCCAGCTAACCCGGACCCTTTTAAAATAGTTGAGGCTGGAGAAAAAAGGCTCATTTACATAATTCTTACAATATTTGTTCACCCTTAAGGTGTACGCCTAAAAAACGCATCCCGCAGTATTTACAACCTTAAAACTGCTGTGTTACTTTAAATTCAAAGGGAAAAATGAGTGCCAAAAATGCTGATGCTGCCCCATATCAGGCAGTCTCTTATTACTGTGTTTGCCGTTATAATCTCCACTTCTCACCCCAAAATTCTGAAAATTCGAATACAAACAATAAAGGAGGGCTGAAGGCTGACAGCTGATCGCTGACTGCTTTAATAATTTATGGCTGATACAATTCTTTCAGGCAGATGGGTAGTTTATTATGAATCTGAAAACCGCCAAAAACGCATCTGGCGTGACACCTCAGTTTCTCCAACTACTACCGACACCGTCAATGCCCTCTATTCAGCCTTACAGAATCACTTTGACGAACTTGGACAAATGGATGATGGCGTACCAATGTCAGCTCAGACTCCTACTGAGTACACCATCGGTATTATCGATGCCGGAGACAAAGACCCTTGGTTTATCGACAGGACTTCCGTCGAATACTTAACCGGAGGTGCTTTAAAAACTGCCTCCTGGGACCGAGCAACAACCACTAACGTTGGTATTGTCCGCATAGGCTACACCATTGGTACAGACTTCGACACCACTGATATTGGGCGCACAATCACTAACGCCACGGGTTTAGATAGCGGCACATTACTTGATTTCAATACCACTGGAGCAGTCAAATATGCCTGGATCAGGCCGGCAACATTTGCATCTGCCAATGATTGGGATTCAACCTCTGGAACTATCGCCGTAACAAATGACTCCATCAGCGTTGCTCTAAATTATGATGATTCTGGAACTACATTTGCTGACGATAGCATCCATGCTAACGATTCTTCCAACGCCAACTGGGAAATCTTCCCTGCAGCTGAAGCAGTTTCTGATTATGTAGCTATCGGCTACAGTCAAAAGTTTAAAAAAGTAATCTTTGATAACGCTAACGGCACTGCCGGGGTTGATGGCGGATCTCTGGCTACAGTCTGGGAATATTACAACGGTTCAATTTGGGCTTCTCTGTCAGGCGTAACTGATGGAACATCAGCCTCCAGCAAAGCCTTTACAGCCGTAGCTGCCGATGGTCAAACACTTACTTTCACAGTTCCCTCAGACTGGACAGCCCTTTCTTTAAACGGCTCTCAAAGTCTCTACTATATCCGCAATAGAATAACTGCCGGATCTTACTCAACTAATCCTGTTTATGATCAGGGATTTATCGGCGGAACCGTTTCAGCCACACAATCAGTCGCTGCTGTTTCAGGCGGTGAGTCACTTTGGGCTAACATCTATTCAATCGGTACGATCGAATCCAATACTCATTTGTATATTCAGCAAAACGGTAGTAACTTAACCGCATATAAAGCCACAACTGACTGGTGGTCTGACGGTCACTTCGATATTTTAGTTAACGTTAAGGAGCTTGGTACCGAAACAGATGAAGGGTATATTAAAGTTTTTGCCCGTCAGTACTCTAAAACTTATTCCTACTACACCGTGGACTTAACTACCGGAGGAAGAAACCCTATCCCGCTTCAGACTGGTTCAGATTTAGATAATTCCACAGGTTATAAAACTATCGCCTTCGATGGCGGCTCAGGCACTATAGCCGCAGGCGATGTTGTCACCGTCAGCGCTACTGCTAGAGCAGTCGTTACTGCAGTTACCGGAGCAGCAGCAGCTACCGGTACTTTTGATTACTATCTCATAGGAGACCCTATAACCGATTTTTCAAACAACGAAGCCTTCACCACAACAACTGGAAAAGCAGGTGATATCAACGGCACTTCATCTGATGCCGGGCCAGCTGCTCTTGGCTCACCCCCAACAATTACTTTTGGCGGATTAGCAACCGGAGGTTCAGCTGATATTGACGAAAACGGTACAGCAGAAAATTACTCAATAACCTTAGATTGTAATCAAAATGCGCTCGCTGACGTTTATGAATACACAAAATATATTACTCGCCGGGGAAACACCGGAGACATCGATGCCGGATCCTTAACCATTGAAGGACAATTCTATCTTGGAACCGAATACCGTCTTAAATATTCCGGTTCAGTTACCGGAACCATCGTGGACGGCAATACCGTTACCCAGGAAACCTCAGGAGCCACCGGAATCGTAGTCAATCACAACACAACTGATAAAATCATCATGCTCAGAAATACCAGAGGGACCTTCGCCACTCATGCTACCACCCATACTCTAACTGACGGATCAACCGGCGGTACTGTCGAAATTAACACTGAAGCCACAGCTGTAACTCCTATTGCCGCGGCTCCTTTCGGTACCTTCGCTGGAGGAACCTTCTTCGTCGCCACAGGCGTTCTGTTGACCGATTATTTGACTACTGAAGCTAATAATTTCCAGCTTAAAACTGACGAGGGAACAGTCATCGAAGCCCCAACCAAAGTTACTATTTCTGTTGGTAATACCAGAGCCGGAGATAAAGTTGCTGTCTTCAGACTCTCTGGAACCGGCGGCTCAATTATCAAAAATAGATACAGCGCTACCACTCAATCAGCCTTGGCAACCACCGCCGTTATGGGATCCTCTATTACTGCCGATGAGCCTGGCAAATCAGTTGGCGGTATTATTCG
Organism: uncultured Gammaproteobacteria bacterium; assembly: GCA_964392925.1. Lineage (GTDB taxonomy): Bacteria > Patescibacteriota > Microgenomatia > Daviesbacterales > UBA10151 > JACPKO01. The sequence goes on from CAYMRP010000006.1 coordinate 37,895, forward strand.
TTTAGTCGACACTTCAGCAAGTGCTGAATACCGAATCCGCTTTTCAAGCTGGGCAAGTGCCACTTTCACACTGGCAAGTTCGACAATCGCATCTGCTGATTCCGGAACTAACACTGTCACCATTGTTGAAACTGGAGCCTTTGCATCATCCAGAGTTGGCGACCTCGTAGTTAATGTTACCCGCGGCAACGCAGTATCATATATTACTGTTGTAACCGATGACGATACAGTAACTATCTCGCCCGCAATAGCTGGCCAAACAAGTACAGACGAAATCAGGTTGAATGTTCTGCCGGTAGCTACCACCACCTCTCCTCAGGACACCTGGTATGTCCCAATGATCGATACTTACGAAACAACCGGCTCCTCCGGTACTCCAGGAACTGAAACCGCCGAAGTCACTTATCTTGCTGATATTCCGGTCAGGGTCAGAGCCAGAAATGCCGGTAATATTATCCCTTATGAAGCCGATTCTACAGTTACCACCTCAGGTATGAGCAACAGTATCATTAGAACAACTGATACAATCTTTGTATAGAACAAAAAATTATGGAAGATATAGTACAACCTAAACCAGTAATTAGATTCGAAATATCCAGATCATTAAATGGCAACAAAATCTTTTACATTGCCCGTGACCCCTACGGCGTAGTTAGACTTCGCTCCGAAAATAGGGAAACTTTGGAAAAAATGATTTTTGAATACCGCCTCCCTGAAACCCAAAAACCTTTAGTCGATAAAGACGCAGTGATTGCTGCTAAAATAGACACCTTAGTCGAAGCTGTTGTCGAGGCACAAGCTGAAGCAGCTGATGAAGATATCACAAAAAAAGTAGTTAAAAAATCCGGCCCAATTGAAACCCCTGAACAAACTACTGCCAGTGAGGAAAAAGCAGTTTCTGAGAAAAAAGAATTTCTCAGAAATGATTTAAAAGAAACAATCGAAGATAAAAAAGATAGCAGTCAAAAGAAAAGTTTCTGGGACCGCTTAAAGTAGCCCTTCTGCCCATCAACCCTTATGAGTATTCTAAAAACAAATCGTAGAAATTTCGACCCGGATGCTCTAAAAAAAAGCGCCCAAAGACATAAAAACAACATTCAAATTTTTAGGGGTACAATAAAAAAAGAACAGGCTTTTATTGATCATTTTGAATATGTCATCAGCCAGATTAACCCCGACCATCCCGATGTTAAGATGCTTGAGCAAAACATAAAAAAGATCAAAAATAATATCCTGACCTTTGAAAAAGCCATCAGTGACGAAAAAGATTTAATTGAAAAAGAGCTTGCTCTGGCAAAAAAGCTTGACCCATGACTCTTGACTCTTGATACATGACTCTTGATACTTAAATCATGGCCACTTCATTTGATAAAAATACCAAAATAATCACTGTCCTTGACCCTGCGACTACTATCACAGTTCAAGATCTACATGATGATATCCGTATTTACGAAGCTGATAACTCGAATTTGGAAATAACCCAGATCGCCAATGCTTCCGGAAAACAAGACTTAGGCGGCGGTGTTAGGGTAGGTATAACGTTAGAACTAATAAATGACTGGCGTTTAGCCTTCGAAGAACGGGACGGACCAGATACAATTCTTTGTACCGTATCCGGAGGTAATCTTGTTGCTACAAACCAATACGGCAATACCGCCATCTTTCCCACAGCCTTCACTCAGGTAATCATCTCCCAATCCTCCTCAGCCACAATTTCTGATGCCTCTGCAACCACAACCACTAACATCATGTACATGCTTGAAAGCATGCGAACCGGCGGCAATCATGCTGGAGTTGGCAGCATTTATTATTGGGATCCAACTGGCGGTAGTGATACCAATAATGGAACTACACCGCTCACTGCCGTTGCCACCTTTTCAAAAGCCCAAACATTAGCTACAGCCGGCAATAACGATATTATCTTTTGTCTGGCAAACGATGCAGCCGGAGTCAATACTGTTACCGAAGTACTTACTATAACTAAGAATAATCTCAAAGTCCGTGGTCCTGGCTTTAACTTCCAACTGATACCTGCTGTCACAAACGCTGACACAATTACCATCAGCGCCGATAACGTTGAAGTCAGCGGCCTTTATATTGAAACTGCTAGTTCTGGATCAAGAGATGGTCTTGTAATTACTGGAGATAATGCTTTAGTTAAAGACTGCTGGATCGCCAACGCCAGGGGCAATGGAATTAATATTAACTCAGCGACCCGAACCAGAATTGAAACCTGCGCAATTGAGGACTGCGGAAACTCCGGCACCGGCGACGGCATAAAAATTGGCAACAACACCACCCGATCTCTCGTCTCGAAATGTGTTCTCTATTCCTGTATCAACGGTGCCGCACTTTCAGGTACCGGCATTTCAGATAATATCTTTGAGAATAACCTTATCTACGCCAATTCCGGATACGGCATAACAATTGGCTCTGGAGTCGCCAGAACTGGCGTTAGAAGTGGTCATACTTTTTCTAATAACGGCTCGGGTTCAACTAGCGATTCCGGCTCCAACACATTTATTGAAACCCCTGCTGGAGGCGCTTCAGCCACCGATATTGCTGATGCAGTTTGGGATGAGTTAATAACGGACCATCTAGCAGCTAATTCAACCGGAAAAACACTTCGCGATGCTAAAACCAGAGCTACTCTTGCTTCACTAAAATAAACGCCCACTCGAACTAACTTCTGGTGTCCTGCACATCAAATCTTGCGGCCTTCTTTAGCATAGCTTCTGCTTCTTTAATTTTACCCATTCCTCGCAGCAGTTCACTCAAATTGTAATAAGGATCAGAAAATTTAGGCGCAATCTTTATCGCCTGCAAATAATACTTAAAGGCCGATTTCAGCTTCTCCTGAGCCTGATATAAAACACCTAAATTATTATATGCATCAGCAAATTTAGGATCTATTTTAATTGCCTTTCGGTAAAATTTTACCGATTTTACATAATCTCCCTTCAATTTATAAATATTCCCCATATTCGAAAGCGCTGGAACAAGTTCAGGATCAATTTTTAAAGCCTGCTTAAATTTAGCCTCAGCAACTTCCAGATTTCCCTGAACTTTGTAAATTACTCCCAAATTATTCCACGCTTTTGAAAACTTTGAATCCAGAGACAACACTTTTCCATAAACTCCAATCGCCTCATCAAACTCAGCCTTCTTCATTAGACCCAGAGCCTCCTTATGATATTTTTCTACTAATTTATTCTGATCGTTCATCTTTTCTAACTTTGCTCAGAAGCTCTCAACTCAGGCACAATTTCCCAAACTAAAAAGGCTGTGGTATTTCCAACCTCTGAAAAATTACTAATAATCCGACCTCCTTCTTTCAGATAGAACTTAAGAGCATGGTCCGAAGTATCGCTAACATATGCATAAATATTACTTATCCCGCTCTTGGATGCATAATTTCTGACTCTATAAAACAACTTCGAACCTAATCCTTTTTTTCGAAAGCCTGCCTTAATATATAAATACATCAGTTCAAAAGAAGCAATCCCTGTCTTAAAATCCGGCTCAACCCAACCTTCCTCAATAAAAACCTGCTCCCACTCTTTCATTTTTAGAGGTGATATTGAAACTACAGCAAACCCCACATCCGCTCCATGCTCCTGGGCATAAAATACCTGTATCCCAACCGGAATTCCCTTTTCTAAACTATCTTTAAAATCCTTACTTACTCTAATTCCTAAATGTTTATACTTTTCATCAGTTTTAAGCATCTCCCTAATCCGGATTACATCCTCTTGTCTCATAAATTACAGCGTACAGCTATCGCCTACGGTTGAAAATAGTCAATTTAAACTTCTTAAAACTGCCTCTTGCAAACCCTATTAGCTCATGTATATATTATATATATGCCCTTTCTACCAAACCTAGGAGCCACAGAATGGATAATAATCGCAGTACTTGTTATTGTCTTATTTGGCAGTAAAAAACTCACCGAACTTGCCAGAGGCTTAGGAGAATCTGGTAAAGAACTCAAAAGAGCTAAAAAAGAATTCCATTCCGCAATATCAGAAACTAAGGAAGAAAAGAAAGACTAATATGGCTAATTTTGGATTAACTGAACTCTTAATAATAGTCGCCTTAATCATTCTATTCTTTGGAGGCAAAAAAATCCCTCAATTCGTTAAAGGACTTGGTGAAGCTGTTAAAGAATTCCGCAAGGGCCTCAAAGAAGACAAATAATCCTTAAGTTATGGAAACTGCTTCAGAATCCTCCTCTTTTACAGGGATCGAAGAACATTACGTAAAGTATCTACCTCTTATCTACGAAATCAGAAAAAGACTTTTCTTTCTTGTCGCGATCCTAATCATAACCTCTGCTATTGGTTTCATTTATTATCAAAAAATTATTGCCTTCAGCCTCAGCCTTTTCGATCTTGACGGCGTTAATGTAGTTTTCACCTCACCATTCCAGTTTGTATCTTTAGCCTTCACTTCTGCGTTTTTACTAGCCACCCTCATTATTTTCCCCCTAATAATCATACAAATTTTATCTTTCCTCAAACCTGCTCTTCATCCTAAAGAATATCGGATGATCCTCGCTCTCTTACCGTTTTCTCTTGTTCTATTTGTTGGGGGGTTCAGTTTCGGAATTTTAATTATGCGCTACGTCATTCAAATTTTCTATGAGAAATCTCAGGAGCTGCAAATCGGCAACTACCTTGATATTTCCAGTCTCTTGTCTCAAATACTAATCACATCAATCCTAATGGGCTTAGCTTTTCAATTTCCTGTCATCCTGACTGTTCTAGTCAGATTAAAAGTGATCACCTACCGAGCACTCGAAAAACAACGGCTTATAGCCTATGTCGCTTCTGCAATTTTTGCCACCCTCCTTCCACCCACAGACTTACTTTCACTAGTATTATTGTTTTTACCTCTCGCATTTCTTTTCGAGCTAACACTACTTCTTAATAAATGGGTTCTCAGAGCTCATAAATACTAATGATTATCTTCCTACCATTAGTCTCAGCTATTGGACCTTTACTTCTCTGGCCAATAGAACTTTTTCTTCCTTATCCTTTTATTATCGAGGAAATCTTCAAAGCTATTGTCATCTATTTTACTCTTCGTTCGCATAATATAAGACAACAACAAGTCCTAGTTTTAACCTCAGCGATTCTGTTCTCTTTCTCCGAGAGCGTGATGTACATTTCTAATATATTCCTCACCGGCAGCATTCCCATTTTTCTACTCAGACTTGGGTTAACCACCACAATGCATCTCTCAACATTCCTAATTATTTATCTGCTTGGAAGAGTTAGTATTAAACTTCTGCCCTTAGGAATTTTAATTGGAGCTATTATCCACTATCTATATAACCATCTCATATCCGTACTTTATTAAATTCAGAGATCAATCTTACCTCCAATTGACCGTCCATTACTAAAATCAGTGTACTTGCCTGACACCCAACCAGATGTACCATCATCAAGCAGAATATTTAACCAGCCGCTTTTAGCCTCAAGTACTGGGTATTTCTTACCTGGATCAAGCTTACCTAACTCTTTTCCACCTGGTCCGCTTCTGACTCTTAAAAATCCTGTTGGTGTATCAAGCACTGTTACTAGTTTCAGAATCTCTGAAGACACCTTCTCTACCGCTTGTGTAACTTTCGAAGTTTCAACTGCTTCGGGTTCTGAATTAGTTTCAATAAAATCACCATCTACCCATCCAACTATTTTTTCCGACTGCCCTCTATTAATTACCACTTTAGTCCAACTGCCTGAAGTAGCCAGCTTCTGAACTGGTTGTGATAATCCTAAATCAACCAAAACTTCTGAATCAATCGTAGGCTCCTTCAAAACAACCACCGTTGATTCATTTGGGACAAACAACTGAACTTCCTCACCCTTCAGCTCTTCCTGCAACTGGGCGCTTTCAGTTGCTTCACCTAGGACAATCTTCTTGCTTTCATTTACATCAGACACCTGAGAGTTGCCTGCCCGAGGTCCATTAAGGTTGGTCGCTATAAAACCACCAGTCACTCCAACCCCAACAACAGTAATTATACTAATCGCCGCCATCTTAAAACCTTTATGGCCCTTTTTGTTCTGCTCTATCTCAAACTCCTCATCAAAACTCTTCGTCTTTGATCTCCCATGAGACTTAATACCTAACTCTTGACCCTTCAAACTGCCGCCTTTTATCATTCTCAAATAAAGTGCCAGCCCCACAAATCCTGTAATCAAAATAATTACTAACCCCCAAACTGCTAGAACTTGAGCTCCACCCACAAATCCAAACAACGTATTCACCGATCCAGCACTAGCAGCGATTTCTTTCAGCCTATCCAGCTTCTCACCCGTTGCATCCATCAGGATTTTACTTTCACGATAGGCTCTAATCTTCTCTTCAGGTGTATTCGCCGATTTCTGCAAACTCAAAATCTTATTTAAAGAAACATCTATATCACTCTTTAATGTTGCTCCTTGAGCAAAGTATGAAGTGTTCTTTAAAGGCTCTGCTAATTCCTCAGCCTGTTTTTTCATCCCATTTATTTCATCTTCATTAAATGCAAAAATCGCATCATCGACTCTGATAGTTAATGTTTTGCTCTCCCCAGGTTTTAATTCATAATTCCCTTTAGCAAAATACTGATCTTTCTCTGAGTCATAATCAACTGATAAACTTGACTCAATCTCCAAAATATTTTCTCTTTTGATTTCTTTTGGCAGATAATATTTTACCGGCACTTCTTGAGATATCTTCTCAGAAGGATTCGTAATTAATGTTTTAAACACAATACTCCCAAGTTCCAACCAAGTACTCGCCATTGCATCTCCAGGTTTCTTAGCTAAAAACTGTTTATTGGCATCAATCATCCCCAACAGACTTAATATTTTATTCTTCAAGCCCTTTTCCCCAGTCTCTGGCTTAGCCAAAATATTCTTTTGAACTTTAGGAATAAAATTAATTGCTGCTACGTCTCTTGATAGCTGATCTGTTTGTACATCAAAAGCCCCTTGCTGACCTTGGTTAATAAGGTTATATAATTTACTCAACTCTATGCTTTTAGATTGATATGATTGGGCAATACGAACTACTTCATTCAATCTATTAGACACTGTTTTCGACTTTGAGGACGATGAGTCATTCCCCATTAATGTTTGGATCTTCTCAGCCGCTATCATAACCGCTTTAATTTCGTTTTTAGCTCTAGTTGTCTTACCTTTTTTATCAATCTCTGCCTGCAAAGCACTCAATCTATTTTGTAATGCAGTAGCCTGAGCTTGAACAGCCTTAATTTCCTGCCATTCCCACTGTTCATCAATCCATGTCGAAACCCCTAGTACAGAAGCCTGATTACCTGCCGCTTTAGTCCCTATTTGTAGGTTAATATCCGCAATACTTTTCGATACTTGAGCGTTAGATAACTGTGACCATTTACTGTCTACATAACCTATCTTACTTCGAATATATTTAATTCTGGCATTTAACTGAGTTGCGACTTTCTGGGTTTCATCAATCTTGGATTCCAAACTAACAACCGGACCATTTTCTAAACTATTTTCCAAAATTGGTTTCTTGATAATTTGCTCGAGCAGAGAATTTGTCTGAGCTAGTTCCGCTGAAATGTTATTAATAGTAGTTGAACCAGTTACGTCACTTTTCACAGCCAAAGATCCTGAATCCAAATCAGCGCCGGTTAATGTTCTATCACTATACCCCCAGATATTTGCCACTAAATCTCCTAAATCAGTGCTTGAAGATCTTGAACTATAATTCCAGACATTCGTAACCAGATCACCAAAAGTGGACAGACTTCTATTAGAATAGCCCCATGTCGCCGAAGCGATATCAGAAGTTGATGGAATTGCATTCTGCATTACCTCCCCAAAAGAACCTGCCGTATTATATGAAGACCTATCTGCATTCCAAACCGCATCTGCAACCCCGGAAACAGCAGCATCCACTTTAACCTCAAAGGATTTATCCAAACAAAGGTAATCTGATCCAGAAGTACAACAAACTTGCGTTCTATATAAACCCTCAGTTGCCGGCGTTGAAACATCTTTATAGTACCAACCATCACCTTGAACTGATGCAGTCATGGCTGAGGCATTTAAGAGTACAGTCCCATCAGGGTTGCGGCTAGTGATTGTACATGTAGCCGAAGTTATCGGAGAATAGTTATCATCATACAAAAATTCCCCAACTTGGCAGCTGGAGGAGGGTTGGCACACCTGTACATTACCAGAAGCAGCCCTAGTTCCAATTGGAAGTACCAGGGCTGCAGCCGGAAAAATGAGTGCCATAAACGCGATACTCGCAATTTTGGCAGTTTGCATAATATCTATGCTTTTTCGTTAGCGGCTTTTCGAAATTCTCTTATAGAATCTCCAACGCCTCTTGCTAATTCTGGAAGTTTTTTACCTCCGAACAGCACTAACAAAACTAGAGCCATTACAACAATTTCTGTTGTACCTATACCTGATAGCATGTACAAGTCACCTCCTGTCTTTCTGCCGGTATAGCTATATCCTCATTCACACAGACGGATTCAGAGTGAATGATCGAAACTAACTATCCAGCTCACTAGTTATTAATAACGAGCGTACAACCATTGTTTTACATATTAACAACTCTGTCAATAAGTCGTTAACTTAACATAATATTACATACTTATGCATATAAAAGCATAAACTTTTACTTACATTACTGAGAAATTATTCATCATCCTGATTTAATAGAGAAGCAATATTTACACGGATTCACAACGAAGTAATAAGCTAGAACCTTAGAATAATTATCGCCGCCACGATACCTACCAAGGCTATCCCTACAGTAAAGATAATATTTAATACAATCCCAAACTGAATAGTTGCCCGGGCTAACGGATTACGTCCAAGAGCCTCAATCCCTTTAGGAATAGTTCGTGCCAAAGTAAAAAAGCCGATCAAAAAGCTAAGCAATATCGCCAATCCTGCTAAAACATACCTTATAATACTTACAAACTTCTCCGGATCCTGAATATTTCTAAATAACAGATTATTAAGTGAGTCAAAAAGCCTGTTTTGATTTCTAGCTGTATCTATTTCTGCAAATTCAATCTTTATTGCTACATTAATCTTCCCTTGCCTAACCTGACGTACAGTCACGCCATCTTGATAATCAACTACTTCCCCATCCTGTTCGCTAAAATCCCCTAAAGCAACTCCAATAATATAGCCTGAAGCAGTCGCTTTTTGTCCTTTTCCAGGCATAGCTGAAGACGTTATAAAATCTCCTGTTCTTATTGGGCCATTTGAAGTAATGACGCTTACCTCTGCCGTACCGCTTCTAACAACAGGCAAACCAGTATTATCCTGCCTTCGATAAGCAACCAGTGGATTAGTTTCTATTACTCCAAATATCTTATCGTCATAATCGTGCCCAGAAAGCACGACTCGTTGATCAGTATAAGAAACTATGTCACCATCTTGAGCCCCCTCAGGCATATCATAAGTTTCTGCAATTTCCAGCTGCGCATATATATATGTAGGAATCATTAAAAATGTAACGATCAACAGTAGTAACGGAAGAAGTTTACGCCTAGTACCTAAAGCAAAAGAACCCATGCTCTAACGATATACAATTTCAGAACGATTAACAACTTAATAAACAGAAGCAGTTGACTTTCAAGCTCAAAACAGGATAAAATACCAAAGCTAAAGAAAGTAAGTTGCAGAAATGCTTAAATCTTACTGAGGCAATATTTAGATTCAGGATTATATCTTTGATCTCATTAGCCTCGCACAAGCGGGGATTTTTTTATCCGGTGGATAAAAAAATGGGTTGAGCACTTTTTATCGCCGGGAGGCGAAATAAGATTACCGATCTCAACCCTTTACCTTAAAATGGCTTAGGCCATTTTTCCAAGAAAGCTAAAAATGCCAAAAACAAAAGCACAAAAACAAGCAATAGTTACAGATTTAACTGAAAGAGTCAGCAAAGCTAAATCAATGGTTTTTACAGACTATCAGGGAATGACTATGTCTCAAATGCAGACTTTAAGACAAGGTCTCGATGAAGTTTCAGCTCAATTTTCAATCACCAAAAACAATCTTTTAAAAATTGCCCTCAAGGATAATGGCTTCAAAGTTGACGACGATGCAGTTTTTTCTGGTCCCGTAGCCACACTTTTTGCCTATGGCGACGAAATAGCTCCAATCAAAGCTTTAACAAAAGCCCTCAAAGATGCAGGTGTTGGTAAAACTAAGGCCGGCTTCCTTGCTCAGGAATTCTTAACCAGTAAACAGGTTAATCAACTAGCTGAACTCCCATCTAAAGATGAATTAAGAGCTAAAGTTGTCGGAGCCTTAGGCTCACCTCTCTACGGAATAGTCGGTGTTTTACAAGCTAACTTAAGAAATCTCGTATACGCATTAGATGCTATACGAAAACAGAAAGGCGGTGAGTAAAAGTTAGGTTTCAGGTTATAGGCATTAGGTTTGAGTTTAATTACTACAACCTACAATCTAAAACCTAACCACTAATCAATATGGCAGACGAAAATACAAACACAGATGCTCCAGTAGTTTCTGAAGAATCTATAGTTGAAGCTCCAAAAGCAGAATCCGCAAAGGAAGCTGCAGAAGTTTTAGCAGAATCTCCTAAAGAAGAAAAAAAGTCTTCAAAGGAAGTTTCTAAAGATTTAGAAGTAATTATTGAAAAGATAGAAAAACTCTCTGTTCTTGAACTCGCAGATTTAGTTCACGCTCTTGAAGATAAATTCGGAGTAACTGCAGCAGCTCCTATGGCTATGGCCGCAGGACCAGCAGCAGCCGGATCAGCTGAACCAGCAGAAGAAAAAACTTCATTCAACGTTGTTTTGACTAATGCAGGCGCAAACAAAATTGGCGCTATTAAAGCAGTCAGAGAACTAGTTCCAACTTTAGGCTTGAAAGAGGCTAAAGATTTAGTAGAATCCGCTCCTAAACCAGTTTTGGAAGGAGTTAATAAAGCAACAGCTGATGAAGCTAAGGCTAAATTAACAGAAGCAGGCGCTACAGTAGAATTACAGTAAGATTTTTGTCATCCCGGACTTGATCCGGGATCCAGAAAAAAACTGGATTCTTAGAAGATAACCCCTCGCAAGAGGGGTTTTTCTTATTCTTTTTTAAGTGTGTATTCCACTCATGCCCTAAATTCGCCCCAAAAAAAACTAAACAACTCATACCACTACATACTCTCAACTAACCTGATTTAAAGCACAAATTGGGTCAGAATATTTAAAACTTATAGTTTAGTGAAATTATTAATAGACTATCGGTCTTAAAAATATTCGTAAGAGGTCACCTAATAATAAGATTTTGATTTGAGCTCCAAGATCCGTAATCAGTCTGCAAACCGAAGTAGTCACCTCATATCTTATATATCTTATCCTGTAGTCATTCTCTTCTCTGACTTTGAAGACTTTCTAGACCTATAAACAGAAAGCCTAATTGACACTATCTGAATCTCTATGATATATATAAATCTACAAATGCTACACTCTAATATTGTTTAACAAGACAATAATTTAGTCGCATTTGAACAAAGCTGAATTTATAACTAACAATACTCAGCTTTGTTATTTTGATCATCAATGATTAGGGTTTGAATACATGAACGATACAAACAAATTAAGCCTAGAAGACCTCCCTGATTTACTCACAGTCAAAGAAGTAGCCCAAGTTCTTAGAGTTTCTCCTTTAACCATTAAAAGATGGGGCAAAAGAGGAAAGCTTCCTGCCATTAGGATTAATTCCCGCGGTGACCGAAGGTATAAGAAGGAAGCCGTCCTTTGGTTATTAGGCATTACTCAGAAAACCTCCTAAGAGTTTCCTTCTTGAGAACTTCGTTCAAGATCCCTTCTTGCAAGCTTCCCTTTAAAAAAATTCTTTCAAGTTATTAAAAATAACACAATATGTTTTATTTAATTTTTTACCTCTCCAATCGAGCCTAAATTTGCATAGATTTTGACATGACCACAAATTCTATCAGTCTCTATATCTCCTTGCTAAAGCTGTAAATTTTGGCTTTAGACTGTTCTATTAATCTCTTAGCCCTTCGCCAAACCACAGCGCTACTCTGGAGGCAAAAACCAAATTCCCACTCAGCCGCGACCAGTCAGCGGTGTTCACTCTTAACTCCCTACAAAGATATTCGACGAGATGGCAATCCTGAAAAACCCTTTGAACATATTCATAACCAAACTAAAAAAATTGGATCATGATATATTTCGTCATATATTGATCAATTTATCAGTCAACTATTATATCTGCCAGTAGCCTTATATTAGATTGCCGCAAAAACAAAATCAGCTCTTCGACACTCCAACCTTATATATATAGTAGATTAACTTCCAAAAGCGCTTAATTCTCCAAGGCTGAATAACAAGCCTAAATAACCACTCCAACCCCAAATTCCTCATCACCAAAGGAGCTCTAGGCACAGAGCCGGACAAATAATCGAAAGAACCGCCTACTCCAATCATAATTCTTGTATTTAATTTAGACAAGTTTGCCTTCATCCATTTTTCCTGCTTCGGGTGACCGAAAGCAACAAACAGGATATCTATATTCTGCGAAAGCTTGTGAGCATCAATCTCCTTAAAGCTGCTTGAGGCAGTCTCTGATTTATTACTTATAGGTCCCGGATTACGTTTGATATCTTTAGACATATTGTTTTTATTACTAAATAGATCAAATTGGATAGTCCCATTATTGTCTACCTTAACATTTCCAGAACAAAACGCTATTTTTAACTTTGGATATTCTAGCCTCAAGCACTCAGAAAGTTTATCTGCTACTTTTATGCTACCTCCTAGATAGGCCGTTGTATAAGCCTTTTCTTCACTCAGCCTCAAAAGAGCATTCATTAGGTCAACACCAGTTGAGGTAGGATAAGAAAATCTAGGTAAACTGTGCGGAAACAGAAAAAAGATCGTATAAACTAGCCTCATTAATGGGTTACCGGTCGATTGGACATGATTCCCCCACCCCAGCCTCGAGCTGTCTGGTATCGATAAATCAGCGTCATTAAGTGCTGCCATAAAGCTTTTATCTAAATTTGCATCAACCAACATCTCAGGATTTGGCGTTACAACATAATGCCGCCCCCTACTTCTTAACCATTTTTCTATAATTTCGACAGCCTGATATATTCGGATATAGTCAATTCTTACCCCTAATAATCTTTTGCTTATAATATTCCTGTTCGTGCTCATTTTTTGGATTTCCCAACCTTCTCTATAACCTTTAGTGTTTCCTCTGCACACTTTTTCCAGCTAAATTTTTTCAGCATCAAACTACCCTTCTGTATCAAAGACGATCTAATTGATTCATTCGTTGCTAAATCTGACATTGCTTCAGTTATCTCTTCTATTCTATAAGGATCCACTAAAATCGCTGCGTCACCAGCCACCTCAGGCATAGATGAAATATTCGATGTAATAACCGGACAGCCGCAGGCAAAAGCTTCAACTATCGGCAACCCAAAACCTTCAAATAAGGATGGATAAACGAGTGCTGTTGCTCCATTATATAGAATAGCCAATTCTTCATTTGAAACCCTGCCTATGAACCTCACAGCCCCTTCAATACCAAGCTCCTGAGGCAGCTTATATATACCTTCTGACTTCCAGCCTTTACCTCCTGCTAGTACGAGCAGATAATCATTCTTCTTAGAAGTTTTTAGAAAAGCCGCAAACGCTTTTATTATCCGTTCAATATTCTTCCTGGGTTGAATTGTACCTATAAACAAAAAGTACTTCTTTTTGGTTAGAATATACTTATTCAATGTACTATTTTGTATATCAATAGATAACTTTCTAAATAAATTCTCGTCTACTCCTTCATAAATAACATCTATCCTAGACAGAGGCACCTTTGTTTTAAATTGAATATCTTTCTTTGTCGAGTCTGAAACAGCAATAATTCTGGTCGCAGTAGATAATTGATAGTGAGTCATTAAATTAAGATACAGAACCTGTTTCAGTTGATGTGATGACGGCAAATACTCAGCCCCTAAATCATGAACTGTGATAACCGTTTTCAAACCAGGTCTTCTAAGTAGCGGTAAGGTATGCGAGGGAACAAATAACACGTCCAAAGGGTCAATAAATGTCCTTGCAGCCATTCCAAGTTGTGTCCATAACCTGGGAAATCCAATTACCTTAAATTTAAAATTCTCCGGCCAATCTTCTTTTCTAACCATTTCTTCTTGACCAGGTCTTAAGTATATCAAATAGCTATGTTTTGCATCAGCAAAACTCAAGGTTCCTGAGTTAGACGAAGGGTTCTTATGTTTTGCATCAGCAAAACTCAAGGTTCTTGAG
>CAYMRP010000006.1:52311-97887 GCA_964392925.1 uncultured Gammaproteobacteria bacterium
TGAGTTAGACGAAGGGTTCTTATGTTTTGCATCAGCAAAACTCAAGGTTCTTGAGCGAAGCGAAAGGTCCTTATTTTTTGTATCAATAGCTATTAAATTCCTCAGAAGTTGGTATGAGTAATTTTCCGTACCTGTTCTTTCTTTTGCAAAAGCCCTCGAACCGTCTATGCCTATGATCATAACTAAAGTATCAGTCATTAGTTATGAACTATCAAGTAAGGACTTTCTATCAATTGAGGCTAATTTTGCATAGATACCAAACCGCCGCTCTTCTCCTAATATTCGAAAAATAACAAAATTTTAGTCAGAAATAGCAAATTCTAAAATCTGGTTAGATAGATCTTTGCTCCCAGAAAAAGACTGACTCGATAAGCAACGAAGAATAAATTCCTGAGCTTCATAAATCTGGTGATTTCACACTTGTGAAAAAGTTTCAAAGGTTTTTTCACGAGTTTACAGATTATTAGATATATAGAAGGATGTATTGACAAATCTAGGCAAATCTATGTACATTAAATCTAAGCTTGAATTATTAATAATATAAGAATCCAAGTTGAACATAAATACTGCCCAATGAAAAAGTCTGCCATTAGAAAAATTACTTCTTACTCCGCCACTGATTCTTCCGGCTCTGAACTTAACAATGACTCAACAAATCCTAATCTCGTAAAAATTGGCGAAGCCTCTCAAATCATCGGGGTCTCCATCGACACTCTTCGCAGATGGAAAAAAAAGGGCTGGCTAAAAGTTACCAAAACCCCGGGCGGCACTAGACTCTATAACAAAGAGCAACTAATCAAACTAAATCCTAATTTAAAAAGAGGTCCTAAGAGCCTAATTTCCCCGGTTATTCAAAGGCAATTTCAACCAACAACAGCTACAACGTCATTTTTCACAGCTGACCCTTTTTATTCCCCAGCCCCTACTCCAGTAGTTCTGAGTTCAGACAAACCTATTCTAAAAATATCAGAGTCTATAAAACAGCATCAAATTGATACAGATATTGAAGAATCAGTCACTAATTCGGCTCGAGGAGTCAGGCTTCTGAATCCCATCTTTGAATTAAAAACAATCTTCAAAAGAAGCGTGGTTATAGCTCTCGCCGTCCTTCTTTTAATTCTCCCTTTAGTCTTTGCCAATAACTACATCAAATCTAATCCATTTACATCAACAGGTAGTGCACTAGCCTCGAAAACTAAGGCCGTGAAAATTAGTGATCTTGTCCAAAGTATTGCTAATACTTTTTCACCCCGCACTTTACACGCTTTGCTGGGAGGTTATCCAAACGGAAGTCCTCCTGGAAGTATTTACGGAAAAATAATAAAAACCCCCGATCAACTCGCCTCAGGGCGAGTTTCAGGCGATATTAAGGGGACTTCTCTTTCACGCTCTCTAGGCACGAACGGACAGGTTCTCGCTGACTCAACTCCTTCCGGCTCTTTCCTCCAGATCAACTTAGATACTCAAATTAACGGATCCTTGAGCGTTGATACAGCCTCCGTATCTGGCATACTTAGCTCTGCCACTATTAACACTGGATTTGGAGACAATGAAGTTTACCCAATGAACCAGCCACTGCTCACCACCTCTTCTCCTTCGTTCGCCGGTTTAAATCTTAGTGCTCTTACTTTATCTGCTGCATCAAACCAACTCACACTAGGTAATACTATTATTTCCACGCAGACTGGAGGCTCAGGAGCTTTCACAGTTTCGATTCCTACACTAACTTCCAATGGTAATTTTGTGATTGATAATGCCTCCCAAACCCTAACAAACAAAATTATTTCCGGATCAAACAACACCATCACTAATATTCCGAATTCAGCCCTAAGCAGCTCCTCTATAACAATTAACGCAGGCTCTGGACTTTCTGGAGGTGGAGAAGTTTCATTAGGCGGCTCAATAACTTTAACCGCGACCGGAGGATCATCAAGTGGAGTCACCTCTATAACTGGTACTGCAGATCAAATCATTGCCTCTTCCTCAACTGGGGATATCACACTATCTCTTCCTCAATCAATTGCTACCACATCATCTCCTGAATTTGCCAATCTGACTTTATCAGATCTAGACGCAAATGGTGTGGTCTTCACCACAGGGGGTGGACTTCTCGATACAGCAACCACCGTCTCAACTGGAGAATGTTTATTAAGTAATGGCGCAGGCGCTCCAAGCTGGGGTTCATGTTTCTCAGGCTCAACCAGCTTCACAATCGCTGGTGATAGCGGAGTCGATCAAAGTATATCATCAGGAGACACCCTTACGATAAATGGTGATGCGAACATTGCTACAGCCGGAGTTAATACCGATATTCTCTCTATTACCCTTTCAAGCGCTTTAACAAATATTAATTCTATTGACACAATAGCAGTAAGCGCAACAGCCTTAACTTTTGCTGGAGCAGGCACAATCTCATCTACAACTTCCTCAGCAATTACCTTGGATTCAGGAACAACAGGCACAGTTAACTTAGGAACCGGCAACAACGCAAAAATAGTCAATCTGGGAACAGGCACAGCAGGAAACACCATCAATATCGGAACCAATAATACAGTTGCAGACGCAATAAATATTGGCTCAGCTTTAGATACAACAATTCTTGCCGGAACAATCAATGTTTCTGCTCTAAGCGCCTCTTCCGCGGTTTACACTGATGGCTCAAAGAACTTAACCTCAACTGCCCCAACCTCAGGTACAATCGGATACTGGTCAAGAACAGGAACAACTCTTTCCCCTGCCACAGCAGGAGATAATGTCACCACCTCAGGTAATATTTCTACAACAGGATCCGGGACAATAACCTCTGCAGGAGCATTTAGTGGACCGACTGCAACAGACACCATTAATGGTTTAGTTATCAACTCAGGCACAATTACTTCCGGAACTTGGAATGGAACAGTCATCGGAACTCAGTATGGTGGAACCGGTCAAAATTTTTCCGCGACAGCCCAAGGCTCAGTTCCTTATTTTTCAGCTGCAGGTACTATGTCAGCTCTAGCTCCCTCAACTGCGGGGTATGTTTTGACTACTCAAGGGGCCGGAGCCAATCCAGTCTGGACCGATCCAGGATCTTTAACGGTCAGATGGAACACAATAGATGATCCTAATGGTAACCAGACTTTAGCTATGGCCAATTACACCACATCCTGGAATTGGGCCACAGCAACAACCGGAGATCAATTCTCAGCTACTGCTAATGCACTAACAACAGGAACACTATTCAATTTATCGTCAACTTCAGCTGATGGAGATGGATCAAAATTACTAAATCTATCACGAAGTGGCACAAACAGTACCGCCTCCAAAATAAACTACGGACTATATTCAAACATAACTAACACTGGAACTTCATCGACCAACATTTCTGGTTATTTCGCGGCTACCGGAGCAACGAACAACTATGCCCTTATAGTGCCTGCCGCCTCCGGTAATGTTGGTATTGGTACATCAATCCCCTCAGTCAAACTTGAAGTGGCCGATGGAAACGATGGTAGCGGAGGCTCAATCTATGCAAAAGATGGTGGAATAATCGTTATGGCAACTAATGGAGCTTACCCTCTTCAAGTTGGAAATAATACTGGTGCTGCAGATTCAGTACGCTTCAGAATGGAAGCTAACGGAGCAATTGAGTATACAAACATTGCTTCAACACCCACAGTCACACTCAACAATGCCAATTCAAACTATAATATCCTGACCGGAAATCTTAAAGTTGGCAATGGAACACCCACTCTTACCCTTGACGGTGAAGATGGCTACATCGAAGGGACTTTTGAGGTAGACGGTAATGTGGATTTAGCTTCAGCTCTCGCAGTTGGAGGAAATGCTGATATTGCAGGAACCTTCACATCAGGCACCTCCAACGGTTTCCAGGTTGATGCAACTGGCAACATCACTAGCATTGGAGCCGTTGCTCACGGAATAAGTAATAGCTCGGGCGAACTCCTGATTGATTCCGCCGGCTCAAGAATCATATTTAATGATAATATTCAGATTCTTGGTGGCGGTGTCATCAGTGATGCTAATAACAACGAAGCCATAGTCATTAATTCAACCACCAATGCCGTCAACCATATCAAGGTCTTCAACGCTGCAACAGGTAATCCAGCGTCAATTAGTGCAGTTGGAGACGATACAAATGTCTCTTTAAACTTAGATGGTCAAGCTGCAGGCGCTATAAATATCGGCAATAACTCAACTGGGGATGTTCTATTGGCCGGAGGTGTGGGAGCAACCGGCTGTACAGTCACTAACTCAAACGGTAATTTAAGTTGTACCGGAAATATAACAGGCTCTTCCTCAGGCACAGTAGGATATTGGTCAAGAACAGGCACTACCCTTTCGCCTGCGACATCTGGCGACAATATTACAACCTCCGGCAGTATCTCCACAACCGGATCAGGTACAGGCACTTTTGCCGGAACCTTAACCGCCAACGGCACATTCGATGCTAATGGTCAATTCGACTTAGGCGACGGCGGAGATGCTGGAACAATTTCTTCAACAACTTTGGATATTGATGCAACTGGTGCACTGCAGATTAATTCTTCAGGCGGAGCAATTGGGATTGGCAATGATGCAGTTGCTCAAGCTATAAACATCGGCACGGGCGCTGCTGCCAGGACAATAACCCTTGGTAATGCATCCTCAACTACGGCTTTGGCATTTAATTCAGGCACAGGAGCTCAAACTTTCACATCATCAGTTGCCACAGGCACAACCACAGGTTCAGCTTTTGTTTTCAATGCCTCTTCTCTATCCTCCGGTACAGCGTTAAGAGTAACTTCAAGCTCAACTACCGGCAAGTTAGTTGATTTAAACGCAACTAACACCTCAGGAACTATCTTCAATCTAGCATATGGAGCCTCAACAGCTTTATCCGGAGACTTAACAGGCTTATTGGTCGACCTAAATTCCGGTAATGTTGATGCCACAAACCAAAATCTAACCGGTGTTAACTTCAAAATCCCAACTGTTACCAACACGATTACAACTGGTACCAAAACTTTAACCGGTATGCTGGTTAACTTCGGCTCCGGCGCAGGAATAAACCAAAACGGAGCTGGCGGAACTCTCGAATATATTGCTGGGGACTTCCATCTCCCTGCTTTGACCGAAACTGCCGGCACACTTAACGCCTACGGAACAAAAGTAACAACCCCCGCCACTATTACAACCGGTGGCACTGCTTACGGAAACTACGTCTTAGCCACAGGCGTTGGCGCTGGCACACTTTCTGGTCTTGGAGTTTCATCCATAACTGGTGGCGCAGGTACCGAATATGCCTTAAATATTGGCACTGGATGGGATGCAGTTCTAAGAGTTGGTTCAACTACTGTTATCAATGGTTCAGGCATAACCCAAGTTGTAGGTGGAGGCACCGGACAAAGCACTTACAGCACTGGTGATATTTTATACGCTTCAGGGGCCAATACTTTGGCTAAAAGAACTATCGGTAATTCCAATGAGGTCTTGACTGTAGTTGGAGGAGTTCCGACTTGGGCTACAATCTCAGGATCTAGCTGCTCCAACTGTGTTATAACAGACCCAGCTGCTGATCAAACAATCGCGCCAACAGGACAAGCAACGACCGGCTTAACTGTCAGACAAACCTCAACTGCCTCACCAACAGATGATATCTTCCAGATCACATCTTCAGACGGCGCTACCAAGTATTTTTATGTTGATAAAGACGGTAATGTTTCAACTTCAGGGACATCCGGTCAAACTCTTACTTTAACCCCTCTTACTGATACAACAGCACTTACATTGGTTGGAACAAACGTTACAACCCAGCCTCTTCAATACGTCAATTCAAACAACGAATCAGCTACTAGCGGCATTATAAATATGGCCTACGGAGCAGCTCAGACACTGACTGGCTCGGTCATCGGTATTAGAACTGATCTTTCAACCAATGTGACAGCTACCAACCAGTCAGTGACTGGTTACCAAATAACACTGCCTGGGGCTACCAATACTTCCGGAACCCAGGCCTACAAAGGTATCGTTATCTCCGGCGGATCGATCAATGAAAATGGCGGTACAGCCACTACCTTTACCGGGGCTGATATTACTATTCCAGCTCTGACTCAGACCTCTGGTACTTTGACTGGCTATGGAGCAAATATTACAACTCCCTCCTCTATAACCACTGGTGGTTCAGCCTACGGAGTCAATATCGCCGCAACTGGTGTCGGAGCAGGTTCTTTGTATGGTGTGAATATATCAGATATTTCAGCCGGGGCAGGCACTGAAGTAGGAATGCAGATCGGTTCTGGTTGGGATACCAATTTGTTGTTTAACGATACAACAACCAGGGTAGCTATTGCTGACGGTGGATCTTTAACTATTTTAGATTCAGCCGGCAACTCACTTTGTACTTTGACCGATACCGGCTCTGCCGGCAACCTTAGCTGTACCGGCACAATTGGCGGATCCGGTACAGTCGGTTTCTGGTCCAAATCCAGCACCACCATCTCCCCTGCTACAGCCAATGATGTTGTCTCTATCTCTAGCAACGATACTTCAAATGCAGTATTGGCTCTGACCTCAACCGGAGCTGCTTCATCACCTTTTACTATAACTGCAAATTCAGTTACTACCGGATCTATTTTGAGTCTGGCTGGAACTGGTCTGACAACGGGTGAAATCCTAGATATCACTGGCACCTGGGCTCCGACAGATGGTTCTAATAATGAAGCCATTGATATCAACATCACCCACTCTCCAACCTCTTCAGCTGACACCTTTAAAGGTATTGAGCTGTCAGTCGTAGACAATAGCTCCTTATCAAACCTCTTGTACGGTGGAATATTTAGCGCTACCTCATCTGTAAGCGGAGCTAAGACTCTTTACGGTTTACAGGGCGGTTTCGGCAGTTCATCAACAACCGCCGATACATTAAACAGCGTATTTGCTTATGGATCAGCCACAGGGGCAATTTCAACAGGTACCAGACAAATCAGAGGATTTACAACAAGTGGACTTGCCTCAACAGCAGCCTCAACCGGCGGAACATTAAATATGTACGGCGGATACTTTAACCCCTCCTCAACCGGCTCCAATCCCGGAACATCAGATACCGCCACCAATAACGTTTACGGAATTTACACAGCTCCCACCCTGACTTTAGCTTCAGACTGTACGACCAACTGTACAAGTAACCAATACGGAGTCTACGTCGATAACGGCACGTCTTCAACTAACGGCACTTCGGCTAAATACGGTATTTATATCAATACCCAATCCGGCGCAGATACCAACTATGCTTTATACTCAGCAGCATCAGCTAATTCTTACTTTGCAGGTAATATTGGTATAGGCGATATATCTCCGGCTTCAGCTTTAACAGTTGGCTCAGGAGATCTCTTCCAGGTTAATTCCTCAGGTGCAATAGCCGCTGCAACAGGAATCACCTCATCTGGTACTATCAATTTCTCAGGACTTTCAGCCTCATCAGGCGTCTATACAGACGGCTCCAAAAACCTGACTTCAACACCTCCTTCTTCCGGCACCATCGGCTACTGGTCCAGATCCAGCACCACCATCTCCCCTGCTACAGCCAATGATGTTGTCTCTATCTCTAGCAACGATACTTCAAATGCAGTATTGGCTCTGACCTCAACCGGAGCTGCTTCATCACCTTTTACTATAACTGCAAATTCAGTTACTACCGGATCTATTTTGAGTCTGGCTGGAACTGGTCTGACAACGGGTGAAATCCTAGATATCACTGGCACCTGGGCTCCGACAGATGGTTCTTCTAACGAAGCACTTGACATCAACATCACCCACTCTCCAACCTCTGTAGCTGATACCTTTGATGGGATAGATTTATCAATAACAGACAATACATCATTGGCAAACACTGTGTTTGGGGTCGATGCTTATACTGTTTTAAGCGGCAATGCTGCTAAAACTTCTTATGGTTTATCTGGAGCTGTAACTTCCAGCTCTACCACAGCCGACACACTTAGAGGCGTTGCTGGTTGGACCAGCTCAACAGGTGCTACAACTACAGGAACAAGAAATTCTATCGGAGTGTATGGGCGTCCTGTTTCAACAGCCGCTTCAACAGGTGGCACTCTTAATATGTATGGAGGTTACTTTGATTCCTCCTCAACACTTTCAAACCCTGGAGCATCTGATACCTCAACAAATAACATTTATGGGGTTTACACAAAAACTACAGCAACTTTGGCTGCAGACTGCACAACCAACTGTACAACCAACCAATATGGACTTTATGTTGATAACGGAACTTCAGACACAGATGGCACTTCGGCTAAATACGGTATTTATATCAATACCCAATCCGGCGCAGATACCAACTATGCTTTATACTCAGCAGCATCAGCTAATTCTTACTTTGCGGGCAATCTAGGTATCGGCACCACACCTTCAGGTGCCTATCGAGCACAAGTATCGCGAAGTATAACCTCATCTGACAACAGCTTTGATGGCAATTTATCCGCCTCTGCTTCAGTTAGCTCTGTTACTGATGGCTATACTTATGTTGGTTTCAACAACTATTTAGCAACTTCCCATTCATCAAATGCTGCTACTTTGCGGGGTATTGATGCTAAAACATATTTTTCTAGCCAAATGGCAAGCGAAGCAACAGTAGGCGTAAACTCCGTTTATGCTATTCACGCAGAAAAAGGCATAACAGGCAGTTCACCAACAGGCACTATCAGCAATGCGTTTGGATTGTATAGTGCATTCTACAGTTCAGCAACGGGAACTCCTGCAGTAACAGTCTCCAACAATTATGGTTTATATATTACCAACCAGGGAACTCCATCTGGCTCTCCTTCAGGGATTAGTGTAGGAAATGCAATCGGACTATATGTAGCTGCTCAATCGGGAGCTACCAGTACAAACTATGCTGCAGTCTTTGCTGGAGGTAATGTCGGAATCGGCGATACATCTCCGGCTTCAGCTTTAACAGTTGGCTCAGGAGATCTCTTCCAGGTTAATTCCTCAGGTGCGATTGCTGCCGTGACCGGTTACACTCAAGCCTCCGGTGCTTTTGCATTTTCTGGCGGAGGGAACTTTTCCATTGATTCGGCTGCTTTTGATGTAAACACATCAGGAGCTATTTCTGGTGTCACAACTTTAACCCAATCTGGATTACATACTATAAATCAGGGATCAGCGGTCAGATCAATTGATATAAACGACACTGCAGCAAGTCCATCAACACCGGTGATTGATGTAAATAGAACAAATAATACAGGCACACCCGCTATCACAAATGCTACGCTTTATATTAATGATCACTCAACAAATTATTTGCTTGGTTTTGAAACTGGAACTACTGACCTTTTAACTTTTACTGGGGCAGGACAACTATCACTACCGGTATCCGGAAGTGGTGCCGGTCTTGTACTCGGTGGCGATACTAATCTTTATCGGTCAGCTGCTGATACTCTAAAAACAGATGATGCCTTTAATGTTGGGGGTAATTTCAATGTCACTGCAGCTGGAGTAATCTCCGGAGCCACTGGCCTCACTTCATCAGGCACAATCAACTTCTCCGGCTTAACTGCATCATCAGCAGTCTACACCGATGGCTCAAAGAACTTAACCTCAACTGCCCCAACCTCAGGCGCAATAGGATATTGGTCAAGATCAGGGACCACCTTAACCCCAACTACGGCTAATGACATAGTTTCAATTGCCAATACCACTACTACTGGCGCTGATTTTGCTTTAACAAATACTGGAGTCTATACCGGCAGCGGGATATTCAATCTGATTGCTAACTCGGCAACTACTGGTACATTATCTTCAATAACTGGAAATGGTATGACAACAGGAGAGTTGTTAAATATTGATGCTATATATGCTCCTTCTAATGGTTCAAACAATGAGGCAATCGATGTAAATCTAACCTTCACTCCAACCTCATCAGCTGCAACTATGAGAGGCCTGGATTTAAGCCTTACTGAAGGAGCTAACGCTTTAGCTAATACTAATTATGGTGTTCAAATTGCTGTTGACAATTCAGCCAATACATCAACCGGCACTCACTCTATTTACGGTGGATACTTCTCAGCAACCGGAAAAACTGCAGGCGATACCACTGCATATGGAGTTTATGGAGTAGCCTCAGGCGCAGATACAAACTATGCATTATACGCTGATGGATTACTTGGGTTTGATGATGTCAGTGGTTCAAATACCGGATACATTAAATTGGATTCCCAAACAGTAGGTAGTGGACAATTCTACTTTAAGTCCGGAGGCACAAATAATGTACTGGCCTCTTTCCAGGACTGCTGTAATGATGTCTTCCGGGTTAAGGCAACAGACGTAGCCAGCGAATTCAGATACGGTCTTGATATAGATAATAGTGAATCTGAAACTGGGACTGGGTTAAAGGATTCATTTACACAATCAGACGATGGCGATGCTTCAGATATAGGCAGTGCACTACAAATCAATGTTACATCTTCATCCGGTGATGCTGATACTTTGTACGCATTAGATATAACCAACTTAACTGCTGGAACAGCCACAGAAACTGCAATAAAAATTGGCACAGGCTGGGATAACATCTTAGATTCAGCTTCTATAGATATTACTGGAGCTGGTGTGATTTCCGGAGCCACCGGTCTTACCTCCTCAGGCACAATCAACTTCTCCGGCTTAACTGCATCCTCAGCAGTCTACACTGACGGCTCAAAGAACTTAACCTCAACTGCTCCAACCTCAGGCGCAATAGGATATTGGTCAAGAACCGGCACCACTCTCTCCCCAACCACAGCTGGAGACACTGTTCTTCTGGATAATAATACTGCCTATCAAATGAAAGACAGCGGCGGAGTTAGCCGATCCTTAGTTTCCTTGAACTCCTCTGATATACAGACTTTTGGTGTCGGAGCCTATAATGCCACTTACAATGGCTACAGAGTAGACATCACTTCAGCTCTACCTCTAGGACAAGGTGTAGATTCTGCTTTTGATATTAAATCATCAAGCGATTTAGGAGCATCAGACGAGCTTGTTCAATTTGGAGACTCAGCTGGAGACTTCCTTACTGTTCTTGGTAGCGGCTTCGTAGGTGTCGGAGTCTCAGATCCAGGATATAAATTAACTGTTGGCGGAGTTTCTGATCCTTATGAATCAGCTGCATTCATCCGTGGTTCAACCGATGTCACTTCTGAAAAAGCCAGCATGCGTTTTGATGCGTGGGAAGTTGGCCAGGATTCCTCAGGAAACGGCACAGAGAACTTCTTCTTCTACGACAATAACAACACCGCACTTAGATTGGTAATAGATACCTCAGGGAATCTAACTCTGCCCTCTGCAAATACTGATCTTATCTTCAATAACGCCGAGGCTATAAATAATGATACTAATGGCACACTCGCTTTCACTTTTAATGGAACTTCTGGCTTAAATATGGGCTCAACAGGTATAACATCTCTCGGAAATGTTGCCCACACAATAGTGAATTCAGGAGGAGCTTTAGCAATTGATTCCAATTCAACAGGCGCAATCAACATCGGAACTGGTGCAAATGCCAAAACCATCACTATGGGTAATGCCACAGGCGCTACAGCTCTAGCTTTCAATTCAGGTACAGGTTCCCAAACTTTCACCTCTCAAGTTGTTTCAGGCACAACTACCACCTCAGCTTTTGTCTTTGACTCCACAGCTCTCACAACCGGAACCGGATCATACTTTACCTCAGATTCAATAACTCAGGGTAAATTAATGCAAATTGCGACAACCGGCAATACTCTAACTTCCGGCACATTAGCTGATATCAGAACCACTTCGACAGCATTAACTGGCACAACCGGAACCGGATCATTACTTAACTTAGATTGGTCCCCAGGCTCAGCTACTACAGCAACCGGGGACTTGTTCTCCTTAAATATCGGCACCAACGGTTCGACTACAGGCAAATTATTCAACATCTTAGATTCATCCTCATCTATCTTCTCAGTCTCCGAAACTTCCTTCACAACCTCACTCCCTTCCAATTTTACTGCCTCAGGTGATGTTGCTGTTGCCTATGATATTAATTTCACTAATCCAACAGCTTCATATATTAAGAGTGCGGCTCCTCTCAGTATGGTCTCCGGCGAAACATTTAATTCATCTAACTTGACACTTCAGACTTACAATCAGGGAACTATTGTCTTTGATACAGCCACAACAACTGGCACTGCCTTTAGCATGACCAACTCAACAATGACCACCGGAATTGGCCTGCGATATGATTTCCCAGGCGTAACAGCTGGTAGAGCGCTTTATATGACTGGACCAACTTCAACCGGTGTTACCTCAGGCTTTGCCAGAATTGATACTGCGGTTGGTAACGTAGGTCAGGCACTAGCAATAGTTCCAACTTATACTTTAGCTGGAGGCACAGCCTACGGACTATATGTTCCTTCAGTTGATAACACCTCCAGCGCTAACGAGTTAAGGAATATTTACTCTGGAATCACTTTAACTGGAAATGCAGCTAAGGTCGGATTTGGTATTATCACCAATGTTCAGTCAACCTCAACTACCGGTGACACTTTATATGGAGGAGATTTCCTAGCTGATCACAATGCCGCTGTAACTAGCGGTAACTCCACTCTTTACGGTGTTAAAGGCAGAGCTTTAAATGACGGCATAACTGATACTAATGGCGCAACTATTTATGGCGGTCATTTCACAGCAACCGGAAACACTGGTGGCACCTCCACCGGTTACGGAGTATATGCAACAGTCTCCGGATCAGACAATAATTATCCATTCTACTCTGGTGTAGCCTTCCCTACAGCCAACACTGCTGGATTATGTTGGGATAACGCTGGCGAGTCAGCTATTTATGATTGTAATGGAACTCCTACCGACTTAGCCGAAAATTATGGCACTAACGACACCTCAATCGAAGCTGGTGATGTCGTTGTCATGACCGGCCAGGCCCAGCAGGTATTAGACGCTCGAGAGGGCAAAATCACTACTAAAGCTTATATATCAAAAGCCAATAGCTCCTATCAGTCAAATGTTCTTGGTATAGTCTCCACAAATCCTAATCAGGTCTACGGAGAAGACGGTTTATTCAGCCCTAGCGAAAATCCTCGTCCTGTTTCATTAGCGGGAAGAGTCCCGGTAAAAGTATCCGCTGAGAATGGTGCCATCACTGCCGGCGACTATCTAACATCATCCTCTACACCAGGCGTAGCTATGAAAGCCACTCAACCTGGAGTTTCAATCGGCCGAGCATTAAATGACTTCAACGGCTCTGGCATTGGAAGGGTAATTGTCTATGTCGACACTGGATATGCTGATCCTACTGAAGCATTAGCAAACCTATTAATCGGCAACGACGGCAGCCTTCTAGGATCAAATCTCAATCTGGAGAAAATAACTGTCGCCACAACTGGTACTTTTGGCGGCTTAGTCTCAGCCTCAAACTTCGCGCTTGATGCCAGCCTTCTTAATCGGACCGGATCTCTGGCTTCTGTTCCTGTAAATTCAAATAAGGTCACCCTAGCCGATACAGTCAATGCGCTAAACAATGCTGTTAACCAAAACGCTCAGGTATTAGGTGAGGTTCAATCTAACATAGCCTCTCAATCCGCAGAACTTGCTGAAGCTAGAATATTAGGCGAACAAGCCCTTACCCACGCTGAAACATTAGATGAAAAAGTAGCCTCAACTTCCGCCAATCTTTCATCTCTAAGCTCAAGAATCGATGAATTACTTGCTAGCATCTCAGGCGAATCAAACGAAGGCACAGATTCAGGACAGCTAAACCTAACTCCTCCATCCGAATTAATAGCTACAGATTCAGCTACATTTGCAACTGTAGATATCACAGATACTCTTTCAACAGTTAACTTAGAAGCCTTAGATGCCACAATCTCAGGCACATTGAAATCACTCGGCGAAACATTCTTAGGCCGAACAACAATAGCTGGAGACCTCTCAGTTGACGGAACTCTCTCCTTCACAAACGGCAACGCTATAAACGCCCTCCCAACTCTCTACTTCCAAAATTCACCTTTGGCTGAAGCTGTAGACTTCTTCAACGGCCTCGTCACAATAACCAAAGATGGCATATTAAATGCTCAAACAATCGTCGCTAAAGAAGTCATCGCCGATGAAATAACAGTCACCGACAAATCAGCCGGCCGAAGCACTATACTAACTGGTGAAACTGAAGTAGCAGTCTTTAACAATAATGTTAAAGCAGACTCAATCATTATCCTCACTCCTGAAACAGTCACTTCACAACCACTGGTTGTTTCAGATAAAGTAGAGGGCGTTGGATTTGTTGTCAAAATCGCATCACCCGAGGATCAGGATATTAACTTCAGTTACATAGTCGTCGGAACTCAGGCAGCAGCCCAATAATAATGAAGAAAATATTGCCCTTTTCATTTCCAATACTTAAAAAAACTAAACCTTTTTTTACGAGAATCTCCCGACTGCCTCGAAGTCTTTTAGCAGCCTGCTTAATTGTCTTAACCGTCCTCGTCGGATCAGGAATCATATTCTTTCTCATCCCCTATCTAAGCAATAAGGATGTTGAAGCAGCTTGGTATAACGATAACTGGTCGTATAGGCAAATTATCGGACTCACCAAAGGAGGAGGCGTTCTTACCAATACCCAGATCGCAATTACAATGGACACAGCGACCTTAATCTCGGCAGGAAAACTTCAACCAAACTGCGCTGATTTAAGATTCACCGCTTTCAACGGCACAGTACTAAATCACTTTACCGATCTTTGCTCCAGCACCGCAAATATAAATAGTGTTATCTGGGTCAATGTAGATAATATTGCATCAATCAATTCCTCAACTGTTGCAACGAATATCTACGCCTACTACGGCAATGCCTCAGCGCCCTCAACCAGCAATTGGATTGGTAATACATTAAATGGGGCTAATCCCGGAAGCGGCGGAGATGGGGCTTGTTCTGTAACTTCAGACACTAATATTAATACCGGCTCCTGCGTCGGCCGCTCAAGTGGTGATGCTATTGTCAGCGCCGTGTCCTCCATAACAGGGACAGGCCTTGTTACTGTAGCATCTGTTACCGGTTTCTCAGTTAATGATGAAATATTAATTATTAACCTCCAGGGCACAAGCGGTAGCAATTCTGGTGTTGGCTTGTATGAATTCGCCCGAATTAGTACTTTGTCTTCTACCACTTTGACCCTTAACCATCCATTAGCAAATACTTATGACCCCTCAACTCAAAAAATAGTTGTTCAGCGGGTACCTAACTACACAAACGTCACCACATCTAATGCCGGCACTGACTTTACCCCAAGCGCCTGGAACGGAACCTCAGGCGGAGTCATGGCCTTCAGAGCTAACGGCACAGTTACCGTAAACTCCAGCACTACTATTAATTCCAATGCCTTGGGGTATAGAGGCGGCGCCGGAGGTGCATCAGGCTCTTTTGGAGGTATTAATGCTGAAAGCTACGACGGCACTTCCACAGCCCACGGAGGCGACGGCACCACAGATAACGCTACTCAAGGAGCTGGAAGATCTGGAGACAACCCAGCAGGTGCAATTACCGGAGCCGCCAGAAGTGGTGGCGCAGGCGGTGGAAGCGATGGGTCTGCCGACGGTAACGGTAGCGGAGGTGCTGGAGGAGGCGGCGGACATGCAGGTGGCGGAGGCGGCGGTGGCGGTGGTGCAGAATCTGGACTAGGTGGTGGTAACGGCGGATCCGGCGGAACTTCAGGTACAAGTGCTGGTGGAGGTGGAGGTGCCTGCGGAACAACAGCTATCGGAGGACATAACGGAGGAAATGCCGGAAGCGCTGGAAGTTCGGGAAACTGTTCGAATAACGGAACTGCTGGCGCTGCCGGTTCAGGAACAACCAGCGGAGGTGGTGGTGGCGGAGGAACATCAACGGGCTCAGCTGGAGCTGGAGGTGGTGGAGGTGGCACTTTTGGAAGCACTTCAATATTAACTTTCGGTGGTGGAGGTGGCGGTGGCGGCGCTTCCTCAAGAGGCCCCGTTACCGGCCAGGCAGGAACCGCAGGAGGAGGAATAGTCATCATTTCTGCAACTACTGTAACTGTATCTGGAAATATCTCAGCTACCGGAGGTGCTGCAACTCTAAGCGCATCTGTAGCAGCAGGTGGCGGAGGTGGTGGTGCCGGCGGGTCAATTCTGGTGAATGCCAGCACTTTCACCATGGGATCGAGTCTGGTCACCGGAACAGGCGGTGCTGCAAGCACTGGTACTACCGGAAAATCAGGTGGAGGTGCAGGTGGTAATGGAAGAATAGTTGCCAATTACAATTCTTCAAGCGGTAGCACTAATCCAGGAGCAAGTCAGGCTCAAATAGCAGTAGCAAGCGCCCCTGCTACAGAAGAGAAATCACCTACGGCAGTTGGCTACTGGAAATTTGATGAAGGAACTGGAACTTTGGCTAAAACTTCAACCACTCCTGGATTCTCACCTAAAGATATGACTGGCTTAGCTTTATGGCTAGATGCCAGCGCCCAAGGAAGCATCCAAACCCAAACTGGTGTCAGCCAGTGGAGCGACTTATCAGGCAACAGCAGGCACTTCACTCAGGCCACAACATCACGTCAGCCTGCATATGTCCAAGGCGTTCTAAACGGTAAACCGGTTATTCAAACCACAGCCGCCTCCCAACAGCATTTGGCTAACACAACAAACTTTAGTACTCCAAATACAGTTCTTTATGTTTCCCGTCAAACGGGAGGAACTAATGCCAGAATGCTCACGAGCACTAATGATAATTGGTTGATGGGATACTGGTCAGGTTACAAGCAGCAAGCATACTTCAATGGTTGGATCTACGGCCCTGCTGCACCCGGCACACTCTCAGACACGACCTGGCACTTATTCTCAAGCACTCAATCTGGCGCTGCTTCCAGTTTTTACGAAAACGGCACTGCCCTTGTTAGCGGTTCAACCGCCGGGGTCACCGGGCCTAATGGCTTACAGGTAGGCTGTTACGCAGCAGCTGCTTCTGAATGCTCCGATGGCCAATTTGCCGAAGTCATTGTTTTTAATAGAGTCTTATCAGATAACGAACGCAATCGGGTTGAAGCATATTTGAATCAAAAATGGGGCTTGGGCATTTCAAACTTAGTTAATACTAATCCCTACTACAATCAAACCGCTCCCAATACAAACGATGGAATTCTAAATAACTTTGCCTCCCCTCCCTCTGCCACTTCAGGCTGGCAAACCGAAGATCAGTGCATTTCAGGCAAATGCTTAAGGTTTGATGGCACAAACGATTATGTTGACTTGGGAGACTCTCCTAGCCTTCAACCAACAAATGTATCTGTAGGAGCCTGGTTTAAAACCACCTCTACCTCTGGAATGATGCTTGTAAGAAAGCGGTTGTATGGCTATGGGTTGCAAATGGGAGACGTCGGGACTGTCACGCCCGGTGCAGGCAAACTTAGTTTCTGGACTGTAACATCCACACCTACTTTTAACACCGCGAGCTCAACTGCAACTTATAATGATGGCAAATGGCACTATGCCGAAGGAACTTATGATGGAAGCAATGTCAGGCTCTATGTCGACGGAATACTAATAGCCACAACTGCTGCCGGAACAATGCACTACACAGCTGATGCAGTCACTATTGGAAGAGACGCAGGAGCTGCAAGCAGTTACTTTAATGGCACAATGGATGAGGTTAGAATCTATCCTTACACCAGATCAGCCGCTCAAGTAGCCGCAGATTACAACGCCCGAAGCAACGGTGAAGGCGTTTCCCAACAACAAGGTAATAACACCCAAAACATGCCTGCAGCATTATCAAACGGTCTTCAGGCATATTGGAAAATGGACGAAGCATCCTGGAATGGTACCAGCAATGAAGTAATTGACTCCTCAGGAAGTGGCAACAACGGAACATCAGCCAATGGAGCAACTACAGCGATAGGAAAATTTGCCAATGCCGGAACCTTTGACGACACAAATGACACCGTCTCAATAGGAGCTGCCAAATTCGATACTATCTCTAATGGAACAATTGCTTTTTGGTTAAATCAAAATTCCTCAGCCGGTAATCATCCGATCTTTACTCACTATGTTGATATTAACAACCGCTCCTCTGTCTACTACAACAACACAACCGGCAAAATGGTGTTTGAAATTTGCGTAAGCGGAACATGCACTAGCTCCCTCAGCAGTGTAACCAGTATTACAACCGGAACCTGGACCCATGTTACCGCAACTTTTGGTTCAAATGGCATGAAAATATATCTTAACGGCAAGCTTGATGCCACCTCAACAGACACAACAGCTTATACATCCATTGGAACCTCCACCTCAAATCATATAGCCTCAATTAACGGCGGGATCGCCTTATTAAACGGTAAAGTTGACGAATTAAGGATTTACAATCGTGCTCTCTCTGATGATGACATAGCTTTACTCTATAACTGGGCTCCTGGACCTGTTGGCTATTGGGATTTCGAAGAAAACCCTTCTACTACCACCGCTTACGACCGATCAGGCTACTCCAATAATGGTACCTGGACAGGGACAACAGCCGTCTCTGCTCCTGGAAAATATGGTAAAGCTGGAGTCTTTAACGGCAGTAGTAATTATGTCAGTGTCCCTGCTGCTGCTAATTCGTCGTTAGATATCGTAAATGCTGTTACTATTGAAGCCTGGGTAAAACCAGGTCTTGCAAACCAGGATGTAAGAATCTTTAACCGTGGCCAATACGCAACTCGTGGATATGGATTAGTACAGGCTGGAACTCAATTCAACTTAGGCCAAAATGGTGCTTCCAATTTCTCTGCCGGACCTACAATAGTAGCCGGACAATGGTATCACGTCGTTGGAGTCGTCAATAACACCGCCAGTCAGATATGGGTGAATGGTGTACTTGTAGGAACAGGTACTGTAAATGTTGGAGGGAGCAGCACGAGTGATCCGGCCCAAATTGGAGCCGAAATCACCTCTGGAGCAGTTATACAACGCTATTTCAATGGTTCAATTGATGAAGTAAAAATTTATAATTACCCCCGCTCCGCCTCTCAAATAGTTGAAGATTATAATGCCGGGCATCCTTCCCCCGGCTCGCCTATTGGATCAGCCACTCTCCACTGGAAGTTTAATGAAGGTTTTGGAACCACTGCAAATAATAGCGGTGGCGGCGGAACAGCTATGAACGGAACACTAACTAATATCTCCTCCCCTGCTACCTCAACATCAGGCTGGACAACAGCCGGTAAGATCAACAAAGCAATTAATTTCGGAGGCAACGGCGATAAAGTCACAACCACAGGCTTAGCCGATGCCTATTTTACTAATAGCTGGACCCAAACTCTTTGGATAAAAACGCTTTCCGTCGCCAATAATGTTATTACAGAAAAAGGTGCGAATATCGCTTTTATACAGATTTTCGGCGGACAGGTAAGAGCCGGTACTCTCGGAACTGGAGGTAACTACTTCGACACAACCGGCGCCCCTCTTGTAAATGACAACAATTGGCACCATGTAGCTGTAACTTATAACGGCGATACTAATTTACTTACTACATATATCGATGGGATCAACAGAGGCAGTCTAACAACCTCCTCTGACGCCTCAAGCGACTCTACAGCCTATGCAGTAGGGGCAAGAGGTGTTTCAACCACTTTTATCGGCAGCTTAGACGAAGTCAAAGTTTACAATAGTGCCTTATCTGAAGAACAAGTAAAGTTGGAAATGAATCAGTCTTCAGCTCAAGTCCTGGGAACTCTATCCTCAACCCAAACTGTTCCAACTGCCGCCGCTTCCGAATACTGCATCCCAGGCGACTCTACTACTTGCACCTCCCCTATTGGAAGATGGGATTTAGAGGAAGGCACAGGAACTACGGCCAACGATGCTTCTGGTAATGCCAACACCGGTAATATCACTGCAGGAACCGGTGGCTACACTGTCGGCAAGATTGGCAAAGGTTACTCTTTTGATGGTGCAAATACCCTAATCAATGCTGGGTCAGGTACATCTCTGGACAACCTGCCGGCTGCGGGAATGACAGCTGAAGTCTGGTATTACCCAAGAAGCTTAGGGGAATCAAGTGTTGGTTTTATTCTCTCCAAGAATACCGGCGCCAGCCAAAATCAAGGCTGGTTTCTCTTGAATCTAGGAACTAACGCACTCCAATTTGTAGTTGACGGATCTACAGATTTAGTAGTTCAAACTTCCACTAATGCAATAACACTAAATAGGTGGAATCACATTGCCCTTTCCTGGAATGGAAATATAACAACAGCCTCTTCTGTAGATATATATGTAAACGGAGTTGAGACCAGTTATGTAACTCAAACTAACGGCGCAAGCCGGGTTGATGACGCAGCCTCAAGCTTTTACATTGGCAATGCATCTACTTCTGACAGAACAATAGATGGAATTACTGACAATGTTAAATTATTTAATTATGCTCGCACATCTTCCCAAATTGCCTGGGATTATAATCAGGGTAAACCCAGAGCCTATTTAAAGCTCGATGAATGCCAAGGCGTAACTTTAAATGATTCCTCAGGTAATAGCCATACAGGCACTCTAACTGCTACCTCAACAGTTGGAACTTGCAATGCTGCTTCTACTTTTTGGGGTGGCGCATCATCTGGAGCCGGAAAGAGAAACTACGCTCCGACTTTCAACGGAACCGGCGATTACATCACTTTGGCTAATCCAACCTTATTACCTGCGAATAATGCAGCTCAATCGTTATCAGCCTGGTTCAATTACCCCTCTACTCCTGGATCAACAGCAACAATTATCTCGCTTGTAAATACAGGGTCAAGCTCAATAACAGCTCTTCAAGTTAGAAGCGGAAATATCGGAGCCTTCAAATGGGGAGGAACTTCTTTGGCTTCAGTTGCCCAACCCGCAGCTAACACTTGGCATCATGTTGTTTATACTTTTGACGGCACAACCCATAAACTCTATTTGAACGGAATTCTTCGCAACAGTACCGCCACCGCAGCTAACACTGCAGCCGTGGCAGCAGCCTACATTGGTGACTACACAGCTGGAGGCGGAGAAAGATGGCCTGGATTGCTTGACGATGTCAAAGTTTATAACTACGGCTTAACAGACGCTCAAGCTAAAACCTTATACAATGATGGTGTAGTAAGATACGGCCCGGTCACAGGCGCTCCATAAATATAGCAGACTATTTATAACTATAAACTAATACATCAAACAGTTTTCTCCAAACAAACGGTTTATTGAGTTTTCAGCCTCAATCCTCTACATTAAAGTTAGTGCTCTCAAGTGGAGCAATAATTTGTTGTCTGCCTATGAAAAATATATTTCTAAAATTTAAAATCCCCAGCCTCAAACCAAAAAACAAAAAATCCTGGCAAAAAGGGTTTCTTAAGCTAAGTAAAAATTTATTAGTCACTTATTTAATAATTATCTTCGCCTTCTCAGGCATATCTGCTCTATTCCTTTTTAATCCTTTCGGCGCAAAGGAAGCTGAAGCTGCCTGGTTTAATGATAACTGGGCTTTTCGTAAAACCTTAACCTTCACCCATAACGCCACAGTTTCGTCTCCAACCAAAGTCAAATTTGATATTGATACCACAGCTGCCCCAACCGACTTCCAGGCTGACTGCGGAGATGTCAGATTCACCTCCCCAAACGGTGATATCCTGCCTTATTATTATGATGCCGCAGGTGGTGCCTGCGACACGAGCTCCACTGACTTTTATGTCTTAATCCCTTCAATAATTAACGGCTCAAACTATATTTATATCTACTATGGAAATCCAAACGTAGTTAATGGCACTGTTGCCTCAAATTTCTCTCAGTCGACAACAACCCCCTCAGGAGGAGCTCCCTCAGCTGGTTCCGAGGAAAAAGGCCCTGCACCCACAGCTTATTGGAAATTTGATGAGGGTCAAGGCACTACAGTGAATGACTCAACAAGTAATGCCCTAACTGCCACAATTGTAAACAGTAGTACAAGCTGGAAGACTGAGGATAATTGTATTTCAGGAAAATGCCTCTCAAATACTCTTGACGGAACAGGGCGTGCACAAGTTGCGTCCAATACAAAATTTCAGCAAACTGCTAATGTCAGCTGGAATGTTTGGACCCGAATCTCCCAGGTTAGTTCCACTAATTGGCCCACTATTATGGCTCATTCTGACACTCATGTTGGCTATGGGATTCGTTATAACAAAGATACTGGAATTGTTTACTTTGAAAGAGGAACTGGTGCTTGTGACGGCCAAAACGGCAATTATGGTACCAATAATTTTAGCAGTACTAGCATTGCAGACAATACCTGGCATATGTTGACGATGACGCAAGATGGAACAAATATAAATCTCTACTTTGATGGAAAATTTGTATCCAGTACAGCTGACGCAGCTTTTTGTTCGCCATCAGGACTAGCATTATATTTCGTTTCTACTATGGGAGGATTAATTGATGAGGCAAAGATTTATAATTATGCTCTTAGCGCAGATCAGATCGAAGCCAACTACAACGCCCGTTCCAATCCTGAAGGAGTAGCTGTAGCTGTAGCCACCAACACCCAAAACATGCCAGCTGCTTTATCCAATGGCTTAGTTGGCTATTGGAAAATGGATGAAACCTCCTGGACAGTGGATTGCTCCACTGGCTCTGTTTTAGATTCATCAGGTAATACCAATAACGGCAGATCATGCCCAAACTCTACTGGTCCAGCTGGGGGTGCCTTTGGGAAGTTTGGGAATGGCGGAACATTGGATGGTAATGACGATATGATATCTGTTGCAGATTCAAATTCACTTGATATTGGTACTAATAATTTAACTATGTCAGTGTGGTTTAAACGGACAGGTAATGCCAATTTTGGTGACGGTTTTACACTGATGCAAAAAAAAGGTGGCTCTGCTGCTTCTACTGGTTATAAATTGGCGCTTAGTAACCAGGGTCACTGTGCTGCGACAGATGGTAGTGCAAATAGCAAAACGCTTTGTTTTATCGTTGGAGATAATACAAATTACCAAGTTTTACAAACAACAAGTACTTATTCTGCGGATAGCATTTGGCATCATGTAGTAGTTGTTTTTGATCGAAATAATAGTGCTAATAACAGCATCTATGTGGATGGTTCAAAACAGGCGGTCACGCTAACTGCGGCGGCGGCTCCACTCGGAACCTTGGCAAGTACTAATGTATTTTGTTTTGGAATGCAAGGTTGCTCGGGTACGATTGGTGGATTTAATGGTTCTCTTGATGAGGGAAGAGTTTATGCCCGCGCCCTCTCAGGGGCTGAAGCCTCCCAACTCTACAACTGGGCTCCGGGACCTGTTGGACATTGGAAACTTGACGAAAAAACAGGAACGACTGGGGCTGATGCGTCGGGATATGCAAATAACGGAACACTCGGCACAACTACTGCTCTTCCGACCTGGACAAATGGTAAATACGGTGGAGCACTAAGTTTTGATGGAACTGACACATTTTTTGTTTCAGATAGTACAAGCTTAAGCATAACAAATAGTTTTAGTTTGGCAGGCTGGATTAAGGTGCCTAATGTCACAGGTTTCAAGCCAATTGTCACCAAGGAGGGCGGAGGACAAACGGGTTACTTTCTCTATTTAAATGGCGCAAATGTTTATACAGGTTATGGCAATGGTGCTTTTGCTTCACAAACAACTTCCACTTCTCCCATCACTGCCGGAGTTTGGACTCATGTAGCTTCAACTTTCGATGGAACAACTTTACGTACCTATGTTAACGGCTCCTTATTACAATCTTCAACTCCTGGCGGATCGGTCGGCGACCATGCTTCGAATCTCGGGATTGGCGCAGCTTTTGATCTATCCTCTACAACAAACGGAGTGATCGATGATGTTAAAGTTTACAATTATCCTCGAACTGCAGGTCAAATCGTAGAAGACATGAACGCCGGCCACCCCGCCCCAGGCTCCCCGGTTTCTTCTACTTTAGGTCACTGGAAATTTGATGAAGGATATGGAACTGTGGCCAATAATTACGGATCTGCGGGTTCAGCTATTCCAGCAACTCTGACAAACATGGATTCACCTGCAGTTGCAACTTCAGGCTGGAGTTCTGAGGGAAAATATAATAAAGCACTAAGTTTTAATGGATCATCATCCTCAGGTGATTATCTGAATGTTCCCCATAATGCAGCTTTAAATATTACCGGCGACATCACTATGACTGCTTGGATAAAAAAGGCAGCTGATAATGACTATGGAGGAATCATGGCTAAAACGAATGGCACATCAGTTTATGATTATGATTTTTATATTTGTGATTCTAGTTGTGTTCAAGATAGCCTCGCATTTTATTCTGATACCACAAGCCCTGATGTTGCTTATTCAACCGGTACGATTACCGGAACTGACTGGCATCATGTAGCAGTTTCCCGAATTGGCTCTACTGTGACATTTTATATTGACGGTAAGCCATCCGGAAGTACCAC
The DNA here is from genome assembly GCA_964392925.1 of uncultured Gammaproteobacteria bacterium. GTDB lineage: Bacteria > Patescibacteriota > Microgenomatia > Daviesbacterales > UBA10151 > JACPKO01. Next base: position 76,738 of record CAYMRP010000006.1, read on the forward strand.
TATGACAGGCAGTTTCGCCGCAAGTACTCAGCCGCTAAAAATCGGCACAGATGGCGATGGCAGCGGCATCTCGCAATTCAATGGCAAAATTGATGAACCAAAATTATATAACCAGGGTTTGACAGCTGATCAAATTAAACTCGATATGAACCGCGGCCAGGCCCAGGTAATGGGTGCGCTCTCTACTTCCTCTACCCCTGGGAACGACAACGCCAGTGCCAGAACCGCCCAGTCTTCAGCCTCTGAATACTGCGTCCCAGGAGACTCGGCAACCTGCACTGGCCCTGTTGGGGAGTGGAAACTGGATGAAAAAACTGGGACCGCTGCGAATGATTCCTCAGGTAATGGTTTTACAGGCACTTTAACTAATTCACCTAGATGGACGAATGGTAAATACAATAGTGCTGTAGATTTTAATGGCTCAACTCAGTACATTACAGTAGCTGATAACTCCTCTCTAAAACCCAATTTCATTACTGTAGAATATTGGATGTATTTAAAGACCGGTAGTGACACAAACGCCAGAATAATTGATAAAAGTGATAATACATCTTCAGGTTATAGATTTGTTAAACATCAAAATACTAACGATTGTGGAGGAGTAACTGCGAACGATAAAGTCTCTTTTCAAATTAATACTGCCAGCTTAGCAATGGAGTGTATTAATACAGCTTCTGCAGTTTCGCAAAACGCTTGGACACACATTACAGGAACCTATGACGGAGCCACCATTGCAATTTATGTCAACGGTATACTCTCCAACTCTCGAGCTGCTGCGGGGGGGAATTTAACATATACAAATTCTGCCACTCTGGATTTTGGCTCAGATGGCGGTGTAGGATTTCCCTATATGGGAACACTAGATACTATAAGGATTTTTAACTATGCCCGCACCCCGGCTCAAATTGCCTGGGATTATAACAAAGGCGGGCCTGTTGCCTGGTGGAAAATGGATGAATGCCAGGGAACTGTTATTAATGATGCATCAGGCAACTCCAACACCGGAACCTTAACAATCGGAGGCTCAGGCACCAACACTACCGCCGGCACCTGCCAGACCTCCGGTGCCTGGTATAACGGAGCCACCGGCAAAAGAAATTATTCAATGGATTTTGATGGGACAGATGATCTGATTAATTTTACTTCTACCAATGTAATTAATGTTTCAGCCGGCTCTATTGCTATGTGGTTTAAACCATCTTCTACCCAGAATGGAAGTAACTACTACCTATTCTCTCATCCGCAAACTGGAACTAATAGTCGGATTTACATTAATACGAATGCTACCGGAACCTCTATAAAAGGCAGGCTTGGAGATGGAACAACTATTGCTGATATAACTATCACCGCAAATACCTGGCATCATCTTGCTCTAGAGTGGAATGGCACAACTGCCGCTATGTATGTTGATGGAATAAATAGAACCACAACCGCTACTTTTAATGGTCTAAGTTCAACCATTTCCGGGTCTTCAATAGGTAACTTTACAGATGGAGTTCAAGGCTATACCGGCCAAATTGATGAAGTCAAAATCTTCAACTACGCCCTAACCCCAACCCAGGTAATGACCCTCTACAACGATGGAGCCTACAGAACCGGCCCTGTCACCGGCGCCCCATAGTTGAGTATTAAGTATTTAGAGTAACTATAATTCCCCTCTCCGGAGGATGTCCGGTGGACATCCGAGTTCTTAAGGGAGAGGGTTAGGGTGAGGGGTGTGCAGTAAAATAAAAGTATGAAGCTGGATAAATTAGGCTTTTCCAGATACTTACGTCAAAGGCAAACAGAAACTGAAAAATTATTGTGGTTTAATCTCAGAGCCAAAAAGCTAAATGGGATTAAGTTTAAAAGACAGGTTGTTATAGATTCTTATATTGTGGATTTTGTAAGCTTTGAGAAGATGCTTATTATTGAACTAGATGGAGGTCAACACAATTCTCCCGATGTGGTTATCAAAGACAAAACCAGAACCAAATATTTAGAAAATCTTGGATTTAAGGTGGTCAGATACTGGGATAATGAAGTGTTTAATAATTAGAATCAGTTCTTGAGGATATTCTTCTAAAAGCATCCACCTCTGCCTAACCCTCTCCTCAAAGGAGAGGGAAAACATTTTGCGAACTACGAACCCCGACTTTTAAACCACTCCACAGTCTTCTTAAGTCCTTCCTCCAACCCAACCTTAGCCTCCCACCCTGTTGCAGATTTCAGCTTCTCAGAAGATGCATAATTTGCCATCACATCCCCTTTTCTATCGCCCTTATCTTCAACCTCAAGACTATATCCCAATATATCAGATATTACATTAACAGCATCAATAATCTTAACTCCTTTTTCAGTCCCGACATTAAAAACATTAAATTTTGGGCTAGCAGAATTCAGGCCTTGCTTATAATCGGATAAATCGAGCACTGAAATATGAGCGCTGGCTAAATCTTCAACATAAATAAAATCCCTAACTTGCTCCCCTTTCCAGTAAAGAGGTATTGGACGTTTCTCGATTCCAGCCATTATAAAGTTAGGAATTGCGTGGGTCTCTGGATCATGAAGCTCCCCAGGTCCATATGGATTAAAATATCTTAAGATAGTTACATCAAAGCCGTCTGTTTTTGAAAAAGATTCACAAATAGCCTCGGAAGCAATTTTAGACGCAGCATATGGATTAGCAGCTGATAATGGAAAATCCTCAGTAATTGGCAAAGATTTAGGCTCGCCATATACAGTTGCCGATGAAGAAAAGACAACTTTCTTAACTCCTGCTTCTCTCATAGCCATCAAAAGTGATGCCGTTCCTAAAACATTATTCTCCATATACATAACCGGATTTTTGACCGATTCTTCAACCGAAATAAAGCTCGCCATGTGAATCACTGCATCAACATCCTTAAGGCTTTCTACAAGCTTTTTTGTGTCTTTAACATCCCCTTCAATAACCTGAACAGATCCCAAATCTTCAGGTTTAGCGTTAGTTGAAAAATCATCATAAACCACAGCCTCATGCCCCGCCTCCAAAAGCTGCTTAACAATATGACTCCCAATAAACCCCCCACCCCCAGTAACCAAAACTTTCATAAGTACCCTGTATTATGTCTCACTCAAACCCGAATTTCAAATTTTAAAGGATAGACCTGCATTGAAGAATTTGCGTCAAGAAAATTTGTAGAGAGCATCAGGGGGAGTTGCCTAGTCCGCGAAGCGGATCTAGGAGGGGGTCAACCCCCGATAAGCGAACGGAAAATTTTTAGCAAATTCTTCACTGACAGGCAGCTTTTGCGGTACTTTTGCTGCCAAAAGTACCAAGAAACCCAAAGGGTTTCGTATAAGATTATCTTTTAGAAACAGATCTTTTGTACAAATCCAAATTCTCCAAAGCCATCCCCGTCCCCAAAACCACAGACAACAGCGGATTCTCCGCAATATGACAAGGCACTCCAGTCTCCTGCGTCATCAATTTATCCAAATTCGTCAGCATCGAAGTCCCACCACTCATCACAATTCCTTTATCAATGATATCTGAAGCCAATTCCGGAGGTGTTTGCTCCAAAACCGCTTTAACAGCCGTAATTATTTTCTTCAAAGGATCAGCAATAGATTCAGTGATTTCCGCCGAGTTAATCAAAACAGTTCTTGGCATTCCACCAGTACTGTCCCGGCCTCGTATTTCAAGTTGTTTAATATCCTTTTCTGAATGCTTTATCGCATTGCCAACTTGTATCTTAATCGCTTCAGCCTGATGCTCACCAATAATCAGTCCATATTTCTTACGCACATAAGAAATAATCGCCTCATCAATTTTATTCCCCCCGACTCTAAAACTGTTATGCACAACCACCCCTCCTAAAGAAATCACCGCCGCTTCAACAGTCCCTCCTCCAATATCCACAATCATATTCCCTGAAGGATTAGCAATTGGAATATTTGATCCAATTGCCGCAGCCAGTGGCTCATCAATCAAAAATGCTGATTTAGCTCCGGCCGACATAGTTGCATCCAAAACAGCTCTTCGCTCCACAGAAGTCACACCCGCAGGCACACAGACCATCACCTCAGGCTTAAATAACCGTCCTGATCCGCAAACCTTATCAATGAAATAGCGTAGCATCGCCTCAGTCGTAACATAGTCGGCAATCACTCCATCCCTCAAAGGCCTGGTAGCTGTAATATTCCCTGGAGTTCTTCCAAGCATCTCTTTAGCCTCGTTTCCGACAGCTAGAACCCTATTATCAATTGTTGAAACCGCCACCACAGAAGGCTCATTTAAAACAATTCCTGAACCTGCAAGATAAACAAGGCTATTTGCAGTTCCTAAATCAATACCAATCCGTTTACTAAATTTAAACATAAGAATTTGTCATAACACAGGGAGCGTGCGAAGTGACAGTTGTAGCATTCTAACAATCAGGCGAATATGTCTCAAGATATACTAACTAGATCAATCTGACTAAGATTAAAACTTTTAACTTTTAACTTTTAACTTATTTAAGATTTATACCATACAAATTAGGCTGCGAAGCGGTTTGTGTAGGGAACGAAGATATAACAACCAGCCTCGAATTATCAGGCCACGGCACTACTACATTAGGCTCAACCGATCCATAATAAATCTCAGCTTTATTAGTTCCGTCAATCTCAATAATAGAAATTCCACTTTGAGCAAACTGCTCTTTTATAGTTAAGTTACCTGAAGGTGAAGGCTTTGGACTGGATTTAGCCTCATCTCCACCATGTTCAATCATTACCAAATGCTCAGAATCAGGCAGGAATAAATAACTTGCAGCTTTAGGCAAATCATATTTCTTATCAAGACTTAAATCATTCAACTTAAAATTACCTTCTGTATCAGCATATAGAATTTTTGTCTCATCAGGAGACCATTTTAGTGAAGCTGAATCAGAAGCTGTTTTACGCAGTTCAAGATCTTCAATCTGGGAAAGCTTTGTGAGGCGGGTCTGGCTCTCAGTCAAATCCCAAGACTTCAAAGTTGCTTGATAATTTGCAGTAATATCTCTTGGCACATCATTTAACCCATTAATATCCAGAAGCAATTTTCTATCAGGTAAGTCGACAAATATTTGTGAAGAATCAGGCGACCATCTGTATTTAGCTTGGGAATAATCAACACCGTTTGACTGAACAATTTGCCTCTGCTGATCCCCTGTTCCAATCCCTATTCCATTCTGACTGCTCATCACCCAAACCCAAATTCCAGATCTTCTTTCTGCAGCTAAACCACCTTCTAAACCATTAGGGATTATATACATTAACTTCAGGTTATCTGGCGAAAGCACGGCATAATCAACCCCAGAATAAGTAATTGGATATATTGTCGGAATGGATCTATATAAAGTAGCTTTAATCTCCGAAACCAGCCCCTGACTTACCTCAATATCCTTTTCCCAAGGAATATAGCCTTCTTTAACAATTCTAACTTTATAATTTTTTGGCGGAAGCGAGGTTATATTGTCATCAGTTGCAGTGGTCAGATGACCGTCCAGATAAACAGAAGCCTGATCAGGAAGTGAAGTGACAGAAATTATCCCGGTTCCGGAAAATGTCCCGGTGTCAGTTTGGTATCTATAGCCTTTAGCCAGGAATATCGCACCTCCAGCAATAACGCCAATTAGAACTAAACTAAATACTGTGAATATGAATTGTTTTGACACTTCAGTATTATACTTTACCACGACCTAAGTAGCACATATCAAGTAAGCTGTTTTAAGTCCCTGCCAATTTGGCTCTAATAATCAGTCTATTTAAAACTGTCCCCGGAGGATCACACGTTTGCAGAGTTAACACTGGCCTGTCATATCTATTAGTTAGATAACTGATATCCGAAGGTGAGGTAATTGCTTTATCAAACACTATGTAATCAAATCGTCGGCCTTCGTAGTAAATTATTACTCTATCTCCAGCCTCCAATTCTCTCAACAAATAAAAGATTGCATTATATCGGGCAATATTCCACGGAGCATCCGTTGAATGAGAAAACAAAAATAAGTTTCCAGGTTCCCCAGGCTTTGTCGATCCCTTAGCCTCAGCAATTCCCTCTTTGAGCGCAGCTATATAGTCACGCTCAATCCCAGGATCTACTTGAGCCACGATTTTTGCATTCGCATTAATTTTCTCAATTACCAATCCAAAATCAGTTGATACCGGTTTTATCAGACTCTCATTTTCTGTTATCGACCCAAATCCCTGCCCAGGATTTTCAGCTTCAGGATCAGCGCTTGCTGTCGGCTCTCCACTGGGCAAAACCTCAGTCTGTCCTTCAGAGGTAATGACTGTTTGGGCCACTTGGTGCTTCTTGCCAGTTATCTGATCAAATCTGTAATTTAGTTCAACTGCTAAAACCGGCCCAAACTGCGCCAGCGTCATAATGATTCCGGTAATGATTGAAAAATAGGTAAAAAACCTGAATAAGAATATTTGTTTAAACCGTTTTGAAGCCAATCGCAACAATCTCCTTTCTTTCGGTAGCTTCAGCTACCATTAATATAAAAACTTGTGAGATCGCTTGCTTAGATTTTCCAGTGGAAAATCTTTGACAAGGGGAAATCATCATGGTTATATTGTACCAAGAATTTTATGAATATTGTCAAAAATGCGACCTCGGCGGGAGTCGAACCCACAATCTTTCCCTTAGGACGGGATTGCATTATCCATTATGCTACGAGGTCAAACAAAGCTGATTTTATCATTAATAGCTTAGAAAATCTTTTTTGTATATAATAGCTACGCAAATAGCACTCAAAATTTCTTTGCAGTTTTGAAGAGGAGGAGTGGCGGAAAGTTTGATTTTTCGCAGAAAAACAAACTTCTGAGCGAATCTCCGACGACGGGGACTAGTTCATCGGTAGAATGCTCGATTCGGGTTCGAGATGTACAGGGTTCAATTCCCTGGTCCCCGACCAGGGATCAAGATCGTTGCGCAGCAAGGTAGCCTTATTCCCTGGTCCCCGACCTAACAATTTAACAATGCAGCAACTAAACAATTAACTACTGCCTATTCAAGATCTCTCCCGCCTTCTCTTCTATAACCTCATTCAAAGCTGTTACAGGCGCAATAAATACATCAGAACCCAATTGCTTTAAATAAGCTCCGCTAAACTCAGGGCTAATCCGTTCAGGTTTCACCTCCGGCTTCGGTTCAAGTGCCTCCTGAAAATCCCTAACAAAAGGCTGAGCATCCTGAAGAACAGCTTTTTCCTCAAGTAAGGTGTTCTGGTATCTTAAATCTTCCTCCCCTGTTTCTGAAACACCTTGGCTAGGCTGAAGTTCCAAAACTGGAAACATACTCAAAGCATTACCATCTTTAGAGCTCACACTTACCTGGGTATTCCCCTTCATCGTAATTCTGGAAGCCTCAGTGTTAATGGCCTTAAATTTAATTGTGGCAACTACTCCGGGCTTCGTTGGCTGAGATTCAATAGTAGATCCGTAAACCAGATTCAACCTGCCGTTAAAATCATCCTGAACTTTCAATGTCACTGGTAAAAAACCTTCATTCTTAGTCTCTACAATAGTAATTGCAGTCGGATTATACTCAAGCGATAACTGAATTGCAGTCACTCTTTCAGCTTTTGGATTTATTGTCACTTTGGCTTCATAAGTTCTTCCCGATTGAACATTCAAACTCTCAGGCTCAAAAGCTAGTTCTACAAGACTACTTTCTGAAGCTTTCTTATTAAAAAGCTGCGGCTGCATAGCCAAATACACTCCCAAAATAATGCCAAAACTTAAAACTCCAACTAAAGCTATATGAAATAAATCATCGAATACATGAGGAATGTGAGGGACCATTAATCCATTATATGGTTATACAGTCGATTGTAAAATGGGCTGAATAAATAAGTAGGAGAACAATTTAACAATTTAACAATTTAACAATTTAACAATTTAATTATCAAACCAAAGAGAAATTTCTTTTGCAGCTTCTTCTGGATTACCAGAGGCATGAATTAAGTTCTGGGTTGGTCTACCTTCTGAATTTGCTTTAGCAATTGAGTCTGTTCCTAAATCTCCCCGAATAGTCCCTTTATCTGCTTGTGTTGGATCTGTAAAACCAGTTACTTTTCTAGCTAAAGCAATTGCTCCTTCTTCACCCTCCAAAACCATAGGCACAACCGGGCCTGATGTCATATAGTCTCTTAGAGACTGCACGATCATTCTTCCGTACTCCATAATGTCATCAACTTCATTACCAGCATCTTTACTCTTCTGACCGATAGCTTTCATATACTCTTCATCTTCTACATAATGCTGCATGATCAAATCTCGATCAGCCTGCATCATTTTCAGCTTGACGACTCGAAGACCAGCTTCCTCGTAATAAGAAATAATTTTACCGATCAAGTTTCTCTCAACTCCGTCCGGTTTAATAATGATTAATGTTTGTTGCATATTATTTGCGTATGAGACTACTGAACCTCAACCTCTCGAGTATTGTAGCTGCCATCTTCCAAAATATCAACCATCGCAAATCTAGGCGCTTGTGGATTCCTGTCAGAAGTCAAAGCCCCCACAGTCATCATATTTAATTCATTTTTAGGCTCCTTAAACTTTGAATAAAAATGAGTATCTGCTGAAAAAACCAAATCCACTCCTGCCCTTTTAAAAATAGTTGTCAAATGCTCAGCCTGGGAAGTTAGTTTAGGTGTCACTTTCCCCATCACATGATCTGAAGAAGGATGATAGAGAGGAGTTGGCGCAAACACAAATACTATCTGGGGAGAATTTACTTCCTGAGTGCTTACCAACTCATCCTCAACCCATTTCAACTGAACACCATCCAAACCGGAATAATTATCAGAGTTATATATCAAAATAAATCGCACCATATCGTAAGAGAACGATTGATATGTTTTCCCAAAAACAGTAGTGAAGTTTTTAGGCGCGTTGGATTCCTTATCTCTTGAATCCCATAGATCGTGATCACCTGCTGCTGCATAATAAGTCATGCCTGAGGCATCCAAAACCCGTTTGGTCGATTCAAGCTCCTCCAGAGTCCCTACATCAGATAAATCACCCATCATAATTACAAATTTAGCTCCCTGATCACGAGCCATATTCAAAGCCCTCTCCAATGAGAGCGTGTCTTTATGAGAATCAGCCATCACAGCAAATTTAAATTTCACTGGAGCGCCAGATTTACTCACCTCTTCATCTACCTCTTGGCCCTTACTAGTTTGCCCGATGCCCGTTATCGATTCCTTAGGATCAAAAGTTAAAAGGCCGATTATAGTTTGATATGCAGAATCAGAGGTCAAAAGTCCCTGAAGACTGTTCGCATCCAGCTTCATTGGGTCGTAGCCAGAAAATGCTTTATAAGCCTGCAAAAGCCCTATCCCTAGAACCCCAATGATAATCACGCTCATAATAAGCCTGAATATGGTTAAAAGCGGATTTGAAGATTTACGATGATTACCTTTTCCAAACATAGCAGTTACATTTTTTCGACTGTCTCAACACCAAGTAGATATAGTCCTAATTTTATATTCTCCGCTACTCTCCTTACTAAAATCAATCTAAAGCTTTCAGACTTAGACCCCACGACTGGCAGCTTCTCATAAAAACTATTAAAGGCTTTTGTTAAAGTCAGTAAATACTTCACTAACTCGTTCGGCTGAAAGTTAACAGTCGCTTTCTCAACAATAATCTCAAAATACTCTAGCTGCCTTAACAATTCCCTCTCCTCCGGTTCTAGGCCGCTAGTCCCTATAGTCCAGAGTCTAGAGTCGTTATTGGCCTTAGTTATATTTTTTCCTAGACTCTTGTCCCTTGTCCCTTGTCCCTCCTCTTGCGCGATAACCTTATCTTGCTTCTCAACTTCTTCTTCCTCAGCCTCAATTTCGTTTGCGCGATTACCCGCGGCTTTTCTTAAAATTGATTGAATTCGTGCATAAACATACATCACATAAGGACCCGTATCTCCATGAATCGATACTGATTCGTCAACATCGTATATCATATCCGAACCTACAGAATACTTAAGAAATGCAAATTTTATAGCCGCCACAGCCAATGCCTGAATACTTAAATCATCAAGCTCAGGAGAGATCTCTCTAATTTTTACTTTCACCTCATCTAAAATATCTTCTGCTGCAACTATATTCCCTTGTCTCGAAGACATCTTCCCACTCGGTAGTCTGACTTCCCCATAAGAAACATGGTTAATCTTGCCTTTCAAATGCGGATGAATAATTGAATTAGCCGCAATCACCACTTTAAAATAATCATCCTGTTCTTTATGGGAAAAAATATTTAACTGATCAAACTGGAGAATTTGCTGATATTTCTCTGCCAGCCCAACCTCTTTGCCTTCGTATGTCGGATTACCTTTTGAATTTATGAAAACCCTATTGTGTAAATTATGCTTCTCGCCTGGGAAAATTATTGCCCCATCGTCCTTAACAAACACTTTGCCCACATTCTCAAGCACAATCTCCTTGCCTAACTCATCCACCTCAGACTCATTTATCCGCTTGTCAAATAAAGTCCCAAAGCTTGAATATATTAATTCAAAATAACTAAGCGACCATTCTTTAGTCTCGTCCCACAAAGGCATAATTTTAGAGTCTCGTTGATATAGTTTATTAGTAATCTGATCTATTTCTTCTTTCACTTCCAACGATTTTTCGTATTCTTTGTGCGCAAAAGCATACGCTTCACCTAAGAATTGCGCTTTTTCTCGAAGTCCTTTCTCTCTAATCTCCTCAATCTTCTGACCCATCCTTTCTACCCCCCAAAGACATTTAGCCACAGTCGGACCAATATCTGAGCCGTAGTTTGTTCTATATACTTCATGCCCTTGATATTCAAATAGCCTCGCCATGGACTCGCCTAAAGTTAATTGCAGCAAGTGGCCGATATGCAGCATTTTATGAGTATTAGGATCACAATATTCGACAACGATTTTTTTTAGATCTTCATAATCTAGTAAAGAGTCTGGATCTTCAGGATTTGTTAAAATCTTAACAAGTTCTCCGTCTTTAATAAAAAAGTTCAAAAATCCTGGGCCTGCAGCCTCAACCCGTTCTAAGAATTTTGGATGCCCCAAAGCTTCTATGATTGCATTAGCAATCTCTTGTGGCGATTGATAACTATTTTGATGTTTTTGTTTAGACAGTTGTAGAGCTATATTCGATGAATAGTCTCCAAATTGCTGTTTTTCTGAAATAGATAGAACTATATCACTAGGTGGTACGAAGCCTAATTCAGTAACCGCTTTCCTCAATTCCTGTTCAATTTTAGATTTATACATAGGTTATAATTTCTAAGTACCCTAATTAACCTAAGTACTCTAAGAAAATACCAATTTCCAGATTTGATCATTGGAAATTGATTAGAAATTAGAAATTAGAAATTAGAAATTACTTACAATCATACCATTTACTCCTCATCTATGCCCACCCTTCTCTTACACCAGGCATAAAAAGATAACAGGAGTAAATAATATCCTACCCAAAAGACCAATCCCACCGGCTGAACCTCAACACTTGGAGCCAAGCTGTTAAAAAACCTTACAACATATATTAAGTATGTTAAAAATAAGCCTGGAAACAATGCCAACCCGGCTGCAACCTCTAAGCTAATCATACTGACAATAGCCACAATACCGCCAGTCGCCATAATAATAGGAGTTGTCCAAAGGACTAGTCCATTAACAACAACTCCAGTCACACTCACCCGCTGGAAGTTCTCAAAAATGATTGGCAGGGTAAATAGAAAAGCTGAAGTTGAAACGACCAGGTCTTGCCTAACAATATCCGGCATCCATCTAAATTCCTTCTCAATTGCAGGCGCATATTCCATTACCGCAAACGTTGCAAGGAAGGATAATTGAAAAGAAACCGAAAATAGCCACAGTGGCTCATAGATAAGCATTATTATTGCTGAAACAAGTAGCGTGAAAAATGCTGAAACCTCCCTTCCAAACAACTGACCCGACGAGGCGAAAATATTCATAAAGGCAGCTCGGATAATCGGGATCTGAAACCCAGTTAAAACTGCGTAAAATAAATTCACAAATATCGAAGTTAGAACAGCTCTCTTGCGACCTATAATAGAAGCAAATCCGACTATTAAGCCCGATAAAATCGTTAAATTCTGACCCGAGGCCACCACAATATGAATAGTGGACGTATTAATAAGCGCTTGCCTAAAATCATCCGGCAGTACTTGTTTTGATCCTAAAACCATTCCCGATAATAGCCCCGACTGAGGACTAGGCAAAATCTGAGCGAAATTAGATTCAATCACTGATTTTAAATCATGCAAATAAAGCGTTTCATCAGAAGTTATTATCCCCGGCCTATACAAAAACATATCCCAATCCACCCTCAGCAAAAGCACCAAAAAAAGCAGAATTAACAGAAGCAGGCTAGGATTAAACCTCAGCACTCTCATTTCTATATTGTTTCACCTTTACGAAACGATAAACAAGCTTTTGCTTCAATCGAGCCTAAAAGCTTTAAAGAAACAAAAAGTAGCATTTGCCTTGCCTGCAAAGTCGAAAATAGTTTAATTAAGATCAACCATCTCTATAATCTTCGAGTAAACCGACTTTGACACAGCCTTTTTAGAAATAAGCTCCTCTATAGATCCGAATGGTCTATTCTCAATAATCTTTTTAGCTGTAGCCGGACCAACACCTGGTAGAGTCTCAAGAGCAGCCTGATCAGCCGAATTAATCCCCACCATACCCGTACCAGAACTCGCTATTCCTGCAACAGAACCCGTGCTCGCCTGCCCCGCGAAGCCCTGCAAAGTGGGGTCGCCCTCAAATGGAATATATACTTTTAACCCATCAGTTACTTTTTGCGATAGATTTAGCTTCTGCGATACGTATTCCTTATTAACATTAGGATTAAATCCGCCCGCCATCTTAATCGCATCTTCAATTCTAGCTTCCTTACTCAGCGTAAAAACTCCAGGGCTATTTACCGCCCCAGCTACATCAATCTTTACCCCAGCTAAATCAGCCTCAGATACCATACTTTCTTTTGGAAAATCTTTTACAGTCTCTTTAGGAGAGATTAGATTTGAAGAAAAAAGACCACCGACTAATAACACCCCACCCAGAAGAAATAGACCTAGAGGAACCTTGAATTCGTTTAACTTTTGATTAAACCCTTCCATAAAGTTTATAGCCTTACTCACCTAATAGTATGGAAGTCTAACCTTTTTGCCAATAGCCTAGTTAAACAATCTATCACCTGCTTGCTCTAAGTATTTCACGGTATTCCTTAACCCAAGACTTTAGATTGAAGATCGCAGCGCAGAGAACCGCAAGATTGGGGTTAGACAGATCCCAGCTTAAACATAAAGTTAGCCTATCTATTTACTCTAAGTATCTCTCGGTACTCTTTGACCCAAATCTTATAAGCCTTACTTAGATACTGCAAATTCCTCTCAACCAATTCCCTTTGAATCACTCCTCCTGAGTGCGGATATCTATGCAGCTGCTCTTTGGGTGATGAGAATCCGTGCGTATAATGGCAAAGCTCATGCGCAATTGTGTGATCAATTACCTCAACAGGAATATTTGAATCCTTAAACATCGAGGTTATCGTTATATAGGACTTCTTATTGGTTCTATCAAACTTAATTGAGCCTAATCTAAATTTCGAATAACGTCCAAACTGAATAAATATTGGATTATCCTGGGTCACATCTGCAAAATAATTAGTCCACAAATAATCTAGCCGGGACAATAGCCAAATGTCATCTCTCTTGGAATCAATCTCTCGCAGTTTAGGAAGTTTAAATTTAGAATCGTATATTGGCATATCAAAGAAGAGTCATATTATATCTATAAAGCGAATCAGTCAAGTTAAAATACTCTTTATCAAGATACCAAAACTTGATCCGCAAGCACAACAATAAATTTAATAATAAAAAACTTATGAGATATAAAATACTTCTACACTTTGGTTTCTAATATCATCTACTGATCTAAAATGATATATTACAAATTTTGTACTCAATCAATAATTTTAACAGATTAGACTATTATAAAGAGCTAATATAAAGTAGTTAATAAATTAGCAGTAACAATATTGAGTGATAATATTCAAAGTATAAAATAACTAGAGGTTAATTACAAAACAATATTTAGGATTTTCCCTGGTACAAAAATTACTTTCTTAATCTCACCCGTTATGAATTTATTTACCTTCTCTAAAGACTTGGCTTTTTCTAAAGCATCACTTTCACTAATATTTTTTAAGGCCTTGAACTGGTCTCTTACTTTACCGTTAACTTGAACTACTATTGTGAATTCTTCCTCTTCTAAAAATCCGTCTGTAACTTTTGGCCAACTTTGTTGATGAACTGAAAATGTTTCACCAATTTCTGACCAAAGCTCTTCAGTAATATGGGGAGCAAATGGCGCAAGGATTATCAAGAATTTCTTTTTTTGTTCTTTTGTCAAACCGGTCTTAACCGATAAATTAAGAAATTCCATCATCGCCGCCACCGATGTATTAAATTTCATAAGTTCTATGTCAGATGCAACTTTGTTGATTAATTTGTTTAATGCAGCCTCCACTCCTTTGTCTGCTGTTTCGCTTTCTTCTCTTAATACTAACTCCCAAACTCTTGATAGGAATTTATAAACCCCATTTATAGATCCAGGGTCCCAGGAAATTGTATTTTCAAAAGGCCCCATGAAAGATTCATAAACTCTTAAGGTATCTGCTCCGTACTCATCAATAATTGTTTCCGGTGGAATTACATTTCCTTTTGACTTACTCATCTTTTGTCCGCCTTCTGCTAACACAAGTCCTACGGATGTTAATTTTTGAAAAGGCTCCTTGGTTGTGATTGCTCCAATATCAAAAAGAAACTTATGCCAAAACCTTGAATACAACAAATGAAGCACCGCATGCTCTGCTCCGCCAATATACCAATCTACTGGTAACCAATACTTCTCTATATCCTTTTGTATCAATTCATTGGAGTTTTTTGGGTCAGCAAATCTTAAATAATACCAACAACTTCCTGCCCACTGAGGCATTGTATTTGTCTCTCTTTTGGCCGGTCCACCACATTTTGGACAGTTAGTATTCACCCATTCAGTAATGCCAGCTAAAGGCGATTCTCCAGTCCCTGTAGGCTCATACTTTTCAACTTCAGGCAATTTAAGCGGCAGTTCAGACTCCGGAATAGCTACAATCCCATCCTTATCGCAATGGACCAAAGGAATAGGCTCACCCCAATAACGCTGTCTTGAAAATAACCAATCTCTTATTTTATAAGAAACTTTAGGCTCAGCCAGTCCTTTTTCCTTCACATACTCTATAATCTCCGGCCTTACTTCACCAGCTTTACGGCCCGCAAACTCCGCAGGCTCAGATAAAACTCCATTAACCATATCAGTAAAGCAAACCTCAAGACTCTCGACTTGCTTCTTCAGCTCTAAATTCTCAGGAAACAATACTGGTTTTAAGGCTATTCCGTACTTTTTAGCAAATTTGAAATCACGCTCGTCATGAACTGAACATTTAACAATTCCAGTTCCATAATCGGCCAAAGCATAGCTCGCAACCCATATAGGTAAATCTCCATTACCAACTGGATCTGATATATAACGACCTGTAAATATACCTTCTGACTCCTTTTCTTCTTCAAATCCCCGCTCCATTCGCTTATCCACAATCTTCTTAGCAAACTCCAGCACTTCAGCCTCTTTTTCTGTTCCTGCAACTAAAGTTTTTAAGAATGGGTGGTCAGGAGCTATAACTACGAATGTGTCCGCCCTAAAAGCCTCAAAATGCGCACTGAAAGTCTGTATCGTTAAATTCGTATCTTTTACTGGAGCACTGAATATCAAACCATTACTTTTCCCTATCCAATTAACCTGCATTTCTTTAATAAATTCCGGCCAATCCAGACCATCAAGATCCTCAACCAGTCTATCTGCGTATTTCGTAATTCGTAATATCCACTGCCTAATAACTTTACGCTCAACCTTAGTTCCACATCTCTCGCAAGCTCCATTTACAACCTCTTCATTAGCCAGTCCGGTTTTATCTTTCGGGCACCAATTAATCGGTACTTCATCCTCGTAAGCCAAGCCTGCTTCAAATAATTTAAGAAATATCCATTGAGTCCATTTGTAATAGTTTGGATCAGTAGTATCTATTTCTCTGCTCCAATCATAGCTCAAGCCCACTATCTGCATTTGCTTTTTAATATTAGAGATGTTTTTAACAGTAGTTAGCCTTGGATGAACTCCAGTTTTAATTGCATAGTTTTCAGCTGGCAGCCCAAAAGCATCCCAACCCATCGGATGCAAAACGTTATAGCCTTTCAGCCTGTAATACCGTGAGATAATATCTGAGGCTACATATCCTTTAAAGTGCCCGACATGAAGTCCATCACCTGATGGATAAGGAAACATATCTAAAATATACTTTTTAATCTTTTCTGAATCATTAGAAGCTTTATAAATTTGCCCACTTTCCCATTCATCCTGCCATTTAGATTCAAAGTTCTTTGGAAAATACTTCTTCATGAAGCTATTTTAACAGTCCGGACTTAATTTCACAAATAACTAATGGCTATTTTATCTAAGAGAATTAGCATCCTATATCAATACTATTAAGTTTTTTTAAAATCACTTTTACAAATGTTTCTTGTAATTTTTCACTCTCTTAATAGTTGTTTAAATATTTTTCACAACACTTTTCATATTCGGTATATGATATTTAAACAACCAAATTGATATATTAATCCGAGAACTCTTCCATATTCTAATAGTCCAATTATTTACTAAATTCTTTTTCATGCCTGTGCAATTAATCCATTGATGCGATTTTATATAGTATGACTATCATCGTGAAAAACTTTATACCATTAACACTTATCAAATATTTAATAGAGTTATTATATTTATAAGATATAAAATATCTAGAACTAGCGATGTAAAATGACACCCTCCTCCGACCAAATTTCTGCTCTTAATATTG
The DNA here is from genome assembly GCA_964392925.1 of uncultured Gammaproteobacteria bacterium. Classification (GTDB taxonomy): domain Bacteria; phylum Patescibacteriota; class Microgenomatia; order Daviesbacterales; family UBA10151; genus JACPKO01. Next base: position 93,708 of record CAYMRP010000006.1, read on the forward strand.
TTCGTAGCATTGATTCAATTTTAAACCGCATCTTTGTTACTCCGACTCAATAACTTCAAACCCCTTCATCAGATAGTATTTTTACAGATACTCTCTCTTTGCTGACTAACTCCAAAGCAAATTGACTGTCATAAATTTTTATTATGAACAATTAGTATCAAATGATATATCTATACTTCTATTTATTAATTAACTATATCATTCCGGATTTATAATTTCGCTCGCTTACATATTGACAAGAACTTCAAATCCCATTACATTAGTTAGATCCCAAAACTTAGAATCATTCTAAGTTAAAAAAATGCGAAACAATTTATCTGCCTTATTAAATAAAGTGATCTTTGCAATCCTCGTTGCAGTAACTGTCTTAACACCTTTAGTTTTTACCTCTTTTACAACTGAGTTCTTTGAGACTCCTAAATTAATAGTCCTCGTCATTGCTGTACTAATTCTATTAATTTTATGGTCCCTATCTTGGGTATTGGAAGGAAAAATAGTAATAACTCGAACTCCACTTGATATTCCTTTATTATTATTACTCGGAACAGTTTTAGTTTCGACTTTTCTTTCTGAATCAAGATACATCTCAATATTCGGCAATTTTCCTAGAGTTCACGGCAGTGCCATATCCTGGATTGCATATATACTTCTATATTTTATAGCCGCGTCGAACATCAAAGGTATAGTTCAGGCCAGAATTATTATCTTCTCTTTGCTGGGATCAGCAGTAATCAGCAGCGCAGTTGCTATTTTATCTTATGCCGGGCTTTACCTCCCCTTAACATTTGCCAAAACTATGGCCTTCAACCCAACTGGCAGTGCCTTCTCAGTCACAGCCCTTAGCTTGATCATCTTTCCTATTATATATATCCACTTGCTTAAGCCATCTAAAGTCCTCAGTCTACCAGTTGCCTTAATCTCCTCAATTATCTTAGGACTAACAATAGTCTTGTTAGGAAGCACAACAACTCAGGTATTATTGTTACTCACTATAGTAATAATAATCGCAATTTCTGATAAGAAGAACTTAAAATCCCATCTGCCCTTCCTTATCGCTCCTGTCCTAGTATGTGCTTTGATTTTAGCCTTAAGCTATATTCCTTTAGCAAAAAAGAATCCTCTACAACAAAAAAGAGAAGTCTTTGCAGCTCAATTCCAAGAGCTTCAGCTACCTGCTCAGGATTCTTGGAAAGTAGCTATATCTGCATTCCGAGATGCTCCTGCATTTGGTTCCGGACCATCTACCTTTATATTTAACTTTACCCAATATAAACCAGCTTCCATCAATTTAACTCCTCTATGGAATTTTAGATTTGACACAGCTTACAATGAATTCTTCCAGGTACTCGCAACTCTTGGAGCCTTAGGCTTCTTAGCTTTCTTATTCTTCGCTTTCTCACTGGTAAAACTCGCCTTCAAAGTCCTGCGTCATTACGATAGTTTTACGGTTGGACTGGCCATGTCAGTTCTTGTATTCATCGCTTTAATGTTCTTCCATGTTTCCACCCCAGTCAGCATGATCGTCGGACTATTAGTAATCGTATCTTTAATCGCAATCCACAAATCAGAAGGTAAAGTTGAAGAATTCACATTAGGAGTTAAAGCTTCAAAAATAAGACATGCCGCTGGACTTAACTCAAACCAACCTCTTGAAGGAATGATGGCTGGAGATATATTACCTATAATAATCTTTATTCCTATTTTCATTTTGTCCCTAGTTGGAATGTGGCAGACATATCGAGTTGCCTCAGCTGACGTTTATCATCGACTTGGATTAAATTCGATTTCTGAGCGCGGACTTCAAGCATACGATTACCTAAGACAGGCTGAAACTTTAAATCCAGTAATTGATGTTTATCGAACTGATATGGCTCAAACTAACTTCCTGATTGCAAACGCTATTGCTACCGCAAAAGCTCCTAATGAAGCCAGCCCTACTGGATCATTAACTGATCAGGATAAAGCTAACATCCAGCAATTCCTTTCCCAATCAATAAACGAATCCCGGGCTGCCGTAACTATCAGTCCTCGATCTGCACAAAACTGGGAAATATTAGCCTCTATATATAGACAAATCACCGGCGTTGCCGAAAATGCCCTCCAGTTCTCGCTTGATGGTTATGGCCGGGCAGTGGCTCTTGATCCTTACAACCCTCTCTTGAGGCTTAACATTGGTGGGCTTTATTACTCAATCCGAAATTACGATATGGCTATCAGATTCTTTGATGATGCTGTTAACTTAAAACCAGATTATGCTAATGCCTATTACAATCTGTCTATTGCTCTACGGGATAAAGGAAATTTAAAAGAGGCTGAAGCTGTAGGAGAAAGAACTGTTCAGCTATTACAAACTAACACTGAAAATCCAGATTATAAAGTTGCTGCCGACTATCTTAAAGATCTCAAAGCCCGAATCGCTACTGGAAGCGCTCAAGAATCAGGAATTCAAGCCCCTGCTGGAGCCCAGGAAGGTGCGCTACAAAATGATAGTCTGCCTGAAGTTCCTCTGGAACAATTAGAAGAACAGCCTGAAGTCGCAACTCCTCCAGCCGTCAGGAGATAAACCCCCACTCCTTGCCTAAATCAAAACCAAATTGTAAAATTACATCTTGCGTTAGACTCTAAACAAATTGCGAAGCAATTTTGAAGAGGAGGAACCGCGGAAAGTTTCTGTTTTCGTGAGAAAACCAAACTTCAGAGCGAGTTCCGACGACGACAAGGGCCCGTGGTCTACCGGTATGATGCTTCTATGGCATAGAAGAGATAAGGGGTTCAATTCCCCTCGGGTCCACAAATTATATAATCTCAACTTAAGCAGAGATTATATAATTTTTGATCTGAGACAGGAATTAAACTAAATCTCAGATTTTGGTTCAACAATTCTGAGCTTGCGAAGAATTGAGATTCTTCCCCTCTGGTCTACATACTACTCAGTATTAGAAGAAGAGTAATAATCATAAACAATCTTTGAAACCTCTGCTAAATTCTCAATCGCTTCATCCTCACCCTTCAAATTCTTACTCATCATCACAATTAAATAAGGATTGCCTTCTAGAAACACAATCCCAGCATCATTTCTTACCTGAGACAGCTCTCCTGTTTTGTGTGCAATTCTTAAGCCTTCAGGCAATTTGGCTGGAATTCTATTATTTATTTGCGCTTTAGTAAGTAAATCAATAATCTGCTCTGATGATTCAAAAGACCCTACCTCCCCTTTATAAATACTCTCTAACAATAGTCCAACATCTTCTGCTGAAGTAGTAATGGGTGTTTTAATAATTGTATTTGAAGCGCCAATTTCATCTGCTGCAGCCTGAATCGCATCCCAACCCACTTTTTCCGCCAGCATAATAGCCGCATAGTTATCAGAAATTCTGGCAATCCTATCCAAACATTCCAAAACTGTGTAAGTCGCCACCTCATCCGAGGACAGATGTTGATATCCATAATCAACTGACCCTAAAACATCTTCAAGATGACTTAATTTGGCACTAATTTCAGTCTCCAAAGTCATTTCCCCATCATTTATGGACTCAAAAGCCGCCGCCATTAAAAACAGTTTATAGAGCGATGCTGCTTCATAGGACTGGTCCGAATTAATATAAACGTTCCTTTTACCTTCGGGCAGCAGATCCTTCACAAACACCGCATAATCTCCGTCCTTTTCTTCAAGAAAATTCTCTATCTTATTTTGAAGATCAGAATCTGTCACTTTCTTCTCTTCCTGAACTCCTAATATTTTTCTAAAGCTGTGATTTGACTCCTTGAATTCTATTTTTGCAATCTGAAAACCTATAAACACCGAGAACACCACAGTTAATATCAGTTTAAAAAGAAAAGAGCTAAAGATTGAAAGCATCTGGATAGTTTAACAAATGAGGCAAATAATTCGAACATTAAAATACCAGCTAATTTGGATTTCGGATTTCGTGATTCGAATTTTTAAGCTTTCAGTCACTAAAGCTTTACTCCCTCGCCTTTTTACTTACTTAAGTATCGCCAACGGATTAACTGCAATACCTTTTATCTTTTGCAGAGCAAAAGGCAAGGTGAGCATCTCATTAATGAATAATTCCCAGCCAGGAGTTCTACTTCAGGATAGCTAGTGGATTAACGGCTATTCCCTTAAATCTAATTTCAAAATGCAAATGTGTACCTGTTGAACGCCCCGTTGACCCCA
>CAYMRP010000006.1:97987-109330 GCA_964392925.1 uncultured Gammaproteobacteria bacterium
TTAAATCTAATTTCAAAATGCAAATGTGTACCTGTTGAACGCCCCGTTGACCCCATTCTTCCTACAGCCTGACCCCTCGATACGCTTTGCCCTGTTGAGACATATATATTTGATAGATGAGCGTATAGAGTCTGATAACCATTACCATGATCAATCACTACTCTATTTCCATAGCCGTAATTATCAGGCCAACCCGCCACAATAACCCGACCCCCATCAGACGCAGCTACAGCCGGAGCCGCCCTATTAGCCATGTCCACGCCTGGATGCCACCAGGCAAAATAAGTTGAAATCATTTGGAATGATGTTGGCCACATAAAGTTCGCTCCTCCTGGTGCCGAGAAAGTCGTCTTCGGACCAGTCGCCAAATTACTCATGTTTGGCTGAGGTCTTGGAGTTGCTTTAGCCTCAGGCGGAACACCATCAGGCACAATCAACATTTGGCCAATCGCTAATTTCTGATCATCAGGCACATCATTAAACGGAAAATCCAAAATACCCTGTGAGCCGGTATCAAACTTCTTCGCCACAGATTCCAAATTATCTCCCGACTTAACCGTATAAGCGACCCCAGTTACTGGCAAAATCTTTAATTTCTGCCCCGGCTTAATATTATCTTTCGATGCCAAATCATTCGCCCACTTAATCGTATCTTGAGAGATATTAAACTTTTGAGCAATTGAAGACAGAGTATCCCCATCTTCTACTTCATATTCGATGATTTCAGAGCGGGGTTTTTCCGAAATCGAAGTTTTAAAATCAATTAAAGATTTTAAACTAAGACCTGAGGCATTTGGATCAAAAGACTCTATGATGGTTGGATCAGGCTCGCCTACACCAGGAAAAGATTTCACGACTATTGCCTCAGAACCAAAAATTCCGGAAGAAATTAGACCTATTCCAACTAAACCTAACATTGAAGCATGAAAGAAATATTTCTGAAGCCTGCCTCTCCTATGCATCAAAATTTCCACCGCTTTGTTTTTTATGCTTTCTAGAGATTTAGCGATTTTTGCTGTCTTTTTAGCTTGGTAAAGTAGGAGGTATTTGAATAATAATTTCAGGTCAGAGAGGGTTGATTGCATTTTGGGCAGAGTCCATTATACCAATGGTGTCAACCAAGCACCTGAACCCTAAAATATAAAAGCGAGCTCCAAATTTAAGATGTTAACTTCGAACTTTGAAACAAAAGCCGTAACATTTTGTGAGTGAACTATCAGGGGGAGTTGCCTGCTTTGCGAAGCAAATGCAGGAGGGGGTCAACCCCCGATTAGCGAATAAACAAAATTAGGCTGACTTTCTAAGTGAGAGAGTTTGCGCAACTTTTCGGTAAAAGTTGCAAAAAAACTTATTTAAAATCCTTTAAAGAAGCTAAAAATTCCTCATTCGTCTCACTCTTTGCCAACTGTTGAAGGAACAAATCAGTCTGCTCGTTTTCGTTTAATAGTCTTAACATTCGGTGCATCATCGACATCTTGTCATAAACTTCTTTAGTGAACATAAGCTGCTCTTGTCTTGTGCCTGATGAAGAAACATCAATTGCCGGAAATACTCTTCTCTCAGCCAAACGTCGGTCAAGATGAAGCTCCATATTTCCAGTTCCCTTGAACTCTTCATAAATAAGATCATCCATTCTTGAACCTGTATCAACTAACGCAGTTCCAATAATTGTTAATGAACCCCCTTCTTCACAATTTCTAGCTGCTCCAAAAAACTTCTTTGGTGGATATAAAGCAATCGGATCAAATCCTCCCGACAATGTTCTTCCTGATGGCGGAACAGATAAGTTATAAGCTCGTCCTAAGCGGGTAATTGAATCGAGTAATATAACAACATCTTTTCCCTCTTCAACCAAACGCTTTGCTCTCTCAAGAGCAATTTCTGCAGCTCTGGTTTGATTTTCTGCAGGCTCATCAAAATTAGACGCAATAACATCGCCTTTAATTGAACGTGATAAATCAGTAACCTCCTCAGGCCTTTCACCAACTAAAACAGCCATTAGTACTGCTTCAGGATGATTCTTAGAAATACCAGCCGCTAAATCTTTGAGAATTGTTGTTTTACCAGCTTTGGGCGGAGAAACCACTAATCCTCTTTGACCAAATCCAATCGGTGAGATTAAATCTATAACTCTTTGCGAAGCTGGGAATTTTCCTGTTTGTAAATTAATTTGTCTATTTGGATAAATGGCTGTCAAATCCTCAAACTTAGTTCTTTTTGATTTAGCAGTTCTTCCATTAGGCAAAATCTCAGATACGAATTCTTCAGAATTCTTACCATTAACCTTACTTACTTGTAATAATCCAAAATATCTTTCATTTTCTTTTGGCTGTCTTGCTCCACCTTCAACATAATCTCCGCCTCTTAAATTAAATCTTCGGATTTGGCTGGCTGAAATATAAACATCCATATCTGAAGGAATGTACTTCGGACGCAGGAACCCGTGTCCTTCAGGCATAATATCAAGATACCCTGCTACTTCTTCTGTCGGAACATCTCTAACAGTGTCAACAGCTGGAGCTGGTCTTCTATACCCTCCTCCGCCTCTGTTGTAATCTGAACCCCCACCTTGGTAATAACCATTATTGTCATCATTACCTCTTGAATAACGGGAAGGACGGTAACCTCCTCCATCAGAATAATCTCGCTCTGAATAATCAGATCTTCCGGCTGGAGCTCGCTCTGGCTCATAATTTCCAGGTTGACGATCCTGAGGTGCTTCATTAACATTTTCGGGCGCACCAACAATATCCTCTATGCCTGCATCAGAGGTTTTGTCAGTTTGTAGTTTTGGTTTAAAAGAACGGGTATTTGCCATTTGGGTGTTGTTAGTTATTAATTAGATAGATAATTATTTGGAAATCATGAATTTCTGTGCTTGGATAGCGAAGAAAACTAATTCTAGATTAAGACTAGTTTACCTAATATAGGCAGGTGGTGTCAACCATTAATATTATAACTAATGATGCCCTCCTCCATGGGATGATCTACTATAAAATCGCCTGATAATATATCCTGTACCGACTAGTGCTGCAATTACAATTCCGTATTTTAAAAGATTAATTTCAGTCTCACTCTGCTTCATCTGTATTCGAATCTCCCTATTCGCCTCAGTCATCGTCTGCATTATAGATGCCTGTTGGGTTACCGCCGCTTCTAGTCGACTAGATCTATTGGTCAGGGCACTCTGGGTGACTAATGCTTCATGAAGCTGAGTAGCAAAAACATTCGGCGTGGCAGTCGGGGTCCTAGTTGGGGTTTCTCTTGGAGTCTGGTAGAAACTTTCATTATCACTACCACTACCAGTTGCACTTGCTGGAGTTATATACGCTCCTGCGACCATCAAAAACCCAGCAGTCATTACTGCCCTCTTTAATCTTCTGCTGAAGTTAGTATCGGTTCTTTGTGAGGTGAGTCGGTCAAGTTCTGACATTTTTTGATGGAATTGTACTAAGCAGATTTCACTTACAGATTAACTCTGTAATTGCTTCTCTGTCCAAATAGAATTTGCACTTGTTTCTTCAGTTGATTTTTTACCAAATTTCTTAAGTCCAAATCCTGCAGGCATAAGACCACCCAATGCTAAAGCTGCTAAAGGTAAACCTGTTTTAGGAAGTTCTTTTAGATCCCCTTTAACTTGTGATACTACCTGAGGATGTGAAACTACCGCAAGCACAGTTCCTGTTGGGCTTGCACTAGGAGTTGGATTATTTATAGTTAAGTTAACTGAGCTTGAAGATGAGCTAGATGAATTTCCACCATTCACTTCAACATTCTGATTATTGTTTTGATTTTGATTATTGTTTTGATTTTGATTCTGATTTTGATCCTGGTCCTGATTTTGGCACTGCATCTGTGAGTTAATAACTTTAACTACCTGTCCTGCAGCACAAGTAATTGTAGGGCTAGCACTAGGGCTTGGGCTAGCACTTGGACTTGGTGAAGGTGAAACACTAGGTGATGGTGATGGGCTTGGGCTCACACTTGGACTTGGTGAAGGTGAAACACTAGGTGATGGTGATGGGCTTGGGCTCACACTTGGACTTGGTGAAGGTGAAACACTAGGTGATGGTGATGGGCTTGGGCTTGCTGTGTTGCACTGTGAAGGATTATTTAAATCTTTTCCAGTGTGGAAGATAGAAGTTGCATAAGCGTAATGGTTTGTATAATTGTGTCTTAAATCAGTTTGAAATGATCCGCAAGGCTTATTACCAAGCTGTGTAACAGATAAAGTGAGTTCCTGTCTCCAGTTATTACCGGCATTTAAATTAATAGTCGGGTAAGTTAAAACAGTGTTTTCGGGACATCCGCCTCTTGGAGTGTTTGTATATCCATAAGGCTCATCGCATCTGTCAGTTTCAGCTTCAACCACAAAACTCACATCCTGATTATTAGGTGAGGTATATCGATATGTAGCAGAATATACTCCACTCGCACTTAAGCTTTCAGCAACGCCATCAACAGCCACAGTTACTCCATTTTGATTAATAGTTGTTGGTACATCTCCAAAGAAAGCAGCTACAGGTTTAATATTCTTACCTAAACCGATAATAGATGCTGCAGTAACTACAGCCATTGATAATATTGCGATAACAGATTGGATTTTCACAATTAATTGTTTAACTGTCTTTCAGTCCAGATAGAATTTGCACTTGTTTCTTCAGTTGATTTTTTACCAAATTTCTTAAGTCCAAATCCCGCAGGCATAAGACCTCCTAAAGCTAAAGCTGCTAGAGGTAAACCTGTTTTTGGTAATTCTGTAATATCGCCCTTAGTTTGAGTAACGACTTGTGGAATTACTGTGGTAGTTGTAGCTACAACTGGCTGAGCTGGATTGTTAATAGTTAGGTTAACTGAGCTTGAAGATGAGCTAGATGAATTTCCACCATTTACAACCACATTCTGATTGTTGTTCTGAGTTTGATTATTGTTTTGAGTCTGTTCTTGCTCTTGTTTTTGCTCCTGATTTTGACACTGTAGTTGTGAGTTAACAACTTTAACTATCTGTCCAGCAGCACAAGTTATAGAAGGTGTTGGTGTTTTACTTGGTTTAGGAGTCGGACTTGGTGACGGAGCTGGTGTTTTACTTGGTTTAGGAGTCGGAGTTACGCTCGGTGTTGGGGTTGGTGTAGGTGTTGGAGTAGGTGTTGGAGTAGGTGTAGGTGTAGGTGTAGGTGTTGGGGTTGGTGTAGGTGTAGGAGTTGGATCTGGGTAATAGGTATTATCAGGATTATCCTGAGAATCGTTTTGATTAGATCCACCACTACCTTGATCATTATTACCATTGTTAGATCCATTATCTCCAGAGCAGCAATCCCCACCACCACCATTACCACCATTATCTCCACCACCACTTGAACCTCCGCTATCATCTTCTGCTATAGCAAGTGAAGGACCCTGTTTAAGTAAGTCACCATTAATAGAGGCAAATATACCAGCAGATAAAACAACTAATGAAAGTCCGACCAATATGGACTTAGATGTTTTTTGTATTAGATCAAATTTATTGTTTGTTTTCATATTTTTATTTATTATATTTTTTATTATAAGTTATCTTATTTCAACCTATGGAGTGTATTGTACACTACTATAAGTCTTCTGTCAAATTACCTTGATAAGTTGTTATAAGGCATTAACTTCGCAGGTACTGAAACGAAAGACTGAACTACGCCTTCATTCTTTCTTAACTCAGGTGTCAAAGGTGTGTTTATTGCGCTGTAATCTACATGTGCCTCTGAAAGATCTCTATTTTCCCAAAGCCAAGCATAATCAGTGAATGAGCTACGAACATCACCCTTAGTAGGATCTCTGTGAATCGCGTCATTCTGAACAACAGCATCATTTAAATTAACTTTTGCATTTTTAGCTAATCGGCTAAATTGAAGAAATACCACACAATTCCACTGACAATTACCTGAACATTCATGTCTTTCGGCTCTTTTACCATCGTCTACAGGTGCCCAAACTTTATCAACTAAGTCTCCTGCACTAGCAGCCAGGATTAATCTTCTGTTTCCAGTTCTCAAATCTGTGCCTAAACCATCTCCACCATCGTTTGGAAGTTGAAAAATAGTCCATCTTTCAACAAATCTTGTACCTGAGTTTTTTCCGGCTTTAACGTCTTCGTAACTAACCTGATCTCCTTCAACTTTTCTTGATTCAGGATTTAATTGAATATAGTCTCCTGACCCTTTAGCTCTAATAACTTCAACCAGGATTCTTCTGTCTTTAACACCTTGAACAGGATGATCAATTCCAGATGTAAATTCTCTATCTCCGTCTCTATCGTCAAAATAGAAACCTCCAATGTAAGATTGTCCAAAAACGTCGCTTCCAGCTTCTACACATAAAGGATCTTTTCCGTCAGTAGATTGAGGAGCACATTGTGCAGCAGCAATTCTTCGAGTTCTAAGATCTGTAGCAATAGATAAACCTGAATTTAATAATTGAACTCCCATTTTAAGACCATCTAAATCAACGGTATTTGCAGCAACCGCTCCAGCAGCAGCTAAACCAGCTCTCTGGAAGAATCCCCTTCTTGAGGTTCTTGTTTCGCGTCTTATTGGATTATCTTGATTTCTATCTGTCATGTTTTTATTTTTTGCCAAAGAGGAATTTAAATATTCAACTTGGCAGTTTTAATTTCTGTATTGTGAATAATACTATAGGTATTACTATTTGTCAAGTATTAGACTACAGAGCCACAAACATACATTATATATAGGTTCTCAATGCGCGATCGATAATTTCTCCAAATTTGCTACAGGATATTCATTGAGTAAATTATGTGGATAACTCCCCTGTCTTTGTGGACAACTTTTAAGGAGAGTTTCGAGAGCTGTTAATATCTTTTGAATTACTGGTGGAGACTTAATATGATCTGGAATTTAGAATGTAGTCATTTAAACCGAGAGATACTCCAGTTAGGAAAATTTTTGGCATCTCTGCCCTATTCTGAGTCATTGGATAATATTTACAGTAAACTTTGGAAACTAATCCCTGCCCTGCTTTTGGCGAAGCCAAAAGGCTGTGCTAGTTAGGCCTTCCACAAAAAAAAGGATTCTTGCTAAGTATTACCCTGGACTGGGAACTAAGCAAAGCTTGCGACTTCGTCTAAACCCCTGCCCTGCTTTTGGCGGAGCCAAAAGGGTGTGCTGATTAGTCCCCAATAGCTAATGATGATCAGAACTGGGAACTAATCCCTGCCCTAGATTAGTCCCCAGTTCCAAAATCACCATCTAATCCCTGACCTGCTTTTGGCGAAGCCAAAAGGGTGTGCTGATTAGTCCCCAATCCAAACTACAACCCTTAAAAATACCCTCTCACTTATTTACTCAATTTCGTGCCTAAACCCCTTTTTCCGTCAAAACTAGGCACAAAATAACCCCTTGACAGAAACTCCAGAATATGAAATTCTAGATACATGATCATAGCTTCTAACTGCTCTTGAAGTTATGATTGTAATAATCAAAAAGGGCATTGCTATTCGAGTCCGTCTGCGGTAGTAATGCTCTTTTTTTTCGTACAATAACTAACTTCTTCTCTTTTTACAGTTAAAAAGATTTAACTGTTATTTGAAGCTACCAAACCTAATTGTTTTGAGATCCGTCTGCATATCCCAAAACCCTCTTTAGAGCAAAGCTCGCAAGCTATGCTTAGTAACTTCAAATAATCCCTCACCCCCTGGCCATTAATATCAATCCCTTTTGTTCTAAAACTTTCTTTACCTGAGCATTCATTACTTCACCCGAGACTATCGTTCTCTTATTGACAGCCTTATCTACTCCTAATCTCTGTATTAAATCTTTTTTAATTCCTAAGTTAAACATACCTATTCCATTGCTCCATTCGAGATTAACATAGGAAAAACTATTTGTCAACAGATCTAAGCCCTATAGGAAAATATCAAGCAAAAAGGCCTAGGCCTAGAGTTTCGAAGAGAGGCCATGAACTTAGATTAGCCTAATATAACAATCTATTCTGTGACAATAATTTTATACACAATGATAATTTTAAGAATGTGGATAACTTAGTAGCCCACTTATCCTAGTTGTTGGCGTTTTTAAAGGCTTTTTGAGGCTTTGTTTTTTGAAGTATTAAATAGCTTTAACGAAAATCATTCTACCAGCAGCAACTTGAATCAATCGGGCAACTTCGGTTTGAACTTCTTTACCCATCAAATCCGCTCCATCCTCGACCACAATCATGGTTCCATCAGGCAAATATCCAATTCCCTGCTTCGCATCTTTCCCTAAATGAACCACTTTAACCTTGAGCTTCTCCCCAGGCACAGCCACAGTCCTGACCGCATTTGAAAGCTCATTGATATTCAAAACAAATATATTGGAAACAGTCGCCAGTCTGTTTAAATTGAAATCAGTCGTAATAATCCGTCCGTTTAAGTTTTTAGCAAGCTTAAGCAGCTTCTCATCAACATTTTTACCTTGCCCATCTTTATCCCAAATCTCAATTCTTAACCCTTTAACCTTCTTTAACTCTTCAACAATTTCAAAACCCCGCCTGCCTCTGGTTCTTTTAATGTAATCGGCCGAATCAGCCACTTGCTGAAGCTCCGTCAACACAAATGTTGGCACTAAAACTGTGCCTGAAAGAAAATTTGTCCGGGCAATATCTAAAATTCGTCCGTCAATTATGGCTGAAGTATCCAGAATTAATGGGTGATTAACAGCTATTCCTCCTATAGGTGCCGTCCCATGTAGGCTCGAATTAACTATAGGAGCTCTTTGAATCCTCAGCATTTGGCTGGTAATTTCAGCTGACAATCTTGAAACAAAGCTATTCACAAACCGGAGTGTGGCTGTAGAAACAATTTTTGCAAGATCAGGAAATAAACCAAATCCCATTAACCCAAACCAAACTGTTATAGCAATTCGCAGAAAAATCCTATTAAAAGGCGGTATATCAGGCACGACTTCTGTAAAAATAAAAGCCGTTAACGCAAAAACTACGGCTAATACTAGCCTTAAAACTTTTGTAAAATTCCTGCCTCCTCCACCTGGAATAAAGGCATCACCAATACCCATAAAATAAATTTCCTTCGCAAGGCCGCGGACAGTGTCTTGAATAAAATAGCCTTACAGCTCATTTAAGCACACTTCGTGGGTGATTTAAAAGACTTGAAGCGAGATAAAACCTAATTAACTTTATCTGAGCCAAGAATAATCAGTATTTGACCACCGGATCTTTCACCCTCCGGTAGAGACTCAATAGCTATACCCAAACTCTCTGCCAACTTATTAGCCTGTTCCTGCACTCCACTGTCTACAACAACTAATACAGTTTTCTTATATTCGGCATTACCAGCATTACCTGTTGTAATCTCAGCATTAGGAACAATACCTTTAATTTGAGGCTCAAAACTGGCTGCCAGCCCTTTCTTCCCTGTTCCATTAAGTAAGGAAACAGCCACAATCTCTTCGGTTTGGCTAGGCGACTCAGATCCTGAAGCCGTAGCTTCATTCTGCTGTAAAGTTGCCACCTCTATTACTTTATTTGTGGATTCGCGATAGAGAATTGCTTTTCGAGCCTTCTCGTAAATTAAAACAATATCCCCATTCTGGGCATTCGACAAGAATTTTTCAGATCTAACTTTCTGCTCATCAGTTATTCTGGCCAAACTTGGCTGTTCATCTTGAGGCAAATCAATCAATGCGGACACCTTACTTACCGTATCGCCTGCGGTGGAAATGGGATTTTCAGAAGATTGAAAAGTATTTGTAGGTTCATCGGTTTTATTATATTGAAGAAGAACCCATCCCGCGGCGGCAAGCAAAGCCAGCACTGAAATCACAACTCCTGAGATAAACAGATATTTGCGCTTCAACACTCTTTGCATGGCAATAGTATATCTTATTTATTAAGTCATCTTTGGCTCACCTCCTTGAAGCTTTTTGATACGAGGGCTGTCCATGAGAACTTCATGTCCTCTGGAGCCTCTTTTGAAAGTTTTATACTAAATCCATCTTTGTTTCTCTTAACTACCGAATACTTAATATCCTGAGCAATCAGCATGTTTTCAAATCGTTCCTGCCTACTCTTATAATCAAATTCCGCTTCTTTATCTTTCCTCTCAAGCTCGTCTATAACCGGAGTCAAACTTATTGATGGTGTATCTAAAAGAGCTTCCTCAAACCTGATTTCTGCCTGTTTTTCACCTTTTTTAACGATTATGCTGCCAGCAGTGTTGCTTGAGAAAACTGGAGCTTTTTGGAATTCTACTTCCGATTTAAATATTGCCCGGCCAATAAATTGCGCCGCATCAGCAATAATCAGCCTGCTTGAAGTGATCATATCTACCACATTCAAAACTGATTCAATTAACACTGAATCTTTAACATGGATACTCTCGGCAGTTATATTTCCAGAGATTGTTGCCATCGATCCATCAACAAACAATCCACTCAAGCTTGATTCATCTACCGAATCTGAAGTCTGTTCTGTAGAAGCAGAGGCAATCCTTAAATCTATTTGCTCCTTCAGAGCTATTAAAGCAGCTGACTGGGAAGCTAGCGAGTCTGAATGAGCTGATAAAACAGCACTTTTAGTGCTCTCAAGTTCTTCCTGATTTTTAAGTCTTGATTCCAAATCAGCAATTCTATTCGTAATAAGCTCAAGCCCATCAATCTTTCCAGCAATTAATCTCTCAACAGTCAATGTCCCCTTGACGAACGCATTCCCTGAATTATCAACTTTAAATAACTGAGATCCATTATTGTTCTTAATCTCAAATCCTTGGCCTGTAACAGTCAAAACACCTTCCTTAATTTGATTATTATCAACCAGCTCGCCATTCTTATTTATAGCCAGCAAATTTCTATCTACTTTCTGATTCAGCTGTTGCAAAGATCGGGCCAACACCGGCACTATTCCAATCGTATTTAACTGCTTAAATCCACTATCAGCATCAGTAGTTACTAATTTAGGCAAAATCCCTTCTACTTCCTGAGCTATAAAACCAAGACTCCTGCTAGTTCCCTCAGCTTCAGATCTCCAGTTGTATTCAACTGGTCTCAGCCTCATCAACTCGTCTAGTCCATACCCTATATCACCAATATTCTTCTTTAAATTGCGGTCTGAAGAACAGGCAATCGTTCCTCCAGTAGCCAGTGTACACCCAGTTGTATTTGTATCTGTAAATTTAGCTATATTTCCGCCTGTGCCAGTTCCTTTAACTTCAAACGGCACAGTCGGTGCGGCTATGCCGACTCCTACTCTTCCTATCACAGTTCCGGCCGAGTTGATTCCCAAAAGTACATTTCCTGTAGTTCCCGCATTCGATGGTACGCCTCCTACTATATAAACATTTCCTCCATTTGAATTTCC
>CAYMRP010000007.1:0-67394 GCA_964392925.1 uncultured Gammaproteobacteria bacterium
TCCGGATGAAAAGGGATAACATCCCGGCGGCCAAATTTGGTTTTTAACTGAGAGAGAAAAACGTCCCACAAAGAGCCATGAGATTTATACTCTAAAAAATTGTCGACTTGATACACATCGACTTTATATCCAGCATCTTTAGCATAAGTTATAAATTCCATATCAAATGAGAATGAAAGGAATTCAGGTTTTAACCTTTCAGCAACTTCTTTTTTAAAAACTTTCAGACCGCTGCGGACATCAATTTTGCCACCATCGTGATTTAACCCTAGCAGTGATTCAAAATAGCCTGGTTTTTTAGTTTGAGCTATCAGGACATCTGATTGACCCTGATAAATGATTTTGGCCATATCCATGATTGTTTCGAGTGGATAAGTTTTGGTATCGGCCAAAGCGGCGATAATTCCATAATTGGCGTGAGTGAGAATACCGGCTAGTCTTTGAGAGAGTTTTTTCTTGTCTTTAACATGGAAGAATTTAACGGGCAAATTATCAAATAAGGATTTATCTGGTTTTGAGTTAAAGTCTTCAACAATCAAAACTTCATAACCTAAAGCAGTGGGACGGAGAAGAGAATCAATTTCCCGGATAAAAGGCAATAAATCGTGGGTAATATCGTGAGCGTAGATGATGAGTGAAAGGCCGTCTTGTTTCATATTTTTATTATACCAGCCTAAGAACAATCATTACAGGCCTAATTTGAGAATTACAAGCGGAGTGATTTTACCGCCAAGCTTCTAATATATACTAAAACACGCTTAAAAGGAATCTCTGATTGTAGAGTTTATGTCAGGATAAAGTATTAATATAAGAATTAAGTAAGAATGGCTGAATACAATTGTAAGCGAATGTAAGACAGTTAAAACAAGCAGGTTAAGCAGCTCTTCACCTAACCTGCCGTTACTTTATAAATCCCTTATCTCTTCCCATTAGTATTGTTTTGCTCCGGGCACTAGTTTTGCGCCTGCGACTCCCATAGCTATAAATCCTGTCAACATCATGGTCCAAGTAGAAACGGACATGAAGCTGAATCCTAATATAAAAGGTGCTATCACTGCAGCTAGTCCTGCAATTCCGACAACCCAATACTCCCACATTTGAGTTCCATCGGCTGTCCACTCTAGCACTGAAGTAACTGTTAGTGTGGCTCCGATTACAATACTGGTCCATAATACAGCCGAGTTATCGCTGTAGCCCAAAATAAATGGAGCAATTATCAAAACTAAACCAAGTAGTCCTGTTAGATAATACATATTTCTCACCTCCTTTCAGCAGTCTTAGAATAATGGTCTAAGGCTTAATTACCTCATCTTCACTCGAATCCCTAAATACTGCTTCCTCTTCTACTTCAACTCCCTCCTCTTCTTCATCGTCATCATCCTTAGGGATGACTATATGTTTTGGCTGTGGTGGAGCTGCTTCTTTTTCGACGGAAATTGTGCACTCGGCAACTAAGGCGATAATTGTACCGATGGAAGCAAGAACAGGAAGCAAGACTGTGCCGACAACTCCAACAGTTAGAGGAAACTCGGCGATGCTTTTACCAGCTTTGTCTTTGATGGTGATTTTTCTGATGTTACCTTCTTTGATTAATTTTTTAATCTTCTTCATAACATCGCTGCCACTAACTTTAAATTCTTCGGTTCTCATTGTTAACTCACCTCCTCAATAATTTTGATTTACAACATTTTCATTAAAAAGTAAGTGATCTAGATTAAGGCAAAGAAAGGGATATTTTGTTATTCAGAGAGTATGATTTTTAATCTCAATCTAGATGCACTTAAGTTAGATGTGTCTGCAGTTGAAAAAATCAAAAATGAACTTGGCAAGATTAGTGTATATATTCCGGATTTCCCGGGGGACTTGCAAATTAACTTACTAATTAAAAAAACTCACAGTAAATTCCATCCTCTTTCAAAACAGAAAAAACATGCAAACTACAGCGAAACAAAACTTAAGCTGTCTAATTTTGAGGGCTGGATTAAGATGGCTTTACCAAAAAAAGTTCTCTATACAACTTTTCAGGGATTAACTGTTAAAGGGGCGATTGGACAGGGGACGCGAAACTTGATAAGTGAAATAAGGAAGTATAAGGCGCTTCATTTTAAATCACAAAGTAAATATCCACACCATGAAACGATAAGGAAAGATTATGAATAGAATAAGCCTTTTTTTTGGGGATGCAAAAATGGATCGAGAATATTTCATCAACCAGCTTAGTTGGACTCCTATATGGGCACTAATTTTAGGGATGGGAATAATTGTTATGTTGATATTTTCAATTAATGGATTTAATTTATGAAAACATTATTAATATATGACTCTGCCTTTGGGAATACAAAGAAGATTGCCGATGCGATAAAGGAGGGTTTGGAAGGTGAGGTGATAAGTTTACAGGCAGAAGAAATGAATATATCGCACCTGAAGGATTGTGATTTATTGATAGTGGGATCGCCAACACAGGGAGGAAGGCCCACAGAGGCGGTGAGTAATATGTTAAACAAAATTCCTAAAGGAAAATTAGAGGGGACTGGGGTGGCCGCTTTTGATACCAGATTTTCGAAGCGGAAGCAGAATTTTGGGTTGAGAATTTTAATGATGGTAATTGGTTTTGCGGCCGAAAAAATAGCTTCTGTTCTAGTAAATAAGGGCGGTAAGTTAATAGAAGATCCGCAGGGATTTATAGTTGAGAAAAAAGAAGGCCCTCTTAGAAGTGCTGAATTTGAGAGAGCCAGACTTTGGGGGTCAGAGCTTCAGATGAGGTTGGGTAAAGCCAATTAAAGTTGTAGAATAGTTAATAATGAATCTTCAAATTATACGCGGAGTTTTTCTAGCAGTTATTATACTTTTACTTCCTACGCGAGTGCTAGCCGAAGAGAAAATTAATTCCTTTGATACAAATATAGTTGCCCATAAAGATGGGACAATGACAGTTACTGAGAGTATAGTTTATGACTTTGGTGATGATAACCGGCACGGGATTTTTAGAGAGATTCCTTTGGTTTCTAAAGTAGGTGAGTTATTCAGAATTATTGAGATAGATTTTAATGAAGTTAAGCGGGATGGGAAGGATGAGAATTTTGAGATAGAGAATAGGTTAAAAACTGCTGAGATTAAAATTGGAGATCCAGATAAAGAGATAACCGGCAAACATAACTACATTATTATATATACAGTTAAAAATGGGATTGGCAGTAATTATGAGGATCATGATGAGATTTATTGGAATGCGACGGGAAACGAATGGCAAATTCCGATCGAAAATGCGAGCTATCAGATTGAAAGTGATTTTGGGGCTTTAATAATTGGGTCTGTTTGTTATACCGGGCCGGTTAGATCTAAATTTCAAAATTGCCAGATTTCCGGAAATAAAATAACTACGACTGAAGAACTAGGATCGTATCAGGGATTAACTGTGGCGACTAAATTTCCGGTGAACACTTTCCCTAAATCTTTACTGTCGAAGTCGGAACCAGTATTTGATCCGGATTTTATAAACTTATTAAAGATCTATTTACCAATTTTGTTTATTCTGAATTTTATTGTGGCACCCGCTATTTTGTATAAGTATTTTAAAAGTCGAAGAGGGAAAAACTACGGTAAAGCAGGAGTTAGTTTTGATATTCCTAAAGACCTATTACCGGCTGAGGCTGGAATAATTGATAATGCAACACTCGAGCGTAATGATGTAATTGCCGGAATATTTGATTTGGCCATTAAAAAGTTTTTAAAAATTGAGGAAGTAAAAGTTGTGAAAACATTAAGACCAGACGAAACAGACTACAAATTTATAAAACTAAAAGAGTATCAGGGGGAAGATAAATTTTATCAGCATTTAATGGAGGATTTATTCAACGGCAGGAATGAAATTCTAATGAAGGATTTAAAAGCCGATTTTTATAAAACTTTTAATAAATTGGAGACGGCTGCATTTAGTTCGCTCATCAAAAAGAATTTCTATACCAAGAATCCAAAAGGAGAGATGACGTTTTTGTTGGTGATAGGGATAATAATACTTTTTATCGGAAATATAATCTTGGGGCCGGTATTAATATTTCTTTCCAGAAAGTTAACTGGCAGAACTGAAAAAGGAGACCAGGCAGATCATCAAATTGAGGGCTTAAAGATATTTCTAAAAGCGATGAGCAGACATCATAAATTTCAATCGAAAAATTTAATTGCGGTTGAAAAATATATTCCTTTTGCAATTGCATTAGGGCTTCAGAATGAGTTTATGGATCAGTTAAAAGTTATTGATCCAAATTATAATCCGAGCTGGTATAGCGGAAATCACGGATTTTATTATGTGTATCCGAGTATGTATTCCTCGATGGGTTCAAATATGACCACCTCAGCTCCTTCATCATCGTCGGGCTTTTCTGGCGGGTCATCAGGCGGCGGCGGAGGTGGAGGCGGCGGCGGAAGCTGGTAGTTTAAATGGGTCATGAGTCAGGGGTTTTGATTCAGAGTGGGATTGAAATTGAGGAAATAGAGGGATATAATCTCGCGTATGAACAGGAACACAATAGTTACAATTATCGTAATAGTGATAGCTTTAGCCGCAGGTGGTTATTACATGATGAGCCGGCAAGCAGCTCAACCGGCTAATACCGAAACCCAGAATATATCTGACAATACAAATTCCGGCTTAACTAAAATGACTTTGAAGGACTTTATGAATATGTCCGGCAGTCAGAAATGTCAATTTTCGGATACAGAAACCGGCAGTTCAGGAGAGGTTTTTATCGCTGATGGTAAAACTCGAGGCGATTTTTCAACTAGTAACCAGGGCAAAGAAATGAAGTCTCATATGATTAATGATGGTCAGAATGTTTATATATGGATGGATGACCAAACAACGGGTTTTAAAACCTCACTTTCAGCGGTTGAAGAAATGAGTAAAATGCAGGGAACTACTGGTGTTAGTCAGACTGTTGATATAAATAAAGAAGTTGATTACAAATGCGAGAGTTGGAGCGCGGACTCATTAAAGTTTGGAGTTCCAGTTGAAATAAAATTTCAGGATATGGGAGCGATGATGAAAAATATTCAGGGTATGCAAAGTATGTCACCAAGTTCGACTGATGATTCGATAAAAGGCAGTAAAGAGGCATGCGGTGCTTGTGATAATTTAGAAGGCGAACAAAGAGATTCTTGTCGATCGGCTTTAAAGTGTAGCTGACTTCAGAATTCATAATTAGCTCTGCATACTCGCGATTCATACATTCAAAGGCTTGATAAATAGTTTGATGGACTTTTAGGATAGTTAGATTTATACTAAATAGTTTAGTAAATACCGCTAGGTCTGCCGTTAGCTAGTTTTAGCAAGCGGCTTTCTTTTCGGCCAACATGATTACACAACCATATCAAATACACCAAAATGATCGGGAGCAGCAGGCCAGAAATTTAGGGCTGTCATTGGGGGAGTTTGACAGACTGGTTGAATCATCAAATAAGGCTTTTGAAACTTTTTATGATTTAGGTCCTTTTTATGGTAATGAGGAAATTAAAGAGCCAACATTTAGAGTTACAGCTGAACCAGTGAAATTGCCAAAAGGGTCAAAATTGATTCTTGAGAATTTAGGAGTTGACCTGTTCCATTTGGCAAAAGCTTTAAAGAATTTGCCAGAGCCAGTCAAACAAAAATTGGGTAATGATTTGGATTTTCATATTCCACCAACTTGGAGGATTGATGTGATTATTTCAGAGAATGGTAAATTACGAGTAAATGAAATAGAAGGTAGAGATGGAGCTAATGCTTTGATGATTGCTGAGCAACTTGCTTATGATCTAATTCCGTTAAAGAATTCAACAGCAGCGAAACTTATTCCGGCTTTAAAAGCCATGACTGCAAAATCGGATGAGATAAAATTAGCTTTAGTCAGACTAGATATAACTCACGATGCATATGCAGTTAATGCGGAAAAATTTATAAGCTTTATAAAGAGACTGTCAACGAATGAAGTGATTGTAGAGCATTTAAATGAAACTGATATTAGATCCGGACTTCTAAAACCAAAATGGGAAGAGTACGACGGGATTTTGAATGAGGGATCATTGTCGCCAAAGGATCTCTTTGAATTGGGTGCCAAGGAGGAACAACTATTGGCAGCCGGGAACTATAACGCTCTTGTTAATAAAGGGACTATTGCAATTCTTTTTGATGAAACTTTGAGTGATTTTTGGACAAATAATTTAGGAGTAGAAAGATTTGAAAGGCTTAAGGAGATACTGATATATTCAAGATTTATAGAGTCGAAAGAAGATTTAGAAAAAGCAAGAAAAGGTAAAAAGGTTGTGAAGGTTTCTTGGGCAGGAAGTGATATTTCTTTGATAAACCGGTCAAAAGGTGTGGCGTTGCCGGAAGGGGCAATGGTTCAGGCGAGTATCGAGAGGTGGGAGATGTTAAAAGATTTGGTTGATAAAGGTGTCAAAATTGTTGCTCAAGATTTTGTGACACCAGCCAGAATCCCGGCATATTTGCGGAAAAAGGGCACGAATTTGGAATATGTGGAATGGTATAACCGTTTGTGTGTAAAGTATGTTGTAAATGGTAATCCAAATGATGATACGAACCCGTCTATTTCGTTGACTGCTGCTGAAGTGACACTTGGTCCAGATATTGTGCCTGCAGGTCGAAGTTGTGCATTTACAGCCGCATCTTTTGATGAATAAAAATTTGACATTTGATTAGGATAGGCTATAATATGCATTGGTAAATTTTTGGAGGGGTCGCATAGTCGGCCTAGTGCCACGGAGTATGGATTTCCTTACAGCCGTGCCTCGCGATTGCGGGGACGTATGTTCGAATCGTACCCCCTCCGCCAGCAAAGGAGGAGCTTAACCGCTCCTCCTTTTTAGTAGAAAAGCATTTTGTTGAAGTGCGATTTTTGAAAAATTAAGTTACAATTAAGTTTCGGCTCCAGGTCTTTTGAAATAAAATTTATATCTAAAAAATAAAACACTATGATAGACCAACCCACGACTCCTACTTATGCTGATGATAATAATAAAGCTCAGCAGTTTAAAGCATTTGATACCGGGACTGAAAAAAGCGATAGCAATTTAACTCCAGAATCTTTTGAAGCCTTTAAAAAGTATGTTTTTTCAGAGCAGACCAATATAAGCAATCTTTATAATGAGATTGGTGAAACACCATTTTATAATTACTCAAGGGCACAAGTTAGGGAGAATAGAAACAAGATCACCAGAAGCCGGAAACTTGAATCAATTCCGATAATTAAAGAAGAAGTACGAAGAGTGTTGGGAAGCGAGATTGCAGAAAGTGTTGGTAAGCAACTTAAAACTAATGATAGTATCGCGACGGTCCAGCATCACGCGCCTTTAGGGCATCCGGATACTTTGAATGCGACCATTGCTGGAGCTTTGCCTTACTTTGGCTCAAGCAATCCAGAACACCAAAATCTCTTAGTGTTTGCCTGCGCGGGTGTGTCGTTTAATAATGCTAAATTTCCTAAGGGTCATCTATTCCACAGCATGGTTGAGGGGAAATTAAGCACACATCAATTTACTTTTTTTGGACATACTGTTGATCCGCGTCCGGTGATGCATCATCATGCTTATGATTATGAAGATATAGTTAGTATTCAAAACGCCAGACAACAGCAAAAGAGGGAAGGCTTAATAACTGAGGATACATACAATAGATTAATGAGTTTAGTCAAAGAGATTTACAGTTCCCCACATCCTTTATCTTTGAATGATTATGTTGATCAAGTAACAGTAAGCAATTACTGGTTATTTAAAAAGTTATTTGAGAATTATAAAAAGAGTGTTCCTAATTTGGTATTTTTGTCACAAGAAAAAATAGCCCTTCAGTTGATGATGGCATATCACTTAGATAATAAAACTTCTATAAACAGAATGATGTTTGATTCTGAGGTTTTGGATTTGATCGAAACTCATTTTGACGGAATATCAGGTGCATTTTCAAAGAAGGAAGGGCTCGGAACATTTCTTTTTTGGGCATTACCAAAACATGGTAAGTATAGAGTTCAGCTTTATAGAAATGGAAATTTCTTAGAGGATAAAGAAGGATCTTATAAAGTAGAGTTAACACCGGAGAGCATAAGAAAAGCGGTTAACAATAACGAACTTATTCCATCAGTTATGTTAAGTTTTTCGATTCTAGCTTGTTACTACGGTTATATTTTAGGCGGCGGACATCTGCAGACAGAATATTTAGCACAAATGAAAGAAGCTTATGCAAAAGTTATGGAAAAAGTGGGGGAGATTGAGAGCGTTGAAGCGGTTGAGGGATTAACTACAAATAATTTTTTGATACCCCGGCCGACTTTACTATATTTAAAATCGAATGGAAAAAGAATTCCGGCAACGGGAATTGATATGCTGATGTACGGTGACCGGGGAGAGAATTGGTCATTAATTTTGGAGGCTTCTAAAAAAGTTACAATGGGAAAAATAATTGAAAGAATTTTGCCTGGGCTTTTAAGAGATACCAACGACACAGAGAATGTTGAAATGTCTAAAATTACAGAACGGGATATCGAAGAATTCAATGGACTAGATAAAATAATTCCAGAGATGTTTGAGATAAACTAACTCCTCCTGCAAGATCGCTTTAAAATACACAAATCACACATTAAGATCCGTCCTATAGTTTAATTTTAGTTAATTTTTTAGTATAATTAACTAATGATAGAAGAACTGATTGTCGGATCCCGGGCTGACAGACGACTTTTAAGAAAGCCGACAGCTGAAATACGCGATCTCTCTAAGCTTGTCCCAAAATTATATGATGTTTCTGGCGGTGGGGTTTGCTCTAAAACACCTACTAATTATAGTGGGAGTTTGATACTGGCTTTGATGAATAATGCTGATGAAAGTAGAGGGTTGGAATGTGGAGCTGAATCACCAGTAACAATTTTAAATGAGATAGATATCTCTATCTATAATAAAGAGTTGCGAAGGTATACGAAAACCGGATTTAGAGCTGGGCAAGTTATACGTAAAATGGGCTGTGGGATGGATCTAGGTTTGGTAACTTCAGGACCAATGTCAGGACTAGTCGTTAAAGCTGAGGAGTCTTCTGTGGCTAATAATCAAATGTACGCTGTTAGAGTTTTGAATGATCTGCCGGTTGGGGAAGGAGGCTCTCCTGATCCCGCTGATTCAGCTATTTCTCATAGTTTGGTAAATCACAAGCAGCTGACTTCAGCATATAAGAAAGAGGTGGAGAAAGTGGTGTTTGAGAATCCTAATGCCCATGAGTCAGATTTAATTTTCTCTTTATGTGCGAGGTTGGGGATAGCTGTAGATCGTGAATCCTTTCATATCACCAGATGGATAACTCCTGAGAAGGCTATCAGGGAAGAGGCGGCAATAAGGGAAGAGCTTTTTAGAGATTTTGAAGAGGCTCTTTTGGGCGGCCGTTAAGATTTTGATTTTAAGAAGAAAGATATTACTGCAGAATAGATAGTTCCAAAGATTAGACTAAATAGAAATTGGGCAATCATATCCGCCATAACGACTGATTCAAAAGAAGTGTTGTTGTCTAATTGGTATGCGTCTCTAACAAAACCTACGATTTCCGGATTAACTAAATAATAATAAGCGGCGAAAATAAATGGAGAAACAATCCCAAAAACTAGCGAAATTCTAATACCTTCCAAAAGGCCTTGTTTGAAAGTGAGTTTGCCTTTTTGGAGAGATTTTTTAGAGCGAATTCCTAAAAACCAAACTATAAAAGGAGCTATTACGATGGTAGACATTTCGATGGGGGATTGGCCGGGGAAGTGGGTTTGGTATTGGCCGCTAAGCTGCATCACAGAGAGCATTAGAACAATAATGCCTGACATGATAAGGCCGTATTTTATATAATTTTGGTTTAGAAGTTTCACTTAGAATACTTTATCACAGTTTTTAAATTTTGAAAATTCTATTTCTTTTCTTATAAGAGGGCATAGGTTGAGATAACAGGCTAAATTATATATAATCTGATGCTTATGGCGGGAGAATTTGATATTAGAGCTTTATTTGGAGATGACGAGTTGTTGGGGCTAAACCAATTACCTGAGGGACCTATGGTTCCCAAGACCCAAGTGATAAGAGAAGAATCATTTGCGGGCTGGAAAGAAAGAATGGCAATTATTCAGCCTGAAAAAGGAGAAAAGCTAGTATTGTCTTCTGGGCTTACAGATATTGAAGTTAGTACAGTTCCAAGAGTAAGTGTTGAATTTAAATGGTATACGGAGGAGTTGCCTAAAGTTTTGAGAAAAATAAAACCAGAAGACTTGCTGAATGCTCATAAGCAAATTAAAGAAATGCAGCAGTGGATGTTTGTGGATATACCAAAACTTTTAGGTTTCGGTCTCTATGATGATCGGGAGACATTCAGTAAATATCTGAAATCAACCGCAGTATCTATCAAGTTTGATGGTGATGAGAAAGATACAGATTTTAGTTTTAGAACAAAGGATGATGAATTAAGATTTGGAATAAATTTTGCTGCAAGATCGGATCGGATTCGAGCTATGAGAATTCAAGGGGGAGCAAATGGGTCGAGTACTGATTTTATTGTAGGGGTTAATTATGAACAACGAAACACCCGGGATGAGATGCTTTTAACATTACCAGCAGATAAAAGAGGCATAACTGCTTGTAATGGAGAGGTGGGCAACTGGCTGCTAGGAACTCATCTTAGGTCGGCAAATATGGGGGACTTAACTATGCCAGGGGCTAATCTTAGTGTGGCAATGCAGGGTATAGTTGAGCG
This sequence comes from uncultured Gammaproteobacteria bacterium, assembly GCA_964392925.1. GTDB lineage: Bacteria > Patescibacteriota > Microgenomatia > Daviesbacterales > UBA10151 > JACPKO01. The sequence continues at coordinate 10,757 of CAYMRP010000007.1, forward strand.
AACAATGGGTAAGCGGCAGAGATAACAGATTTACTTATTTCTTTTTAGCGGGCAGGCTTTTGGTGGTAATTTCAACAAGAGCACAAAGATATTCTTTATCGTCCCAATAATCTTCTGAGATTTGAAAATAGTTTTTAGCGCCCGGATAAGGAGGAGCTTCGGTGGGCGTACCAATATATTCTCTGCCTGCATCAGTAGGTTTGATAAATAATTTATCGTCGCAAACTAATCCAATAACTTTTTCGTTACAGTAAAGAGCGTACTCGCCAAACATTTTTCTAAATCTGATATTGCCAGCGTTCTCTAGTTGTTCGGTTAGGAAATTAATAGTTGAAGGGTTAGTTGCCATAAAGAGATTATATCTTAAGTACGCTAACTTTTTTTATACTATTGGCAGTCTATACTAATGAGTGATAAGATACGGTATGACTCTTGAAGAGGTTGAGGATGTGGTTGAGGAAACTATAAATAATTTACCTGTCGAATTTTCGGGAGCTCTGGATAATGTTGGGGTTGTAGTTGAACCCTGGCCGACTGAGCAGGAATTTGAAGATATTAAAGCGCATCCGACAAACACATTATTATTCGGTTTATATAGAGGAATTCCAAAAACCAAAAGGCCTTGGAGTTATTCGGCTTTGCCCGATAAGATCACTATTTATGCAGGTCCGATTTTGATGATTTCAAAAGATTTAGAGGATGCGAAAGAAAGAATAAAGAAAACTGTTTTGCATGAAATTGGTCATCATTTTGGAATGAGTGATGAGCAATTAAGAAGCAGAGGTATATAGAATATAAAGCCAAGTGTTTTTATTCGTACTTGCGGGCTAATACGAAATATAGTACTCTAAAAATCATGAATGAAGAGAAATGTCCTAAATGCGGTGCGCCACTTAGCGAAGTTATAGAAACTCCAACTGGTAAAAAGTTGCAGAGATGTTCAACTGGTTCCTGGAATAAAGAAACAAAAAAGAATGAGGGTTGTGATTATGTGAAGTGGTTAGAAGTTGCTCCTGAAGAATTAGATGAGAAATGTCCTAAATGCGGAAATCCGTTAGTACTTCAGGTAACCCGTTTTGGCAAGAAGATGAAGAAATGTTCAACAGGCGGTTGGGATTCAAAAGAGAAAAAGGCGACAGGATGTGACTATGTGGAATGGATTAGTAATAATAAAACTGAACCTCTGGATATGGATTGTCCTGAGTGTGGTAATAAATTAGTTTTATTCACAACTTCTACAGGTAAGAAAGCTGAAAAATGTTCAACAGGCGGTTGGGATTCAAAAGCTAAAAAGGCAACGGGTTGTACATATATTAGATGGTTGAAACCTGGAGAAGTTCCAGTTTCTTCTGCAGGCGAAGAATTCTTACCGCCTCCTCCTACGGAAGAATAATTTTCTTACTGAGCTATTTCTTACATTGTCTTCACATTAAACTCATCCTTTATAGATAGTATTAATTAAGAAAGGAGGGGAAGAATAATGAACGCAAAAACTAATAATACTAGTACAGGTACAGCAGCAGCGGCTGGAATAGCAGGAGCTGTAGTTGGTGCTGGTGTAGCGATTGCAGCTACCAAAGTCATGAGCGATAAAAATATGCGGGAGAAAGTTACCGGTGTATTAACTAATGTTAAAGACCAGGTAATGGACGCAGTAGAAAGTGCCAGGACTAATGGTGAAAATGCCTTGGATGATGCTCAGGGTAAAATAGAAACCGCGAAAAAGGAGATTAAAGACAAGAGCTAATCCAAAATTCCCTCCGGAGGGTAAAATGGTTCTTTTGTTATTACTCTTAAATGGTTAAAATAAATTATGTTAAAACTTCTAACTGCGTTATTTGTTGCAGTTTTTTTATTTGTAACCCCTCAAAATTCTTCAGCTGCTGATGTTTTTACCAATGAAAAATTAATTTCGGTTGATTTAGGATCGCAAAAATTAATGGCTTGGGAGAACGGTAAAGTGGTTTATGAGACGAAGATTTCTTCTGGAATGAAGCTAACGCCAACAGTTAAAGGAAGCTTTAAAATCTATTATAAAACTCCACTAAGCGATATGAGGGGGCCTTCGCCATATAAAGATATATATCCATCAGGGAAATATCTGACTAAAAATGTGCCTAATTCAATGTATTTTTATCAAGGATATGCGGTTCACGGAGCTTATTGGCATAATAATTTTGGCCGGCCGGCATCTCATGGTTGTGTTAATACGCCTCTTGCTGCTGCGAAATGGCTCTATGATTGGGCTCCTGTCGGGACCAGAGTTGAGGTTTGGTAAATTAATTTCTGAGGATTTGAACTTTTTGCATAAAATTTACAACCACCGGATCAACAATAATATCTTGTACTAAAATCCGCTTTTTTAAATAAATTCCTTCTAAGCTTTTGCAGCGGCTTAAGGCCACGTACGTTTGACCGTGAGCAAATGCTCCACCGCCAAGATTTATGGCAACTAATTTATAAGTTTGGCCTTGAGATTTGTGGATTGTTATAGCCCAAGCAAGCCTTAAGGGGAATTGAGTAAAAGAGCTAACGACTTCTTCTTTGACTTTGCGGGTTTTAATATCATAATGATAGCGGATTTTGGTCCAGGTTTCTTTTTGGACAGAATAGATTATTCCATCGATATTAACTTTAATTTCCAGATCGCTTAAGGAATCAATAATTCCGAGAGTTCCGTTAACCCATCTTTTCTCACGGTCATTTTTTAAAAACATTACCTGAGCGCCTTTTTTAAGAATTAAAACTTCTTCGGTGGGAAAAGCACTTTCTTCAAGTTCGCCATCAATATCGGCAATGTAATCTGTTGAGGATTCATCAAGATCGGCTAGCCGGCGCATATTAATTTCTCTAACCAGGTTGTTGGTTGTAACTAAAGTTATAATTCCGTCTTTCGGGACTGATAAATCAACCCGGTTATTTAATAATTCTAGATGTTCCGAAGTCACTTCACCCAAGCGAATACTATTTAATATATCTTTGAAAAGTTCGTCTTTTTGCCGGAAGATTTTACCTAACTCATAAACTTCCAGATCAGCGTTCTCCCAAACATGAGCATTGAAAAAATAATAACCGCCATGATTGTGAGCAAAGTATTGCTGGAGTCCCTGACTGTCAACAATCGGAGGCAGTTGGTAAAGATCGCCGAACATGACGATTTGAGCACCACCGAAAGGATCATTATTGGATCGGGCCATCCGAAGCAAATGATCTATACCATCCATTAAATCGGCCCGGACCATAGAGATTTCATCAATAATAATAGTATCCACATTTCTAAGAAGTAGAGCTGTTTTTGAAGTTAGATTTAATTCTTCGGGCCTGATAAAACCTGGTTTTATTTTAAAAAATGAATGAATAGTCTGGCCCCTAACGTTTAAAGCTGCGACTCCAGTTGGGGCAACGACGACGGCTTGTTTCATAGTGTTCTCTTTAAAATATTGAAGTAGAACTGATTTTCCGGTGCCGGCTTTTCCGGTAATGAACATGTTGCTGCCGGTTTCTTCGATTCGTTCAAACAGCTCCTGTTGTTCAGAGCTTAGGTCAATATCAGAGATGTTTGACTGCTTATTAATAATGGTAGTATCTTCAGGCATAATTTTGGGTATTTAATATAAGACCCATATCTTAACACGAGATTAAAGAGGTATTAAATTGATAAGAAATCTTTTAACGCTTGTTTATCAGTTTTGTAAATTTGTTCAAGTTGATATAAACACATAAATAATGGAGTTGAAACATTATTGCGGTTTTTAATATCGGCTATCACATTTGGTAATTGATCCAAAGTATCGACTTTAAATTTAAGAGTTGAATGTTTGTCGGTCCTGACTTCTTCAGGATTAGGGCGATAATCTTCGGCGTTTCCCGGAAGTTTGGTTATGCCGGTAAATTCTGGTTTGCCACCGCGGGTGACCCACCTATAAAATCCTAACAGCAAAGTCTTATTTAACTTATTATCAATTTTTTTATCTGGCAGACTTTCTTCAATTAATTCGCGTTCCATGGTATTTATAACTGTTTGCTGTAAATTGTGATGAGTTAAATCTGAGTAGTTTGAGGAACCGGAGCCGGTTGGGATAAGCATGTCTTTATTAAATTGAGCTGTTGATGCTTGAACCCAGAGAATAATATAGTTATCAGCAGTAAAGCCGATGGTAGAACAACCTAGATGGTCATTCATTTGAGAGGAGGCGATATCAGATAAATAATGATTGCCTTCTGTATCCTCTGTGGAAGGAAAAATATGTTCAGTGGTAATTGTAGTGTGGACTTTGTCTTTGATGAGTAAGGTAGTGCCGCTGACTTGGTTAGTTACGAACGAATCATAATAGCCGCCAGTATGACAGGTGACGTGTTTGGAGTTTAAACTTATATCTTTTGACAAACAAAGCTTTTTGTCATTTGTGAATTGACGGTTAGCATGAAGAGAGGTGAAGAAGTAGTGATTCAAATATTGAAGCAGGATTTCGCGGTGCTTTTGGATATATTTTTTTATGTGGGTTTGTTTAAGACTTGAAATAACGATAGATATTGGAGTGGTCCGTAAATAATCATTGATTTTCTCTGAAACGAAAATCAAATCGCTTTTATTGCCGGGGATTTCTACAGGGATGAAACCTAGATCTTTTTCTTTTTCACCGGGTTTGACGAAAGGTTTAATAAGATTATTACGGAGGATACTTCTTTGGATATGAAAATAGGATCTTAATTCAGCTTGGGTGATATAAGTTTCCCAGATGAACTTGATAATAACCAAAACAATTATCAAACTAATTGTTTGTTCACCGGGAGTATCTTTAAATTTAGAGACCAGTTCGTGTTCCAAAAGATAGACGGAAAGGATAAAAATAAATACACCAAGTAGCAGTCGGGTTGACTCTCCCTGCTGGAGAAAAATCAGGTATCTAATATAGTCGTGCCACATTCTGGCCTTTGTTAAAATTGAAAGTTTTCGAGTCATCTCTTAAGTATAATAATTTTACTCAAGATTATATATGGTCTGATGTGTCGGCTTGCGCCTCTGTCTTTGTTTTATGTATAGTGCCGTCTTTATGATGAGCTGGACTGTATATTGTATAAAGCTTAAGAGGTTTTTCGCTTGAGGTGTTAATGACATTATGCTTTGAACCTGCAGGAATGATAATCGCATCGCCCTCTTTGACTTCGTAGCCATTCCCATCAATGATAATTCTTGCTTCGCCACTTTCAAATCTCAAAAACTGATCAACAATTTCATGGATCTCCATGCCGATTTCTTCATTTGGCTTTAGACTCATGATAACTAGCTGACTGTGCTGCCCTGTAAATAAAACTTTTCTGAAAAAATCATTTTCCAAAGTTAGTTTTTCGATATTGCCTATAAATTTTGTCAAAATAATTCACCTCCTTTTACTCAAACAATAATAACAGAAGCTGGTTGATTGTATGTGTTTTTAATCACTGTATAATTGCTTAATGAATATTGAAGAAAACCTGCCTGAAAGGTTTATTAATAGTGCATTTCATCCATCTTTATTTGTGTATGCATGGAAGAGAAATACTTTAGATAAGTTGTTTGAGGAGTTAATGCAGAGTAATGTAGCTATTGTTTATGGTGAAGCCTGGAGAGTAGAAGGAGATGAGTATTTTGGAATAATTCCATTTAAAAATGGCAGTAAAGCAGTTTTATCTTGGAAAATAGAGCAGAAAGAAGGGGAAGAGTGGTATGACTTTGTCGAGCGATCAATGAAAGATTCGCTGGAGGCAATTACCAGTAAAGATTTAGAAAAGAAAACGAGTGCAGTAGTTAGAAGCAAAATTTATTATCATTTTAAATTTGCAATTGAGTAACTTGCGTGGCGGGGGTGTTTAAAGTGCAGCCCGGTTTTGTTTAGTATCATCGATTCCTCCAACCTGACCTAATTCTTCGACTTTGTCTCGGATATTATCCGGATGAAGAACAGATAAGTCTATTGCCTGACGATGGGCAATTACCAGCCCTTGGATTATCTTTCGGAGTTTTAAAGCATCTGCTTTTTTTAAGTAAGTTATATTTACAGAATTCTCAACATATCCCTGATCAACTATTTTTACAGTTGCAAAAAATAGTGAGGTCTCAACAACAATGTCCAGAATGTCTTTTACTAGAATACTGTGAATATGTTGAGAGTAAAAGAACTCCCTGAAGATGATATTAACCTTATACGGATCAACGATTACATCGTTGGTGAAAAGGGTAAAGGGGAAAACTGTGCTGACTTTTACTAATACATCGCTGGATTTGTCTACTAAATTATTTAGTTTGGTTGTTGCCAGATCTTTTTTCTCCTGCTTATTGTCTTTGCTCTGCGGGCTATCCTTTGTTTCATCTTTAGGCATCATTGTTTCCTGATTTAATAGGAGTCTTTTTTTGTCCCGGGTAAAATATTCGACTGGAGGAGGAGTCGGCTCTCCTATAACTTCTGATGAGTCAGTCGTTTTTAGAGGTGAGTCGTTTGCGTTTTTAAAATTTTCTTTCTTGTCTTTTATGTATTCTTTTTTTAATTCTGTTCCAAATTGACCTGATGCAAACATAGTAAATCTCCTTTAGCAAATTTTAGAAATTTTTAGTGAAGATCGTATAGGAGAGATGAAAGAATTGTATAAGAATTAATCTTACTTTTTTATTACGGCAAATTAATTTTACTTTATTGAAGAGAAGATATCTTTACTTTTTAAGGAGGTGATATACATGTCAGCAGTAATATTGGGAGTTTTTTCGAAAGAGTCGTTTGCTGAAGATGCAATTTCTAAGCTTGAAGCTCGAGGCTATAACCCTAAAGATATGTCTATTTTAATGAAAGATAATGAAGCTGCCAAAAGAATGTCTGAAGATACCGGAGCAGATGTTGCAGGAGGAGCTGTGTCAGGTGCCAGTACTGGAGCTCTAGTTGGGGGAGTGGCAGGATTTTTAGCTGGAACTGTGCTTCCCGGACTAGGAGGATTCCTTATTGGAGGTCCAATAGGAGCGGCTTTAGGATTAACCGGAGCTGCGGCAACGACAGTTTCAGGAGCTGCTACAGGAGTAGTGGCAGGAGGACTGATTGGTGCTTTAACGAGTACTTTTGGAATTAGCGATGATGATGCGCGCGATTATGAAAGTAAAATTAATAATGGTGGGATTTTAATTGCAGTTCCTACTAAAGATGGGGATGCGCATGAGGTTAAGTCCATTATGACTAATTTTGATGCAGATGGAGTCAGGGAAATTGATTCTGACGGCCAAAATCATAATAGAAGGGTGATCGCAGATCGTGATTAACCCCAGATTGGAGACTGGTTATGCCAGTCTCCAATTCTTTTAGATTAATTAGTGCTGATCTCTTTTTTTGAGTCAGATTTTTTAGCGATAACCTTAATTTTCTTCGGAGCTATTACTTCAGCTTTGGGGAAAACCAGTTTTAAGACTCCGTGTTCAAGAATTGCTTCCGGCTCTTTGTCAGCGGCTATTCCGTCAGGTAATTTAAAAGAATAATTATATGAGGATGCCATTGAGGACATAAAATATTTCCTCTTGTCCTTTTCTTCCTGAGCTTGTTCGTTTGAAGCACTTATCCTAACCACTTTTTGGTCGATTGAAATATCGATCTTATCGTCAGGAATTCCCGGTAAAGCGACTTCAGCAATCAAAGAATTTTCGGTCTCGAAAATATTAAGACCTTGACCCATTACTTTGGAGAGTCCAGGTACTGTTGGTAAATCCCAGTCTTCATCTAGAAGAGAAGACATATTCCAAGGATTCCATCTTATTAATGTCATTATTACTCACCTCCTGTCTTTAATCTGTTATTAGCAGTAATATACAACGAGTGCTAATTTATTGTCAAGATCCAACACATTTCTTTGACAAAGACTGTTTAGGTATCTATCAATAATCAATGAGTTTAATTAGTTTATTATTCCTGATTAACGTTAATCATTAGTATTGACACTTCGGTTAAGTTGGTTCATATTTAATATATGGCAAAGAACAAAGTATCTAAACCAACTACGATGAATCTGATGCAATATAAAAAACATCTTCTTCCTTCACTAGCTGGAGGAGGTGTAGCGTATATTCTTACTGGGGTTGCAGTACTTGGAGCAGCAGTATTTGCTGCAGTATGGGCAGGTAACGCAATTAACCATCATCTTCATAAAAAGTAAAAATCCTCCTGTTCTTTAATTTAAGATTTATTAATAGCTCATAGATAATAATTTCTCAAAATTAATTCTCTTGAATTTCTTTTATAATTTCATTACGCTGGTTATGTGGTAAAAGTTTTATCCTTATTCCTCTTTTTTTTGATCTCAGTTATGTTTTTTCAAAAACCGGTTTATGCTGCTGTTAGCTGGACTGAGACTCAACCTGCGGGAGATACTGATCAGTCATGGACTCCAGTGGCTATGTCTTCAGACGGCCAGATAATGATCGCCGGTGTCCAAAATGCGCGGCTCTATTTGTCAGAAAATGGCGGTGATAGCTGGACTGAAACTCAGCCAGCCGGAGATCAGGATTATTCCTGGCTCACACTTAGCATGTCTTCAGATGGCCAAACTATCTTGGCTGGAGTAAATAATGGCAGATTATATATTACTAATAATGGTGGAGATTCCTGGGCTGAAACCCGTCCGGGAGGCGACAATGATCTTGCGTGGTACACCAGCAGTGTGTCTGCAGATGGTCAAATAATTTTAGCTGGTGTTCGAAACGGTAGATTATACCTATCATCTAATGGTGGAAGCGGCTGGGGTGAGGTGCAGCCTGCAGGGAATACGGATCAACCATGGGCTAGCTCTACAATGTCTTCTGACGGAGAAATAATATTTGCCGGTATGAATGCTGGCAGGCTGTATCGGTCAATTAATAGTGGAGGCTCTTGGGATGAGATGCAGCCGGCTGGGGATACAGATTCACAATGGACTGCGCTTGGGGTTTCGTCAAATGGGCAAGATGTATTAGCTGGGGCACTTAATGGCAGGTTATATCGATCGACCAATGGTGGAGATTCCTGGGGAGAAATTCAGCCTGCGGGAGATATCGAAACAACCTGGAGCTTTGCTGCCGTTTCTTCAGACGGGAATACTATGTTTGTCTCAAGCGGCTTGAGACTTTATATCTCAAGTAATAGTGGCGATAGTTGGACTGAAACTCAGCCTTTGGGTGATACAGACCAATCCTGGTCTGGAGGAGGTATGTCTTCTGACAGCCAGGTGCTGGTTGCAGCTGATTACAACGGAAGGATTTTTTTAGGTTCAAATCCTCTACCTCCACCTTCTTCAAATAATTCTGTTTATAATCCACCTGCCGGATTTGGTCCTCCAAGCTGCAATGATTCAGCGCCTTCTGTTATCCCAGATCTATTCCGAGTAGATGCTGCAGGTACTTATGTTAATTTGTATTTTTCTACAGTTAGCGGAGGTACAGGGTATAACGTGAGTTATGGACTTAATTCTGATGCTAATCAGTATGGGGATTTGTTTGGTTATTCAGGCGATCTTTGGACTATCGGCAGGACAGTTTCCGGCTTGCAGCCGAATACTACTTACTACTTTAGGGTTCAGGCAGTGAATGGATGTAATGCGGGGGCTTGGAGCCCTGTGAAATCTGTTAAAACAAGAGGACGGACTGCGAATGTTTCGCAGTGGTTTGCTAATTTGAATCCTTTTAGTTCAAATCCGGCTTTAGTTACTAGTAAGTCTGCAGGGGCTGTTGCAGGGGTTTCTAAGACTCCGGGAAATTGTACTTATACAGTTCAGGAAGGGGATTCTTTTTGGAAAATTGCGTTAGAGCAGTTGGGGAGTGGAAGTAGATTTGGGGAGTTGGAGAGTTTGAATCCGGGGGTTTCGGTGCTTCAAATTGGGCAGATGATTTCTGTTTGCAAATAGTTTTTTAGCTTCAACCCTGTTAAAATCCGTTAATAATGTCAGGGAACAAATTTACAAAAGAACTATATCATTCACTAGCAGGGATAAATAATGCGGTTGAGAGAACCGAAGATAGATCACTTGATAAACACACAGTGCAAGAGTACATGAATTTTTTAGCAGAGGCTAATCTAAAGTCCCCAGGTTTATTAAGTCAGCTTGATCCGAATCAATTTTGGAATAGTATCGGTTATTCGAAGACTGGGGTATCGGCTCATATTGCAAGAAATTTAGGGAAGCTAAAGAGCGTATTGGATGATTTTGTTGAGACTCCAGTTGCCCCGGGTAAAAGCTTTCATTTTATTACTGATCCGAAGCTGAGGAAGATACTTGAGCGTGATTATATAGAAATACAAAAGAGTGTGATTTCTGAAAATTGGAAATCGACTATAATATTGTCAGGAGGAGCGCTTGAGGCAGTTCTCTTAGACTTATTATTAAAGAATGAGACTCTAGCTAAATCATCTAGTAAAGCTCCGAAGGGTAACTTGAACGAGTGGGATTTGAACGAACTAATTGAGACGGGTGTAGATATTAAAATTGTAGACTCCCAAATTGGTAAGCTTTCCCATTCTGTGAGGGAGTATAGGAATCTTATACATCCTGGAGTGGAGATTAGGAAGAATCTAAAAATAGAGCCAGAGGAAGGAAAAATTGCTGTAGAGGTTCTAAATATATTAATAAGGGAGTTAAGTTAATTATGTCATTAAAAGTAGGGAAGCCCATTCTACTATCCCAACTAATAGTTTCCACTTTAAACTAAGTTTTACCCTCCCTGATCCCAGAAAAGCTAGATTAATCCTTGAAAGAGACGTTTTAGGAAGAATAATCCATTCAAAACCACCAGCAATGCCTTTAATTTGAGGCTAAGAAAGGAATTACGAGGGCATACCCCGTAAGCGTAGCTTATGCAGTGTCAATTTATAAAAGAAGATGAGAGTCAATGTGGAGCTATGTCTATTAAAGAGGCAACATTTTGCTTTAGTCATAATCCCGATACTCAACAAGAGAAACAGTTAGCGGTCCAGAAAGGAGGTTTTGCCAGTAAAAAAACTGATATAAACCTAATGCCGGTTGATATTAAAACTCCTCAACAGGTGACGGCTCTGCTCGAAGATACTATTAATAGAGTAAGGAGTGGGGAAGTGCCTCCAAATATTGCAAATACGATTGGCTATTTAGCCGGTCACATGCTCAAAGCTCTTGAAGTTTCAAATGTTGATGAGCGGGTAGAAATGATTGAAAGCATTTTATTAGAGCGTAAAACCTCAATTAAGGGGAGGCAAAGGTGAGCCAACTAAATATAGGTAAAGTCTCAGGTTTAATGACTGGTAGAGAAAGAGCTAAGTTAGTAATTGCCCTGCAACTTAAAGGGTTAAATGAACTACCGATAGAAGAGGTTAAAAAATATGAAGAAGGTCTGATTGATAAAAAACCTGTTATTCCTACTCAAGCTGAAATTAAACAAATTGTTGCGTCATGTCCGGATGATCAAGGATCTGAGTACAATTTTTATATCAATTTAAAACAAATAATCTGGACTGATATTGAAGACAAAATTAGAGATAACATAATAAAACTGGAATTTCTGTACAGTGATATTTCAAAACTCTCTTACCTTATTTCTATATCCCCAATTATTTACAGTTCATTGCAGGAATTAGAAAGAATGCCGGTTGTTGTAACTAAGGAGCAGTATGATGAGGGGGTTGTACAAGCTAAAGAATTTGAAAGAAATTCAACCTTACCTTTAGAAGGCAGATATAATTTAGCTGAACAGGAAGCATACGAGAGGCTTATTAAAGAAGGAAAAATTGTAAGGGGTGATCTGGATTCCTATTTAGACTTTATTGATAATTTTGGTAAATCTCCAGAACTCTTACTAGGAGAGAAAGTTAAACAAATCCGAGAACAGGTTGCCGATTATAAGAAACAAAAAGAAATACTTGAAGGAGAAGAACCGGTATTTAAGTATTTTGGAAAATATGCTGATCTAAGTGAGGAGGAGTTAAGGGAAAGAGCAAAGCAGGATTTTAGTGCTGAATTATTGTTACCTAGCCAAGAAGAGTATGATTTATGGCAGAAAACTGTACAAGAAGAACGAGCCAGGCTTCTAGGAGTTGTACAACAAGGTACTCTTAAGTCTCAGGATCAGGGAATTCACGCTGGTAGTTATTATGATTGGAATGGAAGGTATCAAAAATTTGCAGGCGAAGAAGGTGGGATAGGTGGTTGGAATCCCATGAATGAGGATTGCCTTGAGATGGGGTATTCCGACGGAAAGGTGACTTCCAGCATTCAGGCATTAGAGAGTAAAGACTGGCACCAAATAGTTGTTTCAACTTCCTTTAATAAAAATGTCCCGGGTATTTTTACTCCTGATGCAATTCAAAATAGAGTTGAGATGGTACTAAGATTACTAAAAGTTCTGACTCCTTTTGAAGTTGCTTCCCAAGATAACAAAACAAAGGAAATTATTCTAAAGTTTTCCAGACCAGAATATGAGGAAAAGATTACTAATTTTGTAACTCAGGCGCAGACAGTAATAAATCGTACTTATGAGTATTTGTCTTTAATAGAGGAAGTTGAGGAAAAGTATTTTGATGGCATGAAACTATCAAACATCGGGTTGGATAAACCTGATTTTTCTCCCGAGAAAGTTCAAATGAGCATAGATGAAATCATAGAAAGACACAATGGAAATATGCAGGATGTGATTAAATTATTTGCCAGAACAAGTTTTGGACTTTGGAATTTTAAAATTGATGGACTTACGAGGTATCTCTTAACAAGAGAAGTAAAACCTGATATCGAATGGATCTCATTACAACTTAAAAGATTGGAATTAGAAGCAAAGAAATAACCCTACCACTCTACTCACTATTTTATTTATAGCTTGATATACTTCAGTTATGTACGCATTTATTGGAGGGACTCCATCTGCTGGGAAATCATATATAGCTAAAAAGTTTATTAAAGAATCAGGTTTACCTATTGAGTGTGTTGAAATTGATTCATTTAGAAAGAATTTTGCAAAGAATCCGGAGTTAGATAAGTGGGTTAAGGTTTTTTCTAGTAAAGATGAACTGAAATATTGGAATGAAATTACGCCTGAGGAACATATAAAGAATTTAATTTCTCAATCAGAGGCATTTTGGCCGGAGATTATTAAGATAATTAATGAGGTTAAGGATAACTCTGAGCATGCAATATTTGAAGCCGTCAATCTGCTCCCTTATCTAGTACATAAAGATTTTGATTTTCCTGGCTTTTTCTTGGTGGAAGAAGACATGGAAACCTTACTGAGAAGACTAAATTCCAATCCTAAATGGGGTGAAACTCCTGAAAAGCAACAACTGGAGGCCAAGTTTTTTATTGAATGGGAGGCAAGATATATAAGAGATGAAGCTGAAAAGTATAATTACCCAGTTTTTAACAATGAAGCTGAAGCACTAAAGCTGCTTCATAAAATATTTAACAAAACATGACAAATGATCACATTATCAAATTAAGGGACAGAAGAAGGCTAGGTTATTCGGAATATGGCGATCCAAAAGGGAAACCAATTTTTTACTTTCATGGTTGGCCAGTTTCAAGATTAAGTGCAAAGATTACAGATGAAGCTGCTAAGAAACTACATATTAGGATAATTGCTCCTGATAGACCGGGTTATGGGTTATCCGATCTTAAGAAGAACCGGACTTTACTTGAATTTCCAGATGATATTGTTGAACTGGCTGACCAATTAGGAATTAAAAAGTTTGCAGTGATGGGTCAATCAGGAGGCGGACCATATGCTGCAGTTTGTGCTTATAAAATTCCCGATAGATTAACAAATATAGGAATAGTCGTTGGACTAGCTCCTACCTATATTTCCGGACTACTGGATGGAATTACATGGATTGCTAAAATTGGCTGGGCTAATTATCACAGAATGGCTTTCTTAAGATTCATGGGGGCTTATCTTCATTACTTCAGAACTAGATACTTTCCTTCTTTTGGGTTACATAGATTTATGTTTGGAGCAAAAGCAGATAAAGCAATTTATGCTGATGCTAAAGTAAGGAATGAAGTTAAGAAAAGTTATCAGGAAGCGTTTAGACAAGGCTACAAAGGAGTTGAAAAAGATTTAGATCTCTACACAAAAGATTGGGGTTTTAAATTAAGTGATATTAAAGCTAAAGTTTATCTTTTTTACGGAGAAGATGACAAAAATGTTTCACTTAAAATGGGACAGTATTATGCGGACCAAATTAAAGGCAGTAAATTGATTACTTATCCAGGTGAAGGTCATTTAGTGTCCAGAACTCATGTTGAGGAGATATTAAAAACACTCATAACATAAATATATGAAACAAATTCAATACATCCTTGTTGGTTTACCATTTTCAGGTAAGACAACCTTGTCTAAAGCGATTGCCGAACAGTTAAATATTCCCAGAGTAAATCTTGATGAGGTTAAGGAAGAAATGGGTTTTAAGGGAGTGAGTGACAATGACATTTCCCACGAAGACTGGACAAAAATATTTAATGAAACGGACAGAAGAGTTGTTGAGCATCTTAAAAAAGGTCAAAGTGTTCTGCATGAAACCTCTTGGACTAAAAGATGGAAAAGAGATAGAGCTAGAAAACTTGCCTCAGATTCAGGGATTACTTCTAAAGTCATTTATATAAAAATCCCAGAAACAGTTTCTAGAGAAAGATGGATGGATAATAAGAAAGAAAACGAGAGATATGATGTTCCAGAAGATGTATTTGAGGAAGCGGTTAAGGAATTTGAAATACCAACTGAAGATGAAGATTTATTAATTTATGATCAATCTGTGCCAGTAAACGATTGGATTATGGAGAATTTGTTAAATGAACACCGATAAATTTCTTAAACAATTTGGCGATTCAACTGATATTTTTCGGCATATTGAGAGATTGTCACCAGCCTCTTTTCATTGAGGTACTTTTTTCGTCAGAATTCATGTTATTAATATAGACTGATGCTCAGAATTATCAATCATCTTTTGATGTTGCGTTGAAAATGCCTATATTATTACTTATACTTATGATAGATAGATTGATATAAGGATAAAAATGGATATGACGCAAGAAAGACGAGAGCAACCACGTTCTCCTAATGGGGAGACATTAAACGCACCACTTCCAGAGCTTAAAATCTCTCAAGTTCTTAAATCACCTGAGCCTGTCATAAAATCAAATGAGCGTGGTTTAATTCAACCGGTTGGTGAATATACAGCGGTTTTGGGCAGGGAGGCAAAAGAAATAACGGTTTTGGATAAAGTAGGTAGAAAAGTGGAAGGATTAAATAATACACAAACAATGATTCTGGATTGGCCGACTCTGACGAGCAAGGGTGGTTATGGTTCGTATGCTTACATAGCTATTGATCCCAACAAATTAAATTACGATAAAAGAGCCTATTCAATTGGCGTTAATAAATTCCCTGCTCATCTGCAACCTGTGGTAACAGAGTACATTAAACAAAAAGGACAGGCAGATTCTGTTGATACTCCAAACCAAGCATGGAATTTGCCAACTTCGGATGTTAAATCTTTAAAAGTGAAATCGGGAGATGGGTATATTCTTTTTTATCAAGAAAAAGCTAGTGGCTCTTGGATAGGATTCCAAACTCAGGATGAACGCGGACTTGATCTTCCTCCCAGGAATTGGAAGAGATTTGATCTTGCTGACGAGTGGGCTGGAAGATGGCCTCAGACTATTGCTGCTGAAATTCGAAATTTGAGAATTCCAGACTTAACCTCCATTGATAGAACCGAAAAGGGCGATTATGTTTTAGCATTAAAAGATAGCTTAGTGGTTTCTAAACCAGGTAAAAAAATTTCTGAAGCTGATTTTAAAGACCAGTTAGTTGGAATTGGTAATAATATATGCAAAGATCCCAAAAATAAAAACGTTGTTTATTACTGCACAACTGATAACCCTCGATTGTTAATAAAGCTGGATACAACCAACGATCCGAGCACTTGGGTAACTGAAACTGTGGATATACCACAAGCATATATAAATATCAGGAATTTGCAATTAGATCCGACCGGTAATTTTTTTATGTTCAACTCGGGCATTGATTTTGTAATTTTGGCTAAAGACACTTTGCAAGAGGTGCAGAAAATTCCTAAACTTTCTGATGGTAAGCTAGATGACCAAGGAAGAATTCGGGGATTTGATGAGAGGGGGCATTTGGTGATTTATGATGCAAATTTTCAAGAAGTATCTCAAGAACTAGAAAAACGAAGAGTTGCAAGATTAGCTCAGGGAATTACAGTTGACCTTTTCAAAAAAGAATCAGCAACTGCCACAAAAATTGAAACTGATCAATTGCAGCATCTAGTTCCTGTTAAAACTAATTTAGAAACCCAGTTTAATACTCAGCTTCAACAGATCACAGCTCTTGATGATATGTCAATAGTTGGCGAGGCACTAACCAAATTACGAACACGTCTTAAGTCGGAGGGATTACAACCTGCACAAATAGACTTTATAACTCAAGGAATACAAGATTCCATTGCAGGGAAAGAGAGAATTCTGGCGGCTCCAATTGTTGCACAAGGATTAACCGAGCTTCATACAAAACTTGGTGGTAACTTAACTGTTACATCTATTACGGAAGCAAGGGGAGATTTGGCCAAGCTCAAATCTTTAGAGGGTCTTGTTGATGATGCAACTAGAATTCAGATTCGGGCATTGGAAAATCAGTTTGGTCAGCAATCTGCTGAGTTGTTCCGGAGAGAGGGTTCAGTTATTGAAAAGGATGTTGGTGAGCTCGTAACCGGAGTGAAGGCTGAATTAGAAAAGATGGCGACGATTGGTGATTTTGCGGACTGGCAAGAGTTTCGATTACCTCAATTAGTAAGCAGACTTGGAGCTTTGGCAAATGATTGTCCTATTGAAGCCTCTGAAACTCAGAGGAAAATTTTGACTGCAAGGAGGCAACTGCAAGAGATTTCCAGAGAGAATGAGAAAAAATTTAAAGAGCATTATTCAGAGGTTAGGGAAAAGGCATCGGAAGTGATGGGCGAACGGGTTGAGTTAATGAAGGTTGATATAGATTCCTTTACAGACAGATTAAGAGGAAGGGGCTTTAAGGATCGTGCACAAGCTGAGTCTTACGCCAGATCAAGCGAGGCTCTGGAAGCACTAAGGACTGAAATTGAGGAATTAAAGAGGCAAAATCCAGATGCGGCGAAGGAGCTGGATAAGGTTTTGAAGGTGCAATTAGCCACAGTAATGGCTGAGATAGAACGGGGTGGGCTAACTACTGTAGCTGAGACCGGGCAACAAATGATTTTATTTGGTGATACTCTTTTTCCAAAATGGGAGGGAAAAGTTCAGGAAAAAGTGCAACGTCAGGTGGATCTGATATTTATACCTGACGAAAGAACTAAGGGACCGGGTGTGACAGCGGATAAGGTTTTAGGAGATATAGGAATTATTGAGATTAATTCCAGAGGAAAATTAGAAAAGCAAAGATTGTATGAGGGAATGCAGGATGAGGATGAGTGGCGTTATGGTTCTGTATCTTACAGGGGAGAATATGTTTTTCCATCTTATCTAACGCAAGCAGAGTACCGAAAGCTCAAGCAGGAATATGCTGATTGGAATAAAGGTGACGGATCAAAATTAAAACAGGAGCTCAATGAAAAAAGAGGGGCACTAAAGGATTGGTATAAACAAAGACAAAAACCTGGCGAAAGAGACCCTCATAATGATGATCAATGGGGTGGGAAATACAGAGAGTTATTACAAGATTACGCAACCTTTTCTGCTGAGCATCATATTTTACTTTTAACTCGTATTGACCAGATGCGTAATGCTCCGGAAACTGAATTTGCTAATGGATCGGGCTATGTTCCTGAATGGCAAAGCCACTGGACTGTAGATGAGGACACAGAAGGTTATTTGGAAGGAATGGCTCAAGCCTCAAAAATGCAGCTGGACTTACAGGAAGGGTTATTGAATCTTAAAGGTCATGCAGGCACAGGAAAGGATGTTTTAGTTAAGATGTTTTGTAATCGATCCAACAGACCATATTTTGCAATAGATTGTTCAAAATGGACAACTGAGTTTGAGCTTTCAGAGGATGTGGTGCTGGAAGCAGAAGATGGGGCTTCTAAAACAGTTAAAGTTCCATCAATTGTACTTAATGCTATTACAACTCCCGGTGCTGTCATGTACTTTAATGAAATTAATGCAATGCCTGAACAAGCCCAGATTTTCTTGCATGGTTTAACTGATGAGAAACGTACCCTGACCTTAAAAACCAGTTCAGGAAAGTCCATTAGATCAGATAAGACTGTTATTTTAATGGGGTCAATGAATCCCGGATATCCTGGAACATTCAATCCGCAATTTGCTACTAAAAGTAGGATGGTAGGTTTGGAAATTGATTATCCAAAATTATATAGAGAAAGAGATCCTAATGATCCTAATCCAAATCCTCCATTAAGTGCAGCTGAGGCTTTAAGAGTTGCCAGGCAGGTTGATTCATTAGCGGATCTTACTTATGAGGCAAATCCACAGCACAACGATTTTGTAAAAATTTGGGACAGGCATGTTAATGGAATTCAAAATGGAGCTCCTGATTTGACCCAAACACAGAGATTTGATGTGGAAGCCATTTTAACGATGGTGGAATTTGCTCAAAAACTAAGAGAGGGGTTTATTTTGAAGTTTGAAAAAGCAAGGGCATCTGCAATTCCTAGAGGAACACTTTTAGTGGATCAGCCAATTACCGGAAGAGAAATGAGAAGAATGGCATATTTCTTAAGTAAAATGTCAGCCGAGGAGAAAGCCACAGCTAACCCGGAAGCAGTTGTTAGAAATTTGATTGAAAGATTCTTCCTCTCACATATTGATAAAAAAGATGAAAAGGATGATATAAGGACCGCTATGGCAACTTGGACTTCCTCCAAAAGACCGGCAGCCTAAGTTGAATGTATATATGATATGGACAGAGAAAGAGGAGAATTACCCCGACAACCTTTACAAAGAGATAATCTTGCCAGAGAAAAAATCTTTCTTGCTGAACAGGCTTCTGAAGGTGGTTTAAAAGTCGTCCCTGGAAAAAGTTGGGCATTTCATTATCCTAATGGTGCTGAGGCACGATCTGCTGCAATTTCAGGGTTACTTAAGGGAAGAGTTAAGCCAGATGAAGTAACTGGGGATTTAAAGCCGGACGCTTTTACTTACGATGTTGCTGATCTGGAAACTCAAGGTTTACCTTCTGTATCAGGAAGAGTTAGAGATGTCTCCTCTTATGTGACCCACTACGATTATCCCCGCTTTGCTCAATTTGTTTCTGAAATGCAAGGAACGGGAATGGAAGCTGATACTGCTCAGTCCCTTTATGATGGTATTGCTCAAAGCAGAATTCGTAAGAAAATGATTGATTCTTATGGGTATACAGGGAGAAAGCAAATGGAAGATGCGTTAAAGTTGGAAGCTGAGAGGACTGCTCAGCAAATTGGAGGTCTTCCAAAAGTGGAAAAGGTTTTGGCAGCTTTAAAAATGAATTGGCTTGCAGAGGATCTTCAGCTTGCAAGAACTGAACAGAGAGATCAGGCAGTAGGACAATTATCTGCTGATGAACGTGAACTATACGACCAATTGAAGGATTCTTACCAGGGTTATGTAAGGAAGGGTGATCAAGGGGATTACGAAAAATTAGTAAAGGGGGTCAAAGAAAATATCCCTAGAATTCAGCAAGCGCAACAGGAGCCTCAAACGGATGAAAGTCAGGAAAAACTTGAACAGGAACTTGAGCAATATAAGGATAAAGTAGAGCCTCCGGGAATGCCGGGTGATCCTGCCATCCCGCCGGAAGATTCTGATGAATACCATACCCCTCCAGTTATGCCAGGAGAATCAAAGGAACAGGCTTCCCAAAGACCGATTTTTGAAATAACTCCAAGTGGGTCAAGCACTAATCCTTTGACAGGCTATTATGCTTCTGGAAGAAAAAGTTACTATGATGTAGATAGAAAAACGTGGAGTAAAAGAAAACAATTATC
Source organism: uncultured Gammaproteobacteria bacterium (assembly GCA_964392925.1). Lineage (GTDB taxonomy): Bacteria > Patescibacteriota > Microgenomatia > Daviesbacterales > UBA10151 > JACPKO01. Next base: position 30,724 of record CAYMRP010000007.1, read on the forward strand.
TTCTTATAATTCAACTTTGTTTGGCTCCGAGAGGCAAACAATATCTGGGACTACGACTGCAGGTCTAAAATCAATTCCTATTCCAAATGGATATGGGTTGGATATGGCTTCGCTCAAGTTTAATGGAGCCCGACCGGAGATTTTACGAGATCAAAATGGTTGCTTCTATATTAAGACTGATGGCAGTAACTCATTCTCAGTTGATTTCTTAAAGCAGGATACTCCTTTCGCCGGTCCTCCAGTTGCAGATGACATTATCCCAATTCATCGGGGTCAGCTTTCTCCTGAAACTGAACAGAGGATGTTTAGTTTAGCTGGGGGAACACTAGATAAAGCTGAACAATTACGCCAATATCTGCTTTCTAAGCATTTCTATCCTGGCGATGGAGATTTAGAAATGGCTCAATCTCTACAACTCAAATTAAGATCGGAATCAACAGGTGATAATTATATTCAAAATCTTGATCAGTCTGAATATTTGGAATGTTACTCTGCTAACACACTTTATCTTGCAATGTTAAGGAAAACAGGCATTCCAGCAAGGTTAGTTATTGGACATAAAGTTGAAGGTGCAAAAGATGGTAAGGCTGCAATTGATGCTACAACTGGGCATGCATGGACTGAAGTTTGGGACGGAGTTGCCTGGAGAAGAATGGATGCTACACCAAGTCCAAAACAGCAGAAAAAAGATCAGGGGAAAGACCAAAATTCTCCCACACAGGAAGCTCAAGATGGAGGGATTGAGAGGCAAGATCAAGGGCAACAGCAACAGGGCGAGGGGCAACCACAACAGGGCGAGGGGCAACCACAACAGGGACAGCCACAAGATGGACAACAAGGTCAACCTCAACAAGGTGAATCGCAGCAAGGTGAGCCTCAACAAGGTGGTCCTGGTCAGCCTGGCGAATCAATGCCCGGTTCGCAAATGGGTGAAGCATCAGACCAAGATATTTCTCAGGGAGAGTCGCAATTAGATAATGCAAAACAATTTTCTCAACAACAAGAGCAACAAAAGCGTTCTATGGATCAACAGCTACAAGATACTAAGTCGTTTGAAGACCTGAAGAAGTTAGAGCAACAAGCTGAAAAATCTGATTTATTTGATGATATGAAAGAAGACTTACAGCAAAAGATGGAAGCTAAAGAGGAGCAAATGAAAGAATCAATGAAGGAGAACTTAGATCAAATGGTTCAAGATGGATTTCTGGATGAAGATCGTAGGCAAGAACTAGAGCAGCAACTTGATAAGAATAAATTGGAAGATTTGGATCGTATTAGACAGCAAATTGAGCGTGAGAGCAGATTGTTTAACGAGTATCAGGAGATTAAAGAAGATGTTGCTCCCTTAGTTGATCAATGGTTTGACTATTTTGTAGAAAGATTACCTCGTCAGGATGAAGTGGAGCTTGATGAAGATTCCTTAACTCGTCAGGGGGCATTTAACAGGCACTCAGTTATGAGACCGAGAAATTTACTTTTTGGTACGGTCAAAAACCCCCGTGTAATCAAACCATCCATTAAACCTAAGTTCCTAGCTTCTATTATGGTTGATGTTAGTGGCTCAATGGCTGGGGAAAAATTAAATATGGCAAGAAAACAGTTAGTTTTTTACAACGAACTATTTTCCAGAATTAGTGAAGAATTCGGCTTTATAAGATATGCTAACAATATTTTTTCAGATACTGTAGTCGAACTGAAATCATACGATCAGGAGTATGATAGCCCGACACGATACGATTGGAGTGATGGTTCAAAATCAACAATTAAAGCTCGTCTCATGCAAGCTGTTCGTACTCAAGGGGGAACTAATATGTTGCCAGCGATTCAAAAAGCAGCAGCGGATTTAAATAAGGAGACCTTTGAATACCCTGACTATGCTTCTTCATTTTATTTTATTGGTGATGGTCAGGACACCTCAGGAAATTCTCAAAAAGTGAAAGAGTTTTTACAATTGACTGAATCTGAGCGTGGATTTGGAGAACACATGTTATCGGCAATTATGCTTGGTGATGAATCACAAAGGAAAGAACTGGCAGCAATTTTTGGAGATGAACACACAACAGTTGCACCTAACTTTGATGATTTAATTGAACAAAGTATGTATAAATTTGATGAAGATATCGAGGTTTATTTAGCAGATAAAACAATTTGATTAATTAATTCTTAGATTACCCTACCTCTCTACTCACTATATTTTCAAAGCTAGTATAATCAGCTGATTAAATAAATATGAGTATAAAAATTAAAAAGAGTGATCTGCAACCTTCCTTTAGGCAAAAAGATCTAATGACAAAAAGTAACTTTATAAGTTACTGCTATCAATATGGGGTAAGAACCGGGGATAGTGAATTGGAATTTTTAGAAAAGAAAGGTTTATTTTTTCCGGCGGTTAGAGTTTATAGAGAGGCTGTTGAGATGCGGGAAATATATGCAACATTTGATGGTGAAAAGCAATGGAGATTGGTCCCACGACATTATGTTGATGTTGATCCGATACCTTTTGATGAAGTGAAGCCGGACGTTTTTTATATTTTTGATTCTCTTCATCTAGGTGCTCATAATTGGCTTGATCCTTATAAGGTGCGGGGTATGGTGGAATACCCTGCTAATAGGAAATTTAAGGCTTGGAATGAGCGGATTAATAATTCCGTTGCAATAGCTAAAGAAGCGGATGACTTAGGAAGTGCATTTGAAACATTTTATGGGAAGAATCAGCTTTATGCACTTAAGTTCTTACAAAGTCGATTAACTTTAGAAATTAGAGATGCGGGATTGTTTAGAACTCCTGAAGAATGGGTTAAATTGGGGGAATCAGTAACAAAAATGTTTACGACAGAAGTAACCAATAAATTTCTTAAAGAGACGATGCTTAATTATAATAAATTTTTTGCTTTTGTGGATGATTTAGCAAGGCTTTGGGATGAAAGAACAGTTGAGTTGGATATTGAGTTTTCAAGGATGAAAAAGGTACTTGAGAAACCAGAAGAATCCGATTTGAATCCAACTGATATTGTGGAGGCGGAAAATAGGGTGGATGAATCACTCAAAGCCAAAGCTGCAGAATTATTAAAAAGGCATACTATCCCAATGAATGAGCTAGATAATTGGCGGGTTACACTTTTGAGCTACGGTACTTTTGGTATACGGTTTAGATCAATAAGTCAGAAACCTTACTTGAACAAATTAAATGATGAGGATCTGGCTAAATCAGAAGATCCCTATAAGATTGTGCATCAATTAAATTGGTTAATTGTAATTAATGGGGGACAGAAACTGACAATTAAGGAGCTTTTAATACGCTCGGGTTCATATCAAACCTGTAAGTATTGTGAGCGGGAATATAAACCAAAAAGGATTGATCAAACTAATTGCGGTTTACAGGATTGTCAAATGAAGCATAAAAACGAACTCAAAAAAGAGAAACGCAAAGCAGGGATTTATAAGTAACGGAACTCTTCCGGAACTTTCCATAAAGGCTGACTGGTTATTTTAATATTACCTTAGCTTTATGGATAAAAATAAATATTCAGATAAATATTTCCGGTTAACAAACTTTTACCTAGCTGCCTTTCTATTTTCCAAAGGAATGGAATTGGTCAATATTGACCGTACCGATCCAAAACGCTCTGAGTTTGTATATTTAGATACCCCTGAAAGAGAACAATTAGTACAGAACTTTAATTTCGCTTCAGAAGACTCCCCTGAATCATTGGTTGATGTCCGTAAGTTTGTAATGGCGATAAAAATGCTTAAAGACAAGCTGTATCAGGAAAGGTATTGAAGCGATGGCAGACGATGAGTATAAAGATTTTGAAAAAAGATTTGAAGCAATACAGGAGCAGCAAAAGAAGCTGCGGTTGGATAAGTTGGAAAAAGAATTTCCACTTCCTGAGAGGGTTTTACATCTTCAACAGATTCATGCAGAAAAAGAAAAGGAAAAACTTAAGCAAGAATTAGAGCAGGTTGAGGAAGAGCCGCTAGTTGATGTAACTCAATTTAAGCCCCTATCCGCGAGTGAGCTATTAAAAACTTTAGGGCTAACTATTAAAAGGGATGAGATAAATAAGCTGATTACTTTTCTTGCTCAACTGTCAGCCTATACGGAGGATTCCCAGTTAAATATTAGTTTTAACGCGCCGTCAGCATCCGGTAAATCCTATATCCCAACAGAAATTGCCCGGTTATTTCCAAGTAAAGATGTAATTGAAGTTGCCTATTGTTCACCAACTGCTTTTTTCCATGATTACGGGGAGTTTGATAAAGAAAAAGGCGGTTATATTGTTAATCTTTCCAGAAAAATTATTATCTTTTTGGACCAACCTCATACACTTCTGCTTCAACATTTAAGACCATTATTGTCGCATGACAACAAAATTATAAGACTTAAGGTTACTGACAAGTCTCAGAAAAAAGGGCTTCAAACTAAAAATATCTTTTTAATAGGGTACCCAACAGTCATATTTTGCACAGCCGGTTTGAATCTGGACGAACAGGAAGCCACCCGATTTTTGCTTTTATCACCTGAAATTAACCAGGAGAAAATTAGAGAAGCAATTTTTGAGAAGATTAGGAAAGAATCGGATTCTGCAAATTACAGTCACGAACTAGAGTCCGACCCCGGCAGAATTTCACTAAAAGATAGGATCCTTGCTATTAAGCAGGAAAATATTAAGGAGATTAAAATTGGAAATCCGGAACTTGTAAAAAAGTTATTCATTGAGAGAATTAAAATATTCAAACCAAGAAATCAGCGGGATATTGGCAGGGTTATTAGTCTTATCAAAGTTTTTGCACTGTTTAACTTATGGTTTAGGGAGCGGAATGGTTCTTTAATTAAGGCAAATGATGAAGACATAACAGAGGCTTTTAAAGTCTGGGACGCTATATCCGAAAGCCAGGAATTAAACTTACCTCCGTTTGTTTATAACCTTTACAAAGATGTTGTAATTGCAGCATACAAGGACAGAAATGGCGAAACTGAGGGAGCAGTCAAAATTGGTTTAACCCGGTCCGATTTAATGCAAAAGCATTATCAGGTATATGGTAGATTTTTGCCAGATTGGATGTGGAGACAGCAGATTATCCCGCAGCTAGAAACCGCCGGACTGATTTCCCAAGAGCCGGACCCCACTGATAAAAGAAGAATTTTAGTTTACCCTACTCCTTTACTCACAAATTCCAGAGAACAAAACTATAGTGAGTCTGGTGGTGGGGTAGATAGTGAAAAGGCTTTAGAAGACTTAACTAGGGAAATTTTTGAAGTGGAGGAGTCTGAATGAGAAAAATTACTCCTCTAAAGTTCCAGTTTAATTATATAGATAATCCTGATAGTGAAAGTAAAGTTAAGAGTGCCTATAGGAGGATTTTTAATATAGCAAAGCAAAATATTTTAGAGAGAAGAAAAATAAAGAAGAAAGGAGGAGAAAAACATGTTACAGGAAATTACATTACACAATTATAAACAACTAAAAAGTTTAATAGATGACTATCAGTTCGTTGAAAAGCAGCCAATCAAAGCAAAGAAGGATTTTATTCTTTACAAGGTGTTTTGGGTAGATGAATTTGAACCCAAGGAGATTAAAGAAGCTGAAGTTCTGATTAAAGATTTTAGTGAAGGAGTTTTAAATATGATGTGTAGTGAACCCGGACTCATGAGTGATTTTAGGGAATATATCGAAGATCTTAACGAGAACTAAGAGTGAGATAGTTGACAATAATAGTACACAAAAGTACACTAAAGTTAGATATGGATAATACCCAAGAAGAGTATCTAACCCCTGAGCAAGTTGCTGAAAAACTCAAAGTTAAAAAGATAACCATTTATAGAATGGCAAGAACAGGAAAACTTCCGGCTATAAAATTTGGTAAAAGCTGGAGAATTAACAGTATTAAATTAGCAGAGTTTTTAGAAAAGGAATCAAATAAAAATGAACGATAATCAAACATCACAACCGCTAATAGCAGCTTTATACGCTCGTGTTTCCACCTCTAGGCAAGAGGAACAGGAGACTATTGGATCTCAGATTGAGGAGATTAAAGCAAGAATCCTAGCAGATGGGAATGTTTTACCAGCTGAAAACATCTTCCAAGATGATGGTTGGACCGGCGAAATGTTACAAAGACCGGGACTGGATGCCATGCGAGATGCAGCTATGGCTGATGCTTTCAAAGTCTTATACGTTTATGACAGAGGTAGGCTTTCTAGGGTTTTTGCTTACCAAGAAATTATTCTTGAAGAAATAATCAATTTAGATATTAAGTTTGTTACTTTGCACGATGTAAAGGCTGAAACTGCTGAGGAAAGAGTATTGCAGGCTATGCAGGGAGTATTTCATGAATATGAGAGGGTAAAGATTGCAGAAAGAATGAGGAGAGGAAAAATGTACAAGGCAAAAAACAATGTGCTTATTAATGGACACTCATTATATGGATGGAATTACATTAAAAAGACAGATACAAAACCGGCTCATTACACGATTAATGAGGAACAAGCTAGGGTAGTAAATATGATATTTGAATGGGTAGGTATTGAACAAATTTCTCTCAGAGAGGTCATTAAAAGACTCTATGATAAGGGTGTTAGCCCTAGAAAAGGTAAAAGTGAATTTTGGACAAAAGGTCCACTGGTTAGGTTATTAGGATGTGAATCTTATGTGACTGGGATTATCCATTACAACAAATCTGAAGCTATAGTGGCTAAAAATCCTACAAAACACGATAAGTATAAAAAGGTAAAAAGAAGCAGTAGAAGAGAGAGACCAAGAGAGGATTGGCTGCCGTTTGAAGTCCCCATCATCTTAGAGGATAAAGAGCTTTTTAACAAAGTCCAGAGAATTTTAGACCACAATAAAAAATATGCTCGCAAGAATAAAAAATATAATTATTTACTCTCAGGATTAGTATTTTGTGAATGTGGTATTAGAAGAGCTGGTGATGGGGCAAACAGTCATGGACACCACTATTACCGTTGTGCTGAAAGGATTTATACCTTTCCAGCGAAGAATAAATGCACATCCCCCGGTGTTAATGCTGTTTTATTAGATGGTTTTACTTGGAAACACTTATCTGAATTCTTAACTAATCCACAGGAGCTGAGGAAACAAGCGGAAAAATACCTTAACTCCCAGAGAGATGATGTAATGCCTGCTCAAGAGTTGGTAAAGTTGGAATCTATAGTTCAGAAAATTGAGGAAGAAGAAAAAAGATATGCGAAGGCTTATGGTGCCGGGACTTTAGAATTTGAGCAGTATCTGGACTTAATGAAGGATGCCAAAAAGAGGAAAAATGTCCATAAAGAACAGTTAAATTTATTGAGTCAAAAAGTTGTTCAAGATGATGTCAGCTCTATAGATGTTGATGAATTGTGTGAAGAGGCAACTAAGGTTTTAAAGAACATGGACCTGTCTAACAAAATTAAAGTGGTTAGGGATATAATAGACAAGATTATTATCAAAGAAAGGAGCAGTGTTGAAGTATGGGGACATTTACCTCTATTCAACCAAAAGTTGGGATATGGGACTGAGAGTAGGGATTGTTGGGTTGCCGAATGTGGGGAAATCTACGTTATTTAATAGTCTCTTGAAGAAGCGGGTGGCTTTGTCTGCGAATTATCCGTTTGCGACTATTGAGCCAAATACTGGGATTGTTGCAGTTCCTGATGAAAGGCTTTTGAAGCTTGCGGAAATTACAAAAGTAGAGGAGAAGATGGATTCTTTACCGCCGCTGGTTAATGCGACTGTTGAATTCGTTGATATTGCGGGGTTGGTTAAGGGGGCTTCAGAGGGAGCTGGTTTAGGGAATAAATTCTTGTCTCATATTCGCGAGGTTGACGCGATTATTCACGTACTTCGGGATTTTGAGGATTCTAATATTGTTCGTGAGGGTTCGGTGGATGCCTTATCTGATAGAGAAACAATTGAAACGGAACTTGCTTTAGCGGATATGCAGGTGATGGAGAAATTAATTGCCGGGCAGGAAAAGTTAGCGAGGACAAATGGATCGGATCCGATTGAGAAACAAAAAATGGAGATTTTAAACTCAATAAATACGACACTTTCCGAAGGGAGAATGCTAGGAAAGTATGAGGTAGGGGATGAGAGATTGAAATTATGGTTTGAGACCTTGCCTTTATTAACTACGAAACCAGTACTGTATGTTTTTAATGTTGATGAAGGATCTTATGCGGGCAAGTTAGAACAGGTTGTTAATGATAACGAAATTTATATTTCGGCTAAGATCGAAGAGGAGTTGGTTGAATTATCAGATGAGGATAAAAATGAGTATTTGGCTGAACTTGGAATTAAAGAACCGGGACTTGAGAGATTAATTAAAAAGGCTTATTCACTATTAGGTCTGGCTTCGTTTTTGACTGCCGGGAAAAAAGAAGTTAAAGCCTGGACTTTTAAAACCGGAATGAAAGCTCCTGAGACCGCGGGAGTTATTCATACTGATTTTATTAAAAAATTTATCAGGGCTCAGGTGGTTTCTTACGATCAATTAATGGAGGCAGGGAGTATGGCGATTGCGAAATCTAAGGGTTGGGTGAGAACTGAGGGTAAAGAATATGTAATGAAAGATGGAGATGTAGTTGAGTTTTTGATAGGTTCCTAGATTTTATCTTACAAGCATTGACGAAGACACAGCCGGGTAGAGATAATAAATAAATGTATTTTGATCAGAGAGGAGCTGTGCCTTTGCTACTAGCTTTATGCGCAGCCGCACTTCTAGCCTTTTTGGTATTACTATCGATAGTTCCTTTAAAAGATGGTCTACTAAATTCACTTTTTCCTAAAACTAACTCATATGCAGCAACAAATTTTGTGTCAAATTTTGATGGATTACCGGCTGCTCCGCAACCTTTTTTAGACAGTCCTCAGTCTGCTGACTGGGATGTGGCTGTTCATTCACGGGATATTAAAAACTGGCTGCAACTGACTCCTTTTGAAGCACAGCATGGACCGGACTGCGCGCCGCCGATTGATGCAATGGGTATGCTGGTAACTCATCATAATGACGGAAGTCATCACAGCGCGGTTTTTAAATGTAAAGATCATTTGATGACAACGATCCGGGCTGGTCTTCATAATGCTCCGGATGAAGCGACCTCGCAGCCAGGAGAGAATGACGGATATGGGGTAATATATCTGACCCCAAATCAATTGGCAGATTTTAATACTGGTGAAGTAGTCATTTCCTGGGAGATGGCAACGCTCCGGACTTCAACCAGAGATTGGGTCGATGTTTGGATTACTCCGTTTGAGGATAACCTGCAGCTGCCGCTCTATGACTGGCTGCCGGATTTAAATGGCGAACCAAAACGGGCTATTCATATTAATATGAATCAGTTTAATGGTCTGACGACATTTGGAGGAGAGCTGTTTAGTAATTATGAGCCAATTGGAGTTGAAGAATGCTGGTGGTGTACGCTGGAGGATAAAATGACAACCTCTCCTCAAAAAAGATCTAAGTTTGAACTGCGTCTGAGTAAAACTCACCTCAAATTTAGTATGCCCGCGGGTCAGATAGATGTAACAGGTGCGCCAATTAACGGAGGTCAGGAATTGGTTTGGATTGATAGGACATTTGATGCACCGCTTGATTGGGGCAGCGGAGTAGTCCAGTTTGGGCATCATTCATATAATCCGTCAAAAGACTGTACTTATAATCCGGCTACTCCGTATAAAACCTGTTATGCCAATACCTGGCATTGGGATGCATTCTCGATCTCTAATGCTAAACCATTTACTTTAATTAAGGGCAATAGAAGGTTCGTAGCAAAAGGAATTGGGACAGATACAACCGACGTAGTGAGTTTTCCTCAGCCTGCTCCAGCTAATTCATTTTTGCGTTTTAGTGCAATTGGTGTAGTTGAGTATAGTTTAAATAATGGACAAACCTATGCAATTGCTCCTTTGCAGCGGGCATCACGGTCTATAGATGGGGTGAGAGGTTTAGGTACGGCTAATAATTATTTTGTTTCCATTCCGCAGGGAACACAGTCAGTTAAATTCAGACTGAGTGGTGAGGGGTGGTATACGGGGTTTCCTTTGATGGCTAAGGACTTTTCAATCTGGTCTTTATCTTCGCCGGTGACAGCATCAGTAAACCCAACTTCTTTACCAAGCCAGTTACCTTCGAGCAGTCCCATCCCTTCTGTTAAACCGGGGGATATTGATGGTAATGGCAAAGTTGACATATTTGACTACAACAGTTTGCTGTCAAACTTCGGAAAAACGGGAACGAATATTCCAGGAGATTATGATAAGAATGGTAAGGTTGATATATTCGATTTTAATTACTTACTCACAAACTTCGGAAAATAAATACGTTCTCTATTAAAGGACAGGTTTTTCGATTGGTTCATAGAAAACGCCTTTGGTTGCGCCGCGTTTTCTAATTAGGCCAACCTCCTGGAGTTTCTTTAGGTCATATCTCAAAGTTCGTTCATTGATTGCTAAAAATCTCCGGCGGATTTGATCGAAACTAACCAGAAGTTGGTCTTTAACGATTCTAAAAATTTCGGCTCTTCTTGGAAGTAAATAGTCTTCAGCTTCTAAACTTTGCTTAGCTAGGATTTGAGTTTTTGCTTCCTCGGCTGATGAAGCTATACATTCCAGCATAAACTCTAGGTAATCTGTGACATCTCGCTCTGAATTTTCAAATCCTTTGTAATAAAGAGTTCTTTGTTTATCAAGTTTCTCTTCAATGGAGGATAGTCCTTTCATTCCATAACCGCCTTTAGCTAGAACTGCCTGTAATAATAACCGTCCAACGCGGCCGTTGCCGTCCAGAAAAGGATGAATTTTTTCGAAAATGTAATGGGCTAGACAGGCTCTGATGGGAATAAAATTCTCTTTAGAGCTATTGGCATAAATCACAAGTTTATTCAGGAGCGAGCTAATTTGCCGGGGGGGAGGAGGTTGGTATATGGCGATACCGGCCGTATTAAAGATGGCGCTGTTGTCGGTTCTAAATCTTCCTAAATTTTGAGAGTCGATTAGGCCTTTCATGACTTGATTGTGATAAGACAATAAGTCTTTTTGGGTTAAGTCCTTGGCCGGACGTTCGAAAATTAAATTTATTACTTTTAAGATGTTGATAATTTCGACTTTTCTTTGATCTTTAGAGGGCAGTCTAACGATATCGTCGGGTCTTAAAGTATTGCCTTCTATGCGGGCTGAAAAAAGAGAACTTCTGAGAGTTGATTGTCTTCTAATATTAAGTTCAACTTCAGGCGGGATAGGGAAAGCATCAATGACAGCTTTGGCTGATTCAATTTGGCTTAAAAGCCCGGATATTTTTGGAGTTAGAACATATTGAGGAGGAATTATCATTGATTGCCCAATGTTACCAGATAATTCCTAATGTTGCCAAATAATTCCTAATACTATTAATGTAGGGACACCACAAATTTGTGGTGTCCACAAATTGTGGTGTTTTGTGCGTAAGTTGTGGTGTTTGTGGAGAAAGAAGATGGGTCCACAAATGGTTTGTGGTGACCACATTAGTTTAGGTTGAATCTTTTTTTGGTTTACTTATACCCATAAGTTGATTTGCTCTTTTTCTGGCATTTTCTCCTGCGACAATAAATGCTCCACCGCACGCAATATTAAATGTAAATAGAGCTAGATATGGGATGCTGCGTTCAGGATCTTGAGGGAAATTAGCGACCAACTCCCTATAAGGTCTAATAGAGCTTATTACTGCAGCTATCGGTCCTAAAACGCCTACGACGTTTGCGGTTGTCTCAAGATAGAGAAATGTAAGTTTGCCTGTTCTTTTTCTTAGTGGATGAGGAGTTTCAGACTGCTTTTCAGGCATTGGTTAAATCTCCCAGGAGCGCCAGAGTGTCTTTAACGCTTTTTATCCGGTATTTGGCATTGCTTTCGTCTGGGCCTAGTTTGATAGTAAAGGCTTTTTCAGGTAAGGCTTGGAAGAGATGTTCATCTGTAACGTCATCTCCCATCGCCAGATAGAAATCATATTTTTTCTTTGAGACCCAAGATCTGGCAGAAGAACCTTTATTAATTGATTTACTTTTAATCTCAATAATTTTTGAGCCTTTCATAATTTCTAAATCGGTATTTTGAATAGCGAGTTCCAACTCATCCATCAAATCGGGCAGCTGTTGGTCGACGAGTTCCATAGATGATTGGCGGTAATGAAAAGCGAGTGAATAATTTTTTCTTTCAATTAATGATTTAGGAATCCTTTCGGTGAATTTTGTTAGAATTTCATCGACGTTTTGCATCCAATCAGTTTGGAGGCCCTTGGCTGGTTGGAAATAATATTCGTTTCGGGGTTTGACCCAAATGCCGTGCTCGGCAACGAGAGCGATTTTAGGGATTTTGATCCACTTGTTCAAAGAATCTTTGTCACGGCCAGAGAGAATGACTATCTCGTTTTTAAAATCATCAGCAAGTTTCTTTAAAAGAGTTATTAATTCCTTTGGCGGTTTAGCGTCTGAGTAAACTGGAGCATAAGGAACGAGTGTGCCGTCATAATCTAAAATTATCAGACGGCGTTCAGCTTTTCTGTAATCTGTTTGGAGTTTTTTGAGATTATCTTTCTCCATTATATCGACCAGGGGTTTTTTAAATGAGGAATTAGAAATATCAATCAACTTTTCGATCCAGGAATCAGTCCATTTTCTAGCAGTGAAATGAGAAACTATAGAATGCATCTGTTTGATTCTTTTGGCTTGCTCAGGAGCTTTCATTTGAATGGCTTGAGAAATGGCTGAGGCAATTTCGTTAGGATCGTTAGGATTAATCATTAATGCTTGAGTTAATTCGCGGGCAGAACCGGCTGTTTCGGAAAGAATTAAAACCCCATCCTGACTTATGCCTTTGGCGGCAATAAATTCTTTGGAGACTAAATTCATGCCATCTCTTAAAGGAGTAATAAGAGCGATGTCAGTTGCTAAATAACGGACAACCATTTCGTCAAAAGATAAGGAGTTAAACTGGTAGATTATGGGAGTCCAATCAACTGTGGCGAAGCGACTGTTTGTTCGTCCAACAATTTTGTCTACTTCATTTTTTAGGTCTTGATAATCATCGATTTCAATTCTGGATGGCTGAGTATTTAGAATTAATGTAACTTTCTTATGGGATTTTGGATTAAGTTCTAAGAATTTTTCATAGCCTAATAAGCGATTTGCAATGCCTTTAGTGTAATCAAGACGGTCGACTGAAAAAAGAATTTTTTGGCCTTTGAATAAATTTTTCAGTTCAAGAGCCTTCTTTTGAACTATTTTACTATCGATGGCTTTTTGATATTTATCAAAATTAATACCTAATGGCATGTTTTCTATGACGACGGGTCTTGAATCAAGATAAAGGGTTTTAGAGACTGGTTTAATGCCTGTTGTTTTAGTGGCACTTTCTAAGAAGTGCTGCATGTAGTCATTGGTATGAAAGCCGACTAAATCGGATCCAAGAATACCCTCGATGAGGCTGGTTCTAACATCTTCCGGCAGAACCCGCAAAAGTTCAAAAGATGGAAATGGGATATGAAGGAAAAAGCCGATTGTTGATGTAGGTTGAGCCTCTCTTAACATTTGAGGCAGAAGCATAAGTTGATAATCCTGAATAAATATTAAGTCACCAGGTTTATATATCTTAAGAATCTCCTGGGCAAAGAGCTTGTTAACGGATTTATAATCGTCCCAAAATTCTTTGTTATAAGAGGATTTATCAGAAAAATAATGAAAAAGAGGCCAGATAGTTTTATTTGAGAATCCTAAGTAATGATTATCGATTTGCTTCTGAGATAAGAAAACAGGCAAACTTTCGTATTTAGAGTAGAGTTCTTTTGAGAGTTTAGGCTGCAGTTTCTTAGAGATTTGTTTGCCTGGCCAACCGATCCAGACAGAGCCCATTTTGGATGAGGAATCTTTTAGTCCAGAAACAAGACCGCCCGGACTGGCTTTATATTCAAATTTGCCTTTAGCTTCAGATATTTCAACAGGCAGTCTATTAGCAACTATGAGTAAACGCATAGTGCGCATTATACATGAGAAGTGGGAATTGAAACACTATCGGATAGTTTGTAAGATTAATGTAAGAAGGTAATTGACAGCAGATTGTGGAAATGAATTAATAATATAATGTTGAAAATTTTCCAGCATAATCAAAAAGGAGCTGTTCCTTTGCTGATGCTTGTTGCTTCAATTGGGATTGTGGCAGTATTAATTATTTATAATATTGCTCCTTTTAAAGATAAGATTTTAGCTTCTATATTTCCTAAAGATTTTACTTTTGCGGCAGGGGGGCCAGATGTTTTAAATTTTTCACAAATAACCCAGACCCCTCAGAAAAATAAAAAGGTTGAATTTACTTTTGATCTCTCAACAACTTATCAAAATCCATATTACTATTATGATGATTCTGATACTCCAGCAGCTAATCCGAGTAATACTTCCTTCTTCGGCCGAGACGGTGTGACCGTAGATATAAATTTAACCTCTCCTTCTGGTAAGGCTATTAAAGTCCCAGCATTTTGGATGGAGGACTATACAAGAGTACAAAACAGTGGTTTTGAAGTTTTAGGAAAGAAGGATAATGGGAAATGGTTAGTTCGTTTTACCCCAACTGAGGTTGGAAGTTATAACTATTACGTATCTACTGAAGATAAAAATGGTACAGCCAGGTACCCTATTAGTGGGGCACAATCATTTAGTGTGAGTGATTCTCAGAATAAAGGATTTATTCGAACAAGCGCAGCTGATCCAAGATTTCTCGAGTACGATAATGGGGAATCTTTTATTCCTATTCCTTCTGGTCATCAATGGTGGAAAAACAGTGGTTTAAGAAGTTATGAGTATGAAAATCTGTTCACTAGTTTTAGTCAGAATGGAATAAATTTGACCAGAATTTGGTCAATTGCTGATTTTGCTTTAGCAATTGAAGATGCAAGTCCAGTATGGATTAGGCAAGGTTTTTCAAATCCTGGTGGGGCGTTAGGGGTTGAGATCAATAGTGCAAATGTACATTCTGGAATTCGATCGGCGCGTCCGGGAGTTGGACAGGGATGGTATCAAAGGATCGCTTTTACCACACTAAATCAGCCTCACAAATTAACAGCCTGGATAAAAACAGATTCGGTATCAGGTGGAAATGCTCAGATCAACATAAAAACAGGGACTACTTTTAACACTGGAACTACAGTTGCGCAATTACCAAATGTAACTGGAACGACAGGATGGTCCCAGTATTCAGTAACGTTCACTCCCACCTCTAGTGTTGCAAGTATTAATTTATTCTTAAGCGGAGGGACAGGGACTGCTTATATCGACGATATTGTTGTAGGGCCGACTGATCAGAACGGAGTTATTACATATAATATTATATCGGACCCTGGCATGGAGAGGCATTTTGCTAAAGATCTGGCCGGTAATGATCCGAATGCCGATCCAAATTTGGCACGTCCGATTGGTAACTTTCTCAATCAGTGGATGGCATACGATCTGGATAAGATTGTTGAATCTGCTGAGATAAACGGAGTAGCAATTCAGCTATGTGCTTGTTCAGGTCCATGGTTTACCTGGCAGCAGAATCCTGATAATACCAACTATGCAGACTCTTGGGCTTTAAAAAATTGGCAGCGTAATTATCGATACCAGATAGCTAGATGGGGATATTCACCAGCTATTTTGGCTTGGGAGAAGCATAATGAGCACGGCCATATACCAGTCGGATCAGCCTTATATTCTTTCTATCAAAATCTTGGGGCTTATCAGAAAGCGAATGATCCATATCAGCACCTTAGAACAACCTCTCAAGGCTCTCAGACTTTTTCGCCAGGTCTTTGGTCTTCAAATGGGTTTGATTTAGCGAATTATCATGACTATATGATGAGTTTCCGTCCAGCTGCTTTATATAATGATGAGGTAAATTTCATTTCTAAATACTCATGGTGTTTGTCAGACAGCATGAAACGTTCTAACTCCCCCTATTGCTCAGGTTTAGGATTAGGTGATGGATCAGTATGGCAAGGAGCTTTAAAACCTTGGGTTTGGGGAGAACTTGATGTTGGTACGGATATTTGGAATGTAGCAAATCCTGCGACGTTGAATGGTTCGAATAGAGTTAACCTTTTGCACAACTTTATTTGGGCAGGATTGTTTAATCCACTGGGCACTGTAGGTATTGATTGGTATTGGGATAATGAAGATGCTTCAACGATCGCAGCTAAATATGCAGCGAAAAAAGCTGCTTCGAATTTTTTCAACGGTGTTAATTATGCAGGAGCTAATTTTACTTTCTTGACGAGTTCTTCTGATGCAGCACCTGGTTATACGGGTGAAACTATTAGTGTATCTGATCCTAAAGCAAGGACTTATGCAATGAGGAGTTCTAATAAAAAAAGCGCATATGTTTGGGTACAGAATAGAGATAATGTATGGTCTAAGTACCCAGCTCTTCCAGCAGCTATAAGTCCGACTGTATCTTTGAGTAATCTACTAAATGAAGCTTATACTGTTGAGATTTGGAATACATTTAGCGGGACTGTGATTTCCAGCAGCCAGCAGGTGCCCAGCGCTGGAACCATATCAATAAGCCTTCCGAGCATGACTCAAGACTATGCGATAAAAATAATTTCGAATTCTTCAGTAGCTCCAAGCCCAAGTCCTAGCATTTCGGCATCAGTAGCTCCCAGCCCATCAGCATCTATTTTTCCAAGTCCTTCTATGAAGCCCGGAGATATAGATGGTAATGGTGCAGTTGATATATTTGATTACAACACGTTGCTAACTAATTTTGGTAAAACTGGATCCGGTATTTTGGGAGACATTGATAGTAATGGTGTTGTTGATATATTTGACTATAACCTGATTTTGACTAACTATGGAAAATAAAGAATTTAACCAAAAAGGTGCTGTGCCGTTGATGATTTTGGCAGCAATAGCAGGAATTATTGTTGTTATGGGTATAAGTGTTATAGCGCCTTTTAGGGATGATCTCTTTTATAGTTTATTTCCTAAATCAGCATCAAATGCAGCCATCGAAGAGTGGGTGCAGGACGGACATGACTCTCAGCGAACAGGGTCTACTACGGAAGAAGCAGTGTTGCCCTGGACTTTTTTATGGTCATTCAACGGACCTGACGCAAGCGGATCTGCCTCCGGTCATTTTTATGATGCACCAAAAGAAGCGCGGACTGTAACAGGTAATTCTCAGATTTATGTGCCTGCAGGTGCCAGAGGATTGTACGCACTACGAAGAAGTGATGGTACTCAAGCGTGGAATATAACAAATACTGCTTTTAACGCTGCACCAGCTTATGATTCTGCAAATCAGTTGTTATTAGCGGGTGGGGCTGATGGTCAGATATATAAGATCAATTCGAATACGGGTAGTATTCTGGCAACTTACAATACAGGAAACCCGATTAATAAAGCTTTGCTGCTTGATGGTGGATTTGTTTATGCGGTTTCTGATAATGGGACACTAAATAAAGTCAGTATATCTAACTTTTCTTCAGTTTGGAGTTACTCAGCCGGGTCGAGTGCTGCGACACTAGTGTCTTATTCGCCAAGCAGAGACATCTTAATTTATGCAACAGCAGATCTAAATGTGCATGCAGTGAATAACAGTAATGGAGTATTGAAATGGAAGGTTAAGCCAACCCCAAATAACCCAGGTGATACTTCAGTTGCAGCTACTCAAACTGCAAGTGGGGCGAAGGTTGGTACCCAGTTTGATTTTGGCTGGCCTGTTATTGCAGAGAATAATGGTGTGGTTTTTGTACGACTGCAGCTACCTCATCAGGGTTTATATGAAGGTCCTAATAGTGGTAGGTGGGGAAATACAAATGCCGAAAACAGAACATGGCTGGCTCAAAATCCGCAATGGAAAAACTTGTTTGCCTTGAATTTGGATAGTGGTGCCGAGAAATTTATACCGGCAGTTGGATACGGTAGTACAGAGGATTTTGTCCCTTCATTGAATTCAGTTTATGGTGTTATGGGGTCTCAGCCCGTTGTTAAAGTTTATCCAGACGGGACAGAAGTTGTCTATATTCATTTTAGAAACGGTCAAACAACTCCGGCTTCAGATTATCGCTGGTCCGGTCATATGGGGGAGATGGTTCTAAATGATTCAACCATACCAGGGATGGCCGCAGGCGATTTGAGGTTTGTTAGGATGGGTAATTATGCAGGATATGGGGGGACAGCTCCTGTTCATATTATAGATGAACAAACTCCGCTAAGTATGGCGGGAAATATGCTGATTAATGCTCATTGGGCGGGAAGTATGGGGGTAAAAATTACTGATAGAGGTGTTACTAAAGGTTTAACTTATTCAAACCCGATAGAGACTTCTAAATTGCCAACCGTTGTTAGGGCGCAAAAATCATGTGCAAATTTTAACCCGGTAACTCATTACACTACATGTTCTTTAAACTATGTTACAGATGGAGGCAGGTATATGGATGGACCTGGTTTTTGGGGGTATTGGAATGTAGCTGATCCACCAGGATGGAGGATAGGAGTGCCGACAGCTGTGGGGGGAGCTTATTCTGCAGGGTTTTTGCCAAGATACACTTATGTGTCGGGAGGTCAGGTCGTAGTTGAAGGTAATGGGGGAGAATTGCTGGTATTCCAGCACAGTGGGAGCGCTGCCATCGCAAGTCCGAGCCCCTCTGCATCTGTAGCGGTACAGCCCTCTATATCTCCTTCCCCTTCAGTTCAGCCAGCTCCCTCAGCATCGGCTCAATCCTCTGCGAGTCCCTCATCTATTGAGACTATTGACAGTACTGATTCAAGGATTGTTTTTGACGGATGGTTTCCAACAGTAACAGGCTCAAGCATGATAGGAGGAAGTGAAAGAGTTGGGGAATTTGGGGGCACAAGTATAACAATTCCTTTTACAGGTAATTCTATAACGTGGATCTATACACAGGATTTGAATAGGGGACAGGCTCAGGTTTTTATGGATGGGGTGTTGGTTAGAACTGTAGATCAGTATGGCGGTCTGCAATATGGAACGGAAGAGGTATTTAATGTAACTCAGGGAAGTCATACGCTCAGAATAGTTGTTACCAGAGTAAAACAAACAGCTTCAACAGGATTTTTAGCAGGAGTTGATGCTTTTAGGGTGACTCAAAATCTACCTTCGCCCACACCTACACTAGCTGCTTCTCCGAGCCCTGCAAAGTCCGGAGATCTTGATGGTAATAACACTGTCGATATATTTGATTACAATTTATTACTAACTAATTTTGGCAGAACTGGAGCTAATATTCCGGGAGATGCAGATAGTAACGGGAAAGTTGATATTTTTGATTATAATATTGTGTTAACTAACTTTGGGAAGTAAATCTTCTTATTGACGAGTTTTACCCCTCGGCGTTAATGTAAATATAATGAATAAATCTCTCAATTATTCTGCAGTCTTTTGCTGGGCTATTAGCATAATTACTATTTTAATTACATTCTCAGTTATTACAAGAAGTGTCACAGCAGCCTCACCATATAACCTTGGAGATGCGGATGGGGATATGGATGTAGATATTTTTGACTACAATATTATACTAACTAATTTTAACAGAGTTTATAACGACGCTGACTTTGATGGGAATGGACTTATAGATATTTTTGATTACAATGTAGTGTTATCAAACTTTTCTAAAAAATATATGGCTGCTTCTGCTATGCCTTCGGGACATCACATGGGGGATGATTCAATGGCAATGATGGCATGGAGACATGGGGGGAAGAATTCTCCAAATCCCAATTATGATAAATGTGATGATGGTACTGATATAGTAACAGCCCATAATCAGTATTATGTCATTGCTTATGACGGGATCAAGTATCCGACCTGGCATCCTCCGGTAGTTGATAACCCAATCACAGGAGTAGGGAAGTGTTATTTTGGTCACGAGCATGGCACAAATCCTTCTAACTATATTTATTACCAGGAAATAGTTGAACACTTTGGTAAAGACATTGATCATGACGGACAGATTACTGCTTTTAGTGTTTCTTCAGCAGGCACTATTACTCCAGGCGACCACGCTGGACTACCGTTTGGTATCGCAAATGAGCATATGGACAAATATTACAATCAGGAAGGACGAGATTCAGTATTTGTCCGTCATGAAGATCATGTTGGTCATAAAGTAGAATTAGTGAATTATGAATCAGAAATGGTAGGAAATACTACTCATCCGATGGCTCAGCTTGCTGGGACAAAGGGGGTTAATATTCCATATTATCAGTCTGGTACAGAAACATATAATCCAACAGGGGTAACTTGTACCCACTTACATAAATTCCATCAAGGGACTCATTCAGCTGACGCTGTTTTAAATAATCTGCACGAAGTAATATTTCATTCCAATTGTTCAAGCGTGGATGTAAATGGTATTAATGCTCCTGCATATTATCCTAACAACACAGTAATTTTGAATGGAATGATGACCTTTGGTAATCCGGGTATTTATAAAAGATTTTGCGGACGTAAGCGGGATGAGCAGATTTGCGGTTTAAATGGGACAAATCTCAGTACTACCGCCGGGGCGACATGTACATTAACCGACCCGTTGTTAAGCAGACTTCCAAATAGTGTTTACAGTAATACTTTAGGCCGTAATATGACTGATAAGTTCTGTTTAGAGCATGTAGAGGATCCGGGATATGGAATTTCTGAAGGAAGTCCTTATTTTACCCCCTATGAAATTTGGGAAGGCGATTTAAGAATTACGACCCCATCTGGAGATATGCTTGCTGAACATGGAAGACAATGGGATGTTCTCGATCCGGTTAGAATTATTGATATTGGTTATCAGCACCCTACCAGAACATGGCAAAAAGATTATCAATTTACTTCAGAAGTTTGTGATACATTATTAACAAAACCAGGCACGAATATCAGAAGGACATTGGGCTGCGATCAGGGTAATAAGGCATATGATTCCCCACAATCAAGCTTTAAAGGCCTAAAACGAACAACCTACTTTGGGCGAAACAGGGTGTCGAATCCCGGAGGAGCGCAAATCTGGTGGACAGATCCACTTGGGGGGAATGCCACAACAAGTGAAACTACATCAGGGCTGAAACAAAGAATTACTCCGGTAGAAGCAGACATACAAAGAGTTCAAAGCAGAATACAACAGGTTGTAGGTTCTAACCGCTTTTTAAATGATCGGGCAATCCAGCGTTTATTTAGTAGTGGCGGTGGAACAGTCCATGTTCCAAATTAAATTTACTTTGTTCAGTTTAAGGTAAACTAAGTTTGCTTTTTTTTTAAAAAAAAAGTAGAATTACCTTCGTGTAAAAAACTTTTATAGTTTTTTGGAAAAACATGACTAATTATAATTTAACTATTTTAATAAACAATAAAGTTGAGGACAAAGCTAAAACCGGATTAATCGATGATTTAAAGAAAAATTTTGGTAATTTAGTTAAAGAAGATTTGTGGGGAGTGAGAACCTTGGCTTATGAGATTAAGCACATGGATAAAGCGTATTTTGCTCATTTTGAATTTGAATCTGAGCCTGATTCTGTGATTACTTTGGATCGAAATATCCGCTTGAATGAAAATATTATTAGATATTTATTGGTAAAAAGTAAAAAAGCTAAAAGAATTACTGCCGGCCAAGCAAAAAGAACTGCTAAAGCAGAAGCTGCAAAATCTGAGCCTGAAGCTAAACAAAGCTTGACGGCTGGTAAAAAAGAGAAAGCAGAATCTGAAATTAAAGCAGAGACTAAAGAGACTAAGAAAGAAGCTCCAGCTGCTGAATCCAAAGGTAAGAAAGTTGTTCAGATTAGACCGAAGAAGAAAGCATAGTATTTAAATGGCATCGAGATCCTGGAATAGAGTTGAGCTGATTGGTAATTTAACCCGTGACCCTGAAATGCGTTATACCCCGAGTGGAGCTGCAGTGGCTACTTTTTCAATTGCGACCAATAGAACGTTTGTATCTGATGGCGAGAAAAAAGAAGAGGCAGATTTTCATAGATGTGTGGCTTGGAATAAGCTGGCGGAACTTTGTTCTCAGCTTTTGAAAAAAGGTAATAGAGTATTTGTGTCCGGAAGACTTCAAAACCGTTCATGGGAAACACCTGAAAAACAAACAAAATATATTACAGAAATAGTAATTGAAGATATGATATTACTCACAAACAAAGAAGCTGGAGATTACTCATCGGATAGCGCTGGAGTTTCTTCCCGAGCAATGGATGAAATGCCTCAAGAGAGAGCTAAGAACCAGGAATCAAGAGTTAAGGAAGATACAAAAGAAGAGACTAAGGAGGCGAAGCCAGAGAAAGAAGAAGTTGAGGATTTAGATGATTTGCCGTTTTAACTTCTCTGTTGATTGTTTGAGCCTGTTCAATGTATAATTACCCAACTTATGGCATTCAAGAGTAAAAAAACCGATACAGCAAGAAAAGATATTCCAGCCAGAAAAAAGACTTGCTTTTTTTGTGATCACAGCAAAGAGCCTCAATTCACAGACTCATCTGCTTTGCGCAGATTTATGTCAGATCGTTCCAGAATAAATTCTAAACACCGATCTGGAGTTTGCAGCAAACATCAGAGAGTTTTAACAGAGCAGATTAAATATGCCAGACATTTGGCGTTACTGCCATTTATTACCAAAGTAGTTTAACTTCAGCTATCAGCTATCAGCTATCAGCTATCAGCTATCTTTTTTTGATATACTAAATTCATGCCCCATTTGAGTGGTGTTTTTGACGAGTTCCCAGATCTTGATAAAATATCAGCTGAAGAAATTGCTTCAGGTTTATCTTTTAAACCTGAAATGCATTTTTTAATGAATTATTTAGGTAATAGAATTACCTACCCTCAGGCAATTCCTGCAACGCTACAGGAGCTGGAGATTGATCTGGCGATTCTAAGGGTGGGTATAAAACTGCGTCCTGGACTTTTTTTTGAGCCGCAAAGTAACAGAATTATAGTCCCTAAAAAATTTGAAGACAGATTTCCACATTTACCATTACTGGTTAAAGCAGTTGTTGAGGGCATTAATCCCAAGGGTGTTCATTATGTTTCGATTAAAGACCAGGCGGGATTAGATTTAGTAGGGTCGGTTATAAGTCCGATGAGTCCTCAGAAATTGAGTCTAGATGGAAAGACAGTTAAATTTACAGGATTGGCAATAGCAAAAGATTTGCCTTTGAATGCTATTTCTTTTATGCCTACTCCGGTAAAAAGTGCAAAAGTGAGGCTTGGTGATGAGGAACTTGATTGTGCAGGCGGAAGGTTAGGGATAATTATTGATTTGAGATTAGGGGGATTTTCGTGAGCAATATAACAGTTTCAGCAAATCGAAGAATTAGAATAAAGCCAAGCAGTTGCATGCTGATTAAGCGGCGGTTAAAAGGACCAGGAAGGATATTGGCTCAAAAGAATACGGATGTTTCTCCCCACGATGTTCTGGGCCATTATAAAATGGCTGTTGGTTTTACGAAGATCGATTTATCTAAAGAACTAGGAGTGGGTCCTGCTGAAATAGTTAAATATGTTAAGAAAACTGTTGGTCAAACTGTTTATAAAGGGGAACTCGTTGCAATTAAAAAAGGGATGTTCGGAACGGTCGATGTGACAGCACCGACGGATGGAATATTAGACAGTATAGATATAAAAACTGGTGAAGTTGGTTTTAAGTTGATTCCCAAAGAGATTGATTTAACTTCAGGGGTTTTCGGAGTAGTGGACTCAGTTGATCAAGTTAAAGGGGAAATAATCATAAAAAGCATGATGACAGAGATTTATGGGATTTATGGGAGCGGGATTGAGAAAGAGGGCTTTATCAATGTGCTTTCGGGTTCTGGCAAATTAACTCCTGTCGGTTCTATAACTCCAGCGCATCGAGGTCAAATTATTGTGGCGGGCTCGTTAGTTATGGAAGATGCTATTAAAAAAGCATTGAACTGCGGCGTATTAGGAATTATTTGCGGTGGACTTAACATGAAGGATTACTTATCGATGGCAATGAGTCTGAATCCTTTTAAGAGGGTGGGGACAGAAATCGGTCTATCAGTTGTCGCCACAGAAGGATTTGGGATCTTACCTATGGGGGAGGATTTGTATGAACTTTTAGAGAAATATTCGGGCAGATTTGGGATTATTCAGGGCAATCTGGGCCGGGTTTTATTGCCATCGGATGACCCAAATAGTATACTGTTTTGTAGGAAAGTCGGACTTCCGGCAGTTGCACCAATGGGTGTTCGGCCGGAGTTAAGTATAGAAGAAATTAAAATTGGTGCGAAAGTCAGAGTGATCGAGCCACCGTTTATGGGAGCACAGGGTGAAGTGGTGGCAATTGATGGAAGTCCTACCAAACTGGCTTCAGGAATTTCTACCTATTTGATCACAATAGCTACTAAGGCAAGAAAAATGAAAACTCCTTATAGCAATATAGAAATAATTTAAATGAAATATTTTAAGAAAATAAACTTTATTACTTTAATAGTAGCCTTGATAACATTTATCATAGGCTGGCAGTTGGGTAACAATGATTTTAAAGTTAAAGTTTCTGATTTTAGACCTGAAGTATCATTTTCGAATAACCAAGTCCCGGCAGATCAGAATGTTGATTTCAAATTGTTTTGGCAAGTTTGGAATATGGTTTCCAAAGAGTACGTAGATAAAGATGCTGTTAATTCGCAAAAAATGTTTTACGGCGCTATCTCAGGAATGGTTGCAGCACTTGGGGATCCATATACAGTATTTCTCCCTCCAACAGAGCAAAAATCAACTCAGGAAGAAATTGGAGGAAGTTTTGAAGGGGTTGGGATTCAACTTGGATATGATAAAGATAAAAGATTGGCTGTTATTGCACCTGTAAAAGATACACCGGCTGATAAAGCAGGAGTTATGGCAGGAGATTTGATTATTAAAATAGCAGATAAAGATGCGACAGGACTATCCTTACCCGAGGCTGTCAATTTAATACGCGGACCAAAAGGTAGTTCGATAGTTTTAGAAATTTATCATGAAGGCGCGACTCAAACAAAAACAATTGAATTAAAAAGAGATACGATTGTAGTTAAGAGTGTGGAATTTGAAGAAAAAACTACACCTAAAAATAAAAAAGTCGCTGTGATTAAATTGAGCAGATTTGGAGAGAGAACATTTACGGAATGGAGTCAGGCTGTTTCGACTACTTTAGCATCAGGAGCTGATGCTGTTATTTTAGATATGAGAAATAACCCTGGTGGTCTTTTGGATGGAGCAGTCTTTATCGGTTCGGAATTCATTAAATCTGGGGATATAGTTTTACAAGAAAATGCCAGAGGCGAAAGAACAGGATATAAGGTTAATAGGGAAGGTAAGCTTTTGAATTTGCCATTGATTGTAATGGTTAATAAAGGTTCGGCTTCAGCATCAGAAATTGTTGCTGGTGCAATCCAGGATTTGAAACGAGGCAAGCTGCTTGGGGATACGTCTTTTGGAAAAGGGACAATCCAGGAATCTCAGGAGTTGCCGGAGAAAACAGGAATTCATATCACGACTGCAAAATGGCTGACACCATTAGGAAGATGGATACACCAAAAAGGGCTGGAACCGGATATCAAAGTTGTTTTAACTGAAGAGCAAATTAAACAGCAAATTGACGATGAAACTAAGGATTTCCAAATGGAGAAAGCTCTGGAAGAAGTCGATAATTTGTAGGCAATAGGTTTCTCAGGTTTTTTTAAGTTTTTAATTATAATCTCTGTGATAGAATATCTCTAAATATGAATGAAAATGCCAAGAAAATTATAGTCGGAATTTTGGTTGTTGGACTGTTAGGATTTGGTTTTGTCAGACTTGTGCAGACAGGGAAAGTTAGACTCGGCTTTGCTCCATTTCCAAAAATTGAAAGCACGACTACGCAAGAAACGCGGACTTTAGTTAAAGAAGAAAATGCTGTAATTCAGACTGTTGAGGAAAATTCTGATTCTGTTGTAGCGATTGGAATAACGCAACGAATCGTGAATCCATTTGATCCTGAGGCTTTACCAAGAAATAGACAATCGACAATTGGAACTGGTTTTATTGCTTCTGATAATGGGGTTATTGTGACTAACCGTCATGTGGTTGCAGATACTAATGCCACATACACTGTCGTAACTAAGGATGGAAAGAAGTTAGAGGTTGAAAGAATATACAGAGATACTAATTTAGATTTAGCCTTAATTAAAACCAAAGAAGAAGGTTTAAAGCCTTTAAGAATAGGGGATTCGTCTAAGCTAAAAGTCGGTCAGACTGCGATTGCGATAGGAAATGCTTTGGGCAGATTCTCTAATACTGTAACTACCGGAGTTGTTTCAGGACTCGGAAGGACTATTGGAGCTGGAGATCCATTTTCAGGTCAAACAGAACTGTTAGATGATTTAATTCAAACTGATGCCGCGATTAATCCGGGGAATTCAGGTGGACCACTATTGAATTCTGCTGGGGAAGTTATTGGAGTTAATGTGGCAGTATCGGAATCAGCCCAAAATATTGGTTTTGCAGTACCCATTAACTCAGTTAAAGCGGTAATCGATGAATTTGTTTCAACAGGTAAAATTTCTAGGGCCTTCTTAGGAGTAAATTATAGAGTGATCACCAGAGACTTAGCGCTTTTAAACGAAGTGCCTCAAGGAGCTTATATTCAGGAAGTTTCGCCTAATAGTCCAGCATCTAAATCAGGGATTGAAGCAGGCGATATAATTACTAAAATTGATGGTAAGCAAGTTGATGATCAGAATTTTATTTCTGATCTAATCAGAAGTAAAAAAGTTGGTGACAAGTTGAGTATTGAGATTTGGAGAGAGAATCAGAATGGTCAAGGAGAGACTAAAAATATTGAAGCGGAACTTGAGGAGTCAGGAGGTAATTAGATGGCAGGAGAACGACGAAGTAAAAATGTTGATACATCATTGGGTCCTGACACAGCCGGAACTTTAGAGAGGACGCGTCAGGCAGTCGTCAAAAGAGCGGAGGAGCTGGATTTAACAGATGGCAAGTTGAAGAGTATTTTAGAAAGCGG
This sequence comes from uncultured Gammaproteobacteria bacterium, assembly GCA_964392925.1. Taxonomy (GTDB): domain Bacteria; phylum Patescibacteriota; class Microgenomatia; order Daviesbacterales; family UBA10151; genus JACPKO01. The sequence continues at coordinate 57,721 of CAYMRP010000007.1, forward strand.
CCGCCGAGCAAGGGAAGAAGATTTAGATATAATAACCCCGATTGACCCGTTTCGAGACCCTTTTTCACAAGCACCTAAGACAAGAAGAAGGAAGACAAAATAAGGTTATAGTCAGAATTCTATAATAAAATAACGCTGCTGTTTGGCTAGATCCTGTTTAATTTCTACTTTAGCTTTAGGGAATATTTTCTTAGTTTCCTGAGTGGTTATTTCAGCCTGAGTGTAATCGATTTCTCCAATTAAATATTTAGGGTAGAGATTATTGTTTTTAATTTGATGAAACAGTTTTCGGTAAAGCTCAAAGCCGTCTATTCCGCCATCGAGAGCGATTTTTGGTTCCCAGTCACTAACCATTGGATCAATGTGTAAAAGCCTGGCTGTGGGGATGTAAGGGAGGTTGGTGACTATAACATCAGGTGCTATCTGCATACCATCAAACAGATCTCGTTTTTGAAAGAATATCTGCTTTTCAACTTTATGAAACTTAGCATTCTTTTGAGCAACCTCTAAGGCTTTTTCAGAAATATCAGTGGCCAGAATTTTTATTCCGGGCAGATTTTTAGCGATCGAAATTGCTATACAGCCCGAACCTGTTCCTATATCTAATAGAGTTTGAGGTTTTAGCTTTATAATCTCGTCAATAAGAAGCTCGGTTTCTGGGCGGGGGATTAACGTATCTTCGGTAACTAAAAATTTTAGTTTGTAGAATTCAGTCCAGCCCTGCTGATATTGTTTTGGTTTTTCTGCTCTGATTTTCTCACCTTTTTTCATTTGATTTGGACGGTAGATGATAGAAGATTGAGGATGGTGGTAGAGGAACTTCTACTTTCTATCATCCATTGTCCTCCTTTGCAGCTTCTTGGAGAGCGTCGACTACGGGACCTAAAGCACCTTCGAGAATTTGCTCTAAGTTGTGCCAGGATTTACCAATTCTGTGATCAGTCATTCTGTTTTGCGGAAAGTTATAAGTTCTTATTTTTTCGCTTCTATCGCCGGCACCGACCATTAAGGAGCGGGCGTTGTCTACTTCTTCAAATTTTTCTTTTCTTTCTGCTTCCCAGATTCTGGCACGCAATAAATTCATGGCATTCTCTCTATTTTGGAGCTGGGAGCGTTCTGTTTGGCAGGTGACGACGATACCGGTGGGTTTATGAATGACCCTAACGGCTGTTGAAACTTTGTTAACGTTTTGGCCTCCTGCTCCTCCGGATCTAAAACTTTCGAAAGAGATATCAGCCGGATTAATAAAAACTTCAGATTCTTTTACTTCGGGTAAAACAGCAATTGTAGCGGTCGAAGTGTGAATACGGCCGCCGGATTCTGTTTTAGGCACCCGTTGAACCCGGTGGACTCCGGCCTCGTATTGAATTAAATTAAAAGCGTCTTTGCCTTTGATTTTTATGGTGATTTGTTTTATTTGACCAATGCCGCCTTCTGAGCGGTCGAGTTCTTCTAACTTCCAGTTTTTAGTTTCAGCAAAACGGGTGTACATACGAAGTAAGTCTCCGGCAAATAATCCAGCTTCGTCACCGCCGGCGGCGGATCTTATTTCCATTATTGCGACGTTCGGATTAATATCACTATCTATTGATTCAGAATTGTCTTCGGAGGACATTGATTGAGAGGCGGAATCGGAAAGTTCTTGTTTTTGTTTTTCAAGATCGGCAATTTCGGCAGTAACAAGTTCTGCCATCTCCGGATCAGCTAGGAGTTCTTTAAGTTCGACGATTCTGTTGTCTATATCGCTGATTTGTTGTTGTATATAGTCTTCCATTTTGTTGGGGTAATACGTAAAAGGAGATACGCAATACGTAATTATTTTATCACGTACTGCTAGTTAACTTTGGATTGATTTTCGAGCCTGCATTAAGAGGTCTTTAAGGGAAGGTTTTTCTGTTTTTTCGGTGGTTTGTCTTTCAGCACGAGCTTGTATAATCTTCTTTTTCTCAGCACCTTTTTGAACTGCTCTTTCAGTAAACTTTTTGAATTTATCTACCTGGCCTAATGTATCAACTAATTTTTGCTGACCTGTGTAAAGTGGGTGACAATTAGAGCAAATATCAACACGGATCGAATCCATAGTTGAACCGGTATTAAAGGTTGCGCCACAGGCACAAACTACTTTTGCTGAGTCATTCCATGTCGGATGTATGCTTGCTTTCATAATGGAGGATAGTATACCAAAAATAATCTCTGGGCACAACAGATAAGGCAAGATCTAAATATTAAGTTCTGCTATGCTTGTGATGCGGGTGATGGTGATCGTCTTTACCTAAAGTTCCCCAATAAACCCCAAGAACTATTAAGCATGTGCCGATGATAAAAGAGAATGAAATGCGTTCCCCTAGAAGCGGGACTGCTAGAGTTGCGGCGACTGCAGGCTCAAGGTATTGAATCATATTAGCGTGAGAAATAGGAATTTTATTTAGCCCCCAGAGAAGAAGAAAATAAGCACAAATTGAAGACAGAACAGTAATATAAATTAAGCCGAAAATACCCAAGATGCTGACTTTAAGAACCCAATTAGGGTTTTGAATGTATTCGATTAAAGCCGGAATGGAGAAAGCGATTGTGGCTGTAAGAAAAGTGATGGCTGTTATAACAAGTGGGGAATAGATTTTAAGCATCTTTTTTAAAATCATTGAGCCTGCGACAAAGGAGATAGATGAAGCAATAATTAAGAAATTTCCGACCAATTGTTTAGATGTGAAATTTCCGACCAGTAATAAAGGAATACCAATAACTGAGAGTGCGCCCAGAAGGCTGATTATGATGCCTACTAGATTAGCGGTATAAATCTTTTCTTTTAGAAACCACCAGCCGCCAATAACAGAAATGACCGGAATAGACAGCTCTAAGACCGAAGCATCGATGGCGGTTGTCCTATTTAAACCCATGTAGAAAAAGGCAATATTAACGCAGGCTACTAAAAGTCCACCAAGGATTAATTTTGGTAAATGTTCAAATTTAATCCTGATGTCTTTGGGGGCAAGACTAAATAAGAATGGAGTAATTAAAAGACAGGCTAAACCGTATCTGAGGAATCCCAGGCTCATAAGGGGAATTTCCTGGAGGGTTATTTTGGCAAAAACATAATTTGCCCCCCAAATTAGGTGGGCTCCGATAATTGCCAAATAGAAAATGGGTTTTTTATATATTTCTGAGTTCAAAATTTTAAATTGTTTTCTTGTTAAATTGCTAAATTGTTGAAAAACCAGATAGCTTGAAATAATTATTGCAGGTTTTAAGCGGGAACGGAAGCATTCTTAATTTTATTCTCAAGATCAGTGATTTTAACGGCTTCCTGAGTACGGTTGTGCAAATCTTTAAGGATGACTTCGTCTGCTGATTCAGTTTCTGATAAGCCGGTAATGACTGCAAATCTGATTCCTTTAACATCGGTATATTTTAACTGCCGTTCCATTTTGGTTGTTGGATCCATCCAGATTTCGGAATTAATCCCTGCATTTCGGAGATTTGCTAAAACACTGAGGGCCTTGGGGAGGAAATTGGCTGAGCCGACTGTCACGAGGGCATGAGTTTTAGTCAGAATTGGTTGGAGAAGATTATTGGCCTCAAGGGCTTCGACAGTCCGGTCAAAGCCGATAGCAAAACCAATTGCCGGAATATCAACGCCGGTGAATTTGCCGATCATTTTGTCATAACGGCCGCCGCCGCATAGAGATGAACCATTAGGATCTGATCTTAAGACAACTTCCATAATAATCCCGGTGTAATAATCGAGTCCTCTAACTAAAGTTGGATCAAAAATCAAAACATTATCGGGATAGCCGGCAGCTTTAAAATCGCTGATAACTTGCGCAAGTGTTGGTGTAGGCTGCATTGATTTTATTTTACTAAGGGCGTTCGCAGCTTCAGCGCCGCTTAAGCCTTTGCCCTGAAGTTCTTTCATAACTCCATCGATACCGATTTTATTTAGTTTATCGACGGCGCTTAAGTATTTAGGATCGTATTCGGAGAGGAGACTTCTATCGTTAATTTTAATAACAATATCGAGGCCGAGGCTTTTATAGATTTCATAAGCCAGACTGACTATTTCGGCATCAGCGATAGGGGAGGAGACACCAACAATATCGGCATCGCATTGCAGAAATTCACGATAACGGCCTTTTTGGGTATTTTCACCTCTGAAAGCGGGTTGAATTTGATATCTTTTGAAGGGCAATATTAATTTTTGCTGGCCGACCGGTCCCCATTGGGCAACAACTCTGGCCAAAGGGACGGTTTGATCGTATTTTAAGGCTAAATAATCGCCGCCGTTGGTTTGGAATTTATAGATCAGCTTTTCTTCCTCGCCATATTTACCTTGTAGAGTTTCTTCGTATTCAACAGTTGGAGTTTCAATTGGATCAAAGCCGAATTTTTCAAATACGGAAATAATCCGGTCAATAACTGCTTTTCTTTTTAGAGCATCGACTGGTAGAAAATCTCTAAAGCCTTTTGGTGTTTGTAGTTTCATATTATTACCTCCAATATTAACAATCTTAACTATCAGTGTAAATCAGTATTGTTAAGGGGCAGAGCGCTCTACCCCTTAACGTTTAGTATGGCAAATAAAGTTTTGCTCCATCCTTCGCTGCCTGATAGTTCATAGTAGTCCTTCTAGTAGCTGCTTCTAAAGAAGCTGCATAGGCTTCTTGTGCAACATGCTCACTAGCTCTAACAATACTGGCTACTAATCTATTTCTAAAGCCTTCAATTCCCCTTAATTGACCAGATTCCCGAACTTGTCTTACGACTTCTGGATCGATAGGTTCGCCGAGAATTAGTTCGCCGGGTAGTGTTTCGGTCCTGGTTCTTCCAGGGATAACTAGTCTTAGAGTATCTTGCCGATCAGCTTTCAGCGGGGCTCTACGAGACCTTATAGCCATATCAAATATGCCTCGGGCTACTAGTTCTCGAAGGGCTGGGCTGAGAAATGTTCCAAGCTCAACGCTATTGACTCGTTGCTCAGCATTTGGGATTTTAACTGCTTGGGTATTCCGATCAAACCAGATTGTTTGGTTAAAAGATCCTAGCAGATCTTTAACCGGGATCTCTGCTTTTTTTAATAAAGCTATTGTGCCGCTTCTTCCTTGATTGCGATCAGGTACTCCTATCATTAAATTCTTATTATCTATATCTCTCATTAATTAACACCTCCTTCCATGATATTTTTTCTATATTTGAAGTAATTTTTATATTCATTTCCCATCATTTCAAGGCCTTTATCTGATATAAATCCTATCTGATCAACTTTACTGAGATTATCTTTTATGTACTGACTTCTTTTATCATTTGGTACGTTCCAAGCAAGTAATGTTGGATTTCCGCCGGCTATTAAAAATGTTTCAACTTTAATTTTTTGCATAAAAAAACTCCCGTTCTCTGTATTTAAATTGTTAAATGATGAATGGTTGCATTGCTGCAAAAAACATCAGAACTTAAATACAAGGAACGAGAGTGTTTAAGTATCCAGTGGATATTTAAACGGGTTAACTACATTCAAGCTTTCGCAGGAATATAATATAAAAGTTAACCCTTAGGTCAAAAAAATGACCGCTCCCGCGGTCCCATCCTTGTTGATTAATTATTTCTAACTAACCCTCTTAGTGGCGACTCCGCAGATAACTGTGACATCGTCTGTTTGATTTAACGGTTAAACTTCCGTAAGGTATTTTGACCTTCAGCTCCTGAGTCGTGACTTCAGTAAAAACGCTTGTGTGAGAATTATAATCTTTATTGAGGGGATTGTCAAAATTAAGGTATTTTCTCACGGTGTTCGAAAAATAAAAAAGTGGAAATTTTGGCTCAAGAGTTATAGAATATTGATCTGTGACTGAAGAAACAAAAAATTATTATGCAGTTATTTTAGCCGGGGGGTCCGGAACTCGGCTCTGGCCAGCATCAGTTAAAGCACATCCTAAACATTTACTAAAACTTCTTAATGAAAAATCTCTAATTCAAACTACTTTTGATAGGGTTGAGGGATTGTTGCCAGCCGAGAATATTTATGTGATAACAAACAAAGCTCATTCCAAAGAAGTTGAGGAGCAACTTCCGCAAATTCCAGCCGAAAATATAATAGGGGAGCCGGTGGCGAAGAATACAGCTGTGGCTATGGGAGCGGCAGCTGCAGTCATACACTCGAGAAATCCAGATGCTTCAATAATATATTTGGCAGCAGATCATGTAGTCAGGGATTTAGCCCGGTTTCATATGAATAGTTTGGCGGCTTTAAGAGTGGCTGCCAGCGGAGATTATATTGTGGCTGTCGGTATCAAACCGGAATTTCCCCATACTGGTTTGGGTTATATAAAAATAGGACAGGAATTGGAAATGCTTTCTGATGTTGCTAAAAAAGGCTTTGTTTTTAAGGGTTTGGAATTTAAAGAAAAGCCTAATATGGTGACTGCACAATCGTTTGTGGCTTCCGGACAATATCTTTGGAATGCGAATTTATATTCTTGGTCATCAAAATCTATTATGAAAGCTTTTGAAAAATATTCTCCGGATATTTCTAAAGCTGTAAATTTGATTGCTGAAAAGGCTAAGGACCATGACTTGGATGAAGTTCTAGAAGAAGCGTATTCAGAGTTAGATAATCCTAACTCGATTGATTATGAAGTTTCAGAGAAAGTTGATAATTTAGTAGTTATTCCAGGGGACTTTGGGTGGAGTGATGTGGGGGATTGGAAAGAAGTTTATAATTTAAGGTCAAAAGATTCGAAAGGGATTGCGACTTCTGAGGAGTCAGAAGTTATAAATGTAAATAGTGAGAATGTGTTAGTTGATGCGGGTAAAAAATTAGTGGCTTTAGTTGGGGTTGAAGATCTAATAGTTATAGATACTGGAAATGCGCTGCTGATTGCGAAGAATGATGCGACTCAGGATGTGAAGAAAGTTGTTGAGAAATTAAAAGAACAAGAGAAAAAAGATTTCTTGTAAGATTATTTAATTCTTTGAATTGGCCCTTTAGGTTCGTCTTTTGTATAGTCAAATGGAAGTTTGAACGGTGTACAAGTGCTTCCTGTAGAAAATGCGAATTGTTTTAAAACACTATCTCGGTATTTCTGTTCCTTTATGGCCCAGTTTATAGCCCCACCAGATATCACTTCAGCCATCCAAACACTAGTAACGTCTTTTCTACGAAGATTCGTTACTACGACTTCAATAGCGGCTTTGAAAGGTTCGCCAGCTTCAATTTCACGCAAAGCACGAGACTCTTGGAAAGGGGCTATTCGTTTTGTTGCTGGGTTTGAGAAGACTCTGTTCGCTCGGGATTGATCAGATGAACAGTTTGACCAATCTTTCAATAAGTTGCCGTTACGGTGAAAAGCATCCTGCATTTCAGATAACAGACGGCTTTCAGGCTCTACAAGAGCAGCAATTAAAACTTCAGGAACGTTATTGCCACTGTAAAAAACTCTTTGTGAAGCCTCGCTCGGTTTTTGTAATTCAGTAGAAGTTGGTTCTGTAGACTTATTAGGAGCGGGTTGGGTAGATTCGTGTGGTACTTTGTTGGCTAAAATTCCGATAATAGATGTAACTGTGAGAAGACTTGCGGCAAGTAAAGCTCCATCAACTGCAGACAATCTCCTGCTAGAAGCTGGCAAACTATCTCGAGTTGTAACAGGTCTTCTTCTTTCTGCTTGTGCGGTCATATGTATATTCTATAGGATACTATTTAAGTTGTCAAATATTTTTATTAACGTGCTTTTATTGAGGCAGAAGGAGAGGCGGATTTGATTGTAGAAGTTTTTTCAGAGGGCTTGATAAAGCCGGGAGCAGGGATGAAATATATAAAACGAGCTCGGAGAGTGCCATCTTTTTGAGGAACAGCGCGAGCAAGTAAATGCTGCTCGACTTTAGCATCGGCAAAAGAGGCTTCGTTATTGCCGAGGAAATAATTTGTTTGAGCATTAGTTACCAAGCTTTTTATTTCGCCATCTTTCGATTTAATGGTTATTGTTGAGCCTTGAGATTTTTGAATTTGACCCCAAATTAGTTGAGCCGAATTAGAAGCATAATTATCCAGGTATACCAGTTGTTGGGTAACTAAATAATTTTTGTCATCAACGTCTCCCAGGGCGGCGATTTTATCGCCTTCTTCTAAAGTGTCAATTTTAATTTCTTTGTTTTTAGCACCAATAATTTTAGTGAATTCGTCAAACTTAATGGTTTTAGTAGTATCTAACATTTGAAGAGTAATTTCTGAGCCACTGATTGAAATAATTGAACCAATAAAAGCTTTGTTTTGAACTTTTTTATTGACTTCGTTTTTAATCTCTGCAGCTTTTGAGGCTATATCATTCTTTAGATCAGTTAGTTTTTGCATTAATGTTCCGGACTGACTTGATTCCTGAGCATATAAAGGTGCAGGGTTGAGCGTAAGGGCAATAGTTAGCGCCCAGATTAGAATCAGTAAACCTGTAATCTTTTTCATATCTCTTCCTCCGAATAGTAAACTGATTTTATAACTGTCTTGCTGTTGCCTTCTTCGTCAAAAGCGTTAATTTCAATTGTATTTGCGCCTAGGGTAAGAGGGAAAACTTTTAGGAATTGACCATTATTGTCGGATTGGACCGCAGCATCGTTTGATTGGCTGGAGATGAGTATGGGGGCATCAGGACCAGTTTTGCCCGAGATAACCAAATTGCCGTCATTGACTAAGATATCATCCTCCGGTGAGGATATTTCCAGAAATAAACTAACTGGCTCTTTGGTGACTGGTAAATATTGAGTAATTGATGGACTAAATTTTTCAGAATAAAGGATGTAATAAAGACCAGCAAAAAACACTAAGGCTAAAGCCAGAATGGTTATATGGGAGATGATAAAAGTTTTGGTTGATAAAACTCTATCTTTGGGCATTTTAAAATTTCCTAATGTCATCTGCAGGTGCAGTATATATTATGAAGATATTGTGAGGAATACAAGTCCGTGTTAAGATGATGGCCTCATGGATATTTACTACTACGGACAGGCATGTTTTAAACTTAAGGGCAAAACGGCGACAGTGTTTGTTGATCCCTATAAAGAAGAATTTACCGGACTTAAATTACCAAAAGACTTATCAGCAAGTGTGGCTATTTCTACTCATAATCATGACGATCATAATAATTTGGAAGCCATAACTGATACCGTTCTAAAAGTCAGCGGTCCTGGTGAGTATGAAGTTGGAGGTGTGAGTATAACCGGAGTTGCAACTTATCACGACAAAGAAAAAGGCAGTCAAAGAGGCAAGAATACCGTTTACAATATTTCGATTGATGGATTAAATATTGTTCATTTAGGTGATTTGGGGGATAAATTAACAGAAGAGCAAATTGATGAAATTGGATCAACAGATATTTTACTGGTTCCAGTCGGCAGTGTTTATACGATTGATGCAAAAACTGCGGCGGATGTGGTGTCATCACTTGAGCCAAGAGTAGTTATCCCGATGCATTACGCAACACCAGGTCTTAAATTTGAATTGGAACCGGTAGAGAATTTTTTGAAGGAAATGGGTTTTGATAATAGTCAACCTCAGCCAAAATTGTCGATAACGAAGGATAAATTACCAGATGAATTACAGGTTATTGTTTTGAATAAAGCTTAATTAGTATCATTGTTAAATTGTTAAATTGTTAAATTGTTAAATTGTTAAATTGTTAAATTGTTAAATTGTT
>CAYMRP010000008.1:0-44483 GCA_964392925.1 uncultured Gammaproteobacteria bacterium
AACATTAAAGCATAAGTGAAGCTGATGTGCAAGCTTGATGAGGGATAAAATTGTTGAATTGTTAAATGGTTGGGGGTTAGGAGTTTCTTTCGGACCAGATTGAGGATGCTGTGTTCTTAGGTTTACTGAAATTTCTTTTAAGTCCATATCTTCTAAGTATTAATCCGGCTGGTAAAAGAGCTGTTAGTGCGAGAGCAGCTTCAGAAGCTCCAGTTCGAGGAAGCTGTGAGACAGGAGTTTGAGACTGATAGATAACTCTAGGTGCTGATTCGTTATTAATGGCGACTGTTGAATTGCTTGAACTTGATGATGAAGAATTGCCTCCATGGATTCTGACTTCCTGATTATTGTTTTGGTTTTGATTATTGTTTTGGTTTTGAGTTTGAGATTGTGCTTGGCCCTGAGTTTGCTCCTGCATTTGGTTTCCCGGAACGCAAACAGTAACTGAATTCTCGGTTTTTTTAGACCAGCCGTTAGGGCAATTTATCTCGGCGCTGACAAAGTTAGGAAGACTAAAGGAGATAATTGTCAAAACCAGAAGAAGGGAAAATGTTTTATAGGAGTGGAACATATTAATGGCAGTCTAAACTACAAAATTACAGGAGTCAATATTAGTTATTATTAATACTGACTGATGTTGAACTGCTGCTGCTACTTGAGGAGTTACCACCGGATACATGAACATTTTGATTATTATTTTGATTCTGATTATTGTTTTGGTTTTGAGTTTGAGATTGTGCTTGGCCCTGAGTTTGCTCCTGCATTTGGTTTTGGCCGTCTGGTACACAGACTACGGCAACTCCCGAAGTGTGTTTGCTCCAACCAGAAGGGCAATTAGATTCAGTGTGGGGACGGTAACTTGGTTGAGGAGTATTTGCAGGCTTCCATTCCTGTTTATGGGTTGGCCAGTTTTTAGTCTTATCATCAGGCCAATTATTCATTTGGGGTTTATATACCGGATAATTAGTAGGATGAGCAGTTGGCTGTGATGTTGGTGTGGGATTGTTGTTAGGGTTTACAACGTGGACAAAACAAGTGGTCGAATTGTCGCTAGCCCAGACCCGGTAATTGCCTGGATTAGGAAAACTTGTTTTAAAACTTCCACCTTTGCCTGTTGTAGAAGAAGCGCCGGGGGCGTTCCAAGTGACGTTGGGATCATTCGAAGGTGTTAAAAAGTTAAGCTCCTGATTAATATGAGCTGACTGTTTGCCTGGCTGACAATTTCTTTCCGGTTTATTAACTGGTGGGAGTTGGTTATTTTGCTGAATTTGAGCAGCGGCCATTCTAACGTCTTTGACTAATACCTGATCAGCGCTATAGATACCAATCCCTGAAAAAGCTATTAGAGCAGTTCCGGTAAAAACAAACTTTTTAAGAAATTTAGTATCTAGTAGTGTCATAAGGTTTGTCTAATTTATAGCATGAAACTGATAAATGCAATGAATAAGAGGTAAGTATTTTGTAAGAGATGATTCTTGTATAATTTAAGTAATGGGAACAAAACTAAAAGTTGGACTATTCTTTGGGGGTAGATCTGTTGAGCATGAAGTATCAGTTGTTTCAGCCCTTCAGGCTTATGAACATATAGATAAGGATAAGTATGAAGTTATTCCAGTGTATGTATCAAAGGCGGGGGAATTTTTTACTAATCCTAAGTTTTTGGATATAAAAAATTATAAAGATGTTCAAGGATTGCTTTATTCGTCAACTCAAGTGTCGTTTGGGAGAAAAGGTAATAGTGCCGGATTAATGCGGTCAGGAGTTTTTGGTAAATTTATTTCTATTGATGTAGCCTTCCCTCTATTCCACGGGTCTTTTGGAGAAGATGGTTGCGTTCAAGGGATTTTTGAAATGTACGGCATTCCTTATGTTGGACTTGATGTTACCGGGTCTGCAGTTGCGATGGATAAAATAATGTCAAAGGCTTTATTTAAAGAATTAGGATTAGATGTTGGTAAGTACAGTTGGTTTACCAGAAGAAACTGGATAATAGATTCTTCTAAGATCTTAAAGCAAATTCAGAAAGATTTGAAGTTTCCGATGTTTGTTAAACCAGCAACAGGAGGGTCTTCGATTGGAGCAGGTAAAGCAAAAGACTCAGATTCTTTACAGTTTGCAATTGAGGTCGCTTCGGCTTTTTCGGAAAAAATAATCGTGGAAGAGGCTTTTGAAGGAGAGATTATTGAAGTTAATTGTTCCTCTCTTGGATATATGGATATTAAGGCTTCAGTTTGTGAACAGCCGGTTAAATCTGAAGAACTTTTAACTTTCTCAGATAAATATATGAAGGGCGGTAAGGGAGCTAAAGCTGGCGGTATGGAAACGCTGTCACGAATTATTCCGGCTCAAATTTCAAAGAAATTAACTCAGGAAATTCAACAAACAACTGTAAAAATATTTGAAGCGCTTGATGGATGCGGTGTGGCCAGAATGGATTATTTTGTAGATATTAAGAAAGAGAAGTTTTGGATTAATGAGGTTAACTCCCCTCCTGGGTCTTTGGCATTTTATCTTTGGGAAAAGTCTGGTATTTCTTATAGGGAGCTTTTAGATCAATTAATCGAGATGGCTTTAGTGCGAGGTAAAGAAAAGACTAGAACTACTTATGTTTTTGATTCAGGGCTTTTGGAGATGATGGCAAGTGGGAAAAATCCCACAGGGAAGAAGAGTTAGTCTATTTTATTGTTTGCGCCGATTGCTTCACTAATGTTTTTGTAGCCGTCTTTTTTTAGGAGTTTTACCAAGCCGAGGTTTATTTGGGAGATGGTTTGAGGGCCTTGGTAGATCATGCCAGTTATAAGTTGAATAAGAGATGCTCCCAGTTTAATTTTTCTGTAAGCGTCCTTGGCACTGAAAACTCCGCCGCAGCCTATTATTAAGTATTTGCCCTGAGTTTTTTTATAGACATATTTAATTAAATTGTCAGTTAATTCTTCGACAACTTTGCCGCTTAAACCTCCGAAATCGGGAATCGAGTTATCAATAATTTTTGGGTTAGTTCTTTTTTTTGTTAAGTTGCTTAAAACAAAACCATGAACTCGGTGGTTGGAGCAGATTTCTAAAATTGAATCAATCTCTTTTATCGATAGATCTGGTGAGAATTTAATAAAAATAGGTTTTTTGGTGGGAATTTTATCCAAAGCATTTAAAAGTTTATTAAGCGAGGCAGGATTATGAAATGGCTGGCCGCCGAAAGTGTTAGGACAGCTAATATTAATTGTAAAGTAATCTCCGATTTGGGTGAAATGTTCAAAGCCGGCAGCATAATCTTTAATACCTAAGGTTTCGTTGACTGTTTCTAAAGAATTAGTTTTAGCAATGCTGGTGCCAATTGGAAATTTGAATCTTTTACCTTTTAGTTTTTCAGCGATTAATTTAGCACCCAAAGATTTTAGGCCATAATTTACAAGTAATGACTGAGATTTTTTTAGGCGGACAAGCCTAGGTTTTGGATTTCCTTCATAAGGGTTGGCGGTTATTGAGCCAATTTCTTCAAATCCAAATCCTACTTCAGGCAGAATGTTAAAAAGATTAGCGTCTTTATCAAAGCCGGCGGCTAGACCAATTGGATTCTTGAACTTGATACCGAGAATTTTTTGGGTTAATACTGGATCTTTAAAATTAAACAGTAAAGAGGTTAGATATCTGGTAGTTGTGAAGCGGCCAAGTGTTTTACCAATATTAACGAATAGGTCGTGTGCGGTTTCAGGTTCGAGTCGGAATAAGAGCGGTTTTAATAAAAAACGGTATTTGAATGATAGAATTGAATTTCTGATTGTTGTAGAATATTTTGGCATTCAGTAATTTTATCTTAAGAGTTGGGATTTGATTGTGAGGCGGATCACATAGGGATTTAGGGAGGTATTTGATAATGGAAAAACTTATTTTATTTTTTAAAAAATATGTTCTTTATATAGCGTTTTTTCAAGCTTTTACAGCAATGCTGATAAGCTTGTTTTTTAGTGAAATATTGAAATTCCCGCCTTGTGTTTTGTGTTGGTATCAGAGAATTTTTATGTATCCTTTAGTGGTGATTTTTGCAGTTGGGATATTGAAGAAAGATAAACTAGTCAGCTTTTATGCCTGGCCTTTGATTGCGGCAGGCTGGTTGATAGCTCTGTATCACAATTTGCTTTACTATAATATTTTGCCTGAAGCCGCAGCACCTTGTATTAATGGAGTATCTTGTACGACGAAGTTTATTGAATGGTTTGGGTTTATAACAATTCCATTTTTGTCACTGACTGCCTTTACAATATTAGGCCTCCTCATGTTAATATACCAAAAGAGAAAATGAATATTGCGCATTTAAGTTCTGAAGCAAAAGTTTTAACAGGCATCGTAGTAGCCTCAATCATATTAGTTATTGGGGCAGTATTTTTTTTGAGTCAGCCTGAAAAACCGATAGTGATTGATCCGGCTAATTTAATAAAAGAAGATTCATTAAAAATATCTTCTGATTCAGCTAAATTGACAATTGTGGAATTCGGAGATTTTCAATGTCCAGCCTGTAAGGCGGCACATCCTGGGTTAAAGCAAGCCATGGCTGATTTTCCGGGTCAAGTAAATTTTGTATTTAGACATTATCCATTACCAATGCATGCGAATGCACAAGCAGCATCAAAAGCAGTCGAAGCTGCTAATAGACAGGGAAAAGTTTGGGAGATGTATGATAAGTTGTTTGATTCCCAAGAGGAATGGGCTGCCGAAAGTAATCCAACAGAGATGTTTAAAAAGTATGCAGGTGAATTAGGGATGGATGCTGAGAAATTGGCTACTGATATGAAAGATTCGGCGATTGCGGATAAGATTACTAAAGATATAGGAGATGGGAATGCATCTGGGGTTAATTCAACTCCAACTTTTTACTTTAATAATGAGCTATATAAAAAAGGAATTAGTTATGCGGATTTTAAAGCTGAGATTGAAGCGAGGCTTAAATAATTCTTTTACCGCTTTGACCTCAAAGCTCTCTCTAGAACCTGATATTCTTGCTGTGATTTGTTGACGCAACTGCGTTCAATGCAGGTGATCTGAATGAGGTTATAAATCTTGATTATTGCTTGCCGGCGAGAGGGTTTTGGTTTCTGATTTCTTTAGTTAAGACTTTTCCTTCGGAATCTATTTCATACACATAACCTTCGCCTATTCCGAATTCAAATTTGGCTACTTCTTCTTCACTTAATCCGTCTAAGAATTTTACAAGGCATCTTAGGGTGTTGCCGTGCGAGGCGATTATGACATTCTTACCCGCTTTTAGTTTAGGTAAAATTTCTGTTTGGTAATAAGGGATTAGTCGTTCATAGACTTGTTTCATTGATTCCCCTTCAGGAGTTTCATAATCCCAGGAACGTCTGATTTTTTGAAATTCTTCTTCGCCGACTTGTTCTTTAACTTCCCATTTATTCTTTCCAGCGTAAATACCATAATGTTTTTCAGTTAAAGCTTTATCTTTTGTGACTGGTAAATCTGATTGATCGAGGACTTTAAGGATTTGATCAAGAGTTTTAAAAGCTCGCATTAGAGGAGAAGAATAGGCATAATCAAAATGAATTCCTTTGAGCTGATTACCAGTTTCTTTGGCTTGTTCAATACCTTTATCTGTCAGATCAATATCCATCCAGCCTTGCCAAAGACCTTTTTCATTCCACTGAGATTGTCCGTGCCTAACTAAGACTAATTTAGCCATTTATTTAAAGATGTCCTTTCCAGGATAAATTGCTTTATCGCCTAACTCTTCTTCGATTCTTAAAAGCTCGTTGTATTTAGCGACTCTGTCGGTTCTGGAGAGCGATCCAGTTTTTATTTGACCGGTTCCTAGACCAACTGCTAAATGAGCAATAGTTGTGTCTTCTGTTTCGCCGGAGCGATGAGAGATAACTGATTTAAAACCGGCTTTGTTTGCCATATCAACTGCTTTTAATGTTTCAGTCAAAGTACCAATTTGATTTAGTTTAATTAAGATAGCATTAGCCGCTTTTTCTTCAATACCTTTTTTAAGAAGTTTGGTATTAGTTGTGAATAAATCATCACCAACAATTTGGACTGTGCTACCGATGGATCTGGTTAATTTAACCCAAGCTGCCCAATCATTTTCATCAAGACCATCTTCGATTGAAGCAATAGGATAAAGACGGGTTAAGCTTTGAAGCCACTCGACCATTTCGAGTGAAGATAAAGTTTCACCTTCTGTCCGCAACCAATACTGTTTATCAATATAAAGCTCAGAGGCTGCTACATCGAGCCCGAGAACGAAATCCCTACGAGGCAGAAAACCGGCGGCCCGAATAGCGTTTGAGATAAGATCTAAAGGTTCTTTGTTACCGTTTTTAACCGAAGGAGCATATCCTCCTTCATCCCCTACTGTTGTAGGATAATCTTTTTCTTTAAGGATTTTTTTTAGAGCGTGGAAGACTTCAGCGCCCATTCTGACGGCTTCTGAAAAGGATTTTGCGCCTACTGGGATGACCATGTATTCCTGCAGGTCGGAGGAATTTGAGGCGTGTGCTCCCCCATTAACTAAATTCATCATAGGAACAGGCATTCTCATTTGGGGATTGCCAGGAGCCATTTCGTTAAAATATTTGTATAAAGGTTTTTTGCTGGAGATGGCAGCGGCTTTTGCAGTGGCCAGTGATACTGCAAGGATGGCGTTGGCTCCGAGTTTGGATTTATTTTCAGTGCCATCGAGTTCAATCATGGTCCTATCGATTTTTCTTTGATCTTCAGCTGCCTGACCAGATAATTCTTTATTGATTAACTCGTTAATATTTTGAACGGCAGTATTTACAGATTTACCCAAATAATTTTTTGGATCACCATCTCTTAATTCCAAAGCTTCATGAGTGCCGGTTGAAGCGCCTGAAGGAGCTGCAGCCCGTCCCATTGAGCCATCTTCTAAATAAACATCTGCTTCAACTGTTGGATTACCGCGAGAATCAAGAATTTGTCTAGCTTTAATTTGGGATATTTTCATTGAAGATTATTTTAACTCTTTTGAGAGAAGATGCAAGCTTTTAATGGGGCAAAGCCTTTAGTTCCTTTTGAGGCTCATGGTGATCCTAATAAGAAAGGCCCAAATACTTTAGTTCCTGGTACACGTTAAGAGTATTGGTCGGGCAGGTCGTTTTCTATTAAGACTACAGTTTTGGAATCTGCTAGTTTGCTTACAAGGCTGAGCGCGGATTTGGTTGATTTTACGAAGTGAGTATTAGTTCTCGGAAAGTTAGATTCTTCTAATCCCTTTTTCAGATATTGTTTGTAACTTTCTCCAACTATAATTATTTGATCCGCTATTTTGGCAGCAAGGTTCATAAATTTAATATTCTCTTTTTCGCTATTACTCCCCTGCTCGATTAATCCGGGAGTTATCAGGATTTTTTGATTATCCCCCGCTGTGTCTTTTAATAATTTAAGTGAGGAGATTATGACTTTAGGATTAGTGTTATAAGAATTATCGATCAATGTGAATTTACCAGAATTGGTTATTTCAAGACGGTGTTCGGTAGGTAGAATCAAGCTTGCTCTCTCCCCTATTACTTTTGCGGGAAGTCCTAGTTTGTAGGCTATTGCTGCTGAGGCAAGAAAATTATAAGCATTATGTTCCCCTTGAAGAGGCAGATCGATATCGACAATTTCTTTATCAAGGATTAATTTAAAAGCTAATCCTTTCTCCGCTTGTTTCAATTCTTCGATTCGATATTTATCCATTTCGCCGCCAAGAAAAACTTTATTGGCCGTAAATTTTTCCTCTGATTGCATTGTTTGTTCATCTTGGGAATTTAGAAAAAGCAGACCATTCTCTTTTAATGATTTTGAGACCTCAAATTGAGTATCAGTAAGTTTTTGGATGTTGCCAAATCTCTCCAGGTGCTGAGGGGCAATGGCGGTGATAATTGCCATATCAGGCTTGGCAATTTTACAAAGATCCCTAATATCTCCCGGATGATAGGCATCCATTTCAACAATAAAAATTTGAGTTGAGGGTTTTATTAAAGAGATGATTGTTGTGGCGATAGCAACCGGAGTATTAAAACTTTTAGGGGTTTTAACTACATAAAAATCTTTCCATAAAAGTGTATAAAGCATATTTTTAGTCGACGTTTTAGCATAAGAGCCAACGATTGCGACTGTCTTTAAATCTTTAAAAGCAGAAAGTTTTCTCTGAGCTTTTTTGGTGATTCTTTGCTTTAGATAGTAATCAATTGGTGAGATTAACAAGGAAGAAATGACAATAAATATGGGAGAAATACTTTCAAATAGAATATAGATTATTAGTAAAAATAGCAGACTGCCGCCGAAGAAAATTAAAGCTACCGCGGTTGCTAAAAAGAGCATTATAAATGAAGTTAGAATTGCTAAAAGTTGAATTTTAAAAGTAAAATCTAATGAATTTTTTCTTTGAAGATTTCGCTTTATAGGATTTTTAAAGAACCAATTTAATAGGGCAGTTTTGTCGTACTCCAATAATTGGAATATATATAAATAATCTAGTAATGGAAAAAGTTTTGATAACATTTTAATTTAGAAAATCTTTAACAAAATACATAAATTTATTTGGATTTTCTAAGTGAGGAAAATGGGCAACATTAATAAGAATTTCTAGCTTGGAAAATTTGATTTTGCGATACATTATTCTTTGATCTCTAGGTGGAACAGAAGTATCTTTTTGGCCACCAATAACTAATACTGGAGTTGATATTTTAGTAAGATCAGAAGTTAGATCTTCATTAATAATATTGATAAAGGTAGCTTTTAACTCTTTAGCATCCTCGTAATCTGAGCCAACTTGTTTGTAAAATTTATGCTTTATTATTTTTTTAAAATTGCCTAAATCAGGAATAAGATAATTAAAAACTTTTGCTGATGCGAAGCTGATTAAGCGCAAGAAATCATGTTCATGTTTGATGCCGGCACTTGATTCAAGAACTAGTTTACTCAGAAGATCCGGATGATTGGCAGCGAGCTTAATGCCGATTCTTCCGCCAAGAGAATGACCTAATAAATTAGGTTTAGTGATTTTATTTTCCTTTATAAAATCTAAAATTATTTTGGCATAGTCATCGACCATAAAATCGCTTTTGGGATTTTCGCTTCTGCCGAATCCTGGTAGATCAATCAGCCAAAGTGTGAAATGTTTTTTGAGTTCTTCGGCAACATTATGAAAGGTCGAAACATCCTGCTTCCAACCATGAAGCATTATTAGATCTTTGCCTTGGCCTAATTTTTGGTAATAAATATTCTGGTTATTTATTGTTATGTACATATTTTAATTTTCGAGTGTAGAGGAAAAATACTAACTTAGGTATTTTCTCACTTCGTTCGAAAAGTATTATTTAAAGATTTCTTCAACAATTTCATTAAATTTACGTCCGCGGTCAAACTCGTTTTGGAATAAATTAAAGGAAGTTGCACCTGGGGAAAAAAGAATAATATCACCTGATTTAACATCCTTTTTAACGACAGCGAGTAGATCAGTTAGGTTTTTGAAAGGTTCGTGATGATTAGTTACCGCAGAAGCTGAATTTTTTAGATAATTTATTATTTCGGTTGTGGCATCACCATCTAGAAAATAAACATCTTTGGCATAAGTATCGATTGCTTCGGCAAAGGCTTTATAATCGAGACCTTTATTCATTCCTCCGGCAATCAGAATACAGCTAGGAAAAGTTTTTAATGATTCAATTGCCGGTTCTGGGGCGGTTGCAGTTGTGTTGTTATATATCCGAATGCCGTTCCAGTCTTTGACTAATTGAAGTCTAAATTCGACACCCTGAAATTCCTGCAGAACTTTTAAGATAATATCCTGATCAACTCTCAAGGCTTTAGAAACCGAAAAAGCGGCTGCTATATTTGAAAGATTATAACTGCCTTCCATTATAGGTGAGAAATCAGAGGGCAAATCCTCTGGGCTATAGAAAACAATTTTTGATTTAATATTCTCTAAAAAATTATCTGAAGTTAGTGTCTCATCCTGCTTATTTATAAAAAGATAGTCTTCTAAGGTTTGGTGTTTAGCGATTAACTTTTTGGCCTGAATATAACTTTCCATAGAAGAATAATAATTTAGATGATCGGGGTAAATGTTGGTAATGACTGAATACTTTGGGGCAACTTTAACGGCATCAAAAGCTTCAAGTTGGAACGAGGAGATTTCCATTACAACTATTGTGTCGTCGTCAATATCATTTATGGAATCCAAAACACTTTTACCGATGTTGCCGCAAAGAATAACTTTTTTGCCTGATTGTTTTAAGACCTCGAAGATTAACGAGGCTGTGGTGGTTTTACCTTTAGTGCCGGTTATTCCGATAATTTGATTAGGTTTAACATACTCTAAAAATGTTCCAATATCAGTTTTGATTTCTTTGTTTTTTTCTCTGGCGTATTTTAAGAAGGGATTATTAGGTTTGATAGCCTGATTTTTTATAACAATATCTGCCCAATCAATATCTTCGTTGGAATGAGAGCCAAGATGGTATTTTATATTCGGAAAGTTAGTTAGTTTTTCGATTGAGGGATTAAGTATTTTCGCATCTCTTAAGTCGGTAATTATTAAATCCGCTCC
Source organism: uncultured Gammaproteobacteria bacterium (assembly GCA_964392925.1). Lineage (GTDB taxonomy): Bacteria > Patescibacteriota > Microgenomatia > Daviesbacterales > UBA10151 > JACPKO01. The sequence goes on from CAYMRP010000008.1 coordinate 10,568, forward strand.
GCGGCTTGCAAAGAATTTAGCACTTCCAACTCCCCCCTCATTAAGACCTAATCCTAATATCAAGACTTTTTTGTCTTTAAACCTGGATTGATCGCTTTTATCGGAATCTAGAACTGTTTTAACGGAATAATCCACATAAGAATTTTAGCTTTAAGAGGAAGGTAAAACAAGGTTTGGCCTAAAGGATATATCTTATAGATTGGACAGTTTGTCTGAGCGCAAAGGATTTCATGATTGATTGGTATCGGGTTGATTCTTCTAGTAATACCTGTTCTTTGTCGTAAAATAGATCACCATTCCTGATAACCTGGATACCATTTTCAAGTGTAAAAATAACAGCATTCATTCTGTCCTCTGGCTTATTTGAGATTGGAGGAGGCGGATCTTCAAGGTGTTCTGTATTTACCGTGATTCCCTGATGTTCTAGAGAGGTGGTCATCCTAGTAAAGAAATCGGCTGCTTCTCGGAGTGCGCCGGATTTTATACTCTTCCCTAGGGTTTGTCCTGTTCGCCTCAGTTGTCCTTGTAGGTTTGTAGTTTGAAGTTTAACAACGCTATGAGATCTAAAAAGATTTGCCGCCGTGTCGAAAATAGCTGAGCAATGTGAAGGAACATCTATTACTGTGAACATTCCCAGGGTGCCATTCGCTGAAATCAGAGCTGTTGGATAATTAATACTGACATCTACAGTTGCCAAAGCGGCGGCTTCTCCTTCTTTTGCGGGAGATCTCAATATTCCGTAGCTACCAGCCATTACCAGGACGGGCTTAGACCTTTCGCTCATTTTTTAGACAGTCCTTTACTAATTGATCGATATCTCCAGCTCCCATGAATACTAGAACGTCTTTTTCGGTTAATTCAGGTTTTAATTGTTCGAAGATTTGCTTTACGCTTTTGGTGTAAATGACACTTGGTTTATTAATTGCTTCTACTAAATCTTTGGTGCTAATTATTCCGGTATCTTTTTCTCTGGATGGGTAGATATCGAGCATGGCGATTTTTTTAACATAGAGACTCTGGAAGGCTTCAGCGAATTCTTTAAATAGGGCTTTTGTGCGGCTAAACATATGCGGTTGATATATTATGGTGATGTCTTTATTTGGGAATTCCTTTTTAATTTGATTTGTTGCGACTTTAATAGCGGTTGGATGATGAGCAAAATCTGAAAATATTTTAGCGCCGTTTACTTCTCCGATTAACTCCATCCGTCTGCCAATACCGGGAAAATTCTGCAGACTTTGTTTTATTTTTTCAGGTTGGATTTCTAAGTTTAGAGCCAGATTAAAAGCTGCTGAGGCATTTAATTTATTATGAAGTCCTGTTATTTTTAGAGGAAAGTCTATTAAATTTTTGGAGTAATCGATTACAGGGGGTAACATTTTATTTGCTGGTTCTTCCTCCAGAGTATTTTTGGTATTTAAATCTGACAGATTGGCGATGATTATATTTTTAGTGCCAGACAAGAAACTTCTAAATGAATTTTTGTAAATCTCAAAATCCGCAAAGAATTCAGGGTGGTCAAATTCAATATTTGTAACTACAGAAATATCCGGAGTTAAACTTAAAAAATTATTATTAAACTCATCTGCTTCGATAACGAAATATTTACTTTTGCCAATTCTAAAGTTTGAATTCCAAAAAGAGGTAGTGGCACCCATTAAAACAGTTGGATCCAGTCTTGAGTCTTCGAGGATTTTTCCGATCATAGCAGTTGTTGTCGATTTTCCGTGAGTTCCAGAAACGGCAATAATGAATTTATTCTGAGTTAAATATTTGCCCATGAATTCCTGCCAAGTTATAACCTCGAGGCCTTTTTGTTTGGCTTCCAGCAATTCAGGGTTATTGGGATCAAGTGATAAAACCGCTGGAGTGACGGCTAAGATATCGATATTTTCTAAGTGTTTAGGTGAGTGGCCCTCGCTTGTGGGAATATTGCCTAATAATTCTGTAAATTCTCCGGAAAGGTTCTTATCACAGCCAGATACCTTGAAGCCAGCGGCTTCGGCTAGTAGGGCGCAGGCTGATGTTCCGGAGCCGGCAATTCCTAAAAAGTGAACTGTTTTAGATTCTGGTATTTTCTCGCTCTGCTGGAAAAATAATAGGCGTTTTTTGATTATGCCTTCTGCATATTTAAGATCTTTTTTATCGTTAATACTAATCCACTGTGAATGATCTTTTAGAATAAATAAATTAATTGACTGGCTTTTTTCTTTGGCTATATTTAATAAATCTGTCAGGTAGTATTCACCATTGGAGCTCTCCTTAATTTCAGGCAGATTTGATTTAGCAAAATCTAGGTCGATTAAATAAACGCCACAATTAATTTCATTACTTTTTACACCAGAGTCCGCATATTCTTTATACTCAAGAATTTTAGAAAAACTATGATTTTTATCTCTGATTATTCTACCGACCTGCATTTGACGGTCAGTTTTTAGAGTCATCATGCTCAATTTAGAGTTACTTTCAATATGGGATCTTAAGAATTCATCTAAGGTTTTTTTGGAGTAAAGGGTGGCATCATCACCATTTAAAACAAGCAAAGTTTTTACTCCGTTAGGTAAATGAGGTAGAGCTAATTTAACTGCATCTGCGGTACCTGTTAGTTTTTCCTGGTAAATAAATTGACATTTGATAACGCTTTTGATTGTCTCCTCTACTTTGGGATCGGAGATGACTACGAAAAGATTAACTAGATTTAAATTCTTAAGATTTTGCAGTGGATAGTAAATTAGCGGCCTTTCAAAAATGGGATGCAGAAGTTTAGTATAGCTTTCACCAAAACGAGTTCCTCTACCCGCTGCGAGAACAATAACTGCCAGATTTTTAAGATCCATAGAAGCTATTTTGAAGTAATTGGAATAAAGAAGCAAGAATTAGGAATGATACTCAGAATGCATATAGTAACTCTGCAATATCGGTATATTGCATAAAGCTTTTGAAAGAGTTTATACTTTTTGCAGAAACTCAAGGTCCTTACTTGAAAATTGCGGCAACTGTCAGTAACAGTTTTAATGAAGAAACCGTTAATTGCGACCATCAGCAAGTTTCCACCTTACATGTCCGGTCATTCATTTGAAGCAATGAATCAGGGCAGGGCATTATTTGAAATTACAGGTTATAAACACCACGAAATTACATATCACTCTGATATGTATGATAAAAGCACAAACTTCAATAATTCACCACAGCTACTTAAGAAAGCCTCAAAATACTTATACGTTCACCGAGTTAAGCCTTCGAGCTCGGCTAAAGGAAAAGTTTTAGACGGCGAATTAACAAAAGCTTTTATAGGCAAAACTATTAATTTGATCCAGTCAAAGGATATAAATATTTTATCGACTTTCTACATAGATCCGCATGGATATATTGCAAATCAGGCGAAGTTTTATGCGGAAAAAGTTTTAGGTAAAAAAATTATTACAGTTCAGAAAGCAGTGGGATCGGATGTTTTAAGCTCAATAGGAAATCATTTAAGAGATGGGCAAGCGAAATTTTTACTGCTTCAGCTTTTGCAGAGTGATTTAGTGTTTGCTGTTTCTCAATATACAAAAGACAAGTTAGTTGAATTTGCCAGGGCAGTTTTGCCTTATGAATCGGCACTAAGATTTTCGAAGATTGAAGTTTTATATGCGCCTTTTGATAATGAATACTTTGGGATAAGAGATGAGAAAGTGATTTTGGAATTAAAGTCACGATTAAAAATTAAATCTGGAGTAAAGATTATTTCTTATTTTGGAAGGTTGTTTCCGGAGAAAGGGATTGATGATTTGATTAATGCTTATGCTTTAATAAAGTCAGCTTTTCCGGAAACGGCGTTAGTGATCGGTGGTCATGGAATTGAATTAGGGAAATTAAAAAAACTGGTTAAAGATTTAGGGCTGCCGGATGTGAAGTTTGCCGGAGCTGTTAGTGATGCAGAAAAAAGAGCGATTATGCAAATGTCGGAGTTAGGGGTTATACCGACGAAACCCATCAAGAATTTTGTGGAGACACTTTGTATTAGTGCTTTGGAGTATCAAGCTTCGGGGACAGTTTTATTGACGACAAAAGTTGGCGGAGTTCCGGAAGCGGCTGGTGTTCATAGTCTTTATGCCAAACACAGTAATCCTGAAGATTTGGCACGTAATATAACTAAGGTTCTTAAGGGATCTATAGATTATGAAGCTGTCAGGGCTAATGGAATAAATCATACAGCTCAGTTTAATTATTTGAAATTAACAGAACTATTTTTGAAAAAGGTGATGCAGAAGCGCGAGACAAAAATAAAAACCCGTGATACAATAAGACCTTCAGCCTGGCTTATGCCGGAGCTTCCGATTACTTATGGCAGCAGAAGATACAAAATTTAAAATAGAGAATATAAAAGAAGGCGAAGGGCCTGAAGTTACTGGCGGCGATTTTATAACAATTCATTATCACGGAACTTTAGAAGATGGAACTGTTTTTGATTCGTCTGTTGAACGCGGCTCCCCTTTTAAGACTCGTATTGGTGTTGGTGAGGTTATTGAGGGCTGGGATATGGGGGTTCCGGGCATGAAGGTTGGCGGTAAAAGAAAATTAACTATTCCGGCGAAATTGGCTTACGGGGATAGAGCTGTTGGAGATATTCCGGCCGGATCAACTTTGATTTTTGATGTTGAACTTGTTGGGATTGATTAGATCAAGATTGATTTATGCTCTTGTGTTAGATGCAAATGCCTTTTCTTCATCACTTATTAATCGAAATCTCATTTGTGCTGCAAATAATTGTTTTGGGTTTTTAGGTAATCTTAACTTTAAACCTTCCCAGAAAGTTATATCCTCTGGATTAATTAACATTTTTTCCAAATCAGTGTCAAACCTTTCTAATATTCTATCATTAAGCTCACCTTCTGCAGCTGTTGTTAGAGGTAAAGGACCGCTATCAGTAGGGTAGAATTTATGCATATCAATATAGGCATTAGTTAAACTAAAGCTATCCGGCTTTGTCTGATATATTCCACCGTGGAGAACAAATGGGTAATCTGTCTCTGGTTGGGAGCTATCATCTGGTTCTCCCCCAGGAAAAATTACTTCAATTCTTAATCTTTCCAGCACTTCTTTAACCGGTCCTTTTAAATGCCACCGCATAGATTTCTTATGGTTACGGCTGTATTGAGAGTTATCTGGTATCTCTCTGCTGAATCCTAATTCACCTAAAGTGAGTTCGTCTGTATAAAACATAAGGTCATAGGGATTATCGGGAAAATCTTGTAACAAAAAGTCGCTTCTGGGTAGTGAGGTTATTTTATTTATTCTACCAGCCAATGTTGTATCCCTAAGATCAAATCGATATCCGTTGCCATACGGTATTATTGAATCCATAGTTCTGCCACTAGTAAAATTTGCCTTTACTTCTAAGGGGATGGAAAGTCCAAGAGGTTCTAAATAAAGATTTCTAAGTTCCCGCAAACCCCGTGAATATCTATCTTCAAACGATTTTGCTTGTGTGGTAAATAATGGATATTCAACTCCAGTCTGTAATTTGTCGTCTTTCATGACAGTATTATAAGGCAGCTAAGGAGAAAAAGCTATAGGATTAAATATCAAGGATTGCTTGTTTGGCTCTACTTCGCTGAAGCTACGCGGAGCTCCGCAAGCCTATATGTCTAAGATGGCTTGCTTTGCGTGGGTTTGGATGAAGCGTTTACGAGGTGGGACTTCGTCGCCCATTAGCATTGTAAAGACTTCGTCAGCTTTTTCTGCATCGTCAACTGTAACTTGTTTTAGAACCCTATTTTCAGGATTCATGGTGGTTTCCCAAAGCTGTTCTGGATTCATTTCTCCTAAACCTTTATATCTTTGAATAATGATATTTGATGATTTTTTGACTGGAGCGGCGGTTTCCTGGGCTGCTGCTGCGCCGGCTTCACCTTCTGAGGGCAAGGCTACATCGTCAGTCAGCTTTTCGTCTTTCACCGGACCGCGGATTTTAAGCAGAATTGCATCGCGCTGGGCATCAGTATAGGCGTAATGAATCTCTTTGCCTTTTTGGACTTTAAATAATGGAGGTTGCGCGATATAGATATAACCCCGGGTGATTAAATCTGGTAAGTATCTAAAGATGAATGTTAATAGAAGAGTTCTGATGTGTGAACCATCAACGTCAGCATCAGTCATGATGATAATACGGTGGTAACGGACTTTATCGTACTGGACAATATCTCCAATGCCGGTTCCTAGAGCTATGACTAAGCATTTAATTTCTTCGAATTCGAGGATTTTATCTAAACGGGCTCTTTCGGTGTTTAAAATCTTACCTTTTAGAGGTAGGATAGCTTGGGATTTTCGATCTCTGCCCTGTTTTGCAGAACCTCCCGCTGAGTCTCCCTCAACAATATACAGTTCAGAATTAGCAGGATTCTTTTCTTGGCAGTCAGCTAATTTTCCAGGTAAAGTCATGCCTTCTAGAGCACCTTTTCTGATAACTGCATCTTTAGCAGCGCGGGCTGCAGCTCTGGCTCGGGCGGCAAGATAAATCTTTTCAATAATTCTTTTGCCTTCCTGAGGGTTTTCTTCAAGGAACATTTCGAGTCCTTCTTTGGTGACCTGATTAACTGCTGTTTGAACCTCAGCACTACCTAGTTTTTCTTTAGTTTGAGATTCAAATTGGATTTTATCTGATTCCATTTTAATGGAGATGACGGCAGCTAAGCCTTCTTTGATATCATCGCCAGTGAAATTTTCATCTTTTTCTTTGAGGGCTTCGATCTTTCGGGCGTAGTCATTTATAACGCGGGTTAAAGCGGTTCTAAAACCTGTGACATGAGTGCCTCCTTCAGTAGTTGGAACAACGTTAGCAAAACTCTCAACCGTTTCGTTAAAGCCATCGTTATATTGAATCGCGATTTCGACGGCGATTTCATTAACTTCTTTATTAATGATGATTGCAGTTGGATGGATTAAACCTTTGTTGCGGTTTAATTGTTTGATAAGAGCGGCGATACCTGATTGGAAATAGAAATGTTGTTCTTCTCCGGTGCGTTCGTCGTGAAGATGGAAGGCAATGCCAGCGATTAAATAGGCAACTTGTCTTAGCTGCCGTCTGACTTTATCAAATTCAGGAAGAATAGTTGAGAAAATAGTGGCATCGGCGAGGTAAGTGGTTTTGGTACCAGTTTTGACTTGCCAATTAAAGTCAGTCTCAAAAGGGAGATTCTTATCAGCAGCGCCGACCTCTCTAACATCAGCTTTAGGTACGCCGCGGGCGTATTCCTGGAAATAAATCTTATTACCTCTTTTGACCTCAACTCGAACATAATCAGATAAGGCGTTAACGGCTGAGACTCCCACTCCGTGAAGACCTGAGGAAACTTTATAGCCATCTGAGCCGAATTTACCACCAGCATGAAGAGTCGTCATGATAACTTCGAGGGCGGACTTGCCAGTTTTAGGATGAACATCGACTGGAATTCCTCTTCCGTCGTCCGCTACAGTGACGTAATTATCTTTGTGTAGAGTTACCCATATTTGTTTAGCGTGACCGGCTAAGGCCTCGTCTATAGAGTTATCAACAACCTCTTTAATTAAATGATGCAGTCCCCTGGTGTCAGTGGAACCGATATACATACCAGGGCGTTTTCTGACTGGCTCTAAGCCTTCTAGTACCTGAATCTGGGATGCGTCGTATGTGGAGTTCTGTGCCATTGATCACTGATATTAACAGCTAAGGCGAGATTATGCAAGTTCAGTTGATGTGTTTAGACTGTTGTTATAATCTAAACAGGCTACTATTTTTCTAATCTGAGCATTAAATACTCAAGTATGGTGCGGAGGTTGACGTTACTCTCCTTCCAGATCTGAGCTTCTAGGAGATCTTCTAAGAATAAGCTTGAGGGATTTCCTTTAATTGTTTTTTGACGATATGCGGTCGTGAGATCTTTTAAGAATGTCTCTTTATCGGTAGTTTTTTCGATGAGTTCGAATCTTTCTTCAACAGTGGAACTAATAAGTCTATCTAAATCAAAGCTAGATGATTCCTCTTTTTCGGTTAGGTTTATAACCAAACATCTAGAAAGAATGGTTGGTAGAAGTTTGGTTTCTGAATCAACTCCTATTAATATAACTGAATCTCCGGAGGGTTCTTCTAAAGTCTTGAGTAAAGCGTTTTGAGCGTCAGGGCTGATAGTATTTCCATTAAATATGACAGCGGATTTGGCAGTTTGGCCAAAGGGTTTAGTCGCGAGGTGATTGATTAATTGTTTGATTTGGGCAATGCCAATTTTTTCATCTTCTAGAGAGAAAATTTCTGGATTATTTTGAGATATTTTAGATTCAGAAAGAATCCTCCAGATTTCCTGATCGCGTTCTTCTCTACTCTTACTAACAATAATTTTTGGCTGCATGGGTGAGTTTTATCAAACTTGCATAGAAAAGGAAAGAGCTTCGCTAGTCCGGCTTGACACTAATCTATCAAAGTCGCAATAATGATCTAAGATCTGCCCTGGTTGCAGATATGTGTTTATGGATCAATCTCAACTATCTATCATTGATGTTTTAGAACAACAAGGCAAACTAACTCCGCAGCAGGTATCAGCGGTCAAACTTGAAAGTATTAATACCGGACAACCCTGGGAAAAAATAATCACTGAGCGAAATTTTGCGACTCTTAAAGATATTGCTCAAGCAAGAAGCAGGATATTGGCGATTCCTTTTATTGATATGGCCACTATGGAAGGCCAAGGTGTATCGGCAGAAATTCTTAATTTAATTCCGGAGCAGGTAGCAAGAAGATATAAACTGATTCCATTCAAACAAGAGGGTGAGAATTTATCCATTGCGATGGCAGATCCGCTGGACATTCAGGTAGCGCAGTTCATTGAAAAAAAGACGGGAAAGAAAATCCTTAGATATTTGGGTCTCGAGGACGAAATAAATAAAGCGATTGCTGATCAATATTCTCAGAATCTTACGACTGAAGTTGTGTCTGCTTTAAAAGAAGTTAGTTCCGGACTTCCAGATGTAAAACCTGGATTGTCAGAATTTGATAAAACTGAAGTTATTAAAGAAGCTCCGGTGGCAAATATTGTCACTCAACTTTTAGAGTATGCGGTTAAGACAAAGGCTTCGGATATTCATGTCGAACCCGAAGAAACTCAAACCAGAGTCCGTTACAGGATCGACGGTATACTTCATGAAAAGATTATTTTGCCTAAGAAAGTCCATGAAGCGGTGATCTCTAGAATCAAGATTATGGCAGGCCTTAAAATTGATGAAAGAAGACTACCTCAGGATGGACGATTTTCATTCACTGGCGGTAATAATGATATCGATCTTAGGGTTTCCAGCCTGCCAACTATTTTTGGAGAGAAAGTTGTGATGAGGTTATTACCTAAAGCTCAAAAACCGCCAACACTTTTGGAATTAGGACTCAGAGCAAGTGCCCTGAAGAGTTTAGAAGTACAGCTAACTAGGACTCACGGAATTATTTTAATTTGTGGTCCAACAGGATCTGGTAAAACTACAACTCTTTATTCAATATTGTCTAAGCTTTCAAGTTCCAGGGTAAATATTTTAACGATTGAGGATCCGGTTGAGTATCACATAACGGGTGCTAATCAGGTTCAGATTAATCCTCAAATAGGATTAACATTTGCGGCGGCACTACGATCATTCTTACGTCAGGACCCGAATATTATTTTAGTTGGAGAAGTCCGTGATGCTGAAACTGCAGAATTGGCAATTCAAGCTGCATTAACGGGACATCAGGTGTTCTCTACTTTGCATACTAACTCTGCATCTGGTTCTTTGCCCAGGCTTTTAGATATGGGAATGGAGCCGTTTCTTTTGGCCTCGGCTATTAATGCTATTCAGGGACAAAGAATTCTCAGAAAACTTTGTCATCATTGTAGATATTCCTATACTCCCCCTCCAGAGGTTGCCCAAAGTTTTCAAACAGTTTTAGGTAATTTGGCTCCCAGAACACCAATTCAGCTATATAAAGGAAAAGGGTGTAATGAGTGCGGCGGTTTAGGGTTTTTGGGAAGAGTTGGTATATATGAAGTTTTGGTTGTGTCTGACAAGATAATTAGACTAACCTTAGAAAGGGCATCGGCTTCGGAAATAGAAAAGCAGGCTGTTTCTGAAGGAATGATGACTATGAAGCAGGACGGATATTTAAAAGTTTTAGAAGGGATTACGACGCTTGAGGAAGTGCTTAGGGTAGCGCAGGATTAGGTTATTAGTGATTTAAGGATATTAGTAAATATGACTATTGCAAATATTGGACAATTATTAGAAGTAACTATTCAGCGTCAGGCATCTGATTTACACTTGTTGTCTGATTTTCCGCCGACGATCCGGGTTAATGGGGATTTGCTGCCGATACCAGGACTTGCGCCGATTAATGGAAAAGATATTGAAACACTGATAAGGCCAGTACTTTCTAGCGCTCATCAAGACCAATTAACTAAATTTTTGGACGTAGATTTTGGCTTGGAATATAAGGATATGGCTCGGTTTAGGGCAAATGTTTATAGACAAATGGGGACATTAGCTGCTTCTTTCCGATTAATTCCAAAAAAATTAAGAAAGCTTGAGGAAACGGGACTGCCTGCAAATATCAGTAATGTTACGAATCTAAAACAGGGTTTAGTTTTAGTCACAGGTCCAACAGGTCAAGGTAAAACAACGACATTGGCTGCTTTGATCGACAGAATTAATCAAGAACAGAGTGCGCATATTATAACTATTGAGGACCCAATTGAATTTATTTATGAAAAAGCACGGTCATTGGTTTCGCAAAGAGAGCTTAATTCAGACACTATGTCTTGGGGGAGAGCGCTTCGGGCAACTCTCAGGGAAGATCCGGATGTAGTGTTGATTGGTGAGATGAGAGATCTGGAAACAATTTCGGCAGCTTTGACGATTGCTGAAACAGGGCATTTGGTGTTTGCGACTTTACACACAAATTCAGCAGCTCAAACTTTAGACAGGATTATTGATGTTTTTCCTTCGATTCAACAATCTCAAATAAGATCACAGCTGGCAGCGGTGCTGGAGGTGGTTATTTCTCAGAGATTAGTACCTACTATTAATCCTGGAAGAGCTTTAGCTTACGAAATATTAGTAGCTAATACAGCCACCCGGGCTATTATAAGAGAAGGAAAAACTCATTTAATTGATAATTTAATTCAGACATCGGCTGAATCAGGAATGGTTATTTTAGAAGCGAGCCTGGCTTACTTGTTAAGAGAGGGAGCTATTTCTTTGGAGACGGCGCAGAATTATTCATTCAGGCCTCAAGTTCTCAACAAACTGTTAGATGTCTAATATATGCCGATTTTTGTTTACAAAGCCCGCGATTTTCAAGGTGTAGACCATAAAGGAACAATTGATACTGTTGATCCCAGTAGGGCGGCGAGAATTCTCAGTAAAAAGGGTTTAGTTGTAACTTCGATAACCGAAAAAAAGGCCTCATCCCCAATGTTTGAAAGCTTTTTTAATAAAGTGTCGTTTGATGACTTAGTAATTGCGACCCGGCAGTTGGCAACTATGATTGATTCTGGTTTGGTTTTATCGGAATCAATGGATATTTTGGTCAGCCAGCAGGCTAATGTTAATTTTAAGAAGGTTTTAGAAACAGTTTCTAGGGATTTAAAAAGCGGTCTTGATCTAGCCAGCGCGCTCAGAAAGCACCCGAATGTATTCCCTCCTCTTTACTGCAGCCTGGTAAAAGCCGGAGAACAAGCGGGAAATTTGGATGTTATTTTAACTGAAATGGCAAACAATCTGGAGCGCGACAGAGAGTTTCGTAGTAGGGTTCGGGGAGCGATGATTTATCCTATTATGATTATTTTAATGATGCTGGTAGTAGTGATTGTGATGATGATTTTTGTTATACCCAGACTGACTACTCTATATACCCAAACAGATGCTGAACTACCTCTACCGACAAAAATTCTAATCGGATCTTCTAATTTTATGGTTAATTATTGGTGGGTACTTTTAGTAGTAGTGATTATTGGAGGAATATCATTTAAAAAATGGATTTCTACGCCCGACGGCCGTTACAATTTTGATGCAATACTTCTGAAGACACCATTAGTTGGAAAAGTGATCAGAGGAACTTCGTTGACGAATTTCACTAGGACTTTTGGATTACTGACTACAGCTGGAGTGCCGATTCTTGACTCGATTACTATAGTAGCGGAAGTTATAGGTAATACTGTTTATCGAAAAGCGTTACTGGAGACCAGATTGGGTGTAGAAAGAGGTTTAACAATGTCAGCTCAACTTCAATTAGTGGGGGTTTTTCCAAACATAATTTCCCAAATGTATAGAGTTGGGGAAGAAACAGGAAAAATTGATAAGGTGTCATTTAAGTTAGCAGATTATTTTGAATCCGAAGCTGACCATCTGGTTAAGAATTTAACAGTTATTATCGAGCCATTAATCCTGGTTGTGTTAGGGGTGGGTGTGGCTTTTCTAGTGTTGTCGATTATTTTGCCTATATACAAACTGACAACATCCTTTTGATGTGGTTAATTTGGGCTTCGCCTAAAGTTACGACCTCATTCTAAGTCGTCAACTTGCGATGTTGTGTATCTAAACTCTCCACATCATTTTAGTGCGGTTAATTTGCGAAACGGTGCTGCTTAAGCTCATCAGTAATTAAAGTACTATCTTGACTGAAGAGATTTGTTTATGACTAAAATGAATAGTAAGCAAGCTTTAATTTGATTGCTTTAAAGATCCTACTGCTCCAGGATCTAAAACTTATGGAGCAAACCTTGAAGGGGGTGAAAAACTTGATTAAAACTGTCCAAAAAAACCGAGGTTTTACTTTGGTAGAACTTTTAGTTGTTATCGCGATCGTCGCAATTTTAGCGGCTGTTGTGGTTCTTATTATTAATCCTCTTGAATTAACTCGAAGAGGTCGTGATGCAGCGAGACTTTCTGACCTTTCTAACTTGCAGAATGCTATTAACGTAGCTGTTCAGGAAGCTACTGATTCCGGAGAAGCAATTCTTTGTAACGGAGCAACTTATCCTTGTAACGAGGCAAGTTTCCCGCTTGATACCAACGATAGATTATCTAACGGAACCGGATGGGTTCAGGTTAACTTAGGTGGTAATAAAAGCGTTTCAGTTCCAACTCTTCCTGTAGATCCTACAAATGATGCAACATATCATTACACATATTGTGCTGATGCTGATGCATGGGAGATTGATGCTGTTTTAGAGTCTGACCAACAGAAGCCAAAAATGTCTGCTGATGGTGGAGACCAAAATGCAACCGATACGACTGGTAGATATGAAGTAGGTTCAAACCTAACTTTGATTAATGCCGCTGGCACACCATGTTCGTTTGTTGGGAACTAATTAGATGATTTGGTTATTAGGTTTTATTATCGGAATTTGTTTAGGAAGCTTTACGAAAGTAATTGCTGACCGAAGCCTAACTAACAAAAGTTTTTGGGGAAGGTCGTACTGTGAGAGCTGTAAACATAAGCTTACCTGGTACGACCTTTTTCCTGTTGTTTCATATCTGATTTTTAAAGGAAAGTGTAGCCATTGTCATAAAAAATTTAGTTCAGAGTATTTATTGTTTGAGATTTTAATGGGGCTGTTGGTTTCAGGGATTTTTGCTAAAGTGGTACCAGCTAATTTTTTAGAGCTTGATTGGATCTCGCAAAGTTTCATAGCAATTAGTTTAATTACCTATCTGCTAATTGGTATCGTACTTTCGGCAACTTTCCTAACTGATTTTAAGACAGGTTATATTCCTGATCGTATAACATATCCTGGAATCTGGAGTTTATTTATTTTGCTGGGGGCGGCCTCTGTTTATAAAGTTACTCTACTATACATATCTCTAAGCTCATCGGGTTTAGGAAAATATTTATTACCCCCCTACTCTAATTATTTTTACAGTAATGCTTTGGAATTATCAGGGCCTTTTATTTACGGATCGCTAATGGGATTGATGTTAGGACTGTTCTTCTATTTATTGATAGTGATTACGCGAGGGAAAGGAATGGGCGGAGGGGATTTGAAGTTGGGAGTATTTTTAGGTCTGGCTTTCGGATTCCCCTACTCTTTAGTAGTAATTATGTTGTCTTTTTTGCTGGGGTCTATTATTGGTGTGGGCCTTATTCTTGGGGGTAAGAAAAAATTTGGTCAGACTTTGGCATTTGGTCCGTTTATGTCGTTGGCAGGAGTGATTGTTATTTTTTGGGGCAGCGAAATTTTAAGTTGGTACTTAAATATTAAAATTCAATATTGACATAAAGCTTTTATATTGTGACTATTTAGAGTAGCTATGTTTATGAAGTCTGCCCAAAAAGGATTTTCACTAGTAGAGATTATGGTGGTTATTACCATAATCGGTCTGTTGTCAGCTGTTTCACTGGGATCTTTGAATACGATTCAAAAGAATAACCGTGATACGAGAAGACAGGCAGACCTAAGATTAGTTCAGAGCGCGCTTCAACAATTTTATGCAGATCAAAATTTTTATCCAAATAATTTAACTGCGGAAATTGCTAATGGGTCAGCAATTACAAATTGCACTGGTTTAACTGGATGCACGGTAATAACAAAAACTTATTTATCAGAGACTCCGAAGGATCCGGTAACTGGAACCGCGACTCCATATTGCTATCGTTCACAAATGGCAAATGTTAGTACCGGAACAGGAACAAATAATTGCGGCGGTTCGACAGGAGCCTGTCAGTTTTATCAACTTTGTGCAAATTTAGAAAATTCCACGAGCGGCGCTGCTAGCTGTTCCTGTAATGCGGCATATAACCACAAAGTGACTCCCCTTTAATATATCCGGCATCTTTGATACGCTAGATATAATGTCCAGTTCGAACTATCGAGGTTTTAATAGAGGCTTCAGTTTAGTTGAGGTGCTTGTTACTGTAGCAATAATCGCTGTTATTACTGGTGTGGCTTTACCTAATTTCAGAAATCTGAGTCAAAATCAGGAAATGGATGGTGCAGCACAGAAGCTGATTAATATTATCAAGTTGGCACAATCGTCAGCTACCACGCATATAAAATGTCCAACAGGCGAAAGTTCTAATAATTGGAATGTTGATCTGACTTCGACGACTTTTACTTTAAATGCTAATTGCTCAGGTGCTGTTGATAAAGTGACTTCCAGCGGTTCTTACACATCAGGTCAGGATTCGGCAACTACTTTTACAATGACCAATGATAAATGCACAGCGGGACAAACTTTAAAGATCATTTTTGTTAACCGGCAAATATCATATACCTGTAACGGAACTTTGGGAACTAGTTGGCCAGTGAAAATAACCCTTAATAATGCGGGAGCACAACTGGCCAGAGTGATAGTGGTTGAATCAGGAGGGGTAATTAGAGCAGAATGAATGTTATGAATAACCGAGGTCAAACATTAATGGAGCTGGTAATTGGAGTGGGACTTGTTGCAGTTATCGTCGGCGCAGTGGCTATTTTAACAGTATCCAGTTTGAGAAATACCCAATTCTCCAAGAATCAGGCTCAGGCTACGCAACTGGCTCAGCAAAATATGGAGAAAGTCAGAACTATCAAGAATTCAAATTTTGGAGTTTGTTTAGAAAGTGAATTAAGCAGTGGGATATGTTCAACCTGGGAGCAGATCTGGACGACGAATTTCGGAACAGTGAGTGCGGGATGTACCACAGGCTGTACTTTTGAGTTGAAAAATAGTTGTACAGTTGCAGGCGGTGAGGTCAAGCCTCTTTGTTTGAGTTATAAGGCGGCTAAGACGACTATTGGTGGGAACTTTACATACCAGGTAATTATTGAGAATGAAACAGTTGGTGAAAAGAAGGTTACTTCCAATGTATTTTGGACAGATATTTCCGGAGAACACTCTTCACAGCTGGTGACTGTTTTGGGGAAAAGATAATGATAAAACAAATAGGTTTTTCTTTAATGGAAGTTATGATTGCAATTACGATAATCGGCGTTGTTGGGATTATTAGTGTAAATATCTTTACTCAGACTCTAAGGACATCTTCTGAGACAGACAAGCTCAGTAATCTAAAACAGAATGGAGAACAAGTTGTAAACTCGCTGACTGAAGCGATCCGCAGTGCTGAGGCTGTGGTTTGTTATGGTCCGCCAGATAACACTTATTTGCCACCTGACAACACCCGCAAGAACAGATTAGTCATCAGGACTGTTGACGGCAAATATATTAAGTTTAGATTTGTTGATCCAATTATAGGTTCAGCAGGCGTAACAAGTAATGGCTACTTAAGCAGGCAGGAAGGACTTGATCCCAATCAGCTGGATGCTTTTTGTTCGACTGACACTACTAGTCCGGCAGTGATTGCTTTATCAAACAATAATTCTTTAACAGGGGTATCAATTAGTCAAGGCAAGTTCAGTAAGATATCTGGCAGTCAGAATAGAGATACAATTGCAATAACTTTTAACGTTAATCCAGCCTTGAAGGCAGGAGGAACTTTGGGCTCAGATATTGCGGCGATGCAAACAACTGTACAAGTAAGATGATAAATCTAGAATCAAAAAATCAGTCTGGTCAGGTAATAATAATTTTGCTACTGCTTATGCTGGTTGGACTGTCAGTGGGGCTGGCTCTAACTCAAAGGTCGGTGACTGATGTTGCAACTTCTACACAAGGAGAGCAGTCCAGCAGGGCCTTTTCAGCAGCCGAGGCTGGTTTAGAAAAAGCTTTGAGTGGATCAATACCTTTAGGTGGTGCAGTAACTTTGGATAATAGCTCGCAAGCACAGGTGGCGCTTTCTCCTCTTTTGCCGATTGCAGGGACTTTTTCTGCAATTGAGTACCCTCCGATTGGACGCGAGACTACAGCACAATTTTGGTTTGTTGATCCAACTCTGGCGGTGCCAACTAGCATTTATAATAACAATGGTATTGATCTTTATTTTGGAAACGCCGGGACAACCGATAAGCCAGCTGTTGAGGTTCAGATAATCATGTTGAGTAATAGTAACTTCTATACGAAGAATTATTATTTTGACTCTGATACGACTCGGGCTGCGGCAAATGGTTTCATACCAGTGACTTGTGCTGTGCCGGAGATATTAGCAAATGGGATATTGGGTGTGAATCATACTTTTTATTGTAAGAAGACAATTGGGAATAATTCACCGGCAGCTAATATTCCATTTCCTGACTTAGGGAATACTGGTCAAAACTGCCCAAATGCATCCTGTATGCTGATAATGGCCAGGGTTAGGCTTTTGTATTCAAACGAGAATCATTCATTAGCTTTAGCTCCCCGGGGCAGTGCTCAGTTTCCGCCACAGATCCAGATTTATAACGCTACCGGGACCTCAGGACAAAGCGAGAAACAGATTCAGGCATTCAGGGTAAAAGATGTAGTTCCTCCTTGGTTTGATTTTGCAATTTTTTCTGTTAACGAAATTATTAAATGAAAAACTTAAAAGGATTCTCGCTAGTTGAGGTAATAATAGGTGTGTTTATTGTCGGGCTTATTGTGCTAGTGATTGCTAATATTCCGAATGCGATAGGTTTAGTAACGAGCAGTAAGGACGATTCGGTAGTTCGTGAGGTGGCAGCTAAAAAAATGGAAGATATCCGATTGCAGGGATATGAAAATTTAGTTAATGGGACAACTACTGTAAGTGACTCGAGATTGAATAGCTTAGACGGGTCCTCTGGACACACCGTTATTAGTAATTGTGCACCTAGTATTTGTTCAAGTAGTGAACATTTGAAGGAAGTAAAAATTACAATTGTCTGGAAGGAAAATGGTGAACCTAAAACATATCAGTTGGTGACCTTGGTCGGAGAGGATGGACTGAGGTGAGGCATAATCAGTCAGGAATAACCTTAATTGAAATTATAATAGGTCTTACCTTGACTGCGTTGGCGGGTTTTTTAGTGGTGGGTCTTTTAACTTCATCGGGAAGACTTTTTATGGATCAATCAATCCAGGTCAATCATGGATTGTCAACGAATCAAGCAAAGCAGGAGATCGCCGATTTAATTAAGTCTTCCGCTGGAGTGGCAGCTCAATATCCAGCGGTGGGTGCGGCACAATTTACTACAGGTAGTCAAGTTTTGGTGGTTAAACTTCCAGCAATTTCACAATCCGGTCAGGTAATTGAATCAGTTTTTGATTATGGAGTCGTGACTAAATCCCCTGTTGGGTCAAAGTTACTTAAAAAGAAAATTTATCCGGATCCACTTAGCAGCCGCAAGAGTGAGGATAAGGTGCTTTCGACATCTTTAAATAGCTTGAGCTTTAATTATCTTGATTCTAATAATAATGCTGTGTCCCCTCTTCAATCGGTTAGGATCACTTTTATTATTAGCTTGTCAGATCAGGGCTCTTTAGGTGACAATGAGAATAGTTCAAGCAGTACTGTTAATCTAAAAAACTTATGAATCGATCACAGTTTAGTTTAAACCAAAACGGAGCGATATTTGCGCTAGCTTTAATTGCCTTAAGTTCAATTTTAGTTATTACAGTGGTATTAATTACGAATTCACTGACTTATAAGCAAAATTCCCGATACTCTTTAAATAATCTGGAAGCGACTTCTTTAGCTGAGGCGGGTATTGATAAGGCGGTCGCTGCTCTTAACACCAGCGGAGGGGTTTATAACGGTGAGACCGAAACACAGATTGGACAGGGAGAATTTGATGTTCATATAACAGATATTGATCAAAGTACTAGATTGGTTGAAGCCACAGGTTATATTCCCAGTAAAGAGAATCCAAAATCGAAAAAGAAAATTTCAATTACTGTAGCCAAAGGTGAGGGTATGTCATTTAATTATGGTATTCAATCAGGTGAGGGAGGGTTTGAGCTTCGAGGTGGAAGTCGAATCAACGGATCGGTATATTCGAACGGCAATATATTGATGCAAGGCGGACCTGTAATCACAGGGGATGTCTATATTGCCGGTGGCACTCAGCCAACAGCCGATCAACAGACAGAATGCAGCGGTGCTAATTGCGCAGATTTCTTATTTGGGAAAAGTGTATCAGGTCAGAATAGAATTGATATTGCTCAGAGCTTTAAGCCTGGGACCAACCAAGCTTCAACCATAAATAAAATAAGTCTTAAGCTGAAGAAGTTTGGGACACCGGCTAATTTGGCAGTTAAAATTACCAGAGACAGTGGTGGGAAGCCAGATAAAAACAACGTTTTAACAACAGGAACGCTGGCATCGAATATGGTAACTACTGAGTATGGATATGTTGATGTAAGTTTTATATCAAATGCGACTCTACAGCCAGACACAACTTATTGGATAGTTTTGGATACTGCTTCCAGTAACAATAATAATTATTGGAGCTGGCAGCTTGATACATTAGGGTCTTATACTCGCGGATCAGGTTCATGGGCTGCTGACTGGACAGGTAATACCTACACTAGTGTCGGAGGGGATTTGGCATTTAAAACTTATATGGGCGGGATTGCAACCAGAATTGAGGGCAGCGGCGGATCGGTAGTACAGGGAAATGTTTATGCCAATACGGTGACTGCGAGTACTTTCGCTGGATTATCTGTTGCCGGAAATGCACATTTTCAAACTGTTGACTCCAATGTCAGAGTCCATGGAAATTCATGTTTTGCAACTCCAGTTAATACTTATTGTCATCCAGGCGCAACCGATCCATTACCCAGACCATTACCTATTTCCGAGGCTAATATAGCGGAATGGGAAACTCAAGCTGCAGCGGGAGGTGTTGTCAATGGTAATCAGACTTTGAATTGGGATTGCAATCAGGTTTGGGGTACATTTCCTAGCAAGAAGTTTAACGGCAATGTGACTATTGGGAGCAGTTGTAATATTAAATTTAGAAGTCCAGTTCATATCACCGGGAATTTATCGGTTCAATCTGGTGGACGGGTATCGCTTGATGAAAGTTATGGCGATCAATCTGGAGTTATTGTAGTTGATGGTCGGGTTTTGCTTTCGGGAGCAGGGTCAATTAACGGTACGTCTTCTTCAAATTCTAATATGCTGGTTTTGTCTAAATATACATCACCTGGCCCAAGCTTCTTACCAGCGATAGATGCAGCCGGTGGTACAAGTTCGTCAATTTTTTATGCAGCCAATGGGAATATCATTATGTCTGGGGCGGCTCATTTGAGTCAAATTACGGCAAAGAAAGTGATACTTGATGGTGGTGCAGTTATTGATTATGACAGCGGTGTTACAACACCATTTTTCTCATCCGGACCCTCAGGTTCGTTCACAGTTATAAAAGGTACATACCAACAGAAATAGAACTTGTTTATGACAGTGGTATATAGCCCTTAAGTGTTTTTTTTGATATGTTATAAGTGGGCCGGTTTTTAACGGGCCTATATGTTATGGCTGCTCAGGTAAAAATAGGACTTGATATCGGTTACACCTCCATTAAAGCTGTAGTTTTATCTCACGGCGAAAATCCTCCACGGCTTGTTTCGGCCGGTCATATATCTTCTCCTCAACCTGGAATTATGTCTGAGGCTGATCTGGATCTTCAGGCAGTTGCAGCATCTGTTAAAAGTTTGATAAGTGAAATTAACCCTCCCACTAAAGACACGATTATTGCTCTACCCGAGAATAAAATTTTTACCCGAGTGGTTTATGATTTGCCATTTTTAACTGATGAAGAATTAACACAGGCCATTAGATATGCTGCTGAGGAGTTTGTTCCGATGCCAATCCCGGAAGTTAATCTTAACTATCAGATTATTTTCAGGTCACCTAAAAAAGAGGCTAATAGCAGAACGGTAGTTTTTGTTGTGGCAACGCCTAAAGTGACGATTGATAAGTATTTAAGAATTATGCAAATGGCTGATTTAAAGGTTACAGCAATTGAAACAGAAATGATTGCGGCAGCCAGAGCACTAGTTAGTTTTAATGCTTACTCCCCGACTACTTTAGTAGTTCAAATGGGTGCGACAAATACTGATTTTGCTATCGTCTCTGATGGTTTGATACTACTGACAAGATCAATTGCTACAGGCGGCGCGGCATTAACACGAGCTATTGCTCAAAGCTTTAATTTTGAGAATGTCCAGGCTGAGGAATATAAAAAAGTGTATGGACTGGTTCAGGATCAGCTAGAAGGGAAATTATTCAAAACTTTAGTGCCTGTTATTGATGTAGTAGCTAATGAAGCAAAGAGAGTTATTTTGGCTCATGAAACTCAGAACCGTCAGCGTCCGGTTAAACGGGTGGTTTTAAATGGTGGAGGGGCTCATTTGCCTGGATTGGTTAGTTATTTTACTAATTTTCTAAACCTAGAAGTGCAGGAAGCAGATCCCTGGGCGGCAATTAATATGGAGCAGGAAATGAAAACAAAGCTGTCAAGTGAAGGAGCTTTTTATTCTGTGGCAGTCGGTTTGGCCATGAAACAAGACTAATCTCCGCTACTTATGGATAAGCTAAAAATAAATCTAATTCCACCGGAGATAAAAGAAAAAGCAAAAAAGGAGGCTAAAAGGACTCTTTTAGTTAGAATAAGTGTAGGCCTATTGGGGGTGTTGATACTGATTACTGTTGGGATATTAGTAATTATCGTTATCCAAAATGCGACTCTCCAATCTTTGAACGCTGAACTGGAACAGAATAAATCGGAAATTGGATCACTAAAAGAGAGTGAGGCAGTCGTGTTTTTCTTAAAAAATCGAATTGATACAATTAACCGATTTTCAACTACGAGTTATAAGCAGGGAGAAACTTATGATTTAATTAGTAATTTAATTCCTGAAGGCATAGAACTATCTTATTTACAAATAGATAAAACTGAGAGTGTTGGGATGCAGGGTGAAACTAATACTACATCTGCTTTGAATATATTCTTTACTAACTTAATGGATCCGTCTAAAAATGAGGGAAAAATTGCGAAAGTTTCAGTTGAGAGTCTGAGTAGATCACAGGATGGACGATTGATATTTGACCTCGTAATTACTATGTCAGCGAAAGCAATATAAAAATGGAGAAGTTAAAACAAATTAAAAAGCAAATATTAGCTAATCCCTTTTTTAGCAGTCCGTTTTATTTAAAATATAATCGACTAATTGTGCCGGGAATAGTACTGGTGATTGCGTTACTGATTCTTAGTTTGGTCACGTTCCCCCAAATCTTAAAATTGTCTGAGACTTATAGAACTATTGATGAGCTAGGGCAAAAGAAAGCTTTCTATTTAAGAAAGATCTCGGAGTTACAGAATTTAAACTTGCCACAAACACGTCAGGAACTGGAGACAGCACTTGTGGCTTTACCAGTTGATCGGGATATCCCCGGAGTGACTGGAGAGTTATTAGTGGCCCTTTCAGGAAGCGGGATGAGTTTAAATGCAATTAATTTTTCGGCTACCTCACCTGAATCAGAGAAGGTTCAGGAATACTCTATTAAGATGGAAATTAGCGGTACTCAGAGTAATCTAAAGAATTTCTTGGAGAGAGTAAAAGTCTCGCCGCGGTTAATAAAATTAAGCTCATTGGATATTTCGAAGAATAATACAGACACTTTATCTGCCTCAGTTGGGTTTGTAACACTTTATCAAATGCTGCCTCAAAATATAGGTTCAGTGGATGAGGATGTGCCACAGATATCACAGGAAAACAGACAACTATTATCGGATATAAGGACGAAAGTTAATGCTTTGCCTAAGGAGACTGCCGCTGATGCTTCTACTTCAGCTATCGGAAAGTTAAATCCGTTTAGTAATTAAATCAGGACGTTTTTGGTGAGTTTTAGAAAGTGATTCTTTCTGTCGCCAATCTTCAATTTCTTTATGATTGCCGGATAGTAAAACTTCCGGTACTTTTAAACCCTCAAACTCTTCAGGTCTGGTGAAGTGAGGATGTTCTAATAAGCCGTTTTCATAGCTTTCGTTCAACGTAGCTTCTGCTTTCTCGAGGACACCTGGCAGGAGTCTAGCTATCGAATCAGCCAAAACCAGCGAAGGTAATTCACCGCCAGTTAAAACATAGTCGCCGATGCTGAATTCTTCATCAACATATTTGTCTACGAACCTTTGGTCTACTCCTTCGTAATGTCCGCAAATTATTATTAAATGTTTTTCTTTTGAAAGTTGGCGAGATTTTTTTTGAGTTAAGGTTTCTCCGGCTGCAGAAGTTAAAAATACTTTTGAGTCAGAGGTTTTTACAGTAAGAAGGGCTTTTTTTAAGACTTCGGCTTTTAAAACCATACCAGCTCCCCCGCCATAAGGCCGATCATCGACTACTAGGTGAGCTCCCTCTCCAAACTCGCGGAGATTTAATACTTCGAATTCAATTAGGTTTTTAGCTTGGGCTCTCTTTAGGATAGAAAAATTTAAAAGAGGTGGAAAGATTTCCGGGAACAGAGTAATGAATGTAATCTTCATCTAGGAAGCTTCTTCAGTTTTTTCTTCAGCTGGAGTTGCTTCTTGTTCAGCTTCTTCGTCAGAAGCTTCGATTTTTTCTTCAGAGTTTTCTTCTGAGGTCTCAGAAGTTGAATCAGATGTTTTTTCTTTGGATTCTTCGCCTTCTTTAACAGGTGGTGTGCCACTATCCACAAGTTCTAAGTTAACCCTGACATTTTCGGTAATTGCTTTAATTGTTAATAATCGGCGGATAGCTTTGATCGTTTGACCGCTTTTGCCAATAGTTAAGCCCATATCATCTGGAGCAACTTTTAGAGAAATATTCAAATAGCCGTCTTGCTGGGTTTCAGTAACTTCAACTGCATCTGGATTTGAAACGAATTGTTTAACAATGTACTCAACGATGTCTTTCATAGTATTTGATTAAGCGGCGGCTTCTTCAGTTTTGTCTTCTGATGGATTCTCTGCTGTTGTTTCTTCGGCTGGAGCTTCGGAAGCGGCTTCTTCTGCTTTTACTTCTTCGACTGAGGCATCTGCAACATTTTCAGCTGGAGCTGCTGTTTCTTCTACGGCTGATTCAGGAGCGACTTCTTCTTTTGGAGTGGCAGCTGCAGGAGCGGCTGGAGCTTCTTTAGGAGCTTTCTTTGGTTTGCGTGGTGGTCTTTGAGGAGCTTTACCGATAATTCTGAGGAAGCCTTCGGAAGGTTGAGCGCCTTTTTTAATCCAGGCATCAATTTTAGGCTGATCAAGATTTATTTCTTTAGGCTCAGTTAAAGGGTTATAAGTTCCTAGAAGTTCTAGGTATCCACCAGTGCGTTTTTTGCGTTCATCAACAGCAACCACTCTGTAGAATGGTCTTCTGTTTGTTCCTATTCGCATTAATCTTATTTTTACAGGCATTTGTTTTAAGAGTCATCTTTCAAGTATCATGAGTCATGATATTGATCTTTGAACCTGTGTAAGTATAGTGTACCGAAGCCTAAAGATCAATACGCAGGCTCATGGATTATACAGCCCTATTTATCAACACTATTTCTTTATTAGCAATAGTAGTTCTACTCGGGATTACATTGCTTTTCTTGTATGCGCTGATATTTGGAGCGCCTTATGCTCCTTCGGCAACAAACAGAATCAGTACAATGATAAAACTCTTAAAACTCAAGAAAGGTCAGAAGGTTGCGGATCTTGGGTCTGGTGATGGAAGAGTGGTTATTGCTCTAGCAAAAGAAGGAATTGAGGCTCATGGTTACGAAATAAATCCAGTTTTGGTTTTAATATCAAGAATGAAAATACGAAAGGCAGGTCTACAAAACAAAGCATTTATTCATTTCAAAGATTTTTGGCAGGATAATTTTAGTAAGTTTGACGCAGTGACTATATATGTAAGTCCGTTGGTGACTGGGCGGTTGGGGAAAAAGTTAAAAAGAGAAATGAAAGGTGGATCGCGGGCTGTCTCTCACTCGTTTAGATTGCCTAATTTAGAGTCTGTGAAGTCAGAGAATAATATCTTTCTTTATTCTTTTTAGGAGTTATTGGCTGCCACTGGTTCTAATTGGCCTAAAGCTTTTGAGGCGGCGGCTTCTTCGGCGACTTGTTTACTTGAGCCTGTACCCTCCCCTATCATTTTGTTTTCTAAGAAAACACCGACATTAAATTGTTTGGCATGATCTGGTCCGGTGGTTCCGAGGATTTTGTATTTTGGGGATTGTTTAGTTTTGGTTTGAGCAAGTTCCTGAAGATGAGATTTGGCATCTTTTGGAGGACCACTTTTTAGTTCCTCGGCAAAAAGCGGTAGTAGATGGGCATGAATAAAGCGGATAGCTTCTTCGATGCCGTGTTCCAAATATATTGCTCCAAGAAGAGATTCAAATGTATTAGCTAGAATTTGGGTGTTATCGCGGCCACCGGAAAGTTCCTCGCCTTTGGAGAGCATCAGCAAAGAGCCTAAATCTAAATCTGCTGCAGCTTTGGCAAGTGATTTGGTTTTAACAATATAAGATCTAAGGTTAGTAAGATCGCCTTCAGCATCGGATTGGCGCTCTTTAAATAAAAATGAGGAAATAATAAATGACAAAACGGAGTCTCCGAGAAACTCTAAGCGTTCGTTAGATTCTAAATTAGAGCCTGCTTCATTTAAGAACGATCTATGAATGAATGCTCTGTAGAAAATGGGATTATTTTTTATCTGAGTCTCAAGCCATGCCCTATCAAATTCCATACCCTGCCTTACTCCAAACTTAAATCCTCAACCGACACCACCAAATCGTGGACTGTTTTAAGGGTTGCAAGCTCAGAACTATTAAAATTTACGCCAAATTTTTGAGAAATAGCAGCCAGAAGATCAGCCATTTCAACTGGTCCTAAACCTAGATCGTCCGAAAGACCGGCGTTAACGTCGATGTCTTGAGGAGTTACACCCAAGTGCTTAGCTATTTCAGCTATTACATCTGTTTGAAGACTATTTTTGTTATCGATAATAATTTGTGCCATATGTTTTTGTTTAGATTATTAGACCTTTTTTTAACTTAATTGAAAACCGAATGTAATGTCAATCCCCTCAATTATTAATAGAAATCTAATACACTCTCGAATATACTATAAACCTATAAAATATACAAGCCTATAAATATTCTACTAGGGTTTAAGGATTAGAGAAGTTTGTTGTCAGTGATTAATTTACCTAAAGCTCCGTTTATAAAACCTGGGCTGGCTTCTGAGCCAAATTCTTTAGCAAGTTCAACTGACTCATCGACTGTAACCCGGGGCGGATTCTTCTTTTCAATCATCAGCTCATAAATGGCTAGTCTAAGAATAGCTAAATCTATCCGGTTAATCTTCCCGACATCCCATTTAGGAGCTGACTGCTCTACCCATTTATCAATATCGGCTTTATGGCTGAGAATTTCCTGAGATTTTTTATTTTCGGCTTTTTGATTCTCGCTAAAGGCAAAGGAGAATAGCTCCTGCATAACTTTGATTCTTTGTAAGTGGCGAGGGTCAAGAGATGTTTTCATATTTAGTATTGATTCAGGCTAACTAGCGACGATATAGCCTCCTGTATGGCCGCCACTCTACACTGCTTCTTATGAAGCCACCTAAGTTAGGGCCGGTACGCACTCTTAATTTGGCCGCATTGATCTCCCCTCTGACAAGAACATCCGAGACACCTGAAAGATGATCGATAACTTTTAAAGTGTCGTCATCTATGGGCCGCACGCTCCATGTTGGAAGTAACGCTTCTATTCCGGAGTTTTGTGTGCTTATTTCATCTAATATACAAGGAGTTCCTGGTGCGAGTGGAGTTCTTCTGAGAGGAAAACCGAAAAGTCTGTCAACAGCTTCAACGACCATTTTTATGCGCGGGTTATTTTGACGGATTCGGATTCAACTTTTTTACCGGCGTAGCTGCCGCAGTTTCGGCAAACCATGTGAGCCATAGTTTTAAAATTACAATTAGGGCAAGTCACTAAATTAACGGCAGCTAATTTAATAGATGCGCGTCTGATATTTTTGACTGCTTTTGAATGTCTTCGTTTAGGCTCGTGTGGCATTTTGTTACTTAGTCTGGTTGTACAGACTCAAAGTTTTGTAATTTTACCCTAATCTGAGGGTAATTAGCAAGAGTAGGGTCTTCGGCGATTAATTTTTGAGCTGCAGACCTGGTTTTCTCTATTAGCTCTAGATCGTTAAAGTTGGCGATTTTCAAATCGAAACGGCCTGATTGGCGCTTGCCGAATATCTCACCGCTGCCTCTAATCTTCAAATCGATCTCAGCCAACTTCAAACCCTCAGAAATCTTTTCGAGGTTTTTAAGTCGGGAAACTATTGATGAATCTTCAGAAGTTGAGAATAAGAAGCAAAAGGATTCCTTAGTGCCTCTACCGACGCGGCCTCTAAGTTGGTGAAGTTGGGCCAGACCAAACTTCTCTGAGCCTTCTATGACCATTATTGTGGCATTGGGGACATCAACACCAACCTCAACAACAGAAGTTGAAACTAAAATATCTATTTTTTTATCTTTAAAATCATTTAAGACATCATCTTTTTCTTTAGGTTTTAATTTTCCGTGCAGCAATCCTAGTTTTAGTTTAGGAAAGACTTTTTGTAGGACTTCAAATTCGTCCTTGGCCGCTTTGACAGTTAACATAGTTTCGGAGATTTCGATAAGAGGGGTAATTATATAAACTTGGTCTCCCTGATCAACCTTGCTTTGAATAAATTTATAAGCATCACCCCGCCTTCTTGAAGGAACAACATTGGTTTTAACCGGAATCCGGCCTTTAGGGAGTTCATCAATTATAGAAAGATCGAGGTCGCCATAGAGTGTTAGAGCGACTGTTCTGGGGATTGGGGTGGCGGTCATAGTTAAGAAATGAGGAATTTTAGCTTTACCTCTTAAGACTGCCCTTTGTTCTACGCCGAATCTTTGCTGCTCGTCTATTATGACTAAACCGACATCGCTGGCTTGAAGCTTTTCTGAAATTAAAGCGTGGGTGCCGATTATGATGTTGGGGGTACCAGGGGTATCAAGAGCACCACGGGGCTTTGTGAACTTTTTGCTTCCTGTATATATGCCGATTTCAAGTCCTTGAGGCTCAAGGAGTTTTTTAAAGTTAGCATAGTGCTGGAAAGCTAAGATTTCAGTGGGTGCCATGTAGAAGGTCTTAAAACCATTCAGGTGAGCGATATAGGCGGCGATTGCAGCGACAACTGTTTTTCCGGAGCCTACTTCCCCTTGGACCAAGCGATTCATAGGCAAGCCTTTTTGAAGATTATTTAAAATTTCATCTAAGACTCTTAATTGAGCTTTTGTAAGTTCAAAAGGTAAACTTTTAAGGAACTTGTCTAATTTTTCTTGATTAATTTCAAATTGTTGAACTGACTGTTTATTTTGCCAAAGATGTTTGACAAGCAGATTTTTGAGCTGAATCATAAAAACTTCATCAAAGCTTAACCTGGCTGTTGCCTGCTCAACATCTTCATAGTTTTCAGGGAAATGGATTTTATTATATGCGTCTTTAAGGCCGAGCATTTTGCCTTTTATTTTTTCAGGTAAAGGGTCCTCTATGAATAAACTAACTTTAGGCAGAATTTCGGCGATTCTGGTTCTTAACCATTTTGAGCTGATACCTTCAGTTTCCGGATAAATGGGAATTAAACCGCCGGTGTGTAAGTGCTTATGGCTGATTGCTGATTGTTGATTGTTATCTTTAAGTCTTTCCCAGATTGGCATAATGATCGAGAGCTTGGAACCGTACTTGGTTAGTTTGCCGGAGATTTGGAGTTTATCGCCGACGCTGATACTTTTAGTTAAGTAAGTTTGATTAAACCAAGTGAGGTTTATCGAATTAGTACCATCATTAAAGACAGCCTGAGTTAGTTTTTTGCCAAATTTAGTGAAAACGTTCTTTATTGACCAAATCTCGCCTTTTAATGTTACTTTGGTATTTAATTTAGCTACAGCAATTTCAACAGTCTCGGAAAAATCATCGTAGCGAAAGGGGTAATGACTGATAAGATCGTTAACTGTAATTAAGTTTAAGCTGGCCAACCGGACACCTTGGACATAGCCAATGCCGGAGATTTGTCTTAAAGGAGTATCAAGATTCATATAGGAATTATATGTTATTCCAGCGAATCTGCCAGATGTTTACAACCTAGGAAAATCTTTTCTTGCCACTTTGACTGCAAAGTAAGCGGAGCTTGCGACTTCGTCTAGTGCGCAAACTGGCTCGCTTGAGAAAGGTCTGCTTTCAAAGCTCGAAGATCAGCAATTAATATAAAAAGAAAGGCAGCATTGATGAGGCTAGGATTCCGACAACTCCGATGGTTGAAAGAACAATGAAAACTATGCGGTATTTTTTGACTAAGCTATCCATGTCTCTATTTTAACTCTTGTTATCGAAAATTTGTAGGTGTATATTTCCATTTATGAGAAGTCCTGAGTCAACACGCCATCACGCTAACTTAAATTTGTTAACTATCGCAGGGGCACTTTCTGCTGGAGTTTTCTCTTACACCTCTGGGTTAAGCGAATTTTGGGCAAATAGCTCCCAATCTGTGGGGTTTGATACTTGGAAGACTCTTCCGGTAGAACTACAAAGGATTGCTTTTGAGGGTCTTAAGATTAGCAATTCGTGTGCTTATGGAGTCTCAGCAGGGATTGCTATAGATCAAATTGTGAATAATTGGGAGCGGTTAAATAAACAAGCTACTAAATCTGGATTAGTTGAGAAGATCTTTAAATATCACCCCTCCAACTATTTATCAGTGCTGCGTTAGATTTTCGAGTTCTTCCAGCGCGGTTTTTCTGTTGGGATCTTCAAAATGGCTTCTAACTGGGGCGAGTTTTTTGATTAACCATTCTGCTAAAGCGGCTTTAAGATCCTGAGGATGAAGCTGCTTATCCTGATAGGCTTTCTCTAAGTCATTATATGAATTAAAAGTGAGATTGCCGCCCCATTTCTCAGGCCTTTCGATTGTTAGTGTCGAATCTTCGCTATAGAAAACTAAATATTTAGTCCAATTTAAAACCGGATTATTTTCGATTTGGCCTTCGGGGGCGAAAGCTTTATTTAAAGTCTCTCTGATTTTATCTTCGGAATCGTGGATTGTGATGCCGCTGCCGGGACGGGATTTGCTCATTTTGCTTTTCATAGCAATCTCATCTGACTCACCACCGATGTATAAATCTTGAACCTGGAGGCCGAGTAGGATTGGTGTGTGGATGGCTACAGGTTTTATTTGATTGCCTTGTGAATCTTTTAAAGCATTGGTTTTTATTTGCATAGCGCTGTCTCTGGCGACAACATGAACTTTTCTTTGATCCATTCCGGCCTGGGCGATATTTGCCTGGAGCAGGAAAATATCAGCAGCCTGCATAATCGGATACATAATTTTGGCTGTTTCGATATTATCTTCTGCGTCTTCCCTACCCATAATGGTTATAGAGCGTTTTGAGCGGGCTAAAGATGTGCCTTTGGCCATTTCGAGGAAAGTAAACCAGAATTCGGGATGAGCGGCATATTCTTCAGAGCAAAGTTTAAAGATTAATTTTTTAGGATCTCCTCCAATGCTTTCAAAAAGACTTTCCATAGCCGGTATAAAATAGTCCCGAGAGACTCGTTTTATTGTATCGAGATCTCCGCCTAACTTATCGTTGATTGCTGAATGCAAATCGGCCAGCCAGATAATTGTTTCTCCGCCTGCGTCCTGAATGTCTTTGACTTTCATAAGCTGGAAAAGATAACCAATATGAAGTTTTCCGGAAACTTCAAAACCAATGTAATGTTTTAAGGGAGTGTCTGTGTCTAGAAGATGTTTAAGATCTTCTTCAGTTAAAGTTTCAGAAAGATTTCTGGTTATAAGATTAAAACGCTCCTCAGGTGTCATTTGGTTATTATATTGCATAGTTTTGAATTTAAGAAGAGCTGTTAGGGCTTTTGCATTGCAAGATCTCTTCCCATATCATAAAAGAAATTTCTATCCATAGTTCTTATGTTTTCAAGTGTTAACAGCTCTTTTGCGGACATTTGCCGGCTTAATGCAAACCTCAATCCGCCTGCTGATATGCCCCTATAAGGAAAAATAACTCTCTCGGTTGTCTTAACGCAATATTCCTCAAGATGTTTGATGAATTGTTGAGTGTTTGGTGTGTCATCAGGGTATTTACCGAAAAATTCCCTGGCAGCCTGAGCGATTCCGTAGCCTCTGGATGCTTTTAGTGCGGTGTCATTTACCAGTGCAGCTAATCTCTCAGGAGATTGACTGGGGTTTATTTTACTTAAGTATTCTGAGAGGTTATCAGTCCGTGGGAATTTGTATTTAACTTCTACTTGTCCGTCCGAGTCAGGGAGCTCTTTTGTTGTGACAAGAGTTAAGGCTCGGGCTATTGAAAGTTCTGCTGTTTTTAATTCGTAATCGGAGGGTTTTAGCGATTCAAGGTATTGCTGGGTATTAAAAGATTCAGCGGTGGTTGTTCTACTAGCCGAGAGGAGAACAGTGGGTGTATAAATAGTTTGGTCAGAAGTGAGAGTGCGAGCTCTACTAGTATCGGTAAGTGGGAGCTGAATAACAGGTATTTTCTGTTTTCGAGAAGCATGCTTAAAAGGGCCTGTTGCCGGATGTTCAGCTAGTGATAATATGTTCTGATAAGTGGGTGGGTAGACTGAACCTCTAATTAATTCAGTGTAAAATTCTTCAAGTTCTAGATTCCTAAACTGAGGATCAGCGCGTACTATAGTTACAGCATCTGTAAATCCGGGCACTTCTGAGTAATCGAATTGCCAAAAGGCGCGAGGATTGTGTGTGGCGACTGCTATTCGCGCAAGAGATTGTTTATCTGGATTAGATTTCTGATTTAACCATCTCATTTGCTCCTCAGGTGGTATTTCCTCCAGTTTATGCCTGTGAGCGAATTTTTGAATTCCTGAAAAGTATTTATTAACTAGGTTTCCGTTACTTTTCCTATCGATAGCACCTTTAAGGAGCTCTAAATCATGAACAGCTCTTTCCGGCGATGTTTCTGTAGAACTTCGTCTTCCCATGCCTGAAATATACTATGGGGAGGGTGATTGGTCAACTGAAGCGTTGACAAGTTTTCTGACTTCTTCTAGATTTTTGGTTTCCATGAATTTAGCCCTTAGTTCAGAAGCGCCGTCGAATTCGGAGATATAACACTTAAAGAATTTTTTGAGGATGGCGAATGATTTGGTTTTGCCCCAGGTCTTAACGAATAATTCAGTGTGTTTTAGAAGGTGGCTTAAGCGTTCATCAACAGAGGGATTATGAAGCTTGCCCGATTTATCAAAAATCCAGAGGTTTTTGAAGACCCCGCGGCCAATCATTATTCCATCGACTCCAGTCTCTTTGACTTTATTTATTCCATCTTCATATGACTCAACATCTCCATTGCCGATAATTATAGTTTCGGGACTTATTTCATTTCTAAGTTCAACGACTTTTTTGATTTCATCCCAATGAGCCGGAACTTTGCTCATTTCTCTAACGGTCCGGCCGTGAATTGTTAAAGCTGCTAGGTCTTGATTTAATAATGTTTTTATCCACTCAGGCTGCACTTCTCTAAGTCCAAGGCGGGTTTTAACGCTGACTGGTATATTAGGCGCTCCGGCTTTGACGGATTTAATTATTTCGACTGCGATTTCGGGGGTATTTATTAATCCGGAGCACATTCCCCTTTTGACAACTGACTTTTCGGGGCAGCCCATGTTGATATCTATTCCATCAAACCCCATTTCGGCACATATTTGAGCGGCTATAAAGAATTTTTCTGGATCATTGCCCCAAATTTGAGCGATTATGGGTCGTTCTTTTTCAGTGAATTGCAGCCGTCTGCTGACTGGTTCTCGGCCCTTTTCGGAAGCTAAGCCATCAACTGAAGTAAATTCAGTGAAATATAAATCAGGGGCCGCCAGATCGCCGATGATTTGACGGAAGACGGTGTCGGTTACATCGTCCATTGGGGCCAGTATAAAGATAGGTTTTTTAAGATTATGCCAGATGTTTTTCATATTATAGGTTTATTATATATGTTTTTGGGGTAAGAATTAAGGGGTATGTATTAAGGAGCAAAATCCCCCTCCTCCGCAAATTCTTTACGGGCTTTGTCTCAAAGCTCGAGGGATATTTTATACCTAGCTAATCTAACTAGTAGATGGGGCGGGAGAAGAACAAGATATGGGTGTAATTGTTTTGGAATCTGAGTGAGGAGATTCACCGTTGCCTTTAGCTTTTATAGAATATGCGTAAAGCGTGCCGGCTGTAACTTCAGTATCTGAAAAGTTGGTTCCTTCAACACTGTCTTTTATTTCCTTATCGTCTTTGAAGATTTTATATGAGGAAGCATTACCTGTAGAATTCCAGGTTAAAACAACCTTGGCTTTATTGCCATCGCAGCCTGAGACTACAGAAAGACCTGAGGGCGCAGAAGGGGCTGAGGGGGAATCATTTGATGAAGAAGACGTTGAAGGACTTGGTGAGGGTGAAGGAGATGGGCTCGGGGTGGGAGTTGGTGTGGGATCGGATGAAGGACTTGGTGAGGGTTTAACAGAAGGGCTGGGTTTTGGGGAAGGAGGGTTTAAGTCTGAAGTGGGAGGGGGCTGCATTTGCTGATTTTGAGTTTGGGCTCCAGCGACTCTGGGATCTTGGGCAGTTTGGCTTTGCTGAGTAAAAGCGGTGCTGGGGGTTCCAGAAGGAAAAGCTCCATCAACAGGCGCATCGCTGTAATAAGACAACATAAAAATGATACTGAAAACTGATAATATGCTTACTAAAACAGCAACCCCGTAGAGCAGTTGCTGTTTATTCGTGTCACTAATCTCGTAATCTCTGAATAATAACCGTACCTTCAACGTTACTTTCCCTTTCCACTGCACATTCTACACTCTTTCATGTGTCCAAAAGCTATGTAAACTGCAGAAGCGCCAACGAGAATATAAACTATGTTTTCAAGACCAGTTGCGCCAAGTAACATTGTTACCAAATTGAGGCCAAAAAGTCCAACTAATCCCCAATTTAAACCACCAACAACAAGTAGCGTGAAAGCTACCATATGAAGCATTTTCATTATTTACTCACCCCCTTTC
>CAYMRP010000009.1:0-42776 GCA_964392925.1 uncultured Gammaproteobacteria bacterium
AATTGTTAAATTGTTAAATTGTTAAATTGTTAAATTGTTAAATTGTTAAATTGTTCTATTGTTAAATTGTTCTATTGTTAAATTGCTACCTTCCCTTTAGAGTAATGAATAATCCTAAAGTATTTAACAGTTCGGTAAAAGGATAATTCATGTATGGCAAAAATACCTTATAAATCAGCCCGGGATTCACAAATTTTTAAAAAAACTACAGATGTGACGAAAAAACTTCCGCCTCAAAACATTGAGGCTGAACAGTCTCTTTTGGGAGCGCTTTTGATTGATAAAGATGCGATTGTGGCAATTGGAGAAGTCTTAAGAGTTGATCATTTTTATAAATCTGAACAACACGGCTCGATTTATGCGGCAATTTTAGAATTATTTGAAAAAAGGGAGCCAATTGATTTAGTTACTGTTACGGAAAAGCTAAAAAAATCAGGGAAGTTAGATTCGGTTGGAGGTTCGGCATATTTGGCAGAACTGGTGAATATGGTGCCGACTGCAGCGCATGTTGAATCTTATGCCAAAATTATCAGAGAACATGCGGTCAGAAGAGAGTTGATTTCAAATGCTACGAGAACGATTGATTTAGCTTATGACGAGGGATTTGAGGTGGCTGATGTTTTAGAAGAAACAGAATCAGCGGTTTTTGCAATTTCCCAGCAACATGTTAAAAGAGATTTTATTCAAATCAGAGATGCATTGGCACAAAGTTTTGATAGATTAGATGAATTACAAAAAACTTCAGGAAAATTAAGGGGTGTGCCGACAGGTTTTAGGGATTTAGATAATAAATTAGCGGGCCTGCAGAATTCGAACTTGATCATTTTTGCAGCCAGGCCAGGAATGGGTAAAACTTCATTTGCTTTAAATATTGCTCAATATGCTGCGGTTCAAGCAGGAATGCCAGTTGGAATTTTTTCTCTCGAGATGTCTCAGGAAGAACTTGTGGATCGTTTACTCGTAGGGCAGGCTGATATAGATGCATGGAAGTTAAAAACCGGCCGGCTTGATGAAAAAGATTTTGATAAGTTATCACATGCGATGGGTCAATTAGCAGAAGCTCCCTTATTTATTGATGATACTCCGGGACTTTCTATTTCAGAGGTTAGAACCAAAGCCAGAAGACTTCAGGCAGAACACGGACTGAAACTTTTGGTGGTCGATTATCTCCAGCTAATGCATGGAAGAAGTGTCGATAACCGGGTTCAGGAAGTGTCAGAAATTTCACAAAGTCTTAAGAATTTAGCCCGTGAATTAAAGATACCGGTGCTTGCTTTATCACAGTTGTCTCGTGCAGTTGAATCAAGAGGAATCAAGAAGCCGCAACTGGCCGATCTTAGAGAATCAGGTGCGATTGAGCAGGATGCGGACGTTGTAATGTTTATTTATAGAGAGGATTCAGAGAATACTGAGTCAGTTAAACTTGATATTCAAAAACATCGGAACGGACCGACAGGAGAAATTGATTTAATATTTAGAGGAGACAGGCTTAAATTTTATGGAATGGAGAAAACTAGAAGAGTATCTGCTCCAGCGAAAGAGGGTTAAACAAGACCAGCTCCACTACTAGTTACCTCCTCATAAATCCTAAAGTATAATACCTTGATGAAATCCGCTAAAAAAATAATTGCAGTTGATATAGATGAAGTATTGGCTGATTTTTTTGCTTATTTTGTTGAATATCACAATTCCAAATACAAAACGACGATTACTAAAAATGAAGTATTTAGTTTTAATCTGCATGAGGTTTTTAATATAAGCCGTGAAGAGATAACGGCGAGAATGATTAAATTTAGTGAAGAGAAACACAACACCAAAGTTTCGTTAGTATCCGGAGCGAAAGAGGGGATTGATAGTCTTATTAATAAAGGCTATGAACTTCATCTAGTTACATCTCGGCCCGAAGCTATAAAACCTCAGACCGTGGAATGGATTGATAAACATTTTCCTGGGAAATTTACTGATCTGCATCATGCATTTAATCCAAATATTCATCAGAAAGGGTCAAAGAAAAAGAAATGGGAAGTGTGCAAGGAAATTGGTGCTGAAATTTTAATTGAGGATTTTTTGCCGAATGCGATAGGTTGCGCTGAGAATGGAATTAAGGTTTTTCTAATGGATACGCCCTGGAATCAAACAGAGGATTTACCTAAAGGAATTTTTCGGATAAGAGCTTGGAGTGAAATTGTATCTTTGCTATAGACGCAGAATGGGGTAGAATCAGAAGTTAGATTCAATCTATCAGCTGGCGGATTGAATATAAGAAACTTTATATGGATATTTTTTCAATTATTTTAATTGTCGGAGGACTAGTTTTATTTGAAACTATTACTTCGATTGATAATGCAATTATTAATGCTGAAGTTTTATCAACCATGTCTGAAAAAGCCAAGAGATGGTTTTTGACTTGGGGTCTTTTCGTTGCGGTATTTGCGCTCCGAGGTCTTCTGCCTTTTGCAATTGTCTGGGCAGTTAACCCGTCAATGAATCCGATTGAGTTGGTTACTGCTACATTTTCCGGAGATCCGGCAATTCATGAAGCGATTGATGCGTCGGCTCCAGTTTTGCTTTCGGGTGGAGGGATATTTTTAGTATTTCTATTTTTCCACTGGTTGTTCTTGGAACCAAAGAATTTTGGACTTAAAGGTGAAAAGTTTATTTATACTCAGGGAGTTTGGTTTTATGCAGTGGTATCTTTAATCCTGGCTGCAGTAGTTTGGTTTGCACTTAAAGTTGATCCATTGATGGCGTTTGGTGCAGTTGTAGGTTCTACGGCATTTTTCATTACTCATGGATTTAAAGAGAATGCAGCTAAGGCAGAAGAAGAACTTCTTAAAAATAAAACCAGCCGGTCTGATTGGAGTAAAATACTTTATCTTGAGGCGATTGATGCCACATTTTCTATAGATGGGGTGTTGGGAGCTTTCGCTTTTACTTTATCAGTACCGCTCATTTTAGTTGGTAACGGAATTGGGGCATTTATTGTTAGAGAGTTTACTATCAGAAATATTGAGAGAATTAAGAAGTATGCATATTTAAAGAATGGAGCAATGTATTCGGTATTTTTCCTAGGACTAATCATGCTGTTGCATTCATTCCATTTTGAAATTCCAGAATGGGTTTCTCCAGTCGTAACAGCCAGCATCGTGGGATTCTTCTTCTTGAAGAGTAAACAGGCTATGAATTTGCCTACTTTGAATGCAGAGGCTCTGGGTGTTAACGAGACAAAAAAGAAGCGCAAAAATTCTTAATTTCTTGATCAAATTCCTCAATTGAACCGTTATTTACAATTTTTAGATCAGCATCAGCACCTATTTCGGCAATTAATACTTCATTAGGGGCAGTTTCTTCTTTTAAGAATTGCTCATAACTCATTTCTGATTCGCCAACCTTTTCGCCCCGGGACTTAAGTCTTTCAAAGCGGAATTTGGGGTTTGCCGTTATATAAACTAGTTTGTGATTCGGGAATTTTTTTAATAATTCTATATCTGGTTTCCACCTAATTCCATCTAGAATAATTATCTCAGCCTCTGTTTTTTGAATTTGTTTTTCTAGGCCGTGAGCTATAGTGCCGGGTCCAAAGTCTTCTAAGAGTTGAGCTAGTTTTTGTAAATTGGCGCGCGTTAGTTCGATATCCCAAAGTTTTAGTGTTTCCTTTAATAAGTCTGAGAATCGTATATGTGCGATCTTTTTATCCGAAATTTCAGTTAAATATTTTGAGAAGGTATCTTTACCAGAACCTTTTTCGCCAACAAGACCAATAATCTGCATATTTTTTCCTTTCGTCCAAAAAGGTAACAGATTAAAGGTAAATGAGTCAATTCGCAAAGTAGTAATAAGACTGATATAATTCTGACAAATAGTTAGCCGAAGTGGCGGAATGGTATACGCGGCAGTCTCAAAAACTGCTGGTCGCAAGGTCTTGAGAGTTCGAGTCTCTCCTTCGGCACTAGTCGGAATTTGCTCATGCGTTTGATTCCTTCGTAATTCAAACTCAGAATTTAAGCTCAGGCGGATTGACAATTTGTGCGGGCGGGGATATTATTGAGCCTGCATGAAAATTCAGCTTGGCACGAAGCCCTTATCCGAGATTAAAGATGGTTACTTAGTTCTGCCAGTTTTTGAGGAGAATGCTGAAGATTACGGGCAAGAGATTGTTAAAAGTTTTCTGAGCGACAATCCTAAATTTGGTAAATTATTTGAAACTCAAGTTTTATATTCTGCAAACTCTAAAATATTATTAATAGGTGCCGGCAAAAAAGAAAAGTTTGAATTTATTACAATGCAGAATTTGGCTGGAGCTGCTGTTAGAACACTTCTTAAAAAATCAAAATCCTTGAGTTTCGTATTACCTAAACAAGTTGAATTATCAGAAAGCGATAGAACTTATGCGGCTGCTATGGGGGTTGAGATTGCGGCTTTTGATCCGACAAAAGATTTTAAAATTAAACACGAACCAGCTATGTTAACTAATGTTGAATTTCTAGTCGACCGGGCTGAAAGAGGAATTCAAGAAGGATTGAAAAAAGGTCAAATCCTGGCTGAATCGATAAATTTGACCCGCAAACTAGGAGATTTACCGGCCAATATTATGACTCCAACATACTTTTTAGATATCGCCAAGAAAATTGCTAAAGAAAATAAACTAAAGATCACAATTTTAGATGAAAAGCAGGCCAAGAAAAAAGGTATGGGAGCATTTGTTGGGGTAGCGCAGGGCTCTGAGGAGCCGTCGTTCATGATTGCTCTTGAATATACGGGAGATATTAAATCAAAAGAAAAATGGGCTTTTGTAGGTAAAGGAATTACTTTTGATACTGGAGGGTTATCGATTAAACCATCATCATCAATGCATGAGATGAAATACGATATGTGCGGAGCGGCGGCGGCAATGAGTGCTATTGCAGTTGTCTCGAAGCTTAATTTAAAAGCAAATGTCGTCGCTATTATGGCAGTAACTGAGAATTTCCCAGGAGGAAAAGCTCAGAGACCTGGGGATATTGTTAAAACATACTCAGGCAAATATGCAGAAATATTGGATACAGATGCCGAAGGCAGATTGGTCTTAATTGATGCTGTTTCTTATGCCCAAAAAGATTTTAAGGCGAAAAAAATAATAGATCTGGCAACACTAACTGGAGCTATTATTGTATCGCTTGGAGACTATATAACCGGAGTGTTTGGAAATGATAAAGAATTTAGTGCTAAATTTATTGAGGTAGCTGAGAAGTATGGCGATAAAATGTGGGAAATGCCAATGCATGAGGAATTTGAGGAAATGATTAAATCTGATATAGGGGATATTACTAATCTAGGTCACGGGGGATCTCATAGATCTTCAGCTGGATCTACAACAGGAGCCAAGTTCATAGAAGCAGGAGTAGAAGAAGATACAAAATGGATTCATTTAGATATTGCGGGAACTGCCTGGGATATGAAGCCTAAGCCATATCGCGGTGCGGGTGCGACTGGAGTTGGAGTCAAAAGTTTAGTTGAATTAGTTAATTAATTTTGATTATGGGAATTGAAAAACCAAGAGTAGAAAATTCTCGAGTTAGCCAGGCTTTGAGGAGCTTAGGTCAGGTTATAGCAGGAAGTACAATGTCAGAGCTATTCACGAGCTTGGCTGATAGAAATGGTTTAGAAACAATCAGAGGTGGGAAAGGTGCAGTTATTCTCTTTTCAAATCTACGGATGTCTGGAGAGACTATTCCCGGAGTGAGCGTTCAGACAGTAGCAGCGGGATATGGTGCAAGTTTGATGGTTGTTGATAATCATATTTCTGCTGAGGGGGTAAGTCAAGATTTACTCAGTCATGATAGAGTCATCGCTGGGGTAAAATCTGGAGCTTTTGATAGAGAAGGCAATCATCTAAGAGATCAGGAAATAGAGGCTGACGATCTCTCCCGATTGGCTTATTTTGCAGGAATTCGCAGGTACAGAGGACCTTTGAACGGAAGAGACTATGATATCCATACTGAGGTCACCGCAATGACGAGAAGGCTCCTTGCCCAAGAGGTTGGTAAGACACGGATTTTTGAGGTAGAATAGCAATTATGGCATTAATAAACGCATCAGATTTAAGAGCAGGAATAGTTTTTGTTGAAGATGGGAATCTTTGGCAGGCTATAACTTATGAGCACATTAAAATGGGCCGCGGTTCGGGAACCATTAAAGTTAAAGCTAAGAATTTAAGAACAGGGGCGATAACTGAAAAAGCATTTATAACCGGCGCTAGAGTTGAAGAAGGCGATGTTGAAAAAAAGAAAACTCAATTTTTATATATAGAAGGTGATATTTATAATTTTATGGATCCTGTTTCATTTGAGCAATTTACAGTTTCTGAGAAAATTTTAGGTGATAATGCTAAATATTTATATGAGGGGCTCGAGGTCCAATTAATTGTATCTGGGGAAGAAGCGCTAGCTATAGAACTACCAAACAGCTTAATTTATACCATTAAAGAAACTGGACCTGAGGAAAAAGGTAATACGGTATCTAATGTTTATAAAGAAGCGACTTTTACTAATGGACTTGTGGCTAAAGTTCCTTTATTTATGAGCGAAGGCGAAAAGGTAAAGATTGATACCAGAACCGGGCAGTATGTTGAAAGAGTGAAGTAGCGCTTGACTGTAAATATCCATTGCAGTAATGTTTAAAAGACCACACAGCTCATAAATTATGGGAAAAAGAATAACTAAAGCATTGATACCCGCAGCTGGGTTTGGAACAAGGTTTTTACCTCAGACTAAAGCGATGCCAAAGGAGATGATGCCTCTGGTTGATAAGCCAATTATTCAAAGGGTTGTAGAAGAATTAGTTGATGCGGGTATTGAGACAATTGTTATTGTAACTTCATCTAATAAAAGAAGCATCGAGGACCATTTCGATAATAATTTCGAGCTTGAAGAGAAGCTTTTAGCCAGTGGAAAACTCGAAGCCCTAAAAACTGTTAGAGCAATCTCTGACTTAGCTGAGTTTGTATATATCCGCCAAAAAGGACCCCAGGGAAACGCAACTCCAATTTTGAATGTAAAGCACATAATGGGAAATGATCCTTTTATGCTGTTTTTTGGTGATGATTTTATTGATGCTAGTCCGTCAAGAGCTAAACAGCTGATTCAAGCTTATGAAAAATATGGATCAACTATTTTGGCTGCAGGTAAAGCAAAGTCAGAAGGGGATTATAAAAAATACGGATTTGTTGGAGGCAAAGACTTAGGAAATGGGGTGACTAAAGTAGATAGTATTGTTGAAAAGCCAGGCTCTTCGGCGGGTTCGCCATCTGATACAACTGTTATGTCAGGTTATATATTTACGCCTGATATTTACGATCCTCTTGAGAGGGCTTTGAAGAACTTAGCTGATGGGGAAGAGCTGGTCTATACATATGGTGTTCAAGACTTAATTGATCAGGGAATTCCAGTTCATGCAGTAGAAATTCAGGATGCAATCTATAGAGATACAGGCAATAAGTTAGAGTATCTTAAAACCATTGTTGAATATGGATTGATGCATGAGGAATTTGGAGTTGATTTTAGAAATTATTTAGAGAATTTGGCATTGGAAGAAAAGTTCTAAGCACTTCTTTAGAATTTTAAGTTCTCGAGGATTACGATAAAAAGACCGACTGTAACAACTTGAGTAAGAATCCCCCAAGGCAATTTAGCTTTTCCCTGAATGTGATGCTGAATGTTATGCAGAGTTGAAAATGGTTCAAAGCGCCAATTTAAAAACCAATAGGGGATTTCCAAGATATCCCAAAGAATAGCTGCTAGCACACACGCAAAGAAATAGTATGCATTGGTGTATTGGCCAAAAACCATATAGGAAACAATAATTCCAAGCGAGGCATCGAGACTGGCTTCGCAGAATAATTTTAGTTTAGTCTTTTTCCTCCAGCCCCAGCCGAAGTCCCAGTGCGGAATAAAATCAAGAACCGGGTGAGAAAGAAACGAGAGTGTAATACCGAGTGCGGGGTTTTGGATCGAGTAGGCTATAGCTCCTCCAACAAGAGCATGGGCGGTTGCAGTCATAATATCTAAATCAGTATATCAAGGGCTGTCAAAGTATACAATTAAGGTAACAGGTAAGAAGTAACAATTTATGTTATATTTAGCCTAAATGTTTCCGGTTTTACTAACGATAGGCA
Organism: uncultured Gammaproteobacteria bacterium; assembly: GCA_964392925.1. Lineage (GTDB taxonomy): Bacteria > Patescibacteriota > Microgenomatia > Daviesbacterales > UBA10151 > JACPKO01. The sequence continues at coordinate 8,153 of CAYMRP010000009.1, forward strand.
ATTTTCCGATCTCCTCATTTGGGCTTTTGCTTGCACTGGGGATATTTTTAGGGGCATTTACTGTTTGGAGAATTGCCAGATCTTTTGATTTTGAATCGGAAAAGATTTTAGATTTGATTTTTCTAACGTTAGGCTCAGGATTATTATTTTCCAGATTGCTGTTTGTTTTAGTTAATCTACCGGTATTTGATTCTTTAAGCAAGATATTTTTCATAAATCGTTATCCTGGATTGTCGTTTTGGGGAGGGTTCTTAGGGGGATTTATAGCGCTATTGTGGCTTTCCAGACGATCTAAGATTCGTTTCTTACAGCTGGGTGATATGGCAATAGTTGGAATGTTTGCGGCCAGCTTTTGGGCTGAGATTGGCTGTTTGATGGGAGCCTGCGGTATCGGCATTCCAACAACTTCAATTTTGAGTGTGGATCAAGTTGGAGCGATAGGCAAGAGATTTCCTATTCAGCTTTTTGAAGCGGTTGCATTTTTAATTATTTTCTTGATCTTCTGGAAGAGGATTTTGAGGTTTCATGTACAGGGGACATTTTTGGCAGGCGGATTGATGCTGTTAGCGATAATTAAATTTATTGCGGGATTTTTTAAAGACTCAGCACAAATTATCAGTATCTCGGGATATCCGATCAGAATAGATTTAGTTCTGAGTGTTTTAGTCTTTATCTTGGGGGCATATTATCACTACAGTATAAATAAAAAGACTCCATTAACAGACATTGTTATGATTTTGAAGTTTTTTGTGACTCCTAGTAAGCAAAAAGCCCTCATGACAAAAATTATTAGGTGGTGCTATAATCTAAAAATCAATTTCAGGGTGAGACTCGGAAGATGGTTTAAGAGGCTTTTTAAGAATATAAATGTTAGGTCGAATCCGGATACTTTCAAGCAGAACTTACCTCATTCGGAGGTGAAACAGAAAGATTTAAAATGAGTGAAAACAAAAAGATAAAAGAATCACTTTTAAAACAGCAAAAGAAAGTTGAAGAAGAAATAAAGCAGCTTGATGCTGATGATCCGGTCAATTCTGATATTGCCGAGAGTTCTGAGCCAGGAACTGATTCCTGGATTGCTGACACTCACACAAGGACGGTAGCTGTAAAACAAACTCTGAAGGATCTTCTTTCTAAGATCAAGCACACCTTGAAGACATTATCATCAGGTAAATATGGTAAGTGCGAAAATTGCGGCAAAAGTATTGAGGCTAAAAGATTAGAAGTCATGCCTACGGCGACTGTTTGTATTGCTTGCTCTAAAAAATAATCACTCCTTGTCTCTCAAACTAATGTGTTGACTTCCTTTTTGAATATTAATACAGTAAGTCTAGAGGTATCTCTTATGTTGGTTAAAGTTGTTCTGCTTGTCATCTTTTTAATTTACTCTGCTGGTTTGGTTTATGGTGGGTTTTTGTGGAAAGGCGATATTAACTCCTCTAACGTTATAAACCTTGGAAGTTTAAATGATCCGGCCAGCCCTAACTATGCAGCGCTTCAAGGCACGATCCGGGGTAAGATCAAAGAAATTAAAGAGGATAAGGTTTATATTGAAACAAACAAGGGAAGTAAACCTATTTTTTCTTTAATTCCAGATGTAGCAATTAGTGAATTTAAGAATGGCGAAGTTTCGACTATTGGGGATAATAAGGATGCAGTGATTTTGGATAGGGAAGCGACGATTATTATAAAAGGATATAAAAATGGTTTTGCTGTATCTTCTATAACATATTTCGGTGGATCAATGCCGATAATGGGACAGCTACCTGAACCTAAAAAATAGTAATGGCCTGTAGTATTGCATTTTGTGAAGAATTATCATAATATATGAAGATGAATTCCGCGGAAAGAGAAGCTTCAGGTTCTTCTAAAACACCTACAGAGGTGAGAGGGCCAGGGCTATCGAGAAGAAGATTTATTAGTGTAGTATCCGCTGCTTTAGGATCGGCACTCTTTTTACCAAAAGAAACTGCTGCTCAAGTTGGAGACCGGGTAGGTGGTCCTGATTCAGGTCCACCACCACCTAATGTATTAAATCCTGATGTTCCACCTGCAGTATTTGGAGGCGATCCTCAATCTCAAGAAATGAGAGAAGCAAGAGAAAAGGCATTTAGACCAGTAGAGTTTCTCCATGAGTATGTTGGGAGTGATGATGAAAAAGAGCGACAGGCAGCTGAGAATTTTCAAAAGATCTACGGAATTGCCAGCGGGGTACAAAGGGTTGATTTTGCAGCAAGAAGAATTAATGAATGGGTATCTCCTCAGGATAATGAGAGGCAAAACTCAGTTAATGGGTTTCATCTCATACAAGGATTAGGACCAGACGGCATGCATGGTATTGTTCGGATTGGATTGGTTGCTTACAACTCCAATGCAAAGCAAGACCTAGATGTAAACCCGAATATCCCTATTAAGTTAGTTAGTAAGATTGAGCCATTTAAGAAGTACGGAGAAGATAAAACAATGCTAGTTCATACTATTGTTTTTGGTGAACCAAATCCAGAGGTAATTAGACCAAATAATTTGGGCATGCTGGTTCAGAGTGTGCTCTACCCTTTTAATAGGATTACTGTGTCAAATAGAATGGTTGATGAATTAGTGAGGGAAGCAAAAGGGAACGCAAACATTGAGAAATTGGCAGCAGATATAAAGGATCCAAATTCAGATTTGAATTTGAAAATTACAGCTGAGACATGGAGATTAACCCTTACACCGCTACAAGATATTATTAATGCAAATCCCACAATGGATCTTCATCCACAGCTTCGTCAATTTCATGATGGGTTTAAAGCCTTACTTACTGAAGCAGAAGGTTCTGAGGCTAAAGCTGAAGAGCTAACTAAGTATTTAAGCAAGGGGCCGTAGTTTTAGCTAATTGACAGATACTTCATTTAAAAATACGATGTAGAGTGTGATCAGTAAAATTAACTCATACTTACTCGTTGTCTCCCTTCTAACGCTTCTAACAATTTCGATTCAACCTAAATCATTTGCACAGGATGGCAGCATTGGTGATAACTCAAGCGGCGGTTTTAGCGGAGATAGCAAAGCAGCTTATGATGGTACCAATGGGGGAGACGGAACGTCTTTTCAAGATAATAATGATTTCACTAGCGGGAATGACTTTAGTGGAAATGATAATTCGCCAAATAGCTTCAGTGATTTTTCGGGTGGTGATAATAACAACACCGACTTTGGGAGCTACATTAGTGAGACGTTTGGTTTGGGGAATGAGGCGGGGACAGAAAGTAATCCAGGAGGTCCGGCACCTTTGAGTAATCAAAATCATACTACAGAAACAGGAGCGGTAGTATCCTTTGATTCGACTGATGAGGGATATGAGTGTACTAATACAAATTGTAATTCCCCGACCATTACCGGATATACGTATTGTTTGGCAAATCAACCGGTTGTTAGGCTCGATTGGACTGGAGATGCGACGAAAGTTGGATATTGGCATATTGTAAAAGCTAAAGAGCCTGCACCTCAATTTACACAATTATCTTCTCAACCTGTTAATAGTCAGCCGTATATTATAGATAAAGTGCTTCTGCCTAATAGTGTATATTTTTATGGTGTTTTCGGATCAAACTCTGGTAACGGAGGAGGTTACTCCTCGCGAACGCCTTTATCAAATATATTTGCTGTATATACCCCGTCGTGTGCTCCTGTAGTTACCTCGAGTTGTCCTGTTGTTGGAACGGTGGAGCAATTTAATCTGACCTGGAATACTAGTGATCCAACAGTATCGGGTTATAAATTATATAGAGGAACTAATAACGAAGCCTCGACTAGAGTTTTTCTTCCTCCAAACCAAACTACTGGCAGCTATACAGATACGAATTTAATTGTTGGGCCGATGTATAATTATTGGCTGAAATCATATCGAACTGTCATTACTCCGGCATGGACGGAGATTACGAGCAGCGATGAAAATGGTAATCCGACTGGGTTCGTTGATCATCCTCAACGATCTGACGATATAGAATCGCAGTTCTCGGGAATGTCTATTGGGCGGACGGCATTGGCTTGCTCAGGTTCGGTTGAACCTCCAGCAGTCCCTACAATAAACTTGACGATAACAACTCCGACTGGTACTTTTCCTTCTGGCGGGATACCTGCGAGTGTTCAGGAGGATATTACTCCTGTGAATTTAAGCTGGACTACTACTAATGCATCGACTTGTACTGCATCTTCAGCGTGGAGTGGAAATGTCCCGACTAATGGTACTCAACCGATTTCTACAGCAACACCTGGAACTTATCTATATACCTTAACTTGCTTAAATCCTTCAGGCTCTCATTCAGAATCGATTCAACTTAATGTTTTGACTTTTCCTCCTCCGTATATTCAGACAACAGGTGGAGATGTACACACGAATGAGACAATTAATTTCGCTCAATAAATAAACTCTTGCATTTACTATTTTTAATCTCATAAAATAACCTATGATAATAAAAGTTATAAAAGGGGCAGGTGAGGCCTCAACTCCGCTTTCGGCTTTTGATGCAGCTTTAAATGATGCAGGAGTTTGCAATTATAATTTGATTACACTATCTTCGGTAATCCCGCCTAACTCTAAAGTTGAAAAAATCGACAGATATGAAACTCCGGAATCGCACTGGGGACATAAATTGTATTGTGTAATGGCAGAGGAGAGATGTAATGAGGCCGGGAAGTTTATAGCGGCTGGAATTGGCTGGTATCAACTTGATGATGGAAGAGGACTATTCGTAGAACATCATCTAATAGGCGATACTAGACTAGCTGTTGATTCAGAATTGCACTTTAGAATCAATAATTCCTTAAAAGATTTGTGCAAATTTAGGGGAATTGATTTTGAAGATGAAAGAATGAATATGGAGGTATCTATTAATCAGGTAAAAGGAGCTCCGGCGAGTGCCCTGGTAATAGCCATTTATAAAGCAGAAAGTTGGGAATGAACTGGATATTTTTAGCTCTCCTTGCGCCGTTTGTTTATGCTGTAAACATATTTCTTGATAAATATATAGTTTCAGCCAGACTTCCGGATTATAGGAGCTTACCGATTTTTGGAATGCTAATTTCACTCCCTGTAGCGGTAGTGTTGTTTGTAGTTTCAGGATTTGAACTGACCTACGGAGCTCTATTGATAATATTAAGCGGGGTTTTAACTATTTGGGCGTTTTCACTTTATCTTGAGGCATTAACAACAGAAGAGACTAGCCTTCTGATTGTGGTTATTCAATTGATTCCAGTAATAGTTTTAGTGATGTCATACATCTTTTTAGGTGAAGTGATAACTTTTAAACAATTTTTGGGGTTTATTTTGTTGCTTACTTCATCGATACTGATTTCAATTAAAAAAGTAAAATCGGGTTTAGGATTTTCTAAGCCACTGGTGTTTATATTGGCTGCTGATTTTATTTGGGCCGCATCATACATATTAATTAAATTAGCTTCGGAAGATGGCTTAAGTACGAGTGAATTGGTGATGTATGAGAGTGCTGGTGTGGTTTTAGGAGGGATTTGTCTGCTGATGTTTGTATCGGTGGTCCGTCAAGCTTTTTTTAAAACAATAAAGAAGCTTAAAATTATTGATCTATCTTTAATTCTAATTAATGAGAGTTTATATTTAGGAGCTAAAATCCTGACTTATATTGCTGTGAGTTTGGGACCTGTGGCATTAGTGTCTATATTAGGAAGTACACAAATATTTTATGGAATTTTATTGGGTGTGGTTTTGACAATACTTTTGCCGAAAGCTTTTAAAGAGAATATCTCGAGAGAAGGTTTGTATAAGAAAGTTATTTTAGGGGTATTAGCTTTTGTCGGGATTATTCTGGTAAGTTAATTTTTTAGAAAGTTTATATTTTTTGAGAAAAGTAGGATTATAATCCATCTTTGCTTTTCTTAATCCTTCGTGTCCCAAGTCCTGATAGATATTTAAATATTTAATACCTTTTCCATATAGATATTTGGCTAAATTGTTATATAAAAATTCGTAAATTCCCTGATAATTTTTGTTACCTTTTTGAATAGGATGTTGGGCATAATCCTGATTGATTATCTCAAAAAGTGAAAATCCTTCGAGTATCCCATTTATATACACGGCAATAGCCATTATATTTAAATGAGGGTGATGGTCGATTAATTTTTTGAAAGCTTTTATTTCATCCTGGTTAACGAAAGCTGCCCCTTTAAGAATCCTTGTTGAATTGACCCACCGATCAAAACAATCAATCAGTTGTTTCTGAAAATTTAGATCTTTAAGATCCTGAATAACGATTTTCGGTAAATGCTTTTTTTGAAATTGATTCAACTTATTTCTTTTGTTGAGGTATTTACTGCCTGCGAGAGTTGCTAATTCTTCGGTATTCAATATGTAATCAAAATTATTTCTATCTTCAACTAGAAGATACTTCTTCGCTAAGGAAGTAATCTGATCCTGATTGAAGTTGTCTTGTGGTAATAAAAATATTTCTGCTCCATGACCTGCGGCTTCTGAGAATTCTATTAGAGTTTCAATTGTTTGTTCTGGAAGATTATTTCCTATGAATGAGAAAAATATATTATCCGATTCGTAATCTTTAAATCTTATGACTAGATTTTGATTAAGAAGTGAAAACTCCGTTTCCAAATTGACATCCCACATAAGAAGACTAGTGAAGTTATGATCTGAATATGGGGGAAATTTATGGGTTATTTCTTCGACTAAGTTTTTGTGGCTGGGGTGAAGTTTAACAAATTTAGGAAATGAGGGAATCATATCTATTGACTCAAACAAGTATTACATCTAATCTTTAATTAATGCAAATGTTTTGGTCGAATATTTTTCAAAGCAAACTGGCGGCTGTTACAGTAGGTATATTTGCTTTGTTTGTAATTTGGTGGTTAGAAATATTTTATACTGGTGCGGTAGATCAAACTCAAAACCATTGGTTTGGATTTAGTTACGGCAGTTTATCCATATGGGGTGGGGTGATTGGACTTGCTGTATCTCGTAAATGGGGCGGATGGGGGAGTTTAATTGGTAGGGCTATAATTTGCTTATCATTAGGTTTGTTACTTCAAGGGTGGGGTCAGTATTCTTTTTGGTATATGAATTCGGTTATGGGAATAGAAATTCCTTATCCCAGTATTCCGGATATTGGATATTTTGGAACTATTCCTTTTTATATTTATGCTTCATATCTATTGGCTAAAGCAGCAGGTGCAAAGTCCTCAATCAGTTCGCTGCATAACGGCATTCAGTTGCTGATCATACCAGTTTTAATGCTGGGGCTAGCCTATTTTTCTTTTTTAAGAGATCTGCCTTTTGATTTCGTTGATCCACTGGCATCTCTGATGGACTATGCTTATCCAACTGGACAGGCCCTTTATATTTCAGGAGCTCTGTTGACGTATAGTCTTTCTCGTAAAATGCTGGGGGGTGTAATGCGTTTTCCGATATTGTTTTTAATAGTGGCATTTATGGTGCAGTTTGCAGCTGATTATATTTATATATACTTTCATGCTTATTATTATCCAGGTAGTTTTGTAGATTTCTTCTATCTTCTTTCATATTTTATTATGAGTTTAGGCCTAATCCAATTAAAAGTTACAGCTGATAACTTACAAAAAATATAATGGATCCTGTAGCTCAGGCTGCCAGTAGAATAATTAAAGAACAGCAGGCCATAATTGGGCCGGTAGCATTAGATCAGGCTAAAAAAGTACAAGGATTTGCGATTGCTAATGCGGATGATGTTAAGGTTACAGGCAATAAAAAACAGGCGCTTGAATCTCTAGTTAAACAATTTGAGAAATTGTTTGGCAAGGCCTCGGTCCAAGTTTGTAAAGATGCCTTTGAGCCATTTTCTAGTAAGATAGAGCAAGCTGATATCCCAGATATTCTGAAAAATTAAGACATTCCTAAGAGTGCTTTAAACTGATATTATAAAATTATGCTGTCACCTCAAAGTGTAAATGCTTATTTAAGACTTCAACAAATATTAATGGCTTCCGAGGATTCGAAATCTGTTTTCAACTATCTTCTGCCGCAAATTTTACTTCAGTTATTATCGATTGGTTTTAATTTTGATTTTATTGATGTGGTGTTTATAAATAGTGAGACGAAGATTAGCCAATCATATTTTGCTGACTCCAGCCATCTGACAACCAGGGTCGATTTACCACCAACAATAATTAATGTGGGATTACTGCTTGACGGCAAGAATGATTGGGAGAAAGAACTTTTATGGGGGAGGATATTTGTAACTTCTGACATGGGGCTTCTTCAAAAGCCATTACCGGAAGTTAAAACTTTAGTCTTATCTCCGATCATGAGAGCTAATAATTTGATTGGAGTTTTTACATTAGGCACTAAAAGAGGAGAATCGGATATAAGTGAGGAGGAGAAGGAATTGACGATGATTATTACAAATCTGGTCAACTTTTCATTTAAAATTCAGGATGTCGAAAGTTCATTATCGACTGTGACTCAGGAGGTCTATAAGATGAATTCTCAATTACATCAGTTGGATAAGTTGAAAGATGATTTCGTTTCTATTGCTTCACATGAACTCAGGACTCCAATGACAGCTATCCGATCTTATGCTTGGATGGCGCTCAACAGATCAGATGTGGAACTGAGTGAAAAAATGAAAAAGTATTTACAAAGAACACTTGTTTCTACAGAGAGGCTGATTAATTTAGTTAATGACATGCTTAATGTGTCTAGAATTGAATCCGGCAGACTTGAGATTTCACCTCAGATTTTGGATTTGCAGAATCTGATAGGAGAGGTAATAGTGGAGATTGATGCTAAGGCTAAAGAGAAGAATTTGAATATAAGTTTAGCAGGAGGGCAGATTCCTAAAGTATTTGCGGATCCGAACAAAGTTCATCAAGTTCTTTTGAATATTCTAGGAAATGCTTTGAAGTTTACAAAAGAGAACGGTCATATATCGATTGATTATTTGAATGATGGTTATTATTTGGAGGTATCAATTAAGGATGATGGTGTTGGAATTTCAAAAGAAGATCTGGATAGATTATTTAAAAAATTCTCCAGACTTGATAACTCGTATGTGGCTGCATCATCTGTGGGGGGGACTGGTCTAGGTTTGTTTATTTGTAAGAGCTTAATTGAGTTAATGAAGGGTAAAATTTGGGTTAAATCAGATGGGGTGGATAAAGGATCGACTTTTGTGTTTACTCTGCCCATTGCGACTGCAGAGGTTTTAAAGCAAGCCGAGAAATACCAATATAAGCCAGAGGGAGTGGCAAGGCTGCTTGAGCCCGTAGCTATACAAGCGTATCCAAATGAGCCAATGGATATTATTTTGAAATAAAAGTTGCAGGTGGTAACAGGTTATGGTAAAAAAGTGTTAGAGTATAAACAGATGGATGCCAAGAAACGAGTTTTAATAGTTGAGGATGACCAATTTTTAAGAGAATTTTATCAAGAACTTTTGGAATCGGAGGGGATGACAGTCGATGTGGCTCCCGAAGGTGAAACTGCTTTTAATAAGATTCATGAAGGTGGTTATGATTTAATTTTACTGGATATTATGCTTCCAAAAAAAGACGGTCTTCAGATTCTGAGAGAAATCAAAGTTAATCCAGCAGTTAAAGCAAATGGACCGATCGTCATTTTAACTAATATCGGTCAAGATGCTATTATAAAAAATTGTTTTGAAGCCGGAGCTGCAGGTTATATGATAAAATCGGCACTTAATCCGGATCAGGTACTTCAAGAAATTCATAATTATTTACAAATCTCCAACTTAATTACTTAATTCATGCAAAAACTTAAGGTTTTATTTGAGGATGACCAATTTTTGGTTATAGATAAGAGTGCCGGGATTGTAGTGACTCCTGCTGATACGATTCAAGAAGAGACAGTATCTGAAATTCTGGAAAATGATTTTAAGATTACACTCGATAGAGGGGGGATTGTCCATCGATTAGATAAAGATACTTCAGGAATTTTACTCGCTGCTAAAACCCAGGAGGCGTTAGAAAACCTGCAAGCTCAATTTAAAGAGAGAATAGTTAAGAAGCAATATGTGGCGTTAGTGCATGGTACTTTAAGTCTCGAGAGAGTAGTAAAAGGGGCGATTGCCCGAAATCCGGCAAACAGGGAGAAGTTTATTGTTTTTGAAGATGACAGTTCTAAAGAAGCTGAAACAAAGTTTGTGCCCAGAGAACCGCTGACTTTAAGCGAAGAAAAGATTGAGGAAATATTTGAGGGATTCAATAAAATCCAAAAGCGTAAAATATTTGCTTCTCACTATCAGGAATTTACACTAGTAGATTGTTTTCCTTTGACTGGACGGACCCATCAAATTAGGGTACATTTAAAATACGCAGGTTTTCCGATTGTGGCTGATGATAAGTATGGGGGAAGGAAGACTGTGAGACTCGATAGAAGATGGTGCCCAAGGCAGTTCCTTCATGCGGCTAAAATCGAATTTAATCATCCTAAAACTGGGGAGAGAATAAATTTTGAAAGTCCGCTGCCAGAAGATTTGCAACAAGCCCTGAATGTTTTAAATAAACTTTGATGGATAATATATTTTTTCAACTAGCTGTCGCCCTTAGTTTGTCCTCGCTTTTCGGGTACTTTGTGTTGAAACTAAAACTTCCTTTGGTGGTGGCATATTTATTGGCCGGAGTATCGATTTCACTTGTCAGCCTGATTGATCCTCATCATTCTCAGGTTTTCGAGATTCTTCCGGAAATTGGGATCGCTTTTGTTCTATTTTTGATAGGTATGGAGCTTGATTTAAGAGAGATTAAATCTTTAGGACTGCCAATTATAGTTTCCGCAACTGGACAAATAATAATTTCGACACTAGCCGGATTTGCTTTGGCAGGAGCATTAGGATTCGGGTTTTCAGAAAGCATTTATTTAGGTTTAGGTTTGGCATTCTCCTCAACGGTTGTAGTAATTAAAATGCTAATTGAAAAAAGGGATTTAGCATCCCTTTACGGCAAGCTTTCAATCGGAATATTACTCATTGAAGACTTAGTAGCAATTGCAGTTTTAATGCTTATTTCTGTATCAGGTTCGGCATTTGGACTCGGTTTTCAGCAAAGTTTGCCTATTTTGACACTTATTCTTAAAGCAGTTGGATTGTTTGTACTGACGTTCTTGCTATCGAAATATGTACTGGAGAAAGTTTTTGATAGTGTGGCTAAATCAGTTGAACTGCTTTTCTTAACTGCGATTACTTGGTGCTTTGCATTTACTTCGCTGGCAGTTGTTCTAGGGTTTTCGGTGGTTATTGGCGCGTTTTTAGCAGGTGTAGCTTTGGCAAGTTCGCCATATCACTTGCAAATTCAAGGAAAAATAAAGCCATTGCGGGATTTCTTTTTGACTCTATTCTTTGTTTATCTGGGTTTGCAAACAAAAGTGGCAGATTTTATTAATGCTTGGCCGGCAATACTTCTATTTACATTTTTTGCTTTGGTTTTGAAACCGGTGGTTTATATATTATTACTGGGAATTTTTGGATTTAGAAAGCACACCTTGTTTCAAACCGGACTAAATCTATCGCAAATCTCAGAGTTTTCTTTAGTAGTACTTCTAGTAGGAGTTAATGAAGGTTTAGCATCACCACTGGCTTTATCAGTAATGGCAGCTGTGGCTGTGCTATCAATCATCATGTCATCGATAGTTATTGCTTATTCAAAACCTCTATATAAAATGTGCAGTCCGCTTTTGGCATTTTTTGAGCGTAAAAATTCAGCTCATTTTATGGAAACTAAAATTGAGAAAGAGTTTGAGAATCATGTAGTTATAATCGGTGCGCATAGAGTAGGGGGTCCGGTAGTGAAGTTTTTAGAGAAAGAGAAAATATCATTTTTAGTAATGGACTTTAATCCGCATATAGTTGAGTCACTAAGGGAAAAGGGGATTGAGGTTGTATATGGCGATTTGGGAGATCCGGAAATTCTTGATAGTCTGCAGCTGGAAAAGGCTAAATTGATAGTTTCTACAGCTCGTGATATGTCTGACAATGAAATGCTGCTTGAAGAGTGTAAGAGGCGAAATATCAAAGCTAAAATTGTTGCTAGGGCACTTGATAAAGATCATGCAGATGCACTTAAAGTATTAGGTGCAGATTATGTGATTTTACCGGAACAAGTATCAGGTGATTTTTTGGTAAATCAATTAAAAACTCATTGGCCAGAGATCCGTTTTTCAGGCTTAGGATAGTTGACAATAACCGCCGTGAAAACTATTATTTAAAGATGGGAATTGGAAGTTTTTTCAAAGGGGAGAAAAAGAAAAAGAAGAAGGGGAGCGGCGGCTCAGTTATAAGTTCGGCTCCAGTTTTCACCCAGCCCGAGGTAACAGCTAAGGGCAAAGCCAAGTATTAATTTCTAATTTTTTGATCTCTTGGGGAGTTATTCTCTGAGAATTAGTTGAGTGTATAGAGCAGATTTGACGGAGAGAGGATTTTAGATAACCTACGGGTTGTCTTAAATATAGTGTTCGGTAAAAATAAAAAAAATGAGCGAGGAAAATCTTCCGGCTCTTCTAACACTAAAAACAAAACTCAAAATAATCTGAGACTAGCTCTGATTGCTCTTTTAGTCCTCGGACTTCTACTACTATTTGGTAGAGTTTTTCAGTTCTTTAATGAATTCCAAAAGCCATATTATTCTTTAAATACAGCGAAGCGCTCAGTTTCTTGGGATGGTAAATCAGTTATCAACGTGGTAATTGCTAAATCTCAAGATGGAGAATTAACAGATTTAAACTTCGTTAGTCTCAATCCTGAAGAAGAAGAGATGTCAGTACTTAATTTATCCGAGGATATTTACGTAGATGTGCCTAAAAACTTTGGATCTTGGAAGTTAGGAAGTGTTTATAAATTAGGTCAGGAGAATAATCCTAAGATTGGTGAAGATCTAGTGAAGATGTCGATATCGAAAATGCTGGCTTTACCGGTTGATGGAATCATTGAAGTTAATCAGAAAGAAGATCTAAATGTGGAATCATTGGTCAGTGAGTGGAAAAATAATATGTTTACAAGATTTGATTTTCTTAGGAAGGTAAAGACAGATCTGACTCTAAAAGAAACTACAGATTTTGTTTTCAAAGCGGCGAAGATTAGGCCAGATAATACTACCTCGGTTGATTTCTTTAAAACCAGCCTAACGCAAAGTAAATTGTTACCTGATTCAAGTCGGGTTTTGGGGGTCGATGCAGTTAAACTGGATACTCTTATAAAGCAGGAGTTGTCGGACCCTAAAATTTCCAGCGAAGACCTGACTATTGCCATATTTAATGGAACTGATCATGCAGGACTAACCGCTGAAGCCGTCAGATTAATCGGAAATTTAGGATCGAGAGTAACGATTATAAGTAATAGTGGGGAGAAATTTGTTAAAAGCGGTATTTATATTAATCCTGAAGAAGCGAATGAAGATGTAAAAAATTCCCGAACTTATTTACGATTGGCTGAGATATTTGCACCGGAATGTATAAAGAACTCATGCACGACAGCCGATCAGGAGGTCGCATCATCTAGAGCCGCTATTAATATAGTTTTGGGCGAACAGTACTATAACTACTGGTCATCAAGATAAAAAACACACCTATAAGGCAATAGGTAGTATAATTCACTAATGCCTATTGTCTGGATTATTCTATTTTTCATTATTATTTTAATTTCTTCGGTTCTGGCTTATCGCTCAATGAGGGACTACGAAGAATTCCCTGACAGTGATGATTTAAGCTCATTATTTTATATAGCTGCACCGCAGAATTTAACTGAAGCGACGCTGAAGAAATTGCACGATCTTAATTTGGATAATAAGAGATTCTTCTCTTTGGAAAAACTAATTAAAGGAAGGGAGAAAGCCTGGGTAGTTTTTGGAAGCAGAGGTTTGGCGGCAAACTTTCCAGAGCTTAACTTAATTGAACTCGAGGATTATTTAATAAACACTGCAGATCTGGCACAGTCATCTGAAGGTAAAAGTGTCAATATAAATCAGGCGCTGTCATGGCTGGTGAGTCCAAAAAAGATTCCTGATAAATTCTTGCAAGTAACAGAGGAGCTTGAGAATTTAGTAGTTGAGGACAATCAGAAGGTTTTTATACAAATAATTCTTATGCCTCTTGAGAAACCAGGAGGATCTTTTCAAACAACAATGAGGATCATGGTGGCGGATTCTGACTCAATTAAGAGAGTTGAGCTAGCAAAACGAACCGAGAGAGCATTTACTTCGGCGACAGGTTTGAATAAGTTGGAGGACACATTTTCTGAGGGGAAGAGGTTCGATTCTTTTAAACTTAGGACATTAATACCTAAAGAAGTTGCTGAATTTTATTTAACTCCTGAGGAAGTACTACGTATAATTAAAGCTTAAGTTGCCAGATCTTCGCTTGAAGGGCCGGAATCTTCACCGTCATCGGTTATTCTTTCACCTACTAAAGGGATATTCTCGGAAGAAAAGGCAACAATCCGGCTTTCGTCAAGGAATGATGCCTGATTTTTAAACTTTTTTGATCTATAAATTTCACGTACTAAGACCGACAGACCGCTTGGCGGACGGATCGATTTAATTATGGCCATATATTTATTACCACCCTTAAGTAGTTTAAGAAGATGAAAAGCGCTATCGTCAGGGAAGGCTCCTAAATAAACATCATGAGAATCTGTAACTGAAACTCCGCGCTTTTTCTCTACTAAAGTGACAACAGTACCAGGGGAAAGCTTGAGCAGTTTTTGAGGTTCAGCTATTTTTACCAAACTAACAAGTGTGGTCACTCCGGGCTCCTCGAGGAACATAGAAGGGGATAGGCTCATTGAGGCTGAACTGGAAACAGTACTATCTTTCTTTAGAGAGGCGGCTTTTTTGAGGTTTTTTTCGGCAATCGTATTATAGGGATCGAGTTCCAAAACTTGAGTGTAGATTTTTTTAGCTTGTGAATAACTGCCGGTTTCAAACATTGCTTTGGCTAAGCGGTTGAGAACTTCAGTGTTGTTTGGTTCAACTTCGAGGATTTGCTTATTCAGTTCAATTGCTGTTTGCCAATTACAAGTTATGGCAGCGTTTATTGCCTGTTTGTGAAGCTGCGGAGACGAGGCGTTTTCATCGATCATTGATGGTAGAGTATAAGAAAATAACTTGAAACTTGTCAACTGGTAACTCTTCTTAACGGGATGTATAATCTCAACTTATATGTCAGGACATAGCAAATGGTCAACAATAAAGAGAGCCAAGGGCGCGGCTGATGCAAAACGCGGTCTATCTTTCACAAAACTAGGCAATGCGATAACTATAGCTGCAAAGCTGGGTAACTCGGGAGACGCTGAATCAAATCCCCGGTTAAGAATGGCTCTTGAGGAAGCGAGATCACTCAATATGCCGAAGGAGAATATCCAAAGAGCGATTGATAGGGGATTAGGTAATTTGCCAGGTCAAACATTAGAAGAGGTGGTTTATGAGGGCTTTGGGCCTTCTAAAGCGGCATTTATTGTTGAGGCTGTAACAGATAATAAATTGAGGACATTAGCTGAGATGAAAAATCTGTTTGATAGAAGCGGCGGATCGCTTGGCTCAACAGGTAGTGCCTCGTTTATGTTTAAGAAGATGGGGGAGATAAAGGTGGTTTCTAAAGGAGGAAGCAGTGAGGATGAGATTTTGGAAATAATTGATGGGGGAGCAGAAGACGTTGAGGAATTGTCTGAAGATTCGAGGCTAGGATATCTCGTTTATACTGACCCAACAGCCTTTTCTCATGTTTTAACCTATATAAAGAATGCGGGATTTGAGGTTGAATCCTCAGAAATAATAATGAAACCAACAATTTTGACAGAAATTAAAGATAAGGAAAAAGCAGAACAAGTTTTAAATTTTACTGACAGACTGGAATCTCATGATGATGTACAAAAAGTATTTGCTAATTTTGATATTGCAGAAGGCCTTCTAGATTAATAAATGAGAATATTAGGAATCGATCCTGGTACTGCCAGCACTGGATACGGAATAATTGATGTTCCTGATGACATTATGTCACGGGAATTTGAATATAATATTACTCTTGTCGACTACGGATTCGTGTCAACTTCAAAAGATACCCCAATGGAAAAACGGCTGGTTCAGCTTTTTACTGAAATGCGTTTTATTATCGAAAAGTTTGCACCAGATCAATTATGCATCGAGATGCTGTTTTTTGGTGCAAATTCTAAAACTGCTATAACTGTCGGCCAGGCGAGGGGAATTGTTTTACTTTGCGCAGGCATGGTGAATATTCCGATAACTGAATATACTGGACCTGCAGTTAAGCTGATGGTGACAGGAGCAGGAAGGGCGGACAAAAAAGTTGTTCATCAGCATGTTAGAAATTTTCTTTCGAAGGTAAAAGGGGAGAAGGCGGCAGAACTTTCAGCGCCAATGGTCGGGCTTAAAAGGAATAAGAAATGGGATGATAATGCGGTAGATGCTGTTGCAATTGCAATTTGTCATGTATTAAAGATTGTTGCTAAGTGATGAAAAGCTTTTTAGAAAAATCCGATCAGTTCTTAAGTAAACGTCAAAAAATAGTCATCACAACTATTATTGTGACATTAGGATTTATTCTAATTACCCAGCCGGTAAACGTACTGTTCAAAAGATACTACTTGGTTGCAATAATCGGACTGATCGCTTATGTCTTATCTCTTATTTCATTATGGAAAGGGATGACTAGATCGAAAGCGATATTACTTTTTATTTTGCCAGTATTTTACGTAGCAGCGTTTCTTGGATTCTACTTTCTATTTAAATATGTCAGATGGTTAACAAGAGTCCCGGCGGCTCTTTTCTTTGGAATCTCTTTTTACTGGCTTATTCTATCTCAAAACATATTGAATGTGGCTTCAGACCGGGCTATTCCTCTATATCGGGCGGCATCTACTGCCAACTTTGTTTATACGATCTTTACCTTTATTCTGTTAGTTGGAATCATTTTTTCCCTTAATTTGCCATTTTATTGGAATGGGCTGTTAGTCGCAGTAGTGAGTTTTCCATTATCGTTACAGAGCCTGTGGTCAATCAAGATGGAGAAGTTATCAGCGCAAATCGTAGTCTATTCTTTGGTTTTGTCATTAATTCTAGGGGAGAGTGCGGTAGCGCTTTCATTCTGGCCGCAGGCTCCACTAGTTAATGCATTATATGTAAATTCTATAAATTACATATTTTTAGGCATATTATCGGAGTATCTAAGAGACAAGCTAAAGAAGCGGGTTATAATGGAATATTCCCAAATCGGCGGAGGCTTGATGTTGATAATATTTTTACTAACTAATTTTTTTAGTTAGAAATTTTTAGAGGAGGGAAGTGTGAAAAGAGTAGTGTGGAAAATGATATAGTTTGATGCATTGATGAGTGTGGATAACTTGAATACTATAAGACTTAATTCAAGCCTGAATTAAAGTCCTGCGAAGGTTATCGCGTTGTTACAACAAACTTCCGTTTCTAAAGACTGCAGAGGATTGCATACTCTTTTGAGTATGCGACAAAATACTCAGATTAAGAAGCATCCAAAATCGTGAAAACTATAGGATCTACTTTAACAGAGGAGTTATGGTGTGGTAAGTACGCACTGCTAGTTGTGAGTCGTATAGTCAGGCTCGAAGAAGTCTACTTATTCAGACCGGTTATGTTCCTTCAGACTCTATCAGCCTCGATTTTGTCTCTACTTAGCTCTACTCATGCCTAATGTCGCACAATATAGCTTATGCGACATCGCATAGCTAAATGACCGGAGGAGTCCTATTGGTCCTGGAATAAGCATTTAATAACTGAGAAATTACGATTTTCAAAGTCGTTAATTATCCGCTTGTTACAGGTCTTTTTTTTACTTTTTACTTTTTACTTTTTTTAACTTTTTCTAGTTTTTACCAGTTGTTTGATTAGACTGTTGTAGCCAGCTAAACATTAGATGACTAAATATAGCTCCCCCCTCTTTACAAGCCGTTTTAGGGGGGATTTTGGGCCTCGAGGCTAATCGTGCCTAGACAGCAGATTAGTGAGGAAACTGTGCGGTTAGGGCTGTATAAACGAGTTCTAATAACTGATAAGTTGATAATCTAATAGATTGTTTATCAGTTTTATAAAAATATGGATTTTGCAGACATCTTATCGATCTAAGTCGCGATTTTATTAAGAGACTTCTAAATATTTATTACTTCGAATTACTTTAGTAGCCTAAATTCTTGTTGGCTTTATTCCGGTTCTAATTGCCAGTACTAGTGAATTGCTTGTGAATATTTAATTATCCAGGCTTGATCAACATATTTCCCATGTCGCACAATATTTACCCGATTGACTAATGCTCTGCTTTTATTTCATTATTAGATCAATGGGCACAGCCTTGAAATATTTGCGTGAGCTTTTAGAGAGAATAGGTTTGGAGCTTGATTTGAGGACCGCTACTTCCCTATTAATCCTGCTTGTTCTATTAATTCTTTTACCGATTGGATTATTTTTAATAAGGGGAGAACTAGACTTCCTGCCTAAAGCGGCAGGAGAGTTGATACAGCTTGGGGATGGCGGATGCATTAAGCTTAATAAAGATAAGAAAAAGGTGGTTGATTGTCCGACAGTGCCGCTTAAGCTGGTTAACCCATTTTTTAATATCACTAATTCAAGTACAGCTCCTTCCAGCCAGCCTTCTGCTGGCTCGAGCTCTTCTCCCGCAGTAAGTCCATCAACTGCGGTATCGCCCTCCCCTTCTCCGACACCGGGGACTCCGCAAAATGTTAATGTTAGGAGTTTCAACAATAATATTCAGTTGGCTTTGGATAGTATTAAGACTTCGGGAGGGTCAGTATATGTGCCGGCAGGAACGTACACAATTAGCGACAAAATTAGGCTTTATTCACACACTACCCTAGCAGGGGATGGTATGGGAGCGACAATAATTAAGTTTGCCGATAACATCGCATTGACGGATATGATGGCTAATGATTCGAGTGCGGGGCAGCAAAATATTGTGGTTAGGGATTTAACGCTGCAGGGGCCGGCTCTTTCGGAATATATTAATAATTGCTGTTACGGACTAAAGCTTGAGAATCTTGATGGGGCTTTCGTGATTAATGTTGAAGTTAATGATTTCAGCTTTGACGGAATTTATTTAGGTTATAAACATAAGAACGGTGTTCCTTTGGGAGTTAAGAACGCCCGGGTTACAGGCTGCAAGGTGACTAACAGCAGCAGATCGGGTATTTATCTGGCCGATACGGACAATGTGGTCGTCGATAATTGTACGGTTACCGGTAACGGGAAATTTGAACCGATAGACGGTATTACTGCGGGGCCTGATAATGGGTCAGTCGTGAAGAATAGTAAGATTCTGTCAAATAATGTGACTAACAATCGAGGTAATGGGATTGGGTTGGGAAGTTGTCATGAAGCTCACAAAGATGCTCCGGTGACTAATGTGGCTGTTTGCGGCAATATGGCAGACCCTAACGACTATGCATCACTAAGACAGCACAAATGTAATGATGGAGTAAGCGGTAACATTTTTGTTAATAATGTAGATAACGGCGAATTTGATAATACCGGCGGCGGTGAAATTTTGAACGGCCCTCAAAGCGCTTGTGATATTCCCGGTTCTCTAGCTTCGCTTCCAGCGGCCCCGCCAAAGCCCGCAGCATTAAATAAGGAAATTAAAAACACAACCTCTTTTGGTTGGGTTTCGGGATTAATTGGAGATGTCTTTGCTCAGGACAGTGATGACAATTTTACGGGAACTTCGGGTGATGACAGTGATGATGTATTTACCGGTGCCAGCGGCAGTCCAACAGCTTCTGCGGGCAGCCCGGTGTCGTCCGGAAGCGGAACTGCGAATAATGTGGTTCGTTATCGTTTGGCAGAGTCTCAGGCCGGTTTGTCTTCAGCTCAATGGAGAGAGTTTGCGATGGTGCCAAATAAAACGCATTGGGCTTTTGGTTGGGTTTCGGGATTAATTGGAGATGTCTTTGCTCAGGACAGTGATGACAATTTTACGGGAACTTCGGGTGATGACAGTGATGATGTATTTGCAAGCGGTTCTCCTGTTGTGAGCGGCTCAAGCAACCCGGGCTCGAGCGGTAACCCAACGTACAGTATCGGGAAACAATTTATAACTACTAATTTTCAACTGACTAATACACAGCCTGGTGTTAAACAGATATGGGTTCAATTTCAGCATCCGGATGGCTCAACCCGGGTAGATCATGTTACTTTTGATTTAGTCGATAAAGTTCCCCAAATAACCGGCTTAGCATGCAATTTAGATATTTCAAAACAAAGCTTAAGGATTACAGTTGATGGTAACTTTTTTGGTACGACAATTGGCAAAGTTACCTCTGTTTCACCTACCGGTACACCAGACATCCAGGGTTGGACAAATAAACAGATAATTGCTTCACTTAAGAATCCCAACATTCCTATTAATGAGGGTCAACGTTTCCAAATAAAGGTGGAGAGGCCGGACGGGTTTGAATCACCAACAGCTGTTTGTGCAGTTGATAAATCACTTGTATCTCTGGGTGCAAGAATTTTTTGCCGCGAACCGGGGAAATTTGATGCGACAGATGTAGATTTGACTATTGTTTCCAGCCCTGATGATAAAGGTAAAGTAAGTAAAGTCGAAGAGAAAGTGACTATTAGCAAAGATGGAGAGATTAATAATCTTAAAACTCAACTTCAGGTAGGAAAGAATTATGCTGTTTCAATTAAAGCTCCCAGTTCATTAAGAAGGACGGCAGTCTTTACAGCGATGGAAGGTACAACTGAAATATTACGACCTGATGGTGCACCTTTTATATTGCCAATTGGTGATATTGCGCCGAAGATTAATGTTGACGGACAGATTAATACTTTAGACAGGGCAGAATTAATAAGACAATGGAAAATTTTGGGTCAAGCAGATGCTAAATTAACAGGAGATTTTAATCGGGACACCCGGGTTAATTCGATTGATTGGGCCTGTATGCAATATGATTTTGGATCATCGGATGAGCCTTTGCCAGTTGAGATTCCAGGATCTGCTTCTAATACAATTCACATTGGGTCCAGTTCAGATACTTTATTCATACCGGTATCATCGGCTACTCCAGTCCCTTCGCTAAGGCCGTCTCCCTCGGTAAATCCGAGTCCTTCCCCTAGTCCGTCAGCTTCGCCGATAAGCATGATATTACAAAGCAATAAAATTCTGCTAATATCATAAAGGGTAGGTAAATATTAAAAACGATAAATGAATAATTTTATGGAAATGCCGAGTTTTTTAGAGTCCAAGCAGATTATTAAAGCTTCAGATTCACGTATTGCTGAATTTTTCAAAAATAGAAAAAATGCTGGCATTGCGAGCTTAGCCATTCTTTTGCTAGCTATTCCGCTCACAGTCTGGCTACTACAAAAATCACAAATATTCGCACCTAAAGCTGATGTAAAGCCGATTCAGTTGGTTATGGGCAGCGAGTCTTGTGTTGTGTCTACTGATCCAAATAAAGTAACTTGCGGTGCATTCCCAATAAAGCTGACATCCCCATTCAGTCTAGATGAGGCGACACCATCGGGCACTCCGAATGTTTCTCCGGCTAGTTCAGGCTCCCCATCCCCTTCTCCGGCAGTTGATGTTATTAGTTGTTTAAAATCTTCTTTGAGCTTGAGTGCGCCTCTAACTGCAGCAAATAAAAATAATACAACACTCTTATATTGGAAAAGTATTGTGACCCTTGCTCAAGCTAAAGTGGCTGCTGCAAGTTGTGGGGCTCAGATGCTGAACCCTACTAATTTCACCTCATTGACCTTAGAAAACCTGGTAAGAGGTGCAGGATCTAATCCGACAAGATCGGTTTTAGTTGAGGGTCCATGTAATGATGTGAAAGTGAATCAATATAGAGTGGGAGGAGTGAAAGTTAGTGCTGATGTGCAATGTAATGCTTCTGACCCGGAACTTTCATTTAAGGTTTACCCAGCAACTAATCAATTTGATGGGATTGGAGATTTCGGAGGGAATGGAGATCCGGCTTTCATAATTTCAAATGTTATCCCCTCTCCGACACCAGCAGTATCACCTAGTGCAGTTGCCTCAGTAATTGCTAGCCCTTCATTAAATCCATCGCCAAGCGCATCTGCTTCAGTTAGTCCTTCATCATCACCCTCACCTAGCCCTTCCTTAGCTCCGCCAACAGCACCGCTTACGACTCCAATGGCTTTTAGCTGTCTATACAATCCTGTGGCATACTCTTTTGATCTTTACGCTCCCCAATCACTTACTGGGATAACAGCAATTCAGGTTAGTCAGGATGCAGCTTTTACCAACCCTTATGTAAGTACGACCTATACTGCCAGCGGAGCTAATAATTTATATAAAGGTCCGATGACATTCAGTAATAATTTCCAGAGTGCATTCAGACTGGATACTGTATATTATGCGAGATTAATGAGAGGAGATGTTGCAGGGGCTGCCAGAACTTTCAGAGTCCCCTCATGTGAGGATAGTAATAATAATGATCCTAATAATAATGGATCGTCGCTTTACAACACACTTTTTCATGCCAGTGCAGATAAATTATGGTCAGTTCTTGCTGTAAAGCAAGTTGATGCTCAGTCGCCAATAGCTTCAGCTTCTGCATCCGCAACGGCTTCGGCATCGATTATTCCATCAGTACAAGGAACTACCTATTATCGAGTTGCAGAAACAGAGGCTGAATTGGCTGACGCTCCTTTGGTTCCTTACGATGAACATCCGATATTGACCAATTTTACGTATAACAATGCTGCGCCTGGTTTTAGACAAATTTGGGCTGAATTTTTTCCTGTGACCGGTGATTCAAAAGTCGAACACGTTGCTGTGGAGATTTTAGAACCCGAACCGGTAATAACTTCACTTGATTGTAGTATGGACGTATCAAAACAGGAGCTTAAATTAACACTTAATGGTTCAAGATTTGGTGATACCAAAGGTAAAGTATCGGCGGATGCAGTTGATGTGCAAATTCTAGATTGGAATGCCTCGCAAGTTATCGCGACCGTAAAGCCTGCAGGTAGCCTAGATACGGGGAGATTGTTTAAAGTCGTTATGACAAGAAGTGATGGTAAGATTTTGCCTGAAGTAAATTGCCAAGTCGATACAACTTTAATTGCCTTAGGAGCAAGGTTATTTTGTCGGGAACCAGGAAAATTTGATACAAGTGGCGTTCAAGTAGTTTTAGTTGACGAGAACGGTAGCCGGGTTAACGAGACAGTGACCATTAGTAAAGAAGGCTTAATTGAAAATCTGAAGACAAAACTGCAGATTGGAAAACTTTATGCTGTATCAGTTAAGGCTCCCTATTCTCTGAGAAGAAATGCCTATTTCACCGCAGCTAGAGGTACTAACGTGGTGACTGCGGATGATTCTCCTTCATTCATATTGCCAATTGGTGATATTGCGCCGGTCATTCTATCAGACGGCAAAATTAACACTCTTGATCGCTCAGAGATAGTTAGACAATGGTCTGTTCTAGGTACTTCAAATAAGACCGGGGACTTTAACCGGGATACTAAGGTTAATTCGATTGACTGGGCATGTATGAGATATGACTTCAATAATGAAGATGAAGCTGTGCCGGCAAGAGCTGTTATGCCGACACCTGTTCCAACTGCTCCGGCAAGTCCAGGTGCATCCGGATCAGCTCAGGCTAGCTCTACACCGACAGCTTCTGCTGCTGCAAGGGCAGCCTACTTTTTATTGGAAGCCTCGGGGTCAGGGACATATGTAAAGAATACGGAATTTGCTGTCGATGTTAGAATTTGGTCACAAAATGAAGCTGCTAATTTATTTGCGGCTAAAATTGGATTTGATGCGAGTATGCTTGAGGTGGTTAGAATAGAGAAAGGAACTGTCTTAACCAGTTGGGCTGAAGAATTTGTAGATAATCAAACCGGAAATATTTCTTTGGTTGCCGGTAAACCAACTCCAGGAGTCATAACTACTGAAGGTAATGATCCCCTTATGGTCAGGATCATATTTAAAGGTAAGTCAGCCGGGAGTACTCCAATTGCTTTGAATCAGGGTTCAAGGATTTATAGTAATCGAGATAATCAAAATATACTCACTAGCCTGCTGACGACTGAGATAATAATTACTAATTAGCGGCGGCTATTTAGTAACAGGCAAAAGCTTGCTTTTGTATTGAAAAGTACGCTAAATTTAATAAAGATATGGAAAACTCTGCCAGTCCTTCTATTTTTAAAGCGACGAGTCCAAATAGTAGTCAGCCTACTCCACCCTTTGCAAAAACCAATGGAAATTTTTTTCGAAGTAATATCGTAAAGATAATAATTGCAGTGTTGGGTATTGCTGTGGTGGGTGAGTTGATATTTGGGGCATACACACTCTTCTCCCCTTCTCAAGGCCGAAATATGAATCCTCTGGCTCAGAAAGCTAACGAGATGAGGAGTGCTCAATTTAGTCTAGTCCCTGATAAGACATCATATAGAAAAGGTGATAATGTGACGGTGGATATCAAATTATTTACAGGTGGATATGTGACTGACAGCAGTGATCTGGTTGTTAAATATGATCCAGCCTTTTTATCTGCATCTGGTGCAAATTTTGCTGTAAAAGGTGAGATATATTCAGAGTACCCGGCAATTCAGGTTGATGAAAGTCAGGGGATGATTGGTATCTCAGGTATTACGCTACCAACTAAATCTGGATTCTCGGGGGCTGGAACATTTGCTACGCTGAATTTTACAGCTTTAAAAGACGGTCAGACGCAGTTATTAATTGATTATCAGCCGTCAGAGACAGCTGATTCTAATGTGGTTTTGTCGGGGACGACTCAAGACATTATCGGTGCTGTTGTGAATGCTGATATTATTATTTCTGACACTAGTTCAGCTGTTGTAGATGATACTCAGAAATGTGAGAGTTTTACTCAGAGCTGCCAAAATGCGGAAGGTGTTAGCGGAGTTCAGGTTTGTAGCGCAGGGTCTATTAGCGACGGTGTTTGTGGATACGATCCAAAAATGACAATTAGTTGTGAAATGTGTAAGATTTAATAGTTATGTTAAAAAAATTATCTGAGATTATTAGTTTAATAATTATATTTGGAACGTTTGGAGTATTTCCGGCGGTTGCCTCAGCCGCATCCCTTACTTTTAATCCTTCCTCTGGTAGTTTGAATAAAGGTTGTGATGTAACAATCGATGTTAATTTAGATACCCAGGGAGTGCAGACTGATGGTACGGATATGATTATCATTTATAACCCCGCTCAGCTTTCAATTACTACAGATCAAATAACAAAGGGGACGATTTATCCTGAGTATCCGGGAATTTCTGTAGACTCAGCTGGTGGCAAAATTGGAATATCGGGTGTTTCCGCGGTTGCGAATCCTTATACAGGAAGCGGTGTGTTTGCAAAGTTCAAATTTAAAGTAGCTAGTACCCTAGCCACTGGTACACCTATTAATTTATCGTTTGATTTTGATCCTAATAATAAAACAAAAACAACTGATTCTAATGTAATAGAGAGAGGAACTATTGCTGATGTTTTGAGTACAGTGACGAACGGTACTTACACTGTAGGAACAGGTAATTGTGCAGCAGGAATAACTGCTAGTCCAAGTCCTCTAGCTAGCGGGTTTGGAGGTCAAGGCCAGACCCTTCCAAATACTACATCGACTAACCCAACTGCTTCTCAATCAGCTCAGTACCCTGTTTATCAGCCTAATATCAATCAGCTACCTAACGCTGGATTATTTGACAACACTTTGGCTTTAACTGCAGTTGGTGTTATTTTAGTTGTTCTAGGGATAGCCGGTTTGGCCATGCTCTAGAGAAATGCCCCTATGAGTTTGTCCGCCATAAAGCTCGATTTTTTAGAGTATCTGGAACTTGAGCGTAATGTATCTCAGAATACAATTGAGAATTATAATCATTATTTAGTAAGGTTTTTAGATTTTGCCGGAGATATAAAGCCTTCGGAAATAGATTTAACACTAATAAAAAAATATCGACTTCATCTCGCTCGTTGGACAGATCCGGAAACCAAAAAGCCTCTAAAAAGAAAAACCCAGAATTATTTTATGATTGCTTTACGGGCTTTTTTGAAATACATGACGCGGATAGACATAGTAACACTACCTCCGGAGAAAGTGGAGCTGGGAGAGAGCGAAGACTCCCCTCTTAAAGTACTTGAGAATAAAGATTTAGAACTTTTGCTTGAAGCCCCTGATCAAACAACGAAGGATGGTATGAGAGATAGGGCGATTCTCGAAGGGTTATTTTCAACAGGTCTTAGGGTTTCAGAGCTAGCATCGCTTAACCGTGATTCAATAAATTTTGAGAGACGGGAATTTCCGATTATGGGTAAAGGCGGTAAAGAAAGGATCGTTTTTTTATCCGAGGGCGCAGGAGCAATAATTCAGGAATATATAAGTTCTCGGCGAGATCCATATAAGCCGCTTTTTATCCGTTTTCAGGGCAGACAGGACTCATCTGATGATGGGGAGAATATGAGACTTACAACCAGATCTATTGAACGGATTGTGGAGAAATATGTCAAACAAGTTGGGTTAACAATTAAAGCTACACCACATACTTTAAGACATAGTTTTGCAACTGATTTATTGGTTAATGGAGCTGATATAAGATCGGTTCAGGAGATGTTGGGACATGCGAATATTGCGACCACGCAGATTTATACTCATATAACTAATAAGCAACTTCGGGAGGTACACAAAAACTTTCATGGTAAAAACAAGGAGTAGTTGCTTGCACTTTGCTCGAAAGATAAGTTTTATTTAGGATCTAAATTATTTTTTGGCGGCGAAGTCTTTAACTAGCATTGAGAGGATAGTCGAAGTTACCGAGAGTACTATTGCGCCGAGGATTGCAGGCATCCAGCCGTCAACCATAAATCCGGGAACGACCAAGGTTGTAAGTCTTAAAACGATTGCATTGACTACGAACATGAATAATCCAAGAGTTATTATCGTTAACGGAAGGGTTAATAAAAGTAGGATAGGTTTAACGAAAGTGTTAATAAGACCAAGAACTATAGCTGCAAGCAGAGCGGCAGTAAAAGAATCAACTTTAAATCCAGGAACGATATAGGCGGTGATTATCAGGGCTAAAGTGTTAAGAAGTAAGGAAATTAAGAGACCCATTAACTAATTGTTAATTAATTATTAATTGTTGTCAATAGATTCATGAGGTATTTTCTCACTGCGTTCGAAAAATAGATTGAGCCTGTGTAGTCTTTTGAGGGCAGGGAGAGGGATTTTTTGGTATGATGAATGAGCATGGAGACTAAAGGACTTAGCACAAGTGAGGCAAATGCAAAATTAAAAGAGGTTGGTCCGAATGAGCTGCCATCAAAAAAAACTTATTCAGTATTAAAGCTTCTGTCAGCTCAATTTAAGAATCTACTAATTTGGCTTCTAATATTCTCTTCCCTCCTCTCTTTTGGCGTAGGACATGCGACAGATGCAGTACTTATCTTAGTTATATTGGCTTTGAATGTAGGATTGGGTTTTTGGCAGGAGTTTAAAGCCTCGAAGGAGTTGGAGGCTTTAAGAAAATTAGAAGTAGCATTCTCAAGGGTAATTAGGGATGGAAAACAAGTTCAACTGGCTTCAATGCAAATTGTACCTGGGGATTTAGTTATTTTGGAGGCTGGAGATAGAATTCCGGCTGATGGAATATTGGTTCAAAGTTATGAAATGTATGTTAATGAATCGGCTTTGACCGGCGAATCGCTGCCTGTTGTAAAGACTGCAGAGAAAGAAGAGAACGGACTGTACTTTGGGACTAATGTTTCATCAGGGAGAGGGACTTTGTTAGTTGAAAAAACCGGGGTTAATACAAGATTTGGAAAAATTGCACTGACTCTTTCAGAAGTTGAGGAAGAAAAAACACCGCTTGAGATCTCACTTAATGGGTTAGCTCGCAATCTTGGACTAGTAGCTATTCTGGTATCGGTTTTGGTTTTCGGAATAAGAATTTTTCAAGGAGATCAGATAATTGAAACTTTGTCATCAAGTATTGCGTTAATGGTGGCGGCTGTTCCTGAAGGTCTTCCAGCTGTGGTGACAGTGCTATTGGCGTTTGGTGTGCGCAAGATGTATTCGAAGAAAACTTTGGTCCGGAAAATGAGTGCTGTAGAGTCGCTTGGGGCAACTTCGGTTATTTGTACAGACAAGACCGGAACACTAACTATGAATAAGATGACTGTCCGGAAGGTTTCGGCGGATGAGGCGAAACTTAAGTCACTGATGATAAATGCGATTGTTTGTAATAGTTCTTCGCTGGTGTTGAAAGAAGGTGGAGCGATTGATGTTTTAGGTGACACAACAGAAGGGGCGCTTTTACTTTGGGCGAGAGATAAAAAAGTTGATTATGAAACATTAAGATCTGAGGGTAAAATTTTAGAAGAAGAACCATTTAATACTGAGAGAAGACGAATGAGTGTGATATGGGAGCAGAATGGCAAAGCAGTCCTCTACTCCAAGGGAGCTCCGGAATCAATTTTGCCGCTTTGTAAAATATCCGAGAAGGAGCTTTTGAAAATTGAAAGCGAATATAAGGCGATGGCTTCACAAGGGTTGAGAGTTTTGGCATTTGCAGGAATCGAGGTTAAAGAGCGTAAAACAGGAATAGAAAAGCTTGAACATAGTATGGAATTTCAGGGATTAGTTGGGATTGCTGATTCTCCTCGCCTTGAGGCAAAAGAAGCAATTGAGAAGGCCAGACAAGCTGGAATTATGACGGTTATGGTGACTGGGGATAATGAATTGACGGCTAAAGCAATTGCCCACGAGTTAAATCTTTTGCAGGAGGGTGATGAGGTTATTAATGGTAGTCAGTTAGAGGAAATGTCTGATGAAGAGTTAACTGCGCGGATAGAAAAGATAAGAATTTTTGCTAGAGCAATTCCGGAGCATAAATTAAGAATAGTTAAGGCTTATCAAGCTTTAGGGAAGGTGGTTGCAGTAACTGGAGACGGAGTTAATGATTCTTTAGCTTTAAAACAAGCCCATGTTGGGGTGGCAATGGGTATAACGGGTACGGATGTAGCCAAGGAGGCCTCAGATATTATTATTCTTGATGATAATCTTTCAACAATTGTGACGGCTGTAGAGGAAGGTCGATTAATTTATAACAATATTTTGAAAGTGGTTAAGTTCTTGATGACTGGTAATTTGTCGGAGGTGTTACTCATTGTAGCTGCGGCTATTATTGGACTGCCCGCTCCCTTGACTGCTACGCAAATTTTGTGGATTAACTTCGTTACCGATGGGATACCGGCTTTGAGTTTGGCTGCTGATCCGGCATCTAAACAAATCATGGAGGCTAAACCTCGTGATGCTAAGAAGTCGATTCTTGATGGGGCAACTATAAAATTTATTACTATTGCGGCTTCAGTGATTGCCGGTATTACTCTTCTCAGTTTTGTTTGGGTGCTTAATAATTTTGGGGAACAACAAGCCCGGGCAGCAGCATTCTCGTTGGTGGTTATATCTCAGATGATATTTATTTTTATAATGAGAAGACATCACTCCCCCTGGTCTAATAAGTACTTGCTTGTATCAGTTGGGTTAGTTCTTTTGGCGCAAATATTAATTATTAGTGTGCCTCAGCTTCAGGATTTGTTTGGGATTTAGATTACTTCTTGTTCAGCAGATAATGCAAACCTCTATAGGCAGCTATTCCAGCTACTGCTGCAGGAAGGTCTTCCAATCTAGGAGTGCCATAAATAGGAAGTATTTCTATCGCTATTGCAGCGGTCATTGCTACCACAGAACCGATATTTTGTTTTAACCGATCTGAGCCCTTGGGTATAAGCGAGCTAGAGGTTAGCCAGTTAGCAGCGTAAGCGCCAAAGAAATCGCCAGTGTAATCGAGTATGAAATTAACGGCGGGATGTATAGAATCAATAGATCCCCCATAGGACATAGTTTGTAGTCTCCATATTTGTCCAGCCATCTTAGCCATCTCTAGAGTTCCTAGAGTTACAACAGATGCAAACTCGGCGTTTCTTTTGGCTACTGATTCTCTGTCGTATTTCATTGATAGTATTATACACTATAGGATAGTAATACTCAAAAGTTGATGAGCTTTACTATTAGGTTCTAATTCTCTATTATTTGAGCGTATGAAGAACTTTAAATTTAAGAATGGTGAGACTATCCCGGCTTTGGGGATTGGAACCTGGAAGCTTGAGGAAGCGAATGCGTATAAGGCAACACTTAAAGCGCTGGAGATCGGTTATAGACACATTGATACGGCGGATAAATATGGAAATCATAAAGAAGTTGGACAGGCAATTTTAGATTCAGGAGTTGCCAGAAAAGACATCTTTTTAACAACCAAAGTTTGGTATTCAGAATTGTCCCCTACTAAATTGAACGAATCGGTAAAAAGATTTCTTGAGGAGCTGCAGACAGAATATATTGATTTACTTTTAATTCATTGGCCTAATAAAGGTGAATCTTTGGAGAAGAGTTTAAAAACAATGTCACAATTAAAAGCTGAGGGAATTATTAAAAATATAGGTGTATCTAACTTCACTATCCATCATCTTAAAGATTGTTTAGAGTCTGGGGTTGAGATTGTTAATAACCAAGTTGAGCTGCATCCGACCTTCGGTCAATTTGAGCTAGCGGAATTTGCAAAGGAAAATGGGATTGTTATAACGGCTTACTCCCCTCTTGGGCGTGGGGCGGATTTAGAGATCCCAGGACTTGTTGAGATTGCCAGAAAATATGATAAAACTGTACCGCAGATGATTTTAAATTGGATTGTGGCGCGCGGGATTGTGGCTATTCCAAAAGGGACATCTGAGGAGCATATTAAAGAAAACTTTGAGGCTTTGGATTTTGAGCTATCAGCTGAGGATATTCGAGCAATTAGTGATCTAGATAAAGGTGAGAGGTTAATTGATAATGGCTGGAGTGAGTTTGATTATTAGGCTGTAGTAGTGGATTTTTTTGTATATCGATAATATAATGCCCTATAATATGTTAGAGAAGGCCGGTTCCAAAGCAAAACATTTCGTAACCCGTCGGAAATTCGTTTATATTCTTAGCTCAGTGGGTGCAGCCGCTATGGCTGGTGAGAATGTGATGAATTTAATTAATACACAGCAGGCTATCGATTCCTTTACTCCCAGAATAGATGCTTATGTTCAGGAAGTTGCTACTGATCAAGCATCGCGAAGAGCTACTGCTGCTGTTCCAATGCCCACCTGGCCGACAAGAGCTGAGCTTGATGCTAAGTTTGAAAGGGATAGAGTTGAGCGTGAGGAATTAGCGATTGCCCGTAATCTGATAGCAGAGAGTTTTAAACCAGAGATAGATAATCTAAACGAAGCAAAAAGAGGCTTTATTCGTAATTTTGCAGCTTTTTCTTTTGTGGGTACAAGTTTTGCTGTGGCGGCTTATAATTCAAAAGAAAAGTTTTGGCCGGCAGATCTACCTAAGGATTCACAGGCTGAGTTAGGTGAGGGCGGTAGTAGACTTAGCTTTATCCTGAGAAGATTAAAGATGAGATTGTTTGGACCTAAAATTCCTAAAGGGATAAGAGATTCATATCAAGAAAAAGATTCACCTCCTAGGGAATCAGCCGATGATTTTATAGTGTGATTAGATTGGGGTTGGTTTGCCGGCGAGGCCGTAGTATAAAAGGTCGTTTATGAAGCCCCAAGCTTGGAAGGGCCATGTGATAAGCACAGCGAAGAAGCCGGGTGAGAAATAACCAAACCATTCCCATTTGTAATAAATAGCGAATAGAATTGCGAAAACGAGGCCGATACCGAAATAGACGATAACGAGATTAGTAAGAAATTTCTCCCAAGGTAATTGTTTAAATTTTTGCATGAATATATTCTAATGCTAATAAATTATAAATGCCAATATGGAACTTTATTTGGCTTTTGGAGCTGATTTTGGTTTATCTTCAGGACCCTCTACTCCGACTTCAAATTCTTTGTCTTTTTGACCAACTATAGTAGCGGCGGCGACTTTCTCACCGGACCGGACTCGCATTAAGATAACACCCTGAGTTTGTCTTTGAAGAGTCGGGATGTCTTTGATATTCATTCTGATCAGCTGGCCTTTGTTGCTGGTCATAACTAAAGTTTCATGATCTTTATTAATGATTTGGGCGGTAACTATTTTGCCAGTTTTTTCGGTAACTTGGGCGGCTTTAATACCTGAGCCTCCCCTGCCCTGAACTTTCCAGGAGGAGATTGGAGTTTTCTTGCCTAGGCCATTTTCCATTACAACCAGCAACATGCCTGCAGGATCGTTAACTAAATTCATTGAAACGACTTCATCACCCTTTTCAAGCATGACTCCCCTAACTCCGGATGTGTCACGGTGAGTTGGGCGGACTTGGGATTCTTTGAACCTGATAGATTGGCCTTGGTAGGAGACAATAACTACGTCGTCATTTGTGGAGGTTGGAATAACCCAACCTAATGTGTCACCTTTATCAAGTTTGATTGAAATAAGTCCGTTTTTGCGGATGTTGGAGTATTCTTCGATTGGGGTTTTCTTAACGTTTCCTTCTCTGGTACACATAAAGAGGAATTTAATTTGGTCTTTTGAGCGGTGAGTTAGGATAGCAGTAATTTTTTCACCTTGTTCAACATTGATTAAATTGACAATAGCCTGGCCTTTAGCGACTCTTGAGGCCTCTGGAATCTCCCAAACTTTAATCTGGAAAACACGGCCTTTATCGGTGAAGAATAAAAGACTGTCTAAAGTTCTGGTGAAGAAGAGATGGGAAACTGCATCTTCTTCTTTGGTGGTTATGCCTGAGACACCCTTGCCTCCCCTAGCCTGAGTTCGGAAAGTGCCTGGAAGTTGTCTTTTAACATAGCCACCTTGAGTTACTGTGACGATAGTTTGTTCGTCGGCGACTAAGTCTTCTTCTGAGAATTCTCCGACTTTTTGTTTATATACTCTGGTTCGTCGATCGTCTGCGTATCTGTCGCGGATTTTTTTAAGTTCTTCTTTAACAACTTTTAAGATTTTTTCAGGGTGGGCTAATAAGTCTTCGAGGTAGGCAATTAATTCCCGGACTAATTTTAATTCATCTTCGATTTTTTGTCTTTCAAGAGCGGCTAGTCTTCTTAGCTGCATATCTAAGATCGCAACGGCCTGAATTTCAGATAAAGCAAAGCGGGACATAAGTTTTCCGCGGGCTTCATCGGCATCTTTGCTTTTGCGAATGGTATTAATGACTTCGTCAATATTATCAACGGCAATTTTTAAGCCTTCAAGAATATGCTCACGGGCTTTAGCTTCTTTTAGTTCAAATTCAGTGCGTCTGGTAATAACGATTTGCCTGTGATGAATAAATTCGCCGAGGATTCTTTTGAGAGTCATTAAATGAGGCACGCCGTCAGAAAGAGCAACCATATTAACGTTGAATACTGATTGCATAGCAGTAAGTTTGTAGAGATTGTTGAGAACGGATTGAGGTTTCGCATCGCGTTTTAATTCGACAACAATCCGCATTCCCCTTCTATCAGATTCATCTCGCAGATCAGAAATGCCGTCAATTTTTTTGTCTTTAACTAAATCAGCAATTTTTGCAATTAAAACTGCCTTATTAACTTGGTATGGAAGTTCAGTTGTGATGATATCAAAACGGCCGTTGCGGGCTTCTTCGATTTCTGATTTAGCGCGCATAACGACTCTGCCCTTGCCTGTTGCGTAGGCTTGTTGGAATTCGGTTATGTCATAAATAGAGGCACCTGTGGGGAAATCAGGACCTTTGATGAACTGCATAAGATCTTCGACTGTTGCGGAAGATTGGTAATAAGATTCCTGTTTTAACTCAGCGACTGTTTGACCGAAAGTTAGTTCTTCAGGTTCTTTTACTTCATCGGTTTCGGATTTAATTTCTGCCGTTTCAACTTGTTTTTCAGCAGCAGCTTCGGTTGGTTTAACTTCTTTGGCTGGATGTTCAATCATGTAAATTAAAGCATCGACAACTTCGCCAAGATTGTGAGGAGGGATTTGGGTTGCCATACCAACAGCGATTCCCTGTGCGCCATTAAGTAAGAGATTGGGAACTACTGTTGGCATCCAGGCTGGTTCATCAGTGGTACCGGAATAATTTTCGGTGAAATCGACGGTGTCTTTGTTAATATCTCTTAAAAGTTCGTCAGCGATTGCTGAAAGCCTGGCTTCGGTATAACGCATCGCAGCAGCCGAATCTCCATCAACCGATCCGAAGTTACCCTGACCATCGACCATCGGGTATCGCATTGAGAAATCTTGGGCCATACGAACCATAGCTTCGTAAACCGGAGCATCACCGTGAGGATGATAATTTTTTAAAACTTCTCCAACAACTGCAGCTGATTTTTGATAACGTGAGGTGTGATGAAGACCCTGCTGACTCATAGCATAAATGATTCTTCTTTGAACCGGTTTTAAGCCATCTCTAACGTCGGGTAGGGCACGGGAAATAATAACGCTCATGGCGTAAGCTAAATATGAAGTCTGCATCTCTTCTACGAGAGGCGCATTTTCTATTCTTCCTATATTTTGAGGGGGTGTTTTATCGTCCATTCCTGAAGCTTTTTTGTTCGTTTTTGCCTATAACATTAAAGCATAAGTGAAGCTGATGTGCAAGCTTGATGAGGGATAAAATTGTT
>CAYMRP010000010.1:0-39792 GCA_964392925.1 uncultured Gammaproteobacteria bacterium
TGATGAGAAAGTAAATGTAAAAGTTCAGTTTGACGAAGAAAGTGAAGAAGCACTGCCAACTGGAAAAGAAACAATAAAACAAGATGGAGGAGATAAAGATACAGAAGACACAGAAGATAATAAAGATGCTGATATTTCCTTTCATTTATGTTCCTCCTCCGGGAGCGACTGATGTTTTGCCGTCACAAAGAGTATTTTGGGTAAATCCGGCTTGGGTACTAAAGAGCGTTTCAGCATTTCTGTAATGAGCGAGGACATCCGCCGGGATGGTTTGACAGCTTGGGTTAGCAGGGAAACGAGTATCGGTTGAGAGGATTGGGGTGAAGGCCTTATTAGCAAAGATCATCCAGATTCTGGTTGCTACTAAGCGATCGGTGCAAAGATTGACTCTGCCCGTGACTCCGCTTTGTGAGGTTGCAGTGATCAGAGGATTAAGACCGAGATCAGATTTGACGCAAATTCCGGCAACACCATTAAATATTCCGTAGAAGGCAGATAATCTGGCGGCGGTTTTTGCTAAATCGAAACGGGTCCTGAATTTCGTATCAAGACAAGTTCCGACATTGGCATCATCAGGACAGGTTGGAAGCTGGGAGACTATTGATTCTAATTCGGATCCGGCAATGCCGGAGACAATTTTTAAATTACCAGCAGAGGAGGCGACGGGACCGAGTCGAGTAGCTAGTGCTGCATAGCTATTTCTAAAACCGGTTATCTCAGCTTTGGTTAAATAAACTGGTGTGGGTGATCCAGTAGCAACGCTGGATATTGGACTTGAGCTTGCGGATGGGGCGGTGCTGGCAGTTGAGCCACCTCCACCATTATTATTTCCACCACCACCGCTACTTCCTGAGGCTCTGGCTGTTGGTGACGGGGAGGCGGCTATGCATTTATTGTCGACGCATTTATTAGAGGCGCAGTCACTATTGTCATCGCAAGCCCTGCCTGTAGATGCCGAACCGCCGGCGCATTTTTGATTAGTACAGGTGTTGGAGGCGCATTCAGATCCGGTTGTACAAGATGATCCTCCGGTTTTAGATCCTGTAGCATCGCATTTTTGATTAGTGCAGCTGCCTGATCTGCACTCAGGACCATTGCTACAAGTTGCGCCGGTGGCTTTACTTCCAGTTGATCCGGAGCTTGTGCCGTCGCATTTTGTTGAGGAATTTGGGTCGGAAGGAGCAAAAGCATAAGACCGGGATGGATCATACTTATTACCCTGCAGTCCCTGATAGTTGGTTCCGGCAGTGGTGTAAACATATTCAACAACAACCCCATCACCATAGGTAATTCTGGTATAACCTTCTTTTTCGGCATCATTTGACTCGTGATAAGACTTTCCGGCAGTTGGACTGTCGAAACGTCCTTTACTAATATCAATCCGATCTCCGTCAGATGGCTGTCTCGGGCCTTTAGTGCCTGAAAGTTTCCAACCTTTAGTAAATTCCCAGACGACCTCTTTTAGTGGATAAGTGGCGACCTTTTTACCATCAAATACATAATTTTCGTCTGAATCTTTTTCTCCGGTTGAGGGTAAGAGATTAGTTTCGGGGCCACAAGCGATAGAAGTGCTCAAGCAATTTTTATACTTAACAAGTCTTTTTACAGGAGTGATTTTTTCGCAACCATTTGGGGCTGTGGTTGGGACTTCATCGGCTGAAGGGGTGAGTTCAGTTGGCTGTTGAGATAAATAAACGGCCAGGGCAATTCCGGCTACAAGGAATAGAGGTAGGATGATTTGGGAAGCTCCGCGTTGGTTTAGGGGCAGGTGCATTAATTAACTATATATAAATGAGAGAGGATTTGTCTAGCAAGAGAGCTATTTGGAGTATAGAGTACCCTCAGTGCTAATACCTGATGTGGGGTTTTCAGCTGGCCCATCCCATGTCATCCAAAGTGAGGTGTTATCACAACCGGTGTAATCCGTATCAGGGCACTCCGGTGTTCCGACTGGAAGTTCGGGAGGGGGGATAAGATTTTCAGGAGGTAGAGTTACGGTTTGTTCTGATGTATATCCAGGTAGGTTATTTTCAGAAAGTGCAAAATAGCCAAAACCTATCGCGGCGACACTTATTAAAACTGCAAAAATAATAAGTATAAATACTCCTGTTATCCCTCTTTGCATATGTCTCCTTGATCCAAGCCGGCTTTGCATCTGGCTTTTTGTAGATTAGCGAACTCTAAGCTATCTATGTTGGGTTTTGTTTTTATGTTTTCTGGTACAAGAATAAAGCTGTTGTCTGTGTAGCTTGCGATTGCCCAATATAATTCAGGGGGATTGGATTTAGAAGAACACAGCATGAGACGACCCTTAACGCCATCGACTGTAACCTCGTCTTTATACTCTACTCCAAAGTCGGCAGGGGTACAGAGCCCACCAGCTCCTTTTTGGATGGCATAAAATCTTGCTAAGTTATTGGCCACTTTAGCATCATTATAAGTTGTGCTGGCTTGGACTGAACAGGCTGTTGTGCTTTTATCCGAAGCAGGTCCTGAGCCTGAAGATGAAGAAGAGGAAGAATTTTTCTTTACCTCTTCTGCTCTGTCGGAATCCAGTTTTTGAGCCTCATCTTTGGTTGTATAGACTACATGGCCGGATTCGGATTCGGGTTTGGCGCATTCAGATTTCTTTCCGGTGACTTCGCGATAGTCAAAAACACAACCGCTTTTGGGGTCTTGGTGAGGATTAGAAGGGTCATAGTAGCCGCCAGATTTTCGTATGGCTTGAGGTGTTCCACTTCGGTTATCACAAAAAGTTACAGTGTCTTTTGCACAAATCTCATTATTTTCAGAAAGACATTGTTCTTTATTGGTTTCATTATCACAATTCTTAGTTTTTCCTTCACTTGGATTTAAGCCCTCTTGTTCAGCAGCGCGGGGGGTAAAGTTAATACCATTTTGAACTAAAAGTGTTCCAGCTATAATTCCGGATGCAAGTACGACAACTATTATTATTTGGGAGAAGCCATTCTGATTTGTATTATTTATTAGTTTCATTTTAGACAGGCTTTCATTGCTTCTTCAGCAGCTGCAATTTTTGCTCTAGCGTTTTCTTTAACTTTGGCATCAATTTCCTTTGCTTCATTATCTAAAATTTGGCGGAATAAAGTATAGTTGACTGAAGCGATTTTGGCCTGGGCTTCTCTTGTTTTCAATTCTTCATTAGAGAAGACACCCATTGCGTAACAAGGGATATCATTTAGATTTTCATCTTTACCGCAAATAAGAGGGGCGGCAGGTGGTTTAGGAGTGTTGGCGGTTGCTGCTTGTTGAGGACTTTGAGGTTGGTTTCCTGCAGCAGGAGCTCCGGCTCCGGAACGGGGGGCTGTTACTGCAGCTGCAGCGGGTTTTGGTGCTTTTGAAGGATCACCTGTGCAATCAGGTACACCATCTTTAATCTCACAACTCTTGTTTTTAGTAGCCATGCAAAAATTATGATAACCTTGGCTACAAACTGTTGCCTTGCACTCACTTACCCATTGACCCTCTCTCTGAACAACTGCACAGCCTTGAGAGCAGGCGTTTGAATCGTCAGAATCACACTTTGCCCCTTCCGAATAGAGACACTTAACCTCGCCTCTAATAATCATGCATCCACTATTTCGCTTTTTATCGGTACACAGTTTTTGTTGAGCTTCACTGCATCCGCTAGAATTTTCTTTACTCGCAGTGCACTGTTTCTTTCCGGAAGTATCTTTATAGCATATGCCTTTACAGCTCTCAGCTTCTGGTTTAGTACATCCTCCAGCTTCAGAAGTGGGCTGACTCTCTGGATTAGGATTGGCGGCTGGTTGAGCTGCGGCCTCCTGAGCGGGCTGAGACTGTGTTTTGGTGCACCATAATTTAAATCTTTCATAATCTCTTCTTGATTGAGCTCTGCAGAAGGTGAGATCCTCTGATCTGCTGTCTCCATTATGAGTGAAATCACAATGAGAGAAAATTGCCTTGTCATGATCAACATCGTTGAATCCGCACTCAATGATACTTCCAGTAGGAGACTTTTTATCCTTACACACAGTTACATCCGTACTCCATATAAAAGGATTAATACTAGGACTTGCTCCAGTATAAGTTATAGATAGACATTGTTGGTTGTACTTACATGATTCTATATACTTGTTTCCATCGCTGACATAGCGATTGTTATTAGTGCAGTATGTTCCTGAGCAGTATGCATAATTGGGTCCTCTAGAAGTGGCTAGGCCGAGTACCTGAGAACTATTAGATTGAGCGTATTTGATTTTTCCAGAGTCACCTTTTGCGCCTATGCCTGTTACGCAGACTAGCCCATTACCTCCACAATCAGTTATGGATCCATCTGCATGTATAGCTGTGTTGTTCTCGCATCGCTCGGTTTCAACTCTGCCTTTTTCAAGTCCTTTGCAAATGGGGTCATAATAAGGTAGGCGAAAAATTTCGAGTCCTTTTTCCAGGCATCCATATATAAAAGCTTCGCTTTTTGAGCAAACATATCCCTTTCCTGTGTTCCCGTAAGATATTTTAGAGACGGGCTCTCCCTGGAAATTAATTGTATTTGATAAGTAACAGTCAGTATCATTTATCTCTTGGGCTTTGGGGAGGAAGGAGGTGCCGGTTTGAGTTAGATAAACTCCTGCTGCGATACCGAGGACTATTAATATAAGAAGGGGGATGATGGCGAAGCCAGATTGGAAATTAACTTTAGATTTCGCGAATGAGTTGGGCATTTTAAATACTTCTTACATTAATATTAGTTGTAGAGGGAGGCGGTTTGCAAGCATTTCAACCCATAACAAAATTGGTTAATTGTTAGCCACAAAGGATATGTTGACAAGGTTTGTAAGAACTGATTTAATTAATTCAAGAGCCGAACAGAAACAGATTTATTTACAAATGAACAAACTACTGCCCAAAACAAAATATAATCAAAACGGTTTCACCCTGGTTGAACTTTTAGTCGTTATCGTGATTTTATCTATATTAGGAGTTGTTGGAGTTACCCTCTTTTCATCTACTCAAGCAAGAGCCAGAGATGCAAAAAGAAAAGAAGATATTTCAGCAATGGCTGCTGCTATGGAAGCGAATTATGTTCCTGGAACGGGATATCCTACAATTATAGTTGGTACTTGGTTTGCTGATGGGGCTACTCCAACTAACCCAGCGCCTGGAGGAGCGGCTTATGCGACAAATACACTTACTGCCTCTGGGTTTACCTTCTGTGCGACCTTAGAAAATTCGACAGGAAATGCTACTTCAGCGACAGGTAGTGGAATGACTGGTATTAGCAACGGTGGCTTCTTCTGCAAGAAAAATTCTCAATAATTCTTTTGTATTCATTTGGTTACAATCCGTATATTTCGTCATAATAGATTATTAGAATTTGTTGACTTAAGATAGGATATTGACACTAATTGATATTTTTGGGACAGTTAGTAGAGATGAAAAGTTTTCTGTCCAACCTTTCTGTATTAGGAGTTTTTTTAGTAAGAATTAATCCGATAAAGAATAGACCTCTCAATTTTCGCGGTTTCACCCTGGTTGAACTTTTAGTCGTTATCGTGATTTTATCTATATTAGGAGTTGTTGGAGTTACTCTATTTTCATCTACACAACAAAGAGCCAGAGACGCAAAAAGGAAAGCTGACATTCAGGCTATGGCAAAAGCTATGGAAGCAAACTACTCGCCAGGTGTCGGATACCCTACAACTATTGTCGGAACTTGGTTTGCTGATGGGGCTACCCCAACTAATCCAGCTCCTGGAGGAGCGGCTTATGCGACAAACACACTTACTCCCTCTGGGTTTACCTTTTGTGCCACCTTAGAAAATTCGACAGGAAATGCGACTAATACCACCGGGGGAGGTATGACTGGTATCAGTAACGGTGGCTTCTTCTGCAAGAAAAACTCTCAGTAATTCTTAACTTTTAGAGAATATATTAGTCACTCTTCAATTTAAGTTGATATAACTTGCAGCGGTTTGAGCATCCGGAAGAAACTTCAGTGAGGTTGAAACTCTGTTGATAAAGCAAGAATGCCTGTGAGAAATAATAAGAGTCGGCGAGATAGTTTGATAAGTAAATTGGCTGATTATTTTTTAGAAACTCTTTGTAGAGATTTATTAGATCCGGGTTTTGGGGCAAATTCCAAATTTGAGGTTGGGTTATGAAGTTTTGGTAGCGGGAAAAAGGCAGCAGATCGTAATTGTTATCAGAATAAAAGTCGACCATTAATGGAGGCAGGACAGTAATTATTTTTGGCTTTTGTACGAGGCTATTCTTAAAATTCTGATTGTAAAAATTCACTGTTTCGTAGGGACGCGAGTATTCAGGGATAAAGAAATTTAACAGTAATTGATTTTTAATATGAGGGTAAGCGCTTGTAGTAACAGCCAGGAAGCTAATGAGGAGGATTAGATAATAGCTTAAAGTTAATTTTCTTGATTCTAAGATTTGCATAAGAGTATTAAGCAGGATTCCAAAACTTAAAATCTGAAACGGAATAGTTATAAAGATATATCTTATGTCGTTGGCGAAAAAGAATATTATGAAAAGAAGAGTGGTTGAAAAGGCGAGTAGGAGATAAGAACTTACTAGCTTAAATTTTGAGGTAAATGGGTTGAGTATTATACCTGCGAGCGAGGCTATTCCGACCAGAGGCGGTATGGTCAGCAGTTCTTTGCCAGCAAGGGAGGAGGTGCCTCCGATAAAAACCGCAAAGTACCTGAGTAGATTACTGCTGACATAGGAAGTTGAAAATGTCGGATTGGTTGTAACATTATTTAAAGAAGTGTCAGAGGCTTTGAGGATTAATCCAGTTAATGAAAGAGCGGAGTCTGAGTAAATTTTAATAAGTTCAAAAATATTTTGTTGTTTGCTGTAGGAATCGGCCAGAAGAAAAAGAATGAGGGAGAAGAGGAAAGAAGCTGAATAGCAGAATACCAAAGTGATCTTTTCTGAAGGAGTATATTTTTTGATAATTACCCAAACGAAGAAAATGGTTAAAAGAGAAAGACTTAAAGGCCAGGCGACATATTTTGTGCTGACAAAAGCTGTGGTTAAGATCCCAAGAGTAAAACTTTTTATAACCGATAATTGTCCGGTCAGAAGATATACTGAGGCGATAAATAAACAGATAAGTAGATTTTCTGACATGGCGTAGACTGGGTAGGTAAAAATAATACTGCTGGTGATAAAGGTCAGCTGGAGTAGAAAAATAACGAATTTTCTTTTGAAAAGTTTTAAGAGTATCTGGTAAAAGAAGAATGATGAAGCCAGGGTTAAAACTAGATTAGTTAGGTAAAAGGAGCGGGGATCATCAAAAATAGCATAGAACGGAGCTAGTGAAAGGGAGTAGAGAGGAGGGATTGTAGAGTAAAGGGGGAATTGTTTATAGGTAATCTTAAAGCCTTCACCATCAGTAATATTGCGAGCCATGTTTAGATATAAAGAAGCATCTGGAAAGGGTTCAAGATTTGATATGGCGTTTTGTCCAGAAAAAGGATTCTTAAATAAGAGTAGGATTAACAAAAGATTCAAGATATAAAATGGTCGGTGTTTATTAATGTGAGCTAAGATTTGGCTTTGAGGCGATGGCTTGTTGTTAAATTTTTTAGATATTGATTTGGACACAGGTTAACAATATAACATCAGAGCTTGATTATTTCTCGGAGGCTCCCTGATAATGAATTATGCTCCATAAAAATTCAAATGTTTCCCAAGGTTTTACTCTGGTTGAATTAATGATTGTTATTTCTATTATGAGTACCTTGGTAACGATTGGATTTATTCAATTTAATGGGGTAAATACTAGGGCTCGGGATAGTGCCAGAAAAGCAGATTTGTACGAAATCTCAACAGCGCTTGAGGTTAATAAAATACCAACAGGTTATATTCCACTCCAGGTGAATCAATTTAGTTCGTTTCAGTGGACGGGTCCATCGGGCGATAGTTATTGTATGAGTCTTAGTAATTTGCCTGATCCTGCGGATATTTCTTCGTGGGGGAAAGATTGTCCGATAGGATTTTTCAAAGTTGAGCCTGGAGCACCAGGTGGGAGTTTTCTGAAATGGAAAGTTTGTACTTTTTTGGAGAGCCCAGAAGATGTAGATAAGCGAGTTTTCTGTAGAAGTTCGAGTCAATAATGCTTTTCTTCAGGCTATTGACTCTTTGTAGGGAATTTTGGTATATTTAGCTACTGATGTTTTTGAAGAGAAACAACGTTTACATCTAACCTCCCTAGCTTGGCTTTCCGCCGGCTGGCGGAGACACTCAAGCGTTGCATCCCTCGCATTAAAATATAAATAGTAAAGAACGAGATTCAAAAAGGTTTTGAATTTCGATTTTGTTTGCCCAAAAGCGAGAGGGTTTTGTTGATACCGAAAACTTTATTGATATGGCGATGTTTAGCATCGACGCACAAGAAGTTTTCTCCGATGGGCCCGTAGTTCACCGGTAGAACGCTTCATTTGCAATGAAGATGCAGGAGGTTCGACTCCTCTCGGGTCCACAATTGCTTAGCAATTTGGGTAAGACAGGAATCTTTGTTTTGGATATGAGTTTTTAGCCAGGTGCTGAAGACTCATATCCGGGCCGAAGAGACTGGTGTTTGCTGATTTGTTTCCCGCATTTGCGAGGACAGCACAAATACTTAAGTCCTGGAGTTTGTACTTTAAAATGTGAATACGATTAAATGATCATTTCTCGCAAGAGGAGTGATCGAAACGAACAAAGTTTTCTTCTGAGTAATCAGAAGTAGCGATGAACTCAATATTTTTTGTCTTGGGTTCTCGTAATTAAACTTTGTATGAAGGCCAAAAACAGCCATATACCATGAGGTATGTGGCAAAATGTCAAATAATACTCAACATTAAGGCGTACGGTGGATGCCTTGGTTAGAAGCACCGATGAAGGACGTAACAAGCTGCGATAAGCTACGGGGAGTTGCTAATAAACTTTGATCCGTAGATCTCCGAATGGGGTAACCCATCCAATTTTTTGGATACTTTTTACTGAATACATAGGTAAAAGGCGGGAACAGTCT
Organism: uncultured Gammaproteobacteria bacterium; assembly: GCA_964392925.1. Taxonomy (GTDB): domain Bacteria; phylum Patescibacteriota; class Microgenomatia; order Daviesbacterales; family UBA10151; genus JACPKO01. The sequence continues at coordinate 9,020 of CAYMRP010000010.1, forward strand.
GAACTGAAACATCTAAGTAAGACTAGGAAGAGAAATCAACAGAGATTCCCTAAGTAGTGGCGAGCGAAATGGGAACAGCCTAAACCATACATTCCTTTTTCTCCGTAAGGAGTTAAAGCGTATGGGGTTGCAGGGCCAGAATATGCTAGTAGTTTGGATAACAGAAGTCGTTGGAAAGCGACATCAAAGAAGGTGATAATCCTGTAAGTGAAATTCAGAACTACGGCTACTGGATCCCTAAGTAACTCAGGACACGTGTAATCCTGAGTGAATCCGGGTCGACCATGATCCAAGGCTAAATATGCTTCTAGACCGATAGTGAACTAGTACCGTGAGGGAAAGGTGAAAAGAAGGGCGAAACGCCCAGTGAAATAGAAACTGAAACCGTATGCTGTCAAGCTGCGGAAGTCCCGATTTATCGAGGATAACCGCGTGCCTATTGAAGAATGAACCGGTGAGTTATTTTGACGCGCAAGTTTAAGTATATTAATACGAAAGCGTAGGGAAACCGAGTCCTAATAGGGCGTTTAGCGCGTTAATATAGACCCGAAACCAAGTGAGCTAACCATGTCCAGGGTGAAGCCGTCCGAAAGGATGGTGAAGGCCCGAACTGATGTCTGCGGAAATAGGCTCGGATGAGGTGTGGTTAGAGGTGATATGCCTATCGAACTTGGAGATAGCTGGTTCTCCCCGAAATATATTTAGGTATAGCGGGTTGATTGTGCCTGGGGGTAGAGCACTGGATGGATTTGGTGGCAGCAATGCTATCGGTCCTCTCAAACTCCGAATACCAGTAGCACGTTAATCAACCTAGTCAGTCCGATCCGGCTAAGCGGAGCGGTCCTGAGGGAAACAACCCAGACTAACAGATAAGGCCCCTAATTGAACTTTAAGTGTTAAAGGAAGTCGTTGACCTTAGACAGCCAGGAAGTTGGCTTAGAAGCAGCCATCTTTTAAAGAAAGCGTAACAGCTCGCTGGTCTATTACGGTCGACGGCGCCGACAACGTATCGGGGCTAAAAGTTCAGCCGAATCTTTAGATTCGTCGCAAGACGAGTGGTAGGGGAGCGTTCTAACGACAGTGAAGTTTAGATGTAAGTCTAGGTGGAGTTGTTAGAAGTGAGAATGCCGGTATGAGTAACGAAATTCATGTGAGAAACATGAACGTCGAAAGCCCAAGGTTTCCGATTCAATGTTAATCAGAGTCGGGTAAGTCGGGCCTAAGGTCAGGCCAATTTAGTTGGCGTAGCCGATGGACAACAGGTTAAAATTCCTGTACTTTTTTGCATCAATAGAAAGCTTTAAGGGTGGACAGAATGGGAATATCCAGCCAGGTATATCCTGGTTAAAGTAACAAAGTAGTGGAGGTAGGTAAATCCGCCTCTGTTCCATATCTTTAGGGATATGGGATGCCGTGCATCGCAAGATGCATGGTACAAAGCTAAGTTGCGAAACGAATGCTTATCAAAAGTAAGTTGAAGTGGAAATTTTCTGTTTTCAGGAAAATGCCCGTAAAGGGATGCAAAGGAACCGTACTACAAACCAACACAGGTGGGCGAGTTGAGTATACAAAGACGATCGAGAGAACTATCCTTAAGGAACTCTGCAATACAACTGGACGTAAGTTAGCAAGATGTCCTCCCCTGAGCGCAAGCTTTAGGGGCGCAGTGAATACCGCTGAGCGACTGTTTATCAAAAACACAGGTCCCTGCTAAATCGAAAGATGATGTATAGGGGCTGACACCTGCCCAGTGCCAGTAATTTAAAATTGGTCCTGACCTTCGTAGCAATACGAAGCGAGGGGTCGGTCTAAGATCTGGTGAACGGCAGCAGTAACTATAACTGTTCTATGGTGGATTCGCCGCTTTAGAAGGTGTAATAAGTGTTTTGAAATCTGACTATATGCTGGAATAACTCAGTATCTGACAGTACTAAATTTAGGATGAGGCTGCTAAGCCTTTGAATAAATATAAGTGATAATCTGATCAGTGGAGTCAATCAGCAGGGAAGAACTCCAACTCTACGTTGGAAGAACCCTCAGAGACTATATGTCAGAACCTAATTTAATTTAACTTTTAAACTAGGCAAGATATAGTCCGAACTACGTAGCGATGCGTAGAGGTGGCAAATTAACTCATGCCACATTGAACCGCAAGGTTCCTGAATAGAGCAATCTATTTTGATAACACACAACATATGGAATTGAGCGAAGTTCCTTGTCTGGTGAGTTCAGACCCGCACGAAAGGTAGAACGACTTAGCGACTGTCTTGAGGATAGACTCGGTGAAATTGCAATGGCTGTGAAGATGCGGCCTTCCCATACTTGGACAAAAAGACCCCGTGGAGCTTTACTGGAGCTTGACCCTGTTTTGAAAACTTAATTGTGTAGCGTAGGAGGGAGATTCGTCGACAATGAAACACCTCTCTTTTAAGTTTTTAAGACTAACAGTTCATCCTTATAAAAACAGGAGACTGAACAAGGTCTGGCGGACAGTTTTACTGGGGCGGTATCCTCCAAAATCGTAACGGAGGAGTGCAAAGGTACTCTTAGTCCGTAAAGAAATCGGACTTTTAAGCGCAAAAGTATATAGAGTGCTTGACTGCGAGACATACAGGTCGAGCAGGTGCGAAAGCAGGCTTTAGTGATCCTTTATTTGCTCATGGGAGCGATAAGGCTTATCGGATAAAAGCTACCCCGGGGATAACAGGCTAGTCTTACCCAACAGTCCACAAGGACGGTAAGGTTCGGCACCTCAACATAAATCGGGGTGCGGCAGAAGTAATTCTGTAGCACTGTTACATTTTCAGGCCTCCACGCCTGAAGATCTTTTTAAACATAATCAGATTCGCGAGAATTTGAAACAACTAGCTAAAATCGGTGAAAACCTACTGGGTAACCAGAGGTTAATACCGAGGGAATCCGCCAATAGGCGGACCCGTAACGACTTTGACCGTAAGGTCAGGATGAAAGGAAGCGAATATTTCGCATACTTGAACTTTCATAAAAGGCTAGCTCATTTCGACTGAGGTCGAGGTGATGAAGGTATAGTCTACGCATAGTAGTAATATTATGACGACAGCGATGTCGGCTCATCGTATCCTGGGGCTGAAGTAGGTCCCAAGGGTCTGGCTGTTCGCCAGTTAAAACGGTACGCGAGCTGGGTTCAGAGCGGCGTAAGCCAGCTCGGACTCTATCCAGTATGGGCGTTTGGATTTTTGAGGGGAGTTGTCTCTAGTACGAGAGGACCGAGATGAGGGAATCTCTAGTGTGCCAGTTGTTTGTAAACAAGCATCGCTGGGTAGCTACATTCCTAACGGATAAGTGCTGAAAGCATCTAAGCACGAAGCCGGCCCCGAGATTAGAAATCCCTAAGACCCCCGGAAGACTACCGGGTTAATAGGTTGGCGGTGTAAGCATGGTAACGTGTTTAGCCTACCAATACTAATGGTTGTAGTTGAGATTTTTTGACGTTAACCTTCATGTTATCGTTCCGAAGCGAAAGCCTAGGAAATCGTATTCACATTCTAGAGCGCAAGTTCAAAAGAGGCTTTGGTACCCATCTTATATTTTCCCTAAAGAGTGAGTTAAGTGTTGTGAAGACTAAGTAATAGTAATTTTAGGTTGTTTGGAGATGCCTATAGAGAAGGTGATAGTTTTTGTATAGAGATTAATATTAGGTGTCAACTCCAGTTGAATGGTCTTTGCAATCTTTCCGGCGATGTAGCCTTCTAGTCCGCTAGAGTCTATTAGTCCAGGAGATTTTAATCCGGGATAATCGTTGGTAAATAAATTAGGCAAATCGGTTGGTTTAATGTCGCCTGAGGGGAAATTAATATCTACCATCACAACATTGCCTGGATTTGCCAGATGAATATGAATAGAAATGTTCTTTTGAGATTGAGCGCTGGTAATATAAACTGCAAGATCCAGCAATTTCTCAAGAATCAAGAATAGTAAATAGCCATCAACAGGAGCGGAATATTTTGAGAGTGCTGAGTAACGCGATGCGGTTGAAGTTGAAGGATTGAGATTTGAGCTTTCAATGTTCATGAAAGCCGCCTCAGTTTTGTTATTGTCCTCATATATCAATTGAGGCTGTGTTTTTAGCAAAGTGTAAAGTTGGTGATTTTTCTGTAGTATTTTACTTACCAAAGCCACGATATCTTCAAAGCCAATAACTTCCTGAATTGGATGATCAGCCATTTCCTGAGAAGTAAGGATGTCATCCTCGATATGGGCGATTTGAAGAGTTAACAGCTGAGCAGCTGGTCCGGAGAAATTAGCTTTTTGACTGGTGATTAGATTAAGTAAAGAGGCGTGTTTTTTAACGGCGGTTTTAGTAACTGTGTGAGTGTTGAAGCCGATTTTGACAGTTGGATCGGTGAAGACAAAAATAAGCTGAGTCACTTCTCCCTGCGGATTAGAAATAGGCTTGATTTGAATTGTAACCGCCTTGGGAACGGTCTGGATTTTTGTTTCTATAAAATATCCTTCTACGAAATGAGTTGCTTTATCACTAAGGGCTTGTTTTGTTGGCAATGCTTCAGGCGACACAGGATTCCCAGATGAGTCTTTGAGGCTGATGATCTGAAAAAGAGGCTTAGATAAAACTTGTGAAGCAGAGACTCTGAGTAGCCGTTCAAGCGCAGTGTTAACTGTGACGATGTTGAGATTTTTGTCTGTGACTATTACTAAATTGCTGAGGGCAGTCATGATAGATTTTTGCCTTGATTCAGACATGTATATGTAGTCGCGGAGAAAGCTGGTAAATTTATTCTTAACACTGTTACTTTTGGATAAGAATAAAGTTAGGGGTATGACGATGATAATTGAGAGCCCGTAAATAACTGTAGTCCATGGGTCGTTTTTGAAGAATTGGGACAGAGTAGGGTCATATATTATATGAAAGATTAAGACGCATAAAGAAAAAGCGAGGAAAGAGACGGGTGAACTGCTGTTAAGGACGAAGATAGCACCGATGGTGAATAAATGGATTAAGATCAGCAGAGGACTGTAAAAACCACCGCTGGAGATAACTATTAATTGAACGAGTATTGTACTTATATAGATAATAATTAATTTAGGAATAAGTTTGATTGTTCCTTGCTTAGTATTAATTTGACTAGTCAATAAGATGTCCAGGACGAGAAATAAAGGAACCAAGGGTTGATAGATCTTCAGGAGAGTGTTTAGGTAGATTATTAAGATTGTTGTGACTGAGCCAAGAAAGAAAGCAAGACTTTGTAGCAGAAGTTGAGTCATATGTTATTTTATCCTTTTAAAATTCCATTAGTCTAGTAGATGTAAAGATGGGGTATTGACGAAAGGTATCGATTCATCTTTTAATATAGATATGCAGTATCTCTCAAAAGAATATGGTATGCGCGGAATGGTGCCTTTGGTTTTGCTATATGTGGCAGCTGCAGTGGTTCTAGTATTGTTCTTTGTTTTCGGAAGCTTTCCTATAAAGGATAAACTTCTAGGGGGACTATTTCCCCAGTTAACTTCTCAAGCCTCCGGTACAGTCGATTTAGAGCTGATTCCAAATGCTGTAAGTGTTTCAAAGGATCAGACTTTTATTGTTGATGTCGCTGTTGATGCTAAAGCCGATGAGCTGTCAGCTATGGTTCTTGCTTTGGACTACGATCCATTAGTTTTACAGGCTGTTTCCGCAGAACAAGGTTTCTTTTTCACTGAAGATCTAGATCCAACTACTCCAAAAATTAATTCAGGAAAAATACAAATGACATTAGGTCAAAAGCCTAATCAATATAAATCGGGTAATGGCATTATAGCCACCTTAGAATTTAAAGCTCTTCAACCAACTACCCCGACATCGGCAATTTCTTTTGATGCTGTAAAGACGCAGATTGCAGCTATAGGAAAGACAGGAAATCAAGCCGGACTTTTGACTCAATCAGTTGTTACTGTAAGCAATGCTGCAGTCGTAACTCCAACAGCCGAGTTTTCACTTACTGCTCCTTCTTCTGCAACTGCAGGTCAAGAATTTAATTTGTTATTGAGAGCGAAATCTCCTGAGGCAGCTAATCTTTTTGCATCAAGCCTTAATTTCGATCCAACCTTATTAGAAGTCGTAAGTATTAGCACAGCAGGTAGTTTTGTTACTCAATGGGTAAATGATAATGCATTTGATAATGTTTCTGGGCAGATCAGTTTGATAGGTGGTGTGCCAACTCCTGGCTATACAAATGCATCCGCTGCTACTATGGCAACCATAGTCCTAAAGGCAAAGGCTGCTGGTTCTGCCTTAATAGGTTTTGGTGCTAATTCTGCTATTTATAGAAACTCTGATAACAAGAATATATTGGTAACCCCAATTGCAAGCTCCACAGTAACTATTACAGGAGTTGCACCATCTCCTTCACCATCTGTAGCACCTTCACCATCTGTAGCACCATCACCATCGGCCGCTGCATCGCCGACTCAAGCACCATCACCTTCTGCTGCGGCTTCCATTTCGCCAAGTGCATCACCATCTGTTGCACCTTCACCTTCGGCCACTCCTATCGCTTGTGCTATTACGTCAGCAAATTGGGTGACTACTACGAATCCTGTTACTCAAGGGAAGGTGGTTGGTCTGAACGTGGTAGGTTCTGCTAACTGTGCTGGACAGGCTGTATCATTTAATGTCCTAGAAGATGATAATGTTCTAGGAGTTGGTGGAACTGATCCAGTTAGAAATACTCCACCATCAACTAAATTTAACAGCAGTAATGTAGCGACATCTAATTGGCTGGCAGAGTATCAGGATGACCCATCGTTAGTTGAGAATAATGTTCCTGAGTATTTCTTCAGAGCAATATTGGCTTCTGGCCAGTCAGTAGTATCGACAAACCCATTACTTAAAGTAATTGCTTTAAGCCCAGGAACATTCCTCAGCGGAGATGTTGACAAATCAGGAGTAGTAGACTTAGTTGATTTGTCAATATTACTATCTAATTGGAATAAGACTTCAGACTTTGTTGACGCACTGGACTTAAACCAGGATGGCCAAATTAATACGATAGATTGGTCCACAATGATACAAATCTTAAAAGTTACTAATGTTATAAAGTAGCTAAGAATTTTCAACTACTACTAAGAGCTTCGTTAGATTGACTAGAAACACCTAATATTCCATACTTAATTAATGATAATTTTAAAGAGAGAGGGGTTCACTTTAGTGGAGCTTTTAGTCGCCATTACAATTGTTTCAATCATGGCTAGCATTGGAATTGTAGCCTATGGGGGTGTGCAAAAATCTTCTAGAGACGCAAAAAGAAGAGGCGATATAGATAACTTGGCTAAAGCAATAGGTTTGTACTATTCAGCAAATAAGAGTCTACCACCGGGAACGGCTGGAATTTGTAGTACTTACTTAGGAGGCACCGATTGGCCGGCAGACTTTAAGACGGCAATGACTCCGTATTTAAGCTCGATAAATGTAGACCCAAAGAATGATCAATCTATCCCACGGATGTACTGTTTTGCGGGCTCGATGTGGTGTGCGTCTGGAACGAGTTGCTCTGGATATCAAAGACCGAACGTGTGGACCTATCTGGAGAATTGTACAAACAATAAGCAAACAGGAGATGGCTTTGATCAATTAGGATTTGCATGCCCTCACTACATGAGAGTGATAGATACTCCTTAAAGCTTGTTTTTATAGGTAATAAAGTCTATAATATTCACCTGGTGGTTTGAGCGCAGCGGTCCGACCTGATCCCATCCCGAACTCAGTAGTCAAACGCTTCAGCGGCGACAATAATGCATCCGCAAGGTTGTGTGAAGATAGCTCACTGCCAGATTTGATTAAGCCGACCCTAAAGGTCGGCTTTTTTGTGCAGTGACCTGCGAGTTCTACACTACTCTTGAAATCGCTTGTTTCAAGAGCGTTTCGAACTTTTAGCTCACTGCCAGACCTCGTTAAAGGCATCCCTAAAGGATGCCTTTTTTGTACTTAGGTATGTGAGCAGCGAACTACGTTCTGAGCTCACTGCCAGATTTGATTAAGCCGACCCAATTCACCTAATTTTCTTCGAAAATTGCAAAGGTCGGCTTTTTTGTGCAATGACCTGCGAGTTCTACACTACTCTTGAAATCGCTTGTTTCAAGAGCGTTTCGAACTTTTAGCTCACTGCCAGACCTCGTTAAAGGCATCCCTAAAGGATGCCTTTTTTGTACTTAGGTATGTGAGCAGCGAACTACGTTCTGAGCTCACTGCCAGATTTGATTAAGCCGACCCAATTCACCTAATTTTCTTCGCAAAGTGCAAAGGAGGGGATAGGTGTTAGAATTTTTCAATAACAGGCGCTAAATAGGGTCGGGTATGAATTTTAAAGCAGAGGGGTTTATGCAGTAGCGGAGGCCTGTAGGTTCTGGCCCGTCTGTAAAAACGTGACCAAGATGTCCGCCGCATTTTTTGCCGACTATTTCAGTGCGTTTGATTCCTAAGTCATTGTCATCTATCTCTACTACCGAGCCTTCAATAGGTTTCCAAAAGCTGGGCCAGCCGGTTTTTGAGTCGTATTTATTTTCGCTTCTAAAGACTGGTTCTCCGCAATCGGCTGTGACGTATGTGCCCGGACGTTTTTCGTTAAGGAGGATGGTTTCAGAAAAAGGTAGGTCTGTCCCTTTCTGTCTCAACACATAATATTGTTGTGGTGTGAGAAGAGATTTCCATTCATCGTCGCTTTTGACTATTTCTGCCTTAAATTCGGTCTCTGTATTTACTTGCTTTGATATGCGGGAAGAGTTTGTTGAAAGATTTATCAGAACTATTGAAGCTAGACTAAGAGCCGCAATTATAGTGATAGAAATAATTAGATTATTTTTGTTATTAGTTTTAGGATTCTTCATTTATTGTCTACTTAAATAATTCTATCCTCTCCCCGCAGACTTGGGGAGAGGTAGAGACATTAACGCCTAATTACTTAGGCATTAAAACTGAATCAATTACGAATGTTACTCCGTTTGAGGAGATAACATCAGCAATTTCGATCATAGCGGATTCATTAATCCACCATTTACCATCTTTTTCATTAAAAGTTAACATTTGACCGTTAACTGTTTTTAATGTCATGCCGTCTTTCATATCAGCGGCTGTGTATCTTCCAGGAACTACATGGTAAGTTAATATACTCGTTAATTTTGCCTTGTTTTCAGGCATAACTAAAGTATCAACTGTCCCGCTCGGAAGTTTTGCGAAAGCTGCATTGGTTGGAGCGAATACTGTAAATGGGCCTGCACCCTTTAAAGTATCTACCAATCCTGCGGCTTTAACAGCTGCAACGAGAGTTGTGTGGTCCTTGGAACCAACAGCGTTATCGACGATATCTTTGGAAGGTACCATCATAGCGCCACCGACCATTACGCCTTGTTCATCATTCATCATTTTCTCACCGCCTTCCATTTTATTAGAAGTAGGTTGATTCATTGATTGTTCAGGCTGCATCATAGGTTTATTCATCATAAAATACGCTCCAACACCAACTACTGCAATTACGGCAATAATACCGATTATCATTGTGTTATTCATTATTTTCACCACCTCTCTTTTTAAGATTTTAAGTCTAAAGATTTTGAATTCTTAGATTGAGAGCGGGTGATTTTTTCATTACTTGTGACTGTTATGCCATTTCTGATGATGGTTTCAAGGATTCTAAAATAAGTTTGCATCTCTTGTTCACTTATACCCTCCAGCAGAAGGTTCATTCGAGAGGAGAGCTCGATTTCTATTTCCGGAACTAAATCCTGGGCTTTTTTGGTTAAAATTATTCTTTTGGCACGGCGATCTTGAGGGTCGTCCTTTCTTTGGACTAACTTTTTGGCCTGCAGTATATCGATTAATGTAGTGATATGGGGAGGTTCTACCTGCAGTAGTTGAGCTAAATCGACAAATCTTGCGCTTTCATTATGGAAGATGTGGCCCAAGATTGTCCACTCCGGGGTCGTAAGGCTGTATTTAGATAAGGTTTTTACAACTTCAGTGCGAAGAGTGCGGTGGGCACCAGTTTGAAGGATAGCTGCTTTAAAGGTTCGGTGAGTATGGATCATATATGATTAACTAACTTAATAGTTAAGTTACTTAAGTATTCTAATTCATAATAACTTTAATGTCAAGCAAAGTGGGATGTAGAGAGTAAGGACAGATTTATAGCTTGACACACATCCTATAATAAAGTATGATACGCACTTATGTTGAATAAACGAAAGACCTATACTATTTCCTCAGAGGTCAATAGAACTAACAAATTTATAGCTGCTGCTTTGCTTGGAGTTTCCCTCAACGTTCTGATATTGCAAGCAAGATGGGTTCTTAATGCTAATGCCCAGGATAACCCAATTACATCTCCGGTAAGCGCACCTCAAACACCACAGCCGACAGCATCACCTTCATTAACTCCGTCACCTTCTGGAGCTCAGAGTCAAAACCAGGAGCAAAACAATAATCAGAATCCAATTACTGCGCCTGAAGTAAGCCCATCACCTTCAGTCAGTCCTTCTGTGCAGCCATCTGCTTCGCCTTCAGTTTTGCCAAGTGCTGAGCCCTCACCATCAGTAGAGCCTTCGACTTCGCCTGTACCGAGTGTTTCGCCTTCTGCAGAACCATCTGCAGCACCTTCAGCTATGCCAGCAAATAACTCTGGAGAAAATAATGGAAATTCGAGCTCTTCAGCTAATGGATCAAGTTCTGGTCCAAGCTGTAATAATGAAGCACCAAAGGCTACGAGATTAATTTCAGCTGTATCAACGGGAAAAAATGAAGTCACTCTAACTTGGGATAAAGCGTTAGGAACTGTTACTCATTACGGGGTAGCATATGGTGTTTCTACAAATAAACCAATGTATGGCGCATCGAACGTTGGTAATGTAACATCATTTAAGATTAATGGTTTATCTGGTGGAGGCACATACTTTTTTAAAGTTAAAGCTGTAAACGATTGTATGCCAGCTGAATATTCAAACGAGATTTCAGTTAAAGTAGGGGGTGTTTCGATTAGTACTCCTGCACAAGGATTTAAGCCAGGAATTTTAGGAAAATCTGTAAAAATTAACCAGACAGCTAGCTTTAGTCCAGTTCCAAGTTTTTCACCATCTACAGCTATCCAGCCTCAACAGTCTAATAGTGGATTACTGGGTAAAATATTTAATTTTTTCACAGGATTCTTCAAACCTTAATTTCCTTTAATTATTACTTGTTATAATGCTACACTTATCTAAAGTGAATGCTTTTTTAATTTATTTTCTGCTTTTCTTTGTCCCTTTAATTTTTCTACCATACATAAGTTTAAGCTTTGAGCCTCCCAAAGTGCTGGCTTCAGAATTAGTGATAGGGCTGCTATGCGCATATACGGTTTTTACTGGACTTTTTAAGTTAAGTAAAATGGATAAAAAGCTGAATCTTATTATCTGCAGTCTGTTTCTACTGTCGCTTTTTCATCTAATTTTCGACCCAAGTCGGGGAAATCTATTTGGTAATGTATTTAGGCTTCAAGGAACAATATTATTCTGGTTTTTACTTGCGCTTACATTAGTTGCTCAAAATACTTACTTTAGATTGAAACAAAGGTATATCTACTTTAGTGGATTTTTGGCCATAGTGATATCGGGATTCGTTTTTGGCGATAATAGCGCCGGAAGATGGATAGGATCTTTAGGAGAGCCGAATGCTTTAGCTGCAGTTATCGTAATGATTTTTCCGTTTGTATTTTTAAGTTTTAAAAATTTTTGGATTAAAGCTTTAACGATAATTTTAAGCTTAGTGGTGATTAATTTTTCTGAATCCAGATCGGGTCTTATTGGGTTTGGACTGGAGCTTTTATTTATAACTATTATCAAAATATTTAAGGAAAGATATAAGTTAGCCGTTATAGTTTGTGGAATTTTAGTAACATTGAGTTTAATATTACCGATTGTTGAGAGGCAGTATTTTCTTAAAACTAATACAAATCCATATATTTTGAGATTTGAGGATAGGGCAGAGATATGGGAGGCGGCAGTAAATGCCGGACTCTCTTCACCAATATATGGAAGTGGGTTGGAATCAATTCAGGAGCAAATTAGAATGTCAGCCAAAAAGATGAATGCTAATTCTCAGCATCAGATTATTGATTCTTCTCATAATTTTATTTTAGATTTTTGGATTTGGGGTGGAGCGATTGGGGTTTTACTTATGGTTTACTTGATAATTTTGACACTAAAAAACTTAATTAAGAAAAAGCTAGTTATTGAAACAACAATTTTTATTGGGCTTTTGAGCGTGCTTTCATTTAACCCAACAACTGTGGTGGTGCTGGTTGGATTTTGGTGGGTGATTGGTAGAAGTTTTAGTCAGGATCCTGAGAAGACAGTATGACGATAATGTAAGTTCTGTTAAGATTATTTTAATGCCATTTACTAGAAAACAGACTGCTGGGGTGGGGGTACTTTTAGTTCTTTTGATAGCTCTTCCAGTTGGAATGTATCTGGTTTCTAATCCTCAAGTATTTTCTCCAAAGGCTGCCTCAGATAGTACAGTTGATTTAAGTTTAGAACCGATGAGTATTACGGTTGATATAAATGAGGAGTTTCCGGTTGATATAAATATTGATTCAAAAGGAGCTTCAATATCAGCAGCTCAAATTAAAGTGAATTATGATAGCGAGAGTCTTGAGGCGAAGAATGTGGAGATAAAAGATTTTTTACCAGTTTCTTTAGTGCCGCCGGCGATTAGCGGAGGTTCAGTGAGTATTATTCAAGGCGTTAATCCAGGGGCCGTTAAGACGGGGATTGGAACGATAGCCAGAATTACATTTAAAGCGTTGAAAATTGCGACTGGTTCGGCGATTGTTATAGATCCTGTATCGCAAATTGCTATTGCAGATCGCGATAATAATGCGGCGGGAGAGTTAGGGAACGCATTGGTGAATATAAGCTGCGGGGTGATTTCTGCACCCACGATAACAATTCCTTTAAATCCAGTTCCAGGAAATCAGACGATTAGCTGGGGTACTGTGGAGGGGGCTTCGAAGTATTCAGTTGAGATTCATGACTTAAAGAACTCCTTGGTTTGTGCAGCTGGACGAGAGGATCTTTGTCAGGAAACACAGGCAAACTCGGTTAATTATGATTTTAAAAAGGGGCATAAATACCAGGTAAAAGTGCAAGCTGAGAATAGCTGCGGATCGAGTGCGGAGGATATGAAGCAGGTATTATTGCCTTTTGATGGTGACGTGGATAAGAATGGAATTGTTGATATTTATGATTTCAATGTAGTTGTAAGAGATTTTAATAGACCTAGTTCAGCAGGGGCAGATATAAATAATAATGGAATTGTTGATATTTTTGATTATAATTTTGTGGTCCGGGATTTTAATAAATCCTTCACCAATCCTTAATCATTTTAATCCTAGAGTAGTTATTCCCTTTATTAATATATTGATGTATAATCCTCTTAATCTTAAATGAGCGAATTGACGCTTAAATTTATAAAGAAAGAAGGATTAATGCGTGGGACAAATGACAATGGCCGATTTAATGGCCAACCAAGATCAGAAAAATCTTAAATTAGAACGTGGTCAGGAAGTGCAGGGTGAAATTATTCATGTTGGGGACTCCGAAATTATTCTTGATTTAGGCAACAAAGCCGAAGGTGTATTATCCATTAAAGAATTTCCAAGCGAAAAACAAGCTGAACTTAAAGCAGGTGATAAGGTAACATCTTATGTTGTTAGAACTGAAAATGAATCAGGCCAAGTAGTTCTTGAGCTTTATAAATCCTCTAATGCCCGGGGAAAGGGTTCTAATGTCAGACTCGATAAGTTTATTGCAGCACAAAAAAATAATCAGGTACTTAAAGGTAAGGGAACTGAAGTTAATCGCGGTGGTTTAGTGGTTGAGATTGATAGAGTACGAGGATTCTTGCCTTCATCTTTGGTATCACTTGCAAATGCCGCGAATCTTGAGGATTTAATCGATAAAGATATTCAAGTAACTGTAGTTGAGGTTGATCCAGGACAAAACCGTTTAATTTTGGCTCAGAAAGTTAATGTCTCAGATGAGACTAAAGCTAAATTAAGTAAAATTAAGACTGGTGAAAAAGTAGAAGGAGCAGTTTCCGGAGTTTTGTCGTTTGGAGTTATTGTTGGGCTGCCTGATAAAGTTGATGGACTTATACATGTTTCTGAGCTGTCATGGGAGAAGGTAGAAGATCCGTCTACTATATATAAAGTTGGTGATAAAATTGAAGCTCAGGTTGTGTCGGTGGACCTAAATAACGGACGGGTTAATTTATCGGTAAAACAACTGGCAGCTGATCCATTTAAAGATAAAGCTAAGGATTTCGAGCCTGATGATGTTGTTAAGGCGACTGTTTCAAGAGTAACCGGACAGGGGATTATGCTGGAACTAGCGGGCGGGATTGAAGGATTTATTCCTTCTTCAAAACTCGAAGCAGATGAAACTTATGAAATAGGCAAATCGATGAGTTGTTTAGTTGATTCAGTGGATGTTCAGAAAAGACGAATTAATTTAGCCCCATTTATTACTTCAACTAAGGATTTGATATATAAATAATTTCTTCGAAATTCTTTGCGAGATATTTGCATCTCTCTAAAGTAGATTTAGTCTCTTTGCGATGCTCGCTTCGCTGCGATCCTAAAATATTTCTTCGAAATTCTTTGCGAGATTTTCGTATCTCTCTAAAGTAGACTTCGACTCCTTATAAATTAGTAAATTACTATCATTTTTGAGCCTGTGAATGTAAAAAATATCTTCTTATAAATTTGTTCATTTATTGCTGATTAGATTTTCCTAAATAGCTATTCAGTACCTTTTTTGTTCAATAAGCAGTCCATTTTGTTACCAGCGGTTAATAAAAAGAAGCATGAAAATGCGAGGGTTAATGGATAAAAATAATGAGACTCAGAATGGGGCTTAATTCTGTTGCTAGTTTAGGTTGTGACTGTTAGGAGGAGGGTGGTATGATTTGCGAATATGGCACGCTCAACATCAGTATTTATTTGTCAGCAATGCGGATATAGATCCCCAACATTTATGGGTAAATGTCCGGAGTGTGGGACTTGGGGATCGTTAGTGGAAGAAGTTTCAGGTGCAGTTAGTGGAATCTCTAACAAAAGAGGTAATAAGATCTCAAAGGTTATCAGACTAGCTGATATACAAAGTAAGTCTTATGAGAGAATTAGTACTACAAGTAATGAATTTGATAGGGTTTTAGGAAATGGAATTGTATTAGGCTCAGTGGTCCTAATAGCTGGTGATCCGGGGATTGGTAAATCGACATTACTGTCCCATTTAGCAATAAATATTGCTGATACTTTATATGTGGCTGGAGAGGAATCGCCACAACAAATTAGGCTTAGAATCGAGAGAATTAACCCTAAAGCAGACTTGTCTTTTTTGGATGAAACAGATGTGGATGCGGTCGTTGCCTCAATTCAGGAGCATAAGCCAAAGCTAGTGATTGTTGATTCAATACAAACAATGGAAACGCAAGATTTAACTGCAGCGGCAGGTTCGGTATCACAGGTCCGGGAATCGGCGCATAGACTTCAGAGAGTGGCCAAATCGATGCATATTCCAATGTTTATAGTCGGACACGTGACTAAAGAAGGGACTTTAGCCGGGCCGAGAACTTTGGAGCATTTAGTGGATGTGGTTTTGTCTCTTGAAGGGGATCAAAGTAATAATTTCCGAATTTTACGCTCAACTAAGAATAGGTTTGGTCCTAATGATGAGGTGGGGGTGTTTGAGATGGATGAATCAGGCATGAAAGAGGTGGCGAATCCTTCACAAGTTTTTCTGGAGGAAAGGGTGTCAGCTCCTGGCTCGGCAGTAACAGCAGTGTTGACTGGGCTGCGGCCAATTTTGGTAGAAATTCAGGCTTTGGTAACTAAAACAAATGCGCCAATGCCAAGGCGTGTTGGGACCGGGGTAGACAATAACCGGCTGCAGCTTTTGGTGGCTGTTTTGCAGAAGCGTTTAAAGCTGCCGCTTTGGGATCAAGATGTATTTGTGAATGTGACTGGAGGGCTAAAGATTACAGAACCGGCGGCTGATTTAGCAATTTGTGCGGCGATTATTTCTTCTTTTAAAGATAAGGTGTTACCTGCGAATGCCGCATACATTGGGGAAGTTGGTTTGCTGGGAGAGATAAGATCGATTAGGAATTTAGAGAAACGGATTAAAGAGGCTAAGAAGCTGGGGTTTAAAGATGTTTATTCGGCTGGCAACTTGAAGAATCTTAATAATATTTAGCGCATATAGCGAGTTTGTAATCTTTGCGCTAGTTTGCCATATAGTGTACCTCGTGTTGCTGATTGGGGAATTGGTGCGAAACCGGACATTAGGGTTTTCATTACAGTATTAGGATCAAATCTGGCGGCGACTAATTGAATTATTTTGTCGGGATTTTCCGGTTCTGAAGGAAAATTGATACCAAGTCCTAAATTTGGGTATTCAGCTTTCATTCGATATCGGCGGTTAATTGAAACTTTTGTGTGGTGAACAGCGGCCGTAACTTCGGGAAGCAATTCTGAGAGAGTCTTTTCCTTAGGTCCCTGAGCAACTGCCATTTGATCCAGACCAAAATATATCAGCGATGCAAGATCCGGCAAATGTTGACCTGGTAAGATAATCCCTCTACTTTGACTAGCTTGGATACCGCCTATTAATCCTCTATCTTCAAAGGGGAGCAGCATGAGGTCTAAGCAGATTCTCAGGAATGTGGTCATTTGTCTTTTTCCTAACCCAAATCCGGCGTGACTATTTTTTAACTCTCTTAGAAGATATTCGGACTGAGTGCGCCCCGGACGATCTAAGACCTGATGCATGTAATCTCTAAACTTAGGGAGAACTATTTGACGATCGTTTTTAGCTTCAGCCATGATGTGTCATTCTATGTCTTAGGCTCGGAACTTGCAAGTTTTTCCAAAATGTATTTTAATTAAATAGTAGGAAATGTATAAGAACCTGCTTGCGCCTGGCTTTTTTAAATCTTCGGATTTATAAAGCAGAAAGGAAGATTCAAAAAAGTGAAAGCAAAAGATTTAAGAGGTAAGAATATTGAAGACATAGACGAGACTTCTGAGGAACCTAAAGAGGAAGAAGACGCAGTAGCGGCGGCTTACGAAAATATTTCCAAAAAACTAGAGAGTATTAGAAAAAGTAAGGAAGATGATGATGACGAAGCTGTAGTGGCGGAGGTGTCTGAAGAAATTGAACTTGAAGAATGGAAGGGTCCAAAACCACCACAATTGAATCACGTTAACGAACCGGAAGAAGATGAGGAGGATATAAAAAAAGTTAATTTGAGAAATCTGGATTCGGATACTCCAAAGAAAGATGAAGAAGACGCGATCGATCCGCTAGATGAGGATGAAGAACCTTTGGCAGTAAAAGAAAAATGGATGCCTAAGGAAAACGATCCTCTTGACGAAGAAGAAGAGATCGCAGAAGAGGATGAAGATAAGAAGGAAGAGGCTGAGGAGATCGAGGAAGTTGAGCAAGAGGATAAGGAAGAAGAAACTGCAGTTGATGACAGTGAGGCCAAGAGTGAGAGAACAGAGAGATTCGAAGCTGAAAAGAATTTTTCTGATGATGAGACTGATTTGGAATTACCTGCAAGAAAAGCTCCTCAGCCAGACACCTTGGATGATTTAGCTGAAGAGGTGCACCATAATAAGCCGATGACCGGTGGGTCAGGTGAAGATGATGATTATTATATTCCGAATCTGAAAGGCTCTAGACAAGAGACAGGCGAATTAGGGTATAATACACCCTCACAAAGAGAAGGCATTGGCCAAAGCTATTCTCCTAAAGGTAACTATATGGAAGGTAATGATCCTAACAACTTTTTCTCACAGCACAGTCAACCTCAAGCTCCTAAGAGAGCAAATAAATTTCACCTGCTTATTTTAGTGCTGATTGGAATTGGCGTAATAGGGTTTACTGTTTATATATTGAAAGGCGGATTTGGAGATATTAATTTAGGAACAACTGAGCCTTCACCTTCTCCGTCTGCAGCGGCAACGGCTGAGCCAACTCCAACACCAACTCCCGCACCTGAAATTGAAAAAGCTGATTTTACTGTTAAGGTTTTGAATGGAACAACAACTTCTGGTTTGGCTGGTAAAGTACGGGACAAGGTTAAAGAGTTGGGATATGAAACTGCAACTCCTGGTAATAATTCCGATACAGATGTTGAGCAGACAGAAGTTAGGGTAAAAGAAGGTACTGAGTCGGCAGCATTACTTCAGAGCTTGATTGCTGATCTAGCACCAGACTATGAAGCTATAGCAGGCGATCCTTTGGATGACAAAGCCGCTTATGATGCTGAAGTTATTGTTGGTGCGAAGTAAGTTATTCTCCCTTTATCCTTTGATCCCATATTGCTAAGATTGAATAGAGATGTTTTTAAGAATACTGCCGATTTTGAGTCTGGTGTTTTTGGGGTATTTATTTTCTTCGTTTCCTACAGTTTTTGGAGGTCAATTTGAGCAGGCGTATGTTCGGTTTGAGAGAAATCAAATTAATGCAACGACAGGGGGACTGGTATGCGCGACACCTGAGACTGGGGGAACAGAGAATAAAGTTGTTGTAACACTGCCAAGTAATTTCGGGGTTAATTCAACTGCCGGGAATTGGACAGTTAATACAAGTAATTTGCCTTCAGGCGCAACAGCCTGGCCGGGAATTGGAACGGCGAGTTCGGTTTCAGGTAAGACAGTAACTTTTCCGAGTAATGACTTGAGTACTGGTGTGCAGTATTGTTTTAATTTTTCCGGGACGAATACAGTAACTAATCCCTCTGTGATTGATAATGATATAGGTGGGGTAATTGAGACTCAGAATTCTGGATCTTCTGTTATTGATACGGTTAATTTTTATCCTTTAACTACAAATTTTGATCAGGTTGAGGTGACAGCAATTGTTCCAGCGAATACTACAGCTTACACGACAACAACGACATTATTAAATTCCGGGAGCGTCTTTTCTCAAGGAACAACTCTTAACTATGAAATAAATTATGGAACTACTTCGCAGATTGATCAGCCAATTGTTTTGCAGGCGAGCTGGACACAGGGCACTATTCAGAGTACTGGTTCAGTCATTGATATTCTCAGTTATGTGGTGGGAAGCGCATCAGATGGTTACGCTTCAGTAGAGCCAGTAATTGACACAGTCAATAGAACGATTACATGGACAATACCATCTTTTCCTGCAGAATTGAGTAATCAAAAGGTAAGCTTCTCTTTGTACATTAATGATTACTATACAGGATCTTCGCAGGTTCAATTTTCGGTGACATCGAATATTGAAGTGGGAGGAGAGTTTACAGCAGATTCAAGTGTCACTAGTTATTATCAATATAGTCAGCCGTCTCCAGGTCCAGCTGCAAGTTCTGCACCTGGTTCACCATCCCCAAGCAGTTCTCCGGCCCAGCAGTCACAATTACCTACAGCAGACTTGCTGCGAATATTGGAAGTTAAGCTGCGACAGATTAAGAATGACAGTGCAGAAATCGAAGTTAGGCTTAATCAAGAAGCAAACTTAAAAATAGTATACGGCACTGATCCAAATAGACTGAATAGTGAGCTGACTTCACTTTCGATTGATGATTATCATTTAATCGAGCTTTTGGATCTAGAATCTAATCGCCAGTATTATTTTAGATTGCAGATCACGGATAGATCCGGTAGAAGAATTAGATCAGAATTATTTACTTTTAAGACTGCAAAAGAAGGAGGACTTCCGAGAGCCGAGATATCGCAAATGATACTTTTAAGCGGGACAAGTTTGTTTGATTATATGACTCCAGGATTTTTAGCTGACGGAATTTATAGCTTTGTGATACCTAAAGGATCGGAATTTGAATTTAGAGTGCCATTTCTTAAATTTGAGAATATTAATAGGGTGACTGCGAGTTTGGAGCTTGATAATAATGTCTTAGGAGCGACTAATCCGGAAAACAAATCTGATATATCTGAGGTGAGTACTTCGATGATTGAAATATATCCTGGGGTTTATGCCGGGAAGTTGAAAAGTCCAATGCTGACGCAGAGGTATGAACTGATTTTAACTATCGAGGATTATAACGGGGCTATTATAAGGCAGCCATTAAGCGGTGTGAGGGTTGTTAACCCTTTAACTATTTTAGATGAATCAGGCCGGGGGATTGAGGGGGGAATGGTTAAGGTGGAATTTTTTAATGAAAGAAGCAAGGTGTATGAGGAGCTTTCAGCTAGAGGAATTGGAATTAAGAATCCAATTTATTCGGGCCCCGGAGGTGAAGTCGAACTTATTTTACCAAAAGGGAAGTATCGGGCTGTAGTTATGGCTTTGGGTTACGAAAGAGCTCAAGTTGAATTTGAAATTAGTCCTGATTCCGAGATTAACTACCCGACTATTAATTTAAAAGCAGAAAGTTTTAATTTGCTGACCTTCTTTAAATATTATTGGGAGAGTTTTTCGGTACTTATAGACAAGGTGTCCGAGGTACTTGGTCAGTTTTTAAAGTCGCAAAGAATGTTTAATCTGGCCTCGTTTATGGCTGTCTTATTGTTAATCATTTTATCAGTTATTACTTTTAGTTTTAGAATCAGAACCCCAATCTGGAGATTTAGGGAATTTATAAAGCATCTGTGGTTTTTAGCAACTGGAAAAGATATTACAGGCACAGTGTCAGGAGTTGTTAAGGCTGACGGGAAGTATGTAGGCGGAGTAGAAATTACGCTGATTGATGGGCATGATAATGTACTAAATCAGACATTGACTAATAAAACCGGTAAGTTTTTCTTCGGTGCAAGCAGTAATGCTACTCGAATTATGGCAATAAAAAGAGGATATGAGGTGGCAACTCATGATTTGAATGACACAGCATTTATTGAGCTGCAGCTTGGTAAGCTCAGTGCGGGTGAGGAAATAATTAAGGAGTCAGGAGTAGCAATCAAGAATTTCGCCGGGTTTAGTTTTGAAGTCGTTTTACTCATTTCGCTTATAACAGAAATATTTTTTGGGTTTGAGTTCGGTTTTCTGAAGGCTGCACCGTTTATTTTGATAACACTAATTAATTTTGGGTTATGGTTTAAGTTTGTTCAGGGAGGCTGGAGGGTAAAGGAGGGCTAAAACTTTGTGAGGTAAGAAGCAGAGCCGAGAAGGTTTTGCCAATACCTGAATGTTAGAACCAGTCCGATGCTTTTTTTCTGCATTAAAACGGCGTTGAGAGCCTCCTTTAAAGGGACCTGTTTATTTTTATTAAGCTTCACCAATTTGTAGGCTGAGACTAGATCAGCTTTTTGAGGGTATAAGATTTCCATTGTTGATTCGATTGTGGCTTGGAGAAATTCCAGACTGAGAGTTCCGCCAAGCTGGCGGTCAAGGGCGGTGTAGGTGTCAGTGATTGATTGAATGCTGGTATAAAGATGCATGTTTTGAAGTGATAATTGTTCAATTATTTTGCCTGATTGAGTGTGATTTGGATCAGCGCGGTCAACAAAGGCGTAAAGAGCTGAGCTGTCGATGAAGATTTTTTTAGAAGACATATTATTTTACGTTGTCAATTGATAAACCCCTGCCTTTAAGACGGAAAAGAGGATCATTAACAGAGAATGAGGCGGATTCTGATGCATGAGTTGGCGAGGGTTTAGAGGCCTTAGAATTAGTTAAATAGCTTTGAGAAAAGTCTCTGAGGTCTGATTGACTGATGCGAACATTCCCTCCGACTTTAAGGGCTTTTAGGCGGCCTTCATTGATATAACGGCGGACTGTTAGGTGATGGACTTTTAAGAGAATAGCCGCTTGCTTTACTGTTAAGAGTTCTTCCATGTCTATATACAATAGTATGCAGCCGGCGGCAGTGTCAATGAGGGTAATCGGTGACTTGAAGGTAAAAAAAGAATGACAGATACTTAAGTTATGTCGTGGTTAAAAAGAGTTGGGTTACTACTTTTCTTAATATTAATAATTTTAGGTGGAGGGTATTTTTGGAGGCTAAAATCTGTTCCGATAACTACTGAGGGTGAAGTGGAAGAACTAGCAAGTAAAAGTTTAGGCAGACACCTTAAAGATGGGCCGGAAAGATATAGTGAAGGTGTGTATAGTGGAGAGTATTTTTCTTTGGAGTACCCGACAACTGCGAAGCCTTTTGAGAGCACACAACTTTCGGATATGAATCCAGAAGTTGTTGAATATTTCAGCTTTGATGGATTTAGTCCGAGAGTGGTTTTCTCGGCAACTGTGATAGAGCCCAATGATCAGAAGCTGACTAATTTGGATGAGGTGTCTGGAGTGATGATGCGCAGAAATGACGAAGAGAAGTACTCCGTAGAGGAGATCAGTATGGATGGAAATAGAGGTGAGGTTTTTACTAAAAGCACGGAGGGGTTTGAGAAAACGGCTTTTATTGTAAGAGAGGGCAGGTTGTATACATTTTCAATGACGGCTCAGTCGGGAAGTACGCGGGCTGAGGAAGGTTTTGACGAGATTATCAGGAGCGTTAAGCTTAATTAGATCTTTTACGGCGAATCATTAAGAAGACTAATGCAGCGATGATAATTACTCCGGCGATAACGGGCATTAAGTTGCCGAGTGTAAAGAAAGCAGATTCTTTTTTAAGAACAATAGGTTCTTTTCCCCAATGAAGACTAATGACGGCATTATAGATTCCTGGCATAAGAAATGGAGATTGAGGAATAAGCTTTATGTCATATTTGCGGAGACTTTCCGGTAATGAGAGTAATGAGCCTTCGTTTACTATGCCTTTGGCTACTAAATTACCTAAGGGGTCGTAAATATCTATCCGGCCATATGGTGTCAGATGAGTATTACCAGTATTTTGAATTTTTATAGAAACAGTTTTAGGAAAGCCAAGCCAATCCTGATCGTAGCTAATATCATTGATGGATGCGTTTTCAATTTCGGTTCCACTGTTGTTTCTAACGAACAATAGGGCTGAGAGGATTGTGTCAACTTTGACGTTTCCTGCATCTTGTCCGGGAATGGTGACCCGGGCTAGTATCGAACCGTAATGACCACCGGGTGAGAGACGATTGGAATCTATTAAAACTTTTAGATTCTGTGTTTCACCCGGACCAAGGCTTAGAGATTGGCGGTCAAAAGTTATCCATGATGCGAGGGAATATTGATAATTTCGAGCGTCTTTAGGATCTAAGAAATTAACTCTCCACCCATCTTCTAATTCGGTAAAATCTTCGGCCGTAAAGTTGAGTTCGATTGTTGAATCTGTACTATTGGTGTAAGAGATTTGATATTCAGGCGGGCTGTCGGCGAGATCAATTTGCATGATTGAGGGGGTTAAAGTGATCCGGTTTTGCTGCTGGGCAAAAATTGTGTTAGCTGAAAGACTAATTAAAAAAAGAAAAGTAAAAATGAGAATGAGCTGTTTAATGGCTTTGGTATTTGAGCAGAACATAAATTAACGGGAGCGTTTTTTTAGCTGTGAGTTGATATAGCTGCGAAGAGTGAACTTGATAATGAGGAAAGCGGATATTAAGACGATAAGGCCAATACCGATTACTGTGTAGGGGATTACCCAAAAATCAGCTTTAGATTCTAAAAGAACGTCACGGGTGCCATCGTCGAAGACCATGACAAGTGTTGCGGTGTAGGGGCCGTAGCGGATATGAGTTAATTTATCCCAGTGAATTCTGAGTTCAGTTTTAGGTTTGCCCTTATCGTCCAGCTTAACATCTCCATCTTCCATAACGGGTTCGTTAACTATGAATCCATCGATCCAAGAGGTCTCAAATAAGCGGGTTAAATTGGGGAGGATGGATCCAGATTCCGAATTAACGTCAAGAATAGCAACGTCTTTAGTTCCCTGGCCGCTGATAAAGATATTACCTCTTGGCCGGATATGAACATTGCCAGTATTTTTGATTTTTGTTTCAAATTCAACTGGAAGGAATTGATTAATAAAACTCTTAGGTTTAAATTCAACAACACTGGCCTGAGTTTTGGCACCGTCTTTTTTAACATTGAGAAGGATTGGTATTGCGGCAGCTCCGGAGACTTTGGCAGTATTATTGTTTGGGTCTGATGAATTAGTTTGTTCTAAGGAAACTGCCCAGTAGTAACCAAATGCAGCATCTCCAGGAATAGTGATGGTGAATGGAATATCAGTCCATTCCTGAGGTCGGGCAGAAATTATGGGAGAGTCAAATTTTAACCATTGGATATAAGAATCTTCAGGGCGTGGATCAAGTATAGTGATCGAACCCGTCTCTTCGGTTGGGCCTAATTTACCAATATTAATTTTCAAATCGAGATTGGTAGAGGTATTATTGCGGATTCTGATCTTATCTTTAATAGTTTCGCCTGAGTTATTTGTGTAATCAAAATAGATAGGAGAGACTGTTACATCAATCAGTTTGTTTTGGGCGTTTGTTGATTGGGGGAAGAGCAAACAGATAGCGAAGGCTAGGGTAAGAAAACACTTAGTTAGTTTTGATTTTAATTGCATTTGACATTGATAATTCTATTGTAACTGAACCTAAAAACTCAAGGGCTGTTATCGGCTTTCAGAATTCCTAAAAATTACCTGCCGCAACTATGGTTACAGTATCGGTGTAGTCAGTGGCTGCGGCTTGAGTTCCAGCAACTTTAGCTCGGGCGTTAATCGTTATAACGTTACCTGATGCTGCAGCATTTTTAGTAGCGATAGGGAGGAAGGTGGTTGTGGGATTTCCTCCGGAAGTGGAATTGGTTCCATCAAAACCGGCATCAATAGTTGGAGAACCGCTAGTTGCATCAACATCAATGACAAAACCTGTGGTTGAGGCAAGATCGGAAATTGTAGGATATGCGCCTGGGACAGCAATTGAAGTGCCGGTCGTAGCAGATGAAAGTCCAGTATGTTTAAGCCAGGATAACCAGCCGTTTCTGGCGTTAGTAGAAATGGTTGCAGTAACGTTTCCTGAGGTAACAGAGCTGGTAGATAAGGTTCCTAGGGCAATAGTAGCTCCGCTTAAAGCGAAGGAGAATGTCGTTGGGACTGAAGCTGTGACTGTGACTCGATCGCCACCCGCTGCTGTGACAGCCGTGGCCCAATTAATTGTGTCAATTGCAGCGTCACCAGAAGTTAAAGTAATCATAGAGCCTACTTGATCAGTACCGGCAGTTCCGAGCGTTGAGTTGGCACCGGCGAAATTGAAACAATAAAGTGTGGCTGTAGAAAGATTTCCGCTGGAGAAGGTAACTACCTGGCCAGTGGCTGTGCTGGCTGTTGCACCGACTGTCACCCAAGCTGTAGCACCTGAGGGTAAGTTGGTAGTGGTTGTTGTCCAATCAGCGGCTGTGGTGCTAATTGTCCATCCACTGGGGAAGGTTAATTGAACTTTTGCTTCAGTGCCAGAAGCATCTGTGTTCAGACAGGCAGTTCCAGAGATTGCTGAGGTAGTGGCCATTCTATCGAATCTGACATAAGCTACTGTGGGAGCTGCGTTAGCTACTTTTAGATTAAATATTAATAATGTAGGAACAAGGGTGGCTAAGGCGGCGATAGCAGCAATTGTCTTTTGTCGAAGTGTGAAGGTCTTTTTATTTGGCAGCATATAAAGTCTTTTGGATATTAATTAATAATGAATTTTTTCTTACGTTATGTCAATAGGATATTAGAATGATCCGACTGCAATAACTGTAAGGGTGTCTGTGTAGTCGGTAGCTGCTGGTGTAGTTGCAGAAGATTTAGCTTTTAACTCAAAAGAACTTCTTCCGGCTGTGACTGGTGCACCGCTTGAGTCAAAAATAAGGCGTTTACTGTTATCGACTACTCCGACATTACTTCCACTGCCATTGTAAGGGGAGATTGCCTGGATAGGGCCGCCAGCGGATTCGGAAACGCTGTTTGATCTAGCTCCATAACCAGAAGAGGCGACAGAGAGATCTGCGGTAGCAGCGGCAATTGTTGAGCCGGCTATGGAACTAGTTAAGCCGGTATTTGCACCATATACATAGACCATTCCGCCGGCTGTGGCGTTAGTTGTGAGGTCAATCCAAACCTTATTAGTAGAAGTGGTGACGGTTGATGGCGTTAACGTTCCTATATCTAATGTATATGGAGGTGATGATTCGGAATCAGTAGAGGCAACATCAATATCAAAGCTGAGAGTTGGTGAAATTGTAGCTGCTGAGGCTGAAGGTCCGAACCCGGTTTGAGTGAAATCGCCCTGAATAGCTGCAACTTTAAAGCTGTAAGTTACGCCTGGACTTAATCCGATGACATCGAAGCCTGATCCAGAGCCCCAGGCGGTATAATCTTGAAAATCTTCAAGTCCGAGGACTGCTCCTAATGTATTATCACTTTGAACATACTGAATGTTGGAGGCGAAGTTATCTGTAGAGGCGGCAATTGCAAAAAGCGCATCAGAAGGATTATTTCCTATATCAATTACTAAATGCAGCTTATTATAGTAACTGGATGGGTTGGTAACGGTTGGAGCAGGCGGCACATTTGCCTGCTGAATAAAATTTAGGCCAGTGCCGATTTTATAATCGGTCGATCCTGGCTTTCCGTATTCAACCTCGCCGGTTATGCCGTTAATTTTGTAGCTACCGGATGATCCAGATCCGCCGCCCGAGCCAAATCCGTATTCTTCAAGCTGATAGCTACTGCTGGAAATTCCAAAAACTGGTGAGGTGCTAAAAAGTAAGTATAGAGGTAGGGCAATGAGGATGAATTTCTTCATGATATTAATGTAGCGCAAAAAGGGGGATATTAAAATCCCAAAATTAGCTGATGTTGAGAATTTTTCAGTAATTTCGTTTGATAGGGATTGAGATATTTATTTGGGAATTTTCACAAAATACAGAAAAATGATTATGTAATAGTATATAAGAATATGTAATTTGATATTTAAAATCTATCCTTTTGACAGGGTTTTCAGGCTACATCTAATATTAATAGAATCCCTAATAATAATATGAGAAAAGTTCTGCCCATAATCTCAATACTGACTGTAATAATTTTTCTAAGTTGTTTTGGAGCTATGAGGGCTTTTGCTGCAGCCGGCATAAATCAGAAAATTAATTTTCAAGGTAAAGTGGTAAATACTGACGGGACAAATGTTGCAGATGGCGATTATGATTTTGTGTTTAAAGTCTATACAGTCTCTACTCTTGGAACAGAAGTTTGGACTGAGACTTGGGATTCTGGGACAAGTCAGGTTTCGGTCGAGGATGGAATTTTTCAGGTAGCTTTAGGCACTCACACCTCACTGCCTGGTTCAATTGATTTTAATACTGACAATATTTACCTGGGGATTGAATTTGATGGTGATGGGGAGATGACTCCGAGGATTAGATTCTCGGCTGTGCCTTATGCGATGAATGCGCTAAAGGTTGCTGGTCTGACGGTAACTAACACAACGGGCACATTCACTTTGGCAAATTCTAAAACGTTAACAGTCAACAATAGTTTGACTTTCTCAGGCACAGATTCAAAAGCATTAACACTGAGTGCAAATACGACCCTGGGAGCTAATTCAATCACATTTGAGGGGACTGAGGTCTTAACACTCGCTGCTACTAAAAACGTTACTTTTGCGGATGCCTTTACAACTTCTGGAGCAAACCCTCTCACACTAACAACTACTGGATCAACTAATGTGACATTACCGACCACTGGCACTCTATCAACATTGGCGGGAAGTGAAACTTTGACTAATAAAACATTAACTGCTCCAATCATCTCGACAATTTCGAATACAGGAACTCTAACTCTGCCTACTTCGACTGATACTCTGGTTGGAAGAGCAACTACAGACACTTTAACGAATAAGACTATGACTGATAACTCCACCTCGTTTGCTGATAATGGTGATCCGACGAAGCTTTTGATGTTTGATGTGGCGAATGTTGGGGCTGGAGCTACGTTAACTTTAGCGTTGCCGGCTTCTCCTGGGACTGCCGATACGCTTTGTTTGCAGACAAAGGCTAATTGCGGCGGCGGTTCGTCTACCTGGAATGGGATAACTGATCCGACAGGGACCCAGACTTTAGCTTTTGGGGATGGAGAACTGAATGACTGGACTATATCTTCTGATACTGAAACTTTTTGGAGTATGACAGCTGATGCGCTGACAACAGGCAAGCTATTCGATATTTCACTAGATGGTCTGACTACGGGAACAGGTTTTAATATGCAATCTACTTCTACTGCATTAACAACAGGCTCATTAGGAGTGTTTGACTGGTCTCCGGGCTCAACTACAACCGCTTCTGGAGATCTTTTTAAATTGTCGATTGGAGCGAACGGTACAACGACAGGTAATTTATTTAATATTCTAGATTCAGGTTCGAGTATATTCGCTGTTTCGGAAACATCAATGACTACGTCATTACCTGCTAATTTCACTGCCCCAGGCGATACTTCTATTGCATATGATATTAATTTTACAAACCCGACGGCTTCATTTATAAAATCGTACTCCGCTTTAATTTTGCAGGCTGGGGACCCCTTTGCCTCTTCTAACTTAACTTTAAAAACGTATAACGAGGGAACTTTAGTTTTTGATAGTGCAAATACAACTACAACCGCAGTTGATCTAACAAATTCAACTCTAACTACTGGAACAGGATTGAGTATTGCCTTAACTAATGCAGCGCAAACGACGGCTAAAGCTTTGTCTATAACTCAGTCGGGTACAACCACAGGCTATACAGGTAATCTAGTTGATATAACTGGATCTTCTACAACGGGCGCAAGTAATTTGTTGAATATTACATCTGTAAACACCACTACTGGCAATGCTTTGAATATAGTGAACTCGTCCGCCGGACAAACTGCCTCCAGGCTGTTAAATATTGCTCAAACAGGAATAACTACTGGTTACACAGGAAACCTGGTTAATATAAGTAGCACTAGTACTACAGGCACCGGAACACTTCTAAATATTTCCACAGCCGCCACAACTAATGGTAATGCCTTGAGTATAACCAATTCTGCTGCCGGACAAACTGCCTCCAGGCTGTTAAATATTGCTCAAACAGGAATAACTACTGGTTACACAGGAAACCTGGTTAATATAAGTAGCACTAGTACTACAGGCACCGGAACACTTCTAAATATTTCCACAGCCGCCACAACTAATGGTAATGCTTTGAGTATTACAAACGCAGCATCCGGACAAACTGCCTCCAGGCTGTTAAATATTGCTCAGACAGGTATAACCGCAGGATTTACAGGGAACTTAGTTAACATAAGTA
The DNA here is from genome assembly GCA_964392925.1 of uncultured Gammaproteobacteria bacterium. Taxonomy (GTDB): domain Bacteria; phylum Patescibacteriota; class Microgenomatia; order Daviesbacterales; family UBA10151; genus JACPKO01. Next base: position 38,243 of record CAYMRP010000010.1, read on the forward strand.
GTACTAGTACAACAGGAACAGGCAATTTACTGAATATTACAGCGGCTAATACTACTAACGGAGCAGCGATGAATATTGCGACCACAGGGGTGACAACCGGAAATGGTTTGCTGATTGCCCACACAACATCAGCTATAACGACTGGAAGTTTATTAAGAGTTACCACCTCAGGAACTAATCTTGTAGCCACAAATGGGGTAGTATCTATTGCAGCCACAGGAGCTTTCACTTCAACTTCGAATGTCGGGTTGGTTAATATTTCGTCCTCTAATGTGTCTCAGGTATCTGGAACTGCTTTGAATGTTGTCCAGTCCGGTACAACAACTGGATATACAGGAAATTTCATTAATTTTACTGGCTCGAGCACTACAGGGGCTGGTAACCTGCTAAATTTAACCAGTGTAAATACATCAGCAGGAAGTGCCCTAAATATAACCTCTTCCTCGGTGACGACTGGAAAGGCCTTAAACATAACAGGTCCTACTTCGACTGGAGTAACCAATGCATTTACCTCTATTGCAACTGATGTAGGTTCAGCCGGAATTGCATTTAATGTGGCTCCGGATTTTTCAGGTTCTGCCGTTACAAGCCATGGTATCGCGGTAACCGCGACTGAGACTACAAATACTGCCAATACGGCTATTCTCTACAACGCGTATATTAGAGCTACCGGAAATGCAGCTAAGTCAATTTATGGTTACCAAGCAGATATCGGTACAGCCTCAACGACCGCTGACTATATTTATGGAGCCAGGCTAATACCATTGAGTACAGGTGCAATAAGTACAGGTATAAAACAAGCCATTGGAGCCTATGGTGCTCCAGCTGGTAGCGGAACTAATACTGGCGGAACAGCACAGATGATGGGTTTTTATGCTAACCCTTCTTTTGCTGCTGCTGGTGATACTAGCGCTGCTCAGACAGAAGTTTATGGATTATTTGCTAGTACCTCTTTGACGTTAACTACTAATGGGAATGGTCATCAATATGGTATTTATATAGCGGATGGCACATCAAGTACTGTTGGCGCAACAGATAAATATGGTGTGTATGTAGTTGCTCAAACTGGGGCAGATGCTAACTATGGAGCCTACTTCGGAAGTAGTGTAGCTATTGGTGCTGATGTAACACCAGATGCTTTACTTGAAATACTTGGAACTGCACCAGCATCTGTCGCTGGTGCCACAGGAACGACTGCTGATACAGCACTTTTGGTAACTGGGGCTGCTGGAGGTGCGACAACTAATGCGAGTGGTACAGGTGGTACAGGATCATTAATCAACCTAACGGGCGGAGATGGAGGTGCGGCTTCCGGAGCAACAAGTATAGTTGGAGGTACAGGAGGAGCTTTGACTTTTGCGGCTGGTAATGGAGGTAATGTGAGTACTGGAACTACAAGGGTTGGAGGTACAGGTGGAACAATTAATCTTACTGCAGGAGCAGGAGGTAATGGTAATAGCGGTGGAACTTCAGTAGGAGGTGATATAAAAATCACGGCTGGTGGTAACTCTGGTACTCCAGAAGCTCCCTATACTAACTCTCTTCCAGAA
>CAYMRP010000011.1:0-30637 GCA_964392925.1 uncultured Gammaproteobacteria bacterium
CAATCATGAAGGTCGAAGTCTCAACCCCTGATGAATTCATGGGAGACTTAATCGGTGACCTTTCAAGTAAAAGAGCTCAAATTCAGGGAACTGAGAAAAAAGGTAATGCCACCGTTATTAATGCCTTAGTCCCATTAGCCGAACTTTCAGGTTATATCACCGCTATCCGCTCAATGTCCCAAGGTCGAGCTACAGCCTATATCGAGCCATCTCATTACGAAGAAGTTCCATCCATGATTACCCAAAAAGTAATCAAAGAATCAGGCTTCACCGGCCGCGTCGAACATTAAATTGCTCATTGAATAATTTTATTCCCAAGCCTACAGTTGTATCATGTCAACGAAAAAGATAATTCTTTTAGGTGTAGCTTGGGGATTTTTCTCTATTATGATGTTGGGTTTTGGGTACTCCGAGAAACTAAATATAGGAAATAAAATTTTAATACTCGGGATATCTCTCCCTGGATCTTTAGCTGCTGAGACACTCTCTGTCTTAAATTCGGAATCTCCCTCATTAGCGATGCCTGTTTCTATAATTTATGGAATAAGTATTCTTTTTATCGCTTCAAAACTTCTCAAAAAATTCAATAAATCTAAATCTTAAAAAGTCTAGGTTAATCTTATTGACTCTAGAAATCCTTAAGAATATACTTCTGCCTAATGGAATTCTTTTTTATTATACCTATCATAATTCTGGTTTTATCCTCAATTAAACAAATCAACCAATACGAACGCGGAATAAAATTTTCCTTTGGAAAATACGTTGGTATGATGGAGCCAGGCTGGAGAATAGTTTGGCCAATTATCCAGGGTTTCCAAAAAGTCGATATTAGAACCAAAGCTGTCGATGTCCCAGATCAGGAAGCTATCACCAAAGATAACGTCTCCACCAGAATCTCCGCCGTCATTTATTATAAAGTCGTAAACGCCTCCAAAGCTGTTTTAGAAGTCGAAAACTTCTTCTTTGCAGTCCACCAACTCGCCCAAACCACAATGAGAAATGTCGTCGGAGAAGTCGAACTAAACGATCTTCTAGCCAATCGCGATAAAATCGCCCAACGCATCCGAGACATAGTTTCCGAAACCACCGGAAATTGGGGACTCGAAGTCGCCTCAGTTGAATTAAAAGATATTATTCTCCCCGAAGACATGAAGCGTACTATGGCCAAACAAGCGGAAGCCGAAAGAGAAAAGAAAGCTACGATTATTAATTCGGAAGGAGAAGTCATCGCTGCCGAAAACCTCTCTAAAGCCGCTAAACTAATGGCTTCATCTCCAGGAGCCCTTCATCTTAGAACTTTAAATTCCATCAACGACATCTCCTCAGACCAATCCAACACAGTAGTTTTTGCAGTTCCGTTAGAAGTTCTCAGAGCAGTCGAAGGCTTAACCGAAATGTTTTATAAAAAATCCTCGCGCAAATAATAGCTTACAATAACATTCTTGACATAAACTGCCTCAAAGCATATAGTCTGGCTACTCGAGTTATAAAACTTCTGCCCACTTTTCACTGCCCAAATAATAATGAAATCTCTTTTCATATCATTGGGCGCAAAATTCATTTTATCACTAAGTCTAGTTGTTCTGCCGTTGGCTTTATTGATAAATCTAGCCTTCGCCCAAACAGCAAACCCCAAAGTAAATCTCTCCTTAACTCCGGCTGCGCAGGTTTTAAAAGCTGGTGAGAGTTTTTCAGTGAATGTAGGAGTGGATGGGGGAGCAAATAAAGTAAGTGGAGCAGATCTTCATGTCAATTTCGATCCTCAATATTTACAAGCTCAATCATTCACTCCAGACTCTTTTTTACCGACAGTCTTAGTACCTGCCAGTTTAGATAATATAAACGGCGCTGCCAAAATTACTCTAGGAGCTGTTATTTCCCAAGTTCCAACAGGCAGTGGTAAATTAGCAACGCTTCAATTTAAAGCTTTAAGAAATACAGTTTCACCCTCTAGAATTATCATCAATCCGAGTTCAGTAATCACAATTTTGGGGCAGAATTCTAATATGATGGGACAACTAAGTGAAGCCGGGATAACCATATCGGACTCATCTTCGGTTCAAAAAACCGCCATGTTTGATCTCTTCTCAACTGACTCAACTATAAAAGAAGGTGAAGAACTAGCTATAGTTGTTACTGTAGTTTCAGCTAAAGAAGAAGCAAATCTTTTCTCCGCCCAGCTTAATTTCGATCCTCAGTTTTTTGAAGTTCTAAAAATTAATACAGATGATTCTTTTGTTACTAATTGGGCGAGTACAACTTTTGATAACCAAAAAGGTCAGATTAAGCTAGTCGGCGGCGTTCCTTCGCCAGGCGTTAAGACTCCTGATCTAGGCTCAGAGTTTGCCACAATTTATTTAAAATCCAAAAAACCAGGCTCAGCTCTATTTAATTTTTCTGATATTTCTGCAATCTATCGAAACTCTGATAATGCAGACATTCTAAACTCCAAAACCCCTTTAATTGTTGAAATTACGCCCGCTCCAATTGCAACTCCTACACCAACACCAACACCAACGCCTACCCCACTTCCAACCCCAACTCCAACTCCAACTCCAACTCCACTCCCAACTAAAACCCCAACGCCTTCACCCTCTGTCACACCAACTCCGACACCTAGTCCGACCCCCGTTCCTACGCCCACGCCGGTTACCTGTTCTATAACAGGCGCTTCTTGGAGCGAAACAGGACCAGTGACTCAAGGCAAGGTTATTAGCTTAAATATAACCGGCTCAGGAGACTGCAATGGCAAGCAAGTAAATATTACAGTTAAAGAAGACGATGGTCTCCTGGGTACTCAAAATGTTTCCTCAAATCCCTCAACTACAACTTTTAGTAGCAGTAACGCTCAAACTTCCTGGGTCAGCGAATATCAAACCGACGGAGTGCTAGGAGTCTGGGATCCACCTGAATACTTTTTTAATGCTCAAATTGTCGGGAGCCAAGCAGTATTTAAGTCCACAAATCTACTGAATGTAAATAAATTATTGATTGGTCAGTCCTCAAAAGGAGACGGAGATAATAGCGGCAAAATTGACCTTAAGGACTTATCTGTTTTATTTAGTAACTGGAATAAAAAGACTAACTTCCCAGTGAGCCTTGATATGAATGACGATAATCTTATTAATACTTTTGACTTTTCAGGCTTAGTAAAATTGCTTCAGGGTTTAGATTTGCTTTAAACAGAAATAAGTATAGATTGATATAAAAGTCTAATCTATAAATATATTTCTTATCACCTAAACTCTTGCATTTATTCAAAGAATCAGGTATATTTCTCTTTACCAGCTTGAGTAACAGCTGGCTTTATTTGGCCCAACAGCCTCATAAAGATTAAGTATTGCTTTTTGAGACTAATCTCATTAGAATACTTAAACAGCTAAAATAAAATTATGGCAACAGCATCATTTGACAGATCAAAACCACACGTAAACGTCGGAACCATGGGTCACGTTGACCACGGAAAGACAACACTAACCGCAGCTATCACTAAAGTCTTAGCCGACAAAGGAATGGCTGAATTCAGAGCATACGACCAAATCGACTCAGCTCCAGAAGAAAGAGCTCGTGGAATCACAATCAACATCTCTCATCAGGAATATCAAACAGAAAAAAGACACTACGCTCACATCGACATGCCAGGTCATGCTGATTACATCAAGAACATGATCACCGGTGCAGCTCAAACTGACGGTGCAATCCTCGTTGTTTCAGCTCCAGACGGACCAATGCCTCAGACAAGAGAACACTTATTACTTGCAAGACAGGTTGGAGTTCCAGCAATTGTTGTTTACCTTAATAAAACTGACATGGTTGACGATGAAGAACTTCTTGAGCTCGTTGAAGAAGAAGTTCGTGATTTACTCAAAAAATACAATTTTGATCCAGCATCCCCAATTATCCGCGGATCAGCTAAAAAAGCTCTTGAAGGTGATGCAGCAGCAGTTGAATCAATCAATAAATTAATGGATGCAGTAGATGAATGGATTCCAACTCCAGTCCGCGATAAAGATAAGCCTTTCTTGATGGCTGTTGAAGATGTTTTCTCAATCAAAGGACGTGGAACTGTTGTAACTGGAAGAATTGAAAGAGGCGTTGTTAAAATCAACGAAGAAATCGAAATCGTTGGTATCAGAAACACAGCTAAATCAGTTGTTACTGGAATCGAAATGTTCCATAAATTACTTGATCAGGGAGAAGCTGGAGACAACGCCGGTGTATTACTCAGAGGAATTGAAAAAGACGACGTAGAGCGAGGACAAGTTCTTGCTAAACCAGGATCTATCACACCTCACGCTGAATTCGAAGCTGAAATCTACATCTTAGGTAAAGATGAAGGAGGAAGACACACTCCATTCTTTAAAGGCTACAGACCACAGTTCTACGTTAGAACAACTGACGTTACTGGAGAAGTTAAACTTCCAGATGGTGTTGAAATGGCAATGCCTGGAGACACAACTAAAGTTACAGTAAAACTTATTACACCAGTAGCTATGGAAGACGGTCTCAGATTTGCTATCCGAGAAGGTGGTAAAACAGTCGGAGCCGGAGTTATTACCAAAATTATCTCCTAATAAAAGATAGTTTCTTGTACAAACTGAGCCCACAAGGCTCTTTTTTGGTATTTAGGGTATAATGCACTTTGAAAGGGGTTTAAATGTCTAGCAGACGTTTAAACGGGTCAAATACATTTAAGCAGTCGCAGGACTATAATAGTGAATTTGACCCAGGAATAATAAATTATGGCAAAAGGCAGAATTAGAGTTAGATTAAAATCTTATGATTATCGAGTACTTGACGCAACTTGCGAACAGTTACTTGATACAGCTTTAAGAACTGGTGCTAAAATTGCCGGACCAATCCCTTTACCTACAAAAAGAACAGTTATCACAGTCCCGAGATCCACATTCACGGATAAAAATTCCCAAGAAGCTTTCGAAATCAAAGTCCACAAAAGAATAGTTGAAATCATCGAACCAACAGACAAAACCATTGATTCTCTAATGCACTTAGAGCTCCCAGCCGGTGTCGACATCGAAATCAAGATGTAACGCTTATGTCTCCCAAGAGAGAGTTTCAATACTCTGTTTTCCCAAATGAAATTTTAAGCCCGAAGGCGGATTTACACCAAAACCCGGAGACTTTTCTGTGAAAGCTCCTACTAAAAATTTTCACTCTTCTTTAGAACTGGAATGTCTTTCTTCAACTGAGCGTCGTGCCTATAACATGAGGTGGAACTTAAAAGGACACCCTAACTTATACAAAATGATAGGATCAGTTCTTGGTTGTGATGCAAACGTAGCTCACTTAGCCATTCAACAGCTGTCGCTAAAAGTCAGATACCATAAGATGTTATCCCTTAATTAGCTAATCACCGCATCAGTGAGGGTGCACGCTCGCACAATTTTCCTTGATATTCAAAGGATAATATACTATAGTCGAAACTATGGGAGCACTAAATCCTGAAGTAAAAGTCACCTTCGATATGGCCCCTGGTGAACTTGCAGCGGTTCAGAAAGCTGCCGGCGAAAGAAGGGCTAGTCCTCAAGACACAATACGAGCAGCTTTAGGAGTCACTGATTTTCTTCGTCAGGCAGCTGAAAAAGGCGACATAATAAAGATTTATCCTACCTGGAAATCTTGTTTAGAAGAAAGTCTTAGAAGCCGATCTCTCGTTTGCGTGAGGGATAGATTGAGCTCAATGTTAGCAGATCGAGGAGACTCCCACTATCATCAGGTTACTTTTAATCGCCCTGAATTATCTGGAAAGAACTTACGGACATAAGCTTGCATTTACGCACGAGGTTATGCTAAACTTCCAAAACTACATGCATAAAAGCTTGTTGATTTAAAGAAGAATAATTTTCAGTTAGTCGCGCGTCGAATTGAGACAATAGATACGGCGATTCTAAATAGAAGCGATTACTGAAGTGGGCACCAGACAACTGGGCTCACTTTTTTTCTGTTTAAATGTTTCTTGAGGCTAAAAAATGATAAACACACTACTTGGTATTAAAAAAGAAATGACATCAGCTTACGACGCTCGCGGTCGTCGTGTGGCTATCACTAAAGTTGTAGTTTCCCCTAACTTTATCACTCAGGTTAAAACAGTTGAGAAAGATGGTTATAGCGCAGTTCAAATCGCTATGGGTTCTAAGAAATCTGTTAAAAAACCTCAGCAGGGCCATTTCAAAAAAGCTGGTGTTGCAGAAAATTTAAGATTTGTTAAAGAAACCAGAACTTCTGAAGACGAAGGTTTAACAGCTGGAACTGAAATCGCAGTTAACAAAGTTTTAAGAAAAGGTGATGAAGTTAAAGTAACCGGAACTGAAAAAGGTCGCGGTTTCCAGGGAGGCGTAAGAAGACACGGTTTCCACGGAGGACCTAAAACTCACGGACAATCAGATCGTCACCGCGCACCAGGATCTATCGGTACTGGTACAACTCCAGGACGTGTTCTTAAAGGTAAGAAAATGGCCGGACACATGGGTAACGAAACAGCAACTGTTATGGGTCTTGAAGTTGTTGCCGTTGATAGAAAAGAAGGCGTTGTTAGCATCAAAGGTGCGATCCCAGGCCCTTACGGAGGCCTCGTTAAAATAATTAAAACCGGCGTTATCAAAGGTTATGTTGCTCCTCCTGAAGAAAAAGACGATGAAGACGAAGTTCTATCAGATGTCGAACAAATGGCAGCCGGAGATACTACTGAAGTTCCTGAAGAAGCACCAGCTGAATCAAGCTCTTCTGAGCCAGTAGCTGAAGCACCTGCAGTAGAAGAAGCAAAAACTGAAGAGGAGGCTAAATAATTATGGCAACCACAAAGAAAGAAACCATCACCAAAGAAAAAACTGTTAAAGCTCCAAAAGTTGAAGCAGTAGAAGCAACAGCTGAAACCAAGCCAGTAGCCGCCGTAAAACCTGTAAAAGCTCGTGGACTCTCCGTCGCTATGTACTCTCTATTAGGTAAAGAAACAGGTACTTTTGATCTTCCAAAATCTATCTTTGGAGCCGAGGTAAACCGCGCTTTATTAAATCAGGCTCTCAGAGTTTACATCAACAATCTTAAAGGACATCACTCAAACACTAAAACTCGCGGTGAAGTCGAAGGCTCAACTCGTAAAATCTACGCTCAAAAAGGTACTGGACGCGCTCGTCACGGTGGAGTTAGAGCTCCAATCTTCGTTGGTGGTGGTATAGCTCACGGTCCTAAATCAAGAAAAGGTACTCTCGATCTGCCAAAGAAAATGAAAAAAGCGGCTTTAATTTCCGCACTTTCCCAAAAACATCTTGATAAAGATATTTATGCCATCTCTGGACTTGAGAAAGCGACTGGTAAAACATCAGAAGTCTCTAAATTCTTAAAAGGTTTAGGCAAAAAGTCGGTTTTGATCGTTGCTGAAAAAGGCAGTGAGATGATGGTTCGAGGCATGCAAAACATTAAAGGCATTAATTTAATTTCCTCCGAAGACATTAATACTTTTGAAGTTATCAAAGCCCAAAGCTTGGTTTTTACTAAAGGTGCAGTCGAAGCTTTAGAGAAAAGAGTTCTTAAAGTTGAAGAAAAAGCCGAAAGAGCCAACGATACTTATGACACCCGCACATCAACTCACACCACAAAGGGGAATAAATAATGACAATCATTTTAAGACCAATCATTACCGAAAAATCCATGGGTTTAACAAAATCCGGATTCTATACTTTTGAAATTGATAAAGATGCCACCAAAGATCAGGTCGCTAAAGTGGTTGCCCAGAAGTTTAAAGTTACTGTAGTTTCTGTTAACACTCTTAACAGGCCAGGAAAAGTTAAGCAGCAAAGAACTAGAAAAGGTCGCTTCACTCAGCCTCATTTAAAGAAAGCTATTGTCAGGGTTGCAAAAGGTGATAAGATTGCTCTCTTTGAACAGGTCACAGCTGGAGAAGACCATACAGGTCATAACCATGATGATGTTCAAGTCAGAACCGCTGAAGGCGAAGTCATGACTACAGTTCAGGAAAAAAAGAGTCTTTTAAGAGGCACTAAAGTCAAAATCGAAAAGCAGGCTCAGTCAGATAATCTTGATGAAAGAAAATTAGCCAGACAGGAAGAACACCGAAGCGCTACTAAAACTAGCAGCACACCTGAAAGGAAACCAAAAGCCTAATGTTAATCGCATATAAAGAAAAAACTAATAATAGAAGATTTGCTTCAAAGCTTTTAAAGCCAAAGAAGAATCTATCTTCACCAAGAAAGTTAAAAACTTTGCTTCCTAAAAAAAGCGGACGTTCAAACGGAAAGATTACTGTTAGACATCAAGGTGGCAGACATAAGAGATTCTATAGAGAAGTTGACTTTAAAAGAAATAAATTTGATATCAAAGCAGTTGTTGAGGCTCTGGAATACGATCCAAACCGCAATGTTGAAATCGCGCTTGTTAAGTATGAGGACGGCGAAAGAAGATTTATTTTGGCTCCAAAAGGACTTAAGGTTGGCGATGAAGTTGTCTCTGGAGAAAAAGTTGAAGTAAAATTAGGCAATGCTCTTAAGCTTGGGAATATGCAGATCGGGACAGTTGTTCATAATGTTGAACTAACTCCTGGTAAAGGCGGCATATTCGGTAGAAGCGCTGGAACAAGCCTCATAATTCAGGCTAAAGAAGGTGACTCGATTCATGTTAAAATGCCGTCAAGCGAAATAAGAATCGTTAGTCGTGAATCTATGGCGACAGTCGGTGCCTTAGGAAACGAAGATTGGAAAAACATTGAATTCGGAAAAGCTGGAAGAATGCGCCACATGGGTATTCGTCCGACAGTTCGCGGAGTCGCCATGGATCCTAACTCTCATCCGCACGGTGGAGGAGAAGCCAGATCCGGAGTTGGTCGAAAGAGCCCAATGACAGTTTATGGTAAAAAAGCCGTTGGAAACACTAGAAAAAAGAATAAATGGACAGATAAATATATTTTGAAAAGGAGAAAGAAATAATGTCAAGATCAAGTTACAAAGGACCATACATAGATGAAAAATTAATGAAAAAAGTCATGGCTCAAAAAGCTCCTGGTGGAAGCAAAACTTCTATCAAGACTTGGGCAAGACGTTGTGATATTCCGCCAGAATTCGTCGGACACACTTTCATGGTTCATCAGGGTAAAAACTTTATAACAGTCTATGTCACAGAAGGCATGGTTGGACACAAACTAGGCGAATTTGCACCAACCAGAACTTTCAGAGGTCATGGAAAAATGACAGAAAAGGCAACAGCTAAAACTTAAGGATTAAAATATGGAATTTATAACAATACAGAAGAATATCGGCAGCTCACCTCGTAAATTGAGATTAGTTGCAGGCATGGTAAGGAAAATGGATCCTTATGCCGCTCTTCAGGTTTTGCAGTTCACATCAAACGCTGCAGCTCAGCCGCTTCTGCAGGCTATAAAAACTGTAGTTGCAAATGCCGGTTCCAGAGAAGGAATCGCCTTTAAGTCAATCGAAATTAATGAAGGCTTAAAAGCTAAAAGATATCGTGTTGGTACAGCTGGTCGCGGAAGAGGCCGTCCATACAAAAAACGTATGAGCCATATCCGAATTATTTTAACTGATGACGTTAAAGTAAAACCTCTTAAAGGTAAAAAAGCTGTTCAGTTAAAAACTGAAAAAGTGGCAGCCTCAGCTGTCATCCCGAGCCAAGGCGAGGGATCTGTTGCTAAAGATAAAATTATTGAAGTTACAGAAAGAAAGGAAAACGCTAAGGCTACTGCTTAGTAAAAAAAGAAATGGGACAAAAAGTTAATCCGACTGGTTTTAGATTAGGCGTATTGATTCCTTGGGGATCACGCTGGTTTGCAGCTAACGGCAAATACGCAGCACTTTTAAAAGAAGATATTTTAATCAGGGAAGTTTTAATGAAAAAATTAAAACCAGCTGGAATTGCCAAAATTGAAATCGAGAGAGCGGTTAATAAAGTAAAAGTAATACTTCACGTTACCCGCCCTGGAGTTTTAATTGGTAAAGGCGGCAGCGGCTTATTAGAACTTAAAAAGTTCTTAATGAAAGAGCTTGGCCTAAAAGATGAGAATAAATTAGAGATAGCACCAATGGATGTCAGAGCTCCTGATTTGCAGGCTTACCTGGTTGCTCTAAACATCGCAGAGCAATTAGTCAGAAGAATGCCGGCAGCCAGAGTCATGAACCAGTCTGTTGAAAGAGTTATGCAGGCCGGAGCCAAAGGTGTCAGAGTCGTTTTGTCTGGACGTATTGGCGGAGCAGAAATCGCCAGACGCGAGTGGAAAGCCTTGGGATCAATCCCTTTGCACACTTTAAGAGCCAACATTGATTTTGCGATTTATCCGGCTTTAACAAAGTCTGGCTATATCGGAGTCAAGGTTTGGATCAATCTTGGAGAGGTTAAGATATAATATGGCACTACTTGCACCAAAAAGAGTTAAATACCGAAAAGCATTTAGAGGCAAGAGAGGCGGAATAGCCACTCGAGCCAACAAAATATCTTTTGGTTCCTTTGCTCTTCAGTCATTGGCTGCAGGCTGGGTCACCTCAAGACAGATTGAGGCAGCCAGACGTGCTATGACTAAGTTTACTGCTCGCGGTGGACGTATTTGGATCAGGATTTTCCCTGACAAACCAATTACTAAGCACCCTGCAGAAGCGAGGATGGGTTCAGGTAAAGGAGACGTTATTGGTTATGTCGCGGTTGTAAAACCAGGCACCATGATTTTTGAAATGGGAGCAGTGACCGAGGAAGTTGCCAGAGAAGCAACCAGACTCGCCTCTCATAAGTTAGCGTTAAAAACTAGATTTATAACAAAGGAGTCATAAAAATATGAAATTAAAAGATATAAAAAACGAAATAAAAGTATTAGATATCACAGCTTTAATTGCCCGCGCTAAAGCTTTGCATATCGAAATTAACGATTTAGTTCTTGATAAAAATATTAATAAGTTAAAAAACTTAAAAACTATTTCCGTCAAGAAAAAAGAAGTGGCAAGAGTTTTAACAGCTATGAATCAAAAGAAGTTAATCGCTTCTCTTGAGCCGGAGAAGCCTCCTGTGGAGACTTCGAGTAAGGGTAAAAAAGCAGAAGAGAAAGAAACAAAAGCAAAGAAAGGAGCGGTTAAATAATGATTGGAAGAGTCGTATCAGCAAAAATGCAAAAAACAGTCGCAGTCTTAGTAGAAGGAAAGAAAACCCATCCTTTATATAAGAAGACTTATGTTTGGAGCAAAAAATATTTAGTTCGGGATGAAATTGGAGCTAAACTCGGTGACGTAATAGTTATCGAAGAAACAAAACCAATTTCCAAAAGAGTTCACTGGCAAGTCGTTAAAATCTTAGGCGCTGACGTTGTTGCTCTTGGTGAAGCTGCAATGAAACAGGTTGAAGAGGAAGCAATTGCCGAAGTCATGCCTGAAGAAAAAGAAGAAGTTGAGGCAGTAGAAGCAGCTGTTGAAACAGAAGTAAAAGCACCAAAAGTAAAAAAAACTAAAGCAGCTAAAAAGGAGACAAAGTAATGTCAGTTCAACATAGAACATATTTAAAAGTTGCTGATAATTCTGGAGCTAAAGCTTTAATGGTTATTCAACCATTAGGCGGTTCTGGAAAAAGAAAAGCTAAAACTGGTGAGTTGGTAATTGGTGTTGTTAAAGGCGCTGATCCAAACGGCCAGGTTAAAAATGGAGAAGTTGTTCGGATTGTTATTGTTAGAACCAGAAAAGAAATGAGACGTGCCGATGGTTCCTACATTAAATTTGACGAAAATGCTGGAGTTGTTGTTGATAAAGATAATAACTTAAGAGCGACCCGTATCTTTGGACCTATCTCCAGAGAAGTCCGTGATGCAGGGTTCAGCAAAATAATCTCGCTTGCGAGAGAGGTTTGGTAATCGGAGGAAACCTCAGTTACTAGTCGATGCCAAAGGCATCGCAATAGTAATAAAGTTTCCGAGATCGCTTGCAAATTACGAAGTAATTTGACAAGGGAAAGAAAGAAAAAATATGAACAAAATTAAAAAAGGCGATAACGTAAAAGTATTAGCAGGAAAAGATTCAGGCCGTACAGGTACTGTTGACCGGGTATTAATTAAAGCCGGCAAAGTAGTTGTCTCCGGAATCAACGTCTATAAAAGAAGTGTTAAAAAAGCCGGTGACCAAGGTGGTGGAATCATTGATTTGGTTAAACCAGTTGATGCATCAAACGTAGTTTTGATTTGCCCAGCTTGCAAGAAACAAACCAGAATTGGTTATAAAATTGAAGGTAAAGAAAAAATTAGAATTTGCCGAAAATGTGGAAAGGAAATTAAATAAAATTGCTACATTGCTAAATGGTTAAATTGATAACTAATCAACAATTTAACAATAAGCAAAGCGATAACAATTTAACAATTTATATTATGAACAGATTAAAAGTTAAATATAACGAAGAAATAAAAGCAAAATTAACTGAAGAGTTAGGGGTTAAAAATCCTCATGCCCTTCCTCGCCTAGTTAAGATTGTAGTTAATATGGCAGTTTCTGAAGGTAAAGAAAACGGTTCTGTTATTGAAAAAGCCAGCAACAACATTACTGTTATCTCAGGCCAAAAGGCTATGGTTACCAAAGCTAAGAAATCTATCTCAGCTTTTAAATTGGTCCAGGGATCTCCAATCGGAGTTATGGTTACTTTAAGAGGCGAGAAAATGTATTCCTTCTTGGACAAGCTCATTAATATAGTTCTGCCAAAGGTTAGAGATTTTAGAGGAGTTCCGGATAAATCTTTTGACGGTCAGGGAAATTACAATCTAGGCTTAAGAGAGCAAATCCTTTTTCCTGAGGTTGATTACAAAACAATTGATAGGATCAGAGGTTTGCAAATTACGATCAATACAACAGCTCGAAACAAGGAGCACGGAAGGAGATTATTAGAGCTTCTAGGAATGCCTTTTGCTAAAGCATAAAATAAAGGTTAAAATAGGAGACTTGAAAAAAATATATGGCTAAAACTAGTAATTTTGTAAATAAGAAAGTAAAGTTCGAAGTTCAAAAGCATAATCAGTGTATGAAATGCGGCCGAACTCACGGTTTCTTAAGAAAATTTGGTATTTGCAGAATTTGTTTTAGAGAGTTTGTATATAAAGGATTTTTACCTGGTGTTAAGAAAGCATCTTGGTAAAAAAATAAAATTATGGATATAGTTGCTGACAGTTTAATAAGAATAAAAAATGGTTATTTAGCTTACCGCGAGGAAGCAGTATTGCCTTACTCTAAAGTAGTCCTGGCTATTTGTGCTCTTCTCCAAAAAGAAGGTTTCATTACTTCTTTTAAAGAAGAAAAAGTTGAAGGCAAAAGCTTTAATCAAATTAAAGTTGTTTTGAAATACTTAGGTAAGAAAGCCGCTTTGTCAGATGTCAAAAGAATCTCCAAGCCTGGTCTTCGAATCTATAAATCAAACAAAGCTTTACCAAGAGTCCTAAACGGATTCGGCTTAGCTATCATTTCAACACCAAAAGGTATCATGTCAGGTAAACAAGCGAGAAAGGAGGGCGTGGGCGGAGAAGTAATGGCCCATGTTTGGTAATCGGAGGAAACTTCCTTGTAAGTCGATGCGACAAGCATCGCAATAGGAATAAAAGTTTCCGAGATCGCCTGCAAATTGCTAAAGCAATTTGACAGGGGTATTTAACCAAATAACCTAAAATAATATGAGTAGAATTGGAATAATGCCTATCTTAATACCTGCAGGAACAGAACTCACTCTAGATGGTGATGTTGTTAATGCCAAAGGCTCAAAAGGCGCTTTGACAATGGAATTAAATCCTGCAGTTAAAGTTGAAATCGAAGGCTCTCAGGCTATAGTTAAACCAAAAAAAGGTTATGAAAAAGCTAAAGCCATGCACGGCTTAACTAGATCACTAATCCATAATATGGTTGTTGGTGTTTCAGCAGGCTGGGATAAAAACTTAGAAATGGTTGGCGTTGGATACCGGGCTCAGGGCGGCGGCGAAAGTGTTACTCTAAACGTTGGATATTCTCATCCGGTTGTTATTAAAGCTCCTGAAGGCATAACTTTTGCAGTTGCTGAGAACACCAAGATTAAAGTCTCAGGTATTAACAAAATATTGGTTGGCCAAATCGCCGCCAACATCAGAGCCGTTAGACCGCCAGAAGTTTATCAGGGAAAAGGAATTAGATATCAGGGTGAATACGTTAGAAAGAAGGCTGGAAAAGCCGGAAAGGCAGCCGGAGCCAAATAAGCATCTGAGCTCGCTGTAAAACTATGAAAAGAGTACTAAGAGAAAGTAAACATAAAAGAATCAGGAAAACCATTTTTGGTAATATGGACAGGCCTCGTGTCGCCGTATTCAGATCTGGTCAGCACATTTACGCCCAAATTATCGATGATAATAAAGGCGCGACTCTGGTTGCCGAATCTGATCTTAAAGTTACAACAGGCACTAAAAAAGAAAAAGCTATGAAAGTTGGCGAAACATTGGCTCAAAAAGCTATCAAAGCAAAAATTACTAAAGTCGTTTTCGATCGCGGAGGTTTTGCTTATCACGGTAGAGTCGCATCTCTCGCTGAAGGCTTAAGAAAAGGAGGATTACAATTCTAATGGAACCAAGAGGACAAGGACAAAATAATCGTGGTGGAGGAGCAGGCGGTAATCAGCGTTATGGTGGTAATCGTTCAAACCGAAGCAATCAGCCAAGACCACAGGAACAATCAGAATTTTACGAAAAAGTAGTTCAGGTTAATCGTGTCTCTAAAAAGACTAAAGGTGGAGATAAAAGATCACTTTCTGTTTTGGTTGTCGTTGGAGATAGAAAAGGTAAAGTTGGAGTTGGTTTAGGTAAAGCTGCCGACGTTCAGTCAGCAGTCAGAAAAGCCACAACTTATGCTAAACGTCACATGATCACTGTTCCTCTAAAAGAAGACAGAACAATTTTGCATGAAATTAATATTAAACTCGGTGCAGCTAAATTAATTCTAAAGCCCGCTCCAAAAGGAACTGGAGTTATCGCCGGCGGTCCTGTTAGAGTTGTTGTTGAAGCAGCCGGAATTCACGATGTAGTCTCGAAGATTCTAGGTACAAACAATAAAGCCTCAAACGTTTATGCCACGCTCCAAGCCCTAAGAGAATTAACCTCTTCAAGATACGCCGTTGCTGATAAAGAGCAGGAAAAAGCCGTTAAAGCTGTTGAAGAAGCCAAAGCTGAGAAAAAAGCCGCTAAAGACGCAGAGAAAACTGAAGCCAAAGCTGAGAAAAAAGCCGAAACACCTGTAGAGGCAAAGAAAGAGGATAAAAAAGATGAAGCTAAATAATTTAGATAAAGTACTAGATCGAAGCAAAAAAAGATTGGGCCGAGGTATCGGTTCCGGAAAAGGTAAAACCGGCGGCCGTGGTATGAAAGGTCAAAAAGCCCGTGGTAAAATTCCTGCAGCTTTTATTGGTGGAGGACTCCCTCTTTATAAAAAACTTCCTTTCGTTAGAGGTTGGGGTAATATGAAAGCTAAACCAAAATACGTTATCGTCAGTATGAATGAACTAAATCGTTTCAAAGCAAACGCTGTTATCACAGCTTCCAGTTTTGTAGAAGCTGGTTTAATAACCGCTGCAGACGCTAAAAAAAGAGGAATCAAAATCTTAGATCGCGGAGAACTTACTGTAAAAGGATTATCAATTGAAGTGCCTGTAAGCGCAAAGGCTAGAATAAAAATTGAAAGCGCCGGAGGTAAAGTTGCCTAGTTTCTTTGAACCAATCGTAAATGCATTCAAAATCCCAGAACTCCGCCGCAAACTAATCTTAACAGCAGTTATAGTATTAATATTTAGGATAGCCTCTCACATTCCAATCGCCGGAATTAACATTCAGGGAATCAGAGAATTATTCGCATCCAATCAACTTCTAGGACTTTTAGATATTTTTTCTGGTGGTACTTTAACTAATTTTTCGATCCTGGCTCTGGGCTTAAATCCGTATATTAATGCCTCGATTATTATTCAGCTTTTAACTATGATCTTTCCTAAGCTTGAGGCTATGTCAAAAGAAGGCGAGCAGGGCCGCCAAAAAATTAACCAATACACTCGTTTCCTAACCATTCCTTTAGCAGTCGTTCAGTCGATCGGTATGTATACACTCTTGAAAAATCAGGGCTTAGTTGATGTCGTTAATCCTCTAAATATCCTAGCTATCATCGTTGCTATGGTTGCCGGAACAATCTTTACAATGTGGCTCGGCGAGCTATTAACTGAGTACGGTATCGGTAATGGAATCTCTATCTTAATCTTGGTTGGTATTTTAGCTAGGGCTCCGGTTGTTCTATTCCAAACTGCCTCAATCGTCGATCAGTCTCAAATCCTAAATGTTCTAATCTTTGTTCTGGTTGGAATTCTGGTGACTGCAGCAATCGTTTTTGTTAACGAAGGCAGACGACAAATCCAAATTCATTACGCCAGAAGATTCTCCGCTGGCAGACGTATGAGCCAAGTCCAGACTTATTTGCCATTGCGCGTTAATCAAACCGGAGTTATCCCAATTATTTTTGCGGTCTCTTTAGTCCTGTTGCCTTCTTTTGGAGCTCAGTTCCTAGCTCAATCTCCAGTTCCTGTCCTGCAAAGCATCGGACTATTTTTAGCCCAAAACTTCCAGCCTCAAAATGTTCTTTATAATGTCGTCTATTTCCTGCTCGTTATCGGCTTTACCTATTTCTACACAGCCGTTGTTTTTAATCCCACCAAAATCGCCGAAGAAATAAAAAAGTATGGCGGTTTTGTTCCCGGAATTCGCCCAGGATCAGCCACTGCCTCCTATTTAAATTATATTTTGACTAGAATCACTTTAGCCGGAGCTGTTTTCTTAGGAACTATCGCAGTTATGCCTTCAGTTCTTTCCTCATTCACCGGAGTTTCCACTCTGGTTGTTGGCGGAACCTCACTTTTAATCGTGGTTTCGGTTATTCTCGATACCGCCAAACAATTTGAAAGCAAGCTCATAGAGAAAAACTACGATAAATTCCTGTCATGAAAATATTAATAGTCGGTCTCCCCGGATCAGGTAAAACCACTCAAATAGATAAAACAGCCGAAAAATATAATTTAAAACCTTTGAGAATGGGCAATATTCTTCGCGAAATAGCCGCCACCGGTTCTGAAATGGGTAATAAAATCAAAGCCATTATGGCCTCAGGTGAATTAGTTGATGATTCCACAGTTGCCAGTCTTATCAAATCCGAAGCAGAGAAAATTAATGATGATTATATTATGGAGGGTTATCCTCGAACTACCGAACAGGTAGAGATGTTTAATCCCGGCTTTGACAAAGTTTTTTATCTAGAAGTCCCTATAGAAGTCCTAAAAGATCGAATGAAAGGCCGCGGCCGGGCGGATGATTCAGAAGGTGCTATCGAAACCCGGATTAGAGTTCAGCAGGAAGATCTAGATAAAATTCTTGATTTCTATAATCCCCAACTTGTCAGGATAGATGGTACAAAATCTATAGACGAAATATTTGCAGAGATAGAAAGGAATTTAGGATGAGTTTGTCTCCCCGGACCAAGAATGAGTTGTCTTTGATGCGCAAAAGCGGCGAAATTACGGCCAAAGCTCTAAAAGCTGTTATTCAGGCAGTTAAGCCTGGAATGACCCTTATTGAGCTTGATAAAATTGCTGAGGCAGAGATTGTAAATAACGGCGCAAAACCCGGATTTATGACTGTTCCAGGCTATCATTGGGCAACCTGTGTCACCATCAATAACGAAGTCGTCCACGGCATTCCCCGTGATATTAAATTAGCCAAAGGCGATTTATTTAGTGTTGACGTTGGTGCTATGTTTAACGGCTGGCACACAGACGCTGCCTGGAGTGTTATTGTCGGTGATGTTAAAGACCCCGCCAAAGAAAAATTCCTCAAAGCAGGCGAAGAAGCAATGTGGCAGGGGATAAGTCAGGCCAGAAGCGGCAGCCGGATTGGAGACATTGGGGCTGCTATGCAAAAAGTCGTAGAAGGAGCTGGTTTTTCAGTCGTCAGATCCTTAGTTGGTCACGGAATCGGCAAAAAGCTCCATGAAGATCCCGAAGTGCCTGGTTTTGGTCGTGCGGGGAGGGGCTTACCCCTTAAAAAAGATATGACGATCGCTATTGAAGCAATTTATAATCAGGGCGGTCCGGATGTTATGCTTGATACCGACGGCTGGACCATCTCTTCTAAAGATGGCACTTGGGGTGGTTTATTCGAAATGACAGTTATCGTCGGTGGTGAAGAAGCCGAAGTCTTAACCGACTGGAGACGGGTTTGAACCTATTTCGTGCTCCGAAATTGGAATTTTGAATTTTACCGGCTATGGGTTGTGCTCAAGCCTAAAGTTTGCTAAAATACTTTGGCTTCGCAAGAAGCGCTTAGCTCGTTATGGAAACACCGGATGTTATTGAGATCCAAGGTAAAGTTCTAGAGGTTCTGCCTAATACATTGTTCAGGGTGGAGATAACGGTGAGCACGGAAATACCCGAATTAGTTGGTAGGGTGATTTTGTGCCACATATCTGGTAAAATGCGCAAACATTATATTAGGCTGCTAGTTGGTGATAAGGTCAGGGCCGAAATGAGTGCAAAATACGATCTTGATAAAGGCCGTATTACTTTTAGGATTAGATGATCGGAAAATTAAAAAATGAAAGTTCAGGCAAGTGTAAAACAGAGATGTACTAGTTGTAAGTTTGTTAGACGCGAAGGCATATTATTCGTGATATGTCCTCGTGATCCAAAACACAAACAGCGTCAAGGATAAAAAATATGGCAAGAATTGTTGGAGTAGATTTACCAAATGAAAAAAGAGTTGATATCGGCCTTACCTATCTTTATGGTATCGGCAGAAGCAACGTCTCAATTGTGCTTGAAAAAGCTAAAATTGATCCAACAACCAGAGTCAAAGATTTAACTGAAGAACAAATAAATAAAATCTCCAAAGCTATGGAAGGTATTACAGTTGAAGGAGATTTAACTAGAGAAATCAATCAGAACATCCGAAGACTCGAAGACATCGGTGCATATAGAGGTTTAAGACATCGAAAAGGCTTACCAGCCCGTGGTCAAAATACTAGACATAATGCCAGAACTAGAAAAGGTAAACGAAAGACAGTTGGAACAGTTAAGAAAGAAACTAAATAATTAAAAAATGCCAAAAAAAGTAACTTTAAAACCAAATAAAACTAAGAAAACAAATGCTCCTAAGAGTGTTTCTTTAGGCAAGCTTTATGTTACCGCCACATTCAACAACACCATAGTCACTTTGACTGATCCTTCAGGAAACACTCTTGCTTGGAGTTCATCAGGTAACGCTGGTTTTAAAGGAGCCAGACGTGCAACTCCATTCGCAGCAATTTCCGCAGTTGAAAAAGTCGCATTAAAAGGTAAAGGAATGGGCATGGGACAAGTCGAAGTTTATATCAAAGGTCCTGGTCCTGGACGTGATGCTTCAGTTAGGGCTTTGAAAAATTCTGGATTAAACATTACAATGATCGCCGACGTTACACCAATGCCGCATAACGGCCCAAGAGCTAAGAAAAGGAGACGAGTATAAGATAGAGAATAGATTATAGATAATGGAAGATAGTGGTAGATAATGGAAAATCGAAAAATAGATTTCCACCTTCAATCCTCAATCTTCAAAATACCATTCTCTATTTTCTACAATCCATCATCAAAAAAATAAACATATGAGATACACAGGACCAAAACGAAGACTAAGTAGAAGAGAAGGAATTGCTATTTTCCCTAAAGATATTAAATCTATCGAGAGAAAAGGCGCAACTCCTCCAGGACAGCGCGGTAACAGAATGAAACGCCGTCTTTCTGAGTACGGACTTCAATTAAGAGAAAAACAAAAAACTAAAAGAATGTTTGGCATGCAGGAAAGACAATTTGCCGGAGTTGTTAAAAAGGCATCTCAAGCTAAAACTGCTACCGGTCAAACTCTTCTTGAAACTCTAGAATTAAGACTTGATAACGTAGTTTATAGATTAGGATTTGCTAAATCACGCATGGAAGCCCGCCAATTAGTCTCCCACGGACACATCTTCGTTGATGGCAAAAAGTTGAATATTCCATCCGCAAAAGTTGCTATAAATTCAACTGTTGCAATTTCTCCTAAATTTGTGGATAATACACAGGTTCAAAAAAATCTTGAGGAATTGAAAGAAATTCCGGGTTGGCTTGAAAAGAAAGCTCAGACCGGTAAAATCTTGCGACTCCCACAAAGGTCCGAGATGGAGAGTATAATTAACGAACAATTAATCGTTGAGTACTACTCAAGATAATAGGAAAAAAAATATGTTTAAAGTAATAGAAGAAAATTCAAAAGATAACACAGCAACAATAACACTTGAGCCATTAGAAAATGGTTTTGGTCACACAATCGGTAACAGCTTGAGAAGAACTATGTTAACCTCCCTTACCGGAGCTGCAGTTACTTCAGTTAAAATCACTGGAGTTCAACACCAATTCTCAACAATCCCTGGAGTTCTCGAAGACGTTATCCAGATAATCTTAAATCTTAAAAAGATCAGAGTTAAACTTTATTCTGATAAACCAATTCACATTAAAATTGTTAAAACAGGTGCAGGTGAAGTTAAAGGTTCAGATATCGACACAATGGGTAATGGTGAAGTAGCAAACCCAGACGCTCACATCGCTACAATCTCTGATGCCAAGACTAAATTAAACATCGAAATGACAGTTGAATTAGGAACTGGATATGTTAGCGCTGAAGAGAGAAAAATGAGCGAAATTGGCGTACTTCCAATCGATGCTATTTTCTCCCCAGTTTCTGCTGTTAACTATACAGTTGATCAAACCAGAGTTGGAAGAAGAACTGACTTTGATAAATTAACTCTCGATATCACAACTGACGGAACAATGACTCCTATGGAAGCTCTAAAGAAAGCTTCACAAATTCTTGCAGCACAATTTAAACAAGTTTATGATCCTCAGGAAGTTGCAGTTGTTGAAGAAGGCACAGCTCCTTCTTTTGTTACTGACGATGTCTTAAAAGCTTCAGTTGAAGAACTTGATTTACCAGTTAGAATCACCAATGCTCTTAAAGCTATTGAAGTTGACACAATCGGTAAATTAACAACAGTTTCACCATCTCAGCTGATGAAGGCTAAGAATTTAGGTGCTAAATCACTGGGACTTATCTCAGAGAAGTTAGCAGAGAGAGGGTTAAATTTAAGTGAGACATAGAGTTTATGGTAAACACTTAGGACGAAGTAAAGATCAACGCACCGCACTCTTCAAATCACTGGTGCGATCCCTCATTCTGGAAGAAAGTATCAAAACCACACTCCCTAAATCAAAAGCAGTTAAAGGCTTAGTTGATAAAATTATTACTCAGGCAAAATCTGAAACCTCTAAAAGACTCGTCGCTCAATTCCTAACTCATAAAGTAGTTCTGGATAAATTGAATACTGAAATCCTTCCCAGAGTTTCTTCAAGAACCTCAGGTTACACTTCAGTAGTTAAAATCGGTCCTCGAATGGGCGACGGCGCTATGATAGTTAAAATGAGTTTAATTCTTGATGCTGTCAAAGAATCCAAGAAAACTAAAGCTCCTGCAATAGAGGCTTCTTCCCCAGTTCAATCAGAAGTCATCGAAGCCGAAGTTATTGAAGAAAAAGCTCCTAAAGCCAAAAAAGCAAAGGAGACTAAATAATGTCAACCAACGCCGTATCAGCTAAATCAATTCAAAGATCTTGGCATTTAGTCGATGCTAAAAACCAAACTCTTGGCCGTCTTGCCGGCAGCATTGCTAACGCCTTAATGGGTAAAAGCAAAGTTAACTATGTTCCTTATTTGGACATGGGAGATTACGTAGTAGTTACTAATGTTTCTAAAATCAAAGTCTCAGGTAGAAAAGCAGAACAGAAGAAATATTATTCCCACTCAGGTTATCCAGGCGGATTAAGAACTCAAACTTATGCTGATCTAACTAAAACTAATCCCCAGGAAATAATCAAACACGCTATAAAAGGCATGCTCCCTAATAATAAATTAAGAAGCAAAATGTTAAAAAAATTATTCATCTTTGCTGATTCTAACCACCCATACAAAAAACAATTAAAGATCGAAACAGAAACAGTTAAAGAAACACCAGCAGTAGAGGAGACAAACTAATGGATAAACAAACAGTAAAATCTGGCGATTCAAAACAGGCCCCAACAGCAGCTAAACCAGCAAATCATTTTCAGGCAGTCGGCCGCAGACGAGAAGCTGTAGCTCGCGTTAGACTATTTAAAGGTCAGGGACAATTAACTGTTAATGGCAAGCCAATTTCCCAATATTTCCAAGGCCTAGTTGCTCAAAAACTTTATCAACAGCCATTCGAATTAACTAAAACATTAGGTGAACTTTCTGGTTCAGTCAAAGTCTTAGGCGGTGGAGTTAGTTCTCAACTTGTTGCTACAGTTCACGGAATCTCCAGAGCTCTCCAAATACTAGACAAAGATAAAAACCGCGGCATTTTAAAATCTAATGGTTTATTAACTCGTGATCCTCGTTCCCGCGAGCGAAGAAAATTCGGTCAGGCCGGACGTGCCCGCGCCAAAAAACAATCACCGAAGAGGTAAGCGGCTTTTACTGTTAAGTTGTTTTCTAATTTCCTTAAAATCATTTTCTAAATCTTTTTCCAAAGTTCTTTTATATAAAACTGCAGCCGGATGATACAGAGGTATTAGAATATACTTTTTTCCTTGAAATATAATTTCCTGAGGTTTTCCATGTACATCAGAAATCTTTTCTCCAGGCAAAAATTTATTTAAAGAGATATTTCCTAAAGTAGCAATTATTTTTGGATCAATTATTTCAATAATTCCATCAATATATTTTTCAAAAGCTTTTATTTCCAAAGGTTTCGGTTGTCTATTTTTTGGTGGGCGGTAATGGACCACCGAAGATATAAAAACATCCTCTCTTTTTAAATTTATGCTTTGCAATAATTTATCCAAAGCTTTACCAGCCGCTCCAATAAACGGCAGTCCCAATAAGTCCTCATTCTTCCCTGGTGCCTCACCAATAAAAATTATTTCGGCATCCAAACTTCCATGTCCTAAAACTAAATTATTAGCGGTTTCTCTAAGTGGTAATTGAGTATCCTCAAGTGCTTCTCTTCTAATTGCCTCAAAGGCAGTTTGCTTTTCTAGACTCATTTAACTTCCTCAAATTCTGCATTCTTAAAAAACTTTGAATCAGACAACATAATTAAATCTCTTGAATCAACTAAATCAATATTTATAATTCCCTCCATATGATCAATCTCATGTTGAAACACTCTATTTAGTATTTTGCTCTCTTGATCTCTCCACTCCAGTTTTATCCCGTTCTCATCCAAGTATTCAAATTCTATATAAGAGGGCCGGGTAACCTTAGCAATAATTGGATTAGCACTCATACAAATCTCCGGATATTTAAATAGCCTTTTTGATTTCCTCAAAATTCTTGGATTAATAATCGTCATTAATTTATTCTCCTCAAAAACGACAGCGATTTTTAAAGACACTCCAATTTGAACCGCGGCAACCCCTCTGCCTTTTTTAGTTAACTTTCGATATTTTTTTAAAGTAGACTTTAATTTAGAAATTAGGTTTTGTATTCTCTTTGACTTAATCTCAAAAACTTCAACATCTTCCGATTTTTGCCGAAGTAATGGTGATTCACCAATTTGATAAGTTAAATGGGAAACAAGGGCTGCCTCTTCAAAGACTTTCCTCTTGAATTTAATATGCCGCATTATTTCAAAAATTTGGCCGGAATCTCAACAGCACCTGCTCTTAAAATAGTCAGTTTTGCTTCTTCAAGTTTGGCGATAGTAGATGGCTTTGATTTTAATTCTCCGGCATCAATATAAAATTCTACAGTCTCTTTAAAATATTCTTTTGCCTCGGCAATTGTTTTAGCTGGTTCTTCGCCTTCAAAATTAGCGCTCGGCGCTACAATCGGCCCCGTTAATTTAAGTAACTTTAGTAAAAATTTATTGTCAGGCATTCTAAACGCCAGCGATTTTTTACCGCGGTGAAGATATTGCAATTTCGGCTCCGCAGCCTCAACGACCACACTTATTGGGTTTGGCCAAACTTGAGACAGCGTTTCTATTTCAGGATCTGATAATCGAACTCCTAAATCAGCAATTTGTTTTTCTGATTCAATTAAAATGATCATTGGTTTTGAACTGGTTCTTTTACGAAGTTTATAAATTTTCTCAACAGTTTTTGCATTTGCCGCCAACCCGACTATTCCATAAATAGTGTCCGTTGGAATCACCCCAATCCCGCCATTTTTAATAATCGATACGATCTCTTCTAACTGCTTAACGTGGATTTCAGATATTGGAAAAGTTTGAGACTTCATTATTTGCGAACAATAATCGCCAGACCAAATATTATCAAAGCCAAAGGCCAAAGTTTTTCAAGTTCTAAAGATCCAAGCAGTCCAAAATTTTTCATTAAAAACAAAAATCCTAAAATTATAATAATTAAAGCCCACCAAAATTTAGAATTCTCTTTATTACTTTTTGATCCGCCAATACTATGAGCAAATGTTTGAGTCTGATTTTTCATATCCTCAATATTAGATCGAATAGCATCCTGTGAAGTTTTACGGGCATCTGATCTAGACGGGATTATTAACCACAACACAATATAAATTATAAATCCAGATCCGCCAAATACCGCCAAAAGTACAAATAAAATTCTGATAATTGTCGGATCTATATTAAAATATTCTCCTAACCCTCCAGCCACTCCTGCAAGTATTTTGTTTGTTTCAGAGCGGTATAATCCTTCTCCTTGTAATGGAGAATTCGTCTTAGGTTCTTCTTTGCTTGCTTTTCCCTTTTTTGCTTCAGCCATGACAGTATTCTAATCCAAATTTGCGAATTTTTAAAGATCCAAGGCTGGTATACTAAATCTATGCTCAAAATATTTCTGCCGCTATTTTTCGTGATCTTAATAACGATAGGCATAATCTTATACACACCGGGTAAAGATTTTATTAGTCCAGAAGTTATCTCACTTAATTTAAAAGATAAAATTCTTAATACTTCTCCCTCTCCAGTCCCGGCTCAACTAACGCTCAATGATATCTTTTTAAATTCTAAACCTGCTCCCTCAGGCAATAATCTAATTACCCTTATCGCTACCGGCGACGTTATCCCGGCCCGTTCAGTTAATTTCCAAACAGCACAGAGAAATGACTTTACCTGGCCGTTTCAAAAAACTGCCGATGTCTTAAAATCAGCCGACCTAACATTTATAAATCTCGAAACTCCGCTGATGAAAAATTGCCAGCTTATTAATGAAGGCATGCGTTTTTGCGGCAGTGATAAACATATCGAAGGTTTTATATTTGCTGGTGTTGATGTTGCAACTCTGGCTAATAATCATACCGCCAACTACGGTAAAGTGGGAATTGATGAAACCAAAAAATTACTTGAAGACAATGGCATTCTAGTTACCGGTCTAAATGGGCCGGTTTATAAAACGGTTAAAGGAATCAAATTTGCTTTTCTTGGATATAACGATATTGAAAAAACCTCGCTTGTTTCAACTGCCGATGAAAATAGAATTCAATCCGAAGTCGCAGACGCTAAAAGAAATGCTGATGTAGTTGTTGTCCAATATCACTGGGGAACTGAATACATAACTCCGCCCGAAGACCGCCAAAAATTCTTAGGCCGCCTCACTATCGATGCCGGCGCAGATTTAGTTATTGGTAACCACCCTCACTGGATAAAACCTATCGAGTTCTACAAAGGTAAACTTATTACCTATGCTCACGGTAACTTTATTTTTGATCAGGAATGGTCACAAAAAACTAAAGAGGGGATAGTCGGAGTTTATACTTTTGATGGCAAAAATCTAATCGATGTAAAATACTTACCAGTTGAAATAATTAACTACGGCCAGCCGTATTTTCTAGAAGGAGAAAAGAAACAAAAAATATTAGATGAGCTGTATTCTGAAAGTTTGAAACTTACTCACTCTCCTTAATCTCTTTTAATGATTTCCCAGTTCTAGCCGAAAAGTCCTCATTTTTAGCATCATAATCTTCTTTACAATACTCGTCCTTATGCTTTATTAATAGCCAATTATCCTTTGTTGACCCGGGGGGAAAATTTTTGGTTTTAATTAAAGCAAACGACCCTTTGACTTTCTTACCGTGAAGAAAAAATTTAATTTCTCCTTTTTTAATTCCTTCTAAAATTTCATTTTCTGCTTCCTTAAAATCTTTTATTATTTCCCTTACACCTTGACTCTTTTCCCTCTCTGCTTCGTAATATCCCTCATCCCAAATCATCACCGGCCCGCCTCCAACATGCCCCTCAGGAATATTCCCTTCAAAATTTCGATACTCTAAATCATGATCGCCAACTTTAACTGCTAATCTCTTAAATTTCGGATCAAGCGTCAGTCCTTTTGGAATCGCCCAAGACGGCATACTTTTTCCCACCTGTATTCTAAAATCATAATGAAGTGCCGTTGCCTGATGTTTATGAATCACAAACAATAATTTATCCATACTGATATAATCTCCATTCTATCACTATGTCCAAAGACATTATCTCTCACTTTGAGAAAGCCGACCCCATATTTCACAAAGTATTATTAAAAGTTCACGCCCTCCACGGCGATAAGTTATTTGAACTTAAAAAACACGATTTTCTTTTTGATCGCTTAATTGAATCAATCATCTCCCAGCAGCTTTCAGTTCGGGTCGCCGATGTCATCTATGATAGAGTACTCAACCTTATTCCTGACAAAAAATTTACTCCCGAAAGTATTCTTAAATTAAATGATGAAATACTCCGAAAAGCTGGCATGTCTTACGGAAAAATAAAATATATTAAAGATCTTTCAAGTAAAGTTGAATTAAAAGAATTAGATTTGGATAACTTGGAAAACCTAGAGAACGAGGAAGTTATTGAGCAGCTCACAAAGGTTAAAGGGATAGGCAAGTGGACTGCTGAAATGTTTCTAATGTCTGCTCTCGGCCGGCCGGATATTTTCTCCCACGGCGATTTAGGCTTAAAAAACGCAATCAAAAAAATCTACAACCTCGAAAAATATGAGGAAGTCGAAGTTGAGAAAATAGTTATTAAATGGTCTCCCTTTAGAACTCACGCCGCCCGTATTCTTTGGAAGAGCCTCGAACTAAAGTAATTCTTCTTTCATTATTCATCCTTTCTCTCTATACTATTCTCTGATGCCTAACTCAAATTTCGATAATCTCACCCCCAACTCTGACTGGTCATTTATTAATACCACACGTCTGGAAACCAACTACCTAACCCACGGTTATCACCGTTATCCAGCCAAATTCATCCCTAATATCGTCCAAAAACTAATTAATGATTACACAAAGCCGGGTAGTCTAATTGTTGATCCCTTTGGCGGCTGCGGCACAACTTTAGTCGAAGCTAAAATCTCCGGCCGTAAAAGCATCGGCATTGATATAAACCCCATAGCCAAATTAATTACTGATATCAAAACCAAACCAATAGAACCTAAGAAATTAAAAAAATATCACACAGCTTTTCTTAAAACTTATGAACAAACTCCAGCTAAATCCCCGGAATTTAAAACCGATCGTTTAGATTATTGGTTTGAAAAAGAAACTCAGATTAAACTAAATCGAATTTACAGCTCAATTAAAACAATCAAAGATCCGTATATAAGAAAATTTTATTTTGTCGCTTTTTCCCACATTCTAAAAAATTGTTCTAAATGGTTAATGAAAAGTATTAAGCCCCAAGTCGATAAAACAAAATCTACCAAAGACCCTTTCACTATTTTCAAACTACATCTTAAATTTATGATCCAGCGAAATTCAGAGTTCTATACTTTGCTGGAAAAAAACGGCTTTTTAAATTTATCCTGCAAAATGAAAATTGCTAATACCGCCAAAAAAGTCCCCATCAAATCAGCTAGTGTCGATTTTGTAGTTACCTCACCACCTTATGTCACAAGTTACGAATATGCCGATCTGCACCAACTATCTCTTTTATGGTTTGGCTCAGACGAAAAGTATTTTAAATCCTGGGGAAAACTAGTTAAAGATTTTACAGGTTTTAAAAAACAATTTATCGGCACCAGCTTTTCAAAAGACGTAGATCTAAAATCTCTAAACAGTCAAACCGCCGAACAAATAGTTACGAATTTAAAGGAAAAAGATAGGGGAGATGCCCTCAACGTCGCCGGGTACTACTCCGATATTAATAAATCTTTTATCGAGCTTTACCGGATTCTAAAAAAGGGTGCAAAGTCCTGCGTTATCATCGGCAACACTTCTTTAAAAGGCGTTGAAATTTTAAACGCCGAAGTAGTCCTCGAGCAACTGGAAAACTTAGGCTTTAAAAAAGTCGAAATTATAAAAAGAGAAATCGGCACCAAAATTATTACCTCTTGGCGCAACACTGAAACCGGCCGCTTCTCCGGCAGCAGCGACAAAGGCAGCAAAAGAGTTTATCAATACGAATATCTGCTGATAGTAGAAAAGTGAATAGAAATAATTCTTATAAAATACAATCCAAAATATTTAAATGGGAGGGTAAGGGCGCATCAATTATTGTATAAGTAAGAAGAGAGGAGTAAAATAGCCGAGCGATCTCAGAATGGCTATTTTCGACACAAAACCTAACACATCTAAGTTTAGAATACCTCAGGAAGAAGGATTAAAGCTTGCTTTAGCTCACTTCGCTAATGAAGGTGCTGAGAAACAGATTCTGATGCAGATTCCGACTGGAGTCGGCAAAACAGCTTTAATTGCTGCTCTGCCATTCGGGCTTTCACAGAAAAAAGTTCTTATTTTATCTCCAAATCTTCACCTAGCTGGACAAATAGAAGATGATTTAGACATTATTTCTAACCCAGAGAATAACATATATAAAAAACTTGGAATCCTTCCGAATATTGACCAGATTGAATTATTTGTTTTGAAGTTAGAGGATTCTGCAAATTTAGCAGATATTGAGGAAAGTCATATAATAATTGCAAATTATCAGCAGCTTCAGGATGTGGAGAAATGGTTCAAAGGAAAAGAAGACGGTATTGATTTAATTATTATTGACGAAGCCCATCATCAGCAAGCAAAAACATATCAAAATATAATCAAGTTTTTTCCGAGCGCAAAGATAATCAATCTAACTGCAACTCCATTTAGGTCAGATGGTCAAAAAATAGAGGGCAAAAATATCTACACCTATCATTTTAGCGATGCAGTAAGAAAGGGGTACATTCGAAATATCACCACAATTAATGTTACACCAGAAGAAGTTTCAATTTCTTTTTCTGATGACGAAGGCAAAAAGTACTCCTTAGAGGAGATTATGAAAATGAAAGAGGAGTCATGGTTCAGGAGAAACATAGCTCTATCAGAAGAAGCCTGTGATTCAATTGCAAAGAAGGCCTTAGAAAAACTTGAAGAACTTAAAAAAGATTTTCCAAATGAGTTGCACCAAATAATTGCAGCGGCAATGCACACACGCCATGCTAGAGAAATAGTAAAACCAGCTTTTGAAAAACTTGGATTAAAGGTTGGTCTCGTGTCTTATAAAGACGGGGCGACGAACAAAGAAGAAATGATGAAGCTTAAACAAGGGAAGATAGATGTAATAATTAATGTTGGAATGTTAGGGGAAGGTTTTGACCACAAGCCGTTAGGTGTTGCTGCTATTTTTAGACCATTTGCCTCTCTCAATCCATATATTCAGTTTATTGGAAGAGTCATCAGGCATCATGGAGATACAAGTCATTGCTTCGTTGTCTCTCATCTAGGTCTAAATCAAGGAGAACGATTTAAAGAATTTAGATTATTTGATAGCGAAGACAAGGCTTTTATGGAGCAACTACTGGCTAATCCGGAAAAAAACAAGCAGGTTAACGGTGTCCCAGGAGAGGAGTCGCTGGTCGACGATGACGAAGTGGTCGAAGAGGAAATAACCATTAATCAGGTCGGTGACAAGGTTCTAGAGTTTGAGTCAGAATTTATAAAGATGGAAAAAGTTGAGAACGCCAAAAAGATCATCGAGAGTTTGTCACCTGAAGAAAAGAATATTTTATTCACGAAATTAGGTATAGAATATGACAAAGTCAAAGAAGGTAAACTTATAGGGAGAATTAAACCTAAAGACAAGAGGCGTTCTGAGAAGAATCTTCTTAACGAGAAAGAGAAAAGCATGACCGCTGATATCTTAAGGGTCCTTGGGTTAAAGAGTAGATTCTTCTACAGAGATTTTAATCCTCTAAGTACTAATTTTAAATGGGTTAAACAAAAGATTAGTAAAGAAGTTGACAAATGTTTAGGGATAACCACCCGTCAAAGAAATTCATTATCTTATGATCAAATTAGCGATTTTATTAATGGTAAAGCCATGGACCGGATTAAATCGGAAGTGGAAGGCTATTTTAAAAAGAAGCTTGATGAAAGAAATGCTAAATAGCTCTCCCATTATTATAAATGCATAGACTAATTTTCCTTGACACTGAAACCACTGGCAACAATCTCCTAACCGATCGTCTTATCCAAATAAGCTACTCCCATCAGGGAAAAATAATCAACGAATTCTTTAACCCAAATTTACCAATTTCCATAAAAGCCCAAAGCATAACTCACATCACCAACAAAATGA
>CAYMRP010000012.1:0-13253 GCA_964392925.1 uncultured Gammaproteobacteria bacterium
GAACCCCTTACGTTCACTTTGGAAAAGTGACATTCTACCGATGAATTACACCCGCACGCATGCTAGTTAAAAACCAGCCTGAATTCCCTCCATAAGCATGAGCCACGCCTAAGGGACATGTATAATTTACCTTGAAATCGTTATAAATGCAAATGTTATACTCCGTACATGGAAGAGTTAGCCCCTCCAGTCTTTAGTCCTAAATCAATTAGGGTATTTATTAGCCACTCTCATCATCAAAAGCATCATGCGGCAAACGTAAAATATGTACTTCAGAATTTCTTTGGCTTAGAGGTTTTTGTCGCTCATGACGATATTGAGCCTACAAAGTTATGGGAAGATCAAATAATAGAAGAGCTACAGGCGACGGATGTAATTTTGGCAATTTTAACAGAGGAATTTAAAGCTTCTAAGTTTACAGATCAGGAAATAGGGTATGGATTAGCCCTAAAGAAATACATAATTCCTGTAAAGGTGGCTCTTGATCCTTACGGATTTCTGGGCAAGTTTCAAGCAATGTCCTTTAAGATTATTAGGGAGGACTGGCCTTCTTGGATAAGTCACTGTGAAAAAATTATTGCTCTACTTGAAAAGCAAGAGCAATTCAAAGGAAAGACCATTGATTTAATGATTAAAGCCTTGAGGGGTAGCAATTCTTATGAGGTAAGCAACAGAATCTCCCGTCTTTTATGGGGGAAAAAACTTACTTCAAGTCAAATCAGTGAAATATTTAATGCTTTTCTTTATAACGATCAAGTGTCTGGTGGGTTTGATGTGCCTCGGTTCATGGATCATCTAATTCAGGAGTCAGCAGACTTAGTGGGTGCGGGCTTGATTGAGAAATATAAGGGCTTCAGCGTATAGGTTTCAAAGGCGGCGGTGGGCGTCATAGCAGTATCCACCAGCGAGTTTCTTTGTCCACACATGTATTTGGTAGTAGTCAATTGCGGTCACAGGAAGCTTTTTCCAAAAAAGTAAAACCGCTTTTTTAAAAATCTTCAAAACCTCGCGACTTCCAAAAATTTTAGCAGAAAAATCTAAAGTACGTTCACCTTAAAATTCCCAATGGTACCGAGTAGTATAAATTTCATCCATGGTATAAATTGAAGCTAAAGCTAGAGTCCACATATCCAACCTAAGCCACGTTTGCTGAACAAACTTCAAATCGTCATTTAATCCACCAAAAACATCCTTTGAAATATGGATTTTATTATCACCATTGCTTCGCTTAGAATATTTAACCGCCCGATTTGTGGCATCGCCAACCCAAACTAAGTCGTTATTATTGTCTCCCCTGTAACCACCTTTAACAATTAAGATATTACCGACATCAATTCCTATTCCATAGCCGAATTGAAAACCCCTCATCGCCTGATTTTGAGCGAAGATAGCGTCAACCTTGGGTTTTAAAATTGCATCCATAAAATAGACCATCATCATAGCCGCTTTGACTGAGTTGTTACGTTTTCGGCTTCCAGCAAATACGGCTAGAACACCATCGCCGTTGAAACTTCTAACTTCTCCATCATTCTCTTTGACAATTCTGGCTACTCCTTCAAGAAAGGCCTTGTACATTTTGGCAGCTGTTTTTCTTCTGAGACCATCAACGATTAAAGTGGACTGGTCAATATCAATAAACAGCATTGCCAGTTCTAATTCTGTCCCAGTATTTCCAAAAGTAACATCCTTAGTTTCGGGGACAATCTGTCCTGGAGTGACTATTATGTTCTCACCAAAAATCTCATCAACCATTTCCGATAGAAGAAAGTTAGGCATAGTTCTTAAACAACAAATTTAATCCACAAGCCAGATCCAAAGTGAGGGAGAAAAGAAAGAGCCAAACAGCATCATTAAAATGGTTATGTTTTTGTGAGGCAATTTTGGAGTTGATGTAATGTTGGTTTTCCAGATCTTCCCGATATTGAACTTTCGTCCACCCGCCGATTGCGACTTTGTAAGCATGAAATTCCATCCCTGCTACTTCCCCAAAAAAGATAAGGGATTTAGGAAATTTAGTTTTATTTAAAGATGGTATGATTCCCCAGATAGCTTTAAGGACTGTTAAAATTAAAATGAGAAATCCCAACTCGGACAGAACAAAGGTTACTTGATCCAAGATGAGCCAGTATTTAAAAACAAATTGGAGAAACGGGAAGTAAACAAACGGCACAAAAACACCCAGGAAAGCTAAAAAGATACTGATCTTTGTATCCGCACCTTTAATTAAATCATGGGTTGAACCCAACACAAATTCTAAATCCTCGAGCCCTACCTTCATACTTAACTTTCAAATTAACCGAGCAAATTATACTATATTTTGACTGAGAGGACTATAGCTTTTGGCGAGAGTAGGCCGTAATTAAGGAGCTAATTTTATTATCTGTTGACTTTGAAAAAGTTAAATAGTATCTTACAAACAATCATGGCTGGAGCAGAAAGACATTTACCGATTTCAAGAGTTACTGAACCGCCCGCAGGAGGTTCTGCTGAAACCGCAGAGGCCATTGGTCAAACTTTCGCAGGAAAAGTAGTGTTAATCACAGGTGGCTCAAGAGATATAGGAGCAGGAATTGTTAAAAACCTTGCTGAAAGAGGCGCAACTGTTGTTGCTGGATACAATAATAAATCCAAACGGGCTGAGGGTGTTGCAAAAGACATCTCAAAATTTGGTAATCCCTTTGAGTTTGTCCCAGGTGACATAACTACTCCCGAGGGTATTACTTCTTTAACAGATGCCGTTGATAGAGTAGCCCCCCAAAAACCTGATCAAGAAGGACAAATAGATTTATTAATTCTCAATGCAGCTTCTTCTACAAGAGAACTAAATGTTGTAGGTAACAATGCCTTGATTGATGCCGCCTTACCAAAGATGAAAAAAGGCGGAAAAATTGTTTACATGCAGAGCGGGCCAGGTCATTATAATAGCGTCTTAGCTCCTGTTGGCCTTGTTCCAGATGTTTATACTGGAGTTGCGTCAACAAAAGATGAAGCTGAAAGATCAATTGAGGCAAGATTAGCAGAAATGCAGACACAAGAAGTCTCACTGGTTCGTTTTGTAGCCCCAGCAATTCCAGATAGCTCAAATGTAAGAATGTTTAAATCAAGGGATAGAGAAGCAGCGAGTAAATTTGATGAGATTTCCCAAAAGTTAGGTATTCCAGAGGTCATGTCAGTTGATGAAGTTTCTAAATCAGTAGTTGATATTTTAGAAAGAGATACAGGTTCCGACCATTTAGAGCTTTTTGGTCCACATTTAGATGGCCGACACACTCTTAAGGGAATTTATGGAGAAAGTGCTATTTATCCTGATGCGACAAATACTGAAGAAGGTATCGGTAGAATGATTGTAACTCCAGCTCGTGCTGGGAGAGAGGAAGAATTAATTTTAGAATCGGGGTTTGTTGCAGGAAAAGTAGCTTGGGGAGAGACAGAAATAACCAATGATCATGCTGAAGGCCACTTCACTCCTGACTCAGGATTACCATTAGTTTTACCAGGACACAAGCATATTAGGTTAGCTGCCGACGCACTGGGGACAATAGCTTCTTATGATACTGAGAATGAGGAATCCGCTTATGTTCGCTTAAGAGGTTTTGACGAAGTTGCATTTAAAGGGTCTATTAAACCAGGAGAAGTTGTTACTGTTAAAACTAATCTTACCCACCATGAAGGAACAACATATCAAGGTGATGCTCAGGTGTTGGTAGATGAGGATGTGAGAACTGAAATTAAGGGGCTTATTGTAGAGAGAGAAGACAAAGGCTCTGCGAACCTGCTTTTAGAAGATCAAATGATAGAATTTGCAGCTCAATCAGCTGCTCAAAGAGTTTTAGCTGAACATCCAGATAGAAAACCATTGTTTGCAAGTATAGGAAGAGCCCGATTTACGGGAGTTGATGTTGCTGCTGGAGATAGTTTAATGGCGATTGAGCAAAACACTCGGACAGAGGGGAGAAGATTTTTTGGTTCTTCAGTTATTGCCGATCAAGACGGGAACTTAGTTGGTGAAATAGAAAATATGCAAGGTGTCATCGCTTCTCCAGCTCTACTCAGAAAAGCGCTTGGTGTCTAGTTTATTTAGATGCAAAGATCTCATCTTTTTCTAATTGTTCCATCATCCGACAAGCCCTAGCGTAACCAATTTCCAATTCTCTCTGAAGAAGATGGGCTGAAACCTTATCATATTTTTTAGCAATCTCAACTGCTCGAGGATAAAGGTCATCCCAAAGAACAGAATAATCACCATCGAAAAATTGATCCAATGCCTTTTGTATAACTTCATTCTCATTTAAATTGTGTTCTTGAGCGTAGATTCTTAAAGACATAAGAGTCTCAGGCTTAATCTGGATTGTATTCATAGGATTCATTTCTTTATTGAGTCGTATACAAGCATTCCAAAAGGGACTAAGCAAACAAAGAATATTCCAGCGTTAGGGCCAAAGGCCCAAACAAGACCTGCACTAATAAGAGAGCCGAAAAACATGCCACCAAGAAATACCATTGTTAACTCATGACTTTTCATTATTTCAACCATAACTCCAGGTACAAGGAAAGTCAATACATTTGAAGCTAAATCCATACATGCAGTTAATAAACATATTTGAAGGCCTTTGATACTTTGAGAGCATGCTTCAAAGCCCAAAAATAACGCAGAAAGACCTAGCTTTTGGCAGAAGACTGCATAGGGAAAGAAAAAAAGCTGGTTTCACTCAAGAGAAGCTAGCAGAAAAAACCAATCTATCTACTACTTTCATCGGATTACTAGAAGTTGGGAAAAGAAGAGCAAGCATTAAGTCCCTCCAGAAGATAGCTTCTGCCCTTGGAATGAAAGTGAAAGACCTTATAAATTTTTAAATACTATAAGGTTATGTCAACATTTGGGCTTTTACTTTTCTCAGCCTTAGATTATTTAGATCGGGTACTTCTTTAGCAGATATATACGTTTTTTGTGCCTGTTGACTTTACTATTTTTAGTGGGATAAGGTTTCCAGGAGAGCTTAAATATAGAATGGAATAAGACTTCTTTTAGAGAGAGCCACTGCTCATACCATTCTATTGGTGACTCTCTTCAAAGGGGGTCTTTTTCATATTGAGAGTTACAAATAGAACAGTATCCAAAGATTTTAGAGACATTATCAATAAAATATATCCTCAAATGAGTAAATCCCAATGGATCTTTACTGGGTATCTGATGTTCGGAACCTGGAGAAATGATTACGGAAGGCTTCTTATAACCCGCGAAATAGTTGCTGACTGCGAAGGTAAGTCTCACCAGTTAAAAGTCTCCCACAATTATTCCGCATGGGAGTTCTTGGAGAAATACTCATCAGAAATCCAGCCCTTTGAGTGGACAAATTGGTATGGCGATCGAGAAGGGAAGAAAAAACAAGTCTCACGAGTGGTAACCAGGCTTATTTGGCCAAATCGGGTTCATAATGCTATCGAAAAAGAGAGAAATGGAGAGTGGATTGCTTCCGAAAGAGTTTATATGGCAGACGGCAAACCCTTCAGCAAGAAGAAGCAGCTAACTCAACTGAAAGAGGACAGGCAATTGTCGCTGGAGAGGTTAAACACTCAAGGATGTACAGAAGCAAAAGAATTACTTCTATATCTGAATGGCTTGCCATCAAATGCCTTTTATAGAATATTGAGTAATTTACCTGAAGCTTTGGAGGAAGCCAAAAAGATCGAAAAAAAGGAATCACGGGAACATCAATTGAATGTATTAAATGCAGTCTTGGATAGCTACCAGCCGTTTTACAAACCAACATCAGGTTCTGTCAGAATATTCGCCTTTAATGAAAATATGACTCAACTGAACAAGAATATCAGACAAGTCCTCACCAAGGGTTGGCTGGAATTTGATCTAAGGTCTGCTCAGTTGGCTATTAATTCCAAGCTCTGGCAAGTTAGGAAAGTACAAAAGTTCCTACAAGAAGGTGGAAAGATTTGGGATTCATTATTTGAATGGTTTGGATTAGAGAAGAGCGAGGAAACCAAGAGGATATTCAAAACTGCACTTTATTCGATCAGCTATGGAGCTTCATTTAAGAAAAGCATGAATTATGACGGAAGAAAGACTCTTAGAGAGGTTCTTGAGCCATTATTTAAAGACCCAAAACAGTTCCTTACTCATCCGCTTATCAAATCACTCTGGAGGGCCCGATCCAAACAGCTTAGCAAGATTAAGAGAGAGGGTGGGGCTAAAGATTGCTTCGGAAGGTTTCTTTCAGTCAGAGATTTTAATCCACGCTCAATACTTGCTCAACTTTCCCAGTCATACGAGCTAAAGCTTTTATATCCCGTAATCGAACTTGCCAAAAAAGATTTAAGATTTGATGTTGTATTGTGGCAACATGATGGTTTTTCAGTGCTTATTAGGAAACAGGAAGATGAAGAGATGATAATCTTTTCAATCAAATATGTAGTCAAAGCAGTAGCTGATAAGTTAGGCATAAATACAGAACTTGAGAGATCAAACTAACTATAGGTTGAAGTTTAAAAAAAGAAAGAGGCAAAACAGACTTAAAGAGCTTTAAAGAAGAGAAGATTAAAGATATTAAGGAATTAAAGAAAGAAGAGATCTTACTATAACGTCGTGATTTGTGCCTAAAAAGTGGATAAAACTAGCACATATGTATCTATACTATACTATCTGTTTTCTGGATTAGTTAAGCTTGAGATGGCTAATCGCCTCGATCTTTTTTCTTCGAGTAGAGCTTAGATAGATACATGTAGTTGCTATATCGGAGTGCCCCATAAGCTCCTTAAGTGTATAAACATCTCCTGTTTTATCTAGCAGTAAGGTGGCAAAGCTGTGTCTCAATTTATGGGGGTGAATTCTGCGACCACATACTTTGGATAAGCGACTAAAAAGTTTTTCAATATTGGAAGATGAGAGACGGTTAAATTCATTTGAACCTGACCATGATCCAGTAAAAAACCACGTCTTGGCCCTCCCGAGGCTGTCTCTATAACTGCGATATTCTTCTAGTACAGGCTGAAGGATTGATTGTTCGATAGGTATTTCTCGCCTCTTATCGCCTTTGCCGTGCTCGACAGTGATAAATCCATTATTTAGATCAACATCCTGATATTTAAGATCGAGTAGTTCTGACTTTCTGAGCCCTGACATAAGTAGGGTTGCTACAATAGCCTTATCTCTAATATCTATGAATTTATACTTATGTTTTATGCCTGCTACAGCCCTTAGAACACCCTGGATTTCCGCCTCGTTTAAGGCTTTTGGTGGTTGCTTCACTATCTTTGGTTTAGGAATGTTATCAAGAGGATTTTTTAGGATATATTCTTTCTTAATAAGCCAATTAAAGTAGGCATTCAGCTTGAGGTGCATAGTCCACGTTGTTATCTTGTTCCATTTTCTAACAGTTATTCCATGAAGAATGAATGCTTGCAGGTTTTCTGCATTTAAAGAATCCATCTCCAGTGGAAGAAACTGCAATTTTAAATAGTCGATAAGCAATTTAACTGAATAATGATATTTTTGCAGGGTAGTCTTAGATTTCCCACTTAAAATGCCGTCATTGATGAAATAAATAGAGCTAGTTTGTATGTCCATACAATAGCCCCTTGGTGTAACTCTAAGAGTGATATCAACCTGCAAAACCTATATCTGTTCTGATTGATACTAAGACCTAAACTAATGAAGAGAGTTTGTGTGGGGGCGTGATCGGCTTGACGTTCACTTTGGAAAAGTGACATTCTACCGATGAATTACACCCGCATTTATCTAAGCTTATTTTACCAGATAAATACTAAAAATCCACAAGCTCGAAATTTTTCAGGATGAATCCCTGTGATATAATTAGATACATTATGATATATGAAAGCAAAAGTTTTGCACATAATATCAGTTTAAAAATCCTAGACAAATACGTAGAACATTCTTCTGTGGGATATCAAATGGGTTTCTCTGCTCGTACAGTATCAGATTTTCAAAAGGGGTTACCTATCAATCGAATTGTAGACCGTCTTTTAAAAAGAACAGCTACCTTTGAGTCACCATATAATAATGGTTATGTAGTAGAAGATCCGGACAAAATTCAGCTTAATAGTTGGGGTTACATGTTTGCTGCTGCAACCGTAGCCAGGTGGCTTCCAATATGCCTGGTTCAAGCATCCGGAATACACGAACCTTTAGTAAAACTCTCTCAATCTTCAAACAAGTATCTTAAAGCAATTGGTCGTGGTGGAATCATGATATCCGGCGAAGGCCTCTATTGGCTGGGCTATGTCGCGTTTCCTGGCTGGTGTAAGGATATGAGCCCTAATTCCACTATTGGCAGCGCGTCAATTAAAAGAATTATTGGTCAGGAAACCCCGGGGAGTTCATGGAGAACCGGACAGGTAAAAGAATAGCCCATCTCTATAGCTCCATCTTAACTTCTTTGCGTGTCGAACTCATATCTCCTGTGCTATTATCAATTCACATATCATTCGAGGAAAGTGAGGATAGACATTGTTAAAACTAAAAACAAAATTTGATTCTTGGTGGTTAGGTTTAATTATACTTGCTGTCTTTCTCCGCCTAATATTCGCCGGATTTTTCTTCCACACTGATCTAAAAGGCCATTACATGGAAGCTCAACTTGCTCAAACCAATATCTCCGCCGGTTACGAACAAGGAGTTAAGCAAAACACCCCGCTTCATTATCCACCAGTAATTTATGTTTTATATAACACTCACCGTTTTATAAACGGCTGGATGTTCAGTCCTACCTTCCAAAACTGGCTGAATGACGGCAGCTTCCTGCATCTCGAGAATAATCCCAATATGTTCAGAGATCTTTTCGTGATGAAAATGCCGATCCTTCTATTTGATTTTCTAACAGCTTTAGTACTAATAGCTCTTGCTCCAATCGGCAGAAAACGCCTGGCTGCCGCCTTATGGCTTTTGAATCCTTTTTCTCTATATGCAATTTACTTCTTCGGCCAGTTCGATATTATCGCCGCCTTTTTCGTTCTTACTGCGATATTCTTATGGCATAAAAACAAACTAACTTTAAGTTATGGAATTCTTGGTTTAGCCGCTGCAGTCAAAGTCTTCCCACTTCTTTTACTACCAGTTTTCTTAATTTATGACAGCCGGTCTCTTTTTAAAAAAATATCAGGTGTCGCTTCATTCGCTTTAGTATTTCTACTTTGTCTGGCCCCAATTCTAACCTCAGTCATCGCTTTAAAATCAGTCTTTTTATCTAATTTAACGGGTGGTTTATTTAAAGCCTCTATCGAATTAGGCGGCGGCAAATCTCTGCCCATATTCTTAGTCGCTTACTTAATGATACTGACAGTTTTGCT
The DNA here is from genome assembly GCA_964392925.1 of uncultured Gammaproteobacteria bacterium. Lineage (GTDB taxonomy): Bacteria > Patescibacteriota > Microgenomatia > Daviesbacterales > UBA10151 > JACPKO01. The sequence continues at coordinate 9,319 of CAYMRP010000012.1, forward strand.
CTTAAATTATCTAAAAAAGCCGCTATTGGAATCAGTGATTTTTATAGTTTTGGCCTTACTTCTGACGCTTAGCGATTTTCATCCTCAATGGATGGTTTGGTTAATGCCTCTCCTAGTCTTATTGTTAGTTAAAAAAGTTATTGGCTGGGTTGAAACTCTAATTTTCCTAATCGCTTATCTCGGCGTGAGTCTATTAATTGATGATAAATTTGTTGGTCTTGGAACTTTAAAAGCGGTTAATCAAAGCTTCGATTCTATTCCTTCAATCCGCTTCTTTACCGATAAAGTCGGCTTAGGAACTCAAATCCAGAGCCTGCTTAACGCCTTATTAGTAGTGTGTACAGGTATTTTCAGCTTCCAAATTTTTAAGAATAACCTAAACTTTAAATCTCTTAATTTGGAAAAAATAAACCTTCTAAAACTCTTTCCTGTTTGGCTAATTTCATTAGTAATTTTTATAATCGCCGCCCATTTGCCTTTAGTCTTTTTCGGCCGCTTAGTAGATTCATCCAGAGTAGAGGAACAAAGCCGTTTAATTCTTACTGAAAATACTACAATTTCCCAAAAAATTAAGATAACTAATAATAATTTTAATGGCTTAGAGATTAGATTTAAAAATATTGGGCTAAGAAACAGAAATAACATTACCATCTCCCTTGCCTCTGAAACGGGCTCTGCAGTTTTAACTGAAAAAATAAATGCGGCTTCGATCGGTGATGACTACAATCTGATGCTTAAATTCCCGGCTATTGCCGATTCCGCCGGTCAAACCTATTTACTAACTATCAATCAGCCTGAAGCAGTAGCGGAAGAGGAGGAGTTAGTCATCCCTTATGATGGTAAAACTACCGAATCCGAGATCATAGTCAATAACATTCCTCAAAACGGCTCTCTTTCTTACACCGCCTTCAGAAGCACTGGTAATTTAATGGATAATTTGAGCTATAGCCTCAATTCGATAATCAAAAAACTCTAAGGGATATGTGATCTAAACTTTTTGAGATAGCCTATCAACATCTCTATAGCCAATATCTTTTCTAAAGTGAAGCAAATTCTCTTGATTCTCGCCTTGAATACTTATCAATTCTAATGCCTTATACGCTTTATCACGAGCCTCTCTAATATCCTTACCTGAGGTCACCACATAAAATAGCCTGCCACCACTCGCAATATATTTCCCGTCATTAATTTTTACTCCAGCTCCGTATATTTTAATATCATTGGATCTTATAAATTCACTAAGTCCTAAAATTTCTCGGCCCTTAACTTTTGAATAATCTTCCGGATACCCAAGCGATGCACCAGCAACAGCAATTCTGGTTTTCCCGTCGTTAGTTATTTTTATTTGACTAAGCCTATTATCAGATACTGCTAATCCTATCTGATACCAATCATTCTCTATCCCCGGCAAAATACACTCTACCTCGGGGTCTCCCCAGCGGGCATTATACTCAATAATATAAACCTTCGGCCCAGACTCTTCAGATACTACGATTCCGCCTAAATACAAAACTCCCTGATAAGTAAGATTATCTTTTTTGAGTCCTTCATAAGTTTTTCTAAATATTTCATCAATTTGTGATTTGATTTCTCCATCAACCACCAGTGGCGGAGTAGCGCAGCCCATACCTCCTGTATTTGGCCCTAAATCGCCATCATCAACTCTTTTATGATCCTGTGCAGACCCTAGAATCTGAAAGCCTTCTGAGTCAGAAATTGCAAATGCTGAAAATTCCTCTCCTATTAAAGCTTGCTCGATTAAATATGTAGCACCGGCTTTTCCAAATCTTGTCATCTCCTTAATCGCTACTGCTGCCTGTTCATTATTTCGGGCCGGAATTACCCCTTTACCTTCCGCTAAACCAGCCGCCTTAATAAACCAGGCCTGGTCTTTTTGAGATTGCAAAAACTTTAAACCTTCTTCTTCCGATTGGCAGACCTGATAGACTGGCACTGGCAAATTATTCTTCACCATAAAATCCCGGCTCCAAGCCTTATCCCACTCTAATTGCCCCGCATCCTTTGAAGCCCCAACGACTTTAAATCCACTTTCTCTTAATAGATCAGAAACCCCAGCTTCAACTGCATTATCCTGCGCCACATCGACCAAACTAACTGAAAATTCCTGACAAATCTTTAAGATTTCTTCGCTGGAAGTTGTTTTAAGTTCAGGGTAAGTATGCACAGGTTTTGAAGTATTAATCTGCATCAAATCATTCCCGGGAATGGCTATTATTTCATCGACCATTGAGGATTTTGCATAAGCATCAACTAAAGCTGATCCACGTCCTCCCGCATCTATAACTGCAACAATTGTTTTCATATTAGTGTCATTCCAGCGTAGGCTGGAATCCAATTTACAAAAAGAGTCAATAACTTAAGACTCTAAAGCTTGCTTAATTTTCTCCAAAACGCTTTTTAAGCTATCCGGCTCAGCAGGCTTGGCATTATTAAAATTCAAATCTCCTTCAGAATCCATCGGAATTAAATGCAAGTGAGTGTGCGCAACTTCCAGTCCAGCGATCATTACGCCGATTTTTCCAGTCTTGGGATGCAGTGTATTCTTTAATTTATCAGCCACAGGTTTTGCAAAAGCCATAACTTTCCCCAGCTCTGCATCTTCCATATCAAATATATATTCAGAATGTTTTTTAGGGATTACTAAAGTGTGGCCCTCTTTAATCGGGGAGATAGATAAAAATGCTAAGAAGTCATCACTTTCTAAAACTTTAAAAGATGGAATATCGCCGGAAACAATCTTACAAAATACACAGTCCATTAAGCCGATTATACCTGATATCTAACTCTTGATCTATAACTTCTGACTCCAACCATCCTAATACCTAATACTTCGCCCTTAACCCTCTCTCTATCCATTAAGATATTTCTTCGTGCTTTTCTTAACTGGCAAATTCGCCTTCAGACTTCCAATATCGCTAACTAACTTCTCTAAATCATCCTCAATATTCTTAAGCGTAATCTTAGCCTCCGCCTCTTCCATATCAGCCTTAACGTCTTCTGCCTGAATATCATCAATTTCTTCTGAAATCTCTTCAACATCATCCTCAAGTCCTTCCACGTCTTCCTGAATTTCCTCGATATCCTCCTCAACTTCCTCGAGTGATTTTGTATTTCTGTTAACAGTCATTTGAATAAAGATAGACAAATAAATAGCTTCAAGAGATACCCAGGTTGTTAAAACAAGTAATATTTGGTCGGTAGTAAAACCAAAAAAGACCAAACTTAAAGTTCCGGCAAAAAGCACAGTGTGAATTATTAAAGACTTGATCGTTCCAATACCTTCAGTGAGTCTGATAGCAGCTTTCTCAAGACCATTATTGAGTTTGTCGTATTTGCTTTTTCTAACCATAATTGTATCTCTTCCTAATTTGAGTTTTACTCAAATTACAGCTCTCTTAGTAATTTTGTCAGAACCCGATGATTAAATACAACCCGGGGTAAAGTAAACCTCAAAAGTTGCTATTAAATAAAGCATTTAGCCTCATTAATAAATCTGAGTTCTTTTTAAATGTAGGAGTTAATTATAGTTTTTTACTCGCCTCAATGTCAACTATAGGATATACATAATTAATATTTAAAGTTATCTGTAAACATCTTTAAAACAACCACAAATAACTTAGCTTCAACTTTGCTACCTCATCTGCTAAAATACCTAGGTTGCGCCGCGGTGGTGGAATGGTATACACGTTGGACTTAAAATCCAATGGCCCACGGCCTTGAGGGTTCGAGTCCCTCCCGCGGCACCATTTAATGGATTTTTAGCCTGGCTTAAGATATCATTAACAGGATTCTGAAGAATCAAAGCACTGGGTAGGTGTCATATCTACCACAATGGCTTTTGGCAATATCGATCTTAATAGGATTGCGAGCCGTAAATAGAAGCCTTTCGGGGACTAGTTCATCGGTAGAACGCT
>CAYMRP010000012.1:13263-30614 GCA_964392925.1 uncultured Gammaproteobacteria bacterium
GCTTTGGGAGCGAGAAGTACAGGGTTCAATTCCCTGGTCCCCGACTAGTACGCTGTTGGTGTATTTTAACCATCTCCTCAAAGTGTGGTTTAAGTTGATGTGACAACACTTTCTCTTCATCAACTGTGAAGTTCAAGAATATTTGTCTAACTATTGTATCTTTTATAATTGCATCAGCAGATTGGACTATTGTGGAAGCATTTTTAGACAAGTTCAAGAATTCTTCAATGCTTAGCCTGTCCTGTTCAGGATTTGTCACTTTAGTTTTGAGCTGAGTAATTTCATTTTCAAGTTGCTCTTTTTGCCCATCAAGCTCAAGAACCTTGTCTTCATTCACTTTTCTGATTGGAGATTTGGGATCTATATTGATCACTTTTAAGGATATATCTTTTATCTCACCTTCAACCCTTCTGAGTAATCCTTGCCTACTATGAAGCTCAATATTTAGTTTTTCTCTATTCTCATCTGTTAATTCAGTCATATTCTGGTAGTAATCCTTATAATCTTCTTCTGTTAGATTCAAACCTTTCTCAAGAAATTGGTAGATAAAATCAAGCACGACCTTTGATCTGATTGACTTCTTTTTTCTGGTACATTCTTTGTTGTCACATCTGAAATTTAAATACCGATGTTTCTTATCTCCACTAGTTGAAGGGCCTACCCTCATGCTTTCACTACAGTAGGAACATTTAACCATTAGTCTGAATGGATAAAAGGTTAGTCTATGGGGCTTAGAAGGCTTGATTCTGCGGTAGGAAAGTTGCTGAACCATTTGATACTCTTCCTCAGTAATTGCAGGATCAAAATCATACATTTGTCTCAAGACTACTTTCTGATTTGCTTGGACTAAAATTCCATAGTAAAAAGGGTCTTTAAAAATATCACTCAAGATTCTGGAGTCCATATCTACTTTTCTACCTGTGCTTTTTATGGTTCTGCTGTAGTCATTCTTATTAAGATACTCAGTAATTTTATCAAGAGGCTCATTCTTGATTCTCATCTGCCATGCTTCACAAATCAGATCAAAATTTTTACCATCAGGCTTATATATCCCTAGCTCATTGGTATATCCATGCTTAGGAGTTGGAGTTAATCCTTCTGAGTGTCTTCTTCTAACACCCCTTGTCACTTTTTGGGATAGATCATCTGAGTATTGTTTACTCAAAACAAAACTCATCCCTAAAAGCATCTTACCGTTTGCATCTTTAGTGAAGTGGTGAGTTACAAATTTTAAATCTTTAATGACATCAGTATCCACCATGTCAATTATCATCCCAGCCTCAAGCATGTTTCTTGCTAGCCTATCTGGATTCCAAGCTAAAATTGCATCATACTCACCATCCTTCAACCCTTTGAGCATCTGCTTAAATAATGGTCTTAGATTTGGCTGTTTAGCTGATTTGGTTTCTTGGAAAACCTTGACTACTTTCAGATTAAGTCTTTTAGCAAGTTGTCCACACTCTAAATTCTGATCTGGTATGGATCTGACCTGTCTTTGAGGATCATCACTAGATTTTCGGTCATATTCTACATACCTCAACTTAGAAAAATCAATCTCTTCCTCGTCCATTGCTCATAGTATACCTGAGCACATATGTAGAATCTAGGCATACTGAGCTTTATCTTTTAGCTACGGAATATTGTAAATGTCTTTTATTGACATAGCCTTATAGTCTTGATAGAGAAGTCAACCCCTTTAAGGCTAAATTGGATAAAGCGGGATAACTACCCGCCCAAGGGTTAGGGATTATGGGGACGAGGCTGCTCAACAACTGAGTCAACATAAGCTTCCCATTCCTGATCTGTCATAGTTTCCAAAACTATACTTTGCAAAGCTGGGTACGCTGCTGTTCTGCGAAGCAATTCTGCTGTTGGCATTTTCTCTTGAACATGCTTTTGGATTGCTAGATCAGAAGCTAAAAAGTAGTTATCAACCTCAAACTCCACCTTCTTTACGTCATCTTTTGCGAAGTAGGGAATGCATGGTTCACCAGTTTTAGGATCAATCCAAGTTCTAAAGTCTAAAGTTGCTGTTTCGTCAAAATCTAAGAATGTTCCTTCTCTGGTTTGCTTTTTTGGACTAGTTTCTTCATTTACTATAACATCGCCTTGTCCTTCAAATGATTGATTTCCATGGTAAAGTCTTGTTCCTGTTGATTGAAGCTGACGATCGTTTTGATCATACATATGAAGGCTAAAAGCTACAGGCAATGTATCAGCATCAACTCTTGTACGATCATTTACTATTTCTATCCCTACTTTTACTGATCCTGCTGGAGTTCTTCTTAAATCCTTTTGCTCAGCTGATACAAAATTTTCATCCTGAAACACTTCTATTGAGCCCTTACCAACTCCCTCAATTTGGAGCTGAAACCCTGCTATAAAACGCCTTGATCCAATGACTTCTTGAGCGGAATTTAGATCTTTGTCAGTTAAAGGCAGGCCAAATCTTTCTCCTGCTCTAGCTTTTATAACTCTTGGTTGTGGTTCTGTTGGACCAACTTGTCTTTCACCTGCCATAAGTGCCCATAGTATACATCACACTTTTCCCAGATACAATAGGCTCGCTCATCGCTTATTATGCCTATTAAAAGTTCAATGACTTCTTTCTTGAGAAGGCTTAGACTTATTTCTGGTTACTTTGTAGGAAATTACCCTTCCGCTGCCATCAATCATATGCTCTTTATTAAACTTAGCCTGAACTGATTTTGTATCCACACTCTTTAATGTTTCAACCAGCGCAGTTATGCCTGACAGCTTCACTTTTGGTGCATTATTCCTAACAACAGTCATGTAAACATCTTATTACACTACATCATACAAATGCAAAGTGTACTAAACTATACCATCCTTATCATAAATTAGTATTGATATTTGGGCTGAGTAGGATTTTGAGGTTGGATCAAGATGCTTGGGTCAAAGCTTTTAGAATCCCAATGCATCATGATAGAATCAACCAAGGATTGTAGTTCAATGTAGCTCGCTCCTGTTCGACCAGGGATCAAGATCGTTGCGAAGCAAGGTAGCCTTATTCCCTTGGGATCAAGATCGTTGCGAAGCAAGGTAGCCTTATTCCCTGGTCCCTACGCATGACAAAACAAGATAAAGTAGCAGAAATTACTAAACGTCTTCGAAAAATTTATCCCAAGCCTATTACAGCCTTGGATTTTAAAACACCTTTTGAACTCCTAATAGCTACAATAATGGCAGCCCAATGTACAGATAAACTCGTTAATACAATCACTCCAGAGCTATTCAAAAAATATCCTGATCCTAAAGCCATGAGTAAAGCGACTTCGGCAGAAGTTGATAAGATCATTTCAAAAGTTACCTTCCATGCGAATAAATCCAAAAACATTGTTGAAGCTTCTAAGATGATGGTCGAAAAACATAATGGGGAAGTACCTAAGACTATGGAAGAACTCGACGCACTCCCAGGTGTTGCTAGAAAAACTGCTAATGTCGTCTTAGGAAATGCCTATAAAATAAATGCCGGTGTTGTAGTTGATACTCACGTCATGCGTCTTGCTCCCAAGCTTGGCTTAACTGAAAACGATAATGATCCGGTAAAAATCGAAGAAGAATTAATGAAAATTGTTCCTCAAAAGGACTGGGCAGACTTCGCTAATATGATTATCCTTTGCAGTCGTGAATTCTATCCTAAACGCGCCAACGACTATTCCTCCGGCCCCCTCGAAGGCCTTTTCATCTAGATTGTCCTCATAGTGTCCAGCAAGATACCTTTCTAAAGAGTAAGCTCCCCTTATGTCTGAATACCCAAGACCTGTTAACCTTGTAAGGATCCCTGTTGATGACAGTGCAGAAATCCAGGAAGTAGCTGATATAACTGCAGGGCTATTTGAATCAGTTGGAAGCCATGCTCGAGCATTAATTATGTTCGGTCACGACCCTATAAACGATAGCAAGAATCCGGTGGGTACATTTTATGTAATAGAAGGTGTTCCGTCAGTATTCTTCAATCCAGATAAATCCCTGCCGCCTAACGGTAGATATACTGACAAACCTCTGGCTGATATCCTCACAGCATTGGAAAAAAGGGAGGCCTCTTTTTTCCAGATAAGTGATATAGAGTTTTTAGGAAAAGACAGATCTTATCACGCTCTAGGACAAACAGGAGCTGCTTTTCGCTCATACAAATCACAGGCAGAACAGGACTTCCGAAATCAAACCCATCTATCTATGGTGATTCCTTTTAGGATAGAAGGCCCAACAGACCTGACCAGTATTAGAGCTGGCCAGTTGATAACTGTCGGACCTTTGGTGATGGATAATTTTAGGTCATTAAGACAGGGCTGGAATCGCGCAGGAATCGCGTAATAAATCGCGCAACCGGAGATAACTTCAAATTCAATTCATTTCAAATATGAAGTTATCGAGGTCGCCTGCTGGAGAAGATCCTGTGGATCTTCGAGTACTTCAAGGAAAGTTTCTTGACAGGGGCTTTTAACCGATCAAATTAATCACGCAATAATAGCGCAAATAATCACGCAACCTATGTTATAATACTAAAATGTACTCGCCCAAGTATTCTATTTCCCCTGAAGTATTCGGAGCTGTTTCTGAGATCGCTGAAGTCAAAGCAATCGTTGAACGCTCCAGAGTTTTACCCTTAAATCAACTCCAGCTCCAGCGCGAAGCTATGATCCGAATGGTTCATACTTCAACTTCAATCGAAGGCAACCCTCTTGAAGAATATCAAGTTGATAAAGTTCTCTCAGGAATGTCGATAGCCGCCGACGAAAAAAGTATTATTGAGGTCAAAAATTATCAAGCAGCTTTAAAAGAAGTTGAAAAACTAGCCGAAGAAGACAAGCCGTTAGACGAGAAAACAATTCTCCAAATCCATGAAATAGCTATGAAGGGCTTACTGCCTAGCGAAAAGGTCGGCAAATTTAGACCCGGCCCTATTTATATTGTCGATGATATGGGGGACGGCAAAGAGAAATTAAGATATGAAGGCCCTCCAGCTGAAGATTTAAAAAAACTAATTAAAGATTTATTAAATTGGCTCGATAAAGCCAACAAGGATCAACTTCATCCAGTTCTAAAAGCCGGCATCTTTCACACCCAATTTGTTCACATCCACCCATTCTCTGATGGTAACGGCCGCGTCACCCGTCTTTTAACGAACCTTCTTCTTTATAAAGACAAATGGGATTTTAGAAAAGTTATCGTTCTTGAAGGCTTTTATAATAAAAACCGCCAGGATTACTATAATGCGCTGTCTTACGGTTGGGATATTAAATATGCTGAAGGTGTTGAAATAACCGATTGGCTAGAATACTTCATGGCCGGATTCCTAATCGAGGCCCGCAAAGTCGCCCAAAAAATTCAATCAATCGGTATGGGGAAAACTCACGACAAAGCCTCTACAGTCTATCTAGATGGCGACGAGTTAAAGATTATGGATTATCTCTCAAGCACAGGCAAGCTTAAGTCCGACGACCTCGTTAAACTACTTAATATAGCCAAACGGACTGCCCAGCTTAAACTTAAAAACCTTGTCGAAAAAGGAGTCATCAAATCAGAAGGCAAAGGCCCTGCCACAATCTATGTTCAAGATACTTAAATTTGTGCCTAATGCGCGATATTCTGCGCGATTCTTGCGCGATAATCTGGGTATTATTTTTCGATCTGCCAGCAGGCGGAGAGAAAATACCTTAAATTACTAAACTAGCCCTTGCAAAATGTCGAGCCTTCCTCTAAATTAAATACTTATGGCTGATGAAGATCAAACACCAATAATAGATGCCGAAGAAGTTAAAGAACCTGCATTAACTCAAGTTTCCCTTGAGCCAGGCGCTAAGAATTCCGAAATCCTGATTAACATGGAGTCTCTCATTAAGGGACATATCGCCACAATCGATACTTTAAGTGAAGAAGCCCGCAAAATTAAAGAAATGCTTGACGATATCTTCTCTAACGATCCAACCTATCAGGAGCATGATAAATTAGCTAAAGAAGCAGCTAAAGTGAAGCAAGGCACAAAGCAGCAAATTCTAAAACAGCCTCAAGCTGCGGAGCTCGACAAAAAACACAAAGAACTAAGAGGTGAGCTTAAAGAGAATCAAGGCTCGCTCTCAGATTATCTCCAAGAATACGCCAGAATGTCTGGAGTTAACGAAATAGAAGGCGATGATGGGGAAGTCAGAGAAATTATTTATAACGCCAAACTAATTAAAAAATCCTCCGTCTTCGCCAACAGATAATCTCAATTCTTGACCCTTGATTCTTGACCCTTGATTCTTGACCCTTGATTCATGATACATTTAGTATATGCCGGAAGAAGAAAAAACTCTAGAAACAGCCAAAGCACCGCCCTCAAACGTTCAGTCGACTGAAAGAAGACGACAGTTTTTTAAATCCTTTGAAGCAAAGTCGCTCCGCTCCAGATCAATCCTCACTCAAATCTCCGATGATTTAACCGAAGTTTGCGGTTCAACTGCCTTCTTAATTTTTCATATTATCTTTTTTGCATCTTGGATTATTCTAAATATGGAAATTATTCCCGGCACTATTGCTTTCGATCCTTTTCCATTCGGCCTTCTAACTATGATTGTCTCTCTGGAGGCAATCTTCTTGGCAATCTTCATCCTGGTTTCTCAAAACCGCTCTTCTTTAGTCAGCACACTTCGTGAAGAAGTTCACTTAAGAGTCAATTTAATAGCTGAAGAAGAAATAACTAAGGCCCTGGAAGTTCTAGCTGAAATAAGAAAAGAAGTCGGCATTAAAAAGCCGGATCTTGAACTTGATGAAATGCTTCAACGCACAGATACAGGCTATATTGAGCGCTCTATCCTTCATCAAATCGAAAGAGCCAAGCCGTCCTTGGCCAAAAAACTTGCTAATGATTTTCCCTACTTAACTTCCCCTATAAAGAAAACAGCCGAAGCACTCACTGGCGGAGACAACCATCACGAAAAAAAGTCTTAAAAGTGGATCTCTTTACCGAGTTCGTATATAACAAATAGCGCATACACAGAAATTAAAACAACGCCTTCCCTGACCGAAATATTTCTCTCAGATCTTGCAAAATAATAAAAAAGTCCCAAGCCCAATACTATAAATAGAAAAGTTATATAAAAGTTGCTTTCAGTTATGACCTCACCATCATTCATAACTGTAAAAATTCCAAACAGTAATGTGTTCGCTGATGCTGATCCCAGATAATCGCCAAAAGCGATATCTTTCTTGCCCGAAATTATTGCTCTGACTGCGAGTGATAATTCAGGCAAATTAGTCCCCAAAGATAAAACAATTAAACTTATGTAAAACGTTGGGATTGAAAATGCCTGCGAAAAATTTATAGTCTGATCAACTATATAATCACTCGCTATAAACACTATTCCGATTCCTAGCGCCACTTTTGCTAAATCAATAAACGAGTATGCTTTAAGCGAAAAAATCTCTGTTTTCTCCCGGTCAAATATTCCGTGTTTCCGCTGCACAAAATAGAATAGGATTGCGTAAAAAGCAATCAGCGCCAATCCCTCAAAATTAGTTACTCTTTGGTCTAAAACCATTACTGCCGGAGCCGACATAGCCAGAAGAGCCAATCCTAAATTTTTTCGACTTAATTCGGAAGTAAGTTTTACCCCTTTGCCTAAAATAGCTAAGAGAGGAATTATCAGTAAAAATATCACTACAGTTCCCCCGAGTAGAGTCCCAACAAATATTTCTGGCTTTCCTTCGCCAATCGAATTCAAACTTACTGCAGTTTCCGGAATAGAAGTTAAAATCCCTAGAACGAAAAATGAAATAGCAAATGAGGATAATTTAAGCTGATGGGCAATTCTATCAACAGCTTTAATAATAAGTCCTGCCCCAAACCAAATAGCCACAAAAGAGATTATAAATAGTGGTATGTGAGTCAAAAGCATTAAAGAGAGGTAGAATTTAAGTATAGCAAACAATTTAACCAGACTGCAAAATTCTTAAAGCTTCAAGATCACCGCCAATTCTGGTAAAATTCCTATCAGCTATCAGCTATCAGCTATCAGCTATCAGCTATCAGCTATCAGCTATCAGCTATTTATAGTGCGGGATCGTCTAATGGTAGGACGACGGCCTTTGGAGCCGTCTATCATGGTTCGAATCCATGTCCCGCAGCCGACGCTAACATCTTGATCTTCAAACTGTTTAATGGATTGATATAACGGGCTAAACTCGAGTTTCGAATAGCCCGGATACTGCCAAGTGAAACCTGACAAGAATATCGAACCAAGAAAGCTTCTCAAGGCTGGAAGTGTATCAACTGATTCTTCATAGGTTATAGAAAGGTCTTTTAATTTCTTCTCTAAGAAATCAATTCCAGCTTCTATATTAAACTTGTTGATAAGTTCACTGTCATTAGATGAGTGGGCAGCAGCAAGTTTTCCTTCAATAGCTGCATTTTGTTCTTTAAAAATTTCATCTGAAAAGATTCCAGCTAGATTTTTCTCTACTAATGTTTGCCTTAGGACTTTAAGCTTTGCAATTTCATCTTCAGCGTTTTGCTGTCTTTTATTTACATCTTTTGATCTTTTTTGGAAAGTATTTAAGAATGCTTTTATAAATATCTTCAATCCCAGTTCTGTAGGACTTGTCTCTTTGAGGAGCGTTTTCATAGCTTCATCAAGTTTATCCATGGGTACAGATTGTCCTGTACATCGTTTTCTACAGAAGTAATAACCATACCTACCATTTCTTCCTTTACTCCAGGCTGCAGTAAATGGGACACCACATTTTCCACAACGAACAATTCTTCTTAAAGGAAACTCTTTTTTATCTCGATGACGCATCGGTAAAATTGTTTTATTGGGATTTCTACCATCAAGGATTGCTTGAACTTTATAAAACAATTCTTCTGAGACCATTGGAATATGTTGCCCCTTCACTTGTTCCGGATAACTACGTGAAGTAAGTATTCCCATATAAAACTTATTTCTAAACATGTGTTGTGTCTTTTGGATACTGATGGAAGTACCCCATTCTTTGAGAATGGCCTGCATATTACGTAAGCTTTTTGTTCCTGTTCCCATTAACTCCCATGCTCTTTTGTATATATCCCAGGTCTCAGAATCTTTTAAGGCGTAACCTTTTTCATTAATATATCCGAAAGGTACTCGGTTTGTTACTTTTCCGGCTAAAAATCTTGCTCTCAAACCATTCTTAGTTCTCTCACTTCTAACGTCATTATCATGTTGGGCAAATCCTGCCAAAACTGTTTCCAAAAGTTTCTCTGATGGTGAATTACCAGTTGGCTCATTAGCGGAAATGATAGCTATGCCGTACTCGTTAAGTTTTCTTCTGATTGCCAAAAAATCCTCGGTTTGTCTTGATAAACGATCTATTCGATAAACAATAATTGCATTGATCTCTTTTTTATTTTTTCGACAGTAATCCAGAAGTCTGATTAATTCAGGTCTCCCAACAATAGTTTTTGCAGACCGGCCTTCTTCTCTAAAAACTTCTACGACTTCTAAACCCTTAAGACGTGCAGTCCGTTTGCAAATCTCTTCTTGAGTTCCTAACGAATAATTTTCTACTTGTTCCTCAGAAGATACCCGAATGTATATGAGGGCTTTGTTCTTATAATTTGGTTTCGGAGCAATATAATTCATAACTTGCTAATACCTAATAATTCATTCAGAGTTTTTCCTTCAAAGATTTCTTTTTCAAATTCTTCTTCCCAAACATCAACCAAAAATTGAACATTTGTCACCAGTTCAAAGACTTGATCATCACTTAAATCTTTTGCCGAATCTCCCAAAATCTCTCTCGCCTCCTGCACCCTCCTTTGCTGAGAATTCTGTTCTTCAAACAGTCCATTTAGTTGCTCATAAGTTCCTCGCTGTTCACCCTTCAAGTAACTTTCTTCCACAGGAGCTTGAGAAGGCGTTGGAGATTCTGAAGATTCTAAAGCATTTGTGACACCGGGAATGAAGATATTTTTCTTATACTCTTGAAGTGTTAAATCCCTATTTCCCATACCTAATTCTCTATTCTTAACTAAACATATATATTTAGAGTATATAAACAAATATGTTTACTTGTCAAGTACGAATTAAGGTTAAATTTAAGTCATTTTGTCCCACCCTTCTGGGACATTTTTTAAAGCTTTTTGTGCTTGATTTGAGAGATTTCTGGTGATATTATCCTTTAGAATAAATATATTAAGTGGGAACTAAAATATTCTCACTCATACTCTGCTCTAATCTGCTCAACTAAATAAATCAATCAATAATAAGTAAATAAACAAAAATTAAATAATAAATATCAATAAAAAATAAAAGGAAAACTAAATAGAAAATCAGAAAAAGTATATGGCAAAAAAAGTAATTACTCTAAGACAAAGATTAATATTAATGCTTCTATATGCTTTTAGATTTATAAATAGTAAACAAATACAAGAATTCTTAAAGCACAAAGATCATCGAAGAATAAATAGTTGGTTAAAAGATTTAGTTAATAAAGGATATATTGAAAGAGATTTTAAACAAGTCTATGGAACATTAACGAAACCTGCGATATATTATTTGACTACTTTAGGAAGAAAAGATATTAAAGAAGGTCATGTTTATCATTCCCCTCATTACTTAAAAAAAATCTCAAGAGATAATAAATCATCAAAGGCTTTTAGAATTAAATGTCAGATTATTGCTGATTGGTATTTAACAACAATATTAGATAATAATACTATAGTAGAGAAATCGAAAGTTGGAATAGACATTATTGATCATCTCGAGTTAATTCTTGCAAATGGTCTCAAAATATTAAAGACATTGCTCCCTTAAATAAAGCCCAATTTTTTACTTCAGCATATTATCCAGATTTTTCGCTACTTACAAATATGAAACAGGATGCATATTTAAGAAAGAAAACCTCACAAGGAATAGCTCATGGATTATTATTTGTATTGGATGCATATATTCCTAGATTTTTACTTAGATACACTATAAAAAGAATTTTTGACACTTTAGAGGAAAAAGTTTGGGAAGATGAGTCAGTAAAATCTCTTGAAGTTTATTTTTTATGTCCTAATAATCAAATCATAATTTATATGAAAAGATTATTAACACAGCCCATTGAAAATTACTGGGGATCCAAACCAATAACATTTAATTTTGCAACAAGAAACCAACTCTACAAGAAAAAAGAAGGGAAGATAGAAAAGATTCCTTGGATCACGGTATCAACTTAAGATGAGATCGGGGATTAGGATTATTAGACTCAATTACAAAAGGATCTAAATCCCTATCATCCTCAACAATTTCGATCAATGTTCCGTCTGGATCTTTAACAAAAAAATGTTTTATTCCTGTTTTTCCATCAGTGATATCCTTAAATATATTTATGCCCTTTAAGGCAATATCCTTTTTTGCTCGCTCGATTGAAGGGACTTTCAAAGCAAAATGTTTCACTCCATCTAAATCAATACCGTCTTCAATTTCAACATTTTGACTATCCTTTTTTAAAGACTTATATGAGAAGAACTCTAATATACAGTAACCATTTTTTAAATGAATAAGGTTTAAATTATCATCTTTGTACTCATATACTTTTTCGAACTTTAAAAGGTAGTAAAATTTCTCCGAGGCTTCTAAATCTTGAGAATGTATTGATAAGTGATGGAAGTAATATTTTAATGGAAGTTTATTGATTCGCTTACTCTTTTTAATTGGTTCAATTTTTGAATTAATAATTTTTCTGGCATTACTTACTAGTTTACTTTTTGCGTTAGGAACAGTAAAAGTTTTTTTCTTAAAAGTTTCAACTTCTAAAGTAGCAAACTCATCAATAAAAATACTATGCCTGGAACCCGTTTCCTTTATTTGGTCATAGGATAGCTCAATTGGTTTCTCGGTAAAATCAGAGTAGACTACTTTATCTTCGTATACTTTAAGACAGCAATTTGTAAATTCTACACCCTCTTTCGCAACTTGTTGCACAATTACAAGTGGCTTTTGATTACTCATGCCTGGGAGTATACAAAGAACACTAAAGATTAGCAATCTTAGAATATTTTTTATAAATAGTAAATTAAAATATTTTTTGAAAAAACCGAATTTCCGAAGGAAATTAAAAATCACCAATTAGATATTAAGCAGGATGGAAACTTGAAGATAGATCAGAAATTAAAAAACCTTTGATTCTCCTTTTTTCATAGTCATCCATGAGTAAGGACTAAACGTTTCTGAAGAGATTATTGTTAAGTTCTTATCCTGATAATAATTTAGACTAAAATAACTTTTGTTATCCAAATATTGGCATAAGACATGTATTCTATTGCCTTTTATTAGACCTATATTCATGCCTTCAATCTTTTCAGCTTTGTTTAGAACAAGTTTATTAACTTCATTCAAAACTGCATCAACTTTGTGTTTTTTTAATTGCAATTTTATTAAGGAAAACAATTTTTGAGATCCAATCTTCCCTTCCAGAGGAAGGTTAAGGCTGATTTTTCTAATCATTCCGTTAAATACAAAGCAAAGTGGTCCATCAATAAAAGGTTGATTATAGTCTATATTGTCTTTGTCATTTGCAAAACCTGAACTTCTAGCATGAACTACTAACAAATTAGTTTCAGGTATTTGTTTGAATAAATCTTGTTCTTCCCAAACAGGAGCTAACGACTTTTTGAGTTGCCAGGTTTTATCATCATGCCAAGCAATCCCATACCCATCCTTCTGTAATTCTCCATCTGGTGCAACACTTTTCTGACATGCTAAAGCAAAAGATTTTAACAGCTCTTCAGGATTGATTTTATTTTTAGATTTAACAATTAAAAATCTGCACATATTAAGAAAATACCTCCTTAATAATACTCAGAGCTTCGTCAACTTCTTTTTGGCTGATATTTATAGGAGGCAAAAACCTTATGGTATCTGAGCTTGAAGAAGCTGCAATTAAACCTTTATCCTGCAACTTCTTGAGGTAAGGTGTAGTTGGTTCCTTTAACTCTATACCAATCCACAAACCTGCACCTTTAACACTTAGTATTGTCGGGTGATTTAATTCTTTTAGTTTATTTAAGAAATAGTCACCAATCTTAGTAGCATTTGAAAGCAACTGTTTCTTTTTTATTTCTTTAATAACCTCAGTTGCTGCAATACAGGATAGAGGATTACCTGCAAAAGTACTTCCATGCCCTCCTTTAGGCATAAGACTTCCTACTGGAGTAGTTGTTATTACTAACCCAAACGGTATGCCATAAGAAAGGCTTTTAGATAGACACAAAATATCTGGGATAACTCCATAATGCTCAAAAGCAAACCAAACCCCGGTTCTTATTGCAGATTGTATTTCATCTAAAATTAGTAGAACTCCTTGAGACTGACAAATCTTTTTTACTTCTTTTAAGTAATTCTCATCAGGCAAAATTATTCCTGCTTCTCCTTGAATAGGTTCTAGAATGACAGCAGCAACATCCTTGGATAGGTTTTGTTTCAGAGCTTCAAAATCATTAAATTGAATATGGGTTACATTCCCAAGCATAGGCAAAAATGGTTCTTTATATTTATCCTGCCCTGTAACCGATAAACTGCCTAAAGTTCTTCCATGATAGGAGTTTGAGGCTGCTATAAACTTACTTTTTCCTGTAGCTGCCATAGCCAATTTAAGGGCGGCTTCAATAGATTCTGTGCCGGAGTTAGTAAAAATGACTTGATTTAACTCAGTCGGTAAGATACTAGTAATCTCCTTTAGAAACTCTGCCCTAGCTTGACTATAAAAGGTCTGATGAATTGAGGGTAAGATTTCTAATTGCTTTGAGATAGCTTGGGTAATAGTTGGATTTGAATACCCCAAAATATTTACACCCAGATTTGTCATGAAGTCTAAATATTTTTCACCACTGGTATCAAAAACATAAGCACCCTCTCCTTTAGTAAGGGCAATTCCTCTTTTGGGGTACAGTTTAACCTCATTTTGTTCCTCGATTGTTTGTATTTGCTTAAGATTTATGGACATGAGTTCCTCCTCCTTTTAAAGCATTCGTAATAGGCAGTTGAATAGTTCCATCTGCAATGATTATTTTTTCTATTCCTGAATCTAAAAGCTTTATGCATTCAAGTAATTTTCTTTTCATTCTCCCTGATATTAAAGGCAATAATTTTTCTAAATTCGCTTTGTTGACCTTTGTAATAACTGAATCCTTATTCTTAAAGTCAGTGAGCAGACCCGGAGCTTCAATTAAGAAGAGGAGCAATTTAGCTTTGAGATCTGTAGCAATTTTGGCGGCGACCTTATCTCCATCTACGTTAATTACTTCACCATCAGTGGTAATTACCGGGGGAGTTATAACAGGAATCATGTCTTTACTTAGCAGATATTTAAGAAAACCCTTATTAATACTTTGGACAGAACCTGTCAGGTCATCTTTTATAACCTTTTTCTTTCCATTCTCTACGGCCAATAATGAGGGGTGTTTTTTACCAATAACTAGCTTGCCATCAATGCCTGATAGACCAACTGCATTTATTCCTGCTTTTTGCATAACCTGCACGATCTTTTTATTTGCTAGTCCTGCATAAGTTAAGTACATTAATTCAATAACTTCTTTATCTGTATATCTGCTGACTAGGCCGGTTGGGGAAGTAAGTGTCTTTTTTTCAACCCCAAGTTTTTTGCCATATTCATCCAAATAATAATTTCCCCCATGCACTACAATCCCAACCTCACTTAAAGAGGCTAAATCAGAGGCAATATTCTCAATATTTATAGATTTTCCACCACCAATTTTTATGACAATCATAGTTATATTGGGTATAGGCCTACAGTTTCTAACCCTAAACCCTCCTCCCATCCTTGAGTAATATTTAGACATTGGACTGCCTGACCAGCCGCTCCTTTCATTAAATTATCTAAAGCTGACATAACAACTAACCTATTTGAATGGGGGTCTTTTTCAAAACCAATTTCACAAACATTTGTACCGATAAGAATTTTAGGTTCAGGATATTTATAATTACCCTTTTGCTCCTTAACAATCCTTAGAAAAGGTTTATCTTTAGCAAACTCTCTATAAATCTGCCATATATTCTGTTCAGCAACACCCTGCTTTAGAAAAACATGACTAGTAGCCAGAATACCCCTGACTGCTTCAACAGCTGTGGCAGAAAAGTGAATTTGTGGCTTTTTACCATCAATTGTTAACTCCTGAATAATTTCAGCAGTATGTCTATGGGAAGTAGGTTTAAAGGATCTCATTACACCGCTTCTTTCAGCATGTAGGGATGCTTTTGAGAGTTTATTCCCAGAAGCAGAAGAACCAGTTTTTGCCTCAATAATTATTGGCTGGTCTTCCTCTATCACACCGGATTGAATCAAAGGATACAGTCCTAAAATAGCTGTGGTAGACATGCAGCCGGGACAAGCTATTAAACTTGCATTCTTGATTTTTTCTTTATAAAGCTCCGGCAAACCGAATGCCTTTTTGTTTAATAAAGAGGGATTAGAGTGAGTTAATCCATACCATTGGTCATAAAGCTCTGGACTATTCAGCCTAAAATCGCCGCTTAAATCAATTACAACTTTTGCCTTAGCCTTAAGCTCGTTAATTTGATTCATGCTCATCCCATGAGGCAAGCATAAGAATAAAACATCACAGTTCTCTAATTGATCTAGGGTCGCAAACTTTATTCCAAATTGTCTTAAATTTGGATGAACTATTTTTATAAACTGCCCCTTGTAGGTCTCAGATGTAGCTTGTTTTAGATTAACCTGAGGGTGTTGAAGTAAAAGTCTCAAAAGCTCTCCTCCAACATAACCGGATGCTCCAACTACCGATACATTAGTTTTTTCCATTGTTTTTTCCTCCCGTTACATATTCAACAATTAGTTTGGCAATATTCACATTAGTTACTTCTTTTAAGCCATGAAACTCCGGAGTAGCATTCGCCTCTAACACCAGATAACCATTCTTGGATTCCACAACATCTACTCCTGCAATCTCCACGCCTAAAACTTCTACTGTTTTAATAACCAGATCATGAAGTTCTTTATTCAGTTCCATGCTTTTAGGAACAGCACCTTTAGCTGTATTTGTTAACCAGTGTTTTGAAACCCTATACATAGCGGCTATCGGTTTTCCTCCTACCACGAACACCCTAATATCTCTATCAGGTTTTTCTATATATTCTTGTAGATAGAAAATAGAGTGATAAGGACTGTTAAGTGCTTGTTTGTGTTCCAAAATAGCTTCCAGAGCTTCCGGAGTATCTACCTTTGATAACAGTCTTCCCCAAGAACCCCATAAAGGTTTTATAACCAGTGGATAGCCGATCTCCTCAGCTGCTTTCATAGCTTCATCTGAAGAGAAAGCAACCATTGTTTTGGGCACGGGTATTCCAGCCTCTTTTAGAAAGGTAGTTGTTAACGCTTTGTTGTTACAAAGTTTAGTTGCTTGAGCTGAATTCACTGTTTTTATTCCGGCTTTATCAACCAGTTCAAGTATTAGCTCAGCTCTTGTTTGAGCAATCTCCCTATTTAGAAGCAAATCTATTTGACCAAAATCCGCCTTGCCATTTTTTATAGAAAGGCTATTAGGATTGAGCTGTACCAACTCAATATTTTGCTTAGCAAACTCCTGAAAGAGTAATTTCTCTTCCAACCTGATTTTTGAACACAAAATTCCTATTCGTAGAAAAGCTTTGCTTATTTTCATATTATTGTCCCCAATCCTCCTGCACTTCTGGTGCAAGACTAAGTTTTAGCGGTTTTACTTGTATTACTTCTAAATCGGTACTGCATTCAGGGCAAGTAATAACCTCTCCAACTTGAGTAGTAGTATCTAATGAAATTTGAGCCTGGCACTCTAAACATTTTGTTTCAATCTTTTTATTATTCATACAGCTCACCCCCTTTAAATATTCCTCCTAAGTGAAATAGAGAAGAATGGGTGGACAACTTAATATCTTGATTAAGTAACCACAGCATTAGTGATTTTTGTGCATGTAATCTATTCTCCGCTTGCTGGAAAATAACCGACTTTGGTCCATCTATAACCTCAGAGGCAACTTCGTTTTCTCTGTAGGCAGGCATGTCGTGCATAAAAATTGCATCTTTATTGGCTAAGTTCATGAGTTCCTGATTAACCTGATAACTCTTAAAGATCTCAAGTCTTTTATTCTGCTCCGCCTCATCGCCCATACTTACCCAGGTATCTGTATAAACCACATCTGCGTTAATGACAGCTTCTTTTGGATCTTCAGTTTCTATAATTTTTGCTCCTGTAACCTTTGCAATTTTTTTAGCCTGCTCCACGATTTTTTTATTCATCCAATACCCTTTGGGAGAAGCACAGCTAAAGTTAACGCCTAGAAGAACACAACCTAAGAATAATGAATGGG
>CAYMRP010000013.1:0-27991 GCA_964392925.1 uncultured Gammaproteobacteria bacterium
GAAACGATAAAATGCAGGCTAAGATAAAAGATGCTCAAAAAATGAAAATCCCTTATATGCTTATTCTCGGCGATAAAGAAGTTGAAGCAAACACTGTCACAGTCAGAACTCGCGAGGGCGAAAATACCTTCGGAGTCAGTTCCGAAAAATTCATCGAAGATTTACTCTCAAAAATCACCTCCAAATCCTAATACCCAGCCAATCATATTAAGAAATCGAGCCTTGAACGCAACCACATAATCTTGAGACTCGAGCTTTAAAAACAAAGGCCGTATAAGTTTTACGAAGTAACTGCCAGGGGAAAAGCGGACTCTGCGGAGCAGATGTCCGAAGGGGCAAATCCCCGGCTAGTGACTGAGAAAAACTAGGCCGACTTTTCAAGCGAGCCAGTTTGCGCCACTTTACTGCCAAAGTGGCAAAAGATCATCTTCAATCAAGAGAACTTTGGTGCTTTTGTGGTCAAAAGCACAAAAGAAACCTTTGCTGCCAAAGCGGCAATAAAAACCACCCATAATCTTCTATAACAGTTAAGTATTTATTATTGCTTATTCCACGCACGGTATGTTAAAATTCTTCCTTGAGCAGACTTAGGAGGTATAGCTAACTCATTGTATAAAAAATATCATCCAAAACCGCAAGGTAAATACTACCGGATAAACTTTAATATTCCTGGTGGAGAAATGCTTGTTGTGGATGCCTTAGGTGAAAAACTAGGGTTAATGAGTAAGGAAGCCGCCCTTCAAAAAGCTAAAGAAGCAGGTCTAGATTTGGTTGAAATTGCAGCCTTAGCTAAACCGCCAGTTGTTAAAATTATTGAGTTCCAGAAGTTTAAATACGAGGAAAGCAAAAAAGAACAGGCAGCTAAGAAGCATGCAAAAGAAGTTGAGCTCAAAGAGATCTGGTTAACACCAAGAATCGCTGAACATGATCTTCAGACTCGTTTAAGAAGAGTTGAGGAATTTATTGGAGATAACAATAAAGTCATGTTTAGGGTAAAGTTTAAAGGACGCGAGATGGCTCACGTCAATATCGGTTTTGATCTCTTGAAAAAGGTTATGGAAATTTTAGGCGATAAGGTAGGAATCGAAAGAGATGCCAAACTTGAAGGCCGAAGCATAACTTTAATTATAGGAAGAAGCCGCGGAGGAAATAAAAATGAAAGTTAAAAGAAAAACAAAAAAATCATTAATGAAACGCATTAAGATTACCGGAACCGGTAAAATTATGCGGTCCCACCAACTCCGAAGCGGTCATTTAAGAAGAAATAAAGCCAAAAAGACCCTCAGAAAGCACGCAGTACCAATCGAAATGAGCAAATCATTTGTCAAAGCAGCCAGAATCATGCTGGGAATATAACATGGCCAAAGCAAGAAAATTTAAGAAAAAGCTTGCCTCAAAACCTGTTAGAAAAGCAGAGAATAAATTATTGTCAGTTGATTTGATTAGAAAGGAAACGCTGGTAAAACTAAATAACGCTTGGAAAAAATTGATTTCCAGTCTAAAAAGCTTTAAACTAGCCAACTAGTATGTCAAGAGTAAAAAGAGGAACAGTATCAAAAAGAAAACATAATAAAGTCTTGGACCTTACCAAAGGTTTTAGACTCGGCCGCTCAACTACAATTAAGCAGGCTAAAGAGGCACTTCTTCATGCCGGAAAATATGCTTTCGCCGGTCGCAAACAAAGAAAACGCGATATGAGAAGACTTTGGATTGTCCAACTTGGTAATGCAGTTAGAGCCGAAGGCAATTCATATTCTAAATTCATTAACCAAATGAAACTTAAAGGAATCACCCTGGATCGTAAGATTTTAGCTGAACTCGCCATCAACAAACCAGAAGACTTCAAAAAAATCTACTCTCAAATCACTTCCTAACTGAACCCAAACTTTCAACCTGCATTGGACGCAGTTGCGTCGAACAATCTGAAGCGAGCTGTCAGGGGAAGCCTGCTGAAGCGAAGCGGAAAGCAGAAGGGGTGCTATTACCCGACTAGCGAGCGTAAGATTGTAGCAAACCGTCCACTGCAGGCAGCTTTTGCGAAACTTTTGCTGACAAAAGTTTCAAAGGCATTGCTTCAGCAATGTCGTAATACTGGTATTACCAAGTGGAATATACCAGAATAGGGTGGTAAAATCTCCCCATGCATGATGATCTCAACAATTTACAAAAAAAGTACACTGAAGAAATCTCTTCAGCCTCGACTCTAAAAGATCTTGATGCCTTATTCTTAAAACTCTTCGGAAAAACAGGCGAATTAACTCTTCTTCCAAAAGCCTTTGCCAAACTTCCTAAATCTGAAGTCAAAGTTTTAGGACCTTTATTCAACCAAACTAAAAAAACCCTTGAGGAACTTATTAAGAATCGCCGTGAAGCAGTTAAGCTCAAAAGCTTCAAAACAATTTTAGATGAACCTTTTGAATTTAAAATAACACCCAAATCCCTATCTGAACTTAAAACTCCAAAACGCGAGGGCCATATGCATCCAATAACTCAATTCGAGGAGCAAATAATTCACGCCTTTAATAAACTCGGCTTCCAGCAATTTGACGCGCCTCACATCGATAGTGACGTTAATAATTTTGAGCTTTTGAATATTCCTCAGGAACACCCAGCCAGGGATCTTTGGGACACACTTTATATTGATAAAAATAATCTCGGCCCAAATCCTGAAAAATTACTTTTAAGAACTCATACTTCAAATTCCCAGGTCAGAATAATGAAACAATTCGATTTACCAATTAGACTCATGAGTATTGGACGCTGTTTCCGTTATGAAAACTTAGATGCCCGTCACGAGCACACTTTTGAACAGTTCGAGCTTATCTATATCGATAAAGGCTTATCAATGGCCAACCTGCTCTATCTGTCAGAATATTTCTTCCAGGCAATTTTCGGCTACGATGTTAAAGCCCGCCTTAAACCAAAATACTATCCTTTCGTCGAACCAGGTGCTGGAGTTGATGGCTTATGTATTTTTTGCAAAGGAAAAGGCTGTAAAATCTGCAGTGGAGTCGGCTGGTTAGAGCTTGCCGGAGCCGGCATGATTCATCCAACAGTCTTAAGAAATGGCGGAATTGACCCTGATATTTACTCAGGAATCGCTTGGGGAGTAGGTCCCGGAAGAATGGCTATGCTCAAAAATGAAATCAATGACCTTCGCTTATTCAACAGCGGCGATCTGAGGTTCTTAAATAAATTCTAACCATGAATCAATTTAACAATTTAACAATTTAACAATTTAACAATTTAACAATTTAACAATTTAACAATTATGAAAATATCTATCAACTGGATAAAAGAATTAGTCAAAATAAATAAACCAATGCCTGAGTTAATTCATGAAATAAACATGAAAACAATTGGCACCAAAGAAGTAACCGATAAATTCATCGAGCTCGATATGAAAGGCTATAATCGGGCTGATCTTTTATCATTGCGCGGCGCAGCTTACGAATTTGCAGCTCTCCTCGAATCAGAAGTCACTTTCGAAGAGACATCTGAGTCAGACTTCGCCTGGAATAATATCGACTTACCAAAGCTGAATATTGAAATTGAAGATGACGAGGCTTGCCCATTTTATGCCTTAGCCAAAATCGAAGGTCTTAAAGTCGAGCCATCAGACTCAGAAACAAAAGAAAAACTAGCTGATTCAGGTCAAAGATCTGTTAATAATTTAGCAGATATAACTAACTTGATAATGATCGAATATGGCCAACCTCTCCACGCTTTTGATGCCTCACAAGTTGCAGAGGAAACAATTATTGTCAGAAAAGCTAAGAATAACGAAGAAATAAAAACTTTAGATGCAAAAGTTAGAAAACTAACTAGCGGAGATTTACTCATCACAGACCCCAAAAAAGCTATTGGGATTGCCGGCGTTATGGGCGGAGAGAATACTGAAGTTACGAGTAAAACTTCGACCATCCTCCTTGAAGCTGCAATTTTTGAACCAACTGCTTTAAGAAAAACTGCTACTAGACTTGGTATGCAATCCGAGGCCGGAAAAAGGTTCTACCACGGTCTGACTAAAAAAAGACTTCTCCAATCACTGGATGCAGCCATCAAGCAATACCAAAAAATTGGCGGTAAATTAACAGGCCTTACAATATTTGATAAATTCTCAGATCAAAAAGCCGAAATTAAACTTCGTGTTGCTAAAACAAACTCTCTGATAGGTCTTGATTTTACAGAAGATAATATTAAAGCATTACTAACTAGACTCAACTTTAGTTTAATGACCGAAAAACCACGCGTTTTTGAGGTCATAAGGCCATACTGGAGGCTCGATATTAATATTGAGGAAGATCTAATAGAAGAGGTAGCCCGAATCTATGGCTACGATAAAATCCCTTCAAAAGTGTTGCCGGGTGAAGCTCCTCAACCAATTGATCAAAAATCATTCGAACTAGAAAATAATCTTAAAAAACAGCTCATGCATCAAGGTATGTCTGAAATCCAAACTTACTCTTTTTATTCTACAAACGTACTTAATGCTTTAGGTTGGGATGAAACCAGTAAAAAATTCCTGATTAAACTCGAAAACCCCATGTCCAAAGAAACTGAATATATGCGGATGAATATTTGGCCTAATCTAACCGAATCAGCAGTCTTTAACAATAAATCTTTTGATTCAGTCGCAATCTATGAAATAGGGAAGACTTACTCACTAAAAGAAGGTTCGCCGGTAGAAAAAAATGTTCTTTCCTTAGCTTTAATAAACGGCACTGACAATCCTATTCTTGAGCTCATTAAGATAATCTTTCTAACTTTTGAAGCATTAGAGATTCCAATCAACTTTGATGATTCTAAACAAATAGGCTATACCAAGAATCTTTTCCATCCTAATAAATTTAAATCAATTACCTACAAAGGTAAACAAATCGGCGGAGTCGCAGAACTCCACCCTCAAGTTGCGGATAATTTCGAGTCTAAAAATCGCATCGCCGTCTGTGAAATCGACCTGGAAAAAATAGTTTAAGGTTATCGGGTTACAAAGCTGGTATAGTTTTAGGGGTTAGGTTACGGGTCTTTTAAAGGTAGTCCAAGCCATGCTAAGTTTATAGAGTTGACGGCTCGAGATATCATAAGTTTTAACCAATCCGTTAATTAAATCTGGTTCAAGATTATATATATCTTTGCATTGCTCCAAACTAACAATAGTTTCATTACACTCTGCCATCGCATCGTCAATATATTTTTGGAATCCCATCTTTTGATGCCGTTTGGCATATCCTTCAGCAATTAGTCTGGGTATCGCTTTACAAGAACGACTTATTTGATCTACTAAATCAAATTTCTCCGAAGGAGGTAGTGCCGGGATTACTTTTTTCATTACAACTAACATGACTCTATAGGTATTCTGGTAAACCTCTAAATCCTTGAAGCTTCTTATAGGGGCTTTTTCTTCCATAAAATACTCCCATCCAACTCCTCTAAACCATACCAGCTTCCTAACCTAATACCTAACCCTACATAGTCACATTAACAGTCACTGAAGAATTATGTTTCGCTCCATTATTATCCTCAAGTTCTACTGAAACCGTATGTGCCCCTGTTGTGCCATTTGGAAACTCAACATGAAATGCATAGGGCTCTGCAGTTTGAGTCGCTTTACTTGCCCCGTCGATAGACCAAACAACTTTCTTCACACCGGCAGGGGAGTTAGACCTAGCCAAAATATCAAACACTCTTGGAACATTGGAACCATTTGGAATGTTAACTATCGCAATAACTCCTCCAGTATCTCCGCCTGTTGAGAAGCCTGGAATTCCTGAACATCCTTTATCAGTTCCTACAAATAGAGGATTAGCCGCGGTTAAAACCCAGGTATTAATCCCTTTTTGCCAATTCCCAGCACCTGTTGGATCATCCTCTTTAAGCAAAATTACGTCTTTATCTTCAGCATCTTCGCCATCATTCGCTTGCCTATGAGGATTCACTTTACAAACCTTCAGCCTTTGATAAGCACTCGATACTGATGTCGGCTCTGTACCTTTTTGAAAATATTCTTTTCTCTTTGGCAAGCCCTCTTTTGGCTGTCCGCCCATCAAACTATCAACCTCCACCTCAACCACACTATCCGGCCTTGCAGGCACTTCATTCGGCTTATCCTTCAAACCGGCAATCATAATCTTTTGCCAAATAGGTGAGGCACCAGTTATACCCGATGCAATTCGCGGATCCATTACAGAATTATCATTATTTCCCACCCAAACCCCTGTCACCAAAAGCGGTGTATATCCAATAGTCCAATTATCTCTTTTCTCATCAGTTGTTCCGGTTTTAACTGAAACTGTTTTTCCCGGAACATTTAAAACCGAGTTCGATCCAAATGCGGCCACCCTGGCTGAATTATCAGATAAAATATTTGAAATAATGAAAGCGATCCCTTCATCCAAAACTTTAACCCCCTCAGTTGCCCGGTAATTATAAAGCTCTTTACCGCTTGAATCGTCAACTTTCAGTATCGAAATAGGTTCCTGTCTTCGTCCCTGATTAGCAAAAACTCCAAACGCTGACGTTAAATCAAGTAATCTTACTTCGCGGCCTCCGAGTGGAAGAGATAATCCAACTCTTGAAATATTTTCAGCTGTTGGCTCCCATGTCGAAAGTCCCATTCTGTAACCTAAATCCAGGTTATTACTTACCCCAACCAAAGCCGTCATTTTAACAGCCGGAATATTATAAGAATTTGCTAAAGCATAACGAACTTGTGTCGGACCATGAAATTGACCGTCATAGTTAACCGGATTGTAGCTGGGAAGTCCGGCACCTCCAGGAAATTCCGTCTTAACATCCTCTAATACATAAGAAGCAGGATAGCCCTTTAACATTCCCGCCGCATATGTAATTGGTTTTGTGGCAGATCCAGGCTGTCTTTGTCTAATAGCCACATTTACATTAGGCGTAAATACACAATCTGTTTCTTCTTTACATCCTGCGGGCTCTGATTCTCCAAAGTAATTTTTACTTCCCGCCATGGCTAAAATCTCACCAGTTTTCGGGTCAAGTACTACAGCGGCTGCATTACCAACCTTCGAAGTTTTAAGTTTTTCAGTTTCATCTTTAAGAATTTTTTCGACTTGTTCTTGAAGTTTATAATCCAGCGAGGTAACTACTTTCAGGCCTCCTTGTTCGACAGTTTTAGTATCATATTGTTCTTCTAACTTTTCCTTAACATACAACACAAAGTGCGGGGCTTTAAATCCAATTTCATTTTGTGAAGTTCTGTATGTTAATTCCTGATTATATGCTCTAGTAGATTCTTCCTCTGTAATATATTCATCCTCAACCATTCTTCTTAGAACCTCAGCTTGTCTAACCTTCGCTAATTCCGGCTGTGATCCATAAGGAGAATATCTCGAAGGACTTTGTGGTAATCCCGATAAAAGTGAGGCTTCTGCTAAATTAAGCTCAGAAGCTTTTTTACCAAAGTAAAGATTCGCTGCAGATTCAATTCCATAAGCTGTACCACCATAAGGAATTTCATTCAAATACATCTCTAAAATTTGATCTTTATCATAAGCTCGTTCAACTTGAACCGCGAGAATTAATTCTTTTAATTTACGCACTAACGATTGATCAGCGGTTAAAAGAGCATTCTTGACTAACTGTTGAGTTAAAGTTGAACCTCCGCCCTCAATTCTTCGATGAATAACCAGTCTGTAAAAAGATCTTAAAATACCCCAAATATCAAAGCCTCCGTGCTTATAAAAATCTTTATCCTCAATTGCAATTGTGGCTTCTTTAACTACCGGAGGAATATCAGCCAACTTTACCGGAGTTCTATTTTGTTCCTGAAAAATATCATAAAGCAGTTCACCGTTCCTATCATAAATTTTAGTTGATTTTGCTACAAACCGGCTTTGAAGATCCTCAGGCGAGGGGATTTGAGTGAAGAAATATATAACTACGCCTACAACAATAACGAGTCCTGCCAAAAATGACCAAAGCACAAACTTAGATAAACCGCTAAAAAACCTCAGGCTTTTATTACGGGAATAATCTGCATAACGCGTAACTCGTTTTAAAGGCATAGGGACTAGTATTAAGTATTACGTATTGAGTATTAAGTATCAAGTTCTCAAGTCTGCCTAATACATACTACCTGATACCTAATACCTAATACCAACTGTGTCCGGAGAGAAGGATTTGAACCTTCGTAGGCTATGCCGCCAGATTTACAGTCTGGTGTAATTGACCACTCTACCATCTCCGGGTCAAGGTGTTATTTTACCAATTCCAAAGCTATAATACCACTAAATATATATGGCCCAAGACATAATTAGAAACTGGGGATATCAACCCGGCGAAAAAGTGAGACTCCGAGTTGCAAACTCAAGTCTAGGCAGAAGTCCCGATGATGCTATTGCCAGAGTTACTCCAAATTTTAAATCTCAAATTCCTCAAAATCCAATAACAAGCAAGGATAATTTAACTGGGACAGTGATTGGTTATGATCCTAACCCCAAATTTCAAGATTGCCTACTTATTTCGCCAAACAAACCAGTTTTTCTTGCAGAATATGATGAGCATCGACAGCTCCAAGTCCTAGAACTAAGAGTTCTCAGAGAATCACCTGGAAATCTTGAGAGACATCAGGAAGTACCCTCAGCAACTTTATGGAGAAAACTCACTTTCTGGAAATAATTACCTAGCCACCGGAGTCTTTACCCAACTAATCTTCTGCAAAATCCTCAAAGTTAAAGACAGCGCCCGATAATACCAAACTCCGTAATAAATCTTCGCCGCATGTTGTAATAACTCATAAGCCCTTCCTTGTTTTAATGTCTTACCAGTTGCCCCATGCTGATGAATAAACTTAGCAGCCGGAGTGTAATAAATTGGCACATCTAACTTCTTACACCTCCTACAAAAATCCACATCCTCAAAATAAGTAAACAATCTTTCATCAAGATTTCCCACTTTCTCCAGAATCTTCCTGGGAATAAGGAAACAAGCCATCGCCGCTGCTTCAACTTTTGAATTTTTCTCCTGAGAAGGAGCATACATAAAGAACGATCCCCGGATTGCAAAAATATACTCTTTAATAGCTCCCCAAATCGTCGGTAAATAAAACACACTATCTTGCTGCGTTCCATCAGGAAATACTAATGATCCGGACACTATGGCATTCTGATTCTTAGATTCTGCTTCTTTACATATCAATTCTAAACTGCGGTCTTTAACTTCAATATCTGAATTAAGCATTAAAATATACTTACCCCTCGAATATTCAAATAATTTATTATTCCCCCCCGTAAATCCTTCGTTAACTGCGTTTTGAATAAATCTAACTCCAGCATACTTTTTAACCACTTCTGCACATCCTTTATCCGACCCATTATCCAGTATTATTGTTTCGTATTTCGAATTTCGCATTTCGTATTTCGAGATGCTCTTCAAAAGAGCATCAATCAATTCCGGCGTATTGTAATTAACTGACACCACTGACAAATCAATCTGATAATCAGCTTCACTATTCCATTGCTGTTCTTTCTCAGGTCCTGTTTTCCCGGCAAAAAAATCTTTAACTGCCTTCCGTTGAGCACTTCTACCCGAAATAAATTGCCCAATTGCCTGCCTCCAAAGCGCAAACTTAGTTCTTTTAGAAGCATATTTAAACCCAAACATTAATCTGTTTCGAGTTAAGTAATAATCAGTCAGCGCAGATCCGGCTCCCGTACTTTGCGAAACTTTGTGATAAATAGAAGTATCTCCGTTGTAATAAATCTTATATCCGGCATCTATAATTCTTTTACTAAAATCTCCATCCTCAAAATACGCAAAATAAGATTCATCAAACATTCCTACTTTCTCTAAAACCTCCCGTTTTACTAAAAAGCAGCACCCAGTTGCAAAATCCATCTCCATTTCACCGGCATATTCACCTTGATCAATTTCATCAATTGCCCGATGAATACTCATCACATTCTCCCAATCAAACTTCCCACCAGCAAACCAAACTACTTTCCCTTGATCTTCTTTTTTATATCGATCCTTATGAAATTCAAACCCAGGAGCAAAATATATCTTCGGAGCTACTATCCCGGCTTCAGGATACTTCTCAAAAGTTTGAAGTAGGGAAGTGATTAAGTTCTTATCCGGAGTCAACGCATCATTATTAATTATTAAAACGAAGTCCGCTCCCCAAAGAAGCCCATGTTTCATGCCCCGGCTATATCCGCCGGAAAAACCTTTATTAACTCCATTTTGTAAGATGTCTATCTCCGGATATTTCTTTGAGGCAGTTTTTACAAAATTATCAGAAGACGCATTATCAACAAAAATCTTTCGAATTTCGAATTTTGAGCTTCGGATTCCCTCCAGGCTCTCCAAAAGCTCTAAACTATCTCGCTCACCGTTATAGTTAACCGAAACAATTGCCACTTTAGTCATATTTAGATTATACAGTCTATAAGAAAGTTAAAAAGTATCATTACTTAGCTGGAGAAGCAGAAGGTGTCGCAGTAGAGGATGGTTTTACACTTGCTGAAGCGCTGGCGCTAGCCTTAGGTTTAGCTGAAGCAGTGGCCGGAGTAGCCGAGCTCGTTGCAATCTTTGAAGGCATCGGTGATCTGACAGGTATTTTAATTGTTCCGCTTCTAGAAGGCCCTGGCAGTGAATCAAGCGCTTTTGATAAAAATCCGGTACTGCTTTCAATAAAATAAACTCCAATTATTACCCCAACAACCATCACAATAACCGGCAAAATTGTAATACTTCCTTTTTGACTCATTAGTTATTATGTCCACAAAAACCCTCAACCGTCAACCTCAAGCACTATATAAATATGATTAATCGAGCTTTAGAAATAAAGTGCGTTAATGATGAGGATTTGAATATCAGGGGGAGTTGCCTACTGAGCGAAGCGAATGTAGGAGGGGGTCAACCCCCGATTAGGCAAATCCGAAGAATAGCACGACTTTCAAGCGAGAGAATTTTGGTGCTTTTGTGGTCAAAAGCACAAGAAACCTTTGCTGCCAAAGTGGCAAAAGATCACTTTCAAGCGAGCCAGTTTGCGCCACTTTGCTGCCAAAGTGGCAAAAGAAAACTAGTTGGACACTTTCCCGCGCCTTTTAACCTTAAGCTGTGCTAAAGACTTCTCTAAAGCCGCCATAGTCTCGGCATATTCCTCATTACCAAGCTTAAGCTCTAACGTCTCTTTAGCTCGTTTATGAGCTTCAGTAACTGCTTTCTCGTCTATATCTTCTGCATTCTCAGCCAAATCAGTCATTATAGTTAAAGAATTATTCTCAATCTGCAAAAAGCCCTGTCCAATTGCTAGAAAATTTGTTTTTCCGGATTTTTTAATTTTTAACTCTCCTGGAACTAATTTCGCCATCAAACTTACATGATTCGGCAAAATCCCTAACTCTCCTTGTGTTGTTGAAACACTTACCTGATCTGCATCGCCTTCAAATACAATCTGCTCAGGGGTAACAATTTTTAAATTTAAATCTGCCATCAGGGGATTATAAAGCTAGAAACAAAAAAAGACAAACACTTATTGCCTTAAATTTTCATAAAAATCAAGATATTGCTTGCATTTCAGCTTCAACAATATCAGAATACCTACCTATGAATGAAATTCATGAACCAAGAACCGCTTGGCTAGAACTTAGTCAAAATTCCAGCACCCGTTTAATTAGACAGGCGAAACAACATAGAGAACATCAGATACCACTTTTGCTCGGTATTGCCGGCCGACACACTCCTAACATTGTTTCTGGATTTGGCCTAATTTTTCAGTCTGCACTTCAAGGTCGTATGAGTGAATTGCCGATTTATCATGACTTAGATTATCTTGGAAATCCCATCAGTACTCTCCATGTTGGGATGTTAACATTATCAAATCTTTATCCACACCAATATCCAGGATTAGGCTCAAGAATTGATGGTATAGGTTTTATTCGCCATAGAGATGCTTCTACAGAAGAATATACTAGAGGGGTTGAGGCTGTTATTAGAGGCCTAAATCCATTATTAATATCCGATGGACTTACTCGTATCCCTACCCCAGCTCAATTTAAATATCCGCTTACTGGATTAAATTTTTAACTATAATTAAAACCATATGGCTCACCCCGACCGCCACCCTAATCTAAAACTATTCCTGCCTGCCCTTGCTCTACTCACAACATCATGCACAGGAGTAGCTACTACTATAGAGAGTGTTATTGGTTGTGTTAAATCCGAACGCCAACCGCCTCCAACTATGATTGGTGGAACTATACTTTCAAAACACGAGTTAGTAGTAAAAACTACCACCCGAACTTATGTACTTCTAAGTGAGGGGGATCATGCTAAAAAAATTGATAAGGAATACAATGCAGGAGACGAGGTGAAACTGTCTATTCTTTTATCTGAATCATTTTACCGGGGAGATTCTACTGCTAGGGCTGTAGCCGAGAAAAATCTTGCTCACAGAATGTCTACAGTCTTAAATGCTCGGGTGATTGCACTCGACGAAACTGGTAAAAGTACGCAGCTTAATAAACTCGGAACTAAAACCTGTGATCCATCTAAACCATAGGGTCTTTAAGACCCCTAGGAACATCCAAACCATTATCGGAAATGGGTTTCACCCTTCGAGATCGTTGCTGTTGGATTAATTCCTCTATACTCGGAACAAGATTCTCTCCCTTAAGTTGAGGTTTTGGTAGTTTCGACTGGATTCTTGTTTCTTGTTCTCTACGCCATTGTTCTTTATCAACAATTGCCATTATTTGAGATCTTCAACTCCACCAATCATATAAAAAGCCTGTTCAGATTTTGAATCATGTGAACCGTCTAGTATCTCTTTAAATAACTGAATTGTTTGCTTTAACGTAACGTATTTCCCTTTTCTTCCGGTGAAAGCTTCTCCAACGAAGAAAGGCTGTGTCAAAGCTCTTTGGATCTTTCGAGCCCTAGAAACAGTCTGCTTATCATCATCTGAAAGCTCCTCAACGCCTAAGATAGCAATAATATCCTGAAGATCCTTATATCGCTGTAAAACTCTTTGAACCTCAACTGCAACTTGATAATGATCCTCACCAACAACTTGAGGATCTAAAGCCCGGGAAGAAGAGGCGAGTGGATCAACAGCTGGGAATAAAGCCTGCTCAGCCAATGATCTTTCAAGTGCAATTGTTGAATCCAAATGGGCAAATGTCGCAGCTGGAGCTGGATCTGTATAATCGTCCGCTGGAACATAAACCGCCTGAACTGAAGTTATCGAACCCTTTTTAGTTGAAGTAATTCGCTCCTGCAAAGCACCCATTTCTGTAGCTAAAGTAGGCTGATAACCTACAGCCGAAGGAATACGTCCAAGTAACGCTGAAACCTCAGAACCAGCCTGTGAGAATCTAAAAATATTGTCGATAAATAAAAGCACATCTTTGCCCTGACCATCTCTAAACTCTTCAGCCATTGTTAAAGCGGAAAGTGCAACTCTTTGACGGGCACCAGGGGGTTCATTCATCTGACCAAACACCATCGCAGTTTTAGAAATAACTCCGGATCCTTTCATTTCTTCATACAAATCATTTCCTTCACGAGTTCTCTCTCCAACACCTGCAAATACTGAATAACCTCCGTGTTCAGCCGCAATATTTCGAATAAGTTCTTGAATTAAAACAGTTTTACCAACTCCCGCACCTCCGAAAAGTCCGACTTTTCCTCCTTTAATAAATGGAGCCAAAAGATCAATAACTTTAATTCCAGTTTCAAAAACTTCTGCTGAAGTAGATTGTTCTTCAAAAGAAGGAGCAGTTCTATGAATCGGTAATCTCTTTTTTGATTTAACCGGACCCTGATTATCTACAGTTTCACCTAAAACATTAAGTATTCTTCCTAAAACCTCGTCTCCAACAGGCACAGAAATCGGAGCCCCGGTATCTGTAACCTTGGTGCCTCTTTTAAGTCCGTCTGTTGCATCGCCACGGCCCTAACCACGCTGTCACCTAAATGCTGCTGAACCTCCAGAACTAATGTCTTCTTGTTCAATTCTATTTCTAATGCATTATAAATCGCCGGAACTTTGCCTTCCGGAAACTGCACATCTACAACTGGCCCAATAATCTGAGCAACATTACCTATATTCATATACTTTCTCCTTTGCGAAGATTACAACGTTCTGCGAAGCAGGTTGTTCTAATTTGACTAACTGTTCCTGTATTCATAATATTAACTTACCCTCGCTTCGTGAAATCTAGCTCTACGTTCATCCGATACTAAGACTCTATCTGCCGCTACCTGTGCTAGATGAGACATTCTGGCAACATGCGCTAATCTGTGCTCGGTACCCACGCCTGCCTTAAACTCTTTAGCTACCTTCTTTGCATGACCTTCCATCGCTCTCTCGATATATTCTGGTGATAATGTTCCTGTTTCTCTAATTCGCATAATATTTAATACCTACTCTAACGCTGCCAAAGCTGATGTAATTTCAAGTAACTCATTAGTAATACCAGCTTGACGTGTCTGATTATAAGACAAGGTTAAGTCTGAGGCAAGCTCTTTTGCATTATCCGTCGCATTTTGCATCGCAATCATTCTCGCCGAATGCTCCGAAGCCTTTGTTTCGAGTAACGCTTGATAAATCTTAACTGAAACATAATGCGTAACCACAAAATCCAAAAGCTCTGTCAAATTAGGCTCAAACAAAAATTCCTCACTGTTATTCTCAGCGCCAGCCGAAGAATCTGTTTTACTTTTATCCCTTAATACTTGACTCTTATCCCTTGACCCATCCTGCAAAGCCATATCATAAAACTCTTGCATAGCCTCTAAATTAATCGGCAGCAGAGGCATAATTCTCGGTTCCTGCCTTAAAGCCGATACAAAATCAGGGTAAATAATAGAGAAACTGCCAATTTCGTTATTTAAATAAGCTTTTGTAACTAATTTCCCAATCTGAGTCGCAGTTCTAAAAGTCACTAAATCCGAATTTTCAAAATCCGCAATTAAATCCTGACCCATTTTCGCGATATAAGTCCGGCCCTTTTTACCAATCGTATAGAACTGTGGATTCTTATGATCTGCAATAAATTTATTAACAGCCTTAAATAGATTTGTATTCAGGCTCCCGCAAAGCCCTTTATCTGTTGAAATAACTACAGCTGCAGTCTTCTCAGAACTATTAGCAGTAATTAAGGGATGAGTAATTTTGTCGCCTAATTTAGGAAGTAAAGCCATAACTGCCTTATGAAGTGTCGTAGTATAAGGCCTCCCATTAGTAGCCTGATTCTGAGCCCGCCTCATCTTTGTAGCCGCCACCATCTGCATCGCCTTAGTAATCTGCGACATATTCTTAACTGACCGAATTCGTCTTCGAAGTTCTTTAGTATTAGGCATAATTACTTTTCTACGGTTGCAGCAAAACCAGCTGCAATTATTGGCGCAAGATGGGGCCTCTCTGCCATAACTCTAGCTGCACCATTAACTTGTAACCACCTACCTTCACTTATGTATCCCTTTTTTTCTCCCTCAAGTAAAATTATTCTATTAACCACGTTTTGAACTTGTAATTCAAAGCTCCAAGTCTTTGTATCGTAAACATTAGTTCTAAAGTGCCGTGAAGTGGTTGAGTAATCTTTTAAATCTGCAGCTTGTATCGAAAGTAGAGCAGGAACTTCATACCCATTCTTTCTATCAATCGCCATTCTATTTCTTCCCTTTAGCTTTGGTTTCTTTTTTGTCAGAAACTTTTGATTCAGTTTTCCCTTGACTCTTGCCCCTTGACTCTTGTCCCTGTCTTTCAGATCCCGGCTTAAAAGTCTTCAAAGCCTCCGCCACAGCTTCCTCTAAAGTCTTAATAGCCGAATCCTCAACAATCTTTTTCTCCGCAATCTCATCCATGACTTTTTTATACTTAAGTTTCAAATGAGATAGGAAATGGCCTGTAAATTCCTGAATTTTTGTAAATTCAATAGAATCCATATGACCGTTAGTCACAGCCCAAAGTGATGCTACTTGCGCATTCAAAGGAACAGGGGAGTAGGGAGGCTGTTTTAATACATCAGTAATTCTTTTTCCTCTTTCAATTTGATTTCTGGTTTCAGGATCTAAATCCGAAGAAAATTGAGCAAACGCAGCCAAAGCTCTAAACTGTGCTAAATCTAACTTCAAACGCCCGGCAACTGACTTCATAGCCTTAGTCTGAGCTGAACCTCCAACCCTTGAAACCGAAGTACCTACGTTAACAGCTGGCCTAACGCCCTGGAAGAACAAATCTGTTTCCAGAAAGATCTGTCCATCAGTAATCGAAATAACATTAGTTGGAATATAAGCTGAAATATCTCCAGCCTGAGTTTCAATAACTGGAAGTGCGGTCAGCGAACCGCCTCCATATTCTTTATTCAAACGAGCTGATCTCTCAAGTAAACGGGAATGCAGATAAAAAACATCTCCCGGATAAGCCTCACGTCCTGAAGGTCTTCTTAAAAGAAGTGACATTTGACGATACGCATTAGCATGTTTACTTAAATCATCATAAATAATTAATGCATCCTTACCCTGATCCATAAAATATTCACCGATCGCTGTTCCTGCATAAGGAGCGATGTATTGCATTGGAGCTGGATCTGCGGCAGTTGCAGCCACAACAACAGTGTGTTTCATAGCTCCAACAGCTTCCAATTTAGCCACGATTTGAGCAATCTTAGAAGTTTTCTGACCAATCGCTACATAAATACAGATAACATCTTTCTGATTAATTATCGTATCTATCGCAATTGTTGTTTTACCGGTATTTCTATCACCAATAATAAGTTCTCTCTGTCCGCGTCCAATTGGAATAAGCGCATCAATTGATTTAATACCAGTCTGAAGTGGAACTGAAACTGATTGGCGGGTAATTACTCCAGGCGCAATTTTCTCAATTGGATAATTTACATCAGATTTAATCTTTCCTTTACCATCAATCGGCTCGCCTAAAGCATTAACAACTCGGCCAATAACCGCATCTCCAACCGGAACCTGAAGAATTTTACCCGTAGTTTTAACAGAATCTCCTTCTTTAACCGAAGTATTCTCTCCAAAAACCACTGCTCCCACATTATAAGTTTCAAGATTCAAGGCCA
This sequence comes from uncultured Gammaproteobacteria bacterium, assembly GCA_964392925.1. Taxonomy (GTDB): domain Bacteria; phylum Patescibacteriota; class Microgenomatia; order Daviesbacterales; family UBA10151; genus JACPKO01. The sequence goes on from CAYMRP010000013.1 coordinate 17,067, forward strand.
TTCCGGTAACTCCGGATTCAAATTCAATAAGCTCCGAGGACTGAACATCTGATAATCCCTCAATACGAGCAATACCATCACCGACCTCGGTAACTTTGCCCACATTCTCTTTTTGAGCTTTTATCTTTAATCCTTTAATTTCCTGTTCAATTTCTGAAACTATATTTGCCATAATTTATCCTTAGCTTGTACGAGCCTCTCCACTTTGCTTATCAACTCTCTCATCTAAAACTACTCCACCTGTACTAACAATGTTTGCCAATCCTTTCCTAAGATTCAAGGCTCTTTCTGCTGTTAACTTTTCATTCATCACTAATTCTATCGCTTTAAGTGCTGATGACATTGCTAGTTTTTCTTCCACTCTTCTTATAGAGTCTCCAGACCGACCTCTTAGATTTTCCCGTATCCTGTCTACATTCATTAGCTTACTAACGTCTCCTTTATCTGGTTAATTTTCGATCTAGTTGAATTATCAAAAATTACGTCTCCAATTCTAACCTTAATCCCTCCCAAAAGTGAAGAGTCAAGTTCCTCCCGGGTCTCGAGCACTTTATACTGCTTGCCAAATATTCCCTGTAATTCGGTTATATCTGCCTTTGGAATCTTCACAACAGACTCAATAGTTAAAGTCGTTTTACTAATCTCACTTCTCAAAGCTTTCATAAAATAATTTAAAGTCAAAACTGATTCACCTAAAGGCAACGCTTTAAAACCTTTAATAAATTTTCTTACAACAACTTCATCAAGTTTACCGGCTTTAAAACTTAACTGTGCTGCTTTCATTGCTTGTTTTTTAATTAATTTAATTGATTTCATATCGGACTCGCTTCAATATTTTACGATCCTAGCGAGGAGATCGCTTGCTTAAATGATCCAGTGGATCATTTTTGACAAGGGTTGTGCCTATGATTTAATCGACTTCACAGCATCATCAACTAACTTACCCTGCGTCTTTGCATCAAGCCCACTGCCTAAAACCTTTTCCAAACTCATCTCAATCATTCGGGCCACATCTTTCTTTACTTCAAGTCTCATCTTTTCTTTCTCGCCAACTATCATCTCCCGTCCTTGCTGAAGCATCGCCTCCATATCTATTTTTGCTTTTGCTTGAGATTCAGCCATCATTAAATTACTTTGCGCCGAAGCCTCAGCAATAATTCTTTTTCCCTCATCAATAGCCTCGTTGATCGCCTCCTCACGCTTTGCTTCCGTTTCTTCTAATTCTTTTTGAATTTTCTCGGCATTAGCTAAACTTTCCTCAATTTTCTTTTTTCTTTCATCCAGCAAAGTTATAAGCGGCTTATAGAGAATATTTTTAAGAATAAAAAGCAGCACCAAAAAATTAACAACTTGCGCTGCCATAAGCCGCCAATCAATGCCAAAATCAGCAATTACTTTTTCCATAATATTCTTTAGGCCCTCAAAGCCCAATACTATTAAAAGTATCACGGGTGGAAATTCCACTGAATCCCTTTGGTACTTTTGATACCTTTGATACCCGTGGTACCTTCTACTTAATGAATGCAATAACTAATGCGTAAATCGCAATAGCTTCCGCAAAAGCCATACCTAAAAGCATTGGTAAAAAGATCTTAGAAGCTGAATCAGGATTTCTTCCGATAGCTTCCATAGCTTTCATTCCAATAATACCGATAGCAATCGCAGGTGCGATAGAACCGATAGCAATAGATAGAGCTGCTGGTAAATTTTCCATTCTTAATCTCCTTTCTTTATAATTCCATTGTTAAATGGTTAAACTGTCAAATTGTTTTAGCAATTCAACAATGTAGCAATTCAACTAATGCGTCTCATGCTTCTCAGTCAACAATACCATGAATGCCAATGTTAACATCATAAATACTGCAGCCTGCACCACCGCAACTATCACCTCTAAAAAGTAAAAAGGCAATGGCACAAAAAAAGCGAAAATACCTGAAACTGTTCCAAGCACGACCTCGCCGGCAAATATATTACCAAAAAGCCTCAGCGAAAGCGATACCATTTTTGTAAACTCTCCAACCAGCTCTAAAAGCCCAATAAACAGAAATATTCCAAACATCTCAAGTGAGAACCATTTTTTAAAATAACTGCCTATACCTAAAAACTTAATAGCATAAAAATGCGTCACCACAACCGATGTGATACCTAAAGCTAAAGTCATATTCAAATCCGAATTAACGCTTCTCAAAAGCGGCATATGATTATAGGTAATGGTTGCAAACCCCGGGAATAGTCCAATTAAATTAGAAACCAGAATAACCAGAAAGAATGTCATCAGCCAAGGAAAGAAAGTTTTTGCCTTGGTATTAGCTAAATCTGAAACCATATTATAAACCGCCTCAACTAAAGCCTCAGCTCCATTTTGAAATCTGCTAACAGGTAACTTCTTCAAATTAAGACGCACCGCAACAGCAGCCAAAATAATAACTGCACTAACTAACCAGGAGACAATTAAAGTGTTCGTAATTGGAAAATCACCAACCCTGCCCAAAATCTCAGGCGCTAGAACCACATGATGAGTAGCCCCGCCCTCCTCATGACCACCTTCTGCAGCCTGTTCACCTCCATTTACTACAGCATGTGAATCTGCAGCATTTTCCTCCGCATGAGGAACTTCTGTTTGCATATGTTCTGTATCAGTTGCCGGTGTAGCCATACCTATAGGCGTATTTTAATCAAATTCGTATAGACTGAGCAAGGGATAAAATAAAAGTTGCAATTTTTTCCCTCATGTTTATAATCTTTGCATGGCTAGAGACTTAGAAAGTACTAATGAATTCATTGACAAAATGGAAAGACGCGTATCCAATATGGAGGATGACGCTATGCGTGCAATCAAAGAAAGAGGTCAAACTATTGCAACTACAATTGTTAAGGCCGGTGTGGGCGTAAACTTTTTATATGATGCTGCTACTTATAACGGTAATGGTCCAGAGTATGCGATTGCAATAATTGCAGGATTATCATTAGTAGGATGGGGAATAAGGGACGCAGGCCAAATACCGGAAAGATTCAGAAGAGCAAGAGATCTTGTCACAAACTCCAGACTTTTAAGAGCAACACTTACCAGTAATATTGCTGACACTATTCAAGGAATTCCCTTTAGAAGACTCGAGGAGTCTGATACACCAAGTTTACCTACAGCGCAATCGTCTCTAAACCACAATAATAAACCTCTTGCAAAATAGCTCCTTACATAATAGTATTCTTTTTCGTGTCTCTGCCCCAAACTACTATCTAACTTATAGTATTTGACTTACTGCCTATAATCCTGTAGAATTAGCAATTCATTCAGAAAACTGCCAAATTTCTGCAACATCATGGCCAAAAAAATATTAAAAAAACCAAATAACAGATTTTTTACAACAGAGCAAAGATTAAGATTCTTTGATCGCGTTAAAAAAGTTAATTACAAAAAACCTCTTCAATACACCAAGGGTATTCCTGGATTTATCAGAAACCGACCATTCACAGCATTCTTTATTACTCTCGCTTTATTAGCCTTACTTATAATTCTTGGTTCAACAGTTTTCAAAGCTAAACCCCTTGAAGAACACAAAGGCGAAGAAATCAAACAAGTTGAAAAATTTAAAATTGGCTCATCTCCTAAAATTACAGTTCAGGCAGAAGTGGAAAAAACCGGAGTCATCAAAATCGTTGCCCAAACTCCTGGTATAGTTTCCTCAATTAATACTTATGAGGGTGAGATAGTAAGTAGAGGAAAAGCCCTGATTAATTTATCTAATAACTACTACGGTGGAAATGCAGCCTCACTCGCGAGACAAATTGCACAAAACCAATTTAATCTTTCAAGAGACACACTCGAAACACAAAAAGAGGTTATTCAGAAACAAAAACAGATCGCTGAGAAATCCGACAACAACTCAGATGAAATGAGAGATATAGCTAATCGTTCACTTGAAGAAACCAGATCTCTGCTTGATTTAAACGAATCTCTTCTTAATACTTTAAATGCCAGTCTGCCTGCAATCGAAGCCTCTAATTCAGGCGGATTAAATAATCCCGCAGTCTTTCAGGCATATTCCCAGAAATCTCAACTTCAGTCAGGAGTTAATCAGCTTAGACAAGCAGTCAGAAATACTGAACTTCAGGCAGCAGGGGACAGACCTCCGGCTGAACTTTCCAATTTACAAAGAGAAATCGCTTTAAAAAATCTTGAAATTCAGGACAAATCGCTGCAAATGGGTCACGAGATAGCCAAGCTCCAACTAGCCTTAGCTCAAGTTAACGAAGCTAGCATGTATCCAACAACACCATTCCAAGGAGTTGTCGAAAAGGTTCATGTTAGAGTAGGCGATAGTGTTAACCCGGGAACTGTATTAGTCACAATCTCCGGAGTTGAAGGAAAAATCATTCTTGATGCTAAAGTTCCTTCATCAACTGCCAAAAATCTCTCAAAATTAGAATCAAGTCATCTTACTATCAAAGGTCAAACTATCGAGTTAATGCCAGCTTATGTTTCAAGCGAAGCTACCTCAGGCCAACTTTATTCAGTTATTTACCATGTCCCAGATGAATACCAAGAATTCTTTACTGACGGCGGATTCGTTTCTGTCTCCATACCTGTTGGTTCTCCGGACACCAACTCAGTTGTGCCTTTCCTACCTCTTGATTCCATCTTCCAGACTCAGGAAGAATCAACAGTCTATATTGTTAAAGATGGCGCTGCTCAAGCTCGAAAAATCCAGCTTGGTGAAGTTCAGGGCGGATTCGTTGCAGTCATGGAAGGTATTGGCGCTGAAGATGAAATCATCCTTTCTAGAAACGTAGTGGAAGGAGATCAGGTTAAAACCTCGAATTAACCTAATTGATCTAATTTCTAAACAGTACCCAAACCCAATTTGGGTCATTGAGATTTTCTTAGGTCAATTAGAAATTAGAGCACTTAGAAATTTACATCATGGACACAGCCTCTACCTATTTAAACAAACTAAAATTTGATCCCAGACTTCTTATTGGTTGGGTAGCAAAATATGTTACCAACATGCGCTTGGTGTTATTAATTATTCTTTTAATTTCCGCATTTGGTATTTCTAGCTATTTAGCCTTACCTAGAAGATTAAACCCCGAAATCAAAATCCCAATCGTTTTAGTCTCAACAGTTCTCCCTGGAGCCAATCCCACCGATGTTGAATCACTTCTTAGCGTCCCAATCGAAGATGCAGTTACCGGTGTTGATGGAGTAAAAACAGTTACTTCGACCTCTCGCGAATCAGTCTCAATAGTAAATATCGAATTCGAATCCGGAACAGATCCAGATAAAGCTAAATCCGACATTCAATCAGCTATTGATAGCGTTAATGATCTCCCTGAAGATGCTATCACTCCTAGCGTTCAAAAATTAGATTTTGAAAACCAGCCTATTTGGACCTTTTCCCTCCACGGAGCAGAGGACCGCGGAAGTCTGATCAGATTCTCTAGAGATTTAAAGAAAGACTTAGAAGATTTACCCTCAATCGACAACGTTGAAATAACTGGTCTCGATGAACAGGAGATTCAAATCATTATAAAACCAGAAGTTGTTGCCAGCTATTCTGTAAATCCCCAGTTATTGATAGGCTCAATTAAAACAGCCCTCAGTTCTTTTCCTGCTGGTAATGTCAAAACTGAAAGTGGCATCTTCTCGCTTGCCATCGATCCTGCAGTTACTCAAATTAATGATCTCAGAACTTTACAAATTAACCTTAATGGCACTGTTGTCTCTCTCGGCGATATCGCGCAGATTCAGGAAATCTCTAAACCAGACCAAAACGAATCTTTCATCATGGAAGAAGGCAAAGTCTCAAGCTCAGTTACGTTCTCAGTTTTCCGTGTCTCCGGAGTTAATTTTAACGTTGCTAACGAAGCAGCCCAAGAGAGAGTCAATGAAAAACTCGATCAAAGCGGAAATGGTTTTAAAATCTCAACTATCGTTAACACTGCCGAAGAAATTGACGAAGAATTCGGCGTTCTCCAAAGAGACATCGCCATAGTTATCGCCTTAGTCTTTTTAGTTCTACTGTTGTTCTTAGGTATCAGACAAGCAGTTGTTTCAATGCTTTCTATTCCTTTAACTTTCTTAATAACCTTTATCGTCATGAACACCACAGGCATCGCCCTGTCGTTCCTCGCCACATTCTCTTTGCTTTTATCTCTAGGGCTTTTGGTTGATGATGCCATCGTTGTTATTTCCGCTATGACTGCCTATTTCAGAAGCGGCAGATTCACTCCAGTTCAAACCGGATTATTAGTCTGGAAAGATTTTTGGGTCGCTATTTTAACAACTACAATCACCACAGTTTGGGCATTTTTACCTTTATTACTCGCTAGTGGAATTATCGGAGAATTTATTAAACCAATTCCAATTATCGTTTCCGCAACCTTGATTGCCTCTATTTTTGTAGCCTTGTTCATCATTCTGCCGTTGATGATCTTCCTTCTAAAACCTCAGGTACCATATAGAGTCCAAATCCTTTTCCGTGTACTTTTAGTTGCCGGTATTCTTACCGCTTTTTACTTCTTTATGCCCCAAGGTGCCTTAATTTTTCCTCAATTAGGTGCTCTTTTTCTACTGGTACTAGTTATATATTTAATTAGAGACACTCTTTTTACTCTTTTCTCTAAATACTTTGCTCATCATAAAGCTACCAAAGATAGAATCACTAATCTCTTAGACCACGGTGTAATCAGTTTTGGTAACATTGAAAAAGCCTACAACCGCCTAATTCACAAAATTCTTATCTCTAAGACCGCCCGCCGAAACACAATAATTATGGTGGTTATTTTCTCAGTTTTCTCTTATCTTCTAGTGCCTTTAGGCTTCGTTAAATCAGAATTCTTCCCCGGCTCTGATGAAAATACCATGTATGTTTCAGTCGAATACCCGTCCGGAACAAACCTCCAAACTACTAAAACTGAAAGTCTCAAATTCCTGGAAATGCTCAAAGATGTGCCTGAAGCCAAAACTACTACTGTTGAAATGGGCCGAGGTTTCTCTGATATGGGCGGTTCCGGAAGTGCTGGTCCCAACAATGTTCTTTTTTCTATGGCACTCATAGAAAGCGGTCATAGAGACAGAACTACAGCCGAAATTTCTAACGATTTACGGAATAAATTCGCTGATTATACTATTGGAAAAGTTTCCGTCGTTGAAGTCTCCGGAGGTCCTCCTGCCGGTTCTGATTTACAAATTAAATTATTTGGTCCTGACTTAAAAACACTCGATGGTTACGCCGACCAAATCCAGGACTATTTAAAACAACAGCCTGGAGTCACAAACATTGATAAAACTATTAAACCAGGAACTTCAAAATTAACTTTTGTACCTGACAAAACTAAACTTGCTGCCAATAATATTACAACTGACCAGCTTGGTTTTTGGTTAAGACTATATGCCTCAGGATTCGAAGCAGATGAATTCAAATTCCAAGGTGATGAAGATTTAACCGAAGATATAACAATCAGATTCGGCTCAGGAACTCAACTAGTTGATGATATTTCCCAGATCCAAATCCCTACACCTAATGGTAATATCCCTGTTTCCTCATTAGGAGAAATCAGATTAGCTGCAAATCCAACTGTTATTACCCGTGAAGACGGTAAAAGAACCATGTCTGTGGCTGCAGCAGTTTCAGAAGGTTATGTAGTTGCCGACCTAAATAAAGCGCTTGAAGAACACGCTGATTCTCTTAATTTACCGTCAGGTTATGGTTGGGCTACCGGTGGAGCCAATGAAGAAAATGCCGCTTCGGTTAATTCAATCTTAAGAGCCATGGTTCTCTCGTTCTTGCTTATCATTATCACTATGGTTCTTCAGTTCAATTCTTTCAGACGGGCTTTAATCGTTATGTTGGTTATCCCACTTTCAATCTCCGGAGTTTTTATTATCTTTGCCCTTTTACAAATTCCTTTATCTTTCCCGGCTTTAATTGGTCTATTAGCTCTTTTTGGAATCGTTGTTAAAAATTCTATTCTGGTAGTCGATAAAATCTTAATCAATCAGGAAACTGGTATGGAATTCACAGAGTCAGTTGCTGATGCTGCAGCTTCCCGTTTGGAGCCAATCGCTTTAACTTCGCTTTGTACTATCGCTGGTCTTATTCCAATTACTATCTCCGATCCATTCTGGAGAGGCTTAGGCGGAGCAATCATCGCCGGACTAACATTCTCCGGAACTATCATGTTGTTCTTCATTCCAGTCGTATACTTCTTAATATATAATCCAAACAGAAAATCTAAATCTGTTAAATAATTAGTTTCGAAAGGGCTATGAAATATCTAAAACTTTTCCTCATTATCGCCGCAATCTTATTCTTACCCGTCACAATTTTTGCCACTCAGAATACAGATTGTTCTGAGGGATCTACAAAAAATTCCCTAGGAATTTGTGAAGGCAGAAAGTCCAGCGGACTTCCGAGTAGTGCCCCTCAAAACGGCAAATTAAACAGTTCAAAAGACGATTTTGAATGCGATAGAGGATATCTAAAAAATTTCCAAAACTGGTCTTGTGATCAAATTAAACTTCCGGAAAATGGTGTATTAACAGTTGCCGGAAACGAGTGGACTTGTATCGCAAACTATAAAAGGGTAGGGGGCAAATGCGCCAAAGTTGAACTCCCAGAAAATGCTAAATTCTTTATTCATGGCTCAGATTGGTACTGCAATTCCGGTTTTGAAAAAATAGGGGATAAGTGCACCAAATTAGAAGTCCCAGCAAATGCTCACCAGACTTACAGCGGAAATGATTGGGAATGTAATAAAGGCTTTAAAGAATCAGCCGATCAAAAATCCTGTGAAGAAGTAAAAATCCCTAATGATGCCCAGTCAAACTATATTGGTTCTTTTAACTGTAATTCAGGTTTTGAAAAAGTAGGCGATAAATGCGAACGCCAACCAAATATCGAGAATGGTTATTTTTATACTACCGGCGCGGATTTTTATTGCGCCAAAGGTTTCAAGAAAAACGAATCAGAAAGAAAATGTGACAAAATTAAAATTCCCGACAACGCTCATCCAGACGACCTGAGTTTAGATGGCTGGACTTGTAACGGTGAATACGAAAGAGAAGGGGATAGCTGCCGGAAATTTACTCTACCTGAACACGGGTATTGGTTTAATAACAATTGGGGGTGCGAATTGGGTTATAGAAAGAATCCAACAAACGAATCCTGCGATAAAATAAACCTTCCCGAAAACGCTAAATACGTTAACACCTACGACGGCTGGGAATGCAATAACGGCTACACTAAAAACTACAAAGAAAACAAATGCGACAAAATAAACTAAATGAGCGAAAGATCTTCTCATTCTCCATCAAGGCGACGACTGGCTAAAACTGGCTTAGCAGTAGGAGCTGCTGCATTAGTAGGCCTTCCATTTTCTGGCTGTGATACCCCGGACAAAAAAATTCCCCTGAAGTATGCTGAGAATCATAATGGAATTTACATTGCCACTCAACCTGAACCAGTGTTGAGAGGAGGGGATAGATTTAGCAAGTGGTACACCCGTCTCTATGATGACCCAAATGATTTCTATGACAAAAGTGTCGTGAGATTTCACGATCATGCATCGGTAAGTAAAGAAGAGAGTCAACTTATTAAATCAGCTCTCAACCCAATTCCGTATGCAGGAGAACTTAACGACCTTGTACTTACATATCGAACTGGTGTTTACTCAGACGGAGGATCATATAACATGAGTGGATTTCATATGGCAGAACGTTGGTATCAGGAACTAACTGATCGTGATGGTGATGTGCCGCCTTTTCCCTCAAGAGCAATAATGTTAGTTATAGATTCCGACATAGATTACTCTCAGCCCTCAATCCAAAGCCCATCTCTATCAACTAGAACAGCAGGGGATGATCTTGTGGGAATAGTTCAGCATGAGATTGGTCATGCACTAGTGGACACAATTGAACGATCTCCGGAGATCGATTGCGACCCTCCGCGTGATGATGGATTGCCAAAGGTCTCTTTCAGAAATGCATCAAGCGCCTCAAAAGACCCGGAACACCCACTGATGAGAACTTTTGCCACATTAACGAATTGGCGTTATGGGAACTCAAACATAGCCAAAAGCTTAGGAAGTCCAGGAAGTTATTACGCAGTTGCTGATGAAAAATGTGTTTGGATAAACCCATGGATTGATATAAATCTAGCTGATAAAACAAAAGAGACTCTAACTATTAATAATTTCCGCGTTTCTGATTACGCCACAGTCAATGTCATAGAAGAGTCCTTCGCTGAGTTCTACCGAGCTTCTTTGCAAGAGCGACATCTTTTAACTGATCCAGAGAAGCGTTACTTCGACATCATCCACAATGGAATGACCAAAAGCCCCGCTCGTATGATCGAAGAAATTAGAGCTAACCCCCAAATCTTATTAAGATAACTTATACCCACTTGTAATGTTCCTTTCAAAAGCTTTAAATACTTCTACACATATTGTGTTTACCCAAAATTTCGAAGAAATTTTGGAGAGGAGGAGTAACGGCAAGTTTGAATTTTCGTTAGAAAATCAAACTTCAGAATAAACTCCAACGAAGGGAGGTGAGTATTTAAATGTTAAATTTCAACAGTATTTTAGTTTTCTCCGAAGATCCTAAAGCTCTAAGTGATTTTTATAAAAAAGTTTTTGATAAAGATCCTGAATGGGACGGTGATGGTTATATCGGCTTTAAAGTCGGTGCAGCTTTTATAACTTTTGGTCCTCACGATAAAGTCAAAGGCAAATCCCAAAACCCAGAACGGATTATGTTCAATTTCGAAACAGAAGATGTTAGAGGAGAATTTGAACGAATCAAAGAGCTAGGAGCACAGGTAATCGCTGAGCCTTACGGTGATGAAGAAGGCAAAGAAGATGGTTTTATTGCCACCTTTGCTGATCCAGATGGCAATTTCTTCCAGCTCATGAGCCCAATGCCA
>CAYMRP010000014.1:0-24229 GCA_964392925.1 uncultured Gammaproteobacteria bacterium
TCTAAATTAACCTCTCCATCTTTTCCCATAACTATTCCCTGTGGGTATCCATGACCTCCCCAAATTGCAGTTCTTATAGGTGAATATTTATTCTTTAACGCTAGCAGAGCTTGATCTAAATTTTCAGCACCTGATTCGACAATACGAAGATTAGCTATTCCCAGACTCTGAGCAAATATCCCTACCTGACTCGAGAACTTGTAGAATTCCCCGTTTTTGTCTACTAGTGGATTAACCCAAATAGCAAACGGATCTTCTCTATTATCTCTTTGCTCTATCTGTCTTAAGAGAACTTCCGCGGGGTATCTTCCAAAATTTTGAATCCCAAAATCTCTAGTAAGTAATAGAGCTGCTCCTGGTACTGACTTTTCTATTGCTCTAAGAACCTCAAGGCTTTTATTTGCAGTAGCTTCATTTGCAGAATTGTCATTCCAAAGAGGAATAACAATTTCCGGATCTAAACCAACTCCGGATAGCTCTCTTGCAGCATATGCAGTGTCAAATTTTCTTTCAGACATAAAAAAATCCCCTCCATGTAGGAGAGGATCACAACAAACTAGTATTAGTTTGAATATTTGCCTAAAATTACTTCGGCCGAATCCTCTCCCTTGCGGGATTTGGGTTTGGCACCGTTCTAAATAATAGTCGGTTGCCGGATGGATTAACGAGCCAAAACTCTAGCCATCACTCTTGATTTCTTTAGATATCTTATAGCTGCAAAAAGAAATTGTCAAGTTTTGCAGTTTAAGTAATTTTGTCAAACACGCCGGATTCTAATATACTGAATGTGTAATATGAGATTCTTTATTGCCTTGGAGATTCCGGACGAAAGTAAGTTTGAACTTGAAGCGGTTCAAAAAAGACTGGTTGAACTTGTTCCAAATTTTAAGCCATCATTTCCTGATAAGCTGCATCTGACTATTGCCTTTGTTGGTGAAGAACCGGAATCTTTGACTGAAAGATTAGTTGAGGTATTAAGTCGAGCTGCTGAGGGCATATCTGGGTTTAGCGTTACTCCGGCTTATCTTGACGGATTCCCCCATCTTCATCAAGCAAAAGTTATCTGGATTGGAGTTAAGGGCGATATTGATAAACTTTATATAATCCGACACCGGATTAAGGACGGGCTGGTTAATCTTGATTTAGGAGTTGATGAAAGAAGATTTGTTCCGCATATTGCTTTAGGTAAAGTTGACCAGTTAGTTTTAAATGCTTACCAGGAAAGAGAATTCGAAAAACTGGAACTTCAAAGTTTTAAGCCGATTAGAGTTAATTCAATTAAGTTATTTGAATCAATCCCAAATGTGGGATTTCATAAACATAATACACTAGCTGAGATAAAACTTAGGTAATGGTTAAATTGTTAAACTGTTAAATTGTTCTATGGTTAAATGGTTCTATGGTTAGATTATTAAATTGTTTGTTGTTTGATCGGCTATTGATGATTAATACCCTCAGCGATTAGAATAGGCTGCATGCATAATTACAAAACCATTTTAGGAATTGAGACCTCTTGCGATGAGACTGCGGCGGCGGTTTTAAAGAGGGATGAAAAGGGAATTAGAGTTCTATCAAATGTGGTGGCTTCAAGCTCAGAACTTCAGGCGACTTTTGGAGGTGTGATTCCCGAGCAAGCGGCGAGGGAGCAACTAAAGGCAATTATTCCAGTTATAGAGACAGCGATTAAAGATTCAGGGCTAACAATAGATGAGATTGATGCGATTGCGGTTACATATGGACCAGGACTGATTGGGTCGCTTTTGATTGGAGTAGAAACAGCAAAGACCTTAGCTCTTATTTGGAAGAAACCCTTAATTCCGGTGAATCATTTGCTGGGACATTTTTCTGCAAATTGGATTAATCAGGGACAAGGGAATGGTATTAAGTATTACGGGGAGGAACGAATGGATTCAAAGCCCCTTAATACTTATCCCTTAATACAAGTCCCTGCTTTTCCCTGTATAGGGCTTTTGGTTTCCGGAGGACATACAGATTTAGTTTTATTTAAAGATCATATGAATTATGAATATCTTGGAGGAACAAGGGATGATGCGGCTGGTGAATGTTTTGATAAATGCGCTCGGCTAATGAATTTGCCTTATCCTGGTGGACCTGAGATTTCTAGACTGGCAAAAACAGGAGACAGCTCCAAAATAAAATTACCTAAGCCGATGATAAATTCGGGCGATTTTGATTTTTCTTTTTCAGGACTTAAGACGGCGGTTGCCAATTTTGTTCACAGTTCAGGGTTCATGGTTGGTGGTGAATTCAAGAAGAGTGCAACGAACGATGAGCTACGAACTAATCTAGCTGCTTCAATCGAGCAAACGATTATTGATGTCTTAATTAAGAAGACTATAGGTGCTGCTGATAAACATCAGATTTCGGAGATTATGGTAGCGGGTGGGGTGGCTGCAAATGCAAACCTTTCGGCTGGACTCCGGAGATTCCCCCACGTCATTGTGCGTAATCCACAAAAAAATTTTTGTACAGATAACGGGGCGATGATAGCGGCAGCGGGGTTCTTTACAAATGAGATTGAAGATATTATTGAACTACAGGCTAATCCCAATCTATCTTTATAGCCCTTGCGTAATTTAATTAGCCTTATTAGAATACGCTATTATGCCTTCAATAGAATTTAATGATGAGCTGGAAGCCTGTTGGATTGCTAATCAAGCTAGTTTGTACAGACAAGCTCTACGTTTAACACGGGATCCTGACGAAGCAGAAGATCTTGTGGGAGAAGCTCTCGCAAGGGCTGTAGCTAAAGCAGATAAATACCAGATTGGAACTAATATGCGTGCTTGGCTCGGAACGATTCTGTCGCATGAACGAATAGACCAGTCAAAAGGGTCGGCAATGAAAACCCAATCACGTTCACGATCACTCACAGATACAGATTCTCAACTCTCAGACTCTCAGGTGCAGCCCACAGCCAGAGGGGATTTTTGGCAATCTCCCGTTGAGAATGAGGTATTGAGATCAAATACAAGTCGTGATGTGCATAGAGCAATTGATAGTCTCCCCCCAAAACAAGCCCTAGTAGTAAAACTTGCTCATATTGAGGACGTACCATATATTCAGATTTCTCAGGCTTTAAGGATACCTATAGGAACCGTAGCGTCGCGCATTAATAGAGGCATTGCTCACTTGAGAGAATCGGAAATCCTAAAATCAGGATAATGCTTTGCATTTTTGAAAAGGTAGGAATATAATTGAGCTTGGAAGTGTTGAGACAGACTTACGTCACCTGTTGAGCTTTCCGTTTGAGAAACGTTAGATTCTTAAAGAGGTAATTATTTTTTCGAAGTATCTGAGAAAATTTCTTAGTGTATTTTCTCACTTCGTTCGAAAAATATTATGAAATTTGGGTGGTACCACGATGCACATCGTCCCATTAGAAGGGATTGGTGTGCTTTTTTTATGGAAATTCAAAAGGATAATAAGGCCTTAATAATGTATAGTTATGGAGCAATTTTTGAACCAGGCGGGGTTCTACGAGGAGAGTTAGTAGTTACTTCTAATTCAACTGTCTATGAGAGAAGAAAGAGACCCGGAGCTTATGATCCGTTAGCTGCTGAGGTTTATACTTCCTTTAATCTTAATAATGATATCTTAGGTAGAATGCGACCCGGATCTAAAGAGGGCGGATCAATGGAACATATTGTGGATACTAAAGGAATAAGGAGATTTTGATGGACAAAGCATATAGTGCGAAACTGGCTGAAGAGAAGTGGTATAAACTCTGGGAAGAGGGCGGATTTTTTAAGCCGGAAATTAATCCTGAGGGAAAGCCTTACACGATCATACTCCCCCCACCGAATGCTTCCGGGAAAATGCACACCGGAAATGTTTTGATGATTGCGATAGAAGACCTTTTAATCCGCTGGAAAAGAATGCAGGGGTATGCAGCTCTTTGGGTTCCAGGGACAGATCATGCAGGAACTGAAACCCAAATTACTTTTGAGAAACAGTTAAAGAAAGAAGGTAAGTCCCGTTTTAATTTTTCCCGGGAAGAATTTTATCAGGCGATTTGGGATTTTGTTAAAAATAATCAGGGTGAGATTGAAGGACAAATAAGACAGATGGGAGCATCTGTTGATTGGGACCGCAACACTTTTACCCTTGACCCCCACGTAGTAGAAACTGTACATAAAACGTTTGCCAAGATGTTTACCGATAACTTAATTTACCGTGGTAACCATATCGTTAATTACTGCACCAAGTGTGGAACCACTTATGCCGACGTGGAACTCAAACACGAAGAGCGTAAAGATCCCCTTTTCTACTTAAAGTACGGACCATTTATTTTAGCAACAGTTAGACCAGAAACTAAGTTTGGAGATACAGCAGTGGCGGTTAATCCTGATGATAAGAGATACCAAGAATGGATAGGAAAAGAAATTGAAGTGGAAGGACTTAACGGAAACTTCAAACTTAAAGTAATTGCTGACTCATATGTTGATCCGGAGTTTGGAACAGGAGTTGTGAAGATGACACCGGCTCATGATAAGAATGATTATGAAGTTGGGCTTCGGCACAATTTAGAAGTTAAGCCGGTTATTGATTTGAATGGGAAGTTGAATGATAAGGCTGGCAAATATGCTGGACTGTCGGTTTTTGAAGGACGCAAACAAGTGGTTGCAGATCTAGAAGCTCGAGGATTGATGGATCACATTGACCGCGAATATTTACATACTGTGGCTTTATGCAAAGCGGGGCATGAGATAGAGCCAATGGTTTTGCCAAATTGGTTTGTTAAAGTTGATGACGAGAAAATCTCTTTTAAAGGTCCGGCTCTACAGGCAGTTCATGACGGAAAATTAAACATCTATCCAAAATGGCGAGAGATTACTTATATCAGGTGGATGGAAGAGATGAGGGACTGGCCAATTTCCAGACAAAATGTTTGGGGAATACGAATACCTGTATGGTATAGGGTTGATGGTCACGAGATGAGAATTCATGTATCCTTCATTGATAAAAATAAGGAGATTCACAGCGGGCCAATAAGGCAATGGCTTGAAAAAGATTTCACTTTTGAAGAGATTGAGAAGGGCTTACAGAAGTTGATTATTCCCCAGTACGAGGCCGCGGCCAATCAGCCAGAGTTTAAGGTTAGTATTGAGAAGCCAACTGATGGAACTTGGATTCAGGAGACTGATACTTTTGATACTTGGTTTTCTTCTGGCCAGTGGCCGCTGGTTACTTTGGGGTATCCTGATTCTTCTGATTTTAAGAAATTTTATCCTACCGCAGTTTTGGAAACTGGCTGGGAAATTATTCGGCTTTGGGTTTCGAGGATGGTGATGTTTGGAATTTATAATACTGGGGAGGTACCCTTTAAAGATGTTTATCTGCATGGCATTGTTAGAGCGCTGGATGGGAAGAAGATGAGTAAATCTCTCGGGAATGTTATTAATCCGGATGAATATATTGAGCAATACGGAGTGGATGCTTTAAGAATGGGACTAATTTCGGGAACTGCGAATGGTAAGGATTTTAACTTTCCTAAAGACCGGGTTATCGCTTTTAAACACTTTGGGAATAAGATTTGGAATATGGCGCGGTTTTCTTTGATGATGATTGAGAACGAGAAGGTAACTTTGCTTTCTAAAGAGGAATTAGCGAAAGCGACGCTAATGGATGAAGATAAACAGTACCGGACCGAACTTCGAGAACTTATAAAATCGGTTGATGAGAATTTGGAAAAGTATAGATTTGCAGATGCGGCTGAAGGGATATATCAGTTTATGTGGCATTCGCTAGCTGATAAATATATAGAATCTTTGAAGAACAGAGAAGATAAGCAAATTGGGTTATCTAATTTTATAGAGATTTATAAAAGCTGTCTTAAACTATTGCATCCGTTTATGCCTTTTATCACAGAAGAGATTTATTCTCATTTGCCTCATGAAGAGGAAGCGATAATGATTGCTGCTTGGCCAACCGCTAAATAAACAGCCAACTAATCATTTCTTCTAATTCTCGACTTCCAAGAAGAAATTATAACTGTTAACATATTCTAGTGACCTCATTCCAGATAAAGAATTTATTATTAGTTTCAGCAACAGCTTTGGTGATTTTTTATTTGATGATTGTGAGTGTTAATTTAGGTTTAAGATTAACCACTACCAGACAACCGGAATGCCAGCCATTATTTTGTAATAGGATTGAGAATGAAGCGTCGTATTGTTTGATAAGTACTCCAGGGGCAGAAAACTGCTTGAAGATAGCCGGACAGTTTTTTGTGCCCTCTTTATTACTGGCTTATGGTTTACTGATTTTGGCGTTTGGCATTTCATTTTATATTTCGAAAAGATTTTACTTATCGAGGTGGCTGATTATTCTGGTGATTCTCGCTTTAGTAATCTACTTTATCCGGATTGCTTTAGGAGCGGCGACTTTAACACCGGCAGGGTTATATTTTGAGTTTCAAAAACTGGGACTTATGAGCGCTTATACAGATATGTTTTCCAGAGAGATTTAAAATAGGGTAGAGTGAGTGTGGATAACAAAAAGCCGATTGAGGGAACCACAGCATTAATCCAGGGATCGATTCCTACTATAAATTTTAAGTAAAGCGCAATTGAGAGGTAGGTAAAAATTATAATCAAGAGCTTTCTGGTCCAGGAAACTTCCCAAGCTTTATTTTCTTCAACCTTACGATTGCGTTTTTCAATTGATTGAAGACGCTCTTCTATAGTTTTAGATTTTGACATTTTAGTATTTTATATTAGTTATGCGGCTTTTTTTAGAGGAAATCTGGTTGGGTTGTTTTGGTGAGGAGGCTGGAGTTCGTAGGGTTTGGAGATCCTTCTAACCAGAGGCACAGGCTGGACAATCCCTTTTTTTGGTCTTCTAACTCTTCGGGCTTCATTATCAATTACTGAAATGACTTCTATCATTTTTGATAAGTACTATTTAAGCAGTTTTTTCAGGGGATTCTTCAGAATTTTCTTTTGAGTCACTTCCCTCTTCCCCACCTTCAGCTGTAGCTGCTATAACTTCTTCTCCCTCAGTCCCCTCGCCTGCTTCCTCTTCACCTTCTGCTTTTTCTGCGCCGTCTTCTGTCTCAGCTGCCTCTTGAGCTGCTGCCTGCTCTGCTTCTTGTTCTGCCATTAAAGCTTTCATTTCGTCTGTGACTGCGTCATCGAGTTTAACTACTATTTCTTCTGGCTCTGCATTGATAGTTAAGGTAGTTCGGTCATAACTTAGATCAGCGACTGAAATGGCATCGCCGACTTCTTTTAGAACATCGATGTTGACTTCGATGTTTTCAATTAAGTCATTTGGAAGTGCTTCGACCATAACTTCGCTAAGAGTCTGGAGAACAACTGTCTGGCCTAATTTAACTGATTCTGGACCTTCACCGATTAGAATAACAGGAACTGGAACTTCGACTTTCTCTTTTAGGTTAACCTGGTAGAAACCGATATGGAGAACTTCACGAGTAACGGGATGAATTTCAACTTCTTTAATAAGGACTGGTCTGGTTCTATCTTCACCAATTTTTAAATCTACAAGACCGGTTTCACCAGCTTGTTTAAAAACCCGAGCAAAGTCATGAGCATTAACTGAGACGTGTTCGACTTCTTTGAAGTTGCCAAAGACATGGGCCGGAACTTGGCCTTCTTTTCTTAAACTTTTAACTTTCTTGCCTAGAACTGTTCTTTCTTTAGCTTTTAAGGGTGTGCGATCCATAAGTGTATTTGGTGGATGGGTTTAGCATCCATAAGTGAGTAAGATAACACAGCTGGGTCTTTGAAACAAGCCTGAAGAGTTTTTGCTACTTTTTAATTCTGAATTGAAAAACGCGATCTGTCAGTAGATCTGTAATAATTTTTACTTCTTGAACGCCAGCACTGCCTGAAGCAGGGGCTTCTTCTAGCTTGAAGTTAATAGGATGTGTAAGAACAAAATCTAGAGGATCGGCTATCGTGCCCGGTTGTTTTAGAATTTCCAGTTTATAAAGAACCTGGTTGTCCTTGAAATTTAAAGCATTTGCTAATTCGTATTCAAGAACTAGCTGCTTCTGTTCTTTAGGTGCAATTTGGATTAATGAAGAGAATCCTGATCTACCATAATCAGAGAAGGCGGCGAAAGTGCTAGTGATGTCTGTTTCACCAAGCATAGCCCGGTTGAGTTTGGTGCCAATCGGAGTATAGATACGGATACGATTTTTATAGATGCCGGCCGGGAAAATCTCTGAGGGCGAGGTGTTTTTATAAGTAATCTTTAATTGATGCTGGACTTTTCCTTCTTTAGTGAAGGAAGAAGCTAAATCATATTTTCTTTGAAGGTAATAGTTAGATTTATTGGCTCCCATATTAGACTCAACTACTGCCAGGAAATCATTTGTCTCCCCTTCTCTG
The DNA here is from genome assembly GCA_964392925.1 of uncultured Gammaproteobacteria bacterium. Lineage (GTDB taxonomy): Bacteria > Patescibacteriota > Microgenomatia > Daviesbacterales > UBA10151 > JACPKO01. Next base: position 8,379 of record CAYMRP010000014.1, read on the forward strand.
ACTTCACCTTCGCGAGGGAAAACTCCTGACCAGTTGCTTGATGCCAGATAGGAAAAGAGGGATGGATCTTCCAGGTAGACCAGCATGTGCTTCTCGCTTAGGGATTTAGAGATAGCTCGGATGATGGCTGGCCAGTTTTGTTTGGAAAGATAAAAGATTTTATTGAACATTTGATTTTGTAATGAAGTCAAATAATTCTTTTTTGCTTGAGAGCCGGGGAAGAAACCCGCTTCAGCATGAGTGATTGCTCTCTCAAATAGATTTGCACCATTTACTGATTCGCCATACTCAGGCAAATCTAGACCACCGACGGCATCAAGCAGATTACCGGAGGCTTTTAAGTCGAGGGCAATTACACCATGTACAGTCTCCCCGGCTTCTTTTTTATAGAAGAAGCTGGCTTGTCTGGCGGCTGTGGGAAAATCAGGATCGTAGTTTGAGTCTCTGAGATACAAACGCTCGAGGTTAAGATCTGATCTTAATTCGGCTGGAGGAGCAATAACCTCTTTAAGATTACCGTCTAAACTATATATGTCATCAACTTTTATATCGATAAGGCGACCATTCTCGAAGTCCAGTTTGGCATAAGAACCTATAAACCCACCGGTTGGCCTGAGCTCAAGGTTGTTTTGGAGCAGAACTAAGTATGATTTTTTACCTTCAAGTCCGGTTATCTTAGGCATTAAATCACTAGCTGACTGGGTTTGTTCAACCAATGATAAATAATAGCCAAGCTTATCTTTCAGGCTATCAATCTGAACTCCAAAACTTTGAGGTAATCCTTGCTTAAGAGATGGATTTCCTAAGCCGGCTGAAACCCGCGATAATTTTTCGGCTGCAAAATCCAGATCAATTTGAGCGGCCTGATAATATTGTCTAGGGTCTTCTCTGGATTCGCCGGAGATTATTTTGGTGGTTTCAAAGAGAGCTTTGCTACCAGTGGTAGCAAAATAAACTCCGTCAATTCCCTCTTTGGCTAAATCAGTTATCTGACTAGCTTTGACATAATAATTATTTATGCCTGGGATTTTTTCCAGAATTTTAAAGTTACTAATTGTTTCTTTATATGCCGCAACTCCATTTTGAGCAGCTTTTATAGAAGTTTGGGATTTCTCAAAATCTCCTGACTCCAGGCCTTCCCTACTGGCTAATAAACTCTGCCTAATGTTTAGTGCTTGATAGCCTAAGTAGATTACTGGCCAAACGAGACCGTATATAAAAAGAGAGGCAATAATTATGAAACCTAGTCCCCTTTTAGTTTTTCCAAAGAAGGAATTCCTATCATGATTTATAAGTTCGTTTTCGAATTCAGCCTTTGACTTTTTCTGATGCGGAGTAATGCCTGTCTCTTCTTTCTTAAGAGATTCTTGGCCGGCTCTTAGAAAACCGGTACCGGCAAATGACCAGCTAGCATCAGCTTTAAAGTTAGGACTTTTGACTTCAATATTAGGAACTTCATTCTGGTGTTCTTTAAAATAGGCCATTGTTTCTCGGAGAGCTTTTATAAGAGGAGTCTTTGATGACCAACTAAGCTCTTTAATTGTCTTCACTAGATTCGGAGTTGGCCAAGCAGGAAGCTTTTCAATTTTAGCTTTTTCTTCCTCATACCACATTGGGTCCTGAAGGATTTGTTTGACATCGGAGAGTTTGACTGGATGAAGCAGCGCACCATCGTATATTTTGTTGGAGGTTGAGCCGGACAGGACAGATTTAACAAGAAGTGAGACTGCGTCATCGATAAAGAGACTTCTTTGGGTGAAGTCTAAGCTGGTGGTAATTTCTGAGAGATTGTCAGTGACCGAAGCTCCGATAAGAACCGAAAGAGGACTATCATCTAATTCCATAGATGGGCCAAAGACTTCTGCCAAACGAATCACACGACCGTTTAGTTTAAAATGTTTAACTCCTTTGGCAAATTTGACCTCAGCTTCTTTTAGAATACGTTCGTGATTAGTTAGATTTTTGCCATAAAGGTTTATAGAGCTAACCAGTGCAAGACGAGGACGATCAGTGTGAGTAGCGTTATCAGAATTATCCCGAACATCTTTAACGAGTTGAAGAAAATTAACTATACCTTTGCCGACAATAATATCTGGGACTGTCGAATCGGTGATGAAGAAACCATAATCTAAACGTGGTAATTCCAGATCAGCAAATTGCTGGATAACCTCATCGTTGTCGAGAGTGAGATTCATGGAGTGAAAATCTTTATTTTTAACCGCAGAACCGAGTTTGCGTTTATCAAAAACGGTTAAATCATCTAGGGCGATGACCTGAATATCTTTATCCAACAAATAGGCTGCAAGTGAGGCTCCCAAAAACGTGCAAGCGTTGGCAATAATGGCTACCGGACGGTTGCGCGAAATCAAATTGCGAGAGTTTTGCTTGAATGTATTGGCAGGAGCATCCACTTCTAAATTTTAGTCTTCCACGTAAGTTAGTTCAAGCTCTAGTTGGAGTGTCTTAAGCCGGAAGACTTGATTTTATCCGGCCAGCAGACTATTCTGTTGGGCAATATGGATTTTGTGATAAATACAGATGGCGCTTCAAAAGGAAATCCGGGGCCATCCTCATATGGATATATTATAAAAAATAGAGGCGGGGCTATTGTTCATCAGGAAGGTGAAAGGATAGGGATCACAACTAATAATGTGGCTGAGTACACTGCAGTAGTTAAAGCTCTAGAATATATAAGTAAGAGATTTTCTAGAAAAGCTCCGCATAAAGTTGAGGTTGTGGCTGATTCTAAATTAGTAGTCGAGCAATTATCCGGTAGATACAAAATAAAGAGCCCTAATCTGATACCGTTGTTTGATAAGATTAAAATTTTGGAGTTTGAGGTAGGGACTGTTTTTTATAGAAGCGTACCGAGAGAAGAGAATTATATCGCAGATAGACTTGCTAATTTACCCTTTGAGAGATCTTAGTATTTATTAGATGGCGGGTTTTGTGAAAGAATAGATTAATGAGAGAATCCCAACTTTATAGTCAGTTCCTAAGGAGAAATATTTTATTGCTTGGGGTTCCAATTATTGTTTGCCTTTTAATTAGTGTTTATTTTTATGCAAAAGTTCCAACTTATTCAAGAATTACCCAAACTTTCACATTAAATTATGATTTCGAGAATATTAATACGATACTGGCTTTGAACGATCAGGCAATTTCTGAACTGAGAACCCAAAGATTTCAAGATTCATTTTCTGAGGCAAGTGTTTCGATTTATAAAAGTGCACCTTTGAGCATTAGCATTGAAGCTACGACACTTACTCGAGAAACGAGCTATTCACTTTTATTAAAGGAAACAGAATATTTAAGACAAAATTTTCAAGTTGAGGAATTAACTGGTCCATCAATTAATATAATTGAACCAAATTTATTTAAGTATTTAATCTCAGGACTGATAGTCGGAGGGTTGATGGGTTTGATAATCGCTTTAATCCGCGAGTATATAAAGAATTATTAAATTAATCTTTTCTGAAACTTAACCCAAGAAGCATAAAGAGTAGTCTTTGGCCCTGGGGTAAGGTCAGAAAATAATGATCGAATAACCCAAGAAAAATTATCATTAGCAGATTTCCCAGAAGAACCCGGGACAGATTATCTTTTCGGAATAGATTATTCCAAAAGGCGGGAAGGATAAGGACTAGGATTCCGAGTAATCCCAGTAGGCCAGTTTCAGAAAGAATCAACAAAAAGATGTTATGGACTGGCTGAAGAAAACGACTGGTTCCAACTAAAACTTCATCAAAAGCTAAGACATTAATAAAATTGTTTAAACCAACTCCGGCAAAAGGATTTTCTAAGAATATTTTTATAGCGTAATTTGAGAGTTGTTCACGCCTTAGGACGGCGAGAGTGTCAAAGGTGAAGATGGAGGCTAGGCGAACAAAGATGAGAGGTGTTGTTAGAACAATAAGGATTAAGAGAAGTTTCCAAAAGCGGCGAAAGATAATGGATGATTGAATAACCATTAGGATTAGGCCTGATCTAGAGAAGGTAATGAAGATGGTGGCGACTGTCAGAAGTCCTAGTACGAGTTTAGATTTAGAAAATTTTTGTGGAATGGATAAAAGAACTATGGGGAGAGATAGAATTAAGAAGGCGGCCAGCATGTTGGGATGTGAGAATGTGGCGTATGGCCGGAGGAAAATATGTTCATAAAAATTAAATCTAGCGATTAAAGGGGTGGAAACTGAGAACTCACGTTCGCCAAGTATCCAAAAGCCGACTGAGTGACCTAGTAAAAATTGAGATACTGCCAGAAGACAAGTCAGTAGCAGGCTAAGAAGAATTCCGAAATAGAATATTTTTTTTATTTGATTAAAATTCTTGGAGGCCAGGTATAAACCAAAAGTCCCGGCAACAAAGTATTCTTTTAGCCTGACTAACGAACCTTCTGGATTTGAGGCATTAAGAATCGACATTGATTGAGTCAGAAGAAAGAAAAGGAGTAGGAAGAGGAATTTATGATTAAGTGTCAGTGATTTAGGCTTGATGAGACTTCGGGTTAACCAGATTATTATCAGTACAATAACTGAAAGATCCCAAAGATAAATAGTTGGCGACAAATAATCAATCCTTAGAGAATAGATGAAACTAAAGTCTGGCCAGAAATGTTTGCCTAGCTGAGTAGGAATAAGAAAGACATTGAGAAAGAGGAGTAGTTGCTCGGATTTTTGTAATTTAGAAGAAAGTGAGGATGAATTTTTGAATAGAGTTATAAAATTTCTCAATTTATGTTTAAGGGCTTATTTGGAAATTAAGAAAAATAGTAAGCAGAAAAACTATTCTGAGGCAGAGCTTATGACTAATCTTCGATCTTGGCCTTCGCCGATACTTTCGGATTTTACACCAGCTGTTTCTTCAACTGCCATATGAACTATCCGGCGCTGCCAGGCAGGCATAGGAGCAAGTTCCATAGATTCTTTTGATTCAGCTACTTTATCAGCCCACATTTTTGCTTTAGAAGCTAGTTCTTCTTCTTTAGATTTTCTCCAGGAAGAAACATCTACAACAACTCTTTTTAATTCTTCACCAGGCATTTGGCGGGAGGCGATTAAGTTAAGGAGGAGCTGGAGTGAAGCGAGAGTTTCGCCATTGCGGCCAATCAGAATTCCAGGGTCGACTGCGTCGATGGAAATAAAGACACCATCTTCTTTTTCTTCTATCTCAAAAGAACCCTCAAGTCCGAGATATCCTAATATATTTTCTAAAATTTCTGATACTTTTTCTTCCATAGGAATAGCAATGGTTTGTAATATACCTTAATAGAGGTCAAAATTCAAAGGGTAAATGTTAAATAAGGAGTTTGATTATTTTTTACCGGAAAATCGTGAGACGATTGTTCTCAAAAAATCAGCAGCTCCGCCCCATCCTCCAATACGATATTGCTGCCATATTCCGAGAATAGTCAGAGTATTCCAATAAAGAGCTAGACCAATTGGGAAGGTGAAAGCTATATAGCCAATCATGACAGGCATGAAGTAGGTCATTTGAGATTGAACTGCCATCATAGTGTCTTCAGCCGATTCTTTTTCTTTCTTTTCTTTAGGGGAGTCGGATGGATATTCTTTAACGACAGCTTTTGGTGCCATCATTTTGGACTGAATAAATTGAATTAAACCGGTAAGTACCGGAATGAGAATTACCCAATAGCCTGCGGCTGCAAAGTCAGATGGTTTAATAGCAAGATTAACCCCGAAGAAGTGAAGATCAGGAATGGATTTTAGTGTCCATTCAGGATTGTAAAGCATATTATTAATTTTAGAGAGTCCTGCATCTCCCTGGAAAAAGGCAAAAATCACTTGATATATAGCAATCATCGGAGGAATCTGAATTAATACAGGTAGACAACCGCCAGCCGGATTAACGCCATGTTTTTTATATAAAGCCATCTGGGCGGAGGCAAGAGCCTGTTTGTCCGCTCCATGCTTCTTTTTTAATTCGTCAAGATGAGGTCTAAGATCAGCCATTTTCTTAGCGGATTTCATTGAGGTGGCCATTAAAGGCCAGATGAGAAGACGAATGGCGATAGTAAGGAGAATTATTGCCAGACCTAGAGCACCAGGAATATTTGAAGCTTCGAGGACGCGAATCACAAAAACTATGACGTTGACGATAGGGGCAAAAAATAAAGTATTAAAAAGATCGGTGATTATCTGCATGAAATAATTCTCCTTATGCCTTTATAACTGCCGGTTATAACCCCGTTTTCTGTTATTTGCTGTTTGGTGTATTCCGAGCAAGAGACTCCATATTTACAGCTTCCAGAAACCCCAAGAACCATTAAAAAGCCGCCCTGAGGAGAAAGTAGAATCTGATATAGACTAATCAATTTTAAGGCTAGATATTGCATTACTAAATTCCTGATCAAGTTGCTCTTTTGGCAGAGATAAAACTTGAGTCTTTGGCATAATAACCAAATTTAAATTTTTGTGCAACTTGGAATACGAGAGCTTAGCCTGATCAAACATGATTCTTTTAGCTTTGTTTCTTAAGTTAGCTTTTTTGAATTGAGCTGAAACCATAGAGACTCCAATTAAGGGATTTTGATTGTCTCCAAGGCGATAAAAGAGTTTGAAATTTTGAGAGCTGAGAGATTTTCCGGAGGCTACCCAACGGAAATTTTTTGTTAAGTTAAGTCTTTGGGATTTTAAAAGCATGCAGAAAACTTATACTGAAAGGCTGGCGCGACCAATGCTGCGTCGTCTTTTAATAACGTTTCGTCCGGAGGGTGTTTCCATTCGGGACATGAAGCCGTGCTTGCGGGCTCTTTTAAGTTTTTTTGGCTGATAGGTTCTTTTGGTTGACATAGTTTGCTTATTTTACATTGCTTAGCTTGAATTGTCCACCACCTTTGATCTAGTTGTTAATACTTTCGCACTCTTTACTGTGTATAAGTTATCCACTAGTATTTTTAGACTTATGGATGCACAGAGTGTGTGGAAGCAAATATTAGAGGAGATAAAGCCCCAGGTGGCATTTAATAATTTTAAAGGCTGGTTTTCGCAAACGGAGATAGAGTCGATTGATGAAGGTAAAGTAGTTATTAAAGTGCCATCTTCTTTTCATAAAAGTCAATTGTTAGGGAGATATGAGACTGTTATTTTGGAATCGGCTTCAAAAATATTGAATGCTGAAGCAAGCTTAGAATTTAAAATCGATGCGTCTGTGGGGAAAAGGAAAAGCAGTGCTCCAGAACCAGAAAAGGGAAAGGCTGATGATTTCTTTCAGCTACCCCAATCGGTAAGAAGTTCGACAAACTTTTCTTTAAATCCTAAATATACTTTGGATAACTTTGTAGTTGGGCTGACAAATAATTTGGCGTTTGCTGCAGCTCAGGCGGTGGTTGATAATCCCGGACTAGCGTATAACCCTCTTTATATATATGGTCCGTCTGGAGTTGGTAAAACTCATTTAATGCAGGCTATAGCTAACGCACTAATGGTTAAGAATCCGGATATTAAAGTGGTCTTTGCATCAAGTGAAAAGTTTATGAACGACTTTATTGAGTCGATTAAGTCTAAATCAACAGAATCATTTAGACATAAATATAGATCCTGCGATATTATTTTGCTCGATGATATTCAATTTATTTCCGGTAAAGATTCGACACAGGAGGAGTTTTTTCATACTTTTAATGATCTGCATTCAAAGAATTCACAATTAGTATTTACTTCTGATAGACCGCCTAATGAAATAGAGAAACTGGAGTCACGTTTGGCTTCCAGATTTCAGGGGGGATTAATGGTGGATATTCAACTGCCAGATTTTGATACGAGAATGGCGATATTGAAAGCTAAGTTATCTGAAAAGAATGAAACATTTCCAGAGGACTATTTAAATATGATTGCTGAGAGTATTACTTCTAACACTCGGGAGTTAGAAGGGAAATTAACACAGCTTTTACAGCGAAGGAAATTAACTGGACAGCCGTTAACTGAGGACGTGGTCCGGAAAGTGCTAGGGGATAAACCGGCAATTAAAACACAATCGCTTAGTCCGGATAAAGTTTTGGAAAGCATTAACAAATACTTTAATGTTTCGCTGTCAGATATATTAGGCCCAAGACGGCAGAAAGAATTAGTATTACCCAGACAAATTGCGATGTTTTTAATTTATGAGGAATGTAAAACGCCGTTTGAGAAGATTGGGGAAATACTCGGCGGACGCGATCACACAACTGTTATGCACGGAGTGGATAAAATAAAACTGGCGATTGCCCGGGATAGAGAAGTGCAGAGATTAGTAATGGAAGTTAAGCAGCAGTTAGGGAGGGAGTAGGTTAGAGTTATCCCCAACTTATCCCCATATAGGGCAAAGTTATCCCCATAAAAGGGGAGAATATCCCCAAGATGTCAACACGAAAAGAGGCCCGAAACTGAAGCTGTAAAAGGGAGATATCAAGATATGCACAGCCACTATAAGTACTGATACTATTTTAAATTAATACTTGAAGAGAGAGTTATCAACAGGGGTAAGTGGATAACTTGTTATATTTTGAACTGGAAGTCTGTTTAATCTGGTAAGATATAAGAGTCAATTAATGGATAATCAAACTTTAGTTTTTATTGTTATTGGAGTACTCGTTATTATCATCGCCTATTTGTTTGGTAAGGCACATTCTAGAAAGCAGGAAGATTTTCCCCAGGACATGATCGATTTATATAGGAAAGTGGATAACTTGCCGGTCAGGATTCTACAGACCATTCAAGGGTCAATAAACCCCCAGAAAGGTAAGATGGCGGAACTTTTGACCTATGCCGAGTTAAGGTATGACTATGACCGAATAATACCTTTAGGGCAGCCAGTTGATTTTATCGGAATTAAGAATAATCAGGCGATAGATTTTATTGAAATTAAATCAGGAGAGGCTTTTGTCTTGACAGATGAGGAAAAACATATTAAAAAGCTTATAGCTGCAGGAAAAGTGAATTTTAGAATGATAAAAATTACTGAAGCGGAGATTAATCAGTTTATAGCGAGTAGTGAAGACAGTAGATAATGGAAGATAGAAAATAGTATTTTTGAAGATGGAGTATAGAAAATAGATCTACCCTATATTCCATTCTCTACCACCAATTTCCATCCTCGATTATCTATTATCCATCCACAATTATGAGAATTAAAATTTTACAACAAGATTTAGTCAGTCCACTGCAAGCTGTTTCCCGATCAGTGGGGATTAAGGCTACTTTGCCGGTATTGGGGAATATTTTATTTGAGGCGGAAGGAAATAATCTGAAGCTATCGGCGACTAATTTAGAAGTAGGGGTGATAAAGAATATTAATTGTGAAGTTATAGAGGGAGGATCGATTACGATTCCGGCTAAAACTTTAAATGAGGTTATATCCTCACTTAATGGATTAACTATTGAATTTTATACTGAAGGGGAATTATTAAAAATTGAGGCTGGAGGATTTAAAGCTAATTTGAATTGTATTGCGTCGAGTGAATTTCCGGCTATTCCTCAAGCGGATGGTAAAGGATTCAGTATTCCGAAAAATATTTTTAAAGATTCAATTCCTCAGATTAGTTTTGCTTCGGCGGTTGATGAGGGAAGGCCGGTTTTGACGGGGATTCTAACTGAAATCAAAGATAAAAAGTTTGAAGTTGTGGCAACTGATGGCTTTAGATTAGCCCATAAAAGTTTTTCAGATGATAAGTTAGATGGTATTAGTTTTAGAGCCTTAATTCCTAAGAAAACATTAGATGAATTGGTGAGATTGATAGGAGAAGAGAATGGGGAATTTGAGGAAATAACTTTGCAGACTACAGATAATCAGAATCAAGTTATTTTTAGAATAAATTCAACAGTTTTATCTTCAAGGCTTATAGAAGGCAATTTTCCAACATGGGAGAAAATTATTCCTGCTAAATTTGTTAATAATATGGTGATTGGTAAAGAAGAGTTGATAAAGGGTTTAAAACTAGCATCGGTTTTTGCCCGAAATGAGGCGAATGTTATAAAACTTCGAGTGACTACGAAGGGAATTAAATTAACATCTGAGACGAGGGAACTTGGACATCAAGATGCGGAAGTTGAAGCAAAAGTTGAGGGGGAAGAGTTAGATGTAGCTTTTAATTCGAAGTATTTGCTGGATGCAGTTTCAGCTTGTCCGGGAAGTGAACAAAAACTTTATTTTTCAGGAACATTATCGCCGACTTTAATAAAACCGATAGATGATATGGGGCTTGAGTATATTGTGATGCCGATAAGGGTTAGTTAATTAATTGTTAAATTGCTAAATTGTTTATTGTTGGAGTGTGTGAATTTATATTCCACTGTAATTAATGACATTGAAGTGGAAATCATAGCCTTGGCCGAGAGTTTTACCTTCTTCCTCTAGTTTAGTCTCACTTTTGATAAATATTGTATAGCCTTGGCCGAGCTTAAAAGGAACTTTCGGGGTTATAACAGCAGTTTTGTTGTAGTTTGTCAGTTCAACATTAATTTCGTGAGCCGGTTCAAAAACTATTCTGGTTTCAGGAGCGTTTTGAAGAGGGACATTAAAATTCAATTTAAAAACCTGACTTGGGGAGACAACTAAATTTTCTTTCTTGAAGAGTTGAACGGGTTCGGAGGAAACGATTGCCGGAGCTGAGGAACTTTCTGAGGAGGGTTGAGTGTTGTTATTAATTATAGGAATAGACATACCGCCTAGACCGAAATTGAAAAGGGCGATTAAGAGGAGACCGATGGCCACTACTGCTGCGATTAGTTTTTGCTGTAAAGAGGTTATCATTTTTCGAGGATAGTTAGATTATACAACCAATTAATGTTTTCGATGCGGTTTTGTTTTAAGAGGTTAACAAACTCGGCTAAGGCCTGATCTTTATTATTCTTATCGTATTCAAGATAGATTTGGTTGTTGTAAATGTTGTAACTGACTTTAATATATTGGCCGGTGAAAGGCAGTTTGTCAGTAAACTCAGAAACAATTAAAGCTTTATTGTAAAGAGGCTGCTCCTGTTCGGTGACTTTTTGCTGTTCTTCTAAGTATTCCGGAGTATAACTATTGAAGTTATTATCGATTGGTGCTGAGGGAGGGATAGGACTAGGATTAAGATTTGGATAAGAGGTGGGGTTGACAGATTGAGTCGGGATTTGGTCAGTCGGAGGTTGGGTTTGAGGGGTTGTCGTAAGCACAACCACAACGGAAACAATAATAAAAATTATTAGGATTAAAGCTATAAATTTTAGATTAGTTATTGAAAACATAATTATCTGGCTGCCGGTTTCTTTTTAACGGCATAAGCGTACATCATAGCTTGACCGCCCCAAGGTGAACTGGCAGAGCGGATTACACCATCTTTATTTTCGCACCTGCCGGGATCTCTTAATCTTAAAGTATTATCTGACGGGTTAACTCCGTCAATGACGAAAATATGACCGAAGGTGGAGCCAATTATTAAGTATCCGGCATTTAAATATTCCTGGGCACGATTTAGGTTAAGCGGAACACCAAGAGCGTGATATTCGTAACCCATTTCCGGCAGATAAGCTTGAACTGCTGCCTGCATATAACTTACGTTGTCTCCACAAGTTCTCCAACCTCTCTGTTGAAAAATTTTATCCATATCAGGCGGGATTATGGTATCTCCGAAGGCACTAAGGATCATAGCCATTGTGGTGGGACCGCAGCCTGCACTACTGAGACTACAAGTACTGCCCCAGCGAGGATCCCCCTGGCAGTAGAAGACATAGCCTGGTTTGTAGCACATGATGACTTCGCCTGTAGGTTCTTCACCACAATATTGGAGGGAAATATCGCCACTATTAATTGGTCCGATAACACCCCCGCCACCGCTTTCAGGCAGCTGATTGCAAGAGGCAGGTTTTGAGGCATCGTCTGCGGAGCCGACTTTAACGCAAGACATATTGCTGGAGGTAGTTCGCTGGACAGTGGAGCTAGTGGACTGTGTGCTTCCTGAGGTTGGGGGTTGGGGATCAGTTGAAGTTGTTTGAGTTGTTGTCTCTGTAGGAACTTCAAGTATTTCTTGAAGATTAGACTCCAATCCATCCTCCTGAGCTTGAACAATGAGATTAGTACTGGAAAATATAAAAATAAAGACAACTATTAATAAATAGGCGATTGGTTTCATTATTTTAATTTGTCGACTTCAGGATAGTTTTGCCAATAAATGTTTAAAATATCAGGATTTAATCCTTGATTACTAAACCATTTCAATGCATTTGCCTGATTTATGGAATAAGGATTCTGTTTTATTGTAATGACAAAGAGGTCGTTTCCAGAGAGATACTCGATGTCAAAAGATGGGTCTTGGATTGGAAGTAGATCTATAACCCCCTCTTTAGTAGTGGTTTCTGTTTCTCCTGATGGAGAAGACTGAGAAGGAATGTCAAAAGGTCTTGGTGGTGAGCTGCTTGGAAGAGGCCGAGTTGAGGCAGAAGGAAGGTCTGAAGTTGGGTTAGTAAAAAGGGAACTAAGGAGGAAAACGACAAATAAAATGCCGATTAGAATAATTACGCTAAAGAAAATGTATAGTTCTTGTCTTCTCATTTATTGTTGTCCTGAAAATTCTAAGTAATAATTCCAAACCAAGTCATCGTAAGTTACACCGCCGGCCATACAGGCAGAATCTCTGATCCTCGCAGGATTTCTGGCTGCTGCTGGTCCTGCACAGTAAACTCTGGCTGCTGCTTTAATGACATCTTCAGTCCATTGTACATTGGGAGATCCCGTATATATCTCAGCATTTTGTCTGTTATGAAGAGCTGAGCCAAAAATTGCATCAGTTGCATTTCTTCTATCAGGCTGATGTCCGTCTGAAAAGCTTAATTGAGAAGCGACTCCGTTCCAAGTCTTTAATTCAAATTGAGCAATACCCCTAACGTCAGCTCCGGGAGCGCAACTTGTGTATGCACAAGTATTATATGCGTAGCCGCGGATAACTGTAGCGTCATTCCCAGCTAGAGATCCGGCGTTCGCTTCAAGCCCTTCCCACCAACCAGGAGTTGAAAACTTACTAAATTCTTCTTCGCTGTACTTAAGTGACTGAGGAGCTTCAACCCTTAGAAAGGCTTTAAGAAGAGCAGGTTCCATCCCAACTTTTTGAGCAGCTTGGTTAACAGCCTGTTGAAAGCTTAAGGAGTTTGAATCTATCACTGTACCATCTCCACTACCTGATGATGTTCCGTTGGAGCCAACCGAAACAATTCGATATCCAGCAGTTGCTTGATTAGGGATCCAGATGTTTGATTGATTGGGGGTGGCTGAGAAAGTCATGGTAACCGGGTAATTAGAGGTAACTTTACCAAGCTGCCAGACTATGGTGTTTCCATCGAGGGTGATATTATCAGCCGCCGGAAAATTAGGATCTATTTGAGGCGGCAGTTCAACAGATCCCGGCTCATTGATAGAGGTGGAGTCCTGGATTTGAGTCGGATCTATAACCTCCATAGTTTTGGTGGATTTAGCAGAATTTGGGGTGTAGCTTAGATCTGGACTAAGAGTGTCTCTGACGATGACTTTATCTAAGTAAGCAGAATTGCATTTGATGTTGTAATTTAGACTAATAGTGTATTGAATTTCTTCGCCAGGCTCAAAAGCTTCTTTATTGGCTGTTTTAATTAATTCAACTTTTCCGGGCTGACCGCATTCAGTATTTACATCATAAACAGACCAAAAGAGAATAGTTCCAAGGACAAGAATTGCGGCAACCCACCAAAACGCGGCTGTGGATACAACTGCAGCGGCGGTTGCTCCTGCTCCTGTGAGGAAGCTTCCGGCACCACCACCTCCAAAAGCACTTAGTCCACGGGGAGCAAGATTAAAAGCATTTTTTACTAATCCATCAAATGCAGCACGGCCAAAACTTGAGCCCAAATTCCAGAGACCTCTTAACCCCTGAGCTATAAGTTTTTCAGGGAGAAGTTTTCCTATCCAACTGGCGGCTCCGTTAAAACCGAATCTGCTGAGTGCCGATTTAAGAAGTTGCAGTCCGCTTCTGGCTCCAAGAAGATTTCCGAGTAATCCACTTGAAGCTGCTCCTCCACCCCCTGAACCAAGCATTGCTCCAGCTGCAACTTTTCTGCGGGTTTGGCTGCTGATTAAAGCGCTTCGTCTGGCTTTGGCTCGACCTAGAGTTGTAGGTGTCGATCGGTTAAGGGATCTGTTAGCCGAATTCAGCCTAGTGCTAATTCTTTGTAATGGTTCGTCGACAGTCGGAGTTGACTGGGAAAGACCAAGCTTTGTTTGCTGCATAGAACGGTTAGCAGAGGTTAATTTATTTTGAGTTTGTTGAGTAAAGATAGGTTGTCGATGAGATACTTCAGGTGAATGGGTTTCTTCATGAGGGGTAGCTCCCAGATGAGGAGGCCCATGAGTGCTTGAGTGGTCCTGGTTAGTAGAATTATTTTCCGGCTCAGGGGACTCAGAAGAGGTGTTTCGGGGAACATCAGAGGTGGGCTCTTCAATAGTTTGCACTGGTTCACTAGGCTGACTGGCATTAATGTTCTGATTGTTAATCTCGTCCTGAAGCTTAACCAGATAATAGTCATTGGAAGAGAATCTTTCAGCGGCTTTGATAAATTCGTCTAAACCAATCCGATCACCGTGATCGATTCGATCTAAAAGGTTGGAATAGTAGGGGTTTGCCGGATCAACGTCACTCATGACTTTGAGATGAGCCCTGACCATGGACATGTCCCCTCGGCTAAGAGAATCTTTGGTTCTGTTTACTATCCAGGATTGGGAGTGTTGAATTGGGCTAGAAACTGAGGAGCCTTCGGCTCCGGCTGCGAGAGGCAAAGAAGTAGCTTTTTCAAAATTCAAATCATGAATTAACTGCTGGGTTCTTTGATACTGCTGGAGCTTGATGATTTTATCTTCTGCAGCCATGATTTAGTTTAACTGCCTCCAAGTTCTTTTAGTGCGGCCTGAACTTCGGCGGGGTTGGTGGTAATTAATTTGTGTTCTTCTGGAGAGGCGACGACTGACATGGCAACGTGAGTTGGCCCGGCGAAGAATAATCCTTGTCCGACTCCGGCAGAAAGTAGTAGTAATTTCTCACCCTCTGAAAGATTAAAGACTTTAGCAACTTTTTCGATAGAGGCAGGAGCCTGTTTTAATAAGACTTGGATAGAGGAGTTGGAGATGATGGCTTTTCCGCGATCCTCGGCTAGGAAATCTTCAACGTCCTGGGTGATGGTTGAAACGCCTAAATAATATTTACGGGCGCGTTTGGCGATACCAACCAAAAAGTCGGCAGAATCAGGGTTTTGCATCATATACCAAGCCTCATCAACAATCAGTAATCTTTTTTGGACATTCTTGCGGATTTTGGTCCAGATATAATCCAGAATAAGGTACATAGCCAAAGGTCTTAATTGATCGGCTAAATCGCGGACAGAGAAGACAATTAAATGACTCTCCAGATTAATATTAGATTGAGCGGAAAAAATACCGGCAAGTGAGCCTTTAATAAACCGTTCGAGGCGGTAAGCTAATTCCTGAGCTGATTTGTCTTCCATACCGACGAGAACTTTATAGAGATCTTCCATAAGCGGCGGTGGTAAGTGTTGAGTTTTGGGGTCCTGGGTAATGCCTTTGAGCCTATAAGTAGTGATTAAGGCCCTGTCAAGGATAGCTGATTGGGAAGCATCAAGCTGGCCTAGAACTAATTTTAGAAAGCCGGTTAAGGTAAGGATTTTCCGGCCAAGTTCGTTTTCGCCATCCTCGGCGATGCTCGCCAATTCAAAAGGGTTAATGTTGACTGCAGAATTGGAGGAGAAATCAACGTATTCTCCGCCGACGGCCTGGCAGAGTTTTAAGTATTCGTGCTCAGGATCGATAATAATAACTTGGGTGCCGAACATTAAATAGCG
>CAYMRP010000015.1:0-23650 GCA_964392925.1 uncultured Gammaproteobacteria bacterium
GTTTGGTTCTAAGACTTGGCTTTTCAAAAAGCATTACCATTTGTTTATTCTTTAGTAGAAGATCATTCTCACCTTTACTTTTTAATTCTTCTTTAAGTTTTTTTGCCATAATAAGCACCTGCCAAATTTCTTTAGCATCTAAATCCGTTATTGATAAAAAGTCTTTTTTGTTTTTCATATTTCCTTTCAAAAAATATTTATTCAATGTGGGGATGAAACTTCACCCCCACATTTGTTTATTTACTCTTTCCCTTTCCTAACTGGTTTGCCAATTTCATTTGAAGCGAGTAAATTTCAATGAAACCTGCACTTGCGTTAACATTCAACCCATACCCCTCATCATTATTAAACGAGGCATGTGCTAAAGCGTAAGGCGACTTAAGTGCAACCACTGTGGCATTGCCTTTGAAAAGTTTAATGGTTACGTCACCCGTAACTTTTTCATTAACCTTGTCATTAAAAGCATTGATTGCATCCATTGTCGGATCAAACCATAATGCTCCGTAGCATAAGTAACCCCATTTAATATCCATTTGCTCTTTTAGCTCATTCAAAGTTCTGGTAGAAACATATTTCTCCAAGTTTTTGTGAGCTTGTGTAATTACGTGAGCAGCTGGATGTTCATATACACCCCTATTTTTAAGACCGACTAACCTATCCTCTAAAAGGTGAACAGTTCCAACTCCATGACTCCCGGCAATTTTATTGAGCTTGGCTATTAATTTTGCCAAACTTAATTTTTCTCCATTCAAAGCAACTGGTAAACCTTCCTTAAATTCAAGATTTACGAATTCTTCATTGTCAGGAGCATTTTTAGGTAAAACGTAGGTTGTCAGAAACTTTTCTTCAGGTGCAATTAAAGATGGGTCAGTAATTTCTCCACCTTCCCAAGTAATTCCCCACATATTGTCATCATCAGAATAGGGAATATCCACTGAAGCCGGAATTGGTATTCCATGTTTTTGGGCATAAGCAATTTCTTCATTCCTATCCATTGCCCATTCCCTAACAGGTGCCAACACTTTCATTTTTGGATCATGAGTTAGAATATAAGCATCAAGCCTGACCTGATCATTACCTTTACCTGTACAACCATGAGCTATCGCATCACAGCCATATTTTTTAGCAATTTTAACTGCATTCTTTCCTAAAACAGCCCTTCCCATTGGAGTTGAGAGATAATAATTTCCTTGATATGAGCCATTAGCTTTTATTCCTTTAGCTATATACTCATTGGCAAATTCCTCTTTCAGGTCTAAGACAATTGCTTCAACCGCTCCAAATTTGAGAGCTTTCTGTTTAACTGCATCCAAATCATCATGTTGCTGTCCCAGATCGGCCGTTAGTGTTATAACCTGACATTTATATTGGTCCTGAATCCACTTCAGCATTACAGAAGTATCTAATCCTCCCGAATAAAGAAGTAAAACTTTTTTAACTTCTCCGAGTTTGGCTTCATAAGAAGCGGCCTTAATATAATTAGTTTTATTTTTCATTATTCTCACCTCCCTTCGAGTAGTCTTTACCAACTTTTTGATAAGCATCCCTAAAGCTCTCTCCTTCTAAGACTAGTTTCAATGCTTTTTCTGTAGCAAAAAGTTCATCGGTCATAGCAGCTTTTAGTTTTTCTTCGTTTGGAGTCAGGTTTTCTAGTAAGATTTTGGCTATCTTTAGACAATCTAGAGTAATCTCAAAACTTTCCATTAAAGGTTTTTTGCTATCCTGAATGTCCCTGTTATAGCCGGACATTAGATTAGAGCTTAAGGAAACAATTTGAACATAATTACCCAACACTAAATGGACTTTGCTTTTTAAAAGCTCCGCTATATCTAGGTTTTTCTTTTGCGGCATAATAGAAGACCCGGTTGTTAAATCTCCTGAGACTTTGAAGAAGTCAAACTCCGAAGTTGTAAAGAGCATCAAGTCGGTGGCAAATTTATTAATCGTAGAAAGAATAGAAATTAGACCAGCTAAAATTGCCGCTTCTGTTTTTCCTCTAGAGTTTTGGCAATAGAGAGAATTCTCTTGTACTTTTTCAAAACCGAGTAACTTGGCTGTATATTGTTTATCTATTTCAATTGATACTCCAAAACCTGCAGCCGACCCCAAGGGAGATTGGTTATTCACTTTATAAACGGCTTTAACCAAACTTAAGTCATCAAGCAAGCTGTCTTTAAAACTTTCAGACCAAAGGGAAACGGAGGATGGCATTGCCTTTTGCATGTGGGTATAGCCGGGCATAGGAGTATCTCCATATTGTTTTGAAAATTTATGGAAGCTCTGAATCAACGCCAAAAGATATTTTTGAATCTCTTCAAGTTCGTTTTTGTTATAGAGTCTTAAAGCCGTTAGAACCTGATCATTTCTACTTCGTGCTGTATGAATTTTTTTACCAACTTCACCATATTTTTCAGTCAGGAAGTTTTCTATCTTTGTATGAATATCTTCATCCCCGTATTCCAAATTGAATTCCCCAGCCTTATCAAATTTTAGGATCTCATTTAAGCCTTGCTCTAATTTATTAAGTTCTTCGCCAGTTAAAATATTAATTTTAAACAGCATTTTGGCATGTGCAATCGAACCCAAAACATCGTACTTAATAAGTTTTTGGTCCAATATAAGATCATCCTTTGTTTCAAAGGCTTCTACTAAACTATTCAATTTCATTTTATTTTTCTGCCAAAGTTTTTTCATAATTTCCTTTCGTTTTAAAACTTTTATCACTCCGTTGGTTAACAACGAAGCAATAAACTATTTAAAACTTTCTAAATAACATACCTTGCTAATACCCTCCTCTCCAACAGTCATAGTAGGCTCTTGAAGAAGGTCTCTGTCTTATCTTTTCAGAATAATGCGCTACTTTGATGCCCCCTCCCTCTCTGAATCTAAACTCAACTGATGCGCTGTCTCCTATCAGTAGATACCCACCTGGTACTGCTTGGTTATTTAGTATTGGAATTACCAAACCACTCATAAGAACCCAACGCGGTTTGCCAACAATACTAACGTTTGCACTCAGTCTTCCGTTCTCCACATTTAGTCTGACGTTCTTATCCAAAGGGTCATCACTCCCAACGACTAAACTATGCTTTATTAAATAAGGCTCAGCGTTCCTTATAAGGGGTAGTCCTCGTTTGAAACGTAAGTGTTCTTCTTCTGCTTCATTCGGTTTAGCAAATACCCCTTCTGCGTACCAAATACCAACGCTTCCTACCTCTTGTATATGTACTCCCATAAACTTCACCTCCTTTTTGGGCAAATAAAAAGCCCTTGCAAGCTCCTAAGAATTTACTTAGAAACTTACAAGGGCCTTCTTTTAAGTAGGCGGTGCCACCTTGTTTGAGTCGCTCAAGGTATAAAAAAACCTCCAAAGTTGGAGGAGTCTTAACTTGAGAAACTATCTCGTTAAGTGCTCCGTTTCCGACACACTTTGTTGTATTTTACAGTTTAACTTCTGTAGAGGATTTTGCCTCTCAGCTCCTGGAACGCGACTCCAGTCCAAACGCATTTAATATTTAGATGTAAAGATAGTATATCACAGTTCGTCAATATGTCAACTATAGGTCATTTTAAAAATGCTTCCCGATCTTCTCAGAATCTATATCCTATAGTTGTCAAGATTCTTTGTATTTGGTATACTTGTAAGACATGGTTACAAAGCCAGACGAAAAAGCAGCGAAAGTCCTTACAAAATTACTAAAAGAAGCTAGGGAAAAAGCTAACCTTACTCAAGCTCAGGTTGCAGAAAAAAGTGGTATACATGTTCAATACTATGCTGGGATTGAACAAGGAAGGGTAAATACTTCCTGGGATAAATTATATAGAATTTTCCAAGCACTCAAAATTAAGTTGTCACTTTAAAGCTATTTCTTTCTTCTTAATTTATCAAATAGTTGCAACATTTTAGAAAAAGACTGCGCATATTCCTCTGTCACATGTTCAGGATCAACTGCTTTAAGAAGCTTTAATGCAGTTTCTTTTGAAGAAATGTCATAACCTTTGAGTTGTGCAATTGTATATGCTTCCACCAGTTTCTTTCTATTTTTCTCCAACCAATCTAGTTTGATTGTTTTAATCATTACGATCCTCCTGATTCTCTTGATATGCGATCATCATATCAGAAATCCAGCGGATCACTGATTCGAACTGCGCCTGCGTCAGGCAGCTCAGCTAAAATCCGTCCTCCTGGGCGGATTTTTGGTGAATTGTGGCGTAGGGATTCGGACTTAATCTATGATTAGGTTCTGCAATTTGCAAAGCAAATTGGTTGCTTGATCCATGTCCCGCAGCTCTACAAAAAGTCCACCCCTTGCGAGTGGCTTTTTTTAGGTCCCGCAGCTTTTTCAGACTTCGAAAGAATAATATCTTTACTAAATGAACAAGTTACTGTCTGTTAGAATATTTATATGACAAAGAAGACGCTAGTATTTGATTTTGATGGCACAATTGCTGATTCGTTTATTAATTTTCTTGAAATCGTTCAATCATTAATTACTAAATATAATCTTAATCCTATTTCAAATGAAGAGCTGAGTAAACTCAGAGACTTAGAAGCAAATGTCTTAATCAATAAACTAAAAATTCCATTCTATAAATTACCTTTTCTCGCCCGCGATATGAAAAAACTCCAGCAATCTCAAATAAAAACCCTCAAAGTTTTTAAAGGTCTGCCGGATGTACTTACAAAATTAAAAACTCTTGGTTATTCTTTAAATATCCTCACTTCCAACAGCAAGCAAAATGTTAAACTTTTTATAAAACAAAATGATCTTTTGATTTTTGATCAAATTTATGGTGATGTGAGTCTGTTTGGCAAAGATAAAGCCATACTAAAATTTATAAAACAAAATTCTTTGTCTCAAGAAACAGTTATATATGTTGGTGATGAAATAAGAGATATAGCTGCTTGTAAAAAAGCTGGCACTCAGATTATTGCAGTAAGTTGGGGATTCAATTCAAAAGCAGGGCTTATAAAATCCGATCCCGATTACTTAATAGATAAGCCAAGTGAACTACTCAATATACTAAAATAAGTAATCAGCCAAACAACGATAAAGCATTAATGGTATAAATAACTCACATTGTTTAAAATATATACAACCAGAATGAATATTCTACTTCTATCATCAGTAATCCTAATTGGATACATCATATTGCAATATATTTATTCAAATCACTATTTGAAAATTGGCCGAAAGCTTGCAGAAACCAAGTACCAAACTACAGCAGTTCTAGGGGGTAAAAATAATCCTCCTTTAAAACTTTTTATAACTGGTGATAGTGTTGGCGCAGGAGTTGGAGCAACCAGCTTTGAGACTAGTTTAAGCGGTCGAACAGCCAACTATTTAGCTGAAAAATACCTAGTTAATTTTCGTAATGAATCAATTTCCGGTTCTAAAATGGGAGATCTGCTAAATATGCCGCGGCCTTCTGAAAAGCAGGACCTAATGGTTCTAGTAATTTCTTCTAACGATCTTTTCAGACTAACTAATCTTGACCAATTTAAAAAAGATACCAAATCAGTTATTGAAATGTATCAACCTTTAGCCAAAAAAATAATTATCCTTGGACCAGGCAGAGTCTTCGACGCAGAAGCAATTCCAGCCCCATTGAGAATTATTCATAAGCTTATGGCACCCAAATACGCTGCTATTATTAGTCAGGAAATCAGTCAGTATCAAAACATCGTTCAGGTAGATTTGACTAAAATCCCACCGAGCAAAGCTAAATATGGTAAATCAATCAGTGCCAGCGATCAATTTCATCCAGACGATATTGGTCACAGTTTCTGGTTTGATTCAATAAAACCTCAACTAAGTTTATAACCTTACTTTTAAGGCAAAACCAAAGCATCCTCACTTTTATAGTCGCCAACTTCAGTTCGATTAATTTCAAAAGCAATTGCTCCGCAACCAAATTCTTCACCCATCTTATTAGCGAGTGATCTGACATAAGTTCCGGATGAACATTTAATTTCAAACTCTGCCATTGAGAATTTATATTTAAGATTCTCTTTGAATAACTTCCGCCATAAATTTTTAACTTCTTCCTGTCTAAAAAGACCGCTAATCTTATCAAGATTCTCATTGATAATTTTTTCAATTTTTAAAGCCGGCATCTCTTTAATTGCTAATAACTTAAAATCAAATATTTCTACTTCTTTTGTCGGAATATTTGTCTGATCCAATTCATTTTGCTTTGCCAATTTAAACATTTGAATTCCATTAATTGTCTTAGAAGAGAATGGGGGATAGGGTTGTATCATTTTGCCTTTGTGGTCTCTAACAAATTTATTAATTTTTTCTTCTAATTCTTTAGGAACGAGTGTAATATTCATATTCTTTATGATACCTAAATAATCATAACTATCCGTGGCAATTCCAAACAAAATAGAAAATTTATATGTCTTTGGTAAATTTAAATACTGCTGTCTGTCAAAATTCATATCCCCAACAGTTAAAAGCATTAAACCGTGTGCTAGTGGGTCAAGTCTTCCGGCAAATCCTATTTTTACATCCCGATACTCGGGTTTAAACTTCCTGAACTTTTCGATTAATTGCACTGGCGTTAATCCTTGAGGTTTATAGATGCAAACAATTTCATTCATTTATGTATTTTAAATCAAAATCAGTCTATTGAATACAGAACAATTAATGTATAATCAAATCGAACGTTCGTTCTACAATGGATACTAAAAAACGAATACTTAATGAAGCGCTCGACATCTTCGCACTACAAGGCTATGAAGGACTCTCTATGAGAAGCTTAGCCAAGAATTCCGGCATCACACCCTCAGTTCTTTACCATCACTATCAGTCAAAGGACTCCTTACTCGATGAACTTTTCAAATCCATAAATACTGAGTTAGGAATAAGAAGAGCTAATCTTAAATCTTTAAAGACAGCTACCAGTCTACTAAGACAAAGAATAGAATTTCAACTTAATAATTCAAAAGAAATAATCGCAGTTCTAAAATATTTTATTTACTTCCGTAGTAAATTTAAACGCAATCCTAATGGCTTTGTGCCTGAGAAAACTTCTCTACATATGGAAGAAGTTTTAAAGTTAGGTCAAAAAACATCAGAGTTCAGAATTGATAATTTAAAAAAACAGGCAAAAGTTATGACTCATTCAGTGAATGGCTTTATTATCGAATACTTTCCCCACAAATTCGCTGAATCAGAAAAGAAAGCTTTGGTTAATTCGCTTCACACATTTATAATTAGATCATTAAGAAAATAATGAATAATAAAACAGCAGTTATTATCGGCGCAGGTTTGGGAGGTTTATCAATTGCTTGTTTGCTTGCTCAAAAGGGTTACAAAGTAACCGTCCTAGAAAAAAATTCCCACGCCGGCGGGCGAATAAATACTTTTAAAACTAAAGGTTTTCTATTTGATTTAGGTCCTTCCTTCTATCAAATGCCGAAGATATTTGAAGATTTCTTCAAAAAGTTTGATAAAAATATTCATGACTATTTCAAACTCAAAAGGTTAAACCCTTCATATCGGATGTTTTTTGGCAGAAAAGATAAAATTGATATCTCTAGCAACTTAAATGACAATGTGAAATTATTTGAATCTTACGAAAAAGGAGCTGGTCAAAAACTTAAAGATTTCTTAGCCCAAGCAAAATATCAATACGATACTTCAATGAGTTATTTCTTATATAAAGAGTATCGAAATATTTTTGATTTCTTCAGTTGGAAAATGATCAAAGAAGGCTACCGCCTTCATGTTTTTGACAATATGGATAAATTTACTTCTCGTTTTTTCAAAAATGACCGCTTGATAAAAATTCTGCAATACACTTTAGTTTTCTTAGGCGGTTCACCCAAGCATACGCCGGCAATTTATTCTTTAATGGCTCACGTCGATTTTAATTTAGGAGTCTGGTATCCAATGGGAGGCATGTCAAAACTTTCAGAATCAATGAAAGAATTAGCAATTTCTCTTGGAGTAAAATTCAAATTTAACGAACCGGCAACAAAAATCTTAGTTAAAGATAATAGAGCTACTTCAGTTAAATCTTCCAAATCAACCTACCAGGCCGACATAGTAGTCGCTAACGCCGATTATTATCATGTCGAGAAGAAACTTCTGGAAGAGCCATATAGAAACTACAATGAAAAATATTGGGATAATAAAACTGTTGCGCCATCTGCATTTATAATTGTTTTGGGTTTAAACAAAAAAATAAAAAGTTTCAGCCATCATAATTTTCTTTTAGAGAATGATTGGGTGGAACATTTTGATCAAATTTTTGAAGATCCAAAATGGCCTGACAATCCAAGTATATATATTTGCGCTCCTTCTGTAACTGATCCGTCAGTTGCACCAAAAGGGCAAGAAAATTTATTCATACTTGTTCCAGTTGCCTCAAATCTTAAAGATACACCCCAAATAAGAGACAAATTCTATAAATCAGTAATTAAAGCAATTGAGCATACAGTCGGAGAAAGTATCGAGGATAGCATTATTGTAAAAAAGATTTTTGCTCACAATGATTTTAAAGAAATTTATAATGCCTATAAAGGCACAGCTTTAGGCTTGTCCCACACACTAATGCAAACCGCATTTTTTAGGCCATCTCATACTAATAAAAAAATCTCTAATTTATACTATACAGGACACTATACTCATCCCGGTATTGGTATGCCAATTCAATTCATTTCATCTCAAATTGTTTCCGATTTAATTGAAAAAAATGAACAAACTGCACGTTGATATTTTTCGAAAAGCCAGTAAAACTTACTTTTACAGTTCTTTGTTTTTTCCAAAAAAAATAAGAGATGATATTTTTGTTTTGTATGGTTTTGCCAGAACTGCCGACAATCTTGTTGATACAATGCCTCAACAAAAATTAAAATTTAAATCATTTGTAAAAAAGTTCAGAAAAGCTTATCTGGGTTCAAAAGAACCTGACATAATAATTAGCTCTTTCGTGGAAATGATAAAAAGAAACGATATTCAGATTAGCTGGGTTAATAGTTTCCTAACAGCAATGGAAAGTGACCTCACTAAAACAAAATACTCATCTGTCAGGGAACTCGAGAAGTATATTTATGGCTCCGCTAGCGTTATTGGACTGATGATCACAAAGATTCTTAACCTACCGAAAGAATCCTATCCAGCTGCAAAAATGTTGGGTCGTTCAATGCAGTTTTCAAACTTCATCCGTGACATTCAGGAAGATAATGAACTCGGAAGGTGCTATTTTCCACAAAATGAATTAAAAAAATACAACTTAGACTCGCTGCATTACAACGAAGTGTCGTTAAAAAAAGAAGACTTTAAATCATTCATTAATTTTCAAATTAAACGATACTTATTATGGCAGGAAGAAGCTGAATCAGGTTTTAAGTATTTGCCTAGAAAATACCGCATTGCTATTAAAACAGCCTCCGATATGTATAAACAAACTCAAATAATAATTCAGAAGGATCCTGAAATTATATTTAGGAAGAAAGTTAAACCTACCGCTTATAAAGTCTTACTTACAGGAGTCAAAAATACCTTCCACTAACTCTAGAATATGTATAAATACATTCTTAGCGTCATAAAAATCTCCAGATACAGATTCTGGAGCTATACGGCTGGTACTTATTTTTTAGGCTATTTGCTTGGAGCTCAAAACTTCCAGACTATAATAAATCCACAATTCATCCTGTCATTCTTCTATTTTCTAATACCAGCCAACATATTTCTCTATGGAATAAATGATTACTTCGATGAAGATACAGATAAGTTTAATTCAAAAAAGTATACACATGAGCATAAACTTAGTAAAAATAATCGTAAAAAATTACTAACATTACTAATTTTTTGTTTTTTGATTAGTTGCATCTTTCTATTATTAACATCTCCTGTTTCAGTCCAATTCATATTACTTTTCTTTATTTTTCTCTCTACATTCTACAGCGCCCCACCACTTCGTTTTAAAAGTAAACCCTTTTTCGATTCTGCCTCTAATGTTCTGTATATTCTGCCAGGAATAATTGGCTACATTCAAACACCAGGAAATAATCCGGATTTAAAATTGATTCTGGGGTTCTGGTTCTGGGCTGCAGCAATGCATTTATTCTCAGCCATACCTGATATCTCTGCTGACACCAAAGCCGGCCTTAAAACCTCAGCTGTTGTTCTTGGTAGTCGGCTATCATTATTGACATGCTCAGCGCTCTGGGCTCTCTTTCTTTATTTTATACTCCCAGTCTTACCTCTTTCCCTAGCCCAAATATTCATGATCTATCCGCTTATTCCATTAATCCTATTCCTGAATCCCACGATTAGTATTAGTAAGGTTTATTGGCTTTATCCATACATTAATAATCTTGCAGGCTTGTTAACATTTCTAGCCTTAGCTAAGGCTAGATTTAGTTAAACTTGCACCGATCTGCTATTATATACAGCGATGGATTTAACCACTCTCCAACAAGGAGTAATGTTTGCCGTTAGTGCAGTTGCCAGTGCTACTTTTTCGTTCCCATCTTCAGTTCCAGCTCATGGGGCCTCGCTTTATAAACCGGAAATAATAGAATCTTATAATCTCAGCACTATGGAGACTCTTGATTCCAACCTAGAACCGGGATCTATTCAAAATCTAAATACACTCACATCTCCTGTGACCGACAACATCAAGTTGGTCATAAAGGAATCTCCCACGCCGGAGTCTATAATCACTGTAGAACAGCCGCCAGCTGTCTCAACCGTCACTCAACCAACATCAAAACCAACACCCTCTTCCTCTCCTAAATTAACTGCCGAGCCTGAAAGTTCTCCAAGTCCTGTAGTTAAAGAAGAAAAATCCGCTGCTCAATTATCTGAAGTAAAAGCTGAATCCTCACCATCACCTTCACCAGTCTCAACTTCTTCAAATGCCGATCTTCTTTTTCAAATGACTAATGATTACCGGGCAAAAATGGGAAAACCGGCTTTTGAAAAAGAAGAACGCCTCTGTAAAATAGCTGAGCAACGTGCGCCAGATGTCAAACCGGAACTCGCTTCCGGAACTCTTCATAAGGGCTTTAAAGAACTTAATTTGCCCTATTGGGCCACAGAAAACATCGCTGCCTATCAAACCATGGAAGAAAATTTTAAATTCCTGAGTACTGATTTTATTCACAGAAAAGCCATTGAAAGTGATGCCAAATATTCCTGTACTGCCTGTGTTGGCACCTCTTGTTCTCAAATTTTCTCCAGCTTTTTATCAAAATAACTTTTGTGTATACTCATTATTCATCCTCAATAATTTTATATGACTAAGTACAAAGAGTTTTACGACATGATGATTAAAGCCCATTCAGAAGAGTTTGCTGCATTCAAAAAAGTTCACGATGATTATATGATCGATCCTAAGAAATGGCAGGAAAAGCTCAATGAACTTGGCCGAGATATCCAAGATATCATTCATGAGTACGAAAATCGTTTATGCCGTCAAAGTGAAGGTGCAGGTAACTCCAAATTTACCACAGCCTTGGCTGATAAGTTCCACGCCGAAGTAAAAGCTCATTTTCCTAAAATAGATTTCATCGGCCTTTGGTAGGCTTTTCTTTTTTGAATTTTTTATACTCTTCTCTTAGCTTTAATAACTCAGCCTCACTTATATCTTCTAGATCTATAAAATCATTTCTGGCATTCTTTAAAGAGTGAAGAATTTCATCAAGTTTAAGTTGTGTCGCCCGATCATTCTTGTTTTGCGTATGCTGAATCAAAAAAACCGTCAAAAAAGTAACTATTGTTGTAGAAGTATTAATTATTAACTGCCATGTATCAGAAAATCCTAAAAATGGACCTGAAACAATCCAGACGATAATTGCCCCGAGAGCAACTACAAAAGCCCAGGGAGAACCGATTATTTCCGAAACTTTGCTTGCTATATTTGAAAACATTTCACTCATACTCCATATTTTAACTCTGACTTAGACTCGCATCAAGCTCAGCTGTGTTAGAATTAATTATTAATACTCTGAGTAAAATAAATCTTAAGTTTCAGAATTACTTCACAAAAAACCGTAATGAAGTCATCTTCATATCGCTCATCCTACTGCTGACTCTTTTTATGAAAGGCTATAACGTTGAGACTCGCTTTAGTTTTGGCTGGGATCAGGCCCGGGATGCCAATGTTATCTGGAGTATGCTAATCGAGGGCAAGCCCACTTTAATTGGCCCTCAGGTGGTTAGCGACAATGCTTTTTTCTTAGGACCACTTTGGTACTATTTGCTAACTCCGTTCTACATTATTTCCGGTCTTGATCCGTTAGGAGCCATTTATTCAGTAATTTTCACCGGACTGATAACAATTCTGGCCATGTATTTTTTTATTAAAAAAATTGCCGGTGCGCCAGCAGCAATGATAGCTTCAGTTATTTGGGCTGGTAACTCAGATATACTGGCATGGAACCCGATGCTTGTCCCAGTCTTATCAATTGGTCTGTTATATGGAATTATAAAAATTATTGAAGGCAGTAAAACATCTATTGTTTGGTCGCTTTTATTGTTTGGTCTTAGTCTCCAAATTCATTTTCAAATGACTTTCTTTTTTATTCCGCTTTTAATCTCCTGGGTCATCTACATCAAAAAAAACAAACAACTCCCACTTAAAGAATTTGCTCTGGGAATATCTCTTTTTACATTAACATTTGCTCCTCTTATTATTTTTGACTTGAGACATGAATTTCTTAATTCAAAAGGGGTACTTAAAATATTTGGACCAGGTATGGATAATCCTGAATGGAACATTGATTACTTCACCCAATTAAAAACAATTGTTCAAAAGAATCTAAACTCTAATTTTTTTCTTCCTGAATCTCCGGTACCTAGAAATATCGTTGGCATTTTTGTATTAAGCATTTCTTTATACGGGCTCCTTAAATTAAAAACCAGCAACACCTTAAAATTTATTTTTTTCAGCGTTCTATTTCTACCATTCTTACTTTTCTCATTTTATAAAGGTCGTTTGTCCGAATACTATTTTGCCTTATGCTTAATCCCGATTATATTAGGCTTCGCATACTCCTTAACACTTTTATTAAATAAAAATTTCTTGCTGAAAATATTAGTTATATCTTTTCTCTTTTACATTACTTATTTAAATATCAAATTTGCTCTCTTGGTTGGAAATGACTATGGTTTAATCCATCAAAAAAATGTTGTTAAATACTTAAAAAACCAAACAGACGACAATTTGATTAATGTCTCCTATGATGTACCCTACAACTATGATGTCGGCTTTAAGTATCTAATAAAATATTATCGCTTAAATACCAAAGATGCTCCTGAGGCTCATCTTTGGACAATTTCAATTCCCTCTAACAAAGAGCCCAATGCATACAGAGCAGTTTTTGGAAGCACCGGAATTATCAGAAGGTAATATTCTACTGACTCTGTTCAATCTGATATAATTCCTCTATGTCAGACTCAAAATACCAAGTCCTGCTTTATTATAAATACACACCCATTCTTGATCCAGAAAAATTAAAGCAGGATCAAAAAGCTCTTTGCCAAAAACTCAATCTAAAAGGCCGGATAATAATTGCCGAAGAGGGTATTAATGGTACTGTTGAAGGTCTAATTAAAGACACTGAGCAGTATATTAAAGAATTAACTGCTGACAGCCGCTTCTCGGACATAAATTTCAAGAAAAGCCACGGACCAGGCGATGCATTTCCCAAGCTTTCAATCAAAGTCAGACCAGAAATAGTCGCTGCCCGTCTGCCGGATCTCAATCCCAACCAAGTTACTGGAAAATATATCTCAGCCGACGAACTTCATCAATGGTTTAAAGAAGGCAAAGAATTTTACACTGTAGACATGAGAAATGATTATGAATATATATCCGGTTATTTTGAAAATTCTATTTTTTCTGGTCTCCACAATTTTTATGATTTACCGGATGTACTTCCTCAACTGGAAAATTTGAAGAATAAAACTATTGTTACTGTATGTACAGGTGGAGTTAGATGTGAAAAAGCCTCCGGCTACTTGGTTTTAAATGGCTTTAAAGATGTTTATCAGCTTAAAGACGGTATCCAAACGTATATGGAGAAATACCCTAACTCCTACTTCAAAGGCAAATTATATGTATTTGATAAACGTCTAACTGTTGGTTTTAACACTGCTGATTCATCTCACGAAATAGTAGGGAAGTGCTTTCATTGCCAGACACCCTCTGATAAATACACTAATTGTGAATATCATATTTGCCACTTCCATTATATTAGTTGTGATAACTGCCGGGATAAAGAAACCAATCTAACCTTTTGTAAACCACAGTGCAAAGAAAATTATTTTAAATACCAAGTATCGGCTAAATCGCCTTAACCTCCAATTCTTTTTACCATTTTCGAAAACAGATATCCCAGACCCAAAAATAGTACTAAATATAATATAGTTGCCAACCAAGCTGGGAAATAAATATAAAGATAATCATATCTTGAAAGAATCGGCCAATGTATTAAATAAATTTCATAAGAATAAATTCCAAAAATCGTAAAAAGTTTTATCTCAAAGTTCTTAATCACGAACAAAAAGATGACGCTAAACATTGTCAAAAGACTAATTGTCTGTTCGATATTTTTACTTTCTCCAACACCAGAATTAATAGAAAAGTATCCAAACAGAAATCCAAAAATTATAATCAGTAAATACTTTAGATTACTTTTCAAAAATATATCTTTAAACTTTACTTTTAAATGATTTAAATTCTCATCATTAATGATAACTGCAAACAACACCCCAAAAGGAAACGCCGCAAAATGTGTTTTATAAAGATTCATTACATCCCGGCTGATTTCAAATGGCAATTCAATCTTTAGTAATAAATAAGTCAGCCCGATAATTAAAATAGGTGATAGATATGGGACACGCTTAAAGAAAGTCCAAGGAAAAATTAAATAGTAAAACAAAATCAGCGTAAAATACCAAAGTGGAGAATTAAGATTCTTAAATAAGTCAGCAACTGGAAAAAATCCGCTAAAACTTTTCCATATCTCAGAAAATTGATAACTTCTGCCTAGAATAAAATAATCTAAAATCAAAAACAAGGCTACTATAAACCACAATGGAATAAATAACTTTTTGAATCTTTTAAAATAAAATCCCTGAATAGTAAGTGGCTTTCGAATTGAAGATACAGCTAGTCCAAATCCCGACAAGAATAAAAATAAATTTACCCCAACTCCTGCCAAGACAGACATCGGATATAAAAATCTTGTATCAGTTGATAAAAAATATCCAATATGAGAAAAAATAATTGCCAATATTGCAAAGCCTTTAATCTCTTGAGTTTTAAAAGGGGCAAAAATCGCTTCTGTGTTAACCTTTCTACAAGAAAAAATAACTGCACCCCAAAATATTATTTCAAAAATAACTGTATTAAGTTTTGCATCAACAATCGGAATTTGCATTTATTATCGATATATATTTTGGCTAATATACTTTGCCCACAGTTGATAACCTTTATCTGATGGATGAAATTGATCAGTCGCATATAAATCGGAAGACTCTTTAAAATCGCTTAACGAATTTGTATATAAATCTACCAATTCTATATTCATTTTTCCTGAAACATGAGCCGCAATTACCTTATTAAACGCCTCCAATTTTGAAATTAGTACACTATCCCAAGGTCTAAAAAGGATTTTATCCGAACCAATATATGGAATATTCACAACAGTTATATTAGCTCCTGTCTCACTTCGCAATTGACTTAACACTAGAGAAAATTTATTGTTAAATTCCTCCTCACTCATCTTGTTGTGAACATCATTCGTCCCTATCATCAAAATAATAAAGTCAGCTTTGCTCAGAATAGCCTCAGGAATTTGGCGGTTCAAAACATCATCTACTCCAACCCCAGGCTGAGCAAAATTATATAACTCAATGTTTTGCCCCTCTGCCAATCCCTGGGCAATCAGATAAGCCATACTGTTTTCTACCTGTGTACTGCCTGTTCCAGTCATCAAACTATCACCCAAGACAATCAGTTTCTTTGTTTCAAACTTCTTATCTGTTTCAAATAAATGCTTTTGTTGGTACTTTGGATTGCCAATGAAGTGTTGGCCCTGATAATCATAAAAATAGGCATAGCTACGGTTTAGATAAATACCTATAAACAACAGAATAATAGCTGGAATTAGTAAATACTTCACACTCTAAATATACACCAATTCTCAGTTACTCAGCTAGGAGAATAATTCAAAAATTTGTTTAATTTCTCTTTTAATAAATTCTAATAGCCCGGGTTTTATACTTTCGGCTTCCGGCAATGGACTAGACAGAGTTGGGCTAGAAGACGGGGAAGCCTCCTCATTTGTATCTGAATTAACGACTACATTGGTCTTTGTTGAAACATTAGACTGAGTTTGAGTACTATTATTAGATACGCCAGTAGTATTAACTGACACACTACTTTTACCGTCTTCAGATTTTATTTCTACCTTGCCGTCATTGCCCTTATACTCTTTTATCTCACCATTATTATTAATCCTGATATTAGTCTGAGTGTTGCCGCTATTTGAATTTTGCTTATTTGATCCATTACTAGAATTAACCGTCACATTATTACTCGAGCCTTCCATATTATTTGATATATCAACTTTTATCTCCGCAAAGGTCTGTTTAGGCAAAACTAGAATCAAAAGAAGAAGTGTAAAGATTAGAGGCATACTTAAATTATAATACACTATAGTCCATTTTTCTGTAAGAACTATGCAAGCAAATTCTAGCTTTGGTGAACTATAACTGCCTGTTCTGTATTAATTAAACCCGTCTCAGGTGCCTTATTAATAGGTAATTCAATAGTGAATTTTGATCCTTCTCCCAGCTTACTTTTAACATATATCTTCCCTCCATGTGCCTCAACAATTTGCTTAACAATAAATAGTCCAACTCCTAAGCCTTGAAATCTTCCATCAGTAGTAGCTCTTTTGAATCTATCAAAAATTTTCTTCTGCAATTTAGGATCTATACCTATGCCTTGATCTGAAACAATAATCTTAGCCTTGTTTCCATCCTGTTTAACCTCAATTTCAATCGGCTTGCCCTCTGCATATTTTATAGAATTAGTTAACAAATTGGATAATGCCTGATCAAGTCTAACCTGATCCCACATCCCTATGATTTCCTGACTACCTTCAAGCTTAATACTGCATCCTGCGATTGCTAAATGATCCTCAAAACGATTCACAACCGACTTGACCATCTCGGTTAAGTCATCTTCCTTAACTTCTAATTCCAGCTTTCCGGTAGTTATTAATGAAAAATTTAGTAGATCCTTAATCAGACTCTGTAGCCGCCTAGTTTGCTCATGAGCAATATTTAAAGATGAAACCAATTTTTCGCCTGAAAAATTTGCTAGTGACTGATTCAAAATACTATCAAGAGTTGATTGGATTCTCAAAATTATGGTCGTTAAAGGAGTTTTAAGCTCGTGTGATGCGATAGATAAGAATTCGTCTCGAGCCCGTATAGCCTCCTGAGCTTCTTCTTTAGCTTTTCGTTCAGCTTGAATTATATCTTTGAGTTGATTTTCCCGTTTCTTGAGTAAAACCTGCTGTTTGGTGAACGTTCCAATTAAAAAACCCAACACCAAGGATGTGATTGTAATTCCAATAACTAAAAGATCCATGGATTGTTGCGGATGTAAAAAATTATCCATAAACGTGATCGTATTATAAACTTATGCAGCAATAAACCCAAGCAATGCTGAGTAATCTTTCAAAACTACCTCAAAAGAAAAGTCATTGCAAGCTCATCTGTTTTAGTTAATTTCACGTAGCGACTAACAATTATTTCCTCTTCAACCAAAACTTGGAAATAATCACTGTCAGAATACCAGCCACTAGTATAGAAATAACTACCGCAGCCGCTAAGAATCTCCAGTCTAAATTTGTAATTTTATTATCAAAAGAGTCATCAAAAGCTGTCTCATCCTTAATCTGAATAAATGCGTCTGATATGAATCCATCACTAGTCTTAATTCGCAAAACTGGAAAGACAGTATATGGATTTTCATTATAATTATATTTAAAATTAGGTCCGACTCGTGAAGTTTGATCTCCTAAGTCCCAAAAATATTCAGAAATTTCTCCGGAACCTTTATTCGTTTTACTTGCATCAAAATAAATTTCCTTTTTAAAGTTAACATCAATAATATCCAGTAGCGGATCTTCAACACCTTGATTATTAATCTCAATAATAGCTTTAGGTAAAACATAATTTTTATCCGGTAAAATATTTATAGCTGTTGATTGAAGAGATTGAGGTTCAAACCCTTGCCCTGAATCAGCTTTTATAGCCACAAAATATGTTCCTGGCTTGTTATATGTGTGCTTATTACTTAGCCCTTCTCCAATTTCACCATCCCCAAAATCCCATATAAATCTAGTTTCTTTTATAATTTGATCCGGCAAAGGCAAAGCCTTAGTATCAATTTCAAAATTAATTTCTTCATTCACTAAAAATATGCCTACTGCTGCATCTTCTGGTAATCTAAAATCGGGCAGGGAAGTTGTAGGCACATTGTAATAATCAGTAAATATTCCGTTAACTTTAAAGTATGGAGGTTGCCCAATAGAATGAGCAAAAGTGCTAACTGGATAAATTAGGACTAATACTAATAATAGACAACGGAGTAAAAGAATCATTTTTCAGACCAGTTCTGCTGGCACTGAAATTATACATCTAATTTCTTTTCCTAATAGCTATACCTATTGCAAAACCGCTTAAAATTACGGCCAATGCTGACATTAATACAGGTAAATTGGTTTCTTCATCGCTCTCAGGCTTAAGATCTATTTCCTTTTCAGATTTTATTAAGTCATTAACCACTTTAGTTACAGAAAACGGACTAGATCCATGCTCGTCATTGCCTTCAGAAGTAGGTTTAGGAGCATTAGGATCTTGATCCCATGCAACTATTTCACCATCAGCATATGTTTGATAGGCTTTCCAAATAATTTCTCCTTCACCAGCAGGGACTTTTGCTGAAAACATGAATTCATCTCTTTGACCTTCTGGTATTGATCCGCCTGTCCAAACTATTTCTGTCACTGTTTCAGGATCAGGCGCTTTTTCTCCGGTATTTAATACTTCACCTTTCATACTAACGCCAATCTTTTTAATCTCAATATTCCAACCAGGTTTAGAATTCGGCGAAACATGTTCAAGCCCCTGCGGAATAATTAATCGAAGCCCTGTAGTTGGCGATTCTTTTTCATTAGGAACATTAACAGTGAAAGTCTGGTATTTACCTATCCCAACTTCTTCAGGCTTCACAGTTACATGTGCCGAAGCAACAGTTATTCCGAAGATCAAATAAAACCCAATCAACACCCCTAAAATTTGATACTTGATGTTTGATGGTTTATACATATTTAGACTCTATTTTTAACAATTACTGTACCTATTGTAAATAGTGCAATTATTATTGCTCCTCCTATTAGGATTAGGCTAAAAGGAATAACATTCTTGTTGTTTGCATCTTCTATTTTTATTTCTCTGGCCACTCTCATATCATATTCCAACAAAAATTCAGGGTATAAATTGTCTTTTGATTTGCCGCTTACTTTTATTTCATAAATGTTTTTCTCTGGAAATACAAAACTATTTACTGACGACAAAGTCTGATCAGGTGCTATTGGCGTTAATCTCTCTGAGAAAACTTCTTGGCCTTCTTTATATATACCTAGTGTGCAATCACAATTTGCTAGATTAAATTTATTATTAATGTCCTTAAATTCAAAAATGACACTGCTTTCCTCGCCAGCTGCGGGGTCATCCCCTGGATCAACATGTAATACCGCCCCAATTCCAGAATCCGATTTAACAAAATGGGCCATAACCGGACTGACGGCTAACAACTGATAACTAATAGCCAGCATTAACAATAATCTATACATAATCATTCAACTTTAATAATAAAATCTGTTGTTATTAATCTATTATCCGGATTAAATTGAGCGAACAATTTATAAGTCCCGGCTTTAATTGGACTATAAATACCCACAGGCATAAATTCCACTACAGGGCCACCATCTTGATCAGGCAGTAAGTTTCCTGTTTGTACTGGATGAACATGAATATATTCATAAGTTTGGGTGTTAATCATTACTAAATGCCCAAATGATCCTAAATACGGCTTCAAAGTGCTTACCGCTGCACCATTATTATCAGTTAACCTGTAGCTTAGTTTTTCCTCACCTAAAGACATCCTTTCCGCAGATAATGGCTTATCATAAATTAGCTCGGCTTTATATTCACCGAAAGTTTTAATAATTCTATCATCGATTTTATTATCTACCGGTCTAATTTCTGGATTCTCACCAACAATAATAGTTGCCGCTATTTGTTGTTCGATTGCTCCTGTCGGTACAAAATCCAGGTATAGGTGATATCTGCCGTCTATTGGAAATGTCACAGCTATCTCAAACCAGCCATTATTAAATTCAGGATGTATATGCTGGTACGTCTCAAGTCCGCTATCTACTACTATTAAATGAACCAATTTCTCGTAGTTCTTAGTAAGTAAAACCACCGGCTGACCGTTAGCAGCATCAAAAATTCTGAATTTCACCATACTTTCTTGGCCGGCTTTAGTCGATTTCTCAAAATCCCAATCGACACTATATCTTCTAGTTCTATCTCCCTGCATACCAGGAATATTTTTAAAGGCTCCTGACTCACTATTGTTCTTAGCTTCGATAGCCATTTTTTTATGTTGTTCGTGTAAAGATAAACCCGAACTAAAATTTCCCGGAGCTAAACTAGAAAAGATTAAACTAACTGTTAACAACAATGTTGTTAGTACTACAGGCCCAGTTTTAGGATAATAAAATAATTTCACACTCAAATAATTATCTAATCGAGTAGCTTCCAGTATCAGCAAAAAAATTAAAGCAGCCGAGAATATCAGCGGAATACTTTCTGAAAAATCAGTAAAATGCGATCCCAGCATTAATGCATGTATTACTAGTAAAAACGATCCTATATAAATGAAGTTATGAATAAATTTGATTTTTTTATGCGTCAAGCGATCTTTTAACCAATCCATTGAGCTCAGCGTCATAAAAGTTAAAATGATCAGTGATACCGTTCCGAGCCCTACTGCTATTAAATATCGTGTATTTAAATAACCTAGACCTTCAAATCCTCCCAGCTCTCCAAAAAATCCGTAATAAACATGCAGCAATGCAAACATCCAAGCTGAAACCCCTAATGCCCGTCTGGCAAATATGTAATTAGATCTGAAGGGCAAATATGTAAATAATTGAGTCAGTGGGGAAGTCAGCAAGGTGAAATATAAATAGACCACAGCAATTAAGGCATAAAATTGAGTCAGCATTATAATTTGAGCCTGTTCAGTAGGAATAGTTCCTTTTACATACAAGTTAATTGACACTGCAAAAATAACCGCTGTTATTAATATCCAGAATCGTAAGTTTTTAATAAGAATCATATATATGAGTGTATCATCGCAGAGTCAATACTTTAAGAGTTATACTTCATTAAAGGTAATTACTATTATTAATAAAGCATTTAGTCTACTATTCCTTTATGAAGATTTTAGTAGTACTGGGCAGTATCAGAGAAGGGCGCGCTGGAGATAAAGTTTCGGATTGGGTTATGGAGCAGACTAAAAAAAGATCAGATATCGAATATGAACTTCTTGATCTAAAAGACTATCCAATGAAATCATACGAAGAAAGTGCTCACCCAGCAATGCTTAATGGCAAAACATCTGACGAAATGGCTAATAAATGGATTAAAAAAGTCAAAGACGCTGCTGGTTTTGTTTTTGTAACCCCAGAATACAATCATTTACCCTCAGGAGCCTTAAAAAATGCCATCGATTATGCCTATGTTGAATGGCATAAAAAGCCAATTGCATATGTCAGTTATGGAGGAGCATCCGGAGGATCAAGAGCCGTCGAAGTTTTACGTCTAGCAGCTATCGAACAGCAGTTAGTTCCTATTAGAGAATCAGTCGTAATCCAATTCGTGGGCCATAAAATAGAAAATAATAAATTAGTTCCTGACAAATATATGGAAAACGCTTTAAACGCCACCCTCGATCAGCTTGAATGGTGGACAAAACTCTTGAAACCCGCCCGCGAATCCTAGATAATCCAAACTATGTGCTGTATGCGAACCTCACCACACACTTCTTACTTTTTTTTGTGCTTAGGACGCAGTCCGCAACAAATAATTTTTGAAAAAAATTATGTGTTATAACTGCGGCTGTCATATCCCTGACGATGACATGGGCCATCCAGACAATATAACCTCAGACCTAATGAAGCAAATCTCCAAAGCACTAGGTGTAAAAGGGGACGGAAGAAAGCTCGTTTATGATTATCTTGAAACTCAACTCACAGACTCGGAAGCTAAAAATCCAGTTCTAGAAGAAATGTTTAAAAAAGCCGCCAAAGCCTGGGGTCAAACAATTAAAGAAGCCAAACGCCAAACTTATAATCTACTCAAATCTGAACTCTGAATTATAGTTCTCCCTGAAAATTCTATACTGAACAATCCATACAAAGCCGCAGTTCCAGATAGCCTGATTCTTTCCAGAGCTCCAGTTCTGTAAGGTTCCGGTGGCACTCCGGCAAAATTGATAACTGTTAGAATATCTGTATTGATCCCTCCTCGAAAAAAAGCCTTCAGAATGGGTGATTTTTGAAATACTTCCAAGGGGCCAATCAAAGGTAATTGTGAATGAAGCCTTGCTTCCTCAAAGATTCCGTACTTTTTAAAAAGCTCAAATGTTTCCAGATTAGTTATTCTAGAGGAAACTTGAACCCCCGAACCAACACATCTCACAAATTCACCTACTAGTCCAGAACCAATACCATTTCCCGCAACCTCAGCATTTAGCGTAGATATGCAGAATTCGTCAGGCGCAGTTTTGTAATAAGTTAATATGCCCATATCGCTCCCTCTTCTCTGAGCCGAAATTACTTTAACTTTTACATTTTTATCATAATGTCGATATTCCATCCGCGTAGAATAACAAGTATAAATACAATTTGTTACCATCGATACACCTATAGTATAATAGTGTTATGAGTAACAAAGAACGAAGAGCTCAATCTAGAAGAGAAGCAGCTCGCCTAACTCAA
This sequence comes from uncultured Gammaproteobacteria bacterium, assembly GCA_964392925.1. Taxonomy (GTDB): domain Bacteria; phylum Patescibacteriota; class Microgenomatia; order Daviesbacterales; family UBA10151; genus JACPKO01. The sequence continues at coordinate 23,120 of CAYMRP010000015.1, forward strand.
GATGCCATTAGAAGAGAGAATATTAGATCAGTAAAGCTCATAGGTAGTACTATTGCACTAACAGGCGCTGGTCTCTTTGCCCAATCATATAATCTTCATGGATCTGAAATATTAAGCTCTTATGGTAAGGATTTTCTTGGACCAGTGGTATTTGGTCAGGGAGGTCAACTTCTTGCAACAACAAGAGAAGCCTTAGGACGACCAACATCTAAAAAACTAACTCATTCGCCCACACCTTATATAGCACTCGCCTTAGCTATTTCTTATCTACATGAGGGCATGCAATTCTACGCCTCTCAAAACCAGACAGTACAAGAGCAGATGGAAGGAGGCAGATTTGACCCCATTGATTTAGCAGTATATGCGGTTGGAGCTGTTTTCGCCTACAGAGTTAGTAAATGGGTAAACGGTTCGCTTCCTCCTAAAGAATCAAAATCAAAAAAGAAAAAGAGAAAGTAGTGTATTAAGTGCCTTCATTCCAAGAATCCAAATATTTCCTCTGTGCAGGGGTTAATTTATCAATATTCACTC
>CAYMRP010000016.1:0-12266 GCA_964392925.1 uncultured Gammaproteobacteria bacterium
TCTTTAGTACCCAAGCCGGATTTATCCAAAATACTCTTTGCGACGGTAAAACATCAGTTGCCCCCGGCGGAGGAACCTAAAATGAAAGGCAATATCAGCATCTTTATTATTATCGGAATAGTCGCAGTAGCCATTGCTGCTTTTGGAGTTTACAGATTATTTCAGGGTGAACTGATAACAAAATCCCCTCCTCCAGCGGGTTTCAAAAATCTTTCGGAAGACCCTAAGTATAAAGATGTGAGAGAAAAATATAATCTTAGCGAGGAACAGCTTCAAATCCTTTCAACCGTTAATCCTGAGGATAACGATTAATAGCCTCCTCAAACTATGAAGCAATTTAAAGAAAAACTCTACCCTGTACCCTGTACCCTGTACCCTAGTCAAAAAGGCATCTCCTCGTTAGTCCTATTAATAGTCTTAGTTTTCGGGGTTTTCATTATTTGGGAAACTAATGAGTATATCCAAATCCAAGTTGCCGGACCCGTTACCAATGAAACAACTCAAAACAACGAAGCCTCTGGTAGTGCCACTCTTTGTGTCACTGGAGAAGCTGATAATTGTAACGATAGTAATGATGTATTTCTACTTCCCTAACCGCCAATGATTGACAAACCTAACCATCCTTCCTATTCTTAATTAAGTCATGAAAATATCTATCTCAACAACTAGCAAACTTTATCTACTCACCCTACTAGTCATCTTCGGAGCTATTTTCGTTAACCAATCTGTGTTTGCCCAGGAGGACCCCTTTCAAACCCGCTCTGATAAAAGAATGGAACTTTTAGCTCGCTACTTCAGCTGGATCGAGAACAAAGACTACGGTGGTTATAAAGAACCTCTTGGCCAACGAACTCTTTCCGAGTTCAATTCCTATCTCTCAAGAGTTATCCCGGAAAATCAAAACTGTCTCAAAGAAACTGATGATCAAAAACTATCCGACTGCAAAGAAAAGATTAAATTTGATTACAAGCTCGCCAAAAAATTCAATCGGGTATTAAAGTATCTCCAAATTCAGGAATCAAAACCAAATGTCTGCGTTAAAGCCGACATGGGAGTCGGCAAAGCCTTAAAAGCGATGCCCATCTCTGACAACTCCGCACCAACTCCTGGAGTTGAATCGTCCTCAGATCCTGTTTCTGAACCCGAAGAATTAGTCGTATATCTTTGTACTGGAAACAATGGCGAAAAATTAGTTCGGGTCTTATCTCCCTCTGGTGCTTTACTAAAATTGTCTACAGCCGATGCCGCCCGTCCGGAACTTGCAGTCCAAAATCTTCCCCCTAAAGACTCCGTTGATTTATTAATCAAAAAAATGGGGCTAACTCAACCCTCAGGTGAGATCTCTGCTTATCCTAACCCATGCACTATCGCCTCAACCGCCCAAACCTGCGGCGAGGTAGAAGTAGAATGGGATGTCACTGACGATACATCAGATCCAGTCGAAGTTAAAACCAAGGATGGTCAATTTATTGAGCGTTCCCGAAACGGCAGCGCTGACATCACTAATATCGGACCTGAAGGTCAAACATTTATTCTGTATTCTCTTGGTAGAAAAATAGGAGAAGTCGTAGTCAAAGCAATTAAACAATAAATGAAAAAAATACCTGCCCAACTATCCCCTAATCAAACAGGTTTCTCTGCTTTAGCTGTACTAACAATTCTCGGGCTATTCCTTGCAATCACCCTCGCCTTAGTTGGAACAGGTACTATCAAACTCCCCGGCAACACCCAGCTCGCTGTTAGCCCTATTCCAATCTCAGATCCTGTTGAAGATGACGAATCCTGTAACGATCCTTATAACGCTGAGTGTGACCCCGAACTAAATAATGACCCTGAAGATTTAACCCCAGCTCAGATTCAAAAAGCGCTTGAAGAAAGTTAGCGAGACATGAGATGGATGAAATACTCGACTATATTAGATCAGCTAAAACCAATCGTAAATATTTAGTCACGACGCTAATTGCCTCTGAAATTTTAGGAATTATTACTTTTATTTGGATTCTTAAAACTCCTCTTTATCAAAAATTCTTCCAGTTTGAGCCTAAGGCTTATTCTTTGAATCAAATGGAAACTCAGGTTCGTTATCTGCTGGCCCAAAAAGATTTTCTGCAGGGATCAACTAAAAACTCAGGCAAGCTTATTATTTTACTCAGTAATGGCACTCAAGTTGAAGAAAAAGGTAAAATTAGAGCCAATGATGAAGGTCAGTGGTATTATCAAATACCTGAAAATACTACTCCAGGAAACAAATTAGTAACAGTCGCCGAACTTGATGAGATCAATAATATACTGTCAATAAAAAGCTACAAGATCCGCGTCAAACCTAACGAAATTATTCAGTTAGGTGAAACAAAAAGAACCTTGGAGTATCCAACAGTTTCCATTGAAGATATCACCCCAGTAGTTAATATTCCTGAGCAAATCACTCCGCTTCCTAGCATCGAAATCTCTCCTTCGAACCCCCCTCAGGAATAATTTAAACAACAATTCTCTTAGTCGATTCCGCAATATGAATCAGCATCTCGTGGGGCAATAAACCCCCCGTCAGGGATGCGTTTACAACGGAATTCGCATCATCTGGATTATCAGAAAATACTACCGCCTCCATGTCTAAAACGGGTTTCATAACAGCCGACAAATCAATTGCCGTTACATTCATACTGACCAGTCCGATAATCGGACAGAGCGACCCTGCTACCGTTACCACGCCTTTATTACTTAGCCTGCGGTCAACACCATCGTTATACCCCAGTGGCAAAATACCAATTGTCATATCTTTGGAGGCAGTAAAAGTTCCAGAATATCCCACCTTTTCACCTCTTTTAATTTTCTTAATCGAAACAATTTTCGTTGTATGCTTTAAGGCAGGTTTTAAATCCAAATACACACTCCCGGATCCCAGAGCATTAACCGATGTCAAATTAGGCTTGTCTTCAATCCCATACACAGCCCTCCCCACCCGGATTAAATTGGACCCATCCGTTAACTTATTTAGCAACCCGTATGTTCCTCCATTGTGAAACCACTTAGGTTTAAAGCCAGCTTCTTTGACTGCTGTAATCGCCTTTTTAAAATTATTAATCTGCATTTTTGATAAAATTGAATCCGGGTTTGAAGAATCTGCTAGGTGAGACATGACTCCTTCAACTTCTACATCTTTTAACTTCTTCAGCTTTCTTAAGAAATCCGGAAGATCCTGCATACTGACCCCCTCTCTATGCATCCCAGTATCAATAAAAATATGTACTTTCGCTTTACTCTGGAACTTATTTAAGACCTCTGCATGCGTCAAATCATAAATTGCAAATGAAAAAGGCAGTTTTTTAACCGATAAACTCTGCTCGTGAACATACCCCATGATAAGTATTGGCGTTCTAACCTGAGCTTTCGTTTGAAGCTGAAATGCCTCGTAAAGTGAATCCACGCACAAAAAAGGCGCATTAACTTCATCTAAGATTTTCCCCACCAACCTTATTCCATGACCGTAGGCATTAGACTTCAAAACTGGTGCAATTTTTATCTCCGGATTAACTTTTGATAAACTCTCATAATTATTAACTAGAGCTTCTTTTGAGATAGTTATCAGGTTTAAAGGAGTATATGATTTTCGGAATAGCCGCTTAACAAAATTCAGCATAAAGGAAATCATACCAAATTGGCCTTGTGATCAAAAGCTCAGCCTAGTTATTGTTCAGCAAACAACAATTTGTTAAAATATTAACATGATTACTGTTCCTCAATTAATATCCTCAATTATTAAAAACTCCCCCATTCTTTCTGAGAATTTCGAAGAGGGCTTAATTAATTATTCCAGCTTGGCCAGGAAATTACAGCCTGAAATAGAGACTAAACTTTATAAAAAGGTCACAATCGGCTCAATAGTCATGGCTCTAAAGCGGCTTAAAATTGCTAAGTCGGGTCGTGGACAGCTTTCACTTGCCTTATCAAAAATCACCGATCTTTCATTACGCTCAAATCTAATCGCCTTAACTTTTAATAATTCAGCTTCTTTATTTAATAACCAGTCCCAACTCTTAGATATCGCTGCCAAAACTCCAAACAGCTTCTTAACCATTTCAACAGGAATCCACGAAACCAGTATTTTTATTAGCAGTCATTTGTTAAACGAAGCCCAACTTATATTCCAACACGAAAGCCTGAAGTTAAAGGTTGAGGGCATATCTTCGATCACTCTAATCTTACCCGAAGATGCCGTTGATACCCCAGGGATTCACTACTCTGTTTTTAAAAAACTGTTTAGTAACGGAGTAAACGTCTTTGACACCGCAACCACTTTTACCGAATTAACAATTTTTCTGCGATCTGAAGATATAGAAAAAGCTTTTGCAGTTCTAAAAGACTTGAATTAACTTATAACCACTTTTTCAGGATTTGCATTCGTAGAAGGGTCTTTTAAATTCACATCATACTCCGCAAGCTGATGAGGCTCAGTGGGTGTACTCTCGTTAGCATGGGGCATAGAAGAACTGACTGCACTATTATCAACTATATGAGTCTCAGGAGCTTTTTCAACAGACCCAGGTCCAGAATTTGCGCCAACATTAATCACCTGCTCAATCAACCTATTAGAATAGCCCCATTCATTATCATACCAAGCAAAAACCTTAAGAAAATCTCCGTCAACAAGTTGAGTTAATTCGAGATCCACGATACAGGACTCACTCCTGCCAACAATATCAGACGATACCAAAGGCACATCTGTAACTGCCACCACACCCTTCCATCTCAAAGATTCGGCAGCCTCTTTAAATACTGCATTAACTTCCTCAACTGTGGTTTTCTTTTTGAGTAAAAATGTAAAATCTGAAATCGACCCAACTAAAGTCGGGACCCTAATTGCCCGACCATCAAATAATCCCTGAAGTTGAGGCATAACCTGAGCAACCGCAACTGCAGCACCTGTTGTGGTTGGAATAATATTTGAAAGTCCGCTACGCGCTCTTCTTAAATCTCCGCTCTTGCCCCCTGGAGGGGCACCGTCCACTAAATTCTGTTCTGCAGTAACTGAATGAATTGTAGTCATCAAGGCTTTACCAATTCCAAATTTCTCATCAATTATCGCCGCCACTGGTGCAATACAATTAGTTGTGCACGAAGCATTATTAACCATATCCTGACCCTTATATTCACCATGATTAACTCCAATCAAAAACGTATCGACACCAGACCCTTTAGAAGGAGCTGATAAAACAACTTTCTTAGCTCCCGCTGTAAGATGCTGCTTCATCCCTTCAGCATCAGTAAATCGCCCGGTACATTCAATTACAACATCAACATTATATTGCTTCCAAGGCAAACTGGCCGGATCTTTTTCACTCACCAAAGGGAATTTTTTACCATCAACTATCAAATTAGTCTCATCTGAAGAAATCTCTTTACCCCATTGCCCATAAGCTGTATCGTATTTTAAAAGATGAGCCAAAACATCAGGCTTTGACAGATCATTTATAGCTACTATTTCCACTAAATCAGAATGGTATTCCAAAGCTACTTTAAAAGCGTTCCTACCTATTCTTCCAAAACCGTTAATTGCAACTCTGATCATCTAACTATCAAGTTATCACAAATATAACCAAGTTTCCAGACAACAAGTCTACAAAAATATTACAAACACCATTAACAATAGTATGGAAAATCTGAGGAGAACTGTTTACTTAATAATTCCCCGAAGTAATAAATTTTGCCTAATTAAGAATAAATCTAGCTCATTAATAGCCCCATCTTTATTTAAATCAAGCGAGGCATCTTTAAGCGGTAGTGATAGATAATGCGTTAACGCTCTTGAAACATCAGTCACTGTCAATTGATTCTGCATAAAAGCCTCCTCACTCGGCGGATTACCAGAAACAGTTTCTGAACCTAAGAGCCCAAACGGCCCGCTTAAAACTTTCGCGACTTTACCATCCTTGGAGACACCAATTATTTCTATCTCAAAAGTATTCGCCGGCTGAATATAATGCAGTGCCAGGCTGTTCTTTGGCTGCCAGTCAAGTCTTCCAATGGCTGCTTCCAAATTCTGAGCAATCGGCCCAAATAGTTCCCCATTAACATATAAATTTATCTGAGAAATTATATCGGTGTTAAATGAGCTCCATACAATTCCGACTTGATTGAAATATGAATAATTAGCACCAATAATTGGTGATGTGATGACTACCAATGGCAAATCATCCTCAGCTTCTGCCCGTCTATTACTTGGTGATGGCAAAGGCTCGACAACTGGACTCGTCAAATTCAATACCAAATCATTGCCAGATTTAAAAATATTAACATTGTCTGAATTCCGTAGAATCTGAGAAGCCTGGCTTACCTGCAGAACTCCAGTTCCAACAGCCTTACTTTTCAAAAACAAAGTTCCCAGATAAATCTGATCATCATTTGGACTTCCTGTTTTTGCTCCAGGCCCAGGCAATCCGCCAATTATCGAAATAGCCCCTTTATTATTATCAAAGCTTGATTCAATCCATTTAGTAAAAACCGGCTGAATATTTAATTCTCCAGAGTCCGTCGAAATCTTTTCAACGTTTATTAACGCCGGATCAAATCTAATTTGAGCGTTTACTAAATTTGCTGAATCATTCGGCGTTTTTACATACACATCAACCGGAATTATTCCTCCTCCTGAGTCCAAACTTAATTTTGCTTCCAGATTTATTGCTGCCCCCGACTCCGGCAAAACTTCCGTTATTGCAGCTTGTGGCTGGAATTGGGTTCTTTGTGAAACTAAAAATATCCCAATCGGTAGCCCCAAAAGCAAGAGTGACAAAACTATAACTGCAAAAATCCCAACCTTACTTCTTTTAGGCTCATCAACTACTAAATGCGGTAATTCTTGAACAACAGGTTTAGAAGATTGAGGAGGCTGAATTGGTTCCATAAATTTAAGGTTAAAATTATTGTACCAGACCAGAAGAAGAAATTACTTTAAAGCCTCAATTGTTGGTAGTGTCCCATCAGACAATAACTTAAGCATTGCCCCGCCCCCTGTTGAAACAAATGTAAATCTATCTGCCAGCCCATATTTTGTCATCGCCGAAATCGTATCCCCGCCTCCAATAACACTTTTGGCTCCGGACGCAATAATAGCCTTAGCGATTCTTTCACTTTGGTTATATTTACCTTCCTCAAATTTCCCGAGTGGCCCATTCCAAACCACTTCTTTAGCAGTTTTGAGTAAATTCTCCCACGCTGCCGTAGTTTCCTCTGATATATCAAGTCCTTCTTCATTTAGCTTTGCCACCATCACGTTTGTCGGCAAATCCATAATTCCCTTTTCTTTTATCTCAACTGCGAGCTTACCTCCAACCAAAACTACATCTGCCCTTGAAGCCATCACTTTAATCACCGGCATTTTATCCTCAACTTTTGCTCCTCCTAAAATAGCTACTAGCGGTTTAATTGGATTCTCCCTGATTTGCATCAATTCCTCTACTTCCTTTGCAAACCGAAGTCCTGCCGCATGCGGCAAAAGTGTCGGCACTAATGTTGTCGAAGCTGCAGGTTTATGTGTTGCAAAAGCCTCATAAACATAAAAATCTCCATGGGATGCCAATTCTTTAGCAAATTCCATATCTAACCCATCTTCTCCAGCCTCAAATCTTAAGTTCTCCAGAATATGTAATTTGCCTTGGGGAAGTTGAATATGACCATAGCCTTCTTCAATCCAATCAACTATCGGTTTCACCGATAAAGCCGGATCTTCTCTTCCTTCTGGTCTCCCTAAATGTCCGCATATTGTTACTGAACTTGCAAACTCCAAACAAAGCCCAAGCGTGTCCATTCCAGCCAGCAGCCTAGTATCGTCTTCAATCACACCGTCTTTTAAGGGAACATCTAAATCGAGCCGAAGCAGCACTCTTTTATTTTGAATTAACTGAGGAGTAACAACCTGCATTAAAAATATATTATCACAAAACAGCCCCCATGTTTGACAAAAACCAGACCTCAAAAACAACTAAAGAGCTAATTTCTTGCATTGAACGCAGCTGCGTCAAAAAATTTGGAGTGAGCATTAGGGGGAACCGGTCGCGCGAGCGAAGCGAGTAAGAACCGAGGGGGTGTTATCCCCCAATTAGCGAACGGAAAATTTTTAGCAGACCGTTCTCATGCAAAGGAGTTTTGCTACTTTTGCGGTCAAAAGTAGAAGAGAAAATTCCCCTTTATTCAATAACCATCTTCAACAAAGCCATCCTCGTAAACAACCCATTCTCAGCTTCTTTAAAAATCATCATTCTTGGATCATCCGTAAGCTCTTCAGGAATCTCATTAATATCAGCTGATCTTGGTAAAGGATGCATGATAATACTTTTCTCCTGAACTTTATCCAGTAGCTCTCTGTTTAAAACCACTCCTGAACCATCGGCCTTTTCCCCTTCCTTCATTCTCTCTTTTTGAGCCCTAGTCATATAAATAACATCTGCTTTATCAATTATTGCCGCTATGTCTGAGTGTATTTCAAATTCTATTCCTTGCTCTTTATAGTATTCCAAAATATCTTCTCTCATTTGTAGAGACTCCGGAGCCACCAAATCAACCTTAATATTCTTAAATTTTCCTAGAAGATAAGACAGCGATCTTACAGTTCTCCCGTATTTTAAATCTCCAACAAATGCCACCCGCAAACCATCAACTTTCCCAAAATGCTCATATATCGTGAAGATATCTAAAAGTGATTGTGTTGGATGCTGCCCTGCGCCATCTCCTGCATTAATAATCGGACAATCAGAAACCTCCGCCGCCTCTTCAGCTGCTCCTTCATAATCCGACCTTATTATTACTGCATCAAAATGATAGGCATTCATAATCCTTGTCGTATCTTTCATAGTCTCCCCTTTTACAGCCGACGAAAATTCTTTTGCATTCTCGGTAGCAACAGTTAATGCTCCAAGTTTTAGGGCTGCTTGCTGGAAAGATGTGCGGGTACGGGTAGAAGGTTCATAGAATAAAAGCGATACAATTTTTCCCTCAAGGTCCCTCAAACGAGTCCCAGACAAAACTGCTTTTTTCATTTCGGACGATAAAGGGAAAAATTCTTCCTCCAGCCATTCTCGGCTGAATTGTTGAGATTTAAGGATGTGTTTTAGTTTCGAAGCCAATTCAAAATAATTTATACAGTTTAGTCCGCATTAAGTCAAGCTCCTTCTGTTTATGAAAGTAAAATAACTATAATACTGATGAGACATGGGAGAGACATCAAAGCTCTTTGCTATCACAACTTCTTTCGAAAAACCTCAGCATGCTGAGTCAGTCGCAGCAAAAATTTATAATGTTGCTACCAGCTTTTATCATTTAACCTCTTCTGAGACTTTAGGATTCATCGTATTATCTTATGAACGTACAATCTTAAATCACGCTCTTAGGGCAATTTACAATGACTCTATTGTTTCCGTCATTACAGACCAACAAGCCTTACATACTCACGCTGGTTTAAGACGGGTTATACTCGAAGGCTCCGGTCTTCCTGCTGATTTAATGGCGGATGCCTTTATCGGAAAAGGTGTAAACCCAAATCATCCGGCACCTATAATTAGCCGGGATGGAAACACTCATTTATTGCATTTACTAGGCAGAGGAAGAGGTCGAGGGTATATTAATTATATTACTCAACAATATGGAGGAGCAGATAAAGCAGCTTAGAATCTTCAACCCCAAAAAAACATAGATGACTTATTGCAGTTGTCCTCTTATTGCCCCTTCAGGATAAGGACTTGTATGTATATTTATATAGTAGTCCTCAGGGCTATCCTTGATTGCTTTAAGCAAACTAGGCTGAATCTCAACACATCCCTCCGCCTCACCGTCCTCATTAGGGATAGGCAAACTAACTACTACCGCTCCCGAGGATCCAGCTGGTGCATGATGAATGTGAGCGGCAGAAGCCTGATCAATATAATCCGCTTCTACATCAGCACATAACTCGCTTTTTGAAGCTGTATCAGTGATTTTTATCCTAGCCTCACCAACTCCGTCTATATCACCGGGACCAGGAATTTCCTGAGCTCCATCAAGTTTAGCCTCAAACTTCTTCCCAAAAAACTGTCCAAAAAAATCTCCTAAATCGCTTTCAATAAATATCCAACTCGGTGTATCTGCTTGCGCTTTTGTATCTTGAGCTGATGCTAATGGCGGACTAAATAAGCCGAGAGTTAAACCTAAAACAAGTGTTATTAATATACGAAGCTTTGTACTAATCATTCTCATATTAAACATCTAAATTATATATTTGCTCTAAAATTCTGGTAACGATTTTGTAAGATTATCTGTAGTGTATAATGCAAAATATGACCCTCACTAAACCATCCAGGCCAACCCTCATACTCTCTGGAGTTCTATTATCTATTCTTATCGGTTCAGGAATTTTCCTCAAATCTATTTTTTTACCAGCTAAAGAAGAAGTTCTCGGAGAAACCAGCTCTCCATCTCCAACCGCTACTCCAACCCCAGAACCATCCCCATCTCTATCTCCAACCCCAACACCCAAAGCCTCTATTAAACCGGCTGTTAAAGCCACTCCTAAGCCTTCAGTCAAGCCATCTGTCGCTCCATCTCCCTCACCTTCGCCAAGTCCTTCCCCTTCAGCCTCATCTTCTCCAACAGCCACCCCAACACCCTCTCCAAGCCCTTCACCTTCTCCATCAATGAGCCCAAGCCCATCTCCAAGCATTTCTCCCAACCCAACTGCCACTCCTGAATAATCCTCACACCTAAGCAAAGCTTGCCTGTTTGCTGCGCAAAAGGTAAAATACTAAAGTTCGTTAAGAGGTTTGCTTGAAGTATCCCAACCAAACGATCGAATGAATGGCGGTTTAGATAGTTATACGCGTAGCGGAACTATCGCAACCGACCGAGTGCAACGAGGGCGGTTAGCTCAGCGGTAGAGCGCGTCTCTGATAAAGACGAGGCCGATGGTTCGACACCATCACCGCCCACCATTAAACAAGCTTCTTGCTTTGATGCAGTGGCGAAGTGGAAACGCTGGGGTCTGCAAAACCTCGATTGCGCGGGTTCGATTCCCGCCTGCATCTCCAAAGCGGGAACAACGTTCTATGCATCGACAAAGGTTCTTCTTCCCGCCTGCATCTCCAATTTATCTCAACCATTCACGCTCAATTTTTATCAGGAAGACTTTTAATTTCAAAACTTCCCTAAATGGATGTCCAACCGGAAAAGTTCTATTCACAATCTTCTCGCTTAAAGAATGTGAAGTCATAAAGATCGCAGTTATACCTATCAAACAGAAGAAAACAGTCATAAGAGAAGAGAACAGAATGAAGGCTACCGGATAAGCATCCACATTCGTCATAAATGGCCTACAAAACACAAAGATCGCTAAGCTCCCTGCCGCAGACCCTAAAATAGAATAATTAATATGTGATGAGAAAGTCGCTCCTGCACTTCTCAGGATTGTTACAACCTCAATCAGGCCAATAATCACTCCTAGTGTTACAGTTGAACCAGCATTTAAAAACATCGAATTCCGCGAAGAAGGATGATTAATCTCAAGTAGCGACAGAAAAAAGCTCGCAAATATTATTCCCAGGAATAAAAAATTGTGACTTAAATTAAGATGAAATATTTCGTTTATCCTAAAACTCTCTAAATGCTGCTGCTTTTCTTTAACCAATGATTGATAAACAGAAGTTGCTGTAGAGTGAATCCCAGCCCCCATCCCTGCCACTACTAGTGCCGTTGTATAAAGACCCAATAAAATATTCGACGAGAGAGGCAGATTGTTCACAGGAGGACGATGATAAATTTCTAGTCCCGCATAAAATAAAACCAAAGGTATAATTATCCCCAAAATCAGATAATACAGCTGAACATAATACATGCCGCTTATTCTTTTTTCTGAAGTAAATCTTTTACGATAAACCAGAATCGCCGACAATCCTAAAAAAGTAACAATTATCCAAGGAAACATAGATTAAGTATACCAAACTAAATTTTCCCCATTTAAGCACAAAAAATCCCCAATCAAGGGGATTTAATGTTGACCTGTGTCCAAAACAGTGGTGGGAATTTTCCTAGGTTTTACCCTAAGTAGCTTTTTTAGTGAAGTGCTATATAACTTCATTCACCTGATCTTAGAGCGGTTATGCTCTAAGCGCGTGAAGGTGATCTTTGTATGTGCGCTCGGCTATCTTGTCTGATTACTCAAACATTAAGAAATCCTCAACCACATAACGTCTCCAGAAAGGAGGTGATCCATCCCCAGCTTCGGCTAGGGATACCTTGTTACGACTTAA
>CAYMRP010000017.1:0-5957 GCA_964392925.1 uncultured Gammaproteobacteria bacterium
TCCACTATGACTATGGATCGGCAGCCATTATTATCTGAGCAGTATGTGATACGGAAAAAAGAGTTGGCTGGTAAGCTGTCACTTGCTTCATCAAGACTAAGGGCGCAGGTATCTTTATTAAAGGCTTACAATTTATCTCGCGAGCAAGTTCAAGCTGTAGAAAATACTCATTCCGCAGTTCGTTATTCTGAAAGAGTTGTAAATGATAGTGTCTGGGTATTAGCCCTTAGAGAGGCGAAAGTTCCATTAAGAACAATCTTAAAAGTTTGGGATATAAGGGAACGAATTGCACAGGATTTACCTACTGTAAATGAAGAGTCTTAGTTATTGTAATGCGATTGGTGGTTGCAGTGATTCTCTTTATTTATTTTTTTCTTCTGTAGGATTTCTTTGACTGTTGCTCTGATTCCTTCTTTGGCTTGAGTGGTGTATGGGATGTAGAATTCTTTTTCGGGGTATTTTAGAAATCCTCCGGGTGGGGGGATGTGGTAGGTTTCTTCAACCAGGTAGCAGTAGGCCATTAGTTGCATGATGTGATTTTCATAAGGTGTTCTTGGTGTTTTGCTGGTTTTTAATTCGACTGGGATGAAGTAATTGTTTTGTCTGATGATGTAATCTGGTTTGCCTACTAGAGGAATTGTTTTGGAATAAAGTACTTTTCCGGGACTTTTGTCGCTGTCAGTGTAAAACCTTTCGCTATTTAGCACTCCAAAGTTTTTCTTTTGTTTTTGCAAAAAATAAAGAAAGAGTATTCCAATAAAAAGTAAAATGGCAGCAAGTAGGGCAGTATAAAAAATCATAAAATTAATGTTGCTAAAACCAGACTGATTAAAATTAAACTAAGCAGAATAAAAGAAATGGCGATAATTTTTTTGAGTGAGTATGAATCAAGATTGTTAGCAAGCTGGTTATGTTTTTTTGTCCCCAAGTCCATTGCATAAGTGTTGCCTTGCAGGTAGCCGTTTAACCTAAGCCACCATTGTCTTTGGCAGTAGACGTATTCTCCGATTTCGCTGGCAGTGACGATATCACGATTCTTCATCGAAGAAGTATTATAACAGGTCTTACTTGACTTCGGGTATTCTTCGGCAGTAAACTCAAAAGGTGATCAAAATAGATGAGCCTTCCGGGGCGGATGAGAAAGTGATTTATTATGTAAATTGTCTAACCTGCAATGATCCAACCAATATGATCTTGTGTCTGGTGATGACTTTGGATAAATATGAAGCGATGGTCAAGGCCAATGATCATATAGTGGAGTATGGAGAGGGGCATCAGGTGTGTATTACTTATGTAAAGATTTAAGATTTAAGATTTAAGATTTGAGCAAGCTACTGCTTCGCAGTAAGACTTACGATTTAAGCTTATAGGCTTGTATAATTAGAAATAAATATATATAATCCGTTCATGTTAAAAAATGCACTTGAAAGACTGGGAGGGCTTGGACGAGCACATTATCGGCATAATGAGGGACCTGGCGAATGTAAATTTCAAGGTGATTATCCTGGTGTTTTGATTGATGAAAGAAAAAGAGGCAGAGATGAAGGTTTATTTCAAAGGACTCTTGAAGCGTTGCAAAAAGCTCAACCAGGTGAAGTGGCTGTTGTTAGATCGCATTATTCTTATAAAAACGATGAAGCTAAACTTATTGGTTTTACAACACATTATTTTCGATATCCTCAAGAAGATTAAAATTGTTTTTTAAAAACCCTGGAAACAGTCTTATGTTAGAATGAGTCTATGTTAAAAGTTGGGGATAAAGTGCCGGGGTTTTCTTTGCCGGATCAAAATTCTAAGGTGCAGTCTTTTTCAGATTGGAAAGGGCGATGGGTTTTTTTGTTTTTTTATCCAAAAGATAATACTCCGGGATGTACATTTGAGTCTTGTGCGATCCGGGACAACTTGAGTGCTTTTACTGATAAAAATATTGAGGTTTATGGGATCTCGGTGGACTCTGTAAAGTCGCATAAAAAGTTTGAAAAGGATCATGGTTTAAATTATCCATTACTGTCTGATGAAGAGAAAAAAGTGGTGGAGCTGTTTGGAGTCTGGAAAGAAAAGTCGATGTTTGGGAAAAAGTATTTTGGGATAGAGAGGACTTCTTTTTTGATAAATCCAGGAGGGAAGATTGAGAAGGTTTATGAAAAGGTGAATCCATTGACGCATATGGGTGAGGTACTGAAGGATATAAGTAAGATTTAAGAGTAAAAAGGATTTAGCTGATTGAATGGTTATTGCTAAGTTAGTTCTTAGTTTTATGGATCCCGTATCTAGTACGGGATGACGATTTGCATATGGGTGAAGTGCTGAAGGATATAAGTAAGATTTAGGATTTAGGATTTAAGATTTAAGATTTAAGAATAGAAGGATTTTGGCTGGTTGAGGGTTATTGCTTAGTTAATTCCTGGTGTATGGATCCCGTATAAGAGCGCTTCGCTAACCTTCCCTTTTGCTTCGCAAAACGTCAAGTACGGGATGACGATTTGCATATGGGTGAAGTACTGAAGGATATTGAAGTGGATGGTAGATAGTAGATAGTAGATAGTAGAGGGTAGATTTATGATTCAAGATTTAAGATTTATGATTTAAGGATTTTAGAATATAAGAATACAAGAGGTGGAATGTGGATGAGTATATCCTATAGTTGATTACCGGATTTTCATTTGGTATAATAAGTATATGAGTCAAAGAGAAGAAAATCCATTTGAAGAATTTAAAAGAAGGGCCACTGATCTTGAAAGACAAAGGTGGAATGCAACCAAAAGGGTTGTTCAGGCAAGTAAATTGCGTGTTTTTCCCTTTAGTGCTCATGTTCAGTCTGTAGATGCAAATGTAAAGGCTGCTGAAGTTAGATCCGATATCAGTTGGGTATTTGCAATGCGTGAAGCGGGTGTTCCAGTGAATAAAATTTTAGAAGTAATGAACATTAGAGATCAGTTAATGAATTCAAACATCACATCCGCAACTTCTTCCGAATCTGAAGCTGAAACATCTGTTAAAAATCCAGTTAATTAATTTCATTTAAATATAATAACATTTGGTAGGTTTCTACCGGGGCCTGATTTATTGCGAGCGGAGTGAGCAAAGGTGTTGCGAGCGGAGTGAGCAAAGGTGTTGCGAGTGAAGCGAGCAAAAGGCAAGGCTTCATCTAAATATAATGGCGTTTGGAAGGTTTCTACCGGGACCCGCCTTATAACCTCCTTGGTGATAGAGGGCTGTGCCGCCGCCGCCGTCCATGTTTAGGGCGTGGGTGGCGCCGATGGATTTGAAAATTTGGGCAAAATCTTCCATATCTGCATTGTAAGCTACTACTAAATAAACATTTTCTTTACCGTATCCAACACCAGTTTTAGTTCCTTTAGACCGCTGCTTTTCCGGTAATCCAGCTGGATTTACAGTGATATTTCCGTCGTTTAATATTCCGGGAAAATTGACAATACCAGCGTTGACACTGCCGCTGAAATTTTTGGCATCCTGCTGGTAGTGATAGCCTGAATCATCCTGATAGATCATTGACCGGTCATTCCAGCTGAGATTGGATTCGTTGATCCATTTGTGAAGTCGGGTGTTGTAGACTGAGAAATCATAAGAGTCTTTTTTATCTTTGCAGTCTTCATAATCTGCAGGACAGTTGAAGGTGCCGGTGATCCCTGCTACTCCGCCATTTTTAGTAACGAATTCGGCCAGTGGGAATGTCGGACAGTCTTTTGGACAGTCGTTGTCTGAAGCTGTGTCTGTGACCATTTTGGATGAGATAGGGAGAGTGACTATTTGAGCAATGAAATCTCCCCGCGTCGTATGAATCAGATCTCCGGCTGGTCCGGCTTCGGAGGAGAGTCCGGGAGATGGACTGGGGTTGGCTGAGGAAGAGGCAGAAGGTTGAGCTGAGGCAGTACCTATATTAAGAGGGGTAATGATTTGAATATTGCCGCTGCCTGTAGCTATTTTGTTGTGTTTGATAATCAGGATCGGGGTATAGTCAGGATCAGTTTCTTTGTCCCATTTTTTGAAGAAATCACTGTTTTTGGCGGTGAAAAGCACGAAGCCGCTGAGAATAATGGCTGTAATCAGCAGAAAAATAGGAATATAACCACGTTGAGTAATAGCGGGCAGCATCTATTAAGTTTATCAGTTAATTAGTCAATTAGTTAATAAGCAAAGCTTGCGAGCTTACGCTCTTTAGGGAAAAAGAGATAATTAGGTTGTAGGTTGTAGATGGTAGGTCTGTCATTCTGGCTTGTCCAGAATCAAACTTAGTGAAGATTCTGGACACTATATTTTTAAGGCTTAGTTTATTCTTAGAAGTCTAAAAAGGAAGCCAGAATGACAGAGGGGAAAATTGTTTCGCTCATAGCTATTTAAATATAATGGCGTTAGGTAGACTTCGCCCTGGGCCCGCTTTATTGCGAACGAAGAGAGCAAAAGGCGGGCTTCATTTAAATATAATAGCGTTAGGTAGACTTCGACCGGGGCCCGCCTTATAGCCACCATTGTAAAGTGCAGCTGAGCCGCCACCGTCTAGATTAAGGGCATATTGAGCACCCAAGGCTTTAAAAACTGCAGCAAAATCTGACATATCTACTCCATAAGCGATAACCAGGAAGACGTTACTGCCATTAAAGCCGATACCTCCTTTGGTGCCTTTGGCTTTTTGTTTTTCGGATAAATTATTGGCTTCGACTGTGATCTGTCCGTTGTTTAAAATCCCCGGATAATTGACTATTCCAGCGTTTAACCCCCCACCAAAACTGTTAGAATTTTGTAGATAATGGTAACCGCCGCCATCCTGGTAAATCATGCTCAACCCATTCCAGCCCCGGTGTCCTTCATTGAGCCATTTGCTAAGTCTTGAATTGTATACAGCGTTGTCGAAAGAATTCTTCTTACCGCTGCAATCGGCATAATCGGGTGGACAAAAATAGGTACCATTGATACCGGCATAGCCACCATTTGAAGAAACAAAATCAGCTAAAGATTTGGTCGGGCAGTCGTTACCACAATCTGAATCATTGGCAGTGTCAGTCACCATTTTGGCCGAACTTGGCAGAGTGACTACAGCGGCACGAAAGTTGCCTCGTTCTGTTTGGATTCCGCCACCGCCTGAGGCAGCCTGAGTAGAAGGCTTTGGAGCAACTGATGGTTTTGGAGTGTCAGAAGGTTTGGGGGTTGGTGTTGGAGTAGGAGTAGGTGTGGGAGATGGTGTTTCACTTGGGCTAGGTGAGGGAGAGGGTAACGGAGAAGGCTCAGGTGTGGAGGAAGGGGATGGGGTTTGTTGTGAGTAGAATTGTTTAAAAGTTTCAGTTTTTGTTCCAGCATAGACTGTTAAAAGCCCGATCAGACTTACTGACAATATAAGTATTAGTGGAATATAACCTAACTGGTTTTTGGGCAGCATGTATTTAAGTGTATAGGGTAAAGCGTGAAGCGTAAAGGGGAGAGATCAGGAAGTGAACTAGTTAATTAGAGAAATAGTTAATTAGATGTTGATATATAGTTTGTCAGGAACAAACGAAATTGTTGAAATGCTTTAGTCGTCATTGCGAGCGGAGCGAAGCAATCTACTACATGAAACTACATTAATCCATTTAATAATATAAACTCTACACTAGATTGCTTCGTCGCTTTGCTCCTCGCAATGACGTCCATTTTTCTGTATTTTGTCATGCTGAACACTTCGACTCCGCTCAGTGCAGGCTTGTTTCAGCATCTACCGTTTGTTGCGACTTTTGATTCTGAAGGAAGATCCTGAAACACTTCGACAATCTCAGTGCATAGCAAGTTCAGGATGACAAGGGAGAGTATGATTTAAGATTTTGGATTTAAGATTTTGGATTCAAGATTTTGGATTCAAGATTTATGAATATTGAAAAATTAGAAACCCTGCCCGGTACTGAAGAAGTAATAGCTTTTGTTGAGTGAAACGAAACATCTCTCAACCGATTCGGCCTGAGGGCTCA
>CAYMRP010000018.1:0-5094 GCA_964392925.1 uncultured Gammaproteobacteria bacterium
TATTGTATGTTAACTTGAGGCAGATTGATACTGTTTCAAGCTAAACTGCCAAAACCACAACGAACTCAGAAGAAATACTCCAGCGAATATAAAAGCTATTAATACCATCGGCCAACTTAACAATCCAAGTAGTGCTTTAACCGGAAAACTCATCATAATCCCGACCGGCAAAATAAAAGTAATAATAAAACTCACCGGCGCTTTATAAACGTCCACCGGAATTTGCCCCATTCTAGTTATATCCCGATAAAGCATGACCGAATTGTCGATATCAGCCGTCATTATTCCAAACCCCAATATAAATATATGTACTGAAAAAGCAATAATAACCGCGTTAAATACTAAAATTAGATAAAGCAAAATTCCAATAAGAGTAATCGGCCCAATATTCATTCCGGCATAAACCAAAAAACCTAAAGATAAAATAAGCATTGGAATATCCAAAACATCACTACCGCCAAACAACGATCGAAATAGGGGAGACATCGGTTTGGTTAAAATATAATCAAGAAACCCCTGAATCACATAATATCTAAATCTATAAGTTTCTCTGAGTAACAACTGAGGTATCACATCAATAATATTAAAAGTAGCGTAAAAAAAGATAATTTCGTAAAGATTAAATCCTGCCAAAGTTTTAGTCTCGCTTAGTAAAATATATAAAAAATAAAACAGCATAAAAAACCGGATAAATTTTCCAATCAAAAAAAATATACTGCCAAATCTCGATTGCAGAGCTAAATTAGTTGTATTTTTAGTAAAAAACCACCACAGTTTAAAATATCTTTTCATATCAGATCTGTTAACGCCCCACCGCTGTATACATTTTCAAACCTCTCTGCCAAACAAATTTAAGAGTCATATAGGCTATAAACATCCAAATTAAAGTTATCCCAAAACCTATTAGAATTTCATCGATGTTTAGTTGTCCTAAGTAAATCTTGAGCGGAAAATATTGTAAATAAGTGAATGGTAATAATTTCAAAAAATTAAACAGTGGTTCAGGCAAAATATCTAAAGGAAATAGCGACCCTGCAAAAAAAGAAACTAAGGTATAAAAAATAAATCTCGGTGCCCAAACTTCCGGACTCCAAAACCCAATCATCGACATCAAACAGCCAATAAAAAAATGCAGAACAATTCCCAGACTAAGAGCTATAGCGAACAATCCTAAATACATCGGGTTAGTTTGCAAAAATATATTGGGTCTTAAAATCAAGATAAATAGTGAAAACTCAGCAATACAAAACAAAATATTCATTGCTTTATCTCCTAAATCTCTTGAAAACCAATACTTAAAATACCCAAATGGTTTGGTTAAAAAATACGATAAATCGCCGTTATTTATATTCTCGGCAATCTCATGCGTTCTGGATGAAAAAATAATTGAATATACGATAGGAGCCAGCAGTACATAAGAAATCATTAATTCTTTTGAATATCCAAAAAGCGTTCCCTGATCCGGCATCACTGCTGTCCAAAGGAAATAACTAATTAAAAGAGAAAAAATAGTTCTCAGTCTCCAAAGCGCAAAATTCACCCTGTAACTCAATATTTCATCCCAGGTATTTTTAGCAACTAAATAGTACTTCTTCATTGTTCCTTCTGATAGATTTGATACCTCTAGTCCCTTTGGTACCCTTGGTACTTTTGATTCCTCTGGTACTCTCTCCTTAAACTTTCTTATCCGCAAACACCTGCCGAATTATGTCTTCAATTTCCGGCTCAACAATAGTTAAATCCTCAACCGGAAACTTTTTTAGAATCGCCTCCACAATTTCCGAAGTTTCTTCTCTTTTTAGTGAAATCGAAAATAATCCATTTTTCTCTTCAACCTCACCAAATTTAATTAAGTCACTTTTACTAACTTTCTTCTCAAAGCTCACATTCAATACTTTATGGGACGAAAACTTTTTTATAACCTCTGATAATTGCCCGTCAAACAAAATTCTCCCATGATCAATAATAATTACCCGCTTTGCTAATTCTTTTACATCCAGCATGTAATGACTGGTCAAAATAATTGTCGCGTTCTTTGTTTTATTATAATTAGCCACAAACTCTCTTAAAGTTTTCTGCATCACAACATCAAGCCCAATAGTCGGTTCATCTAAAAATAGTAATCTAGGAGAGTGAATCAGCGCCGCAATGAGTTCCATCTTCATCCGCTGGCCCAAAGATAATTTTTTAACCTGAACCTTCAAAATCTCCGCAACATCTAACAGCTCAACCAACTCACTTAAAGTCTTTTTATATTGAGCTTCTGGAATCTCATAAATTTCCTTATGCAGCATATATGAATCAATTGCCGGTAAATCCCAATAAAGTTGATTCTTTTGACCCATCACAAGTGAAAATTGTTTTAAATATTTAGTTTGTCTTTTCCAAGGCGTAAATCCTAAAACAGAAACTTCACCCGAGGTGGGGTAGAGAAGACCGGATAAAACTTTTAACGTTGTTGTTTTACCTGCCCCGTTAGGACCGATAAATCCAATTAATTCGCCTTCTTCAATCTCAAACGATATCCCATCAACAGCTTTTGCATCAGTATACTTTCTATTAAATAATGATTTGAAAGTCCCGGTAATCCCAGGCTCTTTATCAAAAACCTGATAATACTTTTTTAAATTTTTTACAGAAATAATTTCACCCATCAAGAGAATATTACCATCCCTTACCCCTTAATACTTGACCCTTGATTCGGGATACCTGATACTTTAAGTATGTTCAAATCTGCCTTAATGTTGACTCCTGTGTTTTTAATTATCGCCCTCGCCTTCTGGTTTATATTACCCTCAAAATCTCAACCGGTTATTATTAATGACCAAAAACAAACTCAGACCGAAACAGTTGAATTAACTGGCCTAACTGATAAATTAAATTCCCTTGAAGATAAAGTTACTCAGCTTGAAAGCTCAAATTCCGCTTTAATCACTAAAATTAATAGCCTTCAAACCGGTACGAAAACTAATAACTCAGAATTATCTGGCAAAAAATCACCAGTTTTAATCCCAATCAATCCCGGCGGCAATATCGACTCTAATAATTGGGCTAACTTAACTTCCGGCTCAATTACTATCAATCCTGCTGATTATCCAGATTATAAAAATGCCTATTTAATTATTAATCTGTCAGTTTATGTCGGCCAGGGCACAGCTTATGCCCGGCTTGTAAATTCTCAAAACGGTTTGGCAATCATCCCCTCAACAGTCTCAACGGGCTCTTATTTACCAGTTTCTTTGACTTCATCAGCCTTCCAGCTTCCTCCAGGCCAAAACTCCTACACAGTCCAGCTTTACACCCAGGTTCCCGGTTACCCAGCTCAAGCAGGTAATAGTTTCTTGCAGATTACATACTAACTTCAGATATAAACTCGTCAATAATCTGCCTAAAATCTTCATTAACTCGCAACTATGATTTTTAGTTATTGTTTATTTGAATAGTCTTGCGTATCCTAAAAGAAGAAAAGAAAGGCGGTGATTTTATCAATGGATGGAATGAATAATGGAACCGGTGCGCCTGCACCAACAGAACCAGCTATGCCTGGAATGGGAATGCCTGCGGCAACAGATCCAATGGCACCTGTAACAACTCCTGATCCGATGGGTGGGGTAACTCCTCCTCCAGCACCAGGAGCACCAACTGAACCAGCTATGCCTGGAATGGGAATGCCTGAACCAACACCAGCTCCAACTGGAGCTCCTGTTGAACCAACAGCTACCACAGAACCAGGAGTTGAGGCACCTGCCGCAACACCTGCAGAACCTGCAGCTGTGTAGTTAACTAAAATCTCCCCCTAGATTTGCTCAAAGCCCGTGGCACAAGAAATTTGTACAAAGAGTAAATTAAAGGGGAGATTTTTTATTCTTGAAAATTTAATTAATTGGATGAAATTCTGCAGGTTCGCTCGAAAAAATCGGACCTTTTCCTAGTGCTACATTGTTCTCGCATTCTAAATGCTGATACCACCATTTACCGTTACCACTTTTATCTGTCTGATCCTGAGGAAACGAATCGCCTTCTTTTATATTGTAGTATTTGCGGAGTTCAGGTAAACAAATTTCATACATAACCGTATCATGGCTTTTCTGAGCAGGAGATGAAATTAAGGTCAGCATTATAATAATCGGCATCAAAGTACTCAAAACGACCACTGACGCAATTACCGTAAACTTCTCGCCGCCTTTCAGTTCCAACTTCTTATTCAGAACTCCAAGAAGCAACAGGCTCCCTATAAATGCGATGACATTATCTCTGGGAACAAGAATTCCCTGGAAAATTACTAAAGCTATCAGTGTAGGAAAAGCGAGGGACAAAATAACGAATAAGAATGTATATTTTCTATTCGAGAAGCTTTTTAATAATTTCTTCATTACTCGAAATTGGCTCCACTATCGTTTATGGAGCGGGAGAAGGGATTTGAACCCTCGACATCCTCGTTGGCAACGAGGCGCTCTACCACTGAGCTACTCCCGCGAGCGTTAGCGAGCGGTGAGTAGGTTTTGCCTAACTCCCGCATACTTTCTAGTCTCTTATGTGCCACAGTCTGGAGTCGAACCCGAATAAGACGCTCTTCAGGCGCCCGCCTTGACCACCTTGGCTACTGTGGCGATTTCTAATCGCAACCAGCAAAGAAAGTTGTAAACTTTACAACTTTATTTACTGTGGCAAAAATGCAATCTTGCTTACTGTGATTCTACATTTATTAGTTGAAACTTGAGTATTTTAACTCATTTAAAAGAATATTTGAATAGAGAGGTGAGCCTTATCTAAAAAATGCACTAAACAAGACAACTAAAAACACAGTTATGGCCAACGCTGAAGTAAATGGTAAAAAGAAACTGAATCCAGGCTGTTGAAAATAAATATCTCCTGGGATTCTAGGATATCTCTTCGTCAGAAAATTAACAGTTATCGTTAAAAGCATGAATACAACTCCAAACGTTGAAAGTATCCTCAAAGCAGACTCCATGAATTAACTTTAACTTAGAAAAGAGAGAAGTTCAAATGCAAATTTGATTTCACTATTTCAGTATTTGTGTGGACACTAGATCCGTCGTTTGGAACACCTTGTTCGAATCTATTTTCCGATTG
>CAYMRP010000019.1:0-4703 GCA_964392925.1 uncultured Gammaproteobacteria bacterium
TGCGCCCACTACCACCTCAAGGTAGCGTGTATACCATTTCACCACATCCGCGAGTAAAACTTGGTAATTATACTCAAAATCGTCAGTAAATTAAATGTCTTAAGATGTTAAAATAGAGGCATGCAGACTATTCAGGATTATAACAACTCTCAAAATGACAGCGATAAAGAAATTTGTGAAACTTTGATGTGGGAAATCAACATCAACTTAAAGGATGCAGAAAGTAAAATTTGGCATGCTCATCCTGTTTGGTTTTTGAATGGAAATCCGATTGTTGGATACAGCAAACTAAAGGACTCGGTTAGGCTACTATTTTGGAGTGGTCAATCCTTTAATGAAGAAGGTCTGAAGCAAGAGGGATCTTTCAAAGCAGCCGAGGTTCGTTATACAGACAAAGGTCAAATTAATAAAACATATCTTAAGAATTGGCTGGAGAAATCAAAAGAAATTCAATGGGATTACAAAAATATTGTCAAACGCAAAGGGGTTCTTGAAATACTCAAGTAATTGTGGGCGAGAGAGGAGTTGAACCTCCACCTTCTTGCGAAGACAACGCTCTGAACGTTGCGTGTCTGCCATTCCACCACTCGCCCAAAATTATACCTAATTCTAACGTATTTAAACAATATTTCATACCATTGCCTGATTGTGGTATCTTTACTATTACGAATGACCAAGCATAGTCAAAAAATAGTTACTTTAGGCGGGGGTACCGGACATTTTTCTCTTCTTCGCGGACTTGTTGACTATAACGAGCCCGAAATGATTACCGCAATTACCGGAACTTGGGATTCAGGCGGCAGCTCCGGCCGTTTACGTGTTGAAATGGGTGTTTTGCCTTCCGGTGATACCAGGCAATGCCTTCTTGCTCTAATGGAAGATGATGCCCAGCGCCAGGTTGCTCAAAAACTTTTTAATGAACGTTTTAAAGACACTGAAGGCCCTCTAAAAGGCCACGCTTTAGGTAATTTAATCCAATCTCAACTTCAACTTTTATATCAGGGCGCTGACAGAGGCCTTGATGCCGCAAGAGCTCTATTCCGCGTCCGCGGCCAAATCGTCCCGATTTCTTTAAGCGATCTTCAACTCAACGCCAAAACCGTGGAAGGCAACATATTGGAGGGCGAAACCTTGATCGACACTAGAGGCGAAGAATCCAGTTTCGATGAAAAAGACCAGATCTCCAGAATTTACTTCGATTCCACAGCAGACGTTAATCCAAAAGCCCTCGAATCAATCGCCAATGCTGACAAAATCATTCTTTCCCCAGGCGATCTTTATACCAGCATCCTGCCTCATCTATTAGTTAACGGTGTCGCCGAAGCCATCCTTTCTTCAAAAGCAAAATTAATATTTGTGCTTAATCTAATGACTAAGAGAGGGGAGACGGACTCCTATAAAGCTTCTGATTTCTTAAAATCTTTAATTTTTTACTTAGGCAGCGGCGATAAAATCGACTATATACTTACCAACGAAAACTCAATTACCCCTGAAATAGAAGATCTCTACGCTAAAGAAGGCCAAAAGATTGTTAAGATCGATGAAGATGAGTGTAAAAGACTGGCCCCAAATTCTAAAATAGTTAAGGCCTCCCTGGCAAAGTATTCGCCAAAGGAACATCTCTTCCGCCACGATCCAGAAAAACTCGCCCAAGCCCTACTAAATCTCTAGCTCCAGCCATCTTGAGCCAGAGGGCCAATCAGCACTCAACCTCCCTCGTGGATCTGTAAATTTCGTCCTATAAACTACTTGCATTTTAATATTAGATAACTATAATAACCCGATGTCGAGAAGAAATACTGAAACTATTGAGATACAACCAGGCTCCCGTATCTGGACCCCTGATCAAGCCAGACTCTACACTGCTGCGGCCGAGGTCACTACTGCCATCATTACAGATGCTTTGAATACAGCACTGCTACCTGATGGTTCCTATGCCTCAGAAATAAGGTCCCGTCAGTTGGTAATAACAGCTTTATGGGCAACCAGCCTTAGGCGAGAACTTGAAGGAGTTAAAACCACTTATGATTTAGGGCGTTATTTCATGCCGATCGGTCAAGATGGATACGGTTATGAGTTAGTAAGAAGACACTTAGTTGATCCAAACGGTGTAAAACACCAAAACATAGAAACCACCAGAATCCCCGACTTGCTACTATCCTCATCTCCCGACCAAAGATTGGCTTACTTACATGGAAGAAGAGGCCTTGAACCTGGTATAGTTGCACATTTTCCAAAACAGCTTACTCTCCCGGCACGATACTAGTTTAGCTATAAAAACGATCAAAAACTAACCCATAAGATTTGACATTTAGTATCTCATAGTATATAATTAGCATCTTAAATATTCTTGAGCACTATACCCCTAGGCTTCGGAATTATTTCAATAACACAGGTTGTTGGAATAACAAAAATATGAAACTACAAAAAATTCTTTCGGGGTTACTCTTAATTTCAGCTTTAGTCTTTCCTGTCAATGCACAGGCTCAGATCTATAGCGCAACAAATTCACAGGTTATTGAAATCGAGGCTCAACCTATAGACAGACGTGCCAAAATTCTTAAAGATTACTTAGCCAAACATAATTCACCGCTCGAAAACAACGCTCAGGATTTTATTGATGCTGCTGATACTAATGGACTCGACTGGAGGTTGGTTGTATCCATCTCTGGTGTTGAATCAACATTTGGTAAACGCATTCCTGGTGGACATGATCCTTTATACACTTCATATAACGGATGGGGTTGGGGAGTCTATGGAGATAATGTTCTTAAATTCCAAAGCTGGAAACATGCTATTAATACAATCTCTAAAGGATTAAAAGAAAACTATGTTGATAAAGGCTACACTGAACCATTAGTAATGAACAAAAAATACGCCTCATCTCAAACATGGGGGGTCAGAGTTGTTTACTTCATGAACGAGATTGAAAAATTTGCCCAAGGTTATCCAATTGACGTAGCCCTTGAGGAAATCGAATTTGCAAAATTAAACTCACTTCCTGAAACAAAAGGTTTAAGCACTTCACTTGCTAATAGCTCAACTGCCTACAGCCTCAACGTAATTAACTAATAGACCTCCAAGCCGCTTTTGATACCCTTAATACCCTAGATACTTTTGATACTTTTGATACTTTTGATACCTTTGATACCCTCTCCTATGGTACTCTTAAGAAATGAAAACGCTCCTGGCTATACTCTTGGGCAAAACAATTTTTGCAATATCGAGACTCCTAAATTTAGGCGGAGGATTTGCAGCACCAGGCTTATATGCTCTAAAACTCGATCCGAATTTAGTCACAAACTTAATTAACCATAAAGCCAAGAACATTGTTGTCACCGGTACTAACGGTAAAACTACTACTTCAAAATTAATCTCCCATTTCCTAAAATCCTCAGGCGAGAAAGTCATTAGAAATAGCTCCGGCTCCAACTTAGAGCGCGGAATCGCTTCCTACTTAATTAGTAATGCCTCAATTTCCGGTAAATTAAATTATGATTTTGGTGTTTGGGAATTGGATGAATTCGCCTTCAATTCTGTCGCTCCAAAAATCAAACCTGATATTGTCATTCTTCTCAACGCATTTAGAGATCAACTCGATCGCTACGGTGAAGTAGATACAGTCATCAATAGATGGAAACAAACATTAGGTAAGCTGAAAAGCGATACTGTTCTTATAATTAGCGGCGATGATGGTAATCTGGAGAAGGCTGTTAAAGATTTCAAAGGTCAAATTATTAGAGTCGGTGTTAAAGATTCTAAAATCACCGGCGAATCAAAAACCAAAACCAACAATAAGCTCGATTACGAAGCCGAAATCCTTAAATCATCAAATCTAAATCAAACTGATGCCCGGGTTTCATTCAACAACTCTAAAGTAAATTACACCATTCCCTTGCCAGGCATTTTTAATACCTATAATTTTCTTGCCTCCCTTGCACTTATCCATAATCTTAATTTAGACGTAGTAAAAATGGCTGAAAACTTAAAAGATTTCACTCCTTCCTTTGGCCGTAATGAAAAATTCGAGATGAACGGTAAACAAGGAAGCATTTTTCTAATTAAGAATCCAGTTGGCGCAACCCAGGTTTTAGAAACAATTTTGCCTCATATTAAGCCTCAGGAAGCCATAATGTTTGCTTTAAATGACAACTTCGCCGACGGCACTGATGTCTCCTGGATTTGGGATATTAATCTAGAAAATACTAGACTCTCTACTCTAGACTCTAGACTCTATATATCTGGCTCCCGCGCCTATGATATGGCTTTAAGGCTCAAATACGCCGGTCTCAACGAAAAGAACTTTATTATCAATTCTAACCTGGAATCCTCATTCAAAAATGCCTCCAAAGAAAAAGCCCTTTTTATTCTGCCAACTTATACAGCCTTAATGGAACTCCAAAGAATAATGGTTAAAAAAGGCATTAAAAAAGAATATTGGAGAGATAATTAGAGAGATGAATAAAGGGCCAAGTTTTAAGGGGCAACCCTTAATACTTAATTCCTAATTCTATTCCCTCAAAATTTAAAATGAAATTAACAATCGGTTATTTATATCCGGATCTAATGAATATCTATGGTGATACAGGCAACATTATTTGCCTCCAAAAACGCTGTGAATGGCGGGGGATTGAAGTCGAAGTGAAAAATATAAGTATCGGTTCGAAACTCACCGAAAAAGAATGTGATCTTTTTTTCTTCGG
>CAYMRP010000020.1:0-4573 GCA_964392925.1 uncultured Gammaproteobacteria bacterium
TTCCAAGAATCCAAATATTTCCTCTGTGCAGGGGTTAATTTATCAATATTCACTCCCATAGTCTCCAACTTTAACCTCGCGATTTCTTTATCAATCGCATCAGGCAACTTATGAACCTGAACCGCTAAATTTCCCGCATTTTTAACTAAATATTCAGCCGCTAAAGCCTGATTAGCAAAGCTCATATCCATAACATCAGGCGGATGGCCCTCTGCTGACACTAAATTTATCAGTCTTCCTTCACCTAATACATATAACTTTTTGCCATCAATGGTTAATTCCTCAAGGAATGGTCTCATCATTCTTCTTTTCTTAGCCTTCTTAACAAACCCGTCATAATCAAATTCAACATTAAAATGCCCAGTGTTAGCAATAATTATTCCTTCTTTCATATTTTTAAGATGATTGGTATCAATAACATGTTTATTGCCGGTCGCAGTTACCACCACATCAGCCACTTTCAAAGCATCAGCAATCTTCATTACCTCATAGCCCTCCATTAATGCCTCCAGTCCTTTGATTGGATCTATTTCAGCAATAATTACTTGCGCACCCATACCGCGAGCTCGAGAAGCCAAACCTCTGCCGCACCAGCCATATCCAACAACCAAAAACTTCTTACCAGCCAGGAGAATGTTAGTTGCTCTCAAAACACCATCTATAGTCGATTGCCCTGTACCAAATCTATTATCAAACATATGTTTTGTCATTGAATCATTTACAGCTATAACCGGAATCTTCAAAGCTTTATCTTTCTCCATAGCTTTGAGCCTAATTACACCTGTTGTAGTTTCCTCAGAAGATCCATAAACATCCTCAAGTTGAGCTTTTCTCTCGGAGTGGAGAATTGATACTAAATCTGCTCCATCATCCAAAGTTACTTGTGGTTTTTCATCCAAAACCGCATTTAAATGCTTGTAATAAGTCTTATTATCCTCGCCTTTAATTGCAAAAGTTGGAATACCAAAGTCCTTTACTAACGATGCTGCCACATCATCCTGAGTAGACAGGGGATTGGAGGCTGCTAAAAACACATTTGCTCCTCCAGCCTTTAAAGCAATCGCCAAATTGGCTGTTTCAGCAGTAACATGCAAACAAGCAGCCAGAGTTACATTCTTTAATGGTTTCTCTTTCTTGAAACGCTCAGTAATAGTCTCAAGGACTTTCATCTGAGATCCAGCCCACTCAATTTTCTTCTTGCCGTTCTCTGCCAGTTTTATATCTTTTACATCTGATTTAATCATAATTTTGTGTTTCTGAAGAATATTTAAGCTAAATTTAATTCTTCATCGAAGTTTTCCCGATATCTTTTACTAAATTCTTCAATAGTAAATGTGTGATTTGTTGTACCATATTTTTCTATAGCGTAGCAAGAGGCAATCGAGCCTATTTGTCCGCAAATCTTTAAGTCCAACCCTCTTAGATAACCAGCTAAAAATCCACTTCTGTAAGCATCTCCAGCCCCAGTCGGATCTAGAACTTTATCTATAGCTGCCGCCTTAATCTCAATTTCCTGCTCTGTTGTTTGAATTAACGAACCTTTCTCTCCTAAAGTCGTAATTAAGACTTTAACTTTCTCCAGCAATCTACCATCAGATATATCTAGTCTCTTTTTAATAATTCCCATCTCATAATCATTCGCAACTAATATCTCTGCTCCATTAATCCCTTTTAAAATCTGTTCATCCGTCAGGCGCGGCAGTTGCATCCCCGGATCAAATAAATAGGGTAGTGATAATTCCTTGCATTCTCCGGCGAACTTTTCCATGGCTTCCGGCAAATCCGGTGTTATAACTGCAAAATTAGCCGGACTTTTAATCTTCTCAAGACTCAAACTAGAATTATGCTTCATAGCCCCGGGGTAGAATGCCGTAATTTGATTATTAGACTTATCGCTCATAATAATAGCGGTTGCCGTTGATTCACCCTCTACAATATTAATATCCTGTGTTCCTATCCCATGTTTGATAAGAAAATTAGCATAAGGCTCAAAATCCTCACCTGCATTACTCAAAATCGATGAATCGATCCCAAGTAAAGATAGAGTATAAGCAATATTTCCCGAATTCCCACCGCGTTCTCTTTTTAAACTATCAACTAAAAAAGAAATATTTAAAATATCCAGCTTCTCAGGATCAATATGCTCAGCAAATTTCCCGGGAAATCCCATTATTAAATCAAACGCTAAAGATCCTGTAATTAATACATTCTTACTCATATGCAACAATTAACAATTAACAATTAACAATTAACAATTAACTCATTTTACCACCACACTCTTAGCCAAATTCCTGGGTTTATCAGGATTCAGCCCTAGTTTAACAGTTAAGTAGTACGAAAGTAGTTGAGGAAATACCACATGTGGTATTAAGCTGGAAGCACCTACATTTTCCACTTTGAAGAAGTAATCAAACACAGGATTCTCTTCATCTCCCACGCCAATAACAAATGCTCCCCGGGCTTTAACTTCCATAGCCGAAGCTAAAATCGCTGATTTAGTTTCATCATTCGGTACAAAAACCATTACCGGAGTGCCTTTTTCAACCAATGCAATCACCCCGTGCTTCAATTCACCACCAGCAAACCCTTCAGCATGAATATAAGAAATTTCTTTTATTTTTAAAGCCGCCTCAAGCGCTAGGGGATATGAAAGCCCTCTGCCTAGTATGTAAATATGGTCATGTTTGTATATTTTCTCTGCCAGTTCTTTTATAGAATCAGTTTTTTGTAAAATACGCTCTATTTCAACTGCACTTTTCTCCAAGATTTCAGCTCCAGTTTTAGCATCTCCGGCTACTGCATAAGCTAAAAGCACCATATTAGCCACCATTGCCGTAAAGCTTTTAGTTCCGGCAACTGCTTTCTCTGGCCCGGCTTGGAGCATTAGTTTCTTATCCGCCATTCGATACATTGTCGATCCTAATACATTCGTCATAGCCAAAAGCGTTGCTCCTTTCTTCTTTGCAATTGCAAATGGCTCCACCACATCAATAGTTTCCCCGGATTGTGATATTGCGGCCACCAACGATCCTTCCTTAATGTAATCCTCAATATAAGTAAATTCTGATCCAATAGAAAAATTCACATGCTTTTTAGCAATTTTTGAAAATAAATAGACTCCTGATAAACAGGCGTAAGAAGCAGTTCCACAGCCTAAAAAGAATGTTCCATAAGCTTTCTTAATATCTTCGGCTATCTCAGTAGCAGCCGAAGCATTCTCAGCTAAAACTCTTAAAACTTTTGGCTGTTCATAAATCTCTTTCAGCATAAAATGAGGAAAATCTTTCATATCAGCTTCCTGATATTCCCAGTTCACCTCTGTATATTTAACTTCTCGTTCATCCAGACTCAACGCATCATAAAGTTTTAATCCCTTAGAGTCGATCTCGATAAGATCGTTATCTTCCAAAAATAATAGTCTTTTCGTATGGGGAAGTATGGCATTCGGGTCGGATGCAATAATTGCTCCTTTATCAGAATCCCCAGCTACAATCGGAGATCCTTTTTTAACAGCTACTATCGTTTTTCCATCAGATACTACAAAAGCATTCAGACCGTGTGATAGTTTAAAAATTTTGGAAACCGACTGTTTTAAATCTCCAGTTTCTCTGTACGCATCTTCTATTAGGTGAACAATAATCTCAGTATCTGTTTCAGATTTAATTTCATGCCCTTCAACTTGTTTCTTTAAATCTAAATAATTCTCTACAATCCCGTTATGAACCATGACTAATTTTTTGTCGCAAGACATATGCGGATGAGCATTAAGCTCTGTGACTCCGCCATGCGTTGCCCATCTGGTATGACCTATAGCTACTTCTGTTCCCGGAAATTTTAAATCTTTTGGCAGAAATCCAATTTCTTTATCAACTCTAAACTCACCGTTCTCTAAAAAAGCCACACCCCACGAATCATAGCCTCGATATTCAATATCCAGAAGTCCTTTAAAGGTGGTATTAGCAGCTGAAGCATCGTTAGAAATTATTCCAAAAATTCCACACATAATTTCGTCATCCCAGCGAAGGCTGGGATCCAATCAACAACATGAGACTGGAACTCCTACCTACGCACGAAAGACAGCATCCCAAATTTTGGAGCCTAAGTCAAGCAACTATTATCCAAAATGTGAATATTATTCAAACACTGATTATTTTTCGAACGCAGTCAGAAAATACCTTAACTCTTACTTTTCTTTTTCTTTGATTTCTCAGTTTTCTCATAAGCTAATCTATATGTTGCATACAAAGCCGGAATCGCTGGGAATGATGCAATAATCGAAACCACTCCTGAAGTCGGCAAATTAATTCCAGCTCCAATTATCTCCTGAAGAAAAGTAATAAACTCAAAGAATAAAAACACTCCAAACATCGCTATATTCAACTTAAATAACCAGTCCAACATAATTTTTGTAAGTACTGGCTTCTTAAAAGCATATGAATAAACAGCAATATTAAGACCGACGCTTAGAACTAAACTAATAAATGCCACATAATCAAAATTACGATAATCAAAAGCAATCAGGGAAGCCGCATTAATAACCAAAAATAAGACAGTGTAAATTCTCCAGAGCATT
>CAYMRP010000021.1:0-4051 GCA_964392925.1 uncultured Gammaproteobacteria bacterium
ATATAAGTATCGGTTCGAAACTCACCGAAAAAGAATGTGATCTTTTTTTCTTCGGCGGAGGTCAAGATCAAGCTCAAAGTGGAGTAGCCAAAGACTTAAAAGAAAAATCTTTGACTCTAAATAAAGAAATAAATCGGGGAGTGCCGCTCCTAGCAATCTGCGGAGGTTATCAACTACTAGGCGAATATTACCAGCCTTTCGAAGGCGGCAGACTTCCAGGCGCAGGTATATTCCCAGCCTATACCAAAGCCTCAAATGACAGAATGATAGGCAATATAGTGATCAGGACACAGATTGCAGGTTACAGCCAAAAACAAAAATCTGAAACCTCAAACCTACGACCTGCAACCTCTTTTCTAGTTGGTTTTGAAAATCACTCCGGCAAAACATATCTTAAAGCTGATGCCCAACCTCTAGGTAAGGTAATTAAGGGCTTTGGTAATAATGGAGAAAATAAAACCGAAGGCTGTATTTATAAAAATGCCATCGGCTGTTATATGCATGGCTCTCTTTTGCCTAAAAACCCCCAGCTCGCAGACTGGCTAATCCAAAAAGCCTTAGAAGTAAAATACAAAGAAGAAATAACTTTAAAGCCCCTTAATGACGAGCTCGAAAACAAAGCCCACGATTCAACTGTAAAAAAGTTTACTTAGCTTCGGCTCGCAAAGTAGGGGTGATCAGCCCTAGAAAGTATCCACTCGCAGCTCCTAAGGCAAATAGCATAGCAGACCTCCTTGATACAATTGCTTTGTTTCCGCCCTCTACAACATAAACCAAGCCTATTCCTCCCATGACAGCTCCTGCCAGCGCCTTTCTATCTCGCAGTGACATTCTTTGATCTTTTAAAGGAAATGTACTTTTTTCGATTTCTGACATAGTTTTTTAGAGTGCCGGTGAGAGGACTTGAACCTCCACGACTTGCGCCACATGATCCTAAATCATGCGTGTATACCATTTCACCACACCGGCATAATTGAATTCTAACAAAAAATCCACTCTATAGCTATGCAGGCTCAAAAATATGTAGCTTAACAATTTACATAAAGCTTATAGTTTATTGATTAGCCTCAATAATAGTGGTATAATACATTCATGAATCCAACCCTAATCGGATCAAACAATTCTAACAGCCTCTTCCAAAACAGCTTCGAAAATCAACTTGAACGTGAGCGTTCTGAACCTGCAGAACCAGCTGAACCAATCGGCAAAACTGTCAGCCATTCCGAAGAAGATAAATTATCCATAAAAAACAGCTGGGCTGAATTCTATAGTTTAAAGACCGAAGACATTCAGGTAAAAACTATTGAAACACCTACTGAAAGAATTGAAATCACCGAGACTAAAACTGAATTTAAATTCACTGAACCAGTTAAACAAGCTGAGCTTCAGGAACTTCTGGTTGATTCTAAACCCGACTTTATAGTTGAAGAGCAAAAGGGAAGTGGATCTTGGGTCGAAGATGCCGGCATTAAACTTGATTTCAAAGGCTTATTCGGAGCGCTCGGCGGCTTAGGCAAAAGCCTCTTTGGCGCAATGGCTCTTTTCAAAGAAATAGCTATGGATACAACAACTTTAATGGTTGGTAAAAAAGAAAAGAAAGCTAAGAAGCAAGAAACTGATCCTGCCAAAATCAAAGCCGAAGAGAAAAAGAAGGCTCAAGCTCAAGTTAAACAAAACTTCTACACCGCCCTTCAGGCTCAATCAGGCTCCGTAGTTTCTACAGAGGCTGTTAGATTTGATGCCCAGGAAAAAGAAAATATCAATAAAACAATTAAACTGACTAATGTTTCATATAAGGGAATTAAAGACTCGTTTGGCCGTTTAACTGTATACGCTGCTAGCATGTTTGAGCGTGAACAAACTGAACAGGAAAAGCAGTATAAAAAAATGGAGAAACAGCAAAAAGCAGCTTCGACTGGCCCTGATCTAAATCTTGATAAAGCAGCCGAAGGTGGATTCCTTTCAACAACCGGCGGCCAAGGCGCAGGCTAGTACATCCTCCCTTTGTCAACTGATTTCTGATATATTGGTCTAGTCATATGACCACCCCTCCAGGCTTATTCGGTTTAAAAAATTCTAACAGAGACTTCTCGCAAAATACTAATTGGGGCAAAAATCAATTCAACAATGCTTTCCCAGTTTCTTTAGCCTGCTACATGAGTAGTAAGAATATAGATCCTGTCTACTTAACTTTAAATCCTGAGCTAAAAGTTCTTCATGGAAAAATAAAAGTTTCGGATGTATTTGGCATCGACCCTTTGGGAGCCGATTCATTCTATGCCTTCGAAAGTATCTATACTCCATACGAAACCCTGGTAGTAGGAAATCTCCCCAGAATAGATTTAGTTGCCTCCGAAATTAAAAACAGTCTCAACTATCCGCTCCGGCCACTAGAAATTAAGTTAACCGCCCTTCCTGATAACCAAACATTTAATGCAACTGAAGACAATTACGACTCTGAAATCGTTATCAGACCAGATACTATTGTCTACTTGGCACTTAGCCTCGCCTCCTCATATATAAACGAAAAACATCTACTACTAAAACATTTACAGCCCTTGTCCGATGCTATATCTGACTGGAGAAGTACTAAAAGTGTCGCGCCCTATATTGGACTAATTTGCAGTGCTCTTGACGATATCGTCTCTGAAAAAATTGAACTCCAAAAGCCCTTAGTTATACAGCCAATTTGGAAAACCCAAGGCAAAAAACTTCTACTGGCCGATAATTGTTTAGACATGTTTATTTGGAGTGATTTTGCTTTTACAAGAACTTTTATTGATATAGCCAGAATCAGCTCAAACTTAGAGTCAATTTCCCGGCCAACCCGATGCGCTGTCTGGCTGGCGAAAATGCTTTATGACTTCGCCTCAGAAGGCAAGATAAAACATCAACAAGTTATTGATGAAATTACTTTTGATACTAAAAATGATAAAGCTTTCGCAATCGGAGGCGCAGTAACCAGAAAATATATGAAATCACCAGAATTAACAAATCCTAGAATTAAAAAACAAGAACTAAAAAACATAATTTTAGGCGGCGGAGAAAAACTCTTAAGTCCCGAAAGAAGATTTGATGCCGCTTTACTTAGCACACCATCATTATTCGACAGTTTATAAAAAAAGTATGGCAAAAAAAATAACAGTCGTCGATCTATTTTCAGGTTGTGGGGGCCTTTCTCTCGGATTACAAAACTCCGGGTTTAAAGTAGTCGCCGGGCTTGATAATTGGCAGCCAGCTATAGAAACATATCAAAAGAATTTTAAACACGACATTATAAATCTGGATTTAAACAACGTCTCAGAGGCTGTTAAAGTAATTGAGAATTATAATCCTGATATTATTGCCGGCGGGCCTCCGTGTCAGGATTTCTCCCAAGCTGGTAAAAGGAATGAGGATAGCGGACGAGGAAACTTAACTGTCTCATTTGCCCAAATAATTGCCGCACAAAAACCAAAATATTTTATCATGGAAAATGTTGATAGACTTCTTTTAACTGCCAAGTATCAGCAGGCATTTCGAATTTTTAAAACAGCTGGCTATGGCCTGACAGTAAAGCTAATTGATGCTAGCTTGTGCGGTGTGCCTCAAAAGAGAAAACGCTGGTTTGTAATTGGTGAACTGGATGGGGAAGACAATGCCCTTGATTCTTACTTAGTTGAGAAACTCTCAGATAATGTGATGACTCTGAAAGATTATTTTGGCGATACTTTAGGCTTGGAATATTACTATCGCCATCCTAGAAACTACAGCCGACGAGGTATTTATAATTTAGACGAACCGAGTGCGACCATCAGGGGTGTGAACCGCCCTTTACCTAAGAATTACTCGCTTCACCATCTAGATGCTACAAAAGATTTAAATAAAGTCAGAGCCCTTACTACAAACGAGAGAGCTTGGATTCAAACTTTTCCCAAGAGCTTTATTTTTGAAGGGACTAAAACAAACTTAGAACAACAAATTGGTAATGCTGTTCCCGTTAAACTCGCTGAGTTCGTCGGAAATGCGCTTATGGAGTATATTATCTCAAACAAAAAACAGAATATTGTGG
>CAYMRP010000022.1:0-2727 GCA_964392925.1 uncultured Gammaproteobacteria bacterium
ATTGGGATATATGTTGTCAATAGGGTTTAAGGGTTCTAACACTACTCTTACACTTTAAAATTCTACTTTATGCAGTTCATTATTCAGGCCTGATCAGCCACGCATTTCTTATCAAAATACAGTTATGAAATTGAATTTAGTACTTACAAATAACTAGCGTATAAAAGCTCTTTAAACTTTACTATATAAGTGATAATGCTTTTTGGGATGTAGCCTAGTATAAATATCTTTACGACAAGTCGCATCGACTTTGTTTTACGACACTGATATTCTCTAAGGTCTGGTAGGGGAGGTAGCTACTCGCAGTGGATTGCCATTAACTTTTCTTACCGGAGATGGCTTCTTTACTAATGAATGTGCAGTTTGTGTTTTCTTAATTTTCTTAATAACTCTTTGCGAAATCTGGGTTATTTGTCCTTCCTCAAGAAATATTTCAATACTCCCATAAACTTTGCCATCCATAGCTTTACTTAGAATATTTAGAAGATCAGTAGTCGGGTTTTCAGAATCCATATTTTAATCACTCCCAGCCTTACCTCTTATTACTTTTTCAAACTCAAATCAATAGTTTGCTTTTCGCCTTTAATCTCTCCGACTTTAATTTTCAAATTATTATCTGTCTCATTAATAGTAAACCCAACTCTTGTCGGTTTAACAGAAATTGCATCTACAACCACCGGATCATTATGAATACTTGGAGATAATGGTTCATTCTCATTTCCGTTAACAAACAATCTTACGTAATCTTTGGTGTTCATTGAGATATTCTGATTCGTATCATTAGTTATTTTTAGATTTAAAACCAAAAACATTCTTCCGGAAACTGCTGATGCTTTTTTACCTTTAACTACAATTTCATCCCGCAGCTCTGCATTTTCAAGCACATACTTAATTTCACCCATAGTTTCGCCTTTTTCATTCTTCAAAGGGAATTTAAATTCTCGGTTTAGAGTTTCTGTTGCCAACACATCTTTGAGAACTGTTTTATTAGAAGATGCAACTTGAGTATTCCCGGAAGCAAAAGGATTAAATTTCACCAGCAAGAAAATAACCGCAGCAATTACAATAAGTCCAATTAAATAAGTTTTAACCTTAGAATTTTTGAAGCGTCTTAAGTAGTTTCTTTCTTCCATAAAAATTTTTGAAATAGAATTTTGGGACAACCCAAAATGGTGCAGGATCCATTTGAGGCGATGCTATCAGAAGTCTTTAGAGTCTGTCAACAGTGATAAGTACGTTTGATGTTGTTTGATCTTTTTTGATGGTAACTTCAATTTTTTCACCAGGCTTAGCAGCCGAAATTTTATTAAGATCTTCGCCATTAACTGATGTTGCAGTAAACGATTGTGCATTAAATTTTAACTTCTTTATCTGAGCTTTGTACCAATTAGTAACTGTCTCCACATCATCCTCAGTTTCGTATTTAAGCTGTGCCGATCCAGATGAAATTCTTTCACCATTAGGATATGCATAGGAGGATAAAGGATTAGGCTTAGGTACTGCAGTTGCCGACGCCTCAGGATTTGCAGCTGCCGTCCCATCATAAAATTCTCCTAATTCACTCACATCTTGATTATTAGCTTGCGGAACCGGAGTGTAATCTGAAGTAGTTGGCGTATTATTGCTTCTAAAAAATATAAACCCGCCAGAAACAATCAAAATCAAAACCACCAGACTTATTAATATTCTCGGAGTAAATCTATTCATTAATCAAATTATATAAGTTTTTTCAATTCTTCAACACTATCAAAATTATATATCGAAACTGGTAATATTTTCTTACCAGTTTTCTTGAGTTTCTTAATAATATCTTTTAAATCATCCTCAAAAACTAAATCAGATTTCGTTAGTAAAATAACTTCTTGTTTCTCATTAAGCAGCGGATTAAATTCCTTCATT
The DNA here is from genome assembly GCA_964392925.1 of uncultured Gammaproteobacteria bacterium. GTDB lineage: Bacteria > Patescibacteriota > Microgenomatia > Daviesbacterales > UBA10151 > JACPKO01. The sequence goes on from CAYMRP010000022.1 coordinate 1,900, forward strand.
TCATTATGAATAGTTTTATAATCTCCTAACGGGTCGAGTGACTCACTTGAAATACAATGAAATAAAGTTTCAACTTTCTCGATATGTTTTAAAAACTTCAACCCCAAACCTTTACCATCAGCAGCCCCCTCTATAATACCGGGAATATCAGCAATAACTTTTTTCTTTGGTCCCAGCATAACCACCCCTAAATTAGGCTCCAAAGTTGTAAATGGATAATTACCAATCCGTGCCTGTGCATTAGTTAATTCGTTTAAAAGTGAACTTTTACCTGAGTTAGGAAGTCCTATCAAACCAGCCTGAGCAATTAATTTTATCTCCAGTTTCAAACTTCTAGTCTCACCATTAAGTCCAGGTTGGGCATACTCAGGAGTAGTATTTCTGGAAGACTTAAATTCAAAATTTCCTTTTCCGCCTTTTCCGCCCTTACAAATTAAAATCTTTATTCCGCCTTCTGGAAACTCAAACACTTCACCATTCTCTAAATCCGTCACCTCAGAATAAGTTGGGATTTTAACCACCACATCAATTGCGTCTTTCCCAGAACTTCTTTTTGCTCCACCCATATCTCCATTAGGAGCTTTAATATCTGCATGACTTAAAAAGTACTCTAGAGTTGATAAAGAATCAGTCGACTGCAAATAAACATCCGCGCCTTTTCCGCCATTTCCTCCATCAGGCCCGCGCAAAGGCGGCTTGTAGAAAGATACTCTACCAGCTCCGCCATGTCCCGCTATAATTTCAATTTCCGCTTCGTCTACAAACATATCTCTTATTGTATGTTAACTTGAGGCAGATTGATACTGTTTCAAGCTAAACTGCCAAAAC
>CAYMRP010000023.1:0-2656 GCA_964392925.1 uncultured Gammaproteobacteria bacterium
GTCGGAAATGCGCTTATGGAGTATATTATCTCAAACAAAAAACAGAATATTGTGGGCAGTAAGGGATTCGAACCCCTGACATCGTTCACGTCAAGAACGCGCTCTACCAACTGAGCTAACTGCCCTGTTCTCGAAGTCCTGCGGACTTCGATAGAGGATGACCGCCATGCGCACACCGAAACCCAGTGCGCGCGCTGCAAGACTCTCGTATTTTAGTGCAAATTCTAATTCTTTTCAATCTTAGTTGTATTTTCTCACTTTGTTCGAAAAATAATTTGCTGTATACTAATTACGTGGCTGACCCAACAAAGAAACTAACTGCATACCAAGGAGTTAGAAAGCGCGAAATTTTAATCTCCAACTTCTTAGGCGGAATTGCCTGGGGACTGGGTTCCGTTATTGGGGCGACAATCATCGTTGCCATACTCGTTTGGGTCTTAACTATCGTCGGTTTATTTGATTTCGTTAAGGATTATTTCCCTCAGACTTCTTACTCAAGAACCCAGCAGCCTCGTCCTACACCTCAAGATTAACCTGTAGCTTTTCCTCGCCTTGACAGACTTAGTTTAAAGTACTAAATTGGATGTAATGAAATACCAAATGCAAAATGTTCCCTCAATCAACACCGCCACCCGCAATAGTGGGGGCTAGTGCTTTGTGGAAAAATCCCAAAGTACCAACGCCTCCCAATCAAAAGGGGGGCTTTTTTTTGATCAAATTCTTTTGATCTGTGAAGTGAGAACACAGTTAAGCTGTCCTGTTAAAGTCGGGCAAAAAGGAGAAAAAATAAGTAAATTATTAACACTATGATAAATTTGAATATAATCCACAGCTTTGGTCAAACAATCTTGGATTCCAAATCCTATAAAGCCAATATAAAAACCTCCACTGATCCTGACGAGGACCAGACGGTTAATGGCTGTGATGATGACTGCGATCAGTGCGAAATTGAAAAATTGAAAAAGCCCTGCACAATTTGTGAACAAGATTAGGCTAAGTGAAATATATTCAAACCTGTCTCGGCTTTCTAAATACTCGGCTATTTGGTATATTTAGCAAGACTTATGGATAAACAAACAGATTTAAATAATTTAAGACACTCTGCAGCCCATCTTTTGGCTGCGGCAGTCACAGAACTTTATCCTGATTCGAAAAGGACAATTGGCCCTGCAATAGATAGCGGTTTCTACTTTGATTTTGATTTTAACGGTGAGAGTATCAGCGAGGAAGATCTACCTAAAATTGAGAAAAAAATGACAGAATTATTGTCCTCCTGGAGTTCAGTTGAGCGCCACGAATTAACTGCAGAGGAAGCCAAAAAGGAGTTTAAAGGCAATGAATATAAATTAGAATTAATCGAAGAGTTTACTAAAGATGGCGAAAAAGTCACTTTTTATAAATCCGGTGATTATTGGGATCTTTGCAAAGGCGGCCATGTTGAAAATCCTAAGCAGGAAATCGGAGCCTTTAAACTTCTCTCTATAGCCGGCGCATATTGGCGAGGCAGTGAGAAAAACAAAATGCTAACCCGTATTTATGGCACAGCCTTTCCAAGCAAACAGGAGTTAGAAGATTACTTAAGTATGCTTGAAGAAGCAAAAAAACGCGACCATAAAAAATTAGGCCCGGCCTTAGAACTCTTCTTCTTTCATGAAACATCTCCAGGCATGCCTTACTGGCTCCCAAATGGAGTCATTCTTTACAATGAACTCCTGAATTTCTGGCGTATAGAACACTCCAAAAGAGGCTATCAGGAAACTTTCTCTCCTATTTTAAATAAGAAGGACTTATATGTAACTTCAGGTCATTTTGATCATTACTGGCAGGACATGTTTGTAGCTGACATGGGCGAAAACGAACTTTATGGTGTTAAAGCCATGAATTGCCCAAACGCCATGAATATCTTCAGCTTTAAAAAAAGATCCTACAAAGAATTACCTCTAAGATTCTCAGACACAGATCCTTTGCATCGATATGAATTATCAGGAGTATTAAACGGCTTATTCCGAGTCCGCGAATTCCGCCAGGATGATGCCCACATCTTTGTCATGGAGTCCCAAATCGAAGACGAATTCAAAAAATTATTCGAAATAGTCGAAAGATTCTATTCAATCTTCAAACTTGAATACCGCTTCAGATTAGGAACAAGGCCGGAAAAATTCATGGGAGATCCGAAAATCTGGACGAATGCTGAACAGTCTCTCGAAAAAATTCTCAAATCATCCGGCCAGGACTTCTTTATAGTTGAAGGAGAAGGCGCATTCTATGGTCCAAAAATCGACATTCTCATGAAAGATTCACTAGGCCGCGAATGGCAAATGGGAACTCTACAATTAGATTTCCAACAACCCTTAAGATTCAACTTAAAATTCACAGACTCTGATGGTCAGGATAAAACTCCAATCGCCATCCACAGAGTCATCTACGGCTCCATGGAAAGATTCATCGGTTTATTAATCGAAAACTACGGCGGCGCTTTCCCTGTCTGGCTTGCGCCACTTCAGGTAAAAATCATCCCCATCTCTGAAAAACATAATGATTACGCTGAAACTATCTTCAAAATGCTTAAGGATAAAGGCATCAGAGTTGAAGCCGATTACAGAAACGATAAAATGCAGGCTAAGATAAAAGATGCTCAAAAAATGAAAATCCCTTA
>CAYMRP010000024.1:0-1687 GCA_964392925.1 uncultured Gammaproteobacteria bacterium
TGCAGGTTTCATTGAAATTTACTCGCTTCAAATGAAATTGGCAAACCAGTTAGGAGTTAAAAAATAATGTCATTTGTTTCAGCCGGGGTTTATTCTCCGGCTGACAATGACAAGAAAGGGAAAAATGATAAAAGAAAAAATATCAGTAGTTAGATTAATAGGTGATATTAAACAAGACCAACAAGTCTTGCCATTTTTAGCGGAAAAAAGTAGAGAAGGGGTTCCTTTAATTCTGGTTCATGGAGGTAGAGCAGCAATTAATAAAGAAATCGCCGCAAGAGGATTACCCCAGCCATTCTTTATAGGAGGTAAGAGATTTACGAACAGACAGAGCTTAGATGTAGTTGTGTCTGTACTTGATAGTATAGGCAGAGATTACGCAGCAAAATTAAATGCTTTGGGTGTAGATGCTTTTAGTGTATCGAGTAATTCTGGTATTTTTACTTCGCCCAAAGATCCAGATTTAGGATTTGTAGGAGAAGCTGCATGGTTTCGAGGAGCATATGAATTAGATGCAGAGTTCAATAAAGGGAGAGTTCCCATAGTTACTCCTGTAGGTTATGAGCATGGAAACTCTCTTAAACAAAAATTAAATTTATCAAGTGATGAAGTTGCAGCTACTCTAGCTGTAGAACATCAATCTGATTATCCTGAACTCAAATTAATAATGTTAGGTGACCAACCTGGAATAATGCATGATGGTCAATTACAAAAATCCATAAGCGAAGCTCAGTATTTGGAAATGATGAAATCAGGAAAACTAAATTCTGATATAAAAGCTAGACTTATAACTGCTCTTTATGCACGAGATGATGGAGTAAAAAGAATTTTAATTTGCAATGCCGACAATTTAGCTACAGCATTTAGCAGCCATTTTACTGGAACGGAGGTTGTGGAATAAATATGAAAAATATTAAGCACTTTTTATCAATAACAGACTTATCGGCTAAAGAAATTTGGCAGGTACTTATTATGGCAAAAAAACTTAAAGAAGAATTAAAAAGTAAGGGTAAAAATAATCCCCTCCTAAAGAATAAACAAATGGTAATGCTTTTTGAAAAGCCAAGTCTTAGAACCAAACTCAGTTTTGATTTTGCCTTTAACCAATTAGGCGGACATCCAATTTATTTTGGAGCAAATGAGGTTGGTTTAGGGAAAAGGGAGCCGGTTTCAGATGTAGCTCAGGTTATCTCAAGTATGGCTGACTTAGTCGTCGCAAGGGTTTTTAATCATAAAGATTTAGTAGGTCTTGCAGAGAATTCAAATATTCCGGTGATAAATGCTTTATCTGATTTAGAACATCCATGCCAAGCATTGGCTGATTTATTAACGATCTGGGAAGTTAAGGGAAAACTAGATAACTTAACAGTCGCCTATATCGGTGATGGAGATAATAATGTCCCCCACTCATTAATTTTAGGCTGTGTTCTTCTTGGCATTAACTTTAGTTGTGCTTCTCCCAAAGGGTATTGGATGAATAAAAAAATCGTTGAGCAGGCTAAAAACATTGCAAAAGTTACAGGAGCAAAAATTATAGAAACTGAAGATCCTAAGGAAGCTGTCAAGAATGCGGATGTAGTTTATACGGATACCTGGGTAAGTATGGGAGATGAGGCAGAGCAAAATAAAAGGCTTGAGATCTTTAAGAGTTATCAGGTTAATCAGGAACTCATGAACTTAGCCAATA
>CAYMRP010000025.1:0-1500 GCA_964392925.1 uncultured Gammaproteobacteria bacterium
TTTCCAATAAAAAACAAGGTTGCGAACTTAATTAACCTGCGAGGTTGCAGATGTGAAGAAGCAGGTGCATTTTTAGATGGTGATTCCACGTCTTGGACAGGATCAGTCGATTATGGAGACGGGTCAGGTACCCAAGCACTTAACCTTACAGGCACTGACTTTTTTCTTAGTCACACTTATAGCTCTCCAGGATCATTTACAGTAACTGTTTCAATAACTGACAACCAAGGAGCTATAGGAACTCAAACCGCTACCGTTGAAGTCGCAAATCTTGCACCTGTTTACTTAAATCCTTCTGCTGATTCATATCTTAAACAGGGTTCGAGTAATGAGAATGAAGGTGCCTCAACAATCCTAAGGCTACAGTCGTCGGGAAAAAATAGAGCACTTATTGTTTTTAATGAAACAGAGATTGAGAATGCGATCGGAAACTCACAGGATTATACGGCAATACTCAGATTTACAATTTCTGATAATGGAAATAATTGGGGTACTATCGGCAGAACAATTAGCTTACATAGATTGACTTCTTCTTGGTCAGAGGGAAACGGTTTTATATTTGGAAATAACCCAACATTTAGAGGTACTGGTCTTGGGGCTACATGGAAGTGCGCTTCAGATTCAAATATTTCAAATCAAAACGATGATTGTTCAGGTGGCACAGCTTGGGAAATGACAAACTCAGGGTCATGGCCTTTTATTACTACTCCGACTGCAACTTCAAATATAACTAACAACCAAAATGGTGTTATAGAAATGGATGTTACATCTGATGTAGCCAATTTCATATCTCAAACAAACCAGAATTATGGGTGGGTTCTTAAAAAAACTGACGAAGGTGCTAACGGAAGAATAGAATTCGGTTCAAAAGAAAGTGCTTCATCCCCTCAACTAGTAATAACCTTCAACTAATTCTTAAAAGAAAAGCTATTCTCAAGATTTGATTTGCACTTTATAGCACAAGTTAAATATAAACTTTTCCTCAATGTTGATACAACTGCTTCTAATTCCTCCAAATGCCACAGACTTTTCTTCAACATATATTTAAGGCCCTTCATCAAGAAGATATTTTCCTGATATTTTTGATGAGTACTCTTCTGGCAAGTGGTTATTTAAAAGAGTACGACAATACTTCCATTACTTTGACGAGAATTATTGGCAGGATCACAATCCAAATCCATTTCCTGAAATTATTTTCGGGTACGGTACTGACAACCTATTACTTCCGGCAGTTGGTGCAATTCTGATTACGAATTAATCTAAATATATCAAATTGTATCAGTTTAAGACTATACGATTCCTTTTTATGGCGTCTCATTTGTCTCATTTAGCCTCAAGCTGAGACAGTCCAAAAAACCGTATAATGCCTATATGGTTCCGAACCCGTTTGGGTCACAGATTGTAAGAAATATTGTATAATCCCTCCATGCCGGCAGAAAGAGATTATAAACATCCCATTGATCCTCTCTCGGTTTTTCCTGCGCTTTTAACACACCCAGG